>NZ_LAQU01000016.1 GCF_000970345.1 Robbsia andropogonis | reverse complement strand
GGTGGCAGCGGGTAGTCGCGCTTGCGCGGCCCTTCGAAGATATTGCCCCCCTCGATCTTCTGGCCCTGGATATTGCCCGCCTTCCCCGACGTTCCGGCAATGCGTTCGAATTTGTCGTAAAACGGCTCGAGGTCATCGTACGTCACCCCCCAGTCCTGCACCTGCAACCCCTCGACGAATTTACCCTTACCGTACTTTTCAACCGTATGCGAGTACGTCACGAAGTCGGTCGGCAGGAAACGCCACGTCATGCCATTCCAGTGCGCGCCCGCACCGCCCACACCCCAGCCAAACTGATAAGTGTTCAAGTCGCGCAAAGGGAGCGCTTCCTGATCCGGGCGGTTACGAAACGTCATCGTCTCCACGCTCAATGGCTGCAACAATTCACGACGCCGCGCAAAACGCAGTTCATCGGTGTCGATGCTGGTCGGAAAATCGGTACTGGTGTCACGCCACGAACCGCGCTCGATGGCCACGACGTTCAATCCTGCTTCCGTCAACTCGTTCGCCATCAGCGAACCGGCCCATCCTAGGCCAACGATGACGGCATCCACTTTTGGCCGCTTTTGCGCCATATTGGATACTCCTTGCTCTGTATTGTGAAGACCTGTCGTTATGAATCGATGATGCCGTTCACAACGTTTTTAGCTACAAATGCCTGGTCTTTAAGTCGTCTGGGTGGGCTTGCGAATAAAACTGACCGGTTTGATGTCCAGTTTCTGCCCTGGCTTGTCGATGTAGTCGCGAAAATCGTATTGCGCGCCAGGAAAACCCAGCATTTTCCAGCCAGCCATGTTCTTGTTGCCACCGTAGATCGGGTCTGAAAAATAGCCTTCGCGCACGTTCCAGAGCACCAGATTAAAGAACTGTTTTGCATTGACACCGGACATGGGCAGCGTGCCAGCCTCCCATTGACCAATCATCATGTCCTGTTCGGCCGGGGTCAGCGCAACGAAAGGCTTGCCACTCTTGGCTTTGACCGCGGAATCGAAAGCGGCCAAACCAGCGCGCCACCGTGCAGCAGGACCTTCCTTGAACTGGGGGCCGGCCTGCGGAAGACCTTGCTTGAGCGGACCATCCAGATAAAGATAGCTCCCTTTCCCGTAAGCGCCCGCCAATTGCGCATCGATAAAAACCGCGCAGCCTGCCTCCTTGCCGCCAATGCTCAGCTCATCCGCTGGAATGATTCGGTCCGACAGCGCCGCCACCAGCTCCGCTTCTCCGGCGGTGAAAAACTTCCAGCCGTCGGCCACAACCGGCTGAGGGGCCGCCGACGCCTTCCCGGTCCAAGGCATCCCGCCCCAGATCACCTTCGCTTTTGCTACGGTCACACTGCCTATCAGCAGCGCGATCGATACGAGAAATCCGCGTCTGCGCATATCTACCCTCTGGATGCTTGTGAATTGCATTGTCAGCCCATACCCGGCTCATCTTGATACTAGTCCTGTCACGCGGCAGTTGCGTGATGCCTTATGGAACGATGGTATGTAGCAGCTGACGGTCCGGGGCCCATCATACAAAGCTCTCGGTCATTGCATGAGAAGCTGTATTACATATTCATTACGAAATAGATATCGTCAGCTATCGATGAATAATTGCAAAATTCACAATAATAGATGGCCTATGAAAAAACTCATAATGAACTAGCTAGTTAGTACATTTGATGCATAAAGATTTTTTTTCATTACGCTTTCAAATTTTCTACGATGAAAGGAAGAACAAAATCAGGAATCGCGGGCGCGACAATATGCCACAGCAGCAAAATATCATCGACCTCATCGTAAGGGTTTTCAAAATACGATGAATATCGGTAAAACGCGCGGAGAAGTTTCCCGCTACGGCGAGGCGTGGAATCTGATGCGTTTAATCCGGCATCGAGTGCGAAGACGAGGACGATGTATCGAGTGGAGAAAGCGTGTCGGCAATCAGCGAACGACCGGCCTGCGTGAGTCGCGCGGTGCCGCGACCGTTATCTTGGAGAGACCAAACGACAAGATCGGCATCGCCCAGCGCCGATAGTAGACGGCGCAACGTGCTCATCGGCAACCCGCTGCGCTTGCTGACCCGAGCAAGTGACAGACCACCGTCGGCGGAGGGGTCTGCAAGCGTCGCCAGCAGGCGTGCCAGCTGTGCTTCCGGCGAGGTGTCGTCAGCGGCGCGCATCAGACGACAACGGTATCTCGCACCGAGCCAGGCGACGTCGCATGTAATACCGTGACTTTTTCCATCAGCACCGGGATGGATTTCGACGTTGGCGTGCGAGCGCCATCGGCAAAACTGTCCAACGGCACCAACGGGTTCGTCTCGGGGTAGTAACCGGCGATGCAGCCAGCCGGAATGTCATACTCGACAAGCAGGAAATCGTCCGCGCGACGCGTGACGCCATCGTCCCAGACGCTGACCAGATTGATGCGTTCACCGTCCTTGAAGCCGAGACGGTCGAGATCCGCCTTGCACGCAAAAATCACGCGCCGCTGGCCAAACACGCCACGGTAGCGATCGTCCATCCCGTAGATCGTCGTGTTGTATTGGTCATGCGAGCGCGTGGTCATCAGCGTCAGCAGTCGATCTCCGAAACGGGCCTTGGCGCGATGAATAGGGGAATCCGTCGGTATCGCATGGACCTTGAACTCGGCTTTGCCGGACGCCGTCTTCCAGACCCGGTCACGCGAGGCAACCCCAAGATGGAAGCCGCCCGGTTTTGCAACACGTGCGTTGTAATCCTTGAATGCATCGAACACCGATTCGATCGCATCGCGAATCCTGGCGTAATCGTCGATGTACCAGAGATACGGGATCGCACTCTGCGGCAGCGTTGCCGCCGCCATCCGTCCGACAATCGCGATCTCGGACAGCAAATCCGGGGAGGCTGGCTTGTTGATCCCGTATGAGATATGAACCATGCTCATCGAATCCTCGACGGTCACGCCCTGCGCGACACCGGCCTGCATGTCGATTTCGGTGCGACCGAGGGTTGGCAAGATCAGCGCATCGCGACCATGCACCAAATGGCTCCGATTTAATTTGGTCGTGATCTGCACGGTCAGGTCGCAGTTTTCCAGTGCTTGCGCCACGCGCGGTGTGTCTGGCGAGGCCATCAGGAAATTGCCACCCAGGGCGACAAACACCTTTACCTGCTTATCCAGCATTGCCTGAATGGTTCCCACCACGTCCAGCCCGTGCGTGCGCGGAACCTTGAAGCCGAACACTTTTTCCATCCGATCAAGCATTGCTGCCGGCGGGCGCTCGTCAATGCCGACGGTACGGTCGCCCTGCACGTTCGAATGTCCGCGCACGGGACAGAGCCCCGCGCCGAGGCGACCGATATTGCCCCGTAACAACATCAGGTTCGTCAGCATCTGAATTGTACCGACGGCGTACTTGTGCTGCGTCAGGCCCATGCCCCAGGTCGAGATCACGGCGCGCCCCTTGATGTAGACCTCGGCCAACCGCACGATCTGGTCGTATGGCACACCGGACTCAGCGACGATCAGATCCCAGCGTTCGGCCCGACTATCGGCGGCCAGCGCCTCGAACCCCAGCGTATGCTCGGTGAGGAAGTCGACGTCGACAATGCGCTCGGCACCGCTGGCGATGGCGGCGTCATCGCGTTCGATGACATGCTTGATCAGGCCCTTGATCAGCGCGAGGTCGCCACCCAGCGAGGGTTGAATAAACATCGAACTGATCGGCGTTCCCGTCGTCGAGAGCATGTCATGAACATGCTGCGGGCTGGCAAAACGCTCCAAGCCCCGCTCACGCAACGGATTGATCGACACAATGGTGGCACCACGCTTAGCGCATTCGCGCAACTCCCCCATCATCCGTGGGTGGTTCGTCGCCGGGTTCTGACCGAAAATGAGAAGCGTGTCGCACGCATCAAAGTCGTCCAGCGTCACGGTGCCCTTGCCGATGCCCACCGCGGGCGGCAACCCTTTGCTGGTAGGTTCGTGACACATGTTCGAGCAGTCCGGGAAATTGTTCGTGCCATACTCCCGGACAAACAGCTGGAACAGGAAAGCAGCCTCGTTACTGGCCCGGCCGGATGTATAAAACGATGCTTGGTCGGGATGAGGCAGCGCACGCAGATGCGCGCCAACAAGCGCGAAAGCATCGTCCCATGCAATCGGCTTGTATTTATCGCTGGTCGCGTCGTAGATCATCGGCTCGGTCAGGCGCCCATGCTGCTCAAGTTCGTAATCGGTTTGCGCCAGCAAGCTGGTCACGGTGTGATCGGCAAAAAACTGCCGCGTGACGCGTTTCGACGTCGCTTCGGCAGCCACCGCCTTCACCCCGTTCTCGCAGAATTCGAACGTGGACGCGTGATTACGATCCGGCCAGGCGCAGCCCGGACAATCGAAACCATCCGGTTGATTCTGCGCTAGCAGGGTACGCATGCTCTTACTGACAATCTTTTCCTTGAATATGTTGATTGCCACGTATTTCAGTGCGCCCCAGCCGCCGGCCGGATTGTTGTAGGTTTCGATCTTCGGGTCTGCCATGTGCCGCTCCGCTGCTTTATGTGTGCGTTCCAAGCATATGCCTGCGACATTTTGTCGGCATGTACAGGCCAAACGAGAATAAAAGGATACAGTTTTTAGAGCACAGTGACATATCAATCGCTCCGGGGTCGCAATCCGGTTAATGCGGTGCGTAATCGGCCCACGGGACGGTGAATACGCGTGCGCGCTTTCACATGCGGCGCACGAACGGGTTACGATAGGGGTTTTCCACCACGCGGTCACTTCCACCGCACCGCGAACCGTCCATCCGCCCTATGAATATTCTCGTAACCGGCGCCAGCGCCGGATTTGGTGAAGCGATTGCCCGCCGCCTGATCCAGGAAGGTCACACCGTCATTGCCACCGGCCGCCGTCAGGCGCGTCTCGACGCGCTGGCCGCCGAGTTGGGCAGCCAGTTGATTCCGCGCACGCTCGACGTGACGAAGCGCGACGACGTGCACGCCACGTTTGCCTGGATTGCCGAGAAAGTCGGTGCGTTGGATGCCGTGATCAATAACGCCGGGCTGGCATTGGGTTTGGAAACGGCGGACAAGGCAGATCTGGATGACTGGGAGACGATGATCGATACGAACATCAAAGGCCTGGTCTACTGCTCGCACGCCGCCTTGCCGGCCATGGTCGAACGCAATGCCGGCTGGATCATCAATATCGGCTCCACGGCCGGGATCTATCCTTACCCGGGCGGAAACGTCTACGGCGCGACGAAGGCGTTCGTGCATCAGTTCACGTTGAACCTGCGCTCGGATCTGGTTGGTAAGAATGTGCGGGTGTCATCAATCGAGCCTGGTCTGGTGGGTGGCACCGAGTTCTCGAACACCCGGTTCAAGGGCGACGACAGCAAGGCCGCTGCGGTTTATCAAGATACGGTACCGCTCAATGCGGAAGACATCGCGAACACGGTGAGCTGGCTGCTGTCGCTGCCGGAACACGTTAACATCAATGCGATAGAAATGATGCCGACCTGCCAGGGCCCGGGGCCCCTGAAGGTGCAACGCTCGCAATAAGCGGGGTATAAGGCGTGGAACGCGAAGGGGGCAATGCCCGCTGCGCTATCGCACGGCCATGGGAGTGGCGATGGATCGCGGCGCGCTAAGCGGGCGCCTCAATCCGGGTACGTAAGATATAGCCGAGTCCCCGCAAGGTCGATATCTCGGCACCACTGCCAGCGATTTGTTTACGCAAGCGATGGATATAGATATCAATGGCGTCGGCGCTCGCGTCATCGTCGACACCATAGACACTTTGCATCAAGGCCGTCTTCGACACCGTCTTGCCCTGCCGTAGCATCAACGCCTCCAGTATCGCATGTTCACGTCGGCGCAAGACAAGGGGTGCGTCACCGCAACGGAACTCGCGCGCCTCGGTAAGGTAATGCAAATCGCCACAGCGCAACCGGCCTGATCGGTCATCCAGGCGACGACGCACCAACGCTTTGATCCGGGCCACCAGTTCCCGAGCGTCAAAGGGCTTGACCACATAGTCGTCAGCCCCTAAACCGAAACAATCCACCTTATCCTCGATCGACCCGTGCGCCGTCAGCATCATGACCGGCACGTTATCGCCGTGACGCCTCAAGCGGCTTAAAACATGTTTTCCGCTGATGCCAGGCAAGCGCATGTCGAGCAGCACCACGTCATAGCCATGCGCTTTTAACAACGTCTCCGCACCCTCGCCGTTGGCCGCGCAATCGACGGCGAATTGCTCCTCGTGCAATAAATTGACGAGCCAACGCGATAACTCGACATTGTCTTCCACCAGCAGCAGCTTCATATCGATCCCCTTTCTTCCGACGCAGGCCACGCAGGCAAACGCACGGTCACGCATAAGCCTGTGGCATTGGCGCCATTCGAGTGTGCCACCGCTGCACCATGCGCCATCGCCGGCACACTGGTATAAAGCGGCATGGTAAGCGCCACAGAACCGTGGTGGGCCTGCACGATCTGTTGGACGATTGACAGTCCCAGGCCCGAGCCGTCACTGTCTACTTCGCCATGCACGCGATAGAATCGCTCGAAGACGTGCGCCCTCGCTTCCGCCGGAATGCCGGGACCGTTATCGGTGACCGACAAAACAACTTCACGAACGGGGTTGCCGAACGCGTCGCCATTACCCGGATGCACTGCATATCGGCACGACACCGTGACTTGCCCACCAACACGGCCCGGCTTTGCATCGCTGCCATGCGTGCCGACCTCGGCATGCGTACCGTCCTCGGCCAGACACAACGCGGCGCCCGATCTTGCCCTGTTGCGTGCCCAATGCGCCGCCGTGTAGCGAATCGCGTTGTCCACGAGATTCAAGATCATGGCGTTAAGCAGGCCGGCGTTGCCCGCCACCGGCATCGGCACTGGGGTACCGTCCGAATCCCGCCGCCCTGGGATGCTGGTATCCCACTCAGCGCCCAGATCGATTGCGTGACGCTCCGCGGTGACAACCATCTCGGCAAGAACGTCACCGATGACTTCCGCGAGATCCACTCGAGATGTCAATGGATGGCGCGTGGCAGCCTCCGCCTGCGCCAACATCAATAACTGGTTTGTCATCGAGGCCATCCGCTTACTCGTCCGCTGTATTCCCGCAAGCGCTTCTTGCCATCCAGGCGACCCCGCACCCACCTGTTGCAGGTATTGCAATTGCGTGTCGAGTACCGTCAATGGCGTACGCATCTGGTGCGCGGCATCGGCGATGAATTGCCTCTGCGTGCTGGCCTGTTGCTTCAAACGGGCAATGCTCTGGTTTATCGTGTCCACGATAGGCCGCAGCTCGGCAGGCAAATGTGCCGTGCGAAGCGGTACCAATGCGGTGGGATCGCGGTTGGCAACATCATCACGCAGACGGATCAGCGGCTTCAGTTCGATGGTGAGGCCAACCGGAACGAGCAGCAATGCCAGGCAGGCAAGCAATACCTGGCGCCACAATTGCGGATGCCATAAGTCCTGCACCATGCCCGCCTCGGACGCCCGGGTTTTTGCGACAACGACCGTGACACGATCAGTACGTCCCGCGTCGTACACCAGGCGATCATAGGCGACCGCCCGTAGCGAAAGTCCGTTATACATGGCGTCGAAGTAACGGGGGGGACCACCACCATCGTCATGGTCTGGCGATTCTCCCGCGTCACGCGGACTGTTCGCGGCGACGTTTTTTTTATTAGTCGATCCGCCGATTGAGGCAAGGTCGGCACCCAGGGGTGGTGGAGACCGCATGGATAATTCGGGATATTCCGCGGGAGCGGTTACTCCCGCAGCACGCATAGGTAAATCCGGTGTGCCTGCCAGCAATCGTTGCCGGGCACCGGTATCGGTCAAGGCCACCTCGGGCGAGCCTTCGATCGGCTGCGCCGTCACCCGGTAATAAATGTGGTCTTGATACGGGGATTCAAAGAGTTCGAGCGCGGCTGGCGGGATAGGCGCGGACAACGCGCCTTCATGCCAATACACCGCCTCTACGATAACGCGCGCAGCGTCCAGCAACGTATCGTCTTCAAGCAGTCCGGCGGTACGGCGTGCCGAACTGTATGAGAGCGCGGCGGATATCAGCAAGAAGCTTAACAGCGGCAGCAGCAACCATCCGAACAACCGCGCACGCAAACTGGACAACATCGCCTAAGCGCTCCTTCTCATCCCGGGCGCCGTTGGCGCGGTATCACACGGCCGCAGGCCGCCACTTCAACAACCGCCGCTCAAGCGCGGTGATCAGGTAATCCGTCGCCAAGGCCACCACGGCCAGCACGATCATCGCGGCAAACACCCCGCTGGAGTTAAAAGCGCCCTGCGCCGTCGAGATCAACAGCCCAATGCCCTGTTTCGATCCCAAAAACTCCCCGACCACGGCGCCGACCAACGCAAAACCGAAACTGACGTGCAAGCTCGCAAGGATCCACGACAACGCCGACGGAATCACGACCGCCGTTGTCAGTTGCCGCCGCGATGCACCGAGGATCTGTGCATTCGCGATCATATACCGATCTGCTTCCCGAACGCCCTGGAACGCGTTGCCGAAAACAACAAAGAACACCATGACCACCGCCAGCGCCACTTTCGACGCCATCCCCAGACCGAGGGCGATCACGAAAACGGAACCCAGCACTACTCGCGGAATAGAGTTGGCCACCTTGATGTAGACACTGAAGACATCCGACAATAATTTATTGCGCCCCAACACCACACCACAGATCACCCCGCCCACGGCACCTATCAAAAAGCCCAGCACCGTCTCCTCCAGGGTAACCCAGACCTGCACCAACAAAGGCCCCTGCGAAGTGCCGTTCTGGAACCAATCGACAATCTGTTCAAAGATCAACGAGGGCATGGAGAAAAAGAACGGGTCGATCCAATTCATCCGTCCGCATAACTCCCAGCCCCCAAGCCAGACGACCAGGACGAGGAGGCGCAAGAAGATGATCAATGCATGCCGTTGCTGGCGTCGCCGACGCGCATCGCGTTCGGCGTCATTCGCGGACGGCGTAGTCTCGTTAAGTGAAAAAGCGGCTTCGTGTGCGGCCATGTTGGCGCTCCGGAATAGAAAAATCGTCAATACAGATATAGCGTGAGCATGCAAACCAGACCCGTCCAAAAGGATCAGGCGATATGCACTTCCTCCCTCAGATCACGCCAGATATCGCGTGAAATATCGATGAACCGCTGTTCATATCGAATCTCGGATGTAACACGCGGACGCGGCAAATCTATCTCATAAATGCGCTTCAATGTTGCTGGCCGCGCCGTTAAGACAAGGACTCGATCGGCCAGCGCGATAGCTTCCTCCAGATCGTGCGTGACGAACACCACACACCCCGCGCTTGCCGACCACAATTGCAGCAGTTCATCCTGCATCAACGTCCGCGTCTGCATGTCGAGCGCAGAAAACGGCTCATCCATCAACAGGATTTCCGGCTTGTTGATGAAGGTTTGCGCAAGCGCCACCCGTTTGCGCATTCCGCCGGACAACTGGTGCGGATAGTGTTTCTCGAACTTGTCAAGACCCACCTTATGCAACCAAATCCTCGCCTCTTCATAAGCCGTTGCTTTAGAGCGACCCCGAAACATCGGGCCAGCCGCAACGTTATCGATGACGTTGCGCCACGGGAACACCGCGTCAGCCTGAAAAACGAAACCAATACGCGGATCGATACCATTGACCGGTTGCCCCATCACCCGAACCTTTCCAGAAGTCGGGTTCAGCAAGCCGGTGATCATCCCGAGCGTTGTCGACTTGCCGCAGCCTGTCGGGCCGACGATCGCCACAAACTCGCCTTGCGCGACAGACATACTGAAATCGCGCAATGCAACGGTGGCCTTGCCATCGGGGGAGATGAATTGGCACGACACGGACTCGAACTCGATGGCCGACGTGCGCGAAGCGAGAGGTTGGTTCATTTGCGAAGCCCAGGACAATGCCTGCCATGCTTGGACGATGCGTGCGGCAGGCTGGATAACGGCATTGGATTGTCGACATTACCGGGGAGCCGGTATTGAAAACCGATCAAGCAACGGTGTGCATGCCGATCAGATCACTTGATTTTTACCGCGTCGACATAAGCATTTGTGTAGGTGCGCGACAGGTCGATATGTTTGCCTTTCACGGAGGGACTGAAAGCCGCCAGAACCTTCAGCACCGTGGCGGGACCATCGGCTGGCATCTTGCCGTCGGGGGAAAACATGGGCAGCGTTCCCTTCAAGGCGCTCACGTACAAAGCCTTGTTCTTCTGATAATCGGCGGGCATCTTGGCCGCGATTTCTTCCGCGCTATGCGTCTGGATAAACTGCAACGTGCGCACGAAAGCACGCGCCAGTTTCGTCGCCTGCTCCTTATGTTCTTTCAACCAGGAAGCCTGAACATAGAGACTCGATCCCGGATAGGTGCCGCCGAGCGCCGCTTTCGTGCTCTCGACAGTACGCATGTCAACGAGTACCTTTGCTTCTCCGGTTGCAAGTAGCGCGGAAATGGTTGGCTCGGTCGTCATGCCGGCATCAATGCGCTTTTGCTTGATCGCCGCGATAAAGCTGGCATCGGCACCTACTGACAGCATCGTGTATTGAGACGAGGTGATCCCGTGTTGACCAGCAAGATATTGCGTCAGAAAACTCGTCGAGGAACCCAGGCCGGTTACGCCCAGGGTCTTGCCTTTGACGTCCGCCATGGACTTGATGGTCTCCGACGCTTTGGTCGATACAAGTTCAGCCTCCCCCGGCACCTGACCGAAAACAACGATCGCAGTGACTTCCTTGCCCTTGGATTGCAAATCGATAGCGTGATCGTAGAAGCCGACGACAGCATGGACAGCGCCTGCAAGCAGTTCGTTTTCCGCATCAACACCGGCCGGCTGTGACAGCAATTCGACGTCCAGCCCTTCGTCCTTGAAGTAACCCAATTCCTGCGTCAATCGCGCAGGCAAGTAAATGAGCTTGGTAATACCGCCGACCATGATGGTCACTTTGCCACTGTCCGCCGCCTGCGCTGATGGCACCGTCATGCCAAGCACGCAGCACATTGTGACACCGACGGCGCCCAAGACCGAACGAATCCCGCGATTGCCAACTCGCATGTGATGTCTCCGCTTTTTTTTGGATCATGCCGTTCTGCGATCCCTTCCGTGCCGTTACGCCGTATTGCTTACCCAATCAGCAGGTAATGTCGGCATGGCAGTCTGAGACAACATCGACGAGATGCATTGTAGGGGGACGAATCCTTCCCCATGCTTTCATCGCGGCAACACAAAAGCGGAAATCGATACGGGTATTCCTGATGCGGGTTACCACGGACCAGCAACGATGGCCAGCCATCCGTGAATGTCGTGTTGTTAAACCTACAATATGGACCGTTCAGCGACGTCAGAATTTTGCACCAGCGCGTAAAATTCCGATCCGGCACGCCACCGGTTGCTTTCTTCGAACCGAAGAGAGCCCGCATATCGAGAGCAGCGTTCCTGCACTTCCAATGCCATCCGATTATCGATCGCCACCCATTGTGCTTCGGTTCTTACACCAAACTGGTGCCTGAGCTTCCTTCTGACGTCAGATCCCGATGGCAAATTTCTTTCATTCATCGAGGCAAGAAATGGGTTGACGAAAAACAGGGCAATAGCAAGCTCCTCGGCTAATTTGTCTGATATCTCCGTCACGATTCCATCGTATTCTTCCGCCAGTTCTCTGATTTCGCTTTTCAACGAATGCGCGGGCAGGCTCATCAACAACGACTCAAGCATGACCGGCCATGCGGCTTTGTCGGTGGCATACATGAGATTGATAGGCCATAAGTTGCATACCGCGAAAGAACTCAACCCGACATAACAAGCGACACTGATATCAATCGACGCAAGCGTGTCAGATAACGATTGAGGCGGTAGTGTTATCGCGAGCTGTACCTCCCTCAATGCCTTGCAAAACGCTCGTTCCTCGAAAGTGCCACTATGGTCCGGTATCTCGGCTGATGCAAATTGATGCGGGGAGAGAGCCGCCCAGCTCAATGAAAAATCTCGAAGCAGGGCCGGCTTCTGCGCATCGATTTGGATGGCCTGAATGCTCGCCAATGTATTTAAAAACGACGTAACCGTGACCGCACCGGCTTTTACTTTTTCGATTGCCGCGATGGCCTGAAAGCTCCGTTGAAACGTCAATGGCAACAAAGACGAGACATGTTTGTTTGTAAATACCAGATTGAGTATTGCCCGGGCAGGAAGAACATTCGCGACCATCAAGATAAGGTCGTCTGGCAATCTTCGAAAATTATACGAATATTCCGGAAAATGACCAGCATCTCCAGACGCTGTCTCTGGATTGCCGCCACAGATTGATTCTGGAAGAATAGATCTCAATGCATTATTGCGAATTTCCATTTTATCTTTTCCTCAAAGTTTGTATAGCGAACAGAGTAGGTAACCGATATCTTGCCTCTGTATTTTCGGTGTACGAGTCGTTGTGGAACAGTACGAAACTGCGCTTTTCGCCGCCAATGCTCTATATCTCAATGGCACACGTTACGGCAACGTTCCAGCAACCAGCCGCCCCTGACGCTGGTTAGTACGATGTAACCGAAATGTAGAGTGACCCTTGATCGACGGGGCTTCAAAATCAAGAATCAGATTTTGAGACGATGCCCGCATTTTGCACCCGTGTCAGAAATACTTCGCCATCTCGCCACCGGCTGCACTCTTCCTTTAGAAACCAAAGGTCGACATGCCCGTAGCGCGCAGATAATTCCAACACCATGCGATCCTCGATCGCGTTCCACTGCGCTTCGGTTCTCCGGCCGAATTGGCGTTCCATCCTTAACTGCACATCCTGCCTTCCCGGTTTTCCTATGGTATGCAAAAAAGTATGAAATGAACTGACGAAAAACAGCTTAACCACTGCCTCGGTGGCCAATCGATCAGATATCTCGGTTCCCGGCGCATAATCTTTCTCAGTAAATCTCTCGATTTCCCTGCTAAGCGCTTGCGCTGGCACATCCAGCAGCAGTGAGTCAAGTATCATTGGCCACTGATCTATATTAGTTATACTTAATAACTCTGTAGGCCATATCCGACAATGTTCGAAAGTTTTGACACCAACATAATTGGCGACAATCAAATCGACAATAAAAGCGTTTCAGACATTGACTGCGGGGGATATGTTATTGCACACTCTTCCGTTCGGAGCGTATTAAAGAATAATTTTTCCTTGAAGGCGTCGTGAAGATCGGATAAACCCATTCCAATGAGTAAATCCCGAGGGAGCGCCGCCCAGCTCACGGCAAATTTCCGAAGCAACACCGGTTTTTGCGCATTTACCGAGACAGCCTGTATGTCATCCAGTGCTTCAAAAAAAGACATACCTGTGATCGAGCCGACCCTGACTTTCTCTACTGCCGCTACTGCCTGAAAGCTCGCCGGAAAAGTAAGTAATAACACTGATGAGAAACGCTTGCTTGTTAATGCAAGGCTAACAAGCGCATGAGCAGGGAGTACATTGACAATCGCGACAATAAGATCGATGGGCAGCCTTGAAAAACTATCCGCATACGTGCCGGGAAGAACGATATGTTCGGATTCTACAATTGCATCGCCACCGCAAAATGACGCAACATGATGACAAACCGCTTCGTTACCTCGAATTTCCATCTCAGATTTCTCTCAAAGTTTAACCAATGAGCGAACTGAGTAACTTTAATAATGCATACGTTTTTCAGATTACGAATCGCAGTACTAAAATACGAATCGTTTTTATATCAAATATTGGGTATTAGCCAGCCATACATTGGCCCGCGCGGCACACACGCAACAGGAAGAAATGTGCAGCGCAACAATATGCTTACGGCAAAACAGGCCAGGCCGGAAATAAGGTGATCACGCTGCTCACGGATCTGCTATCGGCTTTAGCCGTCAAACGCTGGTAGCACCATTTTTCGCCAACGTCAGAAAGCCCACGTCTTCACGCCACCGGCGACATTCTTCCTGAAAAGCAGCACTTTCGGTGAGTGGATAGCGGTTTCGCAGTTCTGTCGCTATCCGTTCATCAATCGCATCCCACTGCGCCTCAGTACTTACGTTAAAGCGCTTATGCATCAATGCCAGAACTTCTGGCCCAGTCCGCTTCACTATGAACGGCTGCGTGGCCAGCGCGTCACTGACGAAAAACTGCGCGACCGCTACTTCTCCCGCGAGTCGGCTGGATATCTCGACAACTGGACCATCATACCCCTCGGCAAAGCACGCGATGACGTTTTTGAGTGCATGTGCAGGAACGTCGTCTAGCCACGATTCCAGCATTGCCGGCCAAAACGCCTTGTTAGATAACAGCAACAATTCGACGGGCCCCGTTTTGGAGACTTGGAGCGATTTCAGCATGACATATCCGGCAACTTGCAAGTCAACCAAGGCAAGTGCATCGGACACTGATTTTGGAGGCAACGGTATCTGTTCTTTTTGCGCCTCGAGCGCACGCTCAAAAATGAGAGTATCTGATTCATCGGAATCGGAGTTGGGACTGATACCGCGATTTACGGGATCTACGCGATCTACCGTTAGGTTCGAATATGCCAATGCAACGTCTCTAAGCAAGGCAGGTTTTTGCGCCTCGATGCTGACCGCGTCAAGGCTGCTCATCGCCTGACGCCAGGTATTTAAAGAGACGATATCGGTGCGAATCTTGTCAATATTTTCGATAGCCTGGAAACTCGTATGAAACACCGGGAGCAACAAGGCGTGCAAGTACTTGTTTGTTAGTCCAAGATTGAAAATTGCACGCGCGGGAAGAACATTGGCGGCGGCGAGGATAAGCTCATCAGGTAATTTCCGCAACGCATTCTGATCGTCATTCATCATGCAAACCGGCAACGTCTCGCTAGATGCGGCGTCGCCACTAATCGACATATCTGTGGGATACCCTGCTGTACCAGGTGAAATGTTCATGAGCATTTTTCCGTATAAATGTGTTCGCATTTACCTTGGTAACCTTTTGACCAACGAGGTTCCGCCGCAGCCATGCAACAGTGGAAAGGTTACTGCCTACATTCACATGAAAACACTTTGTCGACGACGCATGCAGCCGCCGCACAATGCATTGTTAATTCCATGCACCGAGGAAATCCCAACGAATGCCAACGACGCAACCTATGGTCGGGATATCAGGTAATCGTCAGGAACCGCCACGATAGGTAATCACCACCTTTGCGTCCGTACTTCACAGGTGAACAATCGTTCATTCCGGATCAGCAAACGCGTCAATGCGCCCATTCGATGAATCTATCATCGGCACCTGCTATTCCGTAGGAGATAACGAATCTATTTTCCAAAGATAAGAAATATCAACAAGACCTATTTGCTTCGTTTCGCACTACACGTCATCGCAACCAATCAGAACCCCATTAGCAGGCGGGTTACTCAATTTTCTCGTATGTCAGCGAAGTAACGTAGCGAGGAGGTGTAGACACCATTTCATTCAATGTACTTTATTAATTTAGGTAAATATTAAGTACTATTTACTGAAATTAGTAAAATACAAAAAACTTCATAACACATATCAGGGAGACGCCGCGATGTATGTATTTACCAATGCCCTAAGCAACATATCACCCTATTTCTATTCGTCGGATAGCAACGACAAGGCCACGTCACCCCACGCACAGGATGCGACCAACCACAGTGATAGCGCGATCCAGACGTTGCCGCGCGAGCTTGTTCTCCAGTCCGTCACCTCGCTTACTGCCAGTTCGATCGTTAACCTCGGCTTAACCTGCAAACATTTCCATACCCTTTTGCAGCCAACGCATAAATCATGCTTCGAGTCGCTCATAAAGATCGAACGTACTCGGTTCGGGTCCCCCCCGGATGTCCTGTTCGCGCAGGCATTCGAAAGCATCATGGCGGTACCCATGACAAAACTGCATCCGGGGCTGTTTCGCGATTTAACGGAGACGACTGCCAATATTGCGATATGGTGCTACTACGACCATAGCCTCAATGGCCTCAAGCAAGCCGTTGCTACGGCTATAGCGCAAATGAAACTCCCCCCCGAATCCTTATTTGACGCGCTTGCCTTGATGGACCTTGTGGTAGTACGGTGGCAAACAACAGCGAAACTAGGATCTGAGACGGACCATCACGACGCGATACTGAAACAAACAAACGAGGCGTTCTGGCCGGAAATGCTGGAGTCGTTGATGGCCAGCAAGTCTCCCATAATGGTGGATACAGCCGCGCAATTATTCGTGCAACGTTATCAAGGAACGATGGAATCGATCTCCGCCGGGCTGGCTTCACGCGTGGCCGTTGCGCTGTTTTTCCATCATCCGGACAATGTGAAACCTACAGGTGAGTGGGTGCGAGAAACGATGTGTCGCCGTTTCGGCGTCACGAACGAAACACAGTGGAACCTTATCGATTTGCGTATTGCAGGCGAGATTTATGTCTACCTCGGGCCCAAGCCTGGACTGGCATTCGACGAGCTATGTGAGCGGTGGCGTCCGGGTGATACCGCTTTCGTTATCCTGGCGGAAAAGCAATCGATTGCTCGCAATGGCTCTCGCGTCGACTTCGGGGACAGGCCAATGGTGACGCCCGCGACAACGGTGACGCCCACGATTTGGACAAAGTGCAAGGCAGCCCTCGATTTCTGGAACGGGCAATGATGGCGTTTATTGCTTACGTCGCTTGATGCGTTGCTCAGCCACATCAATGTCAGCAGAATCTCGAATGGCGCTTATCCCTGCTGGTCCCGGTTGCGAGAGCCCAACCGCATTTTCAGCGTGTCGTTAGTTCTTCCGTAATCGCAAGAAAGCGTTCGACGTCGTCCGGCGAATGACAGTGCAGTGGTGAGATCCGCACCGCGCCTGCCAGATTGAAGGACTTCAGCATACGGCCGGAGTATAGACTCGAGGCAATCCGCTCGTAGACGATCACGCCGCGCTTCTCGTACTCTCGAACCGCATCGGTCGGACTCAGATTCACGAAACCGATACCCAGGATCAGGTCACGCTTCGTAAGATCGGCGTAATCCCAGAATACCTCCACGCCATCGAGTCGCCTCAAACCGCGCCGCCCATCGTGACCATCAAGCAACGCTGCCAGGAGCGCGCGCTCATGCAGCTCGATGCGCGTCATCCCTTCCACGAAAAGCGCGCGGTGCGTATCGGCATTGCTGAACTGACGGCCAATCCACGTCACGTACTCGACGATTTCGGTCACGACCGCGAACTGCGCGGGCGCCGGACTACCGAGTTCCCACACGCCTTCCTGCTTTGCATCAAGGCGGTGATGCGGCAGCGCGGCCACACGCGGTGACAGCCACGAGATACCGGAGCCGCGACATCCGAAGAACTTGTAGGGCGCGAAATTGATGCCGTCGACCGGCGTCTTCTGCAGGTCGATAACACCGTGTGGTGCGTGCTGGACCGCATCCACGATGATGAAGAGCCCAGGCTTCTTCTTACGCGCCCGCTCGACGAGCGTCGCAATGTCGAACTTGGCGCCGGAAATATTCGACGCGTACATGACGCTGAGCAACGCCGTGTCCGCATCGATCAACGACAGAATGGCCTCCACGTCCACCCCGCCCGTCTCCGGATTACTGGGCGCGACCCGCAACGACTTACCCGTGCGTTGCGCGTAGTAGGTCATCGCGTCGAAAGAAGACGGATGTTCGAGAATCGTGGTAACAGCGTTGGTGCCCGGCACGTTCTCCATGATCGCGCGGACCATGTCGAACATCGCGCCCGACGCGGTCAACGATGGGTAGATGCTGCCGTCCTTCGCGTTGAGGATCGTGCGGATGTCAGCCTCGCCGCGCGCCTGAACGTCCTGAAGATGGCGTGCGCGCGCATGAATGCGCTCCGGGCAATCGGGCAGCGCATCGATCCGCGCGAACGCGTCGACGGCTGCCTTAAGGCGGAACGAACCACCTGCGTTGTCGAAGAAAAGTCGCTCGCGCCCGTCGATGTCGTGGTCGACGTGGTGGAAACGCATCTTTATCTCGCGCATCAACAACGTGGAAAAGAACTCACCTTGGCTACTGCTCATCTGATTGCTCCTGATCTTTCTGCGCAATGTTTATCGTGCCGCGAACTGTACTCGCTCATGCGTCAAGCGATGCGAGATACGCTTTGCCCTTCTCCGCGTCGTACTGGCGCTCCCATCTCGCGATGACGAGCGGCGCCAGCGCGTTTCCCACCACATTCAGCGCGGTACGTCCCATGTCCATCACGCGGTCCACGCCAGCGATAAACGCGAGCCCTTCGAGCGGCAGCCCCGCGCTTGCAAGCGTCGCGAGAAGAATCACAAACATGAAGCCTGGCACGCCTGCCGCGCCCTTGGACGTCACGACCATCGTCAATACGAGGGCCATCTGTTCCTGCCAGCCAAGATGAATGCCATACAGCTGTGCGACGAACAGCGTGCCGATGCCGAGATAGATCGATGCGCCGTCAAGATTGAACGTGTATCCGGTTGGCACGACGAAGGTCGTGATGCTCTTCGGCACACCATAGTCTTCCACCTTTTTCATCAGCTGCGGCAGCACGGTGGCCGAACTGCAGGTTGAAAACGCAATAATCAGTTCGTCCTTGATAATCCGCAGCAACGTAAAGATACGAAAGCCGAACAGCCGTGCAGTGATGCCGAGCACGACAAGCGCAAACAGCGCGATCGCAAGATACGTGACGGCCACCAGCTTGAGCAACGGCAACAATGAACCGAAGCCGAAACTCGCAACGGTCACCGCAATCAGCGCGCACACGCCTATCGGCGCGTAATACATCACCATATTCGTCACCTTGAACATGGCGTCCGCAATGCCCTTGAGCATGGCGATCACCGGCTTGCGGAATTCTTCAGGGACCGATTGCAAACCAAGGCCGAATAGCACCGAAAAGAAGATCACCGGCAGCAGGTCGCCTTTAGCCATCGAAGCGAAGATGTTGTCTGGAATCACGCCAAGCACGAGGGTCATCAGGCCATGATGACCCTGCACCTGCTGCGTTGCCTGCTGATAGCGCGAAATGTCGGCGTGACCGAGCTGCGACATGTCGGTGCCGACACCGGGGTGTAGCACGTTACCGAGAATAAGCCCGAGCAGGATGGCGATCGTCGTGATCACCTCAAAGTACACAAGTGTCTTCAAGCCAATGCGCCCGAACGATTTGCCGTCTCCGACACCGGCGATCCCGACCACCATGCTCGTGAATACGATCGGCACCACGATCATCTTGATCAGCTTGATGAAGACGTCGCCGGCGGGCTGCAACAGACCAGAAATAGTTGCGTCCCGTGCTTGCGGAAAGTGATTCAACACCAGTCCCGTGGCGACGCCGATGACGAGACCGATCAGTATCTGCCATGCGAGTCCGACACGGGGGGTGCGCTCGATAGGGTTGCCAGGCGGGCTTTCAATGACGGTATCCATGCTCTCTCCAGATTGGGGGCGGGTCAATGGAGGAACCTTAAGCAACCGAAATAAGTAATAAAAGCGATTTTTTTGTATGAGAAACTATCGCTTTAATTCATGAAAAGAATCGTGCGATGCTGACGTTCAAGCAGATGGAAGCACTTTACTGGATCGTTCAACTCGGTTCGTTCGAAGCGGCATCGAGCCGACTCCACACCACGCAGTCGGCTGTTTCGAAGCGGATTCAGGAACTCGAACGCGCCTTCGACCTGACGCTATTCGATCGCGCGCACCGTAGCGCGAGGTTGACGCAGAAAGGCGAGGAGTTCTTCGCGTACGCCAAGGAACTGCTCGATCGGCGCGACCAGATTGTCGAGCGAATCAGCTCAAAGGAGGCGCTGGTGCGCCAGGTCCGCATGGGCGTGACGGAACTGACCGCATTGACTTGGCTGCCCCGGCTGATCGGCGCGATCCAGGCGGCTTATCCGAAGGTGGTGGTCGAAGCGGAGGTGGATTTGAACGCGACGCTGCGCGACCGGCTCGCGGCCGACACGATCGATATCATCGTCGTACCACAAATCCATAGCAACGAGTCCTTCGTCACGACGCAGGTAGGCGAAGTGGAGAACGCGTGGATGTGTGCGCCGGCGCTGGCGCCGAAGCAGGACGCTCTTCCGCTCGCCGAGATTGCGCAGTATCCGCTGATACTACAGGGTGGCCTATCGGGAACGGGCTTTATTTATAGTCGCTTCCTGCAAGAGCACGGGGTCAACATGCAACGCATTCTTGCAAGCAATAGTCTGGTCGCGCAGATCGGGCTGACACTCTCAGGCCTTGGCATCAGCTACCTGCCGAAGGCGTGCCTGAACCACATGGTCACACGCGGCGCTCTCGGCCTTATTCAAACACGACCGGCGCTGCCACCTGTTTCATACGTCGCGATGCATCGCGCGGAACAGCCGTACTCACTGAATGCTGAAATCGCCCGGCTCGCTGCGCAGTGCTGCGATTTCAGCTTAAACCTGCTCGATCCGGGCCGACACGGATAGACTGAAGGAACCGCCATTCACCCTTTGTTGCTGTCGGCCTAAGTGTGATCAACCCGAGAGAACGCCAGCACGATGACGCGCGAGGATATCCGAGGTGGGACCGCAAGCGTACGCCCCGCCTCGATACATCCTTATTGCCGCTCCTCGCCAGTTTGAACACGCCGCTAGATGTCTTCGGGCGAAGATTTAACGGATCGCATTCAACTACTTACACGACACGCGGCAAAGGCATCGAGTAACGCCATGGCATCGGGCTCCTTTTCGAGATCCACGATGACGCGCTGCAATGTCGTCAAGGACGCATCATTGGACTCAAGCCCGTAACGCATGCAACGTCGAAACTTATCCACTACCTCGGCTTCGCTCATTGGGTCGTTCGGTGCGCCTTTGATTGTCTCGCGACGCTTCTCGATGATGCGTCCATCGTGCAACGTCAAGCGTACTGCCGCCGGCGCAATATCCGTCGGCTCGATCGTCGCGCTTTCCACCGCGGTAAAGCGCGCGCCCCAGGCAAGATCAGCCGCCCGGATGCGCTCCGGCAAGAAAGTCTCGATCGATACCACCCCGTCCACCAAGGCGGCGGCGAACGTGTAGGCGGCATTGAACTGTGCATGCACAACGGGATTCGGATGCGTATTGTCGAAACGCGCACCAACAATCTGTCGATTGACACGGCCCAATTCGATTTCGCCGCTGACAATCTGGTCTGGCGTCAATCCGTCGGCGCGACAGTCCAACGCCAACTGGATCACCGTATGCGTGCAACGGCAACAAGGATAAGGTTTCATGCTGAGATCGCGCAAATGCCACTGCCGCCCCAAGTCCTCGAAGAGAATCTCCGGGCGTATCTCGTCACGTTCGTACAGCTTGAACAACCCTGCGTTGCCTTCCAGAAAGCGTGCCGGACCCGTCAATCCATTCCGTGCCAGATGCGCCGCCAGCACCCCGGAGCGCGCGGCGAAACCCGGCCCCATCCGCTTTGCCAGCGCGCCATCGGCGATGAATTGCGTCGTGCCGCTCAATTGCGTAAAACCCAACCCAAGTGCGTCCAGCATCTTTACCTCATCAAGGCCGAACAGATAGGCGCAGGCTGCCGCGGACGCGATCGTGCCAAGTGCGGTAGTGGGATGCCAACCCTTGCCCAGCGAGTTGTAGCACGTCAGGCCCAGGCGGCAAAACAGCTCGACGCCAATGGCCAGCGCCGCCAGAAGACGCTTCCCATCGATTGGCGACGTCGTTCGAGACGTATCGACGGCGTCCGCCTCCACCGCCGCCAACACGGCCGGCAAGACGACGCAAAATGCATGAATACGCGCGGGATCGTGCTGATCATCAAAATCGAGGCTATGCGCCGCTGCACCGTTCGCCATTGCCGCGCTGACGGGATTCACTTTGCGGCCATCCAACAAAAGTGTTGCAATGCCATCGGTTTCCCACGCGGTCAGCGCCCCGATCAGCGCCCGCATGCCGGGCGCCTTCGCGGCGCCGCCGATTACCCCGAGCGTATCGAGGGTAAACGCCTTGACGGTCTCGACGACCTCCGGTGGCAAGTCCTCGAAGCACAATGCACTGAGCGTCTTCGCCAAGGTTCGGCCCGGCGCTTCCGGCATCCGGTAGGGCACCGGGGCCTGTTGATCTGTCGGCATTGCACTATCCTTCAAACTGGTGTTTCTTATTGGCGAGCGCCATCAATGCGTCCCGTCATGGATGACCGCATCCGGCGCGGCGCGCCGTTCAGCGCTTGCATCCTCGCGTAGGAGATCCGCAATTTCCTTGCGCAACGCGAGGAACGACGGGTCCAGCTTCACATCGCCGCGCCGAGGGCGCGCAAACGGCATAATGATTTCCCGCAGCACGCGCGCCGGACGTTGGCTATAGACCAGGATGCGATCCGCCAGATAGAGCGCCTCCTCAATGCCATGAGTCACGAAAAGGACTGTCTTGGGCTCCGCCTCCCAAATCCGCATCAATTCTTCCTGCAACCCGTCCCGGGTCTGCACATCCAGCGCGCCGAATGGCTCGTCCATCAATAGCAACGTCGGCTGAATGCAGAACGCGCGGGCGATGCCCACACGTTGCTGCTGACCACCGGACAACTCATGCGGCCAGGCTTCTTCATATCCCGCCAAGCCGACCAGTCGTAGATACTCCGCCGCGCGTTCGCGCCGTTCGGCCTTCCCCACGCCCGCTATTTCAAGGCCGAAAGCAACGTTGTCGATGACCGAGCGCCATGGCAGCAACTCGGCGCCCTGGAACACCATGCCGCGCCCGGTTCCCGTCTTCCCTGTGATGTCTTCACCGTTCAGCACCACGCGGCCACTGTCCGACCGCACCAGACCATTGATGATCTGAAGCATCGTCGACTTGCCACAGCCGGACGGCCCGAGCAACGCGACAAACTCACCGCTTGCCGCCTCCAAAGACTGCGATACCAGTACCGGGTTACCGTTGTAGGCCTTGGAGATGCTGGAGACGGTCAGCTGCGCCATATCAACCCAGCTCCTTTAACGCACGGTCGAGATAAGTACGATCGATCACTTTGTGTAAAGCAACCGTGCCGCGCAGTGCGCCGGCCGACTTGTAATAAGGAATCACTTTCGCAACCTGGTCGGCGGTGAGCGTTTCCATGTTTCTAGGAAATGCATTCATCGTGGTGGTCAGCGTCGTCCATACCGGCTTCAACGTCGCCTCGTCAGCCGTCTTCAGATCTTTCGATGAAGCATATTTCGCCGTCTCGGCCTGATACCACGCGAAGTCCGCATCGGTTTTGCGGAAAGCGGTCAGGCCAGCCTTGATGACGTCCACAGCGGCGCGTTGGTTTTCCGGTTTCTTCAGCCACGCTGACGTTGCCATCAGCACGGCGCTGTACCAATTACCAAACTCTTCCCATGGCTTTACCAGAATGACAAAGTTTGCGTCTTTTTTCTGCAGCTCAGCAGCCTGCTCCAATTGCATCGGCACCGCATCAACCCGCCCGGCGAGCAACGCGCGCGCACGATCGCCGGAACTGCCCATCTCGATGAAGTTGATTTTTTTCGCATCGATCTTGCGCCTCTCCAGCGCGCCCAGCAGCATGACCTGCATGAAGTCGCCGATACCACTGACCGCGATCGTGCCACCGTTCTCGGCGATGGCTTCCAGACTCTTTACCTTCGACTGGTTGACCACGACCACCTGAGAGCAGTTATTGTACGAGAGGCCGATGATCTTGATATCGGCGCCCGCTTCAGCAGCCGCCAAGGTCGAAGCGATATCACCATCACCCAGGTCGGAAGTACCCGCGATCACTTGCTGCACGATCTGCGGAATCTTCGCGGTGAACTGGACATCGGGCACCGCATAGCCGGCCGTCTCGGGAAGCAGCGTACGGAAGGCCGACTGCATGGGAACGTTGACCGCGGAGCACGCCGCCAGCGTGCTGATCTTCAGCACGCGCCCATCCGCGGCGAACGCACGCGGACTGACCCCCAGGCCGGCGGACAACCCCGCCACCGAGGCAACCACACTCCCGACACCGCCCACACCCAAACGCAATATCTGCCGACGACTTATCGAATCGAACATCGCACACTTCCTCCCGTAGCATAATTGTGAACTTCTGCCGCCCTTCAACGCTTCCGCCGCGCCGCCGCGTACCACGGTGCGCTCCAATCAGCGAGCGCTTTCAGCAGACGGGTGGCGGCCGCACTGCACACCATCAAAACAACAATCAGCGCGAACAACGGCGCCGTGGTCAAGTCCAGCCCGGCATCGTTCAGCAGTTTGCCAAAACCGGTGCTGATAAACATTTCCGCCGTCACCATCGCGCGCAGTGCGTGCGTCAGGCCGATGCGCATAGCAATCATCGTATGCGGATGGAGTGCCGGCAACAAGATGTAGCGAAACACCTGCAACCGGGTCGCCCCGTAGGCGCGGGCGACATCAATGGATTTTGGGGATACGGATCGGGCCGCCTCCGACATCGTCAGGACGACATACCAGACCGTCACCACGAATACGATCGCTGTCGTCATCAACAGACCGCGACCCAGCATCACGATGAACAACGGCACCAGGGCGGCCGCGGAGGTGACCACGAACATGGCGGCCCACGGTTTGACGACGGCGCGAACGACGTGGATCCGGCCCATTGCAATCCCCAATGGAATGCCGATGACGACGGACAGTACATAGCCGATCAGCATCTGCCAGACCATCTCGCCAAGACCGCGCCAAAACGTGCCATCACGCAGGGTATCGTGCAGCAACGTACCAAGCACCTGGCTTGGCGTGGCCAGCAGGGCATCACCAAGTCCGGCACCGGCAGCCTGCCACAACAGGCATACCAACAAAATGCCCAGCGTATTCAATATCCACGACGGAATGCGCGTCACACCCATCATGCACTCCGCGAAAGCCAGCGGCACGCACGCCGCTCGATCAATAGCAATCCTTCCTGGACCACCAGTCCAAGCAACGCCAGCACGACCAATACAGAGAGAACGCCAGCGCTGTCGAAGCGGGCAGAAGCCTGCTTCATAATACCGCCGAGGTTGACCGTCGCCAGAAACAACTCAGCGGTGATCATCGCATTGACCGCACGAATCGCACCAATCCGCAACGCGGTCAACAAGAAAGGCAGGCATGCGGGCAACAACACCAGTTGGATCAATTGCCACCGTCGCGCACCGTAGGCGCGCCCCACATCGAGCAGCCGAGGACTGACGTCTCGCGCCCCGGCATCCACGACGATGATCATGTCGAAAACGCACATGATGACGACCAATGCGACACGTGCCTTAAAAAACAGCCCGTACCAGATCATGATGAACGGTGCCCACGCGACGCTGGGCACTGCATAGATCAGCGTGACGACCGGATCCAACAACGCATGCACGGTGCGCGATCGGCCCATCGCCAATCCCACAGGCACCGCGATGAGCACGGCGATCAAGTACCCTAGCGCCATATGCCCCATCGAGGCCCACAGCGCGGCCGGAAGCGAACCGTCGCCAATCGTGGCCGCTAGTTTGTGCAACGTCGCCATCGGGGATGCCAGCAAGACGGCGGATTGCGTCCGGGCAACTGCTTCCCATACGAACAATCCCGATACGACGGAAGCAGCGCCAAGTGCCGCGGGCATCCGCGACGCCGACGGGCGACCGCGTGGGGATCTCGGCACTGCGCAAGCGCGTGTTTCCCCCTCGGGGGCCATGTTGTCGGCAACGGTGCGATCGCCACCAGTGCGAGATGGGACGAGTCGTCCCTTGGGATGATGCGACTTCGTTGCGCGCTCGGTCATTCCGGAATTCTTTCCTCTCTTGCAATCCCACCGCTGGGACGTAAGCAATTCATCGCCCGTCGATGCTACATGCACCTACGCAAGCTCGGTCAACAATACCGCAATCCCGATCGCTCCACGTCGATTACACGCTAGCGGAACAGGTAATCGCGCCACATTGCCGCAAAAATAACGTGCGCATCCATCGTGATGCCACGATCATTCAATGTTCGGTACTGGCTAGTCGAATAGATGATGTTGCATATTACGTCATATCATCTCGAAAAAAATGCGCGATTGACGGAACTTATTACTGTCCGGCATAGTGCTGCATTATTATTGATAATGCATTGACCTATCTGATTGAAAAATAGCATAGTCGACTTATTTGGATGCCGCGGCAATCGCCTTTCGGCAAGGTGATCTAAGCGCGGCAGCGACCGAAAATATTGTCTGTTTGATTGATCATTTAATGACAACCTCCGATTCGCACCCTTTTCCTCCGGATCCCCATGCCGCCAGCGACGCGGGGCTGGGGCCTGGTGCATTGGATGTCTCAGACAATCGCCCTGCGCCCGTCAGGCTGATTGCACCGTCTTCCGATAACTCCGGCGGACGTCAGCCGTTGTATGCGCGCATCCAACAGTTCATCCGGAATGAAATCGCCAGCGGCCGCTTGCGCGAGGGGGATCAGATTCCCACCGAGTCGGATTTATGCGATCAGTTTCAGGCGGCTCGCGCAACCGTGGCCAGAGCGGTGCAGCAACTCGCTTATGAAGGGTTGATTATCCGGCGACCAGGCAGTGGCAGCTTCGTTTCGATTCGCTCGATTAGTGCCCCGTTGCATTTGACGCAGGTCACCTCCTTCGAAGACACGCTGGCAAGCGAAAACGGTCGGGTCGACTATGAGTTGCTCGGATTCACGATGCGCGCGATGGGAGAGGCGTATGGCGCGGCCCTTCGCCGGTCACCAGTAGAAAAGGTGTTCGAATTACGTCGATTGCGTTTAGTCGAGGAACAGCGGACCAGCCTTGAAATACGCGTCATTCCGTTGGCGATCGGTCGATCGATGACAGTCGACATGCTGCACACGCATTCGATCCATCAGATGCTCGAGGAACTTGGCAGACCGGTCCGTCAGGTTCTTGGAAAAATTCGCGCTAAAGTCGCCGATGCGATCACCGCGAGTCATCTTGACGTGGCATTGGGAAGCGCGCTTCTGATTCGTGACTACACGCTGCACGATCAAGACGGTGAACCGATCATCTGTGGTGAATCGTGCTATCGCGCCGAGTACCACATCGATTACCAGGTCATCCAAAGTGACGACCGTTCGCGGCATCGGTGAAGTACCCGAATCACTTCATGCGCCAAACCGTATGACATATCCGCACTGACTTGGCACCAGCCACTCATTCAGGAACGTTACGTAAGGTTACTCATCTCGCAATGCCGTAGCACCTGTGACGGAAGTGCCGCTCTACACTGGCTTCACATCGAAACCAGATGGTGTGACGTCAAGCAGCGATCTCTCCGCGATGCGACACGCCAGGACGGCTTCCGATCATCGCCACGCGAAAAAGCAGTGTGAATACTGCCGACAGCGCGGCACGGAATCACAGGAGAAAAAGCATGAACAAGAAGGCAATCATCGGCACGGTGCTGGGTCTCGGCGTGCTGGCAGCATCCACCGCCGCGTCGGCACACGTGGATGTGGCGATTGGCGTGGGCGTTCCCGTGTACGCAGCGCCGGCGCCTGTGTATGCCGCTCCCGTACCGGTCCGCTACGGCTACTACAATGACGATTGGCGGGCACGCCGCTGGCATGAAGAACGCGCTTGGCGCCATGAGCAATGGCGTCGCGAAGAATGGCGCGATTACCACCGCGGCTGGTAATTGCCGCACATAGGCGCGGGAGGGACAGGGGCGAGGTTTGGGTGTAGATTAGGGTCATACCGCGTCTATTTTGGCCTCAACGACCCATTACGCAATGATCCATTCCGCCCCTGATTCCCCCGCTACAGCCGCCATCGACATTGCGTCTCCTATGGGCGGCCAGCCTTATTATGTGCTGGTCTCGAACGCACTCGATGGTGCGATCGGAGTCTATCGGATGGATCGTGAGACGGGTGCGTTGACGGCGAGGGCCAGCCTGGAAACGGGCGATGCCGTCTCGGCATTGGCACCCAGTCCCGACGGACGCTACGTGTTCGCGGTCACAAAGGGGCCAAAGGCCGGTGGCGCGGGCATTGCAGTCTTTGCGGGCGTCGACGCGGCCGAACCCTTCTCATTGCTGCACCATACGCCCATCGCGCATCCGCTTGCCTACCTTACCGTGGACCCGTCGGGACACTATCTGGTCGGCGCCTCCTATCATCAACATGCCATCGTGCTTTATCGGGTGACCGATATCGTCAATGGTCATGGTGATCCGGTACAGGTCGTCGGCGACATCGGCCACGCGCATTCGGCCGTGTTTTCCGCGAATGGTCGAGACCTCTATATCGCCGCGCTAGGTGATGACGCCATTCATGCATTCGCATTGCAGACCTATCCCACGCTAACCCTGGAAGCGGGCCCTACTGTCACCCTACCGGCAGGCTTCGGCCCACGGCATCTGCGATTAAGTGCGTCTGAAACACGTCTCTTGGTATTGAGCGAACTGCAAGGCACACTGGCGACTGTTTCGCGTAACCCCGATAGCGGTGCGCTCGGCGACGTTCAGGTTGCGCCGATACCCGACGCGATTTCACACCTTCATCCTGGGGCGGCGCGTGGACCTGCCAAATATGCGAGTAAGGGGCCGGCGCGTCCGGCAACGTGCCTGCCGCCAGAGGATCACCATGTAGAACAGACGCGGGCGCATACATTCGCACCGGTGCCCGATACCTCCCGCGAAGGCGACGTATGGGCCGCCGATATCCACGTGTCGCCGGATGGACGCTTCGTGTACACATCGGAACGCACGACAAGCCAATTGATTGGCTATCGTCACCGCGCCGATGCGCATGCGATGGGGAACGATACGGCCGAACCGGCCATTGATTACTTCCATTCCGCGCATACCGAGACGCAGCCCCGTGGATTTCGTATCGATCCGCAAGGTCGTTTCCTCGTGGCCTGCGGAGAACGCTCACAATTGGTGAGTGTTTACCGTATCAACGTGGAAGACGGCGCATTGCAGCGCGTGGCGCAAGTGCCAGGCGGACGCGGCGCAAACTGGATCGAGATCCTCGCGCCGCGGTAACAGGCTGGGCGTGTGGCAATGCGGGCACCGGCACCGATCGCCCGCTACGACGTAATTTGAACGCCCTCACGACCACGCCGATTCTTCCGTGAACCGCGCCCGATCAGGGAAAGCCCCCAACGACATTTCGAGATGGTAGCGATACCATCGACCATCGGTGAAGACATATGCCACCTTTATCAATATGGAATGGTAACGCTACCATCGCTTCTCTTCCTCGCCAGACAGACATGTTATGACCACCAATAGAAAGAAGCCTGAGGACCTCCGCAGCTATCGCTGGTACGGCGTCAATGACCTGCGATCATTTGGTCATCGGTCGCGAACGGCGCAGATGGGCTATCACGCCACCGATTACATGGGTAAGCCGGTGATCGCGATCCTGAACACGTGGAGCGAAGTCAATTCCTGCCACACCCACTTCAAACAGCGCGTTGAAGAAGTCAAGCGTGGCATCTGGCAGGCCGGCGGCTTCCCGGTGGAAATGCCGGTGATGACGCTCGCCGAGCCATTCCAGAAACCAACGACGATGCTGTATCGCAACTTCCTGGCAATGGAAGCGGAAGAAGTACTGCGTTCTTATCAGTTCGATGGCTGTGTGTTGATGGGCGGCTGCGACAAGACCACGCCGGGGCTGCTGATGGGCGCGATCAGCATGGATCTCCCGACCATCTATCTGCCTGCGGGACCGATGCTGCGTGGCAACTGGAACGGCCGGACATTGGGGAGCGGCTCCGATACGTGGAAATACTGGGCTGACCTGCGCGCCGGTAATATCACCGAGGATGAATGGAAAGGCATCGAAAGCGGTATCGCGCGTTCCCCCGGTCATTGCATGACGATGGGTACCGCTTCGACCATGACCAGCGCGACCGAAGCATTAGGCATGATCCTGCCGGGCTACTCCTCGATTCCGGCGCCGGACTCGCGCCATGCACAGATGGCGTCGTTGACGGGTCAGCGCATCGTCGAAATGGTCTGGACTGATCAGAAGCCATCCGACATCTTGACGGCGAAGTCATTTGACAACGCGATCACCACGGTATTGGCGATGTCCGGATCGACGAACGCGATCGTCCATTTGGTCGCCGTCGCGCGGCGCGCCGGCATTCCACTGACGCTATCGCGATTCGATGAATTGTCCCGCATCACGCCAGTGCTGGCTAACCTGCGCCCAGCCGGCAAATATTTGATGGAGGACTTTTACTACGCCGGCGGCCTGAGGGCACTACTGGTGGAATTGGGCGATCTGATCGATGGTACGCAGATGACCGTCAATGGCAAGACACTTGCCGACAACATCGCCGGCGCCGACATCCATGATGACGACGTGATACGCAAACGTGACAATGCCGTCCTCGAACGCGATGGCCTTGCCGTATTGACCGGCAACCTGGCGCCCGACGGTGCGGTCATCAAACCGGCGGCGGCTGAACCGCATCTATTGAAGGCACGTGGACCTGCCGTGGTCTTCAAGGACTACAACGACATGGCCGCACGCATCGACAACGATGACCTCGACGTATCCCCACATTCGGTCATCGTGCTGCAGCATGCCGGACCCGTTGGCGCACCAGGCATGCCGGAGTGGGGCCAGTTACCCATCCCGCAAAAGCTGCTGAAGCAAGGCGTGCGCGATATGGTGCGGATCTCCGACGCGCGGATGAGCGGCACCAGCTATGGTGCCTGCGTGCTCCATGTGGCACCGGAATCATTCGTCGGTGGTCCGCTGGCGCTCGTCAGGGATGGCGACATTATCGAATTGGATGTAGAGAAGCGGCGTCTGCATCTGGACATCAGCGACGCCGAATTGGCTACTCGCCGTGCAGCCTGGGTCGCGCCAAAGCGCCCGTTCGAGCGCGGCTTTGGCGTGATGCATCAAATCCATGTCACCCAAGCGAACAAGGGATGCGACTTCGATTTCCTGGAGGAACCCGTGAAAGTAACGGCCATCCCGACCGACGAGATGCTGCAACACGGCGCACGCGATGAGCCAGAAATCCATTAAGACTACCGCCCGATTGGCGACCTGCTCATTCAACCGAACAACACCATGACTTCATCCGATATCCCCGTCAGCGACGCCGCGCTAGAACAGCTGCGTCATGTCTCCACCGCAACGCTGACCACGCAGTTGTTCAAGCGTGGCTTGCGCAATGTCTTCCTGCAAGGGGTACGCCCCTTGGTGCCGCCATCGCCGGGCACACCCAATGTCGTCGGACCCGCGTTTACGCTGCGCAATATACCCGCGCGCGAAGACATCGATCACGTCGGTATTTTCCAGGACCCGGATCATCCGCAACGCAAAGCAGTGGAAAGCGCACCGCCAGGAAGCATTCTGGTACAGGATTGCCGTGGTGAAACATCGGTCGCCTCGGTCGGGTCCATTCTGGCATTGCGCCTGGCAAAACGCGGTGTGGCAGGCATGGTGTCCGATGGCCCCGTGCGCGATAGCGGCACGATCGCTGAATTGGGTCTACCGCTCTGGTGCGCCGGCGCCAGTGCGCCATTGAATCTGGCCAGGCATCACGCGGTCGACCAGAACGTGCCGATTGCGTGCGGAGGCGTGGCAGTGTATCCGGGCGACATTGTCGTATGCGATGTCGACGGCGTCGTGATCGTCCCGCGTGAAATGGCGGAAGAGGTCGCACGAGATGCCGGCGAGCAGGAACTAATGGAGGCGTTCATTACGTCGCGGATCGCCGAAGGTCGGCCCTTGCGGGGCAACTATCCGCCTAACGACGAAACACTGGCAGCCTACCAAGTCTGGAAGACCCAGCGCTGATCCACGCGGCAGCACCGCTGGCGCAGATACGCCCCGGCTTTGACGGTAATCGTCGTGGTCCATAAGCGAGGGAGTCGCGCCCCTCATCGTGCAGGAGATTTTGTGAACACCGCCACTCCGCAGATTGACGCCCGACGTTTGATCAATCGCTTGGCATTGCGGCTAATGCCGCTGCTGGGGCTGCTTTACTTGGTGGCCTACCTTGATCGGTCGAATATCGGCTTTGCCAAACTGCAAATGCTTGGCAGCCTGGGGTTGAGCGAGACCGCCTATGGACTGGGCGCGTCGCTGTTCTTCATCGGCTATCTACTGTTCGAGGTACCCAGCAATGTGATGCTGCACAAATACGGCGCGGCGCGCTGGATTGCGCGCATCATGTTCACATGGGGAGTGGTGACGATCCTGCTCGCTTTCACCAAAAGCGCCACCACCTTTTATGTGTTGCGCTTCCTGCTGGGCGCGTCGGAAGCCGGACTGTATCCGGGCGTTATTTATTACCTGACCCTGTGGTTCCCGTCGCAATCCCGTGCGCGCATGCTTGGCTACTTCACGCTGGGTAGCAGCATGGGCAATATGATTGGCGCGCCAATCTGCGGTTGGCTGCTGGATAAGGGCGGCTTCCTGGGCCTGGAGGGCTGGCAGTTGGTATTCGTGGTGACCGGCCTGCCATCGGTTCTGCTGACCGTCGTGGTGCTGTACTGCCTGCCTGAATCGCCGGCAAGGGCACGCTTTCTCAGTGAGGGAGAAAAACGCTGGCTTGAAACAACTCTGGAAGCCGAGCGCGCGCAGGTTCGGCAAGCAGAGACAACGGACGTGCATGTCTGGCAAGTGCTGACCGAGGCACGGGTGATCGGCATGGCCTTTTATTACATGATGCTATCCATCTCTGTGTACGGTGTGGCCTACTGGCTACCGACACTCGTCAAGGGCTTTGGTGTCAGCAATACCACCAACGGCATGTTGAACGTCGCTCCCTGGTTGCTCGCGACGATCATTCTGGCCACCGTTCCTTCAAGGCTGCGGGCGAAGACCGATGGCCGAGATCGCATCGGGCCGGCCATGCTGATTTCGGCAATTCTCGGCATGATCTGCTTTCTGGGTAGCGTGTTCCTTCCTACCAATACCTCACGCTTCGTCGCGTTATGCCTTGGCGCACCATGCCTCTATTTGCTGTTGCCATTGTTTTGGACGATGCCGCCGCGGTTTCTGACGGGTGCGCGTGCGGCAGCGGGAATTGCAGCAATCAATTCGCTTGGCAATATCGGCGGCTTCATCGCGCAAAATATCGTGCCGTGGGTGCGCCAAGTCAGCGGCAGCGCGAAGGCGCCTATGCTAGTGCCTGCCACATGCCTGATGATTTTCGCGATCGTCACGGCGATCTTGCTGATCCGCCGCGGGCGCGGCGTCCTGCCCACCAGTTAGCGCTATTGACGCCGCCGCTTTGCACTGTGGAACCAATGGCACGGCACGTTTCGTCGCGACGCATCGCGCTTCGCTTTTCAAGGCGCCCCTTGGCAACGCACGTAGCCTTATGCGAGCTGTGCCGCAGGACCGAAGAATTCAAAAAATGCCTGTGATTCCGGTACACCGAGAACGGTGAGATGGCGCTTCACCATTGCCATGAAGGGGACAGGACCAAGAAAGTAGACGTCGATATCGCGGGACGCGGGCAACCATCCAGCCAGTTTATCGAGATCGAGCATGCCTCGCGCATCAGCTTTGTCACAGTCGGCGGGGTCGCTCAGACAAACGTGATAGCGGAAGTTGCTGCGCCCGGCGCCATGCTCCCGAATCCATGCATCAAATGCCTGTACCGCGCCATTCCTCGCGCAGTGAATGAAGATAACCTCACGATCGGCTGGGGCCGCCTGAAGCATCGCAATAGCCGGGGTGATCCCTACTCCCGCGGTCAACAGCACCAATGGTCGAGCCGCATCTCGCAAAACGAATTCGCCCGATGGCGGAAACACGTTCAGCACATCGCCTACCTGCATGTGCTCGTGCAGATGCGTCGATACGATACCCCCGGCTTGACGCTTGACACTGATGCGTAGTTGCCGTCCATCCGCCGCGGCGGAAAGCGAATAGTTACGACGGTGCGATTGACCTTCTATATCAAGCACCAAACCAATGTACTGCCCAGGCGCGTGCACTAATACCGGCAGCCCGTCGTCGGGCGTGAGATGGAACGATGTAATTTCGCTACTCTCCGGCACTTTCTTCGAGATCACGAAGCGGCGCGCGCCGCGCCATCCTCCAGGCGCCGTGTCATTCGCATGGTAGCGCGCTTCCTCAGCCTGTATCAGGACATCCGCTAATTGTCCGTACGCGACGCGCCATGCATCCAAAACCGCGTCGGTCGCGACTTCCGCACCCAACACCTCCCGTATCGAGCGTAGCAAGCAGGCACCGACGATAGGGTAATGTGCCGGCAGTATCTGCAGCGATACATGCTTGTTGATGACCTGCGACACCAGCGGCCCGAGCGCTTCAAGGTTGTCGATGTGCCGGGCGTACATCAAAACGCCCCGCGCCAGTGCACGTTGCTGAGCACCATCCACTTGGTTCGCCTGATTGAAGAACGGACGAACGTCCGGATGTTCACGTAGCAACATTTCGTAAAAATGCCGCGTAAGCGTCTCGCCCCCGGTTTCCAGTAGAGGCACCGTCGCCTTGACGATGTCGCGTTGGTCTGGAGTCAGCATTGTCATTCTCCTGAATGGTTGTATGCATGTCATAAACACAGACCGTGCCACAATATAAATTCATATATTTCAGCAACTTGTATGTAATATAGTCATATTGACCCAACCATGTAACGTGGTCTTTATGACCAAGAATGCATTTATGCAGTCTTTTTGACTACACCTCGCAATGACGCTTCTATTCAAAACTTTATTGCCCTTGATAACAGATTTGACGAAGGAACTGAGCGAACACGATCGTTTCTCGCGTCTGCTCGACGCACTGTACGCACTGCTTCCATGCGATGCGATTGCACTGTTAAGACGCGAGGGCGAAACGCTCACACCGGTGGCAACTCGCGGGTTGAGTCCGGACACGATGGGACGCCATTTCCCGCTCGACCAGCATCCCCGCCTCCGAACATTGATCGACTTTGAGGGCCCTTATCGGTTTGCGCCTGACAGTGCGTTACCCGATCCTTATGACGGATTGATCGATAGCGGTGTGGGACTGGCTGTACACGACTGCGTCGGCTGCCGTCTGTCGATCGATGGCGGCGGCACGGTGTGGGGCGTATTGACGCTCGATGCACTGAACGCGGGTCGATTCGATGCCGCGGACCTGGAAACATTGGCCGCATTCGCCGCATTGGCCGCTGCAACGGTCCTCGTCAACGAACGTATTGCCACGTTGGCACAGCGTGTCGTGGATGAGCAGCAGGCCGCACAGCTTTATCGTCAAGCCGCGCTCGCGCAACGTCGGCCTGGCATGCTTGGTCAGAGCCGCGCGTTTCACGCTCTCTTGGAAGAGATTGACACCGTTGCGCCGAGTGACTTGACTGTATTGATTACCGGCGAGACGGGTACGGGCAAGGAGCGTGTCGCCGAGATGCTACATGGGCGGTCGCTGCGTCAAGGCAAACCGTTGGTAAGCCTGAATTGCGCCGCGCTACCGGAGTCGTTGGTCGAAAGTGAATTATTCGGACATGTCCGCGGCGCGTTCTCTGGTGCCCAACACGACCGTCGCGGAAAATTCGACTTGGCGGACGGGGGAACCTTGTTCCTCGACGAAGTGGGTGAACTGCCGCTCTCGATCCAAGGCAAACTGTTGCGGGTATTGCAAGGAGGTCAGTTACAACGCCTTGGCTCCGATCGAGAGCATCGGGTAGACGTCCGAGTGCTTGCGGCGACAAATCGTAATTTGGCCATCGAAGTAAGGGCGGGACGATTTCGTGCAGATTTGTTTCATCGGCTTGCCGTGTACGCTTTGCATGTACCGGCACTGCGCGAGCGGGGTCATGATGCGTTGCTGTTGGCCGGCTATTTCCTCGAAGATAACCGCAGTCGGTTAGGTCTACGAAGCATCAGGCTGAGCCGGGCGGCGCAACAAATCATTCTCCGCCATGACTGGCCCGGCAACGTGCGTGAACTTGAGCATATGATTGGCCGGGCGGCACTGAAGTCGCTGTCCCGTGCAACACGCCATGCCGTAGCGCGTCCGTCGATGCTTGTCATTGACGTAAGTGAACTGGATATCGATGGGCGGGCAGGTGACGTCGCCAGTGAAGATAACCGGTCGCCTCAGCAAGCACTTCCCGACGATTGCGTCGACGCCTTTACCAACAATCAAATAGCGGCTGGCATGTCACTACGCGAGGCGACCGACGCATTTCAAAAACGCGCGGTACTCACGGCTTTGGCTCGCCACGATCAGCAGTGGGCGGATGCGGCCCGCACGCTTGGCATCGACCGCGCAAACTTGAATCGATTGGCAAAACGGCTACAGCTCAAATAAATTCTTCCATGCAAGGCATTTTGTGAAATGTTCTGTTACGAAGCGATGACTAAAAATTAACGCGACCGGTAGGCCCATTGATTTTTCGGCATTTTTTACTGTTGAACGTCCGAGTTATCCACTGCACCTGTGGAAAAGTTGCTGCAGCGAATGTCACCTGAGATTTACTGATCGACGCACTAGGCCGTCACCCCGACAATTTTAGAAAAAGCGTCTTCGCCGCCGAATGTACAGCAAGATCGCTCAAGTGCCACGCTTACATCACGCCGCGAAAACGCCGTGCGGCGCACGGACTTATCTCATAATATGCAGGCTGGCTTCCAGTTTTCCGCGCAACGCTTATCCCATCGCCGCTGTCAAGCGCCCGGCGAGCAACTCGTATTTGGCAACGGAACAATCGCCGAGTGCCTCGTCCCGCGTGGCAGGCAAGTCCTCATAGGGAATCGGTTCAGCGAATTGCGAGACAGTCAGGTCCCATTTGGTTCCATCAATCACGTTGTAGAAATGGGTACCACCGCTAGTCCGCGTTTTCAGCAACGCACCACCGAAATGATCCTGTACGAGCAGCGAGGTGACACTGCAATGATTCCGAGCGGGATTTGCCAACGCCCACGCACCTGACGGGCTTGCCGTATCAGCCGCCCATAGCCGCCTTAAAACACGATATAGCGCAAGCGGCGTTGCAAAGACCCGCTTAGACGCTTCGGCCGTCGATCCCGCGTCTATTCTTGTACCGTCGTGTTGCATCGCGGCGCGCTCCTGATAGGTAGTAAGAACGTTGCCAATAAAAACCAGGCGTATCACCGTATGCCCATATCCCACTTTCCATCGGCAAATGCATGGTGCCAAGCAATAATGCAAAGCACGTCATCATATAACACCGGCGGAATGCAATGACGACACGGCCCTATCGCATCCCTCTGTTCACGCGGCACGGCGCTACTCTGCAAGCGTGCCTGCGGAATTCAGCCGCATCGCCGACGCCCTGGCCGCACATTCCTCCCGAAGTCGATCAAAAGCGGTAAGTACCTGCGACGGCATGAGAAGGTATTTCCACGTTTTCTCTTTTAAAAACCGTCCCGGCATCAGTTGCGGCGGCACGATGACCGTCGAGGGCGCCCAGCCCGGTTGCCATCGTTTTGCAATACTCCGACGCATGGCCAGGGAAACGGCTGGAATGCCCAGACTGGAGGCCAGATGCCCGATGCCTGAATCGTTACCTATCACCCATGCCGACATCGCAACGCGTTCAGCTACCTCATGCAACGATGGATAAGCGCGCAGCGGAATGCCATAGCTGATCACCCATTGCCAATCCGACAACGCTGAGAGCGGCACAAGGAACTCAGGGGAAAAACCGCGGCGCTGCAGTTGAAGCGCCACATTGACGAAACGCTGCGGCCGCCAACTCTTGTGCTGATCGCTCGCAACGGGGTGGATCAATACAAGATTCGAGTCGCGATACGATCGTCGCTGATCAGGCACTTTCATGCCGTTCGAACGAATCGCATCTGAAATACCAAAGCGTTCCCTGCAAATATCAATCTGGATATCGACCATGTTCTTTACTTGTCGATATACGGGCCACTCGTCCATCACCACGACCCGCGCCGGCCCCTCCGGCGTGCCAGCTAATCTGTCCGCGTCATAGGCATGGAGAATGACATCGCAATCTCGAAAAGCGTCAGGCATGTCCTTTTCATCCGGGACGGGCATTACATCGACCGTTGGAAACCACTGTCGCAACGCATGAATTTGATCACTGATGACTTTTATGAAGTGGCCGCGTCGCAGAAAATTTTCTACGATCACCATCGAAATCAGCGAATCGCCGAGACGCGGCGACATCACGAACACATACTTCGCCCCCATCTCGAACGGTTTATCGAGCGATCGATCCAAAGCACGTGTCATTGACATTTTTCCCCCGTCCGCACGCTTCAATGCGACAAAATTGTCTAGAAATATATTAGACCAATTTGTCGCCTTTCCGGGTCAGACATTTAATGTCGTCGCAACTTAGCAACAAGCAACGGCACACGGCAGCAAGTGACCGCGTCCGATGCGTCGCGCACGGACTAGACAATATTGTCTAAATATAAAATAATAGACACTAGCGTCTACTAAAAACTTGACTCGGCGGGCGACTGGCAATCGCCCGAGACAACGCGGAAAGCGAGGCCAGTGAACGGCGCACTAAAAAATCGCTTTTACAGCGACACATAGATACACACCACGCGCAACCGGCAAGGTCGATCACCATGACACACGGCTCACCAATTGCTGTTCCAGTACGATGCATCGGCGCGCTCCTTGGCGTGCTCCTCATGACGTCGGTGCACGCTGCCAGTTTCAACTGCAATAACGCCGCTTCCTTTTCCGAGAAGGCCGTTTGTCGCGACTCGCACCTATCTGCATTGGACGATACCTTGGCGTCGCGCTACGCGACGGCCTATGCCACAGCCGTGGATAAACGTGCGATCGCGGCGGTTCGTGATCATGAGTGGCGGTGGCGACAAACGCATTGCCGAGATAATGGATGTGTTCAAGACTGGTACCAGCGCCGAATCGCGGAACTGGAAGCGGACATCGTCAGCAGCGCAGGAGCGAATGCCACCGTTGCGTCCTCGCCGATCATAAAAAGCGAAAGTGGTATGGTGAAGACAAAACGAACGCTCGGAATGACGACTAGCGTGTCCGGGAGCAATGCAGCGTCTCTTTCGCATTCGGCCGGGACGGCAGTGGGAGAATCCGAGATAAAGGTAGAAAAGGTGAACCTTACGCAGGCACCAGTGGGGCCTCTGCCCCCGAATTTCCAGGGCCGGCCTAAAGGCGTGATGCCGATCGGCGTGACGGGAAGATTCATCGATACCGTGACAGGCAATGACATCTTGCCTTTGCCGCCAACCAATTGGGCTTCGGTACCCGCTCTCCCGTCTCCGACATCGACGACCGACGATTCGCCGGGTCTTCGTCTTATCAACAAGGGTGGACGGACTACCGCACGCACGGTAGGCATTTTCGTCGGGTTCTAATACAGTAACACCCTGCAGAATCGCATCAATCAGATAGCATCATTCTTCGGTCGATCATAGAGCGATCCCGTCCGATACAATGCCGGAAACAATTTCGGCCACAGCACCGCCACGACCAGGGTGGCAATGCCGCCGGATATCACCGCCGCCTTCGTGCCCAGCCATGCGGCAGCAACGCCTGATTCGAATTCGCCCAATTGATTCGATGTGCCGATAAACAGTGAGTTCACTGCGCTGACGCGACCCAGCATGTCATCGGGTGTCCGCAGTTGCACCAGCGCCGTACGCACAACGACGCTGATCGTATCGGCCAGTCCCAACACGAATAGCGCCGCTAGCGACAGCACAAAGTCATGCGATATGCCGAATAAGACCGTCGCCACGCCAAAAACGCCTACGCCGATCACCATCGTCCTCCCGGGCCTGTCGCGCAAGGGAGACCGCGCAAGCCATATCGTACCCAGCAGCGCCCCTACCGCGGGCGCCGAGCGCAACGCGCCCAGACCGATCGGGCCGGCGTGCAGAACATCATGCGCATAAACGGGCAATAACGCAGTCGCACCGCCGAACAGGACGGCAAACAAGTCCAATGACAATGCCCCCAGAATCACCTTCTCGCGGCGGATGAACGACAGCCCACCGAACAGCGACGCCAGCGTGAACTTCGGCTTTGCCGCCACCGCCGATCCCTGATAGGTGCGAATGCCGCCGACACAGATTGCCGCCCCGAAAAAGCACATGCAACAGACCGCGTATACGGTGGGAGCACCGGCCAGATACAGCAAGCCGCCAAATGCCGGTCCCAGAATTTGCGCCGCCTGATTCGCCGATGCGGAAAACGCCGTGGCACTAGCGAGTTGCGCCCGTTCGATCAGACGCGGCAGAAGCGCTGATAGCGAAGGTGACTCGAAAGCGCGAACGCCGCCAACGAACCCGGCAAGCATGAAAAGACCGATTGGCGTGAGCCACCCGGCAACACTCGCAAGGCCGACCACACCCGCGCCAACGCCTTGGAGCGCCTGGCAGATTGCAGCGATGCGTCGCCGGTCGTAGCGATCCGCCACATGCCCAACGACGAAGGTCAGTAGAAACATCGGCAGAAATTGACAGAAGCCGACCATGCCTAATGCGAACGCGCTATGCGTCAACGCATACATCTGCCAACCAATGGCGACAGACAGCATCTGAAACGATAGCGACGTCAGTGCACGAGCGCACCAGAATCGACGGAATGCGGGGTGACGAAGCAATGCCATCGCACGGGTGCCGCCATCCAACTGCTCTCGCATGAAACAACCGTTTGGAAGTGAAAGATCACGCCCTCGCTAAACGCGATGCGTATATATCAAAAAAACCTTCCATGATTGTACTGCGGCGCCGCGTCACGGCGGCGGCTACTTTCATGCGAGCCAGGATCGATGCGGATGTGATATCCGTGACGTTCAGCAACGTCAGGCCACTACAGCAAAGTCCCGCCGACTATCCGGTGAATCGGTCGGGATAGGTCAGCCACGCTTGCGGGCCGCTCGCCATCTCGCGATCGTCGAGCAGACAGCGATCCAACATCGCGCGCAGTCCGGCCTGATCGAGATGGGTGCCAATCAGAACGATCTCTTGTCGGGCATCACCGACGTCGGCCTCCCAATCGGCATCGATCGACGCGCGTGATTCGGCATCGTCGGGCCACTGCTCGCGCGGCACGGCTGCCCACCACAATCCCGCTTCGCCGTGACGGCAGACCGCACCGGCCTGGGACCACGACATACACAGCGTGGGCCGACTGGCCAGCCAGAACCACCCTTTTGAACGCACCACGCCCGGCCATTCGCGTTGTAGTGTGTTGTAGAAACGTTCTGGATGAAACGGCCGCCGCGCGCGGTAAACAAAACTGCCTATGCCGTACGTCTCGCTTTCCGGCACGTGTTCACCGCGCAACTGCTGCAACCATCCCGGCGCGCGGCTCGCCTCCTCAAAATCGAATAACCCCGTGTCCAGCACCTTCTCCAGCGCCACGCGTCCGAACTGGGCCGCCTCAATTCGGGCGCGCGGGTTCAATGCTTTCAAGATGCCGATCAATTGCAACTGCTGCGCGTCATCCACCAGATCCAGCTTGTTGACCACCAGTACGTCACAGAACTCGATCTGTTCGATCATCAAATCCACGACGGTCCGCTCGTCATCCTCTCCCATCGACTCCCCGCGTGCACGCAAGCTGTCCATCGACGCATAGTCGCGCAGGAAATTGCACGCATCGACAACCGTGACCATGGTGTCAAGCCGCGCGATGTCGGACAAGCTCACACCTTGCTCGTCGGCGAATGTGAAAGTCTCCGCAACCGGCAACGGCTCGGAGATCCCGGTTGACTCGATTACCAGTTGATCGAAACGTCCCTCACGCGCAAGGCGCCCCACTTCGACCAACAAATCTTCGCGCAGTGTGCAACAGATGCACCCGTTGCTCATTTCCACCAGCTTTTCGCTCGTCCGGCTCACCGCAGGCATGGTGCCGTCTGCAAGTGCTTCCGCTGCCTCGGTCGACCGGGCAGCCACCACATCGCCGCGCACGACAGCCGCATCTATATTGACTTCGGACATATCGTTGACGATAACCGCGACACGACGCCCTTCGCGGTTATGCAGGATGTGATTCAGCAAGGTAGTTTTCCCCGCACCGAGGAATCCGGATAAAACAGTTACCGGCAGACGCAGGTCTGCTGCCGCCATATCAGCCGTAAGCGGTGTTGGCATTGTCGCGGCACCGGATGACCGGCGGGGATGCTGTGTAGAAGACATGGTCTTAGTAAGGAGAGAACGGTTTGTGGCAGCACCGCCACCATGCGCGCGCGTGGTGGCCAAGAAAATAATTGTCAGCGTAATGAAATGTTATATTATTACATTCGCTTGACGTGCGTCGAGAAACAATCACGCGCTGGTCTGCCTTACGAATTTTTAAGATGCCATAGGCAACCTTGATTCTCGTGGGCGCCACATGCGTGTGCCCCCGGGCAAAAAACTGGCCCACGAATTGAAATGATATAACATTTCACAACTCGGTCTGGATTTGTTGCATCGGCGTCGTCGGCGCATCGGCATTTTTGTAACCATCGAAAACTGAGCCCATCGTGACCACCCCGTTCTTTCCGCGTCCCACGCCCCTTCACGCTGCCGTCGGCATTGCTATTTCACTGTTGGTTTCCGGACACGCCGCCAGCGTTCACGCGGCCGATACAAGCACGACCGGCACGACCACCGCCACGGCACGGGACGCATCCGGCACGGTTGGCGACACAGCACAATCGCAGGTCTTCGTGACGGCCAATCCGCTCGGCGACAGCGAATTGATCTCGCCGGCCACCGCGGTCTCCGGCGATGCACTGACGCTGCGCAGCGCCAACAGCAGTTCACTGGGTGAAACGTTGAATGGTCTGCCAGGTGTATCGACCACGACGTATGGCCCGATGGTGGGGCGACCGATCATCCGCGGCATGGACGGCGATCGTATCCGCGTGCTGCAAAACGGCGTGGCGGCATACGATGCATCGTCGCTCTCTTACGACCACGCGGTACCGCAGGACCCGCTCTCCGTCGAGCGCGTAGAAATCATTCGCGGTCCCGCGGCGCTGCTGTACGGCGGCAACGCCATTGGCGGCGTCGTCAATACCATCGACAATCGTATTCCACGCGAGCCGATCAAGGGCGTCACGGGCACCACCGACGTCAACTACACATCCGGCAACCAGGCGCGAGCCGGTGCCGCACAGATCGAAGGTGGCAACGGGCAGTTTAACTTCCACGCCGATGTCTTCGCGCGAAAGACCAGCGACGAACGCATTCCGGGGTACGCCCACAGTGCCGCGCAACGTGCGCAGGACGATCCTGACACAGCGCAAGCGTACGGCAAATTACCCAATAGTGACGGACGGTGGTCCGGCGGCGCGGTAGGCGGCTCCTATACCTGGGCGAATGGCTATGCCGGTCTTTCCTATAACGGCTTCCAATCAGACTACGGCTCCGTGGCCGAGGACACGGTGCGCTTGCGCATGCATCAGGACCACGTTGCGTTTGCGTCCGAGGTCAGGAACCTGCAGGGCCCGATCGAGCGCGTGAAATTCGACTTCGGCTATACCGACTACGAACATCGAGAGATCGATGATGGCGTTACAGGCACGACTTTCCGTAATCACGGTTATGAAGGCCGGATCGAGGCGCGACATAAAAAGATCGGGCCCTTCGATGGCGCGATAGGGGTGCAATTCAGCCAGAACACATTCTCGGCGCTCGGCGACGAAGCACTGGTGCCCACCACGCGCACGACGAACGTCGCCCTGTTCGGACTCGAAGAATGGCAAGCCACGCAACGCTTGAAGGTCAGCCTGGGCGGTCGCGTCGAGCGCACCATGCTGTCACCCACAGCGGCCGGAAATGAGCGGTTTGCCAGCGCGGAGGACCGTAACTTCACGACCGGCAGCGTCTCGCTTGGGGGACTGTATCGATTGACGCCGGCGTGGGCGGTTGCCGCCGATATCGCCTACACGGAACGCGCGCCCACGTTCTATGAGCTGTATGCCAACGGGCCGCACGACGCCACCGGCCAGTACCTGATCGGCAACGGCAATGCGCAAAAGAAAAATCGGTGTCGACAGATCTGGCGCTGCGCTACGCAAACGGGCCGGACAAAGGCAGCGTCGGTGTGTTCTACAGCCGCTTCATGAACTACCTGACCGAATACAACACCGGCAATCAAGTCGACGACGACGGCGCGATCGTGGCCAACGGTACCGCCGACGCCCTGAACCAAGCGGTGTATCGTGGCGTGCGTGCCGAGTTCTACGGGGTGGAAGCGAGCATGACCAAGCGCGTCTTCGCAAACGGCCCACACCATGTGGACATCGACATCGACGCCGACTACACGCACGCACGAAACGCGGATGATGGTGAACCTTTGCCACGTATCGCCCCATTGCGCGTCACGTTCAGCACCGCGTATGGCTATGGTCCATTCGGTGCCCGGGCAACCGTGGTCCATGCCTGGCGTCAAGCGCGCGTGCCTGCCAATGACACGCCTACCGATGGATACACAACCATTGGCGTGTCACTGACTTATCGTTTCCATGTTGGCAGCACGCAGTGGCTGGCTTATCTACGCGGCGATAACCTGACGAACCAGGATGTGCGCTACGCTAGCTCGGTCGTTCGCGAAATCGCGCCGCAGATGGGGCGCAGCGTCACCGTGGGTTTGCGCACCACATTCTGATCATCCAATGGCCGGGCACCACACGTGCCCGGCCAACGCGGAATATCGAGAAGTCGAAGATGCGAAACGCTATTTCCTGGTGCGAATCAACAGAGACGAAGGATAGTCTGAATCGCCCTGACGTTGGACCTTCACCGCACGCCTTGCTATAAGATGCCCCTCGCGGGCAACAGGTGAGATGTGACCTCCGATTTTCTATCGGATGTTTTCCTATGCACTCCGAACGTTATCTTATAACGTTCGGCCAGGATGCATATCCTTCATCGGTTGCGTATTGTTTATCCGAATCGATCGAAGAAAGGAATGCGTCTCATGCCGTCAACCACCGCCTCTCCCGCCATGGGTGTTGCCGTTGCCCTGCTGTTGTCGGGACCCATGGGGGCCGTCGCTGCAACCGAGACGACCGCGGGTCAGGAGGAGCGCGAAGAGAAAACGCCGGGATACGCGGCGACCATGGCAGCGGGCACGGCCCTCCAACCGGATATGTCGCCCATTTTCGTGACGGCGAATCCTTTGGGTGACAATGCACTGATTTCACCGGCTACCGCCATCGTCGGCGATACTCTGCTGGTACGCGCAACGCACTCCCTGGGTGAAACCTTGAACGGTCTGCCCGGCATTTCTACGACCAGCTATGGTCCAATGGTGGGGCGCCCTATCATCCGCGGAATGGATGGGGACCGTATCCGTATCCTGCAAAATGGCGTTGCCGCCCTCGACGCATCGTCACTTTCCTTCGATCACGCGGTGCCACAGGACCCGCTTTCGGTGGAACGGATCGAGATCGTCCGTGGACCGGCCGCGCTTCTTTACGGTGGCAATGCCATGGGGGGCGTGGTCAATACGATCGACAATCGCATTCCACGCGCACCCATCGACGGCGTGACCGGCATCACCGATGTCAACTATACGTCGGGTAACCGCGCCCGTGCCGGTGCCGCGCAAATCGAAGCGGGCAATGGTCGCCTGAATTTCCATGCGGATGTCTTTACCCGCAAGTCGGCTGATCAGCGCATTCCGGGCTTTGCGCGTAGCGCGGCACAGCGCGCCGACGATGCCAGGACGCTGCCACAGCCCAACGGCACGCTGCCGAACAGCGACGGTCAATGGTCAGGCGGCAGTGTCGGCGGCTCGGTTACCTGGGCCGATGGCTATGCGGGCTTGGCTTACAACGGCTATCAGTCGCACTACGGATCGGTTGCCGCACCAACCGTACGCCTGAGAATGCGACAGGATCGCGTCGCGTGGGCATCCGAGTTCCGCAATCTCTCCGGCCCTTTCACGCGCTTGAAAATCGACATTGCCGCCACCGACTACTTGCATCGGGAGCTTGATAACAACCGTGAACACGGCGTGTTTAGAAACCGAGGATACGAGGCACGCATGGAAGCGCGACATCGTCCTATCGGGCCGGTCAATGGCGCGGTAGGAATGCAGTTTGGACAATATACGTTCGCAACGACAGGCGCGCACGCAATGGTGCCAACCACCCGCACCGCGCACGTGGCGCTATTCGGTATCGAGGAATGGCAGGCGACGGATCGACTAAAACTCAGCGTGGGTGGTCGAATAGAACGGGTGACGTTGTCACCAGCCGCATCCACCGACAGGCGTTTTTCCCGGGCATCGAAGCGCGCATTTACCAACGGCAGCGTTTCGCTCGGCGCGTTATATCATCTGGCGCCGACGTGGTCGATCGCCTCATCCCTTGCGTATTCCGAGCGCGCACCCACATTCTATGAGCTATACGCGAATGGTCCCCACGACGCAACCGGCCAGTATCTGCGCGGGAATGCCAACCTGAAAAAAGAAAAATCGGTCTCCACCGATCTTGCCCTCCGTTTCGCGAGCGGCCAGGACAAAGCCAGCATTGGCGTGTTCTACAGCCGCTTTTCAAATTACTTGGCCGAATACACCACGGGCAGACAGATAGCCGATGGACATGGGCACGGTCATGCGCATGTCCACGCCGCGCATGATCACCATCACCATGAATGCGATCACGCCACGCCATCACTCGCCGAAGCGGTGTATCGGGGCGTCCGGGCGGAATTCTACGGGGTGGAAGCCGGTGTCACCAAACGGGTTTTCACGCGCGGGCCACATCATGTGGATCTCGACTTTGGCGCAGACTACACGCGCGCGCGCAATGCTGCCACTGGTGAGCCCCTGCCGCGCATTTCACCACTGAGAATCACGATGAGCGCTGCCTATGGCTACGGTCGATTCGGTGCGCGTGCAACGGTGATACATGCGCGGGGGCAATCACGGGTGCCGAAAAACGACACGATTACCGGCGGTTATACGACGGTGGGCCTGTCGTTGACCTATCGCTTCCAGGTTGGCGGCACGCAATGGTTGGCCTATTTACGCGGCGACAACCTGACAAACCAGACGGTTCGCTACGCCAGCTCGGTCGTACGGAGTATCGCGCCCCAAATGAGCCGCAGCGCAACCGTCGGCTTACGCACAACGTTCTGACCGCTTCCTTGACCAGTGTGGGTGGCACACCACGCGACGTCAGACGGCCAAACGCCGTCGTTCGTAAGTTTTCAAATGCAGGAAAACCACATCCAGCAGCGTGGGCGTCGCCACAGTCAGCGAGGTCGCATGCGCCGGGCGACGCGCGATCAAATCGCCTATCAGATGCTGCGCTTCCACCTGCGCGCCTCGCTCCAGATCCTTGCACATCGACGCCGTCACGGTCGATGTAGGGTCCGTTGCGGTACGGCGGATACGCCTGACCACCTCATCGGACGGCTGCTGACCATTTGCCACGGCAATAGACAGGCATTCGTCGCATAGCGCCGATGCGAATGCCTCGCCGCCACTCTCGATGATCGTGCCTACCGGGCCGCGCATCAGACAGGTCATGCCGGCCAGCGTGGCGATCTGCACCCACTTCTCCCACATCTCGCCCTGGATGCGCGACGACAGCGTGCTGTTAAAATTCGCGCCCGCCATGGCATCCGCCAACGCCTGTACACGCGGCGTCACGTCACCATTCCATTCGCCAAACGCCAATTGATGGCCCGTGTTGTAATGCACAACAGTGCCATCGGCGTCCAGCGCGACGGAAATCTTGCAATACCCACCCAGCACATTCACCGGACCGAAACGCTGCTGCAATGCCTGGACATGGGACATCCCGTTCAGTATCGGCAGGATCATCGTATCCGGGCCGACCGCGGGCGCGAACGACGCCATCGTGTCGTCGAGATCGTAGGCCTTGCAGCCCACCAATATTACGTCGTACGGCGACGCATCCGCACCGCGCTCGGCAAGTTGTGCCCGACTGACCGTCCGCACATCGCGCAGCGTCACGTCACCCAGTGCACTCCGTACCGACAGCCCATTCGCGGCAATCTGACCGGCGCGACGCTCGCGCAACAGGAACGTGACATCCGCCCCGTTTTGCACCAGCCTCGCACCAAAATATCCACCCAGACCGCCCGCCCCAATGATCAAGAAACGCATGTCGACTCCATTATCCTGATAATGCGGTTTCCCTGACGGAAACCCGATGCCTGCGCGATCATCGCATGATTTTTTCTTGCCCGCCCGCCGCGGTGCCAAAGCCGTGCCCGCGGGAACAGGAGCGTACCCTCGGCGGTTTGACGTCCAAGTCGGATAAGATAGGTGGATATATCGGCGAAATCGAAGGAGCGCGTATGACCTCACGGCCACGTCTTACCCTGTCTGCTGTCTTATTAAGCCTGTCGCTCGCATCTGGCATTGGCGCATTTCCCCTGTCGGCCGTGGCGGCGGATGACACGCCGGTAACGGTGGCGTCAAAGATCGATACCGAGGGTAGCTTGCTAGGCAACATGATCAAGTTGACACTGCAGGCGCATGGTGTGCCCGTCAACGACAAGATCGGTCTGGGTGCCACGCCGATCGTGCGCAAAGCGCTGGTCTCCGGTGAAATCGATGTGTATCCGGAATACACCGGTAACGCCGCGTTCTTTTATAACAAGGCATCAGACCCAGCGTGGAAGGATCCCGCGAAGTCCTATACCACCGCCAAAGCACTCGATGCACCCCAGCATCTTATCTGGCTGACGCCCGCTCCCGCTGATAATACCTGGGGTATTGCGGTGACCAGCGCGGCAGCCAGTGCGCACAAATTGAAGACACTCGACGATTTTGCGCGGTGGGTCGGGGCCAAGGATAGCGATGCCAAGTTGGCGGCGTCAGCCGAATTCGTCAATAGTGCCTCTGCGTTGCCTTCGTTCGAGAAGGCCTACCAGTTCGCGTTGAAGCCATCGCAATTGATTGTTTTGTCGGGGGGCGATACCGCGGCCACGATCAAAGCGGCTGCGGAACAGACCAATGGCGTCAATGCGGCCATGGTGTATGGCACCGATGGTGGGATTGCTGCCGCCGGCCTCGTCGTCCTGCTCGACAACAAGCACGTGCAGCCGGTGTATGCACCCGCGCCGGTAATTCGGGAGTCTGTGCTCAAGGCACATCCGCAGATCGCAGACTGGCTGAAACCGGTATTTGCCGGTCTTGATCTGAAGACACTACAAGCCTTGAACGCTCGCATACAGCTCAACGGCGAGCCGGCGGAAGTCGTCGCCGCCGCGTACCTGAAGTCCAAGGGCCTGCTGAAGTGACCGTTTCGGTTCCTGGGAATACGCGGCGCGACGCGTCCGGGTCGCGCACGCAAACCGCGGTGGCGAGATTCGCACGTGATCGGCTTGACCGCGTCGGCATGCTGTTGACACTGCTTATCGCTTACGCCGCATTTTGCCAGCCCTTCGTGCTATTCCGTGCAAACCGTATCGCCGCCGGCAAGGAGGTCTCGTTGCTGGCCTTGACCTCCGCCTGGCCGCCAGCGTTTTCCGATCACGCAGCCGCCGCGATCTCGGCCGACCCTGGCGGCAACCTGTTTCAGGTGCCGCAGGCCCCGCCTCCCCTACCCGTCATCACATGGCATGGCGCGACGATCCTGACAGCAGTACTCCTTGCCGTGTGCCTGCTATTCGTATGCCTGCGCAGCGGGGCATGGCTACGGGCCGCCGTTGGTGGGTTGTTGCTGCTGGCTGTGCTCGTCGCCCTTGGTGAAGCGCCGGCATTGCTCGTAAGCCCGACCCAGACGTTTGCGCGTGTGTCGCCGGGATCCGGTGCGTGGACCTTGGTGTTCGCGTTTTCGATCCTCGTGACCGATGCACTGGCCAAACACAGCTTGCTTCCCTGGCAACGGCTCGCTGTTTTGGCCGGCGTGCTCACCGTCCTCGCGTTCCTTTTCCATGCTGGTACCTGGGCTCGCCTTTCCGTGATACAGGAATATGCCGCGCGGGCAACCACCTTCTGGCATGAAGCGCGTCACCACCTGAGCATCGTGGGTGGCGCCGTTGGCGCCGCGCTGGTGGTGGGTATGCCACTCGGGATTGCCTGCACACGCATCACCGCGCTACGCATCCTCATGCTGCCGCTGTTGAACATCGTTCAGACAATACCAAGCATGGCGCTTTTCGGATTATTGATGGCGCCGCTTGGATGGCTCGCACTGCATAGCCCGGCGATGGCTGCGCTCGGCGTTCGCGGTATCGGCATGGCCCCAGCCATTCTGGCCCTTTTCCTGTACTCCTTGCTGCCGCTGACCGCGAGCGTGGTCACCGGCATCGGCGAAGTGCCGGAGACATTGATTGAAGCTGCCAATGGGATGGGTATGACCCGGCTGCAACGGCTCCGCATGATCGAATTTCCGTTTGCCCTGCCTGTGCTGCTCAGCGGCATTCGCATCGTGCTGGTGCAAAACATCGGACTGGCGGCTGTGGGCGCCCTGATCGGCGGCGGCGGGTTTGGCACGTTTATCTTCCAAGGCTTGGGGCAATCCGCCACGGACCTCGTCTTGCTCGGCGCCATGCCAACGTTGGCCTTGGCGTTGCTTGCATCAATCCTATTCAGTGCTTTTGCGGACATGAGTCGCATCGATGGTGATCTAACCACTGGTTCGCGTCGCAGTAGCGATAACCGCATCGACCGTGCCGCGGCGGCTTCCTCATCGCAAGACGATGCCGCCGCAACGCCTTACTGACCTCGTCCATCGTCGCCCATGACCGCGCGCCGCACGCCTCCCCCTGGCCCCCGTACCCTTTCCGGTCAGACCGATACCGACGATGTGGCCCATGCCCGTTCGTCCCGCGTGAGCGTGAGGCCGACGGCCGTCCTGGTCCTGCGCGTGACTGCCTTGGGGATGCTGGCTGCAGCGCTGGCGATATTCCTGACAAAACCGCAGTGGTTCGCGGCATGGTTCGCGCCCCTCACCGACTACGGCGCCCCCTCGATTTACAACCGCGACAGCCTTTGGAACCTGACGATGGCCCATCTGCTGCTGGTCGTGGAGGCCAGCGCCATCGGTGGATGCACCGCGATCACCGCGGCAATTATCGTGACGCGCGCCCCTGCCGCGGACTTCCTGCCGATTGCGCGAAGTATCGCCAACATCGCGCAGACCTTTCCGCCGGTCGCCGTGCTGGCGTTGGCCGTGCCGGCGCTTGGTTTCGGCGCCAAGCCGGTATTATTCTCGCTGACGTTGTATGGGCTGCTGCCTGTCTTCGAAAGTACGCTGGCCGGGCTGCAACGCATTCCGGAGGCGACGCGCGAAGCCGCCTTTGGCATGGGTATGAATGCATGGCAAAGGCTCTGGCAGGTGGAGCTACCGCTGGCGGGGCCTGTGATTTTTCACGGCGTCCGGCTGGCGGTCGTCATCAACCTTGGCACGGCGACAATTGGTTCGACCGTCGCGGCTTCCAGTCTGGGGGATGTGATCATTGCCGGATTGCAAACATCCAATACCGCCTTCATCGTACAAGGTGCCATTGTCATCGCGGCCCTGGCGGTGCTTATCTATGAAGTGCTCGGTGTTTTCGCACGCTGGCGCTGGCCCGTACGCTGATCCGGCGTCCGGACAGTCGTTTTTCCCCTGATCCGTCGCCTGGAGCGTGCTGTTGTCGCAGGATGGCCGCCTTTTTCCGGGTGTACCGGCGGCCCTGCGTTCCGTGAAGCATGCCGCATGCGATCTTCCCTGCAGCACTTTCGCAGGCAACATGTGCGAGGCACCGCACTCGGCCCTTGTCCCATGACGCAGCTTGTCGCACTTTTGTCATATCCCATCGCGAGACTGATGAATCTGCAATGAAGGAGTACCGGCATGAGCGTGAAAATCCGCAGCTATCTATCGCCGACCCTTGTTCTACTTGCGTTGGACTGGCCTGACGCGCCACAGCACCCGGATTTTCTCGGTTTTGCCATCAAGCGCACTCCCGGATTTCGAGACGATCGGAATGGCCTCCGAGCCGGCAGCAGTTGGTTACCAAATCGTCTGTCGTTCGGTGCCGCGACGCACGTGGCGCAGACCCGATCCGTCAACACGGACACCCCGAGCAACATCGCCCCCATCCAGAAATTCAGTTGGTGGGATGCGCGCTTCGACGACGCCGATCGCGAACATACGTTCCGCTATGACGTGTACCCGGTAACCGGCACGCCCGACACATTGACCGTCCGCACATCGGACAGGGCGACATGCAGTGTGACACTGCCCTCTCATACGGTGGACGGTATCGGCACCTGGTTCAACCGTGCCGTGGTCAGTTCGCAAGCATTTTCCCGGAAAATCGCGGCATTACATCTTCCTCCGGGCACGGCCCCCAACGCGCAGGATACGCTGGCATTGCGCGGCTGGCTCGCGAATGGCATGGAACACGTATTCGATACCATTCTGTCAGGCGCAAGCCGCGCCGTCGGGGCGGTCTATCACTTGACTGATCCGCTCTGGGCACTGCCCGCGCTATCGACATTTGGCAAGACCCATGGAAAAGACGCGGTTGCCATCGTCTACGACGCACACCAGGGAAAACAAAAAGGCCAGACCGCGACAACATCGCCAAATCAGATGGCGATTGATACGCTAGAAGGCAACGTCACGCTATTGCCGCGAGACAAAACCCATATCATGCACGACAAGTTCATCGTCTCCGATGGTCCGCACGCCGCAGGGAAACCGATGCGCCTGCTTGCCGGTTCGGCAAACTTCACGACGGAAGGCCTTACGGAGCAGGCAAACGTCCTGCATGTCTTCGATGCGCCACCGCTCGCTGCGCTCTATAACGAACGAGCACGATTGCTGGCGAGCAATCCCGTCATTGCCGCAACCGCCAATGCCGAACCGGGTTGGTCAGATCCGGTCACCGTGGGATCGGCCCGAATACGCGCCTGCTTTTCGCCAGAGCCGGGCGATGCGCGCAATCAAATCGACACCATCGTGACGACAATCGGCAAAGCGAAACATTCTGTCATGTTCTGCCTGTTCATGCCCACCGACGCCACGCTGCGGCAGGCGTGTTTCGATGCCGGTGACAAAGGCCTGACCATGTTCGGCCTTGTCAATCACATTAGCCCGGTGAAGGCGGGCGGAAACGACAAGGCCAGCGGGCAATCGGCACCGTTGAACGCTTCGGCGCTTGCAAACATGGCGCTCTACCATCGCAGCCAGCGGCAGCGCGATGTCATTGATGCGGCGCACTTTACCCAGGACACGGCCCCCGACGGCTTTCTACCCGAGTGGCAACGCTTCCCCGGCGCGAAGGCGCCGCCTTATACGCCGGTGATCATTCATCACAAGTTCGTCATCGTGGACGCCGATGGCAACGACCCCGTTGTTTATACTGGTTCGGCAAATATGAGCAAGAATTCCGAGCGCTACAACGATGAGAACCTGCTGGAAATTCGGGATAAGCGCATTGCGGCAATCTACCTTGCTGAATTCCTGCGACTCTACGAGCATTACCGCGCGCGTGCCATCGCGCTGACCGAGCGCAACAATGGTACGCCGTCGACATCATCACGACTGTCCTTGGCAACCGATGGCGCATGGGCCAGGAAATACTATGTCAAAGGCAGTCCGGAACAGAAATCGCGGATTGAATTGGCAGGCGATAACCATTCATAAATCAGGTAACGTAGACATTATCGCGGCGCAGCATTGGCTGCCGGCAAGGTCTTACCGCGGGCACAAGCAATGTCGAGGCATAAAGCGCCGCCCCAAACGTCATATCGTCACGTAGAATATTGGCACCACGTCATTCAGAACGTGTCCAGCGGCCCGCAAGCCGTATTGCCATTGCCTAGACCACGCCATGACCTGTCATTTCCCAACCGTACGCAGCCATGCCACGCACCGGGCCGCCACCACTTCGTTTGCGTCCGGCATCCTGGTCATCATGGCCACGCTGCTTTCGGCATGTGGCAGTACGCCGCCCGCCGCGACGTCGGGTAACCCGGTGATGAGCAGCGCGCCACTGACCGAATTACCACCGATCTACCTGCAGTCCTCGCGTCAGGCCGACGACGTGGCCCGATGCATGGGGCAACGATTGTTTGCGCGCGCGCAAAATGTCGACACGCCACGCGGCCCGGCGCAATTGATTCGATCGAACGGCTGGGACATCGTGATCAAGCAACAGGACAACGGCGCGACGCTCGTTGCCGGCGACTATCGCGACAATACCAAACGGCAGGCGGAACGCAGCGAGCCTGACGTGCGCTTCGCAGTGGCGCGATGCACGCTCTGATGACGTAGCGATCTTTTCACCGCACCACCGTCCAATCTTCGCGTGCCGCGCAGCCCCTTCGTGCACGCGTACCATCTTCACTTCCCCTTTCTTTACCTTTCATGAGCCTGGTGCTGTTCCTGCATGGCCGCTGACAGAACGTGATCGGACGGCACGACGGCTAGCCGTTTCAATCTTGCGTTGGAACGTTCTTCATTTCTCTCATGAGGTGTATGAATGGGTGATATGGTCACACCGGATTATTCAACTTTTGGCACCCCCGGCTTCGATTACAGCAGTGTATTCGCGGCGGACATGAGCGGCTCGGACGACATAACCAATTCGATTATTTCGTCGGTCCAGGGGGTTTACAACAATGCGTCAACCCAGATGCAAAGCGTCGACTGGTCTTCCATCCTGGGCGGTGGCGACGGCACGCCTGTACCAAAAGCCGATGACAAGCGTCCCGACGGGGACACCCGCTCCGCGCAGCAGATCATCGACGATGACCCGACGCTAAAGAATCTTGGCAATCAGAGTGGGGTGCGTGACAACCTGGACAAACAGGTTGGCGATTGGCAACACGATCCCGACGCCGCATATCGGGCCTCGGAAGTCGTCGATTTTATCGATACGGACAAAGCCTATGATGGTACCGACCGTGGCAGTGCCGCTGGTGACCACGACATCGAAGGCTTCACATCCGATAATGAAGCGCGTCACGGTACCGAGGCGGGGGAACTGCAAGATTTCGAGAAAAACGGCTATTCGCAGTTTCAGCAAGATGGACATATGCTCCAGACCACCAATGATTCACATGTGAACAAGGACGGCACAAACCAAGATAACTTCGAGTGGGGCATGAATCAGGTCGGCAATGTATTAGGGGGTCTTCTTGGGATGTTCGGTCTTTAAGGCTGATCGCCCGACGACGTCGGGCGGAGACAAGCGGGTCCGCGTCATGCCGTTATTCAGCCTTTGACAGACAGGTTGTGTACGTGGCGTACCGAAATAAAATACGGCGCGCGATAGGTAGCGCACGTCCCCCCTGCTTCTGCTTTCACCGATCGATGCTACGAAGCAGGTACGGCAACGCCTTAAACCGTGTCACGCCCGGGAACATTCAGATCCGAAAGGAATCGGCTGATCGACATCGTGTCGTCAATCGCCCATACACAATGAAACCATCCGGTTGGTATGACCAGAAGATCGCCGGGTTCGATCAGGACATCCACCCCTCGCGCCTTGGTGAATTCCGGAAAACGCACAAGATCAGGATGCTGTACATCGACGCGGCACGGGCGAAACGCATTGAAAGCGTCCATCGCATAGAGCAACGCGGCCTGTGCCGGACCATAAAGTCGGATGCGTTTGCGGCCCATGAGCTGGGCAAGAAACGAATTCTCGGTATCACAATGCAAGCGTGTTGCCAACGCGTCGCCGTGCCATGCGCCGAACCACCACTGCGCGGGCCCGAACACCTTGGGAGAAAACAGCGGCATCGCGAAGCGTTCCTCCCATTGCGGCGGAAGCGCGCAGCCTCCGGTATAAAGCGGCTGTCGAACGCGCGTCGCCGCGGCGCCCGGAGACAAGGCACTATCGGCCCATCCGGCCGTGGCGGCAGGGTCGCGGGCGATATCGTTGTCGCGCAAGCCTTCGCGACTATCCGGAAAGCAGGCATCGATGAACGCTTTCACGGTACGACAGACGTGACCACCAACGCTGATTCCTAGCGCTGTCTGCGCCTCACGGTCACGCCAATCGTTCACTGTCCAGCGTGTTTCCGGCCAGCGCAGCAGATTGCGCAGGACGAGCGGGCGACTAGCAGCGATTGCATCATGCACCGCGTATTCCACCTCGGTCCTAGTCGCGGACCCACACCCTCTTTGATCCACGGCAGAAAGTGAAAACGGCGCGCGAGACACGGCGCGTTGCAAGGCGTCACGCTGCGTGACGCTCGGTCGCTTCAGCAATTGCAAGAAATACGCTGCCGGCCAAGGCGTCTGGTCAATGCGGATGCCTCCCAGCGCGACACAGTCCGGGTGGCGGGGGTCGAATCGATCCGGCGCATCGAGCAGGATCGCGAATACGGGCTCTACAAGCGTAATCGTCGATCGCGCTGCCCCGGACGGCACCTCGTCCGTGATGGACGCGTTTTCAATATTCCACTTGATAGAAATCCGGTCCCCGAACACAAAGCAAACGGTCTGTCGCGCCCTGCCGGACAGGATGCATAATTCAACAATCGCCGGCGACACCGGTGGCACGTAGCAGGCGTTCAATCGCGCGCACATGTCGTCAAGCCGAGCGGACAGCGTTGGCGTTTCTTGCGAAGTAATCGCCCGCTCCGCGCCAACGGGAAAGCGCATTGTACGTGACGTACGCATGTCAGGCCCCCACGGACGACCGGCGAGCAAGGCTGTCATCTTTTACCCCTTTTCCGGACGCAATGGACATGCGCCTGTTTGCGATGACGCGTCCGCGATCGGCAACGGCTTACGCCAGTAGACGGCTTGACGATTGACACGAATCAATGGCGCGGTGATCCGATGTTGGCGACGGAATAGATCGACAGCCTGTGCACAGCCAGTGGGCAGGCCGTAGTCGTCGATGATCACGGCACCACCCGGCGACAGGCGCGGATACAATGCCTCCAGCGCATCGCGTGTCGAGTCATGCCAATCACCATCGAGACGCATCAGCGCAAGAGGCCCGGTGGGTGCATTCGGCAACGTCTCGTTGAACCAGCCCTTCAGAAAGCAAACACGGTCATCCAGCAGCCCTGCTCGAGCAAATGCCGCACGGACCGCATCAATGTCGGATTCCAGACATTTCGCCAGGCCCATCACATGGTTCCAGACGGCATCACGAAGATGTACGGCCGGGTCTGGCGACGGCAATCCAGCAAAGGAATCCGCCACCCAGACGCGCCGGGCAGGATCGCGAAACGCCGCCAACGCCGCGCGCATCAAGATCGTCATGCCACCGCGCCAGACACCCGTCTCGATGAAATCGCCAGGGATTCGCCGCGCGATCACGTCCTCGGCGAGTTCGATCACATTGTCGAGCAGCGCCCCTTCCGACATCGTCAGACATCGTGATTCGTGATGCATATGATTCAACGACACGGCGATCTTTGCCGGAGGAAAACCCGCCACTTCCGCCGCGGTCTTGCCGGCGGCGCTCAGCCACGGTGCAAAAACCCGATCAGCATCGGCGAGTCGTGCGATGCAATCGCTCTCGGTGATCGGACCGTGGAAGCACACGCCAGACGGCAATGCCGCACAAGGCGAAATGCCCGATGTCCGCGCGTCTAATGCACCGCTTACATAGCGTTTGACGATATCCAGATAAGCATGCGCGACCGAATGGATGCCACACTCCGACCCCACCGCGCGCGAGGACGTCGATGCGCCTTGCGCGGATACCGTCAGAGGCGACTCCGCCAACGGCCAGGACGCATTTGCCGGAACAGCCTGGGGCGATTCGATATTCATCCCGTTCTCCGTTAGCCTGCTACCAACCATTTGCATTCCCCACCATCCCGGAACGGGGCCGCGCACCGCGATCGATGGGTTGCACGTCACCATCACCGCCGTCATGGGCGTCATGGGCGTCAGCGCCATTCAACCCAGGTGCGCCATGCAACTGCGCCGCGACATGGACCAACGACACTTGATCACGGACCTGTGCAATGAAGATACCGATCATCAGCGCCAGCATCAGCACGGCCAACGCACCCTTGATCGGATGCGCCAATGCATTCAATTCAAGCTTCTGCGCAGTCTTTCCGACAAGCCCGAGGCCGAAGTCGACCAACAGCAGCAGCATCACGCACGGCGCCGCGAGCTTCGCAACGGTAACCATCAATGAATCGGTGGCATGTATTGCAAACGTCGCAAGAACCGCGGCCGGCACCGGTGTCGCGCTCTCCAGGGGCCACCATCCGTATGATTGGTACAACGCGCCGAGCAAAAACGTCATGCCACCCAATGTCCAGAACGCCACAATTGCGCATTGACTCATCAAGGTGGACGTAATCGTCGTTTGCTGCCCTTGGCTGGGGTTGCTCATCTGGACGTTGTTATAACCGGTCAAGTCATCGACGTAGGTACCTACCGCCTCAGCCACCCAGAACACCGGCGACACGACGAACGCCATCAACAATCCGATCACCGCCTCCTTGATGCAGAGAAACACAAGATGCCAGCCATGCAGCTCAGGCAGCATGGCTTGCTGACCGAGTGCGATGAAAGCGCTCCATAATACGACCAAGCCGTTGCGGATCGTGCCCTGCAGGACCTTGTCGCCGGTAGGCGGGAAGATGATCATGATCAACATCAAGCGCAGGCCGCACAGTGCCACCATTGTGAAAAACTGCATGAACGTCCCGCCCCATTGCGGAATGCCCGCGTTCAAGGCGTTCATCCCATCGCCTCCGCGATGCGTGCGGCGTGCTGCCGCGCGATATAGCGCACCACGGCCCCCTCTTCGGCCTCGTCATCCGCGACGTCATCCTCGACCCGTTGGGCCGCCAGATGCAAGGCGTCGATGCGTTTGCGACACACGTCCAGTCGTGCCTCGTTTTGCAAGATCGCACGCTGTGTCCGCGCGACATCGGCCTCGCACGCCTGCACTACCGCTTCGAGGCGAGGCAGATCAGCGACCAACGCATCCTTCTTCTTCGCCTGGGTCATGCGTTGATCCTGCCAAGCCAATACATCGTCGATCCGCACCGCCTGAGCGCCGCTCAGCAGCATGTCGATGCGCGCGTCCACGCCCGCGAGTTCGCCCTCCGCGTCCTCTATACGCGCACGCTGCTCGCTTTCACATGTTCGTGCATCAACCAGTGCGGCGCGCTCGGTGGCCAGTGTCTCGCGCAGTGTCCGTGCCAACCTCTCCAGGCGTTGCATCACGACGTGAAAACCCTTGACTTCGCGGCCCCGGTCACCCTTCGGTGGCACCCGTCGGCTGCGGCGTTCTTCTTGCTGCACTGCCATTGCACGCTCCCTGTTCGTCAAACCTGGTGCAACCTGTCCAACCAATCCAACGTCTGTTCAGGCACACTCGATTCGTCGGTGCGCTGACTGAGAAATTGACGGATCGGCTCTTGCTTCCGGACCGCTTCGTCGGCCACCGGGTCCGCGCCCTCGCGATATTCACCTAACTGAATCAATGTTTCGATATCGCGGTGTTTCGCCATCAGACGCCGCACATGACCAGCGGCGTCGCATTGCCGCCGACCAGCCACTTGCGGCATGACACGTGACAAACTCGCGCCAACATCGATCGCGGGATACTGATTCCGTGCGGCGATATCACGGGATAGGATCATATGGCCATCGAGAATGCCCCGGACTTCTTCCGCGATCGGATCACCACCGGTCTCGTCTTCCGCAAGGACCGTGTACAACGCGGTAATGGCACCGTGTTCGGATAACCCCGCGCGCTCCAATAATCGCGGCAGCTCCGCGAAGATCGATGGCGGGAATCCTCGCCGTGCCGGAGGCTCACCCGCGGCCAGGCCGATCTCGCGTTGTGCCCGGGCAAACCGCGTCAATGAATCCATCATCAGCAATACACTCTTTCCCTGATCACGAAAGTATTCCGCGATGGCGGTCGCCGCATACGCCGCCTTGACGCGTTCGATCGAGGAGCGATCAGACGTCGCGCAGACAACGATCGATCGCGCCATGCCCTCCGGCCCCAGGATGTCCTCGACGAATTCGCGCACTTCCCGCCCCCGTTCCCCAATCAGTGCAATGACGTTCAAATCACACTTCGTGCCGCGTGCGAACATGCCCATCAGCGTGCTCTTGCCCACCCCGGCCGGCGCAAAGATCCCCATCCGTTGCCCTTTCCCGAGAGTCAACATCGCATCCACCGCGCGCACGCCCGTGAACAAGGGGGACTTCAACAAAGGACGACTCATCGCATTTGGCGGGTCCGCGTGGATGGGCCGCGTCTCCGTGGCATCGATTGGGCCCTTGCCGTCAATCGGCCGCCCCAAACTGTCCACCACACGCCCGAACAAAGGATTGCCCACCGGAATAGTCAACGGTCGGCGCAGCGGCACGACCTGCGTATCACGGGAGACGTCGGAGACACGACCGAATGGTGACAACAACGCCGTATCGCGCGAGAAACCAACCACCTCCGCCTGTTGCAGCAGTTGCCCGTCAGGCGCCCGAAGTTCACACAACTCACCCATGCGGACGTCGACGCCAACGATTCGAATCAGCGTGCCAATCACCTCCAACACCTTGCCCTTGGTGGTCAAACCAGGCCGTGCGTCCAACTCCCAGGCAATCGCGTCCGTCAAGCGGGCGAGTTGCGCTTGGACCTTGATATCGCCGGCGCCCGACGACGCGTGGCGTCGGCCGCCCGGCTGCGCGTGGATGCCGGCGCGCGGATTGGCGCGTTGCGTCGTATCAGGTTCCGTGCCAGCATCGTCGACACGATCGATTTCATCGCGGTCCCGCATCGTCATGCGAAGGCTCCTTGCATCTGCTCCTTGGAGAGAGGCGGCGCCGGACATAGCGTCGACGGCGATGGCATGTGTCCCCATGTTCCTACTTGCCATGGTTCATCCGTGCCGCCGTCGTCATCATGGGGCGGGTGCTGGTCAACCGCACGTGTCACCGCCGCCCGCACCGCTTCTAGTTGTACTGACAGGCTCGCATCGAGGAAGCCCAGGTCACTGTCGCAGATACAACTGCCCGGCATCAACGAACGGTCTGCCGTCACGTCGACGCTGACGGAACGGCCACGCGCGCGCCATGCAACGGCAGCATCGTTGAAAGCATTGGCAGCCGCGTCGTATTCCTCCGGATGCACGCGAATACGCAATGTGCTGTTGTCGTCTATGATGCGTTCCACGGCTTGTCGTGCCTGTCCGAAAAGCACGGCGGGCGGCTGGTCCGCCACGATCCGCTCCACCGCCGCGACGACCAGATCCGCAACGCGTTGATGCACCGCCATCTGGACCTCACGGCGTGAGGCCAGCATCTTCGAGGTATGTTCATACCATTGCGCTAATGCCTCATGCCGCCCGGCTTCGAAGCCGCGCTCGCGCGCCGCATCGAATGCTTGCTGTGCCTCCGCATGCATGTCGCAGGCATCCCTGGCCGCCGCTTCGCGCACCGCATTAGCCTTTCCATGCGCGTCGGCCAGCACCACCCGATACGATCGCTCCAGGGCCAGATAGCCCTCGTCCAATGCGACAACACGCGATACCGCGTCGCGCGGTACGATATCGTCGTCGATGCCAATACCCTGCGGTACGTCGTCGCCGCACCCTTCCAGGCCGGCACGCCTTAGCCAAATAACCATGTCTGCTCCCCAAAGAAAGGCTGCAATTGATCGATGACACGGAAGCCGTCATGCCGATGCGCGTTCGGATTATCGACCGCGTACGCGTGCACCCACGGCAGCGTCGGCACATCTCGCGACCACATGAACCGCAGCAAAGCCATCGGTTCGAATCGCTCGCAAAACCCACCTGCGGCAAAGAGCGCGAAGCCTTCCCACGCCAGCGCGACATCGTTTATCTCGTCGAGAGGCGGCATGCCATGCTCCCGCATCAGTGGCGCCACTGCCGGCGCATGCGCCTGTTGCAACAACCAGCGAACGGTCGTCGAGGTATCGCCGCCAAGCCATTGCCCCAGCGTGACGCGACTCTCCCGGTCAACCCAGTAGCGCAGCTCGGCACGTCGAAAATGCAATGCCCTCAGTCGCAGGGCGCGCAATGCATCGTCCAGATGTAGCGCTGCGATACGAGACACCGACGTGGTGAAGCGATCGATCCCTGGCGGCGGGAAACCACTGGCGCCTAACCACTGCTCCACCGCGCAAGCCCGTTCCCGCAACGCGCTGCGTGACCGTTGCAATGCTTCGGGCCATGCCAGCAGCCAATGCATCGACGTATTCGCAGCGCCTTCCGGCATCAGCCAGCTCGGATCGATCCAATCGAACAGCGCCTCACGATTCGCATGGTAGTGACGCATGCAGGAAAGCAATCGTCTCGCCTGGCATGGCGGTTGATCGTTTGCCGATACCGTCGTGTCCGCGTTGCCACCTGACAAGTGTGCGTCGTCAAGCAGCATATCGCCCCGATCCGATCTGTCGGCGACGTGCTGGTCATTCGGGCCCGCCGCGTCTCGCGCCCACTCGTCATGGCCACCATCGGCATCGCGACAGGGCGCGTCGTCGCGATCCGCCCAGGCGGGCTGCGATTCCCGCCACTCCTCTACTGTCGTCGCCATTGTTCACCGCCACCATTCGCAACCGTTTAGTCCATATCGCGCGCGGCTAGCGTGAATCGGCCGCGTCGTCCCGTTTGAAAAGATTGCCGGGCAAGGCCGCCGCAAGCCTGCCCGCATCCAGTTTCGGCACCAGTCCCGCCACCCCACGCGGCGCGGCGCCCCCCGGTTGGGACGCCTGCCCCCGCCAGTTTCACCGCCCGCCGCCGCGTCTGACATCCGTTGACCCGCGGGCATCGAGGACGTGCCGTTACCCTGGCCTTTCCCCACCCTGGGGGTCGTTCCGTCCTTCGGCTTGCGGCGCATGGTCAGCAAAAGAACGATACCGGCGAGCAGAAATACGCCAACGGCGATGCGCATCGGTGACCACGTATCGGCGGCGTGCGTGGCGGAAATGACATCCATCGGGTCGGCCGGCACCGATGTCACACTGACTTGGTCATACGACAGGCCCTCGACACTATGGACCACGAGATTCTTGATCTGAGGCGTCAACGTCGCCAGATTGGCATCCGGCTGATACTTGATGAATACGGAGGCGGACGACGGCTTGACGGCATTGGCAAGCGGATCGTTATCCGGCAATACGATGTGAACACGTGCCACCACCACACCATCGATCTTAGACAATGTGTCCGACAACTCCTGGGAAACGCCGTAGATAAAGCGCACCCGTTCCTCGGTGGGCGTGGAGACCAGGCCATCTTTCTTGAAAAGCTTGCCTAGATCGTCGTAGCGATTCGCCGGCAGACCGTCCTGGCGCAGTACATCCATCGCCTTGACCATCTGACCTTCCTCGACCTTCGCGCTCCATGTCTTGCCACCGTCCGGCGATACCTTTTCCGCGTCGATACCTGCCTCGAGCAACGCTGCAACCATCTGGTTGCAATCACGTTCGCCGAGGTTGCCGTACAGTTCCTTTTTGCAGCCGCTCAACGTCAACGCCATCGCCAACGCCGCGCCGAAAACGACGCCACGAACCATGGGGCCGTCACGACGCGACTTGATCACCATGCGCGCAGCATGGCGGGATGCCAAAGAATCGATCGCCTCCACGTCGCAAGACACATCGACGTCATCGGCGAACGTATGTGAGAAAGCCTTTAATGGAGCGCTCATATCATTGATTCTTCATCAAGGTTTCGATCGCGTCCTTGGACGAGTTGACCACGCTCATTTTCATCTGCAAATCGACCTGCATGCTTGCGGCCTCTACCTGCACCTGTGTCATTGCGGTGGTCAGTTCCCCCATCGACATGCTGTTCGCGTTGTTCAACATGTACAGCATATCGTTCGACACATAGGTGAAGGCTTCATCCTCACCCTCGACGAGTTTAGATATAACCGTTCCCGCGTCACCTGTCGGTGCGGACGGTCCTACGCGCGACGTGCGCATCATCTCTGCGAAATTGTTTCCCTGATGCGCGAGAGACGCGATTTCCGGCTCGCCCTTGATCTGCATTTGCTCATGGACCGATTGCGTGCCATGGGCATCCGGGGCGAGGGCCGGCTCCTTCGTCATCAGTGCCGAGTGCAAATGGGACACACCAAGAGCGGCATCCATTATCAATCTCCTATCTATAAAATGGAATACATCCGATCACAGGCGCAGATATTGGCTGTAGTCGCTGTTGGTGATCGTCTCCATCGGTTGCATGCCGGTCTCCTGTGGCGCACCACTCGCGCTATGTGGCCCAAGCACATCGTGCCTCGTCCTCGACTCGCGCTGGTGTATCGGATAACTGGCGTAGTCGTCACGTAACCGCTTCAGCGATTCGGGCTCGTTGAATTCGCCAGTGGCGTATGCATCTTCGCGGGCCTTCTCCATATCATTGCGTGCGATGACCGCATAGACGAGTGAACGCGCTTCCGGGGTCAGCTTATCTTGATGCAGTAATTGTTCGGCTTCGATCTTCCAATCCGAATTGCCGCTAGCACTCAGGCAGTAGACAAGCATCGCACGGCTGCCTGGCATGCAACGGTCCTGCGACACCAGTGTCGAGAACAATGCGATAGCGTCGTGCCATTCGCCACGTACCACGTGTACAAACCCATCGAACAGGTTGAGTTCCGTCAGCGTCGGCCGCAGCACATGCATTGCGTCCAGCAATGCCGACACATCGGCAACGTCTAGTCGTGGCGACGGAAATTGATCAATCACCGCCATTCGGACAATTTCGATCAAGCCACCGATCAGTTCATGGCTGCACTGCTTGTATTCCGTTTTCGCGTTCATATCCAGTCTCTTAAAAATGACGAGGGTCGTGAGGGGTGTGGATCGGACGAGCGAAAGGTAGCAAGCGGGAGTTTTTTCAAGATGCATGCATCCGAAGCGACCCGCTCGTTTGCGAAGCCGGCATCGATTATCCATTTGCGCCGTTTCCCGGCTTCGCACGACCGATACCACGCGATCAGAAATCTATCGGCCATTCGCAATACCCTCAGAGCCCTGCACTAACGCGGCGTCACGCAAACGCAGGACGTCGCGCCGATCGGGCTTCGCGAATTCCCGCACGGCTTCGCCCGACGCAGCGGCATGGGCAAGGCAGTTCGGTAACGTGCCCACTATCCCAAGGACAGCATTGAAAAGCGACGATGGCTGACGAAAAACTGAAGCCCCCACCCAGAAGAAACTCGATGACGCGCGCAAAAAGGGGTCGAACGCGAAGAGTCCGGATCTGGTCTCCGCCGCATTGCTGCTAGCGGCGTTGGTCGCCTTGCAACTGGGGGGAAACGATGTACTGGATGTACTGCGCCAGATACTGGACATTGCGCTGGGTTTCATGTCAACAGACCGATCCACGCAGGCGATGATGTCCGCGCTATTTCATATTCTGGGTGTCTGTGCGGTTATCAGTACCGTTATTGCCGTCATCGGCATGCTGGCAGCCGTGTCGGGAACGATGACGCAGGTGGGTGTCCGGTTTTCAATGGAGCCGGTGATGCCCAAACTCAGTTCGGTCAACCCGGCCAGCGGCATCAAGCGCCTTTTCTCATGGAAATCCCTGCTCGACATCGCAAAGATGACGATCAAGGCCATTATTCTCGGCATCGTCCTGTGGAAAACGATTACCGATCTTTTTCCGATTGTCACGCATGCGTTATACCAACCTTTGCCGCAACTATCCGCGATGCTGTGGAGTGCTTTTCTCAAATTGATCGGCGTCGCCTTCCTAATTTACCTGGTGATCGGCGCCACGGATTGGAAATTGCAGCATTTGATATTCATGCACTCGCAGAAAATGACGAAGGACGAGGTCAAGCGTGAACGGAAAAATACGGACGGTGACCCAAAAATAAAAGGCGAACGAAAGAAGCTCGCGAAGGAGTTGATGCGCGGTGATCCCCGACCCGCGGCAGTGGCGCGCGCGAATGTCCTGGTGGTGAATCCCACGCACTATGCCGTGGCAATCCGCTACGCACCTGAAGAATATCCACTACCGGTCGTGCTCGCGAAAGGCATCGACGCCGAGGCGGCATTTCTACGACGCCTGGCCACTCGGCATGACATCCCGATCGTCGCCAATCCGCCGGTCGCCCGAGCGCTGCATGCCGTTGATACCAACACGGCCATACCGGAACCGATGTTCGAAGTGGTGGCGGCCATCCTGCGATGGGTTGACAGCGTCGCGCCTCATTGCACGGCACGGCACGCCGCCGGTGAAACCATCCCCACCGCGCCGATTTCTAACATCTCCTTATAACGTCTTCGTTGGAGTCTTTGCATGTTCAAGACATTGAAACTGCCGGGTGGCGGTGAAATAGGCGTAGCGCTTCTGTTGATCGCGATCATCTGTTTAATGATTCTGCCGCTGCCGCCTGACGCCATCGACGTCTTGCTGTCGATCAATATATGCGTCAGCGTCACGCTATTAATGGTGACACTGTATATCCCGCAGATCACCCTGCTGTCGTCGTTTCCTTCGATACTGTTATTCACCACGCTTTATCGGCTTTCGCTAAACATCGCCTCAACGAAATCGATCCTGCTGCATGCCGATGCGGGCACGATCATCGAAAGCTTTGGGGAACTCGTCGTCGGCGGCAATCTGGTAGTGGGACTGGTGGTATTCCTGATCATCACCACGGTGCAGTTCATCGTCATCGCTAAGGGGTCGGAACGGGTTGCCGAGGTAGGCGCCCGCTTCACATTGGACGCGCTGCCAGGAAAGCAAATGAGCATCGATGCCGATCTACGCGCGAATATCCTGACCGCGGACGAAGCACGCCGCAAACGCGCGCGCCTTGCCGTGGAGAGCCAGCTCTATGGCGGCATGGACGGCGCCATGAAGTTCGTCAAGGGTGATGCAATCGCAGGCCTGATCATTACACTCGTCAACATGGTCGCCGGGATCGCCGTTGGGGTCGCCTATCACGCCATGACGGCGGGGGAGGCGGCAAACCGCTTCTCCATCCTGTCCATCGGTGACGCGATGGTGTCGCAAATTCCGTCCTTGCTTATTTCCGTCGCGGCGGGCGTGATGATCACCCGTGTCTCCGATGAAAGCCAGGATGGCGGCAGCTCCCTCGGCAACGAAATCTTGATGCAAGTCGCCGGCAATGCCCGTGCGCTCTATTTCTCCGCGGTCATGCTATGCGGCTTTGCCGCAGTCCCGGGCTTCCCCTGGCCCTTGTTCCTGTTGCTGGCTAGTGTATTGGCGTTTAGCGGCTATAAGTTAAAGAACAAAGAGGGCGGGAAGCAGCCCGCCCGCGGCGAGTCGGTCACGGCGTTGCAACGAGCAGGTGCAAAAGCGGATACGCCATCCATTCTCAAACAGGCGCCGCAATTCACGAGTGCGCTAGGTGTGCGATTGTCTCCTGACCTGATCGGCAGACTGTCGCCCAGCTTGTTGAACGACGCATTCGATGCGCAACGCCAGCAGTTACAGGAATTATTGGGCTTGCCCTTTCCCGGCATCCTGATGTGGCCCGGTGCAGACTTGCCCGCCGATACGTACGAAATCCTGATTCACGACGTACCAGCATCACGGGTAACCCTCCCGGCCGGCAAGGTGTTGGTCCCCGGCGCCGCGACAGACCCGCAATTAGCCGCCGCCTGCGAACCGGGACCGGCTGCGGGCGGATTGTCGCAAGGCTATTGGGCCGGAGAACGGCAATTGCCATCAACAATCACCGTATGGCGGTCCGAAGAAATCATTGCCAACGAGACAATCGCACAACTGCGTGCTCGTGCACACCTGTTTGTCGGCATTCAGGAAACGCAGTGGGTCCTGGATCAACTCGGGGCGGATTACCCCGGGTTGGTGGCTGAAGTGCAGAAAGCCTTGCCGCTTCAGAGGATCGCCGATGTGCTGCGCCGCTTGCTCGAAGAGTCGATGTCTATCCGCAACGCGCGCAGCATCATGGAAAGCCTTGTTATATGGGGTCCGAAAGAAAAAGATATGCTGATGCTTGCGGAATACGTGCGAGGCGACCTGTCCCGTTACGTCGCCTACCGGGCGGCCCGGGGTAACGCGACGCTCGACGCGGTCCTGTTCGGAAACGATGTCGAACAGCATATCCGGCAGTCGATCAAGCAAACGCCGACGGGCAACTTCCTCGCCTTGCAACCGGATCAAATCCAGTCCTTATGTGAGCGCATCACCGCCTATGCGGGCAGCATGCCGCGCGATGACATCGCATTGGTGACATCGATGGATATACGCCGGTATGTGCGCCGGATGATTGAAAGCCGGATCGCGTGGCTACCGGTCTTCTCTTATCAAGAGCTGGGCGAACATGTTGAATTGCGTCCACTGGGGCGCGTCACCCTTTGATTCGCCTTTTTTTAGACCGTCGCATACGTTCGTGATGCGACGCAGCGCATATCTCCACCTTGGAAGGCAGGCGTGAGCCAACCCATTCGTCCACGCATCGTGCCGCCGTCAGACGTGGCCACCAACAGTGGTCCTTCAGTTTATGGCGCGGATGCATTGTCCATTGCGCGTGACGGTGCTGTCGACGTCGCATTGGGGCGGGGTCGGCGCGACGCGCCCGCGAATAGCGTATCGCCCCAACTGCGCCGCGCAGGCATCGATTATGAAAGGTTGCTTCGTGTCGCACGTGAACGCAATGAACGGGCCGCGCGCCTACTGGGAAAATGCGATGCATCGTCCGGCGGGCTGGCAGACGTCAACGCGTCGGGGACAAAGGCCGATCCTCGAGACATGCAGCACGACGCATCGAGGCAGCAAGACACAGCAGCGAATCCAGCGGAAGATCATGTGCCAGATAGCGTATGTCATCTCGAAAATAAGCTTGCAAGCGATCCCGATTATGCTTACGCCGGAGACTTCGATACCCTGGTTCACGCAGGTGGCCCGGAAACACTGCGGTTGGCTACATTGGCGCGTGAGCAGAGGCTTTCTGGCTTGTCCGCGCCGGTCCTCGCGCAACTGGCGCGACAGCAAGCGCAAGTTGCGCGACTGATGCACTTCCTTGCAGACCGGCTCGCCGACTTCTGCTGTGACGAAGCGATCATCGCCAATGGTAACTGGACCATCGATATCCAGCTTGCCGCCACGTTGCTGCCGGATTGCGCCTTGCGTCTGACGCTTTCGCATTTTGATTTGATGCTTCGCTTCAAGGTATCGGATCAGATGACCCAAAAGATACTCTTGCTGCACAAACACTTGCTGCGAAACCGATTGGTTGCTTTGCTGAACCAACTCGCCACGCCACGTGACGTCCAGATCGATATCACCTGACGCGTCTTCCAGTTTGCGATCTCGCGGCAATTGCTAATCATGGCAAGCACGCCAAAGCCAACCACATTAACGTTGGGACACACCAAAGCGATGACTTCGATGCCACGCTACGTCAAGCCTAAGGGCTTGCCGCTCGCCCTCTCCGGCGGCGCGACTCTCCCCGCACCGTTGACAAGCTCAATCGGACTGGCCAACCGCACCGCGAACCGTCCCACGAATACCCTCGCCAAGCATCGTGGCAACGCAGCGACCGAATCGTGTACCGAAGGCCAATGGCTGACAGGCGTGCATCGGCCCGATGCAGAAGGCCCCGGACAAGGTCGCACGATCGATATCGCCAGCGGTACGGTCTGCACATGGCGTCCGTTACGTGACAGCGCCCATCAATTACCGCGCTTCACGCCCAACAGCGCGCGACTAAGCCGCCTGCTTTGTGACGCGCGTGTTCCGGCTACGTTGGCACAGGACTTCGGCATCTCGCAATGGCGCCTCGTCTTGAATGGCAGCAATGCCAACGCAGCGGACACGAACGGCACAGCGGGATCACCGCGCTCAGGGACGCAAGCGCCATCGTGGGTGTGGATAGCGCTGCAACACGAGCGCGGGACGGCCCGCATCGGCGTTGATCCGCATCTTTATCCAGCATTGGCCAGCGCAGCCACCATCGCTCAGCCGACCATGCCGCCTGCATCCAGGCATGACGTGACACCGGAGCAACATTGGCAGACAGGCACGTCCACGGCGTCCTTTATCGGTATGCCGGACGCGCTACGCCATACGGTAACGGCTATGATACTGGCCCCGCTGCTTGATGCATTCGGACAATTGGGACTCGAGGACCTCATTGTCAACGATATCCGGCACGGCACCAGCGCCACCACCGTGGACCGACAAAACCTTGCGCGTCTACACCTTCATTTCACGCTCGACGATCATCATCACAAAGGCGTGATCGATCATATCCCGTCGCGCTGGCTCGAACGCCTCGAACACCGGTTCTCGCAACAGCGCATCCCGTTTGGCGGTGTGATCAGTGCGCTGCGCATTCCCGGCTATCTCGTACTGGGTGCGCGCACCCTATCCGTGCGCCAGCTGAATGCCCTGCGTCCCGGCGACATTGTTCTTCGTGCGATACAGCAATCGCTGACACCATGGTTTCGCGCGCAATCGACGCAATGGCGGAATGACGACACCGCTGTCGACGCGAAACACGCAACCCCGCATCGCGATATTGCCGCACGTATCGAATGGGGCGTCCCTGGCGCGCGCCAGTGGGTAACCCCCATCTTGCTGTCCGGCACCCGTATCACACTCAACCAGGACCCCTTCATGCCTTCGCATCCTTCCTCCCGCGACGTAACGGAACGTGACGAAACCCTTGGCCACAAGGGTTCCAATGCTTACCAGGTCAGCCGCGCCGATGACCTGGCCCGTCTGAACAATCTCGACGAAGCGGGCGACGGCGACTGGAAAGACCCATTAGAAGACCGCGATATGACAGACGAGCCGACATGCGAGGACGGCGCACAGGAGCAAGATGCGGTCCGGCAAGAGCATGCCACGAAGTCTCTCGACGACCTCGATCTTCCAATCCGCTTCGAAATCGAGACCGTCACGTTGCCGCTGGTCCAACTGTCGGCGTTGCGCAGCGGTTACGTGCTGGAGTTACCCACGACCTTGGCCGATGCCCGCGTCCGAATGGTGTCATATGGCCAGGTGATCGGCACCGGCGAACTGGTGACCATTGGCGAACATCTCGGCGTACGCGTTCTCGATATCGCAAACGGCCATGATCCAGTTCAGTGACTTTACCGGGATGCTGATCGCGGTTCTCGCGATCAGCATGATCCCCTTCATCGCCATGGTCGTCACGTCGTACGCCAAAATCGTCGTCGTGCTCGGACTGCTTCGCAACGCGATGGGCGTGCAGCAAGTGCCCCCGAACATGGTGCTCAACGGCATTGCCATTCTGGTATCCATCTACATCATGGCACCCGTCGGCATGAGCGCATTCGATACGCTGCAGCACGAGCAGGTATCCAACGAGCCTTCGCAGATGATGATCCAGGCGTTCGGCGCCGCGCGCGAGCCCTTTCGTACATTTCTGCAAAAGCATGCCAAGGAACGCGAGAAACGCTTCTTTCTGCGTTCAGCCAAAGTGGTCTGGCCTGCCGCCATGGCGTCGCAGCTACGCGAAGACGACTTGATCGTGCTGGCCCCGGCCTTTACGCTGACAGAGATGACCGATGCGTTCAAGATTGGCTTTCTTTTGTACATCGCCTTCATCGTCGTCGACCTGATCGTCGCGAACGTTCTGCTGGCGATGGGCCTGAACCAGATACAGCCGACCAACGTCGCGATCCCGTTCAAATTACTGCTCTTCGTGGCAATGAGCGGCTGGTCCGAGTTGATACACGGACTCATCATGACGTATCGCGTATAGCAATGCTATCCGACACGGCCTCTTACCGGAATACGAGATGAATACCGATGCTTTGATTAGCCTGACGATGCAGGGTATGTTGCTCTGCCTCTACGTGACGCTTCCCGTCATCATCGTATCGGCGGTGTCCGGCTTACTGGTGTCATTCCTGCAAGCAATCACATCGCTGCAGGACCAGACGATCTCGCATAGCGTGAAGCTGATCGCAGTATGTGCCACCGTAGCCATGACGGCGGCGTGGGGCGGTGCATCGATTTTGCGCTTCGCGCAGCAACTGGTTACCGTGGCCATCCCATCATGAGTATCGATCGCACCGGACACCCGACCCATCAGCCTGTGGAGCGGGTGGCAGGGCTCACCGAAGAATCAGCGCACCAGGCACGTCGCCGACGCGCACATCGCACGAAAGCCCGAAGTTACCGGCATGTCGTATTTTCCCATGTCGACCATGACCCGGAGCCGCGTGCCGCGCGGCATGGTGAAATCATGCAACGAATGGCGGCAGCCGGCGTCGTACCCCGACGTGTCAATGGCAATCAAGGGCAAGGCAAGGGCGGTGGACACGGGAACGGACCCGACGACGACGGCCACGGCGTCCGCCAGGGCCCCCGCCGCGGTCGTGTCCGTCCGATCTCCGGCTATGGCGGGCAGTCGCGAAACGGATCGCCATCTCACGGCAATCGGCAAGGTGGAAAACAATCCAGAAACGGTGCGCACGACGACCGTCAAGGCCAAGGTCGCGGACAACAGTCGGGCAAGGGATCACACCAAGGCTCCAACGCCGGAGATGATCGTCAAGGCGGGCGCAAGCAGGACGACAACAGTCGCGTTTTACCGTTTTCTAGGCCTTCCCCGCTTTCGTCCGCCGATAACCGGCTGCCGCATAGCGGGACAGCCGTATTCAGGCAGGGCTCCTCCGCCGCACCCATATTGCCGTCCAGTTCAATCATGCAGTCGGTTGCCGCGCAATGGTCCGATCGTCCGCTCGAACTGAAAGGCCGAATGCGCGCCGCGTGGGTCGATCAACATCGCCTACTCGGCGAGCAAGCACGAGGCAATGCAGCCGCACGGACTACCCTACCGGCGTTGGCGCTGACCCGGGACGCATTGCAAGCGCGGCTGCGGCTGGGCAGCCAGGGTGCGTTTTACGAAAACGGAATTGCCGATGTCTATCGCGACTTGCAACAAAGATCGGCAAGCAAGCCAATCACCAGGCCAGTATCACCATCGACGTGGCACGGACAGCCTGGCGACACGCGACCGGCTGCTGCAACATTCACCGTCAATGCGCCCTCTCCGCTTGAAGGGGCCAGTGCTGCCGCGGCGCCCGGATGTGCAACATACCATGCGCTGTTACCGTTGCTTTTATTCAGTGGCGGCCGCGCATTGCCACCGTCATTGCTGCAACGGTCGTTGCGCCAGGTCAGCAACACGATGAGCGGCGTGGCATCGCGGCAAACGCCCGAACGGGTCTCCGCTCGCTTGCATGGAGATGAAAAGCAGCGGGAATGACGAGACGGTCAAAGGCTACTTCGTGAACAATGTAATTGCTTCGCATCAAGGTCTTGGAACACGATATCGACGCCGTACACTGCCTTCGTCAAAGCACAGTCATTTTAAATTCGTAGTCTTAACCAAATTGGAAGATCGGCATGAAGATCCTTCGCATTCTGACCGGCACCCACGCGGGCATCCAGGCGCGACTGACGCCAGGATCATATCGCGTCGGCAGATCGGACGATACCGATATCTGCATCACGGATTGGGACGACGACGAAGTGCTGATTTCGTTGCGCGACGATGGTGTCATCAGCGCCAAGCGGATTGACAACCGCCCTGCTGCGCTCGATGCACATCACGAAGCCGCGGCACCGCACGCCGATGACACGTACGGCGCGTTGGCCAACGCGCGCAGGCACGGCAGGGGATATGGCGAAGACGAATATTCCGACAATGCAATTCATGAAGACACCGTTGCCAATGACGCCGATGCGTTCGATCCGTCCGTCATTTTGATCCCGGACTTTGTCCCTTTCCCATTCGGAAACACCGCCTTGTGTTTCGGTGACGAAGATCAACCCTGGCCACCCGATATCCAATTGCTGGCCGGCATGTATACGAACAAATACAGTGCGAACGATGACGACGCGCCGGACGAACAATTAGGGTCCACGTCCGCACACAACGATGACCAAAACCATGCAGGCGGCACCGCCTGGTTGCAACCACCCACGCGCGCGCAGCACTGGTTGCGCAACGTCTGCACCGGCGCCATGGGTGCCGCAGTCATTGTGGTGTTGACTACGTTACTGTACGAGACGCTTCATCGGCCGCCTGCTTCCGCTGATACCGGCACGCCACTGGCGCAACGCGTGCAGAGTGCCCTGCTTGCAGCCCGCCTGGCAGGCCTGCACGTGCGGGCGCACGGGGAAAAAGCCGTGATTGTGGAAGGGATGGTTAGCACGGCGGGCGATGACATCACCGCACGCAACGTCTTCAAACAGTTCCCCGGCGCCGATATCGCCCGGCAGTACGACGTGGCGCAAACCGATATCGCCAACCTCTCGGAGTCGTTGGCAACGGACAGTTTGCGGGTTGGCTATATCGGCAACGGTGCGTTTGCTATTACCGGCAAGGTGCCGTCCATCTCGAAATTCCGTGACGACCTGAACCGCGTACAGGCGGACCTGGACGCAAACGTGACGCGGATCGACGTGGACGTCGGCGAGTTGCCCCCGACCACCGGCCTCAATGTGTATTCCGAGATGATTGTCATAGGCGACACACGATACGTGCAGACAGAAGACGGCGTAAAGCACCTGTTCACCGCGTCGAACGAACTTGAGACCCCCAATCCATCGCTGCGGGAGTCGTTCATTCCAGCGCGATCACGCATTGACTGACCCGTACGACAAACACCGCGCTACTGACAATACGTTCCCCGACCCCGGACATCGCCATCAACGCTGTCCACCCAAACAACGGAGCAAAGCATGTACGAAGAGATCGAAGCCGTACGCCATGAACTGAAGCAACTGCCCAGCGTTTTGACATCGATTGATGCACATCAACGAGTGAGCACCATCCGTGCCGCATTCGCGGCCACTGCGCAGCGGATAAGCGACAAGACCCACGAGGCCCGCAACGAAAGCGAGCGCGCGGACATGCAAACGCTGTACCGCGGCATGGTGGCGGCGCAGCGCATGGTGGAACGGATGGCCGACCTGGCGTACGGCGACACCCCGATGCACTGACGGCCTGTACCGCGCCTCGGGCAACGTTACGCATGATGTAGATGCATTCGCGCGGTAACGCGCAAACAAGACATCGGCAAAAAAGCCGGTGTAGACCAGAACGAGATGACTGCGTCATGACCCCTGAAATAGGGCATGCCATATCGTTCGCTTTTACTTCTTCACTTTCAAGGAGCATCACTATGTCATTCGGTTCCTCATCCGCAGCAGGTGCAACCGCCGGTATCTCCAGCGAACTGTCGACAATGATTCCGACCATGATGGCCGCGGCCAATGCACAGATCGAGATGTCGATGCTGGATTCCGTATTGAATGTCGCAAAAACCGGCGCGTCGGACACGGAGGACATGTCCAAAAAGGGCTGATACAGGCTGCTCGTGGGGTGCTTGGCTTGCCTGGCGCCTCGCGGTCTCGCCCTTGCCGGGAAACCAGGCGGGGAGGCTCCGGGCCAAGACCCGGCGCATCACCGCCGCGGTTTCCCATTTTTGAATTCGGCGTGTCGGGACGCGACTAGCCCGATCGGCGAGGTCTACATGAGCATCGAACTATTTGCCGACGTGGTCAAAGACGTCTGCGCCGTCGTCGATCTTCCCGATCCCGACTACGTGCTGGAAACGCGCACGTTGACAGTGGAGGGTTTTGACGTTCGCCTCGATCATTTCGAGAACGACCCGGAAGCAATGTATGTGAACTTTCACTACGGCACCGTCACAGCGGGCCGTACCCTGCTCGTGTTCCGGCTGTTGCTGGAAGCAAATCTTCTGATCTACGCACAGGACCAGGCACAACTGGGACTGGATACCGATACCGGCAGCATTGTGCTAATACTACGTCTGCCGTTGAGCGATGATGTCGATGGCACGGTTGTCGCTGATTTGTTCACGCACTATGCGGAGCACGGCCGTTATTGGCGATCCAACATCATCGAATCGAGCGACGAAATGTTTACCGGCCTGATCAACGGCGACTACACATGGTTGCGGGCATGACAAACCGATGCGGAGAGCCGGCGCTAACCTTGCCGTTGCGGCCTCAGCAACGTAACGCGCATGTAACCTTCGCCCGCCGGGTCCAACAGCACCAGAGTCTGTTTCTCAGGCACGACGCAGCGGATGACATGAATGACATTACCGGCTCGTAATTCGATCGCCAATCGCGCAGCCGACGCCGTTACGTCAGTCGTGCGCCGAGCCATCACAGACTGCACCACGGAGGCATTCGCACTCGGGGGAGCGGTGGAAACCACGCGCAGTGACACCGTATCAATCGGAGGTGCCAGCGATTGGCCATTGCCACGCGTTGACGTTGACGTTGACGTTGACGTTGACGTTGACGTTGACGTTGACGTTGACGTTGACGTTGACGTTGACGTTGACGTTGACGTTGACGTTGACGTTGACGTTGACGTTGACGTTGACGCCGGCATTATGCGTTCCAGCGCCGTCATGACACCATCCGAGGCAATCATCACATCGTCGAGCTGGATCGATGCGTGGCGCCGCGCCACCAGCATAGCGATCCGCGCGCGCAACGCACGGCGCTGATCGTCCGCACGAATCAGCCAATGCCTGCTCTGCGCGCCGGCCGCCGGATCGGCGATTCCCGGCAGCACCGCATCGGGCGGGTGTGGTACGTCATCGTTAGATGCATGCGCCTCATCGCGCAACGCGCTCGACGGATGGGCCACAGCGGCCATATCGTCGCCGTCATTTTTGGCGAGCGCTGTGGCCTCCGACGTACCGTCCTTTTCATCGCCGGATCGCATCAACGCATGCAACATGGACACCATGTCGTCATCGGCAACCCGCACAGATACGACATCGATGGTTACTGTTCCACCGGGGCGATCGAAAGTCTGGACGACAGCCTGATCCACGTCGAGCTTGTCCGCGCGGTCTCGGATCAGCACCGTATTGGTTTGCGGATCGGCTGCCAATGCCGGCAACGCCGGGGAGAATTCGATCACACCCTGCCGGGCCGCGTCAAAAGGAATCAACACCCGCCGTGCTTGACTGGCGACACCATCGATCGTCGTGCGATGACCATCAACCATGATCATGCGATCGGCCGCGGACCGATAGCGTAGCGTAATGGCGCGGACCGCCAGCGGCGGCATCGCGGCGCCTGCCCCTGTCCGGTCGATCGCACGCAGCTGCGCGGCCTGCTCCACCAAGCGCGCCGCATTCAGCACCAGGGCTTGATAGGCGGCAGGTCCCGTGATGCGAAGCAGTCTGTCGTCCGGCATCCTGTCCGCTTGTATCACCCTCGTCGCAACGGCGCGCGCATCGATCGGCCCATCTGAAAATGGATAACGCGCATCAAGACGCCCGGCACGACGCAACAGTGCGCGTACATCGCCGACATTGCCATAGTTGAGTCGCACCAGCAATGGGTGATCGTTGGCACGTGCGCCAATATGCAGCACAGCGCCATCGTCATACCAGGCAAGACCGTAATGGTCCGTCAACCAGTCGAGGAAGCGTTGCGGCGGCATGTCGAATCGGCCATCGACGAAACCGCGCAAGCCCGCGTCCTGATCGATGACCACATGCGTCAGTGCCGACAGGACGTCGAGCATTTCATGTAGCGGGGTATGCGCCGCGGTATAGCGAAACCGCGAGACCTGCCACGCCGGAGATCGATGTGGCAACCGTGCGCCGGTTTCGTCACCAAAGGAAGGCACCACCCATGCGGATACGAACGCCACGCTCAGCAGGGCAATATTCCAAGCCCGCACGGATCAATACGTTGGGACAGGCGTGGCCATGTCCGTCCATTGCGCATTGCGATGATTACGTCCCGCGAGCGTGGTGTCCAGGGACTTCCGCCGTGCAGGTTCGTCGCCGTCAGGCCTTCGATCCATTGCCGAGAGGTCCTTTATGCCGCCATCACCGCCCGCGCCGCCCGCCGCGTCGGCTGAGAAAGGTCGCTCGGGGAGATGCAGGCGATATCCCTTGGCATAGACCGACTGGATCGTCCAGTCGACGCCTATCTGCTTCAACGCCGCTCGCAAACGGCTGACGTACGTATCGACTGACCGGCTCTGCGCGCCGCCATCCCAGCCCCATACCACCGAGTGGATGTCCTGGCGTTGCACGGCTGTTCCCTGATGCTGTGCCAGATACCACAGCAGCTCGAACTCCTTCGTCCCGAGCGTATGGGTGTGCCCGCATCCGGAGATCGTCAAGTTGCTTTTGTCGAGCGAATAGTCACCAACGATCATCCGCCGTCCTTCGGTGCTTTGATTGGTGAAACGTCGCAGCAACGCGCGAATACGAGCCAGCAGAACAAGCTTGTCAAACGGCTTGACCAGAAAATCGTCGGCACCCGTGTCCAGGATGCGAGCGATGTCGTGCTCCGACGAATGCACCGTTTGGAAGATTACCGGCACCATCGACCTCGACCGGCCACGAATCCAGGCCAGCAGCTTGTCGCCGGGGATACCTGGAATGTCCCAATCCAGAATGATCAGGTCCGCCCAGTGATCCGAAAGGTGCGCGCGAGCATCCAGCCCATTTTCAAACGCCTCCACTTGGTAGCCCTCGCCTTTTAGCCAGGAAGTCAATAGCGAGCGCTGCACCAGATCATCTTCAACCAATAAAATCCGTGTCGACTTGCGCATCATATCCGTCAATCGATTCTGAGCCATGGGCTCGGTTGTCTACTTGCGACCGGCGCGCGCTTCCCGACGCGTGCAAGCGTCGCTCCGCCGATACACGGTGGCTCCCGCTATGCGAAACCGTCGGAACCGTCCGTGCAGCCTCGCTGGTCTGATGGCGTCCGCTGAACGGCCGCGCTTCGTTATGTGTATATCATCGATATCCGATCCGCAGGCTTCAGCTACCGCGACGCGCATCGCGGGCCTCAAGCCCGCTGATACGTGCCCGCGGCCCCGCCCCGCTCCCCTGCGTTCCAACCTGTGCCGCGGCCATTCGGGAGCGGGCCATGCGCCCGACCGCCAACGCCGGCAGCATTACTTCGAAGACCGTACCAACGCATCGGCCACTCCCGCTCCGCATCACCACGTCCACATCCGCGCTCGGCCGGGTATCGTCGTCCCATACCGGACGCGCGCATAGCTTGCCGCCATGCATCCGGACCACCTTTTCACTGAGTCGCAGACCCAGGCCTTGTCCCGTGCGCGTATGCCCCGCCATCGACTCGAAATCCGTCATCGGTACGTCCCGACAGGCGGCCAGGCCTGGCAAACCCCCGGCCTCGTCTTGAATCGTGACCACCACAGTGTTCTCGCGCGTGCTGACCGAGAGCGCCACCACCGCATTCCGGGGCGAGGCCTGGATCGCGTTGTCGACGAGATTTTGCAAAGCCCGTGAAACGAACACTTTCACACCGTGCATCCAGGCAGCGTGCCCGTCCGCCAGCCACACGCGCAGGGACACGCCGCGATACACGGCAGCCACGTTCCACTGCGGCACCAACGTCTTCAGCAACGCGCACAAATCGAAACGGGCGGCATCCCGATGCTGCCAGCCGCTGGCAACACAGTCGAAGACAAAATCATCACCAAGCGATAGCGCGAAACGGGCAAGTTCGCCGATCCGCTGCAACCCGCCACATTCGTCAAACGCCTGACGATCTTGGTCATGCAATTGCGTCAGCGCAAGTATGGCGTTCTGTGGCGAACGCAAATCGTGCGACATGAAACGCAACGATGCCATCCGCTCATCTAACGCGCGTCGCATATCAGTCGCATCGACAAGACTCATCGTCGTCAATCCCGCATCATAAGATGGCGCTGCACCATGCATACGCAATGGCGCTTCACGTACCCATAGCCACTGCGCGCCAACCGGCACCTCGAGTCCACGTGCAAGCACCTCCCCGATGGATTGGCGGTATGACCGATCCTGCAACGCCTCGGCTTGCACTGCATCGCCAGCCCGGTCACGCGGGGAGTTCGCGGCGTAAAAGTGACTGTCGGCGCCAACTTCACGGGCATTTATTTGACGGCGAATCGCTTCGGCCAGTGTTGGTAGCAAAGTGTCGATGGACAGCCCGGACGGTGCATCTTGTTGCAGCAAACGCAGCGCACCGGCGCTGGCGTAGACACAGCACCGCGCGCGGTCCAGTACGAGCGTGCCCCAGGGCTGGCTCTCCAAGACCGCTGCCAGGACGTCATCGCGCATTCCGCTTGCCAGCGGCTTGCCGATCATGATTCGGCTTCGCGCATTGCAATCACTGATCCTTTCACCAAGCCCTCAACGTTTTAACGGTTGATTCCCGGTTGGCCGATCTACCCTTTAACAAGTCAGATCCACCTCTTAACTAACCCTTGCCGCACATGCACAAAGCAAATAATTCCTAGGCTGTTTCATGACACAAAACCTCGCTAAAGCTTACCGCGTGCGGATCGTACGCAATGGATCATACAACGAACGTGGCCTATTTCAATTGTAGGGACATTACACGATCATCAGCTTATTGACACGCATTTCACATGTATCGGTAATTTTCTCCATACAACGCCGAAACGAGTGTTTTACTGACTGCAACAATCACTCTGCAGAAACGATAATGAGTCTTATTTATGATATTTCAATGAAACAAAAAGACGGTTCTGTAACATGATTCGCACGATCGTGCTAAATATGCATGGCATTGATTTTGTCGATGATTCAAGATCATGAAAGACTTCGGCGCGACCACAGCCATGATTGACAGCTTCTCGTAATGTTGCAATTCGGATTTGACGTCGCGGCTTCGGATCGCGTAAGTGAGGAGCAGATGCAATGTCCGTTAATACGGCATCGATCATCGCTCCCCGATAGGAATTCACCATGCAATTCGGTCTTTTTCTGACGATGCCTGCCGCCTCTCCCCGACCTGCCGGCGAGTCATACGCCCGTGCAATGGATATGGCGTGCAGCGCGGAGGCATTGGGCTTCAGTCACTTTTGGCTTGCCGAGCATCACTTCACCAATTACTCCCATTCGTCGCGGCCATTACTGCTTCTTGCCCATATCGCTGCGCGCACGCATCGTATCCGCCTGGGTCCGGCGATCGTTCCCGTGCCGCTTCACCATCCTTTGACCATAGCGGAAGAAATCGCGACCCTGGATGTACTGAGCCGTGGACGCGCCGAACTGGGTATCGGGATGGGGTACCAGCGTTATCAATATGAGCGCTTCCAGATCAACCGAACGACTAATGTACAGCGCGATGAGGAAGCCCAGGAACTATTGCTTACGGCGCTTCGCCGCCCATCCTTTTCATTTGCGGGCAATCATTTCACGACACCGCCAACCCATCTCGTGCCACAACCGATGCAGCGAACGATGCCGGTCTGGATGGTCGTGAATTCCAGCAAACGGCAGAGTATCGAAAGGGCTGTTGCGCATGGAGCGAATATGTTTACCGGTGTACTGGAGCCTATCTCGCGTCTGACCAATCCAAGGTTGGCCTATCCGGACCTCGCACCACGTCTGGTGGGCCTACGTATCGGAACTCAGAGACCGGTGTATGTCGCCGAAAACGAAGCGGATGCCGCCGACGCCATTGCACAGGCGCGCTGGAACGGACGCGCGACATGGCGCATGCGCTTCTGCCAGGGAGGCGTCGTCGATGGTCATGTGCCTGTTGAAGCAATTCCGGGTGAGCCGTCCGATGCGCAATTACGCGACGATCATCTAATCATCGGCAACACCGATGAATGTATCCATCAGTTGCGGCGCATCAGGGAAGGGCTAGGCTGCGATTATTTCAGCGCCAGCTTCTGGTTCGGCGATCTCTCGCACCCGCGTGTCCTGGCATCGATGCGGCGATTTGCACACGATGTCATGCCGGTGCTGCAACAAGACGCCGCGCGCGCCGTACCCACGACGCATCTCATTTGAGTTGACAGGAGCGATACAAGGACCCGCGTGCCGCGTGGGTATTACTTCTTCATTCAGACGGGAATGCGGAACGTTCTTACCTCGCACTAAAAATTAAGAATTACTCCGGTTTTGTCCCAGCCTTCAGAAGGCTCGGACCTCCGATGCGCTGATAGCACCTGCATACGGGCGCTAACGCGCCAAGGTGTCACGCGCGTTTGATTAAGCGACAATCGGAGTAAATCGATAGATAAGGTTAGATTCTGTTCAAGTTTTGTAACAATCATCTAAAATTCCTCTTGATGTCGCAAGCTCGTGAATAGCGCTTGCATACCTCTTTGCCCCAAATGTCATAACAATGTATAAACTACGGTAATTCTTGTGTTTCTATTTAATGCTTTACTTTATTCGAATATCGGCGCATCTTTCGCCTTGGGTGACAAGCGATGGATCTATTTCGCAAGTAACTTGCCCTGTCATCGATACGCTATTGCCAAATTACCGTCCACGTTGGAAGAGAAAAATCTTCTACTACCTGGCCGGATAATATGCGGTAACGCGCGATTGGTGCTTGTCGCCTGGATCGGGATGCTTCTCGCATATTTGTAACTCTCAAGCCAAACTTAAAAAATGAAAGCTGATAAGAAATTAGATCTGGCCGCGCTTTTGGAACAACGAGCAGCGCTGGATAAGGAAATCGAGACGCAACGCACGGTTGCACGCCACGACGCAGTGACGGAATGCCGCAAGCTGATCGCGTTATACGACCTCAAAGCCAATGAAGTGGGTCTAGGACCGAAAGTTGGTCGCCCCGCGCGCAGTGCAAATCGCCAACCCGTGGCACCGCGTTACCGCGATCCGGAAAGCGGCACGACGTGGTCCGGCCGTGGCAAACCACCGAAGTGGATTGTAGGCAAGGACCGCGAAGCATTCGCAATCTGATTGCTGATTGTCGCAATGGATCCCCGGCCCGATTTCCCAATAGATGGGATTATCGGGAAAATCTGAATATCTGTGGGTGTGTCGTATTTCGTATTACGAGAATATGACTCTAGAATAGACAGGGTACGTGTGCGGCAATTTTACCACGCGAATCAGACGTGCCTGCCCAATTGTCGTAGACTCACCTTGTCAAAATATCACCGGCATCAGCAGTCGGGGATCGCGAAAATCGTCAACTATTTGAATACGGATTTTCATCATAAACTGCAATCTGTTTTCAAATTTATAACTATTTTAACAATACAGCACCAGTCCCATTTCCGTCGCATCACATCGATACCGGGCGAGATTACGCTTGTGCTAACGAACCTGGTAATACTGCAGATTACTTATTTGCGAAAGGCAGACGCGAGACACGGTATAAAATATGGCCTCACGCCACTCGATGCTCGCCATAATGCCGCACCTTAGCTTACACATTGATGCTACCCCCTCACCCGTCTTTGTTCCGGGCGCCTCGCCGACCAACACATTGCTGCCGGACACCGCTTTCGCGGAGAGGAAGCAGCGCAGGCTACCTCTTTCGTTAGCGCAAGCCGATACGATGTTCAAACTGTCCATCATGTTGCTCGCCGCGGCGGCAATCACGTTTTCGACACCGATCTACGCGAAAAACAAGCCTGGAGATTGCCTGTATTTCGCCGACTTTCTTGTTACGCTGTCAGCAATGCGCGATGCGGGCAAGCCGCAGGCGGAAACGGTCGCCTACGCACGTGAGAAAGCAACAAAGGACCGCCTCGCAAAGTCAGTCGTCGATTTGTTTGGTGGAGAAGCCATCGGGATGTACTACACCAAACGGCAGTACGCCGGCACGGCACAACAAGTGCACGATCTCGCCTATAAGAACTGTATCAACAGCACGTTGCCATGATGACTTTTCGGGAAGTCGGAACACCTTGTAGCGCCACGGCCCACTGGCTTGCGTTACTGCACGCCAGCGGACGCTGTATGCGGTGGCTTGGGGTAGCAGGCACGGCGAACCTGGTCAATCACGAAACGGCTTTCCCGCGTAGCGATTTCTGGCAGCAATGCGTTACAGATCGATGACCTTCGGCGTCAGCAGGAAGAGCCGCTCCATATGGCTGTCTTCGTTGTCGTGATAGCGGAACAGGCCACCAATCACAGGAATCTTCGACAAGCCCGGCACCCCCGTACGATCACGTGTCATCTTGTCCACCTTATAGCCGGCGACCAACAGCGCCTCGCCTTCATTGATAAACGCGGATGTATTGATATTGCTGCTTGTGATCACGGGTATGTTGTCGACAGTCTGCCCGCTCAGTTGCCCATCCTGTATCGACACATCGAGCTTGATCTGTCGCTTGCCATCCTCATCGACCACCATCGGCAGCACTCGTAGCGAGACCCCCGTAGAGACGCTGTAAAGGTCCGCCGATGTGTAGCCCGACACCCTCACAAAGAATTGCGTCTGGTTTGCCATGTCGGCTTCGATGTCGTTCAGCGTGGCCACCTTCGGGCTCGCATCGATTTTCGCTTTGTTCGTCTCCGCCAATGCGGCCACGTTTGCCATCAGGTAGCGGCCCGCGCCGCCAATCACGGTTGTCAATGCCGCGCCCGCAGGCGCCGCCGCCGCGGTGGCGCCTCCCGCCAGCGTCGTCGTCCCGAAATTCTGCGACAACGTGCCATTGTAGGTGTTCTGTGCGGTCAGGCCATTACCAGTCTGGAGGTCGACATGGCCATTATGCGCCGTCCAATTGATGCCCAATTGATCGATGACCGAATCATCCACCTCAAAGATCTGTGCCTGGATTTCGACCAACTGGGGCTTTATATCCAGCCTTTCTATCAATGCCGGATACTGGTCCATGCGGTCCGGCGTATCGCGTATAAGCACCGAATTGGTCCGTTGGTCGGCAACGATCACCGGCAACGACTGGTCCTTCTGCCGCCCCCCGCCTTGCTGATTGTCGCCGCTGCTCGAAGGACTTTGTAATTGCGGTGATGCCTGCCCGCTCAGCCCTGCCAGAAGGCCCGGTTGCGAATTGCCGAATCCAGCCATCTGGCCCTGCACGCTGGACGGAATAGGCGGCGCGACACTATTGCTCCCCTGACCGCCGGGATAGCCATTGATATTATTCATCGGCGATACTTTCTTGACGTTCGTCATACTCGTTGCCGCTTTATTCGCCGAAGACGCACCCGCGTTGTTCTCATTCGGGTGATACATGCTGTTCAGCACCGTTGCCACACCTGGCAGATTGATCGTCGTACCATCGGCGTCCGTGGTGCGGTCCATCGCCCAGGCGTGATACAACGGAAAAACCTTGACCACCGTGCCGGCGCGATGCTCGGTATTGGAATCCAGGCGCTCGGCGATGTCGGATACCAGCTTCACGTAATTCGGAGGGCCGCTGACAATGGCAGCGCCCTGCGCGCTGTCATAGGTGATGCTGAAGCGCGGATCACTGACGTGCATCTCGCGAAGTGTTTCGCGCAAGTCCTCGGCGCTCGCATGGTCGAGACGAATCAGTTGGCTCTTCATCGCATCAGGTGTCACGACGTCGAGCACCTGCCCGTCGTAGTACCAGACGAAGCCAAATGTCGATGCAAGGGTATCGAGAAAGCGTTGCGGGGACATCTGGAATTTGCCGGTCACATTGCCGGAGACGCTTTGCGAAATATTTGCCGGAATGCCCTGACTGGCCGCAAAGTCATGCAATACGTCTTTGACGTCCTTCGCATCGGCAGTGTAATCGATCTGCGCCGACCGCCATTGCACTTGCGCGGCATCGACAGGCGCAACGCTCATGGCGAACAGTGCTACGGCACAGAGCAACAAGGTGACAAGTGATTTCATGGTATGCATCACGGAATGGTCGTTGAGCCAAGGAGAAGAGTTCCGAGATGCATCATTGCGGTCCGGCGAAATCCGGTCAACGCAAGCGAAAGACTGAGGTGGGGTTGCTTCCGATATCGCAACCGCGGTTCGCCAGACGCAGGCTTCATACGAAGCCATGCACGCGCACCCGCAGTCACCAGGGGTGCAGTCAAATGCGCCGATATACGCCTGCTTCAGTAATACGTATTCACGCTCCAGCCTGCGACGAGCGGAGAATTGGAAATGGGATTGCCCGCCGTATCGCAATAGCTGCTCGTCCAGGGGGTCGTGATGCCCGCATACGTCGCCCAGTTCGTCGTGACCTGAACCGTGTAGGTGCCGGCATTTTGCGCGGTATTCAGCGTGTTGTTGATACCGCCGGAGTCGTCCTTTAAGGTCGGCCCCATCGACTCGGTATGCGACAGTGTGTTACCCGAACTGTCGAACACGTCGAGCGACTGACTTTCTTGCGCATTATGTCCAGTACCCATCACGCCATTGCCTTCACAGACACCGTCATTCATGTGCGCCCATGAACTTGCCGATATCATGCCGGCCTTGTTCAGCGTGACGGTTTCCGTATGTATGGTCGTATAAGTGTTATTGGTCGTGTTTATCGTCCAGGCATTCGGCACCGTGGTGCAAGTGTAATCCGTCGCGCCTGGACTCGACATGATTGTCTCGCACCCCACGACGTTCAACGCCGGCAACACCTCGCTTTGCGTCTGCCACGTGCCATTTTGGCAAGATAGGACGCGGCCCTTGGCATCGGTGGATACGGGCGTGGTACTGGCTTGCGTGGCGGCGCACGCGGCACCGACCGTTTCCTGATTGCCCAACGCCAGAACACCGTTTTCATCAACCGCAAGTGCTTGCCAGGATGCACCGTTGAACGTGTAGGCACGACCGGTGGCCGTTGTCATTGCCACGTCACCGGTCTGTGGATTCGTCATCGCGGAGAGGTCCGTAGCATTGACGACAGGATCACGCCAATGCAGCAACGGGACCGGTTGCCATGTTCCGGCAACGCAGGACAATACGTGATTCTGATCGTCCGCTGCAATCGCACCGGTCGCGGCCGTGCACGCCGCGCCCAGCGTTTCCTTTGCCAGGATCAACGGCACTTGCATCGCATTAGCCGTAGGATCGCCTGGCACGGCAACGCGATACAGAAAGTCGGCGTCCTGCGCATTCGTAGCGTTCGTGGTCACCTCGTTGACCAAATGTCCCACGCCGGTCACCGTTCCAGAACAGGACTTGCCGGACGGGTTCGGTGTCGCGACGCTCCATGTTCCGAACGCACCCAACGCGGCCCCCGACGCGTTGTTCGTCGCAGGAATAGAGCCCCCTCCCTGCCCGGCGTTGCCGGCGATATAACCGAGCGCATCGTCCGATATCGACACCCCCCCTTCGGTCACGAGCAATCCCTGCAGCATCGTATGCGCCGCGTTCGCATAGACCAGTAGGCAAGGCGTTTGCCCGTAGGCATTACGTGTACCGATGCCGTCGGGAAGATAGGTCGACAGCGCGTAGCTGGGATTTGTCGCCGTGGTCAGGCCGATGACGACCGGTGTCGTCGCGGTGGCACTGTCCAGCAATGCCGATGCGTTGTTTGCAACGACCTTCGCCGCGGCAGTCGCCAGGGCGGCCTGATAAGACGCCGTCTGCTGGCCTTTTGCGTCTTGCAGCGATGTATTGATCATCGACGCCACCCCTGCCAGCAAAAGCCCGAGAATAGCCAGTGCCGCCAGCAATTCCACCAGCGCGAAACCAGATGTAGGCGTGCGCGTGCGCACGCTCGACAGTGCAGTCACACCGTAAGCTTGCGCCATCCATACAGGTGTGCCGTCGGGGACCACGGCGGCAATCGCGGTGGGCAACGCAATAGCGGGATTGCCAGGCGAGACAATATGACCCGATGCGGCAACACCCGCCAACGCGGAACCGGATGACAAGCGTTCGATTCCGGCAATGGCGGGGGCGGCATCGGTCTTCGTCGTGTAGATCACGACAACACTACCATTGGCGTCGCCATTGTTTGGCGCAATATAGTTCTGCCATCGGTCATCCGCCGTCGCGCCAGGCGTGACGGCTTGCAATTGTGCGTCGGTCGCCGATCCTGAAAAAGCAGTCTGAGTGCGTGCGAACGCAACCACTGCGGCGCGATAGGCCGCCATGCTGCCCGCAAGCGTTTGCTCGTTCATTTGCGGCGGCACTGCCATGTCACGCTGATCCACCAGTGCATAAGCGCCGCCTATCGTCAGCAAGGCAACCAGAATCCAGAGTGCGAGCATAGGATGGACGGACGTGTGCGGTCAGATGGAAACCCACGTAATCGAATTCTCGGTCGTGCAGTCGGATGCAGCGACCGACGGCGATACCGGAAATGTACTTATCGTCTCGGAATTGACCGTGATGGACGACCAACTCCCGCCTGATGTCAACGCGTTGATGCAGACATCCTGCGGAACCTGTGTGTAAATGATATTGAAGCCATTGTTTGAAGATGCAGCGGTCAATTCCACCGTGCCACCCCACGCATTGGAGACCGTCGTGGCCGATGAATCGGTACCGGACGTGGTGGTGGTCAACGTCGAAGGCAATCCCCCCGCGCTGGCGAGGACACCGATACTGATGCCGCTGTAACCGGCTCCCTGACCCATGTAGAGTTTCTTGACACCTGACTGAATCGCATTCACCTGCTCGCTCAGACCATTGGCGCTCGCGCTGCTGAATGAGCTGCGCAACAATGCAATCGCTCCGATCACGACAATGGCCGCCACCCCGAGATACGCGACCGCTTCCAGCAGCGACGCGCCGCGCTGGCGTACACGATAACTCGCCCGGTGCTGCATTACTCGGTTCAACAAGGTTTTCTGGATATGTTCGCTCATCATCAACCTCTATATGCTTGAAAGACCCACTGCGTGGGCGTGTCATAAACGCCGTGGCGGACGGCGCTAACGCATCGTGCGCGTCATTGCCGCAATCTCATGCTGTATCCCGAAAAAACCGGTGACCAGCACACCAAGGAGGATCGCGAGGATCAAAATGGCCGCGCCGTTGAAGACGCGCATTTGAACGCCAACGCGCTCGACGCCTGCCTCCATCCACTCATCGGCAATCGTCTTCAATGCATCGGCAAAACCGTTGTATTCGGCATAGATACAGAGGTCGTCCACGATTTCGCGCGACGGAAAGTGGTAACCGGTATTTTTCATCGCCTCGCCGACGTTGAGGCCGGACTTGACGCCGAACAGCATGTCGTCGATCCGTTGCGCGAGCCAGGGCTTGGCGTGCTCCGTCAAGCGCAGCAAAGACTTCTCCACGGTGAAACCGGCGGTCTGCAGTGAGGCGAATGCGGTCAGGAAACTCGTTCCCACCATCATTCGGTATATCGAAAACGGTGGAATGTTATCCAATAGGTTCCGAAACCGGCCGCGCCAACGCGGCAACGCATACACAAGCCCAGCCGCGAGAAAGCTGGCAAGAAGCAAACACCATATCAACCAGATTCGTACGAAGTGGGACATCAGGTACAACCACCGCGCGCTCCCGTGCCATTGATCGGGCGGCGCAATCATCCCAAATTGCGGGATGACATACAGCCCAAACAAATAGAGATAGGCTACCGTCATCGCCAGCAATGCAAGCGGATAGGCCAGCCCGGCCAGAATCGCGTTGCGAATCTTTCTGCCAGATGCCACCACCGACGTCACCGCTCGCAACGCCACTTCCACGCGACCCGACTGCTCCCCCGCCATGATGATCATCTGCTCCTGCTGCGGCACCCAATCCGCCATGCCTTCATGCAGGGCCCCCCCGTTCTGCACCGTCCGCCGCCACTCACCCAGCAAGATCGCTTCCGGCTCATTAGGCTTGCGGCCGCGATCCGACGCACGCATCTCCAATTCCTCTAGTACCTTGAGAAGCGGCAAACCGTTTACAAGCATCTTTTCAATCTTGCGATACAAGCGCAATCGCACTTCCGCGGTGGTCTGAAACCGAGCCCAAAGGCGGTGGATGTCAATAGCCATGCTCGGCCCCGAACTCGGACTGCTCCTCGGACCGCGCGCCGCGCAACGAGCTCAGCGCGACAATGTCACCACCATGCGACGGCGATGCATGCCTATCTGAATCGTCTGCCCCGTCTGCCGCGTCGACGCCGTTCGCAACAGCGAGTGCCCGCATGCGTACCGGCAGCCGGCGCGCCGCCAGCGGACCGACAATACGCTCCGCCATCCGCGGGTCCACCAGGCCCTCGGCGACCTTGCATACGGCATGCTCAGCCAAGGTCTGTCCGCCTAACGTCGAAAGCCAGTAATCTTGCGCGGCGGTTTTGTCACCGCCGCGCAGCAGTGCAAAAAATCGCGCATCGGTACGAATGACCTCGGCCACCACGGTGCGGCCAACCGTGCCGCGACCACTGCAGTGATCACAACCAGGTCCTTGCAGATGCACTGCATCGAATGAGGTTCCCGCGACACGGCGCACACGCGCCACCAACGCATCGTCCACGGACGCGGCGGCACGCGACAGATTGATACGGCAATGCGGGCACAGCAACTTGACCAGGCGCTGACTGATCAAACCCGTCACAACCGATTCATCGGTGATCATCGCCAGTGGTAGCCCCAGATCGACAAGACGATCGATGATCGCCAGTGCCCCGTTCGCATGCACGGTAGTCCATACCTGATGCCCTGTCATCGATGCACGCAGCGCACTGCGCGCCGATGCGCCATCGCGCACCTCGCCGATCATGATCGTGTCCGGGTCGAGCCGCATTGCATTCGAAATTGCAGCGGAGAAGGCGAGCGTTCGCGCTTCTTCCGTGATCGCATTCGTCACCGGCGTCTGCACCGCACCGGCGATGGGATACTCCACCGGGTCCTCCACCGTGATCACATGGGTGCTGCCCTTGTACTCCGCGATCTGACTCAACAACACCCGCTGCAAAGTCGTGGATTTTCCGGAGCCGGTCGGGCCACTGATGATGTTCATGCCGTGCGGCATATGTTTGACATCTTCAATCAATTCGGCCTGCGCCCCTGAAAAACCAAGATGCCGCAGATCCATGGTGTCGCCCGCATCGTTGTAGAGCAGGCGCAGCACCATCAGGTTGCCGATACTGGTGGGGGCCGTCGCGATCCGTACGCCGAACAACGCGTCAGGCAGCTTATCGCGGTCGCTGATGCTGGCATCCTGACGTTCACTGGGCTTATAGGTGTTATCTGATACTGTTGCCATCGCGGAGTAAAGCGTGGCCAACAACCGGTTACCGTATTCACGGGTCTGCTCACTGACCCGCACCAGTTCGTTATGAATGCGGAACAGCACTTCCGTACTGAATTGCTTGACGCGGATATGAATGTCCGAGGCACGTTCCCTGCAAGCCTGGCCGATCAGTTCTTTCGCCGCCATCTGCATGGCGGTATGATCGATGCGTTCTCCGGTTCCATCGCGACGCAACCCCTCGTACGCGCGCCGGATCTCGTCAAGGCCGACGGCCTCGCAACGATACACGTGTTGCAAGCGATCCAGCCGCGCACGATACGACAGCACGTAATGACTCATTTCGTGCCCTTCAGCCACCAATAGGCGACCATCGTCGAGCAGGCACAATAGCTTGCGTTCTTCGTTGCTTGCCGCCCAGGCGCCCTCACCGGACAATGGATGAGCCGCGCCCGGCAAGGCAACATCGGCGGATTGAAACTTGCTGCCGGATTCTTCCTTTGGGTTCGACGGATACGACATCGGCATCACCCTGGCATCAGTAGGAAAAGCAAAGTTGAGACGGGCAACCGCCTGCAAAAAAGCGCCGCCACGAAAGACGAATCGGCATGCAGGCAGCGATCAAATCAAAACATCCATCAGTGTGTCGGCAAGCCGGGTACCAGGTTACCGCGCATATCGCGCACGGCACCGGCATCGGAAGGGGGCACGCCGTTCAGACCCACCATTGTGTCCGGTGACGACGACATCACGAGCGAGATCAAACGCCCATCCGCACGTCGGATAGTGACCGTCGATGGCGAAATGTTCGCAACGCGCAAACGTCCAGGCAACATGTCGCCTGGCGTGACATCGAACTGCCGCCCATTGGCAGACTGCATGGTGGCGGTGTAGCGGCGACCCAATCCTTCGATCGCCACGACCGACAAACCAGCGATTATCGCGCTGTCACGGGTACCATTCGCCGCGGCATCGCTACCGCCCATATCCGATGCGAGCCCCGCCTGCGAGGCCGCGTCGATCTTGGCGATCTCGGCACGGCGCTGCGCGATTTTCTGTTGCACATCAAGCTTTTTCAATTCAGCATTCAGCAACATGGTCTGCTCCTCAAGCGCGGTCATGCGGCGCGCCGCATCAGGCGTCCATGCCGCGTTCATCTGCTGCAGTTGCACGGCATCCCCGGACGACAGCGCCTCCTGTCCACCAGAAGGCAGCGTGCCGACGGCATGCCCCGCATCAGCCACCGTTGCGTTATCCACGACACCGGCATCGTGCGGCGCCAGGCGCCTTGGCCCCGACGCGGCGAGCGGCGCCGCGCTCGCTACCGGCGTCGGACTTGCCGCTACCGCATCCGCAACACCCCACCACAATGGCATCGATGCCAGCAGCATCCAGGCCCACGTACGTACAGTCGATCGCCTTGCCGCAGCGCGGCCCACGACGCCCCATCTCGATCGCTCACTTCGCATACAGCACTCCGTCCGCGGTCCACATCGCCGCTCGATACGTCAGTTTTTCGATTCGTACACCGGGCTCCACGAGCAAGGTGGCAAAAGTAGTAGGCGACATCCCGTCCAACGCCACGTGCCAGGTCCAGCGATGCCAAGGCGGCGGGGCCGTCATCCCCGGTCCGCGCGCGGCGACAGCAGGCAAAACAGGCGGACTCTGACGTACCACCTCAGGCGTCAACGCCAATTGCAGACCCAGGGTCTGGAAGCGGCTCAACAGACGTGCCGTGACCTGCTTTGCTTCAAGCAACTCGGTGTCCAGCGCCACTCCCGCACTGGCGCCCTCGATTGATCGCGCAAACGGCAGCGCGCCGCTAAACGTGGCCTTTTCGCCCGTCAAATCCAATTGCGCCTGAGGCACAGTCTGCAACAGCAACGCGATATTGGCTTCGCCACGCGACCAGACATAGGTGTAGGCCGTTCCCTGGCAATCAAAGCGATCCAATGCCCATCCGCCTGGCGCCACATTCCCGTAGGCAGCAAAGCACGCCTGCGCGAAGCGCGCCGGGCGGGGCTGGCTCAGCCAGGGTTGCCCCGGATCGGCCTGTCCCTGTGCAATACGCATCCGAGCCGCGGCAAAGGCGCGCGCCTGCGCCAGTTCGCGCTCGCGTTTTACATGCTGCATCCATAGAAGCACGCCCACCACGACACAGGCCAATGCGCCAACGATTAACGCAAGCATCAACGGCGACAGGCGTCGCTTGACCAATCGCAGCCGCGCATTCGATGGCACCGATACCCGACCACGGCGTCGTCCCAACACGTCATCGATCGTGCGGGGATAGAAGTTGTGAAAACCCAGCGACTCGATCTCTCCGTCGCCAATCACCACGTTCCACCCCCCTAATCCGTAATCGGAGGTCAGTCGGTCAAAGACGTCTTCCGCCGTACCGACCATCTCGCCATTAGGTAGAAACGTACCATCGCGCACGGCAAAATAGGCCCAGCGACCATCCGGCAACTTGAACGCCCCTAGCCAACTGGCGGCCGGTTGCTGGCGCCCTTCGTAAAACGCCCCCTCTTGCGCGATGGTTTTTGAGACAATTACGCCGAGCGAGGGCAATCCTGACTGAATGCCTGCGCCACCGTTGGCGAATCCTACTGCGGCAACGCCACGATCCAGGCGTAACACCATCAGGTCGAAGCTCAACTTCTGCGCGAGTTCGACCGCCTCCTTACGCAGCTCGTGCCGTCGCGACAGCGACTGCCAGAACAATCCGCAGACAAATCGTTGCCGCTGAATCTGGACAATCTGAATAGCCATAGATCAAGCGCCGTTCATCGTCACCGGCGTGATCAAAATCACGATCACTTCGCGGCTGCGCGACGCATCGTAGCCGCCACCCAGCGCATAGTTCTCCGGCCGTCCCACCCCCTGACGCGTCAGATTGTCATCAGTTCCTTCGTAACCGCTCAGCACCAGGGTCTCGCCGGATTTCATCGAGACACGTTGCAAGAAGTTACGCGTAGCCACCTCGGGCGTTTGAATCTGCTCGTTACCACTCGATACGGTGGTCAATGACGACAGAGAAGAAATATTGGTATAGAACTGCATCAACACGGTGCCATCATCGAGTACATGCGGCAACAATGTCATGTTGAACCCGGTCGTCACGGTCCCGGGCGTCAATGACGTCTGCGTGCCCACATTCAATGTGGCGGTTGTGGAAACCGATGCGAGATAGCCCTGCTGCGTAGCGACCTGAACAGGCACTGGCTGGTTATTCAATGTGGTGATGGATGCGGATGTCTTGCGCCGCACCTTTCCCTGCTGCGACAACGCAGAAATCATTGAAGCGGTACCCGATGCACGGCTGCGCGGTGAAATCACGTTTGCCGACAGCGACACGGGATTCGATACCGTTGACGCGAAACCGCCACTGAGGCTGAAAGCGCTGCCAAGGGCCTGGTATACCGCATTCCAATTGATCCCGTAGTTATCCTCCGATGACAAGGTAACGGACAACACGGTGACGTTGATCAGCACCTGTTTCGACAGCGACTGATTCGCCTCGTCCATGAACGAACCCACACGGGCCAGCACGTCCGGGGTGTCCGTTACCGTAATCGTGCCGGTTGCCGGCGACGTCACCACCGTGCCGCGGCGCGACAACATGGCTTGAATCGATGCTCGCAGACTGGAATAGACCGACAACGTCGAATTCACGACGGTATTTGCGGTGTTGTTCGATGTGACGCTCGACTGACCATTGCCATTGCCGCCGCTTCCCGACGTCATTGCGCCGCCACTGCCATAGCCGCCCGATCCACTATTGCCGCCAGCGCCGTTGCCACCTCCCGAATCACTGCTCGCACCGCTCATGACATTTGCATTGATCGAGGCATCGCCGGGTATCGCATCCACCTGAAACGTACGCGTGTCAGTGAGGTAAAAAACCACCGCACCATCAGCATATTTCCAAGACAAACCGAAGCGCGTGGCCGCCGCATCGAGCAAACCTTGGAGATCGCCATGCCGGTAAGCGATATGCACTGTACCGCCATAGCCGTAAGCGTCGTTGCCCGGTGCGCTGCTCGATAGCGCACCGGTATCGCCACCCATGCCGGGTGGCAGCGGCGGAAGCTTTGCCCCCTGTACAGGCACGCCGGCATTTGCCCGCGCGCCGCCATCGCTCCCTTGTAGCGCGCTTGGCGCGACACGGGTCGGCAAGTGCGTCAATTGCGAGATGCGTTGCGCGAATTGCTGCACGGAGGCGACGTCGCGATCGAACGTAACCGGTTCCGAGAAGATCGGCGGCAGGGACTCGGTCCGCTGCAACTTGATCGGCTTACCCGAAAGCCACAACCCCTGGCGGACAACCACGCCGTCCGGCGATGTACCAGGATGGACGTCACCATGTCGTGCGGCCTCAAGCATCCCTTCCGATTGCGCATGATCAGCGTCCACGTCGTTGCTCAAACGTTGTTGTAAGCCGGTGCACCCCACCAACGCACCCGACAAAACGAACGAGACGCATGCCATGCGAGCCATGGACAGCGCATAGCGCGGTGAGCCTGGACGAAAGCGCCGATGCGCCAACGCTAGTCCTGCCATCCTTGCCGTCATCAACCCGCTCCCTTTGATACGATGCGCAACACTTTGTTTCCCTCATACAAGATCGCTTGAATCGGCGCCGTGGAAGACGAAAGTGCCGCTACAACAGATTGCAATGCGTCTTCGAAAGACCCGTCGATGGTGGCGTCGGCGTCGATCGGAAAATCGACAGGTGCTTCCCAGATCAACTGCCAGCCGGCACGTGCCGCCCAGCGGGTCAGCACTGTCTTTACCGTGCCGTCGTTTCGAGACAGGCGCCACACCATAGGTGGCGCGGACACAAGCGCGGCATGGCCCGCCACACCACTCTGAGAGCTGCCACTCGTCGATGATCCTTGCGACATTCCACCAGGAGGCAATGGCGGTGCCACGCGGGGTAATCCCACCGCTGCCCCTGACGATCCGCCCGCAGGCAATGGCAATGATTCCGGGCTGGGCGTCGGTTCATGCGCACGCCAATCCTGCCCGTTCCATGCGGCAGGTGCACGATAAGTAATGGTGACAAGATGAAAGTCACCATCGATCTGCGCGCTTAATTCAGGGTGTGCGAACAGTACATCACGCAACGCTTGCACCAACGGACGGTCTTTTTGCCAGGACACCGGCGTGCGCGACCAGGGTCCCGGGTCGGCAAGGTACACCGTGTAGTTGGCTGGAACGATCATCTTCAATGCATCACGCAACGGTACATCGGAGCCGCTACGGGTCACGCGAAAGTCGTCCCGTAATTCACCATCGACGCTGACCTGCTCCGCATGAAAAGCCGCCGCATTCGCTTGATCATTCGTCATCTTGCCGCGCTCGCGGTCTGATGCCCCCCGCCATGCCGGCATCGCCGTATCGTATGCATTCGTCGCCACGTCATACGCGGCATCCATCAAGGTATCAGGCGTGCGCAAATCAACATTCGACTGTGCCGATGCCGTCTCGTGCAAGCTCGTGACGATCAATAAAATGAGGATCATCCAGTGCGGCAAGTTCCGTGGATGCCTTATGTTGCCGCATGAACGGGCGCTTTTGCATCGTCTCGGCTCCCCGGTCAGTTTCAGGCTTCGCATCTTCATTCCTTCTTGTTCACCGACGTGCATCCGCGCTCGATCCGCGCATCGTCACCACGCTTGTATATTTGCACTGATCGACATCCACTGGACTTTCTCAAAAGACGATGACAGCATGATCGGCATCGATGCGACCAACGTATCATTGGTGCCGATGCAAGCAGCACGGCGCATTCCCATTCACCTCGATCCTTCTTGCAAGATGAATACGTCACCTAGCGAACTGCGCGATCTTGTCCACGAATTGCTCGATCTCGTCGATCAGCGCCGCGCCTTTACAGACATTCATATCGAACAAGATCGTCCGATTATGCTCAAGACGCCGCGTGGCTGGATGGAAGCGGAAGGCGGCCCCGTGATCTACGACGAAATGACGCCGTTGCTCGATGCCATTGACGAAGAATGGGAGACCCATCTGGCCGCGGGTGCACTCGATAGGCCATTTGTACTCACACGATGCCGTCTTCGTTGCCATGTCTTCCGGACGTCCGCCGGCCGCAAGACCGTTATTTCGATACGTCGCCTTCCACTCACACCACTACCGCTGGACAAACTCGGATTGCCCGCTTACATCAAAACCATGCTCGAAAGTACAAAAGGCGTGATTCTGGTAACCGGCCCTACCGGTTCCGGCAAGACCACCACAATCGCTTCGCTGCTGGATCACATCAATCAGACTCGCAGTTCCCATATCGTCACGATCGAACAGCCCATCGAATATGGCCTCGAAAGCCGCCAGTCCATAGTGTCCCAGCGCGAGGTACCCACGGACACACCCAGCTTCGCCAGCGGCATGCGTGAAGTGCTGCGGCAACGCCCGGACGTCATCATGGTCGGCGAAATACGTGACCAGGACACCGCCGAAGCGGTGTTGCGCGCAGGGGAGTCCGGTCACCTCGTCTTCGCCACAATGCATACCAGCAGTGCGTTGAACACATTGACACGCTTCCTTTCATACTTTCCCGGAGAACAACGTGAACGGCATGCGGCAGCACTTTCACATGCCCTCATCGGCGTCATCTGCCAAAGTCTCTTGCCCAGCGAGGACGGTGATCAACTGATGCTTGCCAGCGAACTGCTCTTCAATCACAACCATCAAGTCAGTGCTTTCCTGGCCGATCCGGCCAAAATACATTTTTTGGCGGACTTCCTGAGACGAAAGGAAGACAACATGTCTCGCTCCCTTAACGAACACCTGATGCAGCTCGTGCAAAAAAACCAGATAAGCGCGCGCGATGCCTTACGTGCGAGCTATCAACGTCTTGAGTTGCACGAGATGCTGCAATCCAGCGCAACACGCTGATACCGCGTTGCATGTCATCTCTTCCAGGTTGAAGCAATCGAACGGAAAATTCATCTAGTCGAATTCTCACTGCAAATAAATCCAAAACGGCGAATTTTGACGATCTGTTACGATTTACTAAATGCTTTCATTATTTTTATAAATACTTTCAATTCGTGATGCAAAAGGATCTTTTCTTTCAATGGCACACGCGATCACTTTCGATATCTATAGGCAAGAATGTAGGGTAAGTTGCCGATATCTTTGCTTAAAGGGCGATTCTTTCGTAATATTACTTTTTGCTTTCAGAAAACCTTACATCGAGATCGGTAAGCACCGTATCCACCAAGCGCCGCCCCATCTCGTCAAATCTTTTGCGCTGAACACAGGAAAGTTCCCGATAGGCATCCTTCAGTGACTTTCCATCATTGAGGGGAATCTGACGTGTCGGAGAAGCCGAAGCGCGGTGATTCACGCGGCTCTTTGACGGCGTCACGCGCTCCAACGTATCGGCACCGTCGACGATCCAAGGCGTTAGTAAGTACTCGACGCGCTTCGCCAAGTCGACATCGCCCGTATGGCAGACCCATCTCGACAGATCCGCGTCGTCAAATAGCTGGTCGATACGTTCGTCCATGGAGATACCGACCGTCGGCACCGCATGCGATAAGCCGAGCAACGCTGCATGATATCGGGTGGTAATCACCGCCTTCGCCTCCGCAACCGTTCTCGCGACGGTCTGCAGATCGTGCTCACCACGCACCACAACCCGCACCGGGAACGGCAAATAGGCAGCGATTTGGTGACATGCGGACGCATCCAATTTCTCCATTGCCACCAGCACGGGCGTCACACCATGCTGCACCAGCCATGCCATGACTTCGGCAAAGGCCTGTTTGTAGCGCGAGAAGGACCTTGCACGTGCCTCATCCCATGTATGAAAGGTAAAAGGACCGTGGCGCTCATTCGATTGCGCACCGGCATGGTCCAAGCGCATCGCGCGTTTTACGTCGGACACCACGGGCCAGCAATACGGGTTATTGGGGCATAGTGCAACATACTCACCTGGGGCGAGGCCGTGCATAACGGGCGTGACGCGCGACGGTGCGCCGTCATTGGACAGGGCAAGGTATCCCCATGCGGCATCGGCCCCTTCCTCCGCAGGGATACCAAGATCCTTTAGTCGGCGCAGCGCTTTGCTACTTCGCGCCGTGATATGCACACCTCGATGCTGAGATACGGAGAAAGCCTGCAGCGAGACCGACATCGTACCGGCGTCGATGCCATAGGCAAACGCATGCTTGCCATGTGCCGCGGCCAGCGCAACACCGCCGATCAAGATACCCGCCAATGCATCGGAAAACTTGGAGGTATAAGTCGATCCCTCGACATTCAACACGACATCGAAACCGGGCATGACCTGCTCCAGCGCATCGGGAACATATTGCGCGCCCGTGGCGAGACGGTGTACCGATTGCAGCACCGGATGGTCGAACATATCGCCACAGGCAAACACGGTAATGTCGATATTGCCATCGCCGAACAACGTCCGAAGCTGTCGAATCACCCCGATCGTGCGCAGGTCCGCGCCAGTATTGCCGGCACCGGTATAGCCAAGCAAGAGCACACGCAACGGCCGAGCGGACCGCACTGTGTAATCTGGATGCGGCTGACTTCGAGCGGACACGGTACGCCGTGCCTCGGTAATCAATTCCGCCATGTCGGCGAGAAACACGGCATCGGGCGCACTTGCCGAAAGGAACCGCAGAAGCCGCGTGGATGGCCGCGCTAACCGCATGTTCGCCGCACCGGCTATGCGGTCTGCGGCCATACTCGCACGTCCCGGCATCAATTCAACCCGTCGCTCGGTCCTTTGTTTCATTTCCGCGTCCTCTTCCCTGTGCGTTTGACGGTTCTTCACAATGGCACGACTGCCTGGGCAATAGACTGGGTCGGATTCATATGTGGTTCGGTTGTCTGCTGTTTAAGCAACCCGTGGTTCGCCGCTTCCAATGCACTCCCCAACTGGCGCATCCCCAGCACCGCCGAATGGGCAGGCACGCAGACGTCGATGATAGTCACCCCGCCATGGCGGCTTGCGTCGGTCAAGGCTGACGAGAGCGCGGTGAGCGATCGGACCGTACGGTGCGCAAGCCCGAAACCGGATGCGACCGCACAGATATTCACCGAAGTTGGATTGCGGATGACTTGTTGGTAATCAGGTAATCGCGCCAACGGCAGAAAGTCGAAGATCGCGCCACCCGCGTTATTCATGACGCAGATACAGGCTGGCGTCGTGATGCGTTGCGCATTGCTCAACGCGGGCAGGTCGTGCAGGAAGGACTGGTCACCGAGGACCAGCAAGCCAGCCCCCGCTGCATGATCGGCATCGCGTACCTGACCATCCGATACCTGATCCGCAGCGCATCGACCATGCGCGACCACCTCGCCGAGGAACGTGCCGATCGTCCCATCGATGCCGCACACGCCACGGTTCGTATAGATCGGCATGGCATGCTCCAAGGCGCCTCCAAACATCAGGTCGGCATGACGGATCGGCATCGAATTGCCAATATGGATGAAATCGAAATGCCGCGTCACAGGGGCCGAAAAAATCACCTGCATCGCGCTCAATTCCCCCCACGGAAAAGGCCGTAACGTACGTTTGCGCAGTACGCCGGCATGCTGGGCGGCGCGAAGCCACTGCGTGCGCCATGCACTCCGGGGCGGGCCAAGCACCGTGGCCACCCTGTCAGCGAAAATCGCAAGAAGCGCATCCGCCTGGTCACGAGGAAGCACCCACTCGGTCATATCCGGATGAAGAAAATCACGGGCGACCGGTACTGGCGTGATCTTGATCGTCGGGCAGTGCGTCGCCAGCAGATAGTCCTGGACGATCGGCATGACGGGTGCCAGGCCTAGACGAATGATCATATCCGGTGCCACCGTGGGGACCAATGCCGACAACGCCAGTGCATCGTGTCCATTCACCACATGCTCCCCACCACGCAGGCCGCTGCCGGTGTCCGCCAGAACTGGCCAGCCTAGCGTAGCCGCGAAATGCAACACAGCTTGATACGGCAAGCCGATATCGGGACCGGCGACAACCAAACCTCGCACGCCCTCTTCGTTTGGCTCTCGCCGATTCCCCGCCGCAATCGCCTGGTGTACCGCATGGCACAAAGCCTCGATGTGAAGCGGTAATATCGGCGCCTCACCGTGTACGTCGACATAGGCCGACTTGGCGCGCTCCGTCGGCGACGACCTGTCACCCCTGCGCCGTTCCAAGGCAGACTCCGCCGCGAGAGCGGATCGCGGCGATCCCGTCGACGGAGCCGTTTGACCCGTCGGCCGCACCACTTCCGCCAGCATGATCTCGGTGGGATCGTACCGTCCTGCAAGTGGCATATTGATATGAACCGGGCCGGGATGGTTTCGGCCATCCCGGCCCGTCGCCGCCGATAACGCAAGCGCGATGGCAGCATGCAGGCCTGACAAGGAGAGGACATCATCATCTGGCGCTTGATGCATGGCATCATCCCCTTTTCCCCATGCATCATCGTCACATGGATCAGGCAAGTCGACACTATGGCGAACGAACGCGGCGCAGGCACCGATATGATCGGTCATCTGCCCAAACCCCGCGCCGCGCATCGCACGCGGTCGATCGCAACTGACCAGCACCAACGGCAAACCACATTCCAATGCCTCCGTCAGCGCCGGCACTGTATTCGCAATAGCCGATCCGGATGTCGTGACCATGACCACTGGTTCCGGAGACACCTTCAACATACCCACCGCGGCAAATGCGCCGCTCCGTTCGTCATTGCAGACCATCAAATCAGAAAACCGGCCGCTGGCACGCATGGCAAGCATCAGCGCGGCACTGCGGCCACCGGGGCTGAGGATGGCACGTCGAACACCATAAGCGTGCAGTACATCAATCAACACTGTTGCCCAGCGGGCATTCGCGGCATGCGCGCTCAGCGCGACGGGCAATTCAGGCCGACGAGCATTCATGGCTGCTCCTGTTCACGCCTACGCGCCATTACGCGTCTTGCGCGAATCGCGCCACCATCGATGGGCAATAGCACCGGTAGTGCATCCCAGAAATCGCGGTTTCCCAGCGAGGCTTGCTGCGCCGCCAGCATTGGCAAGTCCTCGCGTGCGAATGGCGTCATCAAGCCGTCCACAGCGAAGCGAACTAATTGCTTCGCCTCCGGCCCGACTGCCTTCGGCACACCAAAGGCGAAGAAATAATGCGTGCTTTCTTCCGTTTCCGGCGTTAACAAATGCGCGGAATGCGAAATCCGCCCAAGATCTTGTCCGGTGGGCGATACAGTTATCGTAATTTCCATCAATCCTGGTGGATCCCAGCGAACAGCAAGACGGCGATCCACGGGCATGCCGGGCGGCACGCCGAACGCCTGAGCAACAAACGGTGGAAGGATCTCGTTGCACGTACCTCGCAGCGACCACACCGTATCGCCTCGCTGCTCAAAGCGCCCGGGATCCGCCGCCATGGCGGGACTACCGAGCGTGTCTGGATGCAAGAATTGGAAATGACTTAAATCCAGCAAATTATCCGCGCTCAATTGGTAATGCGCTTCGCTACGAAGATAGCCGGTGCTTATCTCGTTTTCATCCCGTGACAAGAATGGAAACCGGGCAGTTGTCTCCCATGCCGCATTGCACAGCGAGGGTTCACCCATCCAGATCCAGACAGCACTGTCACGCTCCTTGACCGGAAACCGTCGCACCCGCGCGGCATCCGGTATGCGTCCGTCGCCGTGTGGATTGTGCACGCAACGTCCTGTGCTATCGAAGCGCAATCCATGATACGGACAGCCCAGTGTTCCATCGGCGCCGACATTACCACCAGATAACGGCGCAAATCGATGCGGACAACGATTCGCCAACGCGGTGGCATCACCCGACGCATCGCGAAACAATACGACGGACTCACCCAGCAACCTCCGCGCCAACGGCCTGTCGGCGCGTATTTCATCGGACCAGCCCGCGACATACCACGCATTACGTACGAATGACGAACGCGTAACCGCATCTGGTTGTTGCGCGGGGTTTCGATACCGTACGCTTTCGGCACTTTGCGTTGCCGAAAATAACGATGGGGCTTCCAACGGGCGTGGCATGAGCGCGTCGAGGGATGCCCCCGGCACCCGTTCCCTGGCAGTCATCGACAATACTCCTGAGTGGGATAAACAAAAGCAATCTGCAAGTTCATTCAGCGGATATGCGCCGCTTTGCGTGTCAATCGCGGTGCGAGGCCTTCATACAAGATCTGTATGCATTGCGCCGTGCCGCGGGCACTGGTATCCATAACGTGCGCTGGCGACAGAGGTTCCTGGAAGGGAGTATCCACGCCAGGCAATCCGCGCGAGGTGCCCGCTTGTACTTGCGCATAACGGCCACGCGGGTCCCGGGCAGTGCATATAGACAACGGCGTGCTGACATGTACCTCGATAAAACGCGATGCACCGATAATCGTGCGCGCCACCGCGCGTTGCGCACGCAATGGCGCGGTGACAGCAGCGAGTACCACCATGCCGTTATCATTGATCAATCGAGCCGCTTCGGCACAACGCCGTACCGCTTCAGCGACCGCGTCCATGCCATCCCCTGGACGCGTCAAGTCGTCAAGGATTCCTGCAACATCCTTGCATAAGCCACGCGCCACATTTTCGTCTTCGAGCAAGCAGCAAGGATGACCCAACGTCATCAAATGCTGCTGCAACGCCAGGGCCAACGTGCCTTTTCCCGCACCACTCAGCCCCGTAAACCAAACGGTCACCGGCCGCTGTCCCATCCAGCGCGCACGCCGCGCGGACAACATCCTTCCTGATATGCCACTTGCCTCTTCACTGTGCGTCCGCACGTCTTGCATGCCATCCATGACTTGCTCCACTACGCTGCTGTCAATTCAATTCGTCGATACCAATCGTTCGGCAAACTGTAAAAGCACCTGCTTTTTCAGAATGACAACGCCGCGAAGCATTTATCGGGAAGCCGAACCGGGAAAGACATCGCATTTGGACTTGTAGCCTTTATTCATTCGAACCGTTTGATGCGTAGTAAGTCGATACATTTCGCCTACGCCATGGGGGATGCGGTATGGCATCCAGATGGCGCAGTGCGCCACGAACCAGCGCCGCATACTCGTCGCGCAAATGCGGAGTGGCTGAATGGTAAGCACCCACGGCGTTCCAGTTATTTCCGTACCGTACAATCTGCTTTTTGAGATGCCATGCAGCCACATAAATATTGACGCATTCGTTACGCAGCGCTCGCATGCTCACGCCATATGTCCGCAGTTCCGGTAGATGTATCGAGTTGATCTGCAACTCGCCGATATCGACCGTACCATTCTCATTGTGATGCTCGGCATTCGGATTCCCGCGCGACTCAACCCAGGCAATCGCGCGCAGCACCATCGGGTTGACGCCCTGGTAAGCCGCTGCCGCATCGAAGCAATCGGCCCATGCGGCAACCGGCATCGATAAACCAATCAGCAATAACGCACGCCGCCAACGCATGCGCTGCCTTTTCTTCTGTAGCGTGATCTGTTCCATCGACGTATCGTTTCATCCTTTCCAGGTGCCGCCCACACGGCGTTGCTGCGAAAAGTAAACGAAGCATGTTGGCCCCGTCCATGCGGAAAAAAACGCGGGCGCGCAGACGCTTCGCGCTACGGGAATCCGCTTCGGCAGGCAAGCAGTCGGTTTGCGTCATGCGACGCGGGGCTTCGCGCGACAGGCAATGGCTTCGCCTCGGGTGCGCCCGGGTACCGATGGCGCGGTATAACCCCACTACTTGAGACCGCCCATCGTCGGGAGGCGTGCCAGGCACGCCATGGAGCAGACGCACCCCCCCGGGTTGGCACGTTGAACCGCCCGGCGCAACGCTGTATTTCGGAGAATGGTGATGCCTAGCGACACAGGAATCTCGCATATTCATGGCACCGGTCAGGTCGCCTCTGACTATGACACCGGTCCACACACACCCGCGCCAAAGCGCCGTCCCATATCGACTCCCGGGCAGAGTGGCGATAGCAGGCTAACCGGATTGACACCACAACGCCTGGAGGGAGCGACACAACGCAAGCCCACCGTCACCGGTGGGCGCGGACCTATTTTGCGAAACGCGTTGCCTGCCAATAAAGCAGAGACGATGCGATCACACGTGTACAACGAAGACACGGGATACACTGCGGATAGCGAGGCTGCAGGCAACGGCGGACATCAACAGATGCGACCGATGCGAACGCGGAAAAACAGGCTGCCTGCCAATCATCAAGGCAAAACGACGCCGACGGCAAATTTCGCCGGGGAAGACATTGCCGACGTGTTCGCCGGGACACCGGGCAGTGCCGGCACGCGAAATCAAGCCGCGAGCATGCGACCATCCTCGCCCTCGCAAGGCGCTTCGAGTAGCACCAATGCATCGACACCACAGGCGCCGTCGCCGCATAGGGCCTCATCGGAAGCGAGCCTGCCGCAGGCTCAAACGTCCCTGGCAGTGCCTCAGCAGACGCACGAACCCCAACAGACGCAGCCGCCCCTGACGCCAGCGACACCTGACCCGCACGCACAACCACAACCCATGCAGGGCCCTCATGCCGGCGTTGGTCCGCAGGGTCCGCACGCTTTCCAACCTCCACCAGGCACCGTCGGACAGCAATATGGGATGCAAGCACCGCCGATGACCATGGGGGATCGAGTCCGCCGAATTTTCGGGATGCAGCCTGTCAATGGCCCTACCGGTCCATTCGGACCCATGGGGCCGAATGGTAATTTCGGCGCCTATGGCCAGGGATCGTCAATGATGAACTATGCGCAACCGATGATCGGGATGGTGAGCAGCGTTGCGAACATTGCCATTTCGATGTTGAGCGCAATGCTGAACATCGCGGAAAACATTGCGCAAAAAACGGAACAACTGTCGCGCAAGAACTGACCTCCCGCGCTTTCAGACTATATTACGTCGCCCTCTGGTCGGGGTTACGTTGCAATTCATCCCATGTTTGCCAAGTTTCCAGGAACAGCTTGCGGTGAGGGATACAACGGACGCGGCCCCTCTTCGAGGAATAGAAGACAGGCTTCGCTAGGGACGAAAGTAACAGAACGTCAAAGAGTGGCGGAATTCGACGCGCGGGATGACACCATACATTCCAACAGAGCGCGTCTCCCTTCACGATCCGCTCACCGTTTTTACTTTCCTCCCTCAAGCAGGAGTGCATCATGTCAACGTCTCTGTACTTTGCCGTCGCATCCACGCTTTCGACCTCGCATCCGTCCGCTACGTATTGCGCGAAGATGCTGGCAGGACAATATAGCGAAGCCGCCACGATTGCCGCGGCGAGAGCCGACTACGACCGCGCAGGTTTCCAGCCGACCTATGCCGACATGCAGGCCTACGCGGATGTGCAACTCGTTCTGGGGCGCTACGAGGATGCGGAGGAAACTTATCGCCGCGCGCAAAAATCGATGCTGGGCGATCGCGGCACGATGCGCGCCGCGCTATCACGTAACGCCGGGTGGCAGGCGCTGTTTCAAAATCACATGGGAACGGCCCTGATGTGTTTCCGTCGTGTGATGGAAGACGAACTCGCTACACCGATACAAAAGTGCGAATGCACAGTAGGAACGATTCTCGTTCTGTTCAATCTTGGCCGGCTGGATACCGTGCGCCTGCGCCTGGAAACGCTAGGGGAACTTGCGCGTGATGCCGACGATCCGCGGTGGCGTCGCCTGGCGGACACGCTCCGACACGAATTGCTTGCGCAATATCGCCTGCGCGCCTCCGAGCCGCTGTCGGACCACATTTACTGGCGCTCTGTCATTCTGGAGTTCGTCCCAAACGCACTCGTCGATGGGCTTGCGATCCTGTCGGATGACAATACTCCCGCCATTGAAGTGCTCTCGAAACGCGCGGACTTTCTGAATAACCTGCTGGTCTTATCGCGTGGCAGCCATGCCGGCCTCGCGCAGATCGACACTTATCTGCGTTGGAGCCAAAGCGCCGGACTGCATGGTTACCACCGCGGCCTACGTTTGGAAGTGGCCCTGGCTGCGCTGGCTAGCAAATCAGCCGATGTGGCGGAAAACATGCTCCGCATGTTCCGCGATGTATCCATGCATGCGAACCAGAATGCGCGTTGGTATCTCGAGTACCTGTATTGTCATTCAAAAGTACATCAACAGCACGGTCGCATGCTGGAACATGCGCAGACCTATGGTCGATATGCCTTGCTATCGATCAAACATGTTCGCGCGGACAGCGAGGCAATGCCAACCGCACCAGAAGAGCGAGTGATACCCGCGCCAGATGATCTGAGTGCACGGCTACCTGGGAAATACCGCCGCGCCTATCGCTATCTGGTTGATCACCTGGAATGTGCGGATTTATCCGTCCGCGAGGTTGCTAATCATATTGGGGTATCGGAACGCGCCCTCCAAGCAGCCTTCAAGACACATCTCGGCCTGTCACCGAGTGAGCTGATCCGCGGCAAACGAATGGAACATATCCGCGGCGAATTAATGGCAAACGACGACCAGGCGGCCAGCGTCCTGCAGATCGCCAGCCGATGGGGGGTTCAGCATCGCTCCACCTTGTTGAACGGGTATCGGAAAATGTATCGAGAAGCGCCTTCGGAAACGCTTTCGCGCTGATCTTGCAAAATTATTTTATAGATTCCTATACATTATAAGTAGGATAACGAATGAGTACTATCTTTCGTCCGCCCCGCATTATTGATTTTGGCAGACTCCGGCTTCGGCCTTTCACCCGGTCCGACGCGCCGATGCTATTCGATTGCCTGCTCGGCGACCCTGACGTAACAGCCTGGCTAGCATTTCGCACGCACAGGAGCACTGCCGAATCGGAAACCTTCATAGAGGACACGCAACGCGGCTGGACATCTGGACACTGCTTCACGTGGGCGCTCGAAGATAGCGAAAGTGCACGGATCGTCGCCGCTATCGAGGTCCGCCCTGCGCTACCGCGTGCGGAGCTTGGCGTGATCACAAGCTTCCAGGAGGGATATCGCAAGCGCCGAGCGGGATTGCTGGCGTTATTGAAGTTGATCGACTGGCTGATGTCGCAGCCAAACCTTTGGAGACTTCACGCGTACTGCGCGCCGGAAGGCAAGGCGGCCAGCACGATGACACGGCTGGGATTTACCCTGGAAGGCCGACTATCGCACTGGGAGCCCAGACCCAATCAGAATATCGCGGCAGGCGACGCATTGTTATTCGCCATCACCCGGTCCCCCGCCGAATCCATGCCAGGAACCGCGGCCCGATACCCCCGGCTTGCTCGACACGATCTCGTCGTCCGGGAATAGCGACAAATCCGGCTCATAGCAGCGAGGTGGCCTTGCGCTCATATTTTTGGGCAACGTCATCCAAGGTGTGAATAAGCCGCTCGATCCCAGGCGTGCGCGCGAAGCGGCTTGATCGCTTGCAGATCGTGCGCAGCAATGTTGCCGACGCCACCGCGTCATTCAGCGCCCCAAACCGGGACTGCACACGCTGCAGGCGTTTGATCTGCCGCTTTGTCAGCAGCTTTGCCGCCCATCGATTGCGCTTTTTGGATTTTTTGACAGCTGGCACATCCATCATATCCGCGGATGACCTATGCATTGCATCGGCATGCACCGCGTGCCTGGCCACGATAAATTGCGCCTCCGTGTACGAAGTGATCAGGCTATACAAGTCGCGCACGCGCTTTCCCGCTTTGCGCACTGCGTGCAGCGCGTCGTAATGACCATCGCGCACCGCCTTTTTTTCACAAGTACGAAGTTGCTTGCGCGCCTTCGACAAACGCCCCGCGAGAAATACCAGATCGACCGGGGACGAGGTGGTTGCATTGACTAATTCAGCACACATCGGTATTTGTAACACAACCGAAGCGTCGATATCGCGCGCATGCCTTGCCAATCCTACGATGCCGGAATTTACAGCGTCTTCGCGAACAACGCTCAGCGTCGCGCGCGCTTTCGTCAAGCGCGGCACCCATTCATCCGCCAGCGCCAGTGTGATGTCCCAATCGCGCACGCCTGCCGCCGTACGCATCAGGCGACGTGTCACCTCTCGCTCTGCTGTCAACACACCGGCATCCAGCCGGGGACGATAGGCCCACTGCAGCGCTTTCAGTCGACGCAATGCCACCCGCATTGCGTGGATCGTCTCAGGGGCCGCCCCACCCCTGTTTTCCTTGAATTCGTGCGTGCGCGCACGCACGGTCTCCCAAAGAGGTCTTGCCAATTGGGCGTAGTCCTGAACAGCCGCGCAAGCACCCGCATCACGGGCGCTTTTTACAGGGTCGCCCGAATCGGGCTTACCGTCGCCGCGCCTGTCACGCGAGGCGGCCATACTCGTGGCAGGCATGCGGTTGATTGCCGCGGCTTCCTCTTCTGTTTGCGGACAGAAATTCGGCTCGAGGTCGTGTTTTCCATCTGCTCGCATTACGCTTCTCCTATACATGCCATGCCGACAGTGATGCAAAACCGATGCCTGCCCGATGGCTAAAGCGCATTACTAACCGCTTTCATGCATAATGAGATGCGATGACAAAACCGCAAACGATGCCACTTTCCCAGTGAAAGTCATAAGACCCAGGGCTTTCCCGGGAAATGCCTTTAGGTGTTTTTTCCTTCCCACCAGATCATGAACACGAAGCAAAAAACGACAGGACAACCGAATCACCCGCTCGAGTATGCCATTGAGCGCGGCTTGTTCGCATCACGCTGGATCTTGGCGCCGATCTATGTTGGACTGGCGCTCAGCATGCTTTTGCTTTTATTCAAATTCGCGCAAGAATGCTGGCATATGGTCAGCCATATGATCTCGATGACCGTTGATGATACGATTCTTGGGCTTCTTTCGTTGATCGACCTGTCTCTGATGGGCAATCTGATGCTGATGATCATGTTCGGCGGCTATCAGAACTTTGTCTCGAAACTCGACCTCGAAGGGCACAAAGATACGCCGGATTGGGTTGCGCACGTGGGTTTCAGCGACTTGAAGTTGAAGTTGATGGCGTCCATCGTCGCCATCTCGGCTATCGAGTTGCTAAAAAACTTCATGAGCATCGAGCACGTCAGCACACGGACTTTGGCATGGGGCATCGGTATTCATATGGCATTTGTCGTATCCGCGGTGCTGCTGGCCGGTATGGACGTGTTGATGACGCGTGTTCGTGATCAAAAGATCGAGCAAGACGACGCACTCTAGACTCTCGCCCAGCAAAAATAGCCACGCCTCGCAGGGAGGCCCCACACTACTTGCTGCCTTGTCAATAAACCGTATGTCGTTCAGGACCGCGGCATTGACTAATCTGCACGTAACACGGACGGATCCCCTGCGATGTCGAATTCGTGCCATGACAGCGTGCGCTTGCGCGCTGTGGCCGACCCCAGCATCGCGCGATGGTGATCGGCGGAGACCGGGGTGAAGACAGGCATCACGCGCCAACGTCGATTACACTGCTATTTTCCCTGACGAGGACCTTTCCATGAAATCACGCGCAGCCGTTGCATTTGGCCCGGGCGAACCGCTGAAGATTGTCGAAATCGACGTCGCTCCGCCACGCAAAGGCGAGGTACTGGTCAAGATCACGCACACTGGCGTATGCCATACAGATGCGTTCACACTGTCAGGCGATGATCCGGAAGGCTTGTTCCCCGCGGTGCTCGGCCATGAAGGTGGCGGCATTGTCGTGGAAGTTGGCGAAGGCGTGACGAGCGTTCAACCTGGCGATCATGTGATCCCGCTCTACACCGCCGAATGCCGTGAATGCAAATTCTGCCGTTCCGGCAAGACAAATCTGTGCCAGGCCATCCGCGTGACGCAAGGCAAAGGGTTGATGCCTGATGGCACGACGCGTTTTTCGTACAATGGCGAACCGATCTATCACTATATGGGGTGCTCGACGTTCAGCGAATACACCGTTGTCGCCGAAATCTCGCTAGCCAAGGTGAACCCGCAAGCGCCGCTGGAAAAGGTCTGTCTGCTGGGCTGCGGCGTGACGACCGGCATTGGTGCCGTGCATAACACGGCGAAGGTCAAGGAAGGCGATACCGTGGCGGTCTTCGGGCTTGGCGGTATCGGTCTGGCCGTGATCCAGGGTGCGAAGCAGGCAAAGGCCGGCCGCATCCTGGCCATCGACCTGAATCCGGACAAGTTCGATCTGGCACGCTTATTTGGCGCCACCGACTGCATTAATCCGAAGGATCATCAGAAGTCGATCCAGGACGTGATCGTCGAGATGACCGATGGCGGTGTCGACTTCAGTTTCGAATGTATCGGCAATGTTGATGTCATGCGTTCCGCACTGGAATGCTGTCATAAAGGCTGGGGAGAAAGCGTGATCATCGGGGTGGCCGGCGCAGGCCAGGAGATCCGGACACGCCCGTTCCAGCTGGTAACAGGCCGCGTCTGGCGGGGATCAGCATTTGGCGGCGTCAAGGGACGCACACAGTTACCCGGCATGGTCGAACAGGCAATGGCGGGTGAAATACAGCTCGACCCTTTCATTACTCACACGTTGCCGCTTGACCAAATCAACGAGGCATTCGATTTGATGCATGACGGTAAGTCGATCCGCGCGGTGATCCACTATTGATTCGAGGCCGCCGTAACGGCATCGGGAAAAAGGATCGTCGTCATGGCCGAGTCCGAGATAAAACAGCGCATCCGTGGCGCGGCGAAGGCGCCACGCATCACCGACGTCGCGCGCTGCGCGGGCGTCTCGCCGATTACCGTGTCGCGCGTCTTCAATCAACCGCACACCGTAGCGCCGGAAACGCTCGAACGGGTGCGGGAGGCAGTGCAAAAGCTGGGCTATGTGCCCAATCGTCTTGCCGGCGGGCTCTCCTCCGCGAGATCTCGACTGATTGCGGCAATTGTCCCGACGATTGTCCATTCCCTGTTTTCCGAGACCATCCAGGCGTTTAGCGAGACGATGAGCGCGGCGGGGTATCAGGTGTTGCTGGCACTGAGCGGATACGACGACAAGAACGAAGAGCAATTGCTCGACGCGGTGATGAGCCGGCGTCCCGAAGGAGTTCTCCTGACAGGTGTGGCACATACGGAATCGCTACGCCAGCGGCTATCGGTGTTGGACCTGCCGATCGTAGAAACCTGGGACATCACCGAAGGGCCGATCGACATGCTCATCGGCTTTTCCCATTATCAGGTAGGACAAACCGTTGCACGCCGCTTTCTGCAGCGCGGTGTCACCCGTCCTGCCCTGGTCTCCGCGAACGACGAACGGGCTTTGGCACGGCGCAGCGGCTTTCGCGATACGCTCGCCGACGCCGGTATCCCGGAAATCGGCGAAATCATTGTCGATCCACCCAGCTCCGTGGCCGTAGGCAAAGAAGCGTACCGCCGTCTGCGCGCGCAAGATCCGGCGATCGATGCCATTTTCTGTGGTTCCGACCTCGTTGCGCTCGGCGTGCTCCGTGAAGCGAAAGCGCTAGGTGTCGCGGTACCGACCGCATTGGCAATCTGCGGCTTCGGTGATCTCGAATTTGCAGCGGAAACAGAACCCCGACTATCCACGATCAATGTGGATGGTCGCCGCATTGGTGTGATGGCCGCGCGTGCGTTACTCGATCGACTACAAGGGGATCGGCCCATGGATGAACTATCGGCCTCACCTCGTCCTCCGGTTTGCGCCGACGTCGGCTTTGCCTTGATCGATCGCGAAACGATCTGACTTGCCGGCCTTTCAAGCCGTCATGCCATTCCACCGCCGCCCCAAAACCATCAATGCGGGAAACAAGCATGCCCAGCCTATGGCAAGTACACCGGTGGCGAAGGCGGCATCGGGAAATCGTGCCGCCCCCATGGCCACGCCTGCACGAAACGATAGTGGCCCCGCCACGGCGCCCAGCAGCGCCGCCAGCCACAGATGCCGCTTGAACCACGCCAGCAGAACGTTGACCTGGATCGCGAGCTGCAGCCACAAAGCCAGAATCCAGTACGGGGCGGTGCCGGGCCAGAGCGTGCCGGTGGCATACACGATCACGTGCGTGCGCACAATCGCTGACTCCCAGCATGCGGCCCCCAACAGGACAATACAGGCGAGGATCGCCTCGTCCCGAGGACGTTCCGCCACTATCAGGTGGTAGACGAACATGCACAATGAAAAAACGGCGCCGATCCAAGCGAGGTGGCGTGCTGCGCTCAATACGCTCACGAACCAGCCAACGTGACACGCAACCAAATACAGTGTTCGTGCGATCCAAGGTTGGCGCAGACGCGCCACGAACTCAGTCAACTTTATTTTACTCCCGCCACTGGCGATACACCGCGGCAACCCCATGCTGCGCACGGCAATGGTCACGCATCGCCGAGGCGGCAGACATGGCGTGATACTTCTCCACTAGAGCCTGCCGATCGACGAACCGGATTCCGGCGTTTTCTTTCCAAATAATACAGACCACCGTACACGGACGATCAGGAAACGCGCCCGACCCGCCACCACACGAACGTTATCATGCGACTGCCTCGCGCGCGGGCGCGACCCATGCCATCGCGTTCAGGTCCACGAATGCCGAAGCAGTATGCACTGTTTTGCAGCACATACCGGGTTTTGAAGCAAGGCAAGCAGCGTGCATTAGAATCAGCCATTCCTCCCAGACCTCATCGCCCGATCGCGATAGGAGGATTGCCACGTATTTCTGTTTCTCCATCATCGAGCCGACGTCGTTGAATATCCTAAAGCGCAACCCCCGTTTTCCCCATGCTGCGAACGCCGACACCGACGCCAGTGGAGGCGGACAACCGCATCCTGACACGATCGCTCTCACGTTGGAAGCCGTGTTGGCGCTGGCAGAGAAGGTATTGACGCTAAATGGCATGAGTGAGGATCAAGCCGCGGCAATGGCGCGCACTTTGACCGCGGGGCAACGCGACGACTGCCAGTCTCATGGCTTATACCGCTTGTTTGCCTGCGTCCACACGCTGCGCCACGGTGCCGTGCGGGGTCATGCAATGCCAGTAGTCGAGGACGCGACCCCGGCGCTGGTTCGCGTGGACGCCGATTTTGGCTTCTCGACGCTGGCTTTCGAGCGCGGCTTGCCATTGTTGATCGAAAAGGCGCGTCGGACCGGCATTGCCGCAATGGCAATTCACGATTGCTACCACGTTTCTGCATTATGGCCCGAGGTGGAAGCACTGGCAGTGGCGGGGCTTGCCGGCTTGGCAATGACGCCCGCGCATGATTGGGTAGCCCCGGCGGGCGGAAATCGACCGGTCTTCGGCACGAATCCGATTGCCTTTGCCTGGCCCCGACCCGGCCCCCTTCCTTACGTGTTCGACTTCGCGACATCGGCTATCGCACGGGGAGAGATCGAGCTGCACCGCCAGGCCGGCACCAAGATTCCGCTGGATTGGGCGATCGACGCCCAAGGCCAGGCCACTGACGATCCGGCTGCGGCACTGGAAGGCGCGATGCGGACCTTTGGTGGTCACAAAGGGTCGGCATTGGCGACGATGATCGAATTACTGGCGGGACCGTTGATGGGTGAATTGACGTCGATTGAATCGGCGAAGCGTGACGGTGGCGTGGGCGCGGTGCCGTGCCATGGCGAACTAATCGTGGCGTTCGATCCACTCATGTTCAGTGGCGGGTCAGGAGAGGTCGGAAACGCCTATGCGGAAGCGATGTTCGATCGTATTACCGGTCAAGGCGCCCGACTGCCTTCGCAGCGCCGCTTTGCCGCGCGGGAACGCGCGATGGCGGAGGGTGTCGTTCAGATCTCACGAGAACGCTACGACGCGGTGCTTAAGCTGATTCCGTCCCGACCCGACGGGGCGCAAGGCTGACCGGTTACCCGGCGCGAAGCATCGAGTGACGCCAATGCTTCGCGGTCACGGCGGCGACGATCATGTTCAATCCAATCACAATCATTTCCATATGTGGCAGGATCTGCTGCAAAAGCAGCGACTAACGCCAGGTAACATGAATCGGCTCATCGAGCCAGGGAAGAACGACCGGCTGCATTGGCCATGGCAGGTTATCGAGCAACACATCGCTCGCATCGGTTTCAACCTCGATCCGCCAGTGTTCACCCTCCGGAACCAAACGGCCAGAGCGCTGTAAGAAGAGCTGCCGTAAATCACTTACGCCGCATCCACCCAAGCCAGGAAGACGTCTCGGGAGGGTGGAAAACCAAGTGTCGATTTTTTCCAGGCGCCAAGGCTCCAACATATCGCCGTCGATTAAGATATCTTGCGGCAAGCCGCATAGTACTTTGTTCATCGGCATGCGCCACTCCTGCCACGCCGGATCGCCCCAGACAAGATAGTCCAATACCATCACGGCACGTACAGCCGTGTTCACTTGATTGTCCGATAGCGCTGCCCCCTCGTCGCGACGACTGGGAACGAATTCAACCAGAGCAAGCAAGGTCGGGATCAACGGCCAGAGACAAATCAGACCAGCGTTAGTTACCACGATCGCCTCCAGATCGGGGAGCCGTTGCCGGTGGGCACTGCGTCCTATCAAGCCGCGCCTTGGCCTAGCAACAGGTAAGGCGGTTGTGGCGCGAATGTGCGGGAGAACCTCGTCCGCGGGAAAACGACTAGGTGGCCTTTTGATATCGTCTTTGCCAACGGCTTTCTCTTGCACCATGCTGGACGCACCCTGCGGCATCGAATGCATGTCACCTATTCTTGGAGGAAGACCATCTCGCACGTCAATGCTCATATGCAGCAACTGCTCGACCAGGGGTTGGCCGATTAGATTGGCTAACCGTGCTTGCTTAGTTGGATCAACCTGGACAACCCGCGCAATATCGAGCGCGTGCTTCGTGACATTTCGCAATGCCGTTTCAAACCACGCATGCGGCGTATTCGAACCCCACGGTGGTATCCCGTCGAGAGATCTCCCTGCCAGATACGCTAAAACCCAATCAGCATCAGACGTGGCTTGACATATGCGCGTCACGCTCGACGCCATGTCTTGACCAACGATACGAGATAGCCGAGAAAACGCCACTTTTTCTTCCAGCACGTGAGTCAATGCTGGCACGAAATTATTTCTGCGTTTCTCGATCTGGTTAGACAACCAATCTATCGGAGAACTGGTGCCCCATGAGATGGCTCCTCGAAAATATCCGCATCGCAGGAAAGTGGCAAACGCGCCAAGTTCATCCTCAACAGGCGCGCCAGCTTCGTACTCCGTGCGATCGATGTTTTCCTTGCGCCAATTCAACGAGGCGACCACATCAGGATCGCTCTTAACCAACGCGCCTTGCCCGTCATCGGCGCCCCCGTTAAGTTTACTTTGACGGTCCTCCCTGTTTAGTGCTACGCGAACGATAAATGTCCGCTGTTGCAGCGCAGAAAGTGCCCGCGAAGGCAATTCAGTCTGCCAACCTGAACGTTCCATCGCACCAAGATTCATGGTGACATTTATAGAGGAACCTGCTTCGTGTGTCTGAACAAGTGTTTGAAACAGCTTCTCCACTGGACGCTTCAGACGTGCTTTTACGATCGCACCACATTCCGCCAAGACCTCATGCTCCGCGCCCGAACTCATCCGCAAAATAATTTTCAGCCTTATCATCGCTGCGTTCCGGCCCCTCTATTGTCAACGTCATCCGACATATCAAACGGATTCCTAATCATTTACATGAAATATCCACTTTTCAAGTGCCTCCCGCGCGTTATCTGCCCTCTCGCCTTCTTTCTTGATATGCAGTGTCCCGATGCCCTTCAATGGCAACGCGACTCTTGCAAGACCTAAGCTTTCGAGAATGGGAATAGCGCCTGGCCCAGGCATGCCTCTTTGCTCGTCGAACCGATTCTGCCAGTCGTGAAATTTTCTAGCGAATGCAGAGTAAGTCTCCTCTTTTAACCAATACACCTCGAACTCCAGATGTGAAGGTACAAGCCGTTTTAATTGAAAATTGACTTTCGCTTGCCAAGCCTTGAAGTTGGCATTCTCGACGTCTCGATACAGTGGAAAAACAAAAGCTAATCTCTGCCCTGCGGCAGCTCTCTGATCATAGAGACCAGGCACACTTACGAATAAGCGATGCTTTGACGTTTCCTTAAAACTTTCCGGAAGCGTGAAATCAACTACGGAGTCAGCATTCGCATTGAGCAGCGTCACTGCTCCTGTAGCAGAGCCACCTTGCGACTCGGTGCAGTCTGAATCCAAGACATGAACCTTGACCTTCAAATTTTCGTGTAACCATGGATAAACACCTCCGAATGCCACGTGCGCTTTCCAGTGCATTTTTTCTCCACCTTCTGGTTTAGCTAAATCTCGAAGTGGAAAATAGGCTGAATCACCATGATGTGGTCTCAGTATGAACTGATTTTGCGGGACAGTCCTTTGTGTGGAAACATCATCCCACGTAGTGGGTTCTCCAAATAGCTTTACGGTGACCATCGATTGACCGTGGTCCACACCGGTAATGATGCCCGGGTATGCGGACAGTGTCGAAGAGAACGTGCCCTTATGAACGTCGACAATAGCTCCGATGGCCATTTCGTGAATGTTCTCTTCCAAAACCTTACCGCTTATTTTGCCGAATATTTGTTTGCCATTCTCGATAATTCGGACTCCATCTTGCAGACTTATGGCCTTCGGTATCAAATGCGAAATGTCGAGCATATAAAAAGGCCAATGACTGTGATCATCTGCAAAGAACGCTGAAGAGTAAAGACCTAACGAATAGGCAATTTCTTTTTGGAGCGCCGTGATCGGACCTTCTGCGGCCAGCCGTTTTCGAGCAATATCCGCGATGCTATCAATAAAACGATTTGTTTGCGTAACAGCTCCGGATCGATAAAACCCATAGCGTGTTTTGGACAACTCGGTTGGACCAAAACCGAAGTACTGCAACAGATGCGCCTGGATATAGCCCACATCGAAAACGTCATCGCGAAGTTCCTCGTCCTTCAGCACAGCGCTTTCCCCTGAACGTATTGATACGGTTCCAAGCTGGCTGTTTCCAGACACCCCCAGGCCGTTATCGCTTACAAAGCGCAATCGAAGCTTCAATTTGTCGAGCCGATCGCAAAGATGCTTAAGGTGCCCGTCGAAAGCGGACAGAAACTGTCGTAGTAAATCCGTATCCTGCGCTGCAACGGGTCTTCCATTTAAGGCAAGCGAAGGCGGTAAGCGTTTCCAAGTCTCATCAGCCCATTCCTTGACATTTCGGTATTTTGTGATCGCCTTGCTTCGTGTATCTTTTACTGAATTGGTAAAACGTTGCGGTGCTCTTAGCAACAGAATCTCTTTGTGAATGTCGACAGCCTGTATCTTCGGCGCATCGCTTTGCAAACGAATCTTGATGCCACACCATTCAACATAATTTTCACTGTTCACGGGATTGGCACGAATAGTGCCACCGAAATTATCTTTACATAAAACAAAGCTTGTGTTTTTGTCTACTAAATTTTTATTTGATCGATCCGACTGTAAAGCTATGTCGTAAATTCCTCTTACCCCTTCAATGGACTTAATCTTTTCTATCAAAATCTCAAGATTCTGATTGAAATCCTGTCCGTCCTGGATAAGGTCGATCTGCGGCAGAATTTCAATAAAGCCATACTCTGTCTTAGGCCCGCCGTGACATGCCAGCCATGCATCTCTTTTATTTGTATCGAAACACCGTTTCGCCCGTGGTGAGATCCAATCATCTAGGAGATCATATAGCCGCGCGAAAACCTTTGCGATATTGACATTGCAATCAATTAAATCGACTTCAAGCTTCACCGTGACATTTCTCGGTTCAATGAGGTTGACCCGTGGCAGGCGCTCACCGTGGCTTCGGTTAGCACTCAGTAACGTCTCAACCTTGTAGATTAGGCGTTTTTTTTGCTGATTTTCGTATCGGCTTGTCAGCCTCTCACTAATAATCATTTCCGGCAGCAGCCAGACACACAGTCTATCGCCATCGGCGTCGGGCGCGACGACGACGTTTTTGCACGGATGATATAAAGAATTATCATCACCATCGTATTCCTCAACCATGTCGAGTATCAAACGTCGATAGTCATCTGCACTGACTGGCGTGGTCGTTAGCGCCTCTTCGCGCGTAATGTCTTTCGCAGTTTCGTCGCCTGGCGGCGCGGCCTCTGAGGTGAAAAGATCTTCAAGCGTGTGAAGGTGGCGATAGGCAACATCCGAGCCACCAAAAGCCAATGCCTGAAGCATCGCGACCCCCGGGTCGCTATCGCCATGGTGCTGCCACTCAGCATCCGCACGTTCCGCCAGAACGGTCGACATCGTTTCCCACAAAGTATCAAAATGAATCAATGACAGATTTTCGTTTTTCTTCAACATGACGCCTCCCTATTTTATCGTTGGTAGTAAGTTAAGCGTCAATAATCCGAAGTGTGCCTGCCCGTCGGTAAAATTGATTTTGAAACTTTTCGCGATATTTTGCGAAGATATGAAAGCAATCACTTCGTTTCTCAGTACACCCTCGTTCCATTCCTCAAATCGCCATAGCGTCCATGTCCATTCGCGAAATGCGCTATCGACCGTCGAGGCGGCCTTTACCGGATCAATACCTTCGCGCCACTCCAAGGTCACCTCAACCGGAGCATGCGCATGGTTAAATTCCGGTCGGATCTTGGCGTAGACCGATGTAGTTTCATTTAAAAAACGTCGCACATGCTCCTGCTCCAATTCTGACAATGTATATCGATTTTCACCGTCAGGCTCTTTTCGGAGAATCGCGAGCTTCATAGCAGCGGAATTCATCTTTGGATCGTCGACACGCGCTTCTATACGCACTCTAAACTGAGGAAATCGCCGCGCGATTCCCTTACCTAAATCGTCCACATTCAGAAAACGATGACGAGTTCTCAATATAAATACTTTGTCATCCTCACCATTTTTATTAAATGCATTTTCTCTCGAAACATCTTCAATGACCTCGTTACGGATCGAATGATTCGCACGAATCCCAAAGATGTCATAAAAGAATCGGTTACGATGCTCGTCTAGCAATTTCAGATACAGGCGTTCGGGCGTTTGCATAACTTTCCAGAACGCAAGCAAAAACACCTCATAGGGACGTAGCTTCTCAGATGGATTTAACATTCGTAAAGCCAGCGTCTCAGCTGCGTCCAGCGTCAGTCGATCATTATTGTTAAAAGCCACGCTGTTCCAGTTCAGCTGTGCCGGCGTATTGTTGCCAAATGGAATCCGTGCCAGTCGACAACTCCACTTAAGCAGGAAGCGTATTAACCCTGCTACGTTCTCATCTTTGTCCATATCATTACCAGCCTCGATATCTGTCACGATTCCCCCTTTTCCTCATTCATTTTGCTCCATCACATCACCGCTATCGAAAGCGCGTGGATGATGCAGGCTTGCCGTTAAGCTTGCGCGGTGAACGATATTTGTTTAACGACATCCCGACCGGCCACCCGATAACTGATACCAACGCGCAGCGCATCAATCCTGTCCGCATGCTGGGTAACGATCACATCCTGAACGATTACACGCGGTTCGTTGCGTAATATTGCGTCCGTGACGATTGTCTTGATTTCAGCGCGAAGATCATCGTTCAGATTCTTAAACAAGACAGATAGCCAATCACAACCAAATTGTGGCCTCATGATACGTTCACCGGGCAACGTCTCCATCAGATGACGCAGGTTCTGCTCGATGTCCGTGAGATCCGTATCCGCCATCTTGGGCCCATCACTGTCAAAACTTACAGGAAAGACCCATCCACGCTTTCCAACAAACCTTACGTCTCTTATTTCACTCATACTCTCTCCCCTGATGAGGGCGCTATGCGATATCGATTGCTCATGTCGAGCATCGGCAATGTCGATCTCAAGATTTCTTAAGATTAATCATAGTCCCGAGAATTTCCATTTCTTTTTCTGCTGCAATGGTCATATTATTTGTAGAACGTAATGTAATATTTTTAGATTTTCCCTCGATACCTGATTTTCCTATTTGAACTATTGCGCGATGATTATCTTTCTTGTCCATTTCATCAAAGCCCACAAATAGTGCACCTTTTTGAGTCTCAATGCGAACGCAGTTATTCGAAAAATTAATGCCGTTCGGTTTTTCAGCCTCCGCACTTTCGGAAATCCAGCCTTTCCAGAAGCGAGGATGATCACCCTGATCGCTCGACGTTGGCGCAGCATTCACCGGATTATGGGTTGCGCCTAAAATGACAGGAAAGCGTGGATCGTCGTCGATAAAAGAAACGAGCACTTCGTCTTTCGACTCCGGATACAAATGAAAGCCCCGCCCGGCGCTTGCATAAGGTTTGGCGAAACGTGCCCAAATGGGCGTTTCTCCGAGTTCCGGCAATACGACACGTATTCGATCACAATGCGTTGCATCCGATTCGTACTCTGCAACTATTCCGACCGTCAACGCGTCGGCACGCGGTAATGCGGCGGCATCACTTTGCGCAATATCATCCAGACCAATGAACACGGTTGTCAGAAAGCTACCGCGTGACCACTGGTGGCGTATGCCAGTGATGATGCCTTGGCCATTCTGCCGTTCTCCCAGGCTGCTAATTTCCAAGGTATCGCCTAGACGGTAGCGCACTGTATCCTGGTTCGCGTATAGCACGAATCGCACTTGTGCCGCAGCAGCCTCTTGCGCCAAAAGACGCCCGTCCGCAAGGTGCTGCATATCGTCCGACATCAGTGGCAACGGATAGAAGGACCGCCATGTCTCCTCAATCGAAGCTTTCACACGCCCAGGATCGAGACCACCCGTGGCCAATTTTGTCGGCTTGGCACGTCTCGGCTCCGAAATTCTTTGTTCCGCCACGTTCCAACAACTGGCCTCGATTGTCGCCGCAAGGCCGCTGTTATCAACATACCATTCTGCTTCAACAATCCTGGTCGGGTGCCCGTTCTCGGAGGCCTCGCCGCTAATCTTGAATATGTCGCCGTTCGACAGACTGGGTGTCACACAATCAACCCGGTCCATGTGAGGCAAAAGCCATACCCCGCACGCTCGCATACGGCGGCGCAACCAATGCCAATCACTCGACTGCCATTGCAGTAACTGCTCGTGTTCGCCTCCCTTGACGTCAATACGGCCCGCCGTTGCATGTTCGCCTATCAAGGTCTGAATGACCGTTTGGTCGGTCGTTTTCTGATACGCGCGACTACGCGGCTGGCCCATCAGCTTGTGCAAGGGATGTACCGCACGTAGTGTAAGTTCCGGATTAGGTCCAGCCCAGGTGATCCGTTGGCTGACCACGATTCCATCAAAAAGCACGACGTTTTTAAGTGAGCCAGGCAGCGCTATACGCAGCGTTACCTTTCTGCCAGGCACACATTTGTCCGCGTCGCGATTTACTTCGTCCCAACGGCCGATTTGCAACGAGGATTGCCTCACCAGACGCAACTCGAGGTTCGGAATGTTATTGACACGCTGCGTAATATCGACCTGTGAGACCTTCATGTACTGCAGCGTTTTACCATCTACTTCAATGACTAACGGTTGTTCCCAGAATGGCGATGCCGTCATGATCAAGCTCCTTTCCCAGCAGGCCAGGCAAGCGCCTGACCAGGCCGAATGGCATCTAGATGGTCGAGGTCGTTGGCCTTGGCCAGTTCCAGATAATCCACCGGCGGCTTGTCCACCATTACGGCCCCTACCGTTGCCGACTGCGCCGCGGCCATTAGCGATAACCCCGTTCCCGCGATAACTTGAACCACTGACGGCTGCGGATTGCGCACGCCCAGCTTGGCTCGCTGAATTCCCGGCTCCACGTCCTCGATGACATTGAGGCTCGCCGTCGCGCGTAAAGGCGAACCATCCCGATCAAAAAGCGTATACCGCACGGACAGCCGTTCCATCCGGCATGCAAAATAGCCATGTCCGTGCCAGTTGAAACTACCCCACTGAATTTTCAGAAATCGGGTCTGTCCGCTTGTCGCATCTACGACGCAACATAAGGACCGTAAGCGACTCAGTTGTGCCTCCACTGGCTCCCGATGGGTAGGCAGCGAGCCGTCGAATATCAACTGGATATCGAGCCGCCCGGCATTTGCATCAACGAAGGCGGTTGTCTGAATCGGATCGTTTAACGCCGGTTCCTCCTCATATCGCGCCGCGTAGTCGAGCGAGAGCGCTTCCGGGTTGTACATTGCTTCCATGCGCCCAACTTCCGTCGTAAGTGCGACGTCTTTATAGGCAATGATTGTTAGCTTACTCAAGCCTCCGCGAATCTTATCGATCACATTCACCACGACCTCCCATTTTCAATCGCCAGATCGGCGCGTAGCTGTTGCATCACTTGACGCACGATCTCGTCGACCAAATGCGCTCTCTCAACCTGCCTGGCTCTTTCGTTGGCGCGGCGGCTCCGGGCCTCATGATCCCTGGATACACCACCGTCTATGCGAGCCTCGATGATCAGTTCGTGAATTTCATTCATGCTTTTACCCCAAGGAAGTGCATTTCCCGATAGGCAAGTTCAAGCGAGTTCACCAAGACCGATGAGTTCGTCGCATCCAAGTCGCCAGTGCGCCAGGCAACGGGAATGGCATTGACGAACGTCCAAGTACTGATAGGTAGCGACAAATGATTTAACAGCGACACGGTCACATCGCATGGATGGGTCTTAAAGCGACTCATCGCATCGGCGAACGCAAGCGTCAGTGGGGAGAGCGTCATCACGCCCCGCTCCAATACCAAGTTGCCATGGGTAACCCGCTCGGGCAGGGAAATCGTGGCCACATTGTCGCCACCCTGCCGAAAGCTGCTTGTCTCTACCTGCCGCTGCAAACCGGAGATGCGCTGAAATCGGAAGTCCAGTGGACTGGGCACCAGCCGCATTGCGGTACCTAATGCGCCGGAGACCCCCGTTCCTTCGGGTCGAAAAAAACATCCCACAACAAAGCGATATCCAACCGCCGGCTCAAATAGCGTCTCCGACCTCATGCCTTGCCTCCTTGCTGCGCACTGCCTATTTGGCTGACACTAACCCGCGATTCACCTTGCAGCATGGTCAACGTTAATTGCACGTCACTGAGAACCGGATGTAGCGAGTACGTTACGTGGATGATCAGCTTCCCTTGCGCAATATCCTCAAGTGTCATCGTTACGCCCTCTCCCACGTGCACTTGGAATGCGTCCTTGGCCGTCGCACCGGCCAAGCCGCCCGTTCGCCATAGCTCCGTCAGCCACACTGTCACGCGCGCCTCACAGGTACGCCACAACAACGCGTCATTTACCTCGAAAACCATCTCTCGCAGTTGCGCCTGCAATCCATGCTGGATAAATTGCATCGTCCGCTTGGTTTGCACATACGCTCCAGGATTTTTCGGATCCGTTGCAAGAGTTCGTGCACCCCAGAGGAGCGCACCACGACCAGGAAAAATGCGTATGGTATTGACTTCGAAGTCGGGCTCTTTTTCTTTTCCGGTGTAATGGCTAGGCCAAGGACAGACGGCAGCTTTACGCCGGCCGGCACTCCCCAGACCCCCGCTGTGGCATCGGTGCGTTGTATAGCGGCGGCAACGGCGCCGGATGGCGCAACTTCCACCTTTCTGATGGTATTTCGCTCGATCACCTGTTCCTGCAAACGGGGCCAATATGCCGCTCCCACTGACTTCACTTCGTCAGGTAATGCACGGTGGAATGCGGATGCAGCCTGATATTCGTCCCCCGGATGGTTGGGCATGTCGATAAGACAAAATAGCCGATTTGTATTTGCGGCCGCTTTTAGAATTTCTTCCCACCGTTGTTCGTATCCTGGTACTTCAGGCATGGAAAGCAGCGTGCCATCTGGTACACAGCGTTCGACTAAGGCAACAACATGGCTAATCTCGCGGGTAAATTTTAGATCGGCATGTAAAAGTACATAACAAAGTTCGCCGCCATTGGCAAAGAACGATCTGACTGTATCCTTTAGAATCTCTTCCCAATCGCCTCGCTGATCAAGTACGTTCTTAGCTATTTCCGCGAACGATTTTCCTTTGACGACGATGTCATCTACGCCTCCAAGACGGCTTCCCACAAATACGGGCATGGCCGTACGTTCTTGCTCGTCGATCGACGATAGGATGTCCGTGTCGATTTCTACGATTGATTTCGTCATTTGCCATTTTTACTCTGTAGTACTACTTATATATGTTCCTTTTCGTAGCCATTTACCAGGTCAATATTGCGGAACGGCCAGGTAAAGTCCGGCGATAGCGTGTGTTCGTCACGCCACCGGCCCGAAAAAAGCGGCGCCAGATCAAACGTCGTTTAGCGTGCTACCTTTCCTGCAAATGTAGCAAGAAGCGCAGCATGTCGAATAGATCGACCATCCGGCCAACAGGATGTCAGCGCAAGCGCATCCCGGCGTGTTTGCCCGACGACACTGCATAGGTCACCGCTTTCGCTGAATTGCGTGGGGTGGGTATAGCGTAACCGTATACCCTGTTTGTAAAGTCGCATACCCCGAGGTCTTTTTTTTCGCCTAGGATGCACGTAGCGCGTTCGCCGACGCACACCCATCAGAGCAAGCATGGTGCCGCGCAAAAGACTTCAAGCGAATCGCGCGGCAAGATCGCCGCGAACGCCACAGTGCCAGCGGATGATTGGCAGGCACCAAGCGAACAATTTAGCCGTCACGATTCTATCGCGACATGATGGACGATAAACGATGCCCAGACTCTTACGCGTTGCCGCTGCCCAGATGGGCGCGACCCAATTACAGGACAGCCGGCAACACACGCTCGACCGAATGGTCACCCTGCTTGAACGGGCCGCCGCGCAAGGCGCAAAGCTGGTCGTATTCCCTGAACTGGCCTTCACGACCTTTTTCCCGCGGTGGCTGCTGGACCCGGACGAAGTAGACCGCTATTTTGAAAATGCCATGCCCAACTCGCAGGTTGCCGGCCTTTTCGAGCGCGCGAAAGCACTAAAGGTAGGCTTTTATGTTGGATACGCGGAACTGACCGCGGAGGGTCATCACTATAACAGCGCGATCACCGTTGGGCCGGACGGCACCATACTCGGACATTATCGCAAGGTCCACCTACCCGGAACCGTCGAGCCCCGCATCGACGAACCGGTACAACAATTGGAAAAGCGCTATTTCAAATATGGCGACCTGGGCTTTCAGGCTTTTTACGGTGCGGAGGACTGGCACGCGCCGGTCATGGGGATGCTCATCTGTAATGATCGTCGCTGGCCGGAAGCCTGGCGGGAATATGGACTTCAGGGCGTTGAGCTGATGGTCATGGGCTATAACTCGGCGGCATATGATCCGAACGGCGGGACCGCCGAGGATGAACCGCTGCGGACGTTCCATTCAACAATAGCGACGCAAGCAAACGCCTATATGAACGCCACGTGGGCCATTAGCGTTGCCAAGGCGGGCGTGGAAGACGGATTCGGCCTGATCGGCGGGTCTTGTATCGTCGACCCGAACGGTGTGGTGGTGGCCCAGGCCGAAAGCCACGACGACGAAGTGTTGATCGCCGATATCGATCTAAACGCCTGTCTTCAGGGCAAGACCAAGATGTTTAATTTCGAGATGCACCGCCAGCCACATCACTACCGTCGCATCGTCGATCAAACAGGCGTTACGTTGCCTCCCAAACTATAACGCCGACGTTATACCTGGGGCATAAAAAAGCATAACAGTGCATTAATTTGGTGCGGATATGATGACACCATCCTCTGGGCATGCCGGGTTACATGAGCGTCACCCCTCGATTCGACGTCGACCCGGTAGTGCCGGGGAAGCGTGCGCAGCCTCCTGCTTCATACATAAAGCCGGCTCGAAACTGCTTGTTCTCCTATAACGACGGGGTGTAGTTCAATGACGTTTTTCCGTAAGAATCTCGTAACCACGGGCATGGCTGTCCTATTGTCGCTGTCGGCGCTAGGTGCCAACGCGGCAGGCACATTGAAGACGGGTGTGGATGCGAACTATGCACCACACGCGATGCGGACGTTGAGCGGCGGTCTGCAAGGCTTCAATATCGATTTGGGCAATGCGCTTGCGGCCCAATTGCACGAGAAGATCGACATCGACGGAACGGAGTTCTCCGCATTGATTCCGGGCCTGTTGTCGAAAAAGTACGATTTCATCCTTGCGCCCGTGACCGTCACCCCGGAAAAGGCCAAATCGTTGTTGTTCAGCGAAGGCTACTTGAATACGGACTACACGTTTGTACAAAAGAAAGCCGCTAAGCCGATTACGAAGCTCGAAGACCTGAAGGGCATGACGATCGCCGTGAACAAGGGATCGGCTTATGACGTATGGGCAAGTCAAAACGCAGGGAAATATGGCTTCAAATACGACGTGTACGGCAGCAACGCCGACGCCATCCAGGCGCTGTTAGCGGGTCGCGCGGACGCCAACATGTCGGGCAATACCGTATCGGCCTGGGCGGCAAAGCAAAACTCGCTACTCAAGACGACCTTCACCGTCGGCACGGGCCTGGTCTGGTCGCTCGCTTTCCGCCCAGACGACAAAGCCGGTCGGGATCGCATTTCAATGGCGTTGAAATGCTTGAAGCAGAACGGCACGGTCGCCAAGCTGGCGCAAAAGTGGTTTGGCGAGACGCCAGGGCCCGATTCAGCTGCCGTGAAGGTCGTGCCGGGTCAAGGTGTACCCGACATGCCGGGCTACGATGCCACGCCGGTCAAGGTCGTCTGCAACTGATCGGTCTAATAGAGATACGCGTCATGAAGAACACCCCTATCCTCGAACTCGTCAACCTGCATAAGTCGTACGGCGATCACGCGGTGCTCAAGGGGGTCAACCTTCGAGTACGACCAGGTGAAGTGGTTGCCGTGATCGGCCCATCCGGTTCCGGCAAGAGCAGCATGCTGCGATGCTGCAACCGGCTTGAAGCCGCTACAGACGGCCAGATAGTCGTTGACGGCACCGATATCAACCGCCCCGGCGTCGACTTGAACAAGATGCGACAGAAGGTGTGCATGGTGTTCCAGCACTTCAATCTGTATCCGCATCTGAACGTTTTGCATAACGTGACGCTGGCGTTGCGTCACGTTCAGAAATTGTCGAGAACAGACGCCCAAAAGCGTGGCATGGCCGCACTCGAACGTGTGGGAATGGCGCACAAGGCGACTGCGAAGCCGGGCGAGTTGTCGGGCGGTCAGCAACAGCGCGTGGGCATTGCCCGTGCAATTGCGCTTGAGCCGGCGTTGGTATTGTTTGATGAACCCACCAGCGCACTCGATCCGGAGCTCGTCGGTAGCGTGCTGAACGTCATGCGCGAGTTGAGCAAGAGCGGCATGACAATGGTCGTAGTCACCCACGAAATGGCATTTGCCCGTGAAGCAGCCGACCGGGTTATCTTCATGGATGGCGGCGTGATCGTCGAGGAAGGGACACCAGAACACATTTTTACACGGCCCCAGCACGACCGTACCCGCGCCTTCCTGTCTTCTTTTCTGAATCAATCGCATGATGTCCATCCCGCCCATGCGCCACCTGACTCGTTATTGACACACGTCGCCGCGCCGTCGACAACCACGATGTTACCCACTACATCCATGGCGAACTGATGGCTATGGATCTCGCCGCTATGCAGCATGCGTTTTTCAATGGCGCCATCGCGAAGACGGTCTTGCCCGATATTTTCAAGGGCATGATCGTGACATTGGAATTGGGTATCGCGGTCATCGTGACCGGCTTGTCGGGCGGCCTCGTGCTGGCATTGATCCGTTCGCTACGGTTGCGTTGGCTTGATGTTCTGATCATCGGTTATGCCGATATTCTGCGCGCACTTCCACCGCTGATCGTGATCATGATGCTGTTCTATGCATTTCCGTCGATCGGGCTGTCCTTCTCCGCCTTTCAGTCCACGTGGTTCGCACTCGCCTTGGTACTTGCGGCCTTTGCCGAGGAGTTATTTTGGGCCGGTATTATCTCGGTGCCAAAAGGGCAAGCCGAAGCAGCACGATCGACCGGCATGAGTTGGATCAAGACGATGCAGTTGGTGATCCTGCCACAGGCCATCCGGCTAGTGATGGCTCCGTTGACGAACCGCGCGATCTCGACCACGAAAAACACGGCCCTTGGGTCCGTCGTCGCGCTGAATGAAATCTTGAATAACGCGCAATCCGCCAGTAGTAACCTGGGCAGCGCCACGCCTTTGACAATGGGTGCGCTTGGTTACCTCATCATCTTCATTCCGCTCGTGCTGTTTGGACGATGGTTGGAAAAACGCTTTACCTGGCAGGTTTGACATCATGCAAGCCATACTCGACAACTTCTTCAACTGGGACATTTACGTTCAGGTAGCGCCTTTTCTGCTGCGTGGATTGACAATGACCATTGGCCTTTCACTGCTGGTCATTCCCTGCGGTTTCGCCGCCGGAATGGTTGTTGCCATACTGTCCCATCATCTGCGCTCACGAATTGCCCGTTTGTTATTGGCCGCCTATATTGACTTGTTCCGTGCCGTACCTCCGCTGGTATTACTGATCTTCATCTATTTTGGCGCGCCGTTCCTGGGATGGAATATGCCGAAATTGCTGGCCGTCGCCATCGGCTTCATGCTGAACAATTCCAGTTATTACGGCGAGGTGTTGCGTGCCGGTTTCGAAAGTATTCCCAAAGGCCAACTGGAGGCCGCGCGATCAACTGGCATGACTGCGGCGCAAACGACGGTGCTAATTGTGATACCGCAAGCCGTCCGAACAGTCATGCCCGAATTGATCAGCAACACGATCGAAGTGGTGAAGCTGACCACGATCGCCAGTGTTGTTGCCCTGCCGGAATTGCTACGCGTGGCGCGTGATGCGCAATCACTGCTGTATAACCCCTCGCCGATCATGTTGGCTGCCCTGGTTTACCTTGCGATGCTTTGGCCGCTGGTCAGGCTGCTCCGTCGCTTTGAGCAAAAGCATATGAGGTGAATGACGCACAGTGCCTTTCGCTCCGCACCTTACCTGACGCATTAGCAGCCGCTGTAAAAAGTTTGCGGCGCTTGCCAAACATGTATCGACGCCACACCGTCGATATTTTTTGAAAGCCATCCGACTCTGGTATGGCTTATAAGCTATTCATTATTTTTCGTAAATCGCGGGCTTTTCTTCGGTAGCGTGCGCCATGGCTGCCGGGGTATCAGCGAATCGCACGAGAACGGGAAAACGCATGAACGATTTCGATTTGACCATCCGCGGTGGCCGCATTGTCACGGCCTCTGAAGACTTTGTGGGCGACGTCGGTATCAAGGACGGCCGTATCGTCGCTGTCGCGTCGGCGCTACCCGCTGGAACGCGTGACATTCAGGCGGCAGGCAAGCTGGTGATGCCAGGTGGAATCGACAGCCACGCCCACGTGGAACAGTTATCAAGCATGGGCATTATGTGCGCCGACACTTGGTATTCCGCGACCGTGTCCGCAGCGTACGGCGGCAACACCACAATCATCCCGTTTGCCGCTCAGCATCGCGGGCAATCGCTGATGCAGATCGCGCGCGACTACGAAAAACGGGCTGCGCCGCAAGCGGTCATCGACTACAGCTATCACCTGATCATGACGGACCCGACGCCCGAAGCGTTGAACGAGCATTTTCCCGTCTTGGTCCGCGAAGGCATCACGTCTTTCAAGGTCTTCATGACTTATGAGAAGATGAAGTTGAACGACAAGCAATTACTCGATGTTTTCGCGGTGGCGGCACGCGAAGGCGCGCTGCCCATGGTGCATGCCGAGAACGACGATGTGATCTCCTGGATTGCTCGAAAGCTGATCGATGCCGGATATACCGCACCGAAATATCATGCGGTTGCCCATGATGTCTTTGCCGAGGATGAAGCAACGAATCGGGCGGCGCAATTGTCACGCGTACTGGAAGTCCCGGTGCTGATCGTGCACGTGTCCAGCGCGGGGGGCGCGCGAGTCATTCATGGTGCGAAAACGATGGGCGCTTCCGTGCATGGCGAGACCTGTCCGCAATATTTGGTTCTGACCGCGGACGATATCGATTTACCTGGCACCGAAGGCGCGAAGTTCTGCTGCAGCCCGCCGCCACGTGATCCGGCTTCTCAACAGGCAATGTGGGAAAGTCTCGCATCGGGCAATATCGCACTGTTTTCGTCCGATCACGCGCCATACCGCTATGACGTAACAGGCAAGCTGCCGCATGGCGACGACACCACGTTCAAGCAGATTTCGAATGGCCTGCCAGGTCTTGAAACACGGATGCCCATTTTGTTCTCCGAAGGCGTGAAGAAGGGCCGCATCACATTGAACCAATTTGTGGCGTTGACTTCGACCAACCACGCAAAGATGTATGGCCTCTACCCGCGCAAAGGCACCATCGCGCCGGGTGCCGATGCCGACATCGCAATTTGGGATGCGGACAAACACGTCACTGTGACAGCGGACATGCTGCATGACAACGTCGGCTATACACCTTACGAAGGGCATCACATCACAGGCTGGCCAGAGACCGTCATCAGCCGCGGCGACGTAATCATCGATAACGGCATGCTGCATGCCGAGGCCGGTCGCGGGTGGAAGATAGCGCGCGGCACGCCCGAGCCCGTGGTAAATGCAAAGGAACCAAGTGAGCGCGCATCGTTTTTGCGAAAACTGTTTTCACAACACAAATGACTGATCGTGCGGATGCGAGCAGCCCTTGCCGCAACAGATGACGCGACAGGCTGGCTTAAAACCGGACCATAGCAAGATCCTTTGACGAATCCGGACGTCACAGGAAGTGGTGATTGGTCACTGCCCTTGCTCCGTTTCTCATTCATCGATTTTCATAATGAAGCAAAGCGCGTAAAAAGGCATTGGCACATTCAATGGCTCCGCTAGTTCTAGATCGAGTGCACCGTTATATTCGTGATGATGTTCGGCCCCGTTCCCGACCGGCTCTGTTTTAACATGACACACCTGCGTAGCGAGAATGTTCTTTTTGGATCCGAAACCCTGGAAGTCATCAGGCAGATGTGATTGCGGCTCAAGCACTCCGTATCGGTAATCACGCCACCATGAGGAGCCCACGATATCCGACCCCTGCGTCCATATGCTTCTTGGCTCGGGCTTACCTACCGTCCTCTTTTCAAACCCAAACATCGTGTAGTATTCTATTGAATCTGTTGAATCGATATTCTCGCCCCCCCGTCTGGTATATTTGTAATGCGTTTGACCCCAACGAATGCCATCGATGTGTTGGTGCTCGGGCATTTGCTCCTTCGTCAACGCAACGGCGCTTGTCTGAAATTTTGCCTTTACATTGACGGTTTGTTGGGGAAGGCGCAATGCCCCTACGGTAGTGTCGAAGCGCGCAGCACCACTGGGCCGCCTGCCATCACCGCTCCAACCAACAACGAACCGATTTGTCAGGTCAGGGGTACATTTTTTAGTTGTCCCTATGATACTGCCATCGCACAACTGCCACCCCATCGGAATATCGGATTTTGATCCGGAAAACATAACGATCATGCCAGTGGCAAAGGGACGGCTCAACCCGTCAATTGCCTCAATCAATTTGTGGAAATCCTGCTCAGTTGGAATATTTCCCGCCTGAAATGCTGCACGGGCGGCGTCCAACTGTTGGTCCAACATCCTAGTCATTTTGATACCCTTTTACGTCGTTTTATAAATCGCCAAGCGTACGCTTTGAAAGCGCGGCAGCGCTACACGCAATGTAGCAACTCACGAAACCTTGTGTAAGGTCAGCCAATTGGCCAACCATTCGATGTAAATTGGAGGCTTAAATCGTTCGCTACCTAATAGCAAGTCGTTTAGCGTTAAAGACCGGCGTGCCAACAAGGAGCAAACCCAATGGCCCCTCCCGAACAAGTGCTTTATACCGGTTACGCAACAGCGACCGGCGGTCGCAACGGCCGCGTAACGACGTTCGACAACGATCGCTTGTCGTATTGCGTCGAGATATACCTGATAACCTTGCTGCCAGAGCTGTATCGGGTTTTACGCAAATCGGTTTATTACGATGGTCGACATGAAAAAAGAACAGACCATGCGAACTTCAGCGATTACTTTCATTGCCGGTAAGCTTATCCAAATAACCAATTGTTTGACGAGACGCCACGTAAAGCGGCCACTAAAAATCGCTTGCGATTAGATCGCACGCTATGTATAATTGGTTTCATGAACGCAGACCACGTCACCGCCGGAGTGAAGACCTCCACCGATAAGCAACGGGTGAACGTCCTCGCCCTGGAAAACCAACTGTGCTTTTCGCTCTATTCAACCAATTTGGCGATGAACAAGTTGTATCGAGGATTGCTGAAGCGTCTGAATCTGACGTATCTGCAGTATTTGGTCATGCTGGTGTTATGGGAACGCGACGGCGTCACCGTATCGTTTATCGGCGATCGGCTATCCCTGGATTCTGCAACCTTGACACCATTGTTGAAACGTCTTGAAAACGCCGGTCTGCTGACCCGTACTCGAGCGTTGCATGACGAGCGTCAGGTGTTGATTGGTTTAACGTCTGAAGGCACGGCATTGCGCGTTCAGGCGGAGCAAGTTCCTGAGCATGTCCTCTGTGCAACGGCCTGCTCGATCGACGAACTCGCAGGGTTGAAACAACAGTTGGAAGCGCTCCGATCGGAATTGGGACGCGCAACAGCTGAGAAGTAGGCTGCTAAGCAGCGGCTTGCCAGTGTTGTCTTAGATTCATATAGTGTACGTTTTAATAGTAATCGATTTAATTTGCGTGCAATACGCTTGAACTATCCTCTCGTCTTCCAGGACGTGATTCTGCCTCTCACTAAATAAGATGGTGGTTCACGATCGTCGTTTTCAACAGCAAAGGAGCAACACCATGGCCTCTCCCGAAAAAGTCCTTTATACCGGTCACGCCACAGCAACCGGTGGCCGTGACGGCCGCGCGACAACGTCCGACAAGTTCGTCGACGTCAAACTCACCACACCGCGTGAGCTTGGCGGTGCCGGTGGCGAAGGCGCGAACCCGGAACAATTGTTCGCTGCCGGCTATTCGGCATGTTTCATTGGCGCTATGAAATTCGTCGCCGGCCAGGATAAGGTTGCCCTGCCAGCGGACACGTCGATTGACGGCAGCGTGGGCATTGGCCAGATCCCAGGCGGATTCGGCATCACGGTCGAGTTGAAGATCAGCGCACCGGGCCTGGCACGCGAAACGCTGCAAGACATCGTCGAGAAGGCGCACCAAGTATGCCCGTACTCGAACGCAACGCGCGGCAACATCGACGTTACGTTGACGCTCGCTTAAAAGGTCTGCGCGTGCGTTGCCGCCGTCATCCGGCCGCAACGGCGCGAACCCGCCAGGCGCAATCAGGCGCTCCGGTTCACGGCTAGCGGAAGGGAACACGTGCCCATTGCTCGTCTTCCTGATGCCGCCTGAAACGCGTGGCAGGCTCCGAAAGTAACTGGCGTAGCATACCCACCGCCATCTGATCGAGGCACCCGTGCACTCGATCATGCCGCCGCGCTATTTCATTCCAGACACTTTTACCACCAGGTCGCTCCAATACGTACCTAGATTCTTGTACGGATTGGGCATGCCGGCGGAAGTAACAAATACACTGCCAGCGTGATGCGTCGCGGCAGACGAGACAATGGCAGGCATATCCGCCGCTGCGGCACTGATCACCATATGTACGAAGCGGCTGGCCGGATAGTTGGCCTGCCACTTTGGCTGCGTATATTTCGCATACTTCTTCGCGGTGTCCTCGAACGTGACGAACTGGTCCGCCGTCGGCAACGTGACGTATTGTTCCGCCATATCGGTACCCGGATTAGCCATCACCGACAGTGATGGCGACATTCCCTTGATGTAGTTGTAGACCGATTGGTAATACTGGATGTGGGCCGTCGTACCATCCGACGTCATCTCATCCACGAAGATGCCATCCACCTTATAGAACGATAGATATGTGTTGATGTCGGTAGCGACATTCGACAACGATCGCTTGCCATATTGCGTCGAGACATACCCGATTACCTTGCCGCCCGCGGCATGCACTTTGGCAATCGCGACCGTATAGCTGATGTCGATCGTTTTGCCCGGACCGCTATTCGGATTCAAGATAACGGTGGTGGAAACCTTCGACGCTGTCGTCGCCAGATCGTTCCAAAGACCGAGGCCCTTGCCCACCGGATCGAAATAGGCAGGCACCGTCAGTGACATGGTTTGTGACGACGTGGCCGTCGTCGTGCTTGCCGCATGGACCGGGTTTTGTCCCGCCACGACAATCATGGTCAAGGCAGCCAGCACGCCTCTCCAAGCAGCACGGGTCATCTTGAAAAACCGGCCGGTGCCGGCCGTGATACGAACGGAATGACGCACGATGTCCCTCTCTGCCTCCTGATGCACGCGCCCTCGCGGTCTTCCGCATGGAGTGGGCTGCGCGACATCGATTGGCCTGCCGGTTAGGGCGGCAGGCAACTGGCTAACTCCAGCACGTGGAGTCCCTATAGCTTTGCGTCGCCGGATCGCTCCGGGTTTGCCAATGACAGGTTATCGTCAGCTATGAAAGAAATCTTTAGGTGGTTAACACGAAATATATGCAGTACAGTCCTGAGAATTAACACAGTACGGCGTGCCCAAAGAAAGCACACCGTATCGGGCCTTACGCAAATTGGTTTATTACGATGATCGATATGCAAAAAGGAACACACCATGCGCACCACCGCTGAATCATCGTTGCCATCCTCTTCCGTGTCGTCCGTCGCGCCCGACATGTCGCATTTGTGGATGCCATTCACCGCCAACCGCCAGTTCAAGGCAGCGCCGCGCCTGTTCAAGGCGGCAAAAGGCATGTACTACACGACAATCGATGATCGACAGGTATTAGATGCAACGGCGGGTTTGTGGTGCGTCAACGCCGGCCACGGACGCCAGGAGATCGTCGACGCGATCACGCGCCAAGCGGCGGAAATGGATTACGCACCGCCCTTCCAGATGGGCCATCCGATTGCCTTCGAAGCCGCCACGAAGCTGGCCGCGTTCATGCCGGATGGGATGGACCGGATTTTTTTCACCAATTCCGGGTCCGAATCCATGGATACGGCGTTGAAGATCGCGCTGGCCTATCATCGTGCGCGCGGCGAGCCACAACGTACCCGCCTTATCGGGCGGGAGCGCGGCTATCACGGCGTCAACTTCGGCGGCCTGTCCGTGGGTGGCATTGCCGGTAACCGCAAGATGTTCGCGAACAGCCTGCTACCACATGTCGACCATCTACCGCATACGTACGATCCGGCTGCCGCCTTTACAAAAGGCCAGCCGGTGGAGGGTATGCACCTTGCCGACGATCTCGAACGACTCGTCGCGTTGCATGACGCCTCGACGATCGCGGCGGTGATCGTCGAGCCAATGGCGGGGTCAACCGGTGTCCTGATTCCGCCGCGGGGCTATCTGGAGCGGTTGCGCGCACTATGCACCAAGCACGGCATCCTCCTGATCTTCGATGAAGTCATCACCGCGTTCGGACGCCTGGGTGCCGCCACCGCCAGCGATCGCTTTGGCGTGACGCCGGACCTGTTGACAATGGCAAAGGCCATCAACAATGCCGCCGTGCCGATGGGCGCCGTTGCCGTTGGCCGTTCTATACACGATGCCATCGTCCAGGGCGCGGCAGAGAACGCGATCGAACTTTTCCACGGCTACACGTATTCCGGCCACCCGCTGGCCGCCGCCGCCGCGGTTGCCACGCTCGACCTGTATGCGAGAGATGGCTTGTTCCAACGCGCCGCCACACTCGAAGCGCCTTTCGAAGCCGCCGCCCATGCACTGCGCGATGCACCGCACGTGCGCGACATTCGCAACCTCGGTCTGGTGGCCGGCATTGATCTCACACCTCGTGAAGGCGCGCCGGGTGCACGCGGCTATGAGGTATTTGTCAAATGCTTGGAGCACGGCCTGCTGATCCGCTGTACCGGTGACATCCTGGCAATCTCGCCTCCGCTGATCATCAGCGAAGCACAGATCGACCAGGTGTTTTCAACCATCGCCAGGATCCTGCGCGACGTTGCCTAGATTGTCCTCTACTTGTTCCATCGCCATCAACCGCACAGGCGCCGGAACAAGGCGACAAATGCCGCAACATCGACATCGATCAGAACCTGCTGGTCGGGACGGTCATCCCAGACGCTTGGACCGAAACCCTGGCCGGCCGGTTTCTGAATGCTGTGGCCCATTGCCTCGCCATCGGTGATGACGCGCACCGGCCCCATGCGGCCCGTGAAAAGCGATGGCTGCACGATATAGGCCAGGGCAGCTGGATCGTGCAGGCAGATGCCGGGGATCCCCTTGCCTTGATAAAAGCGCTCATAGGCGCGGGATACGCGCCAGATAAAGGCCCCATACGGGCCTCCATGATCACGCATCTCCTGTAGGGTTTGCGACGACAGCACCGACTTCGCGGTAACGTCCAGCCCCACGACGGTCAATGGCCATCGGGCCGCGCATACCCGATCTGCAGCGATCGCGTCCTGGTAGAAGTTCGCTTCTGCCGCTGGCGTGATGTTGCCCGTCACGCCTCCGGTGCCAAATGCACCGCCCATGGCAACGACCGCTTTTACCAATACCGCGAGATCGGGTGCCCGATGTAACGCCTGCGCAAGATTGGTCAGCGGACCCACCGCCAAGAGCACGACTTCTCCGGGGAAGCGACGGACAGTCTCGATAATAAAGCCGGCCGCGTCGTCGGATGCCACCGTCCGTTGCGGATCTGGCCAGTCTTCGTCGCCCAACCCCGTGCGGCCATGCACATCTAGCGCA
>NZ_LAQU01000015.1 GCF_000970345.1 Robbsia andropogonis | reverse complement strand
GTATTCGGTGTCGCTTGAATCGGGCGACGAGAACGCGCCGACGCAGCATTACGACGCCGGTTCGTTCCGTGTGGAGGCATTCCGCCTTCCCATTCTCAAAGGCGCCATTGCCGTGCGCGATGACAAGGCGGATGCGCTCATCGGCGTGAAGGAGGTGCCGCTCGCGTTGCAAATAGCGTACACGTCCGGCGGCGGTGCGGCAAAGCTGCCGGTGCAGGTCTCGGCCATGACGCGATCGGCCAGTGTGCCCTTCTCCGACCGTTATCCCGGCTTCTCCTTCACGCCCTACCGTGTCGGTCGCGATAACGGCGCCACGGACAATGGCGGCGATGACGGCGACGGCAATGACGGCAGCGCTACGCCCACCATTGCTGATCCCGATGCACCGCGCCTGGTGGCCGATAAACTGCCGATCACGCTTGATCGCAACGGCGAGGGCACGATCACCGTCAAGAACGTGCCGGTGGCCGACGCGCCACGCGAACTGTCGCTGGAAGCGCGCTTCGCGGATCCCAACGGGGAAGTGCAAACGCTGCGCGGCGGTACCATGATATGGCCGGCCGCGGTGGCCGTGGGTATCCGCACGACGGCATGGATCGCCGTGGGGCAGAAGGTGGCGGTGGACGTGGTGGCCGTGGACCTGCAGGGCAAGCCGAGCGCGTCGGTGCCCATCGAGGTAAAAGGCATATCGCGCACCACGACCTCCAATCGCAAGCGAATGGTCGGTGGGTTCTATGCCTACGATAATCACGATGAAACCCACGATCTGGGCGTGCTTTGCAAAGGTACGAGTGATGCCCAGGGACGCCTGCATTGCGACGCCGCACTGAGCCGCGCCGGCAATATACAGATCGTGGCCGTTGCCAAGGATGGCGACGGAAAGGCGGCGAATGCCTCATCCTCGGTGTGGGTGGCGCATGAGGAAGATCTCTGGTTCGGCGGGGACAACACGGACCGCATTGACATCATTCCGGAACAACGCGACTACGAGCCTGGTGACACCGCACGCTTCCAGGTTCGCATGCCCTTCCGGGAGGCACGGGCACTGGTCGCGGTGGAACGGGCAGGCGTGATGGAGACACATGTCGTCACGTTGAATGGCAAGCAGCCAAATATCGCGCTCAAGGTCGGCGAGGATTGGGGGCCGAATGTCTACGTATCCGTCCTTGCCATCCGGGGTCGACTGCACGTCGTACCGTGGTACTCCTTTTTTACGTGGGGCTGGAAGTCACCCATGCGGTGGACCAAGGCATTTCTCGGTGAGGGGCGCGAATATCGGCCGCCATCGATGCTCGTCGATTTGTCCAAGCCCACGTTCCGCTACGGTCTCGCGGAAATTCGCGTCGGTACCCGTGCGCATCGCCTCGACGTTGCCGTCTCCAGCGATGCCTCGCGCTATCCGGTGCGCGGCAAGGCGCAGGTGACCGTGCGCGTCACGCAGCTGGATGGCAAGCCCGCCCCTGCCGGAACGCGCATCGCACTGGCGGCCGTGGACGAAGCGCTCCTCGAACTGATGCCGAACCGGAGTTGGAATCTGCTCGATGCCATGCTGCAGCGGCGCGGGTACGGCGTGGAAACCGCGACGGCGCAGATGGAGGTCGTGGGCCGCCGACACTTCGGACGCAAGGCGGTGCCGGCCGGCGGCGGCGGCGGCACTGCTCCCACGCGCGAACTATTCGATACCTTGTTGCTGTGGTCGCCAAACGTGGTACTCGACGCCAATGGCAGCGCCAAAGTGACCGTCCCGCTCAATGACTCGTTGACCCGCTTCCGGGTTGTCGCGATTGCATCCGTGGGTGCCGAACGCTTCGGCAACGGCAGCACCTCCTTTGTCGCGACGCAAGATCTGCAATTGATTTCCGGGTTACCGCCCGTGGTGCGCGTTGGGGACACATTCCGTGCGCAATTCACGGTACGCAACACCACGGAACGCCCGATGTCGGTCCTGGTAACGCCACGAATAGAAGGCGCATCCGGTGCAATGCCCAAGGCCGCAGACGTGGCACCTTCCTCTGACGCATCGGGCATGGCGGCAACAGGCATGCCACCACGAACGGTCAAGCTCGCACCCGGCACGGCGCAAGAGGTGGCCTGGATGATCACGGTCCCCCCACCCGCTGAGACACTACCCGACGCCGCGTCAGCGGTCGCCGACCCGGCCAGCGGTGCCGCGGGTAGCGCAATGGCCGCGAAGGCCAACGGCGGCAGTGTGCTGCGCTGGCGCGTGGAGGCGAGTGAACAACGTAAAGACACGCGACCGGGCCCGGCTGCGGAACCAGCAGCAATAATCCTCGCCACTGATGCGCTTTCCATCAGCGAAACCGTCATGCCGGCGGTGCCCGTCACTGTCCAACAGGCAACGCTCGAACAGATCGACGGCCTCATGACAATGCCGGTTAGTGCCCCAGCGGCGGCCATCACCGACGGGGCGCCGTCCGGCATGCCGGTTGTGCGCGGCGGCATCGCCGTGTCACTGGCCGCGACCCTGGCCGATGGTCTGCCCGGCGTCACGCGCTGGCTGCACCACTATCCATATGACTGCCTAGAACAACAAGCGTCGCGCGCAATCGGCCTGCGGGATCTGGCGCAATGGCAAGCCGTGCAAGCAAGGATGCCCGCCTATCTCGATGCCGATGGTCTCCCCACTTATTTCCCGCCGTCCGATGACACGGCGGCACACGGCAGTCCCACGCTGGCCGCGTACTTATTGGTATTGGCCGATGAGGCGCAACATCTCGACCCCCGTTTTGCCTTACCGAACACGCTGCGGGACAGCATGGTGGGCGGTCTTGTCGGTTATGTCGCGGGACGCGTCACACGCGAGGGTTGGGCGCCACAAGAAGACCGGGACCTGCGCAAGCTTGCCGCCATCGAGGCGCTGTCCCGATACGGTGCCGCGCGCGCATCGATGCTCGATAGCGTGGCGCTGAAGCCGGATCGGTGGCCGACATCGGCAGTGCTCGATTACGCGGCCATTCTGTCGCGGCTGCAAGATATCCCGCAACGTGACAAAAGCGCGCGGCACTGGACCAGATCCTCCGCGCGCGGCTGACCTGGCAAGGCACGCAGTTGGTGTTTTCCACGGCCGCCAGCGATGACCTCTGGTGGCTGATGACAGGCAGCCAGACCAATGCCGCACGGATGTTGCTCGACTTCCTGAACGACCCGGGATGGCAGGACGCGTTGCCGCGCATGGCGACCGGCCTGCTGGCGATGCAGCGTAACGGCGCCTGGTCGACCACTACGGCCAACGCGTTGGGTACGCTTGCCATCACCCGCTTTTCGCGGAAGTTCGAGCGTGCGCCTGTCAATGGCACGACGCGCATCTCCGTGGGAAGCGACGACCGGGCCTTGCGCTGGCCGTCGGGTAATGACAAGGCCTCCCTGGCGACCTTGCTGCCCTGGGCATCGGCCCCGAGCGCGCCGCGCGCAGTCGCTACGGGTTCCGACAAAACGCGCACGACGGACGTGGGTGTCAGTAGCCTGCGGATCGTTCATCAAGGCAGCGGGAAGCCCTGGGCGACCATCGAGAGTCTGGCGGCAGTGCCCGTGAGCGCGCCATTTGCGGCGGGCTATCGGATCAAGAAGACGATCACCCCGCTCTCTCCGGCGGAGAAGGGGCGCTATACCCGCGGTGATGTCTTGCGCGTACGGATTGAAGTCGATGCGCAAAGTCCCATGACCTGGGTGGTCGTCAATGACCCGGTGCCGTCGGGCGCGACGATCCTGGGTTCGGGCCTCGGCCGCGACGCCGATATGACCGCGCAAGTCGACGGGCAGCGTCCAGGCGCTGACGACAATGCCTGGCCCGAGTTCATCGAGCGCAGCTTTGATGGTTACCGTGCCTATTTCAGCTACCTGCCCAAAGGACACTTTTCGATCGAATATACGGTGCGGCTGAATAACGTCGGCACCTTTGGCATGCCGCCCACGCGCGTGGAGGCGTTGTATGCGCCGTCGGTGTACGGCGTGGCACCAAACGCGCCGGTTACCGTCGCGCCACAGTCGGAGGCGACATCGTCATGACGCGTGGCGGCCTCGCGTCCGCGCTGATATTGGCATGCACGATCGGACTCGAATCCAGCGCCGCGCTGGCGCTGCCGTCGTTCGATACCGTGCGTCAGGATTGGCACAGCGCGGATTGGACACTGCTTGCGCGTGACGGCACGCCACTACAACGCACGCGCGTTGACTTTACGGCACGGCGTGGCGATTGGGTAGCCTTGTCCGATGTGTCGCCGGCATTGTTGCAGGCTATCGTCGTCTCCGAGGATCGACGCTTCTATGCGCACGGCGGCGTGGACTGGCGCGGCGCGGTCGGCGCGGCCTGGGCCAATCTGTGGAACACGCGAACACGGGGCGCATCCACCGTCACCATGCAACTGGCCGGCCTTCTTGATGATGACCGACGGCATGCCGGGCGACGTACCTGGACCGACAAGGCGGATCAGGCGTGGGAAGCGCTGCAACTCGAAAGACACTGGCGTAAAGACCAGATCCTGGAAGCCTATCTGAACCTCGTGCCTTTTCGCGGTGAGACGATCGGCCTGGATGCATTGTCACGTACCCTGTTCGGCAAAGCGCCGGCCGGACTGGATGCGCGAGAAGCAGCGATTGCGGCGGCATTGGTCCGGGCACCGAATGCGGCCCCCAGCAAGATGTACGCACGCGCTTGCGTCATTTTGAAAGATATGGATGCCACCGCCAATTGCACGGTGCTCGACGGCGATCCCGCGCTCTACCGCAACGGTGTCACACAGACATCCTGGCAGACCACGCGCATCGGCATGGCCGGCAATGATAATGTGAGCGGACGAAATGCCGCCAGCGATCTGGCCCTTCATTTCGCGCGGCGTATCGCCGTAGAGGTACATCCGGCCGCCGGCGCCCGGGTGCGCTCCACGCTTGATGCAGGCCTGCAACGCTTCGCACGTGATGCATTACAACGCGTATTGATCGAATTGAACACGCCCGGGCAAGCGCGGCACGTACAGGACGGCGCCGTCGTCGTTATCGATAACGCAAGTGGGGAGATCCGTGCCTGGGTAGGCTCGTCGGGCGCGCTATCGGCCGCGGGTGAAGTCGACACCGTGATGGCTTTGCGTCAGGCGGGGTCGACGCTGAAACCGTTCCTCTTCGCACAGGCCATCGATGAAAATCGCTTGAACGCGGCATCATTGCTAGACGATTCGCCGCTTGACATTGCCGCTGGCGGCGGCCTTTATATCCCGCAGAACTACGACAAGCATTTCAAGGGATGGGTCAGCGTGCGCAGTGCGCTTGGGGGCTCGCTGAATGTGCCTGCCGTGCGCACGCTGATGCTGGTGACACCGCATCGCTTTGCAAAAACACTGAGGGGGCTGGGGCTACCGCTGACCGAGGAAGGCGACTACTACGGCTATAGTCTGGCCCTGGGTAGCGCCGACGTCACGTTGCTAACGCTGGCGAATGCCTATCGCGCGCTGGCGAATGGCGGTCAATTCACCCCAACGCGAGATCTACCGGCCGTAATGCACGAGACGGCAAATGCCACCGCTGCCAGCGCCCCGCGCCGCGTGTCCGATATCGCGAGAAACGGGGGAACGATACGAACGGGCACGCGAAGCCTGCCCGAAAGCAAGCGGATCTTCAGTCCGGCGGCTTCCTATATCATCACGGATATCCTGGCGGACAACAATGCCCGGGTGCGCACCTTTGGCCTGGATAGCGTTCTGAACACGCGCGGCTTCTCCGCGGTGAAAACGGGAACCAGCAAAGACATGCGCGACAACTGGGCGGTCGGATTCACCTCGCGATACACGATAGGCGTGTGGGTAGGCAACGCGGACGGTTCACCAATGTGGGACGTCTCGGGCGTGACAGGGGCTGCACCGGTGTGGGCCGCGATTGCCGCGTATCTCGGGCACCGTGCACCAAGCATGGCCCCACCACCGCCTGCAGACACAGAGCGGCGCCGTATTACGTATGTGCCCGGCATCGAGCCAACGCGAAGCGAATGGTTTTTACGTGGCACCGGCGTTGACACGATCCGCCTCTCGACACTGGCGCAAAGCAATGCGAAAACCCACGCCGCCAGCAACGCGGCGAATGCTCGCTCGCAAATCATGGGGGGGGCGGCAAACGGTGGCGCACTGCCGCCACGCCGCGACGTCAATGGCCCACTGGCCATTTCCGCCCCGGCGGACGGAACGATTTTCGCGCTCGATCCCGATATTCCGCCTCCCAATCAACGCATCTGGTTCGAGCAGGGTGATGCCCCTGATACGCGTGCCAGCTGGCGACTCGACGGGCGCATCGTCGGCACGGGAACACGCGTCGCCTGGTCACCATGGCCCGGACGACACAAGGTCCAACTCATCGACGCGCGGGGACGCGTGGCCGATACGATCGCCTTTGAAGTACGCGGTGCGTTTGCCTCAGTTCCGGAGCCACACGACACAAGGAATCGCAGATAGGAAATGCGCCGGGCAAACGTAAAAGCACCGCGCGTCCTGAACGGCCAGCCAGGACACGCGGTGCTTTATACGTGGAGCGGGCGACGCTGCGCTGGTGTCCATACAGCCGTCGCGCCAATCAACGCGACGGCATGATGCCGCTTAGAAGCGATGGATGATGCCTGCACCCACGGCAAATTGATTGCTACTCGAGGATGGCGTCGAATTCATGCCATCGCCGAGGGTTGCCGTGGCAGAAATGATATTACCGGCACCGCTCGTCCCCAACGTATTGCCCTTGGCACGCTGATAAGCCTCCAGCAGATAGAAGCCAGTGCGTTTTGACAGGGCGTAATACTGGGACAGATTGAATTGATGGTAGCGCGCGCTATCCGTGATCCCGTTTGCTTTCGTTGCCTGCGTATAGGAATAACCTGCGCCAAAATCCCAGGCTGGCAATGGGTGCCAATGGAGCACCGCGCCCGCGATATTGAAAATCGCCGTATCGCGGTAGCTGGAAGCGGCCCCCGGGATGTACTGGGTGTTCGTGTACGTCGCCGTCACATCCCAGGCCGGAGAGAATTGATAGCTCAGTCCCACCGCGAAGCGCTGCTGCGCACGTGCGGTCTGGTACCCATTCGTCAGCGCGGAGACACCTGCTTGCGCGCCATTGCTCGATGTCGTCGAATTGGCGCCCCAGGCGCCGCCGGCCGTATTGGAATTTTCAATCCGTTCGAATGCAACCCCTACGCCCACCGGTCCATTCAAATACTGCAAGCCCGTTGCCCAGGTGGCGCCGGCATTGGTGCTACCCGCCACGCCGCCGAACGAGTACGATCCGCTGGCCTGCAGCCCGTACCAACGAGGACTGGTGTACTCCAGCGTGTTGTTTGCACGGTAGATCGTATCCAGTCCATCCACGTCACCAGGGTGCGCGCCGTAGTACCCGGTGATCCATGTCGTCGGACTAAACTTCGACATCGTCTGATAGTAAGACGCGTACTGACGCCCCGCCGTCAACGTACCGTAATCGCTGTGTGTCAGCCCGACCCAGGCCTGTCTGCCAAACATGGCATTGGTATATTGCGTGGCACCCGTCGCGGAATTGAACCCGGACTCGAGGGTGAAGATCGCCTTCGCCCCACCGCCCAGATCCTCGGTGCCCTTCAAACCAAAGCGGCTTCCCGCCCAGATGCCCTGATTCATTTTCGTCAGCGAAGCACCCCCGGACGTGCTGCCCAGTGAGGAAGCGTTATTTTGATATCCGATACCGGAATCAACAACGCCGTACAAAGTCACACTGCTCTGTGCGAAGGCGATTGACGAACTGGTCGCCCCTGCCAGCGCGATCGCCAAGATAACCGCCGAACGCATCGCCGTCGGACGAATAGACGTATGTTGCAGGCTAGCCACGCCCGTTTCATACCCCTGCGCGTCTCCCCCGCGTGCAGCCATGCTCTGTTTTTTCATGAAACCCCTCCAGAAAATCTATTTTTTTTAGGATTTATATCAAAATCATCCCGATCTGCCTTAAGGCTCGGTAAGAATGTCACAACATCTTTCTTAGCGCTCTACCAAACAACCCGTAATCGGGCGATGCGTGATCTATTAGCAACAATCGCACACGGCGCGGTGCGTTTTGAGGGACCGGTGACGTCCCGCACAGATGCCAAAGCAGCGCCTCAGCCTGAAGTCACCAGACGTGCCTTTTATCGCAAAAGACGGTAGCCGAGCCGAACGAAAGGTGGTGCGTCCGGCGCGGACGGCGCCGTGTCACGGATTGGCAAGCGTTGCTGCCGCATCAAAAATGGGCAATGTCGGCGCGGATGCAAGCAAGGTCCGCGTGTAAGGGTGCGTGGGCGCGCGATAAACCGTGGGCGTCGGACCTTGTTCGACTACCCTGCCATTGTGCAGAACCAGTACTCGGTCGCTGATGTGCGCGATGACATCGAGATCATGCGAGATGAACAGCACAGCGGTATGGTTACGCCGTTGCAACTTGGCCAGTACATCCAGCACCTGCGCCTGGACATGCACATCGAGCGCCGATACGGGTTCGTCACAAACAATCAGGTCCGGCTCCGAGGCTACGGCACGCGCGATGGCGATACGTTGACGCTGTCCACCGGACAACGTGATCGGATAGCGTGACAATACCCCGGCATCCAGGCTGACCTGCTCTAGCAGCATCACGCTCCGTGCCAACACCTCATCCGGCGTCAGTGCCTGCGCATGCCGTATGTCATGCAACGCTTCCCGTAAAAGATCACGTACCGTATAGCGCGGGTCGAACGAACCCAGTGGATCCTGGGGGATATACCGTAACCTTGAACGTCGTGCCGTCCTCTCGCGTTCCAACGCGTGTGCGTGATTCCAGGGTGATCCGGCAAACGTTACGGCACCGCCATCAAGTGATAACAGCCCGAGGACAATTTTCGCAATCGTGCTTTTGCCAGAGCCGGACTCGCCGACGATACCCACTACTTCGCCCGGATTCACCGAAAATGAGACATCGTCCAGTGCGATGAAGTGACCGCTTGACGCATGCCAATCCCCTTTGAGCGTGTAGCGTTTATTGATGCCCTGTACCGACAAGATAGGCGTGGTCGAGGCAGCGGGCAACGTCCCGGGCGCATCGCCCTGCCGCGGCGGTAAAGGCTGGCGCACGACGGCATGCGTCATGGCGGCGGACCCAGGCATGGGCACTGCCACGATATCGGCGGAGCGTAAGGCAAAGCCACGAGAGTGCAGCGACGGCCGCGCGGCTAGCAAGCGCCGGGTATAGGCATGGGAGGAGGCACTCAACACCTTTGCAGTGGGTCCGCTATCCACCACTTCGCCGTGGTGCAATACGATAACGCGATCGGCTATGCCACTTACCAGTGCAAGGTCGTGGCTGATCAAGAGCAAACCGACCCCGGCACGTAAGCGCTGCCGCAGCACGTCCAGGACCTGCGCCTGGACCGTCACATCCAGGGCCGTCGTCGGCTCGTCGGCGATCAGCAGCGCAGGCTGCGCGGCCATGGCGGCGGCAATCAACGCCCGTTGCCGCAAGCCACCTGAAAGTGCACCGGCACGTTGCCGGACCCGCCGTTCCGGTTCGACCATCCCCACCTTGCGTAGCAGCGCCAACACGCCGGCATCGCGTGCCCGGCGCGATTCGCGCGGATGATGCAATGCGCGCGCTTCACCAATCTCCGCGCCAATCGTCCGCAACGGGTCAAGGGAAACCAATGCGTCCTGCATCACCAGTCCCGCAAAGCCACCTCGCACCTCGCGCCAGTGCCGCGCCGTGAAGGTTCGTGCGTCACGTCCATCGATGTCGAAGCGGCTTGCGTCGATGCGCGCGCCACTGCCAGCCAGGCCGAGCAGACTACGCGCCGTGACACTCTTGCCTGAGCCCGATTCGCCCACCAACGCCACGCATTCACCAGCATGAACCGTAATATCAATCCCGCGTACGACGGATGCAGCGTCAGGATCCCTGGCCCGCGTCGGAAAACAGATGTGCAGATTCTTTACATCCACCAGTACGCGGCCCGCATTCTTTTCCGCGCCGGGTGATGCGGTAAGCGGGAAGGCATCGATCACGGCATCGGAGCGAGATTCCGGGGTCGCGTTTTCCAGCCGGGTGTTCGCAAGCATCGTCATCGTCCATCGCCTCCATAGCGCCGCGAGGTATATTTACCGATAACGGTGAACGCAATGACTGTCAGTGTGATGGCCGCGCCGGGAAAGACACTGGGCCACCAGGCCACGCGCAGTGCGGCGCGCCCTTCCGCCAGCATCACACCCCATTCCGGCGTGGGTGGTTGCGGCCCTAATCCCAAAAAGCTCAATGCCGAGACAGCGATGATGACCGCGCCGATATCCAGCGTCGCGATCACCGGCACGGCAGACAACACGTTCGGCAAGACGTGTGTGAAAAACGTCCGTCGGCGCGACGCACCGAATGTCACCGCGTGTGTAACGTAGTCGGCACGGCGCACCACCTGCGCCTGCGCGCGAAGCACACGTCCGAATTTCGGAATACCCGCGATGCCGACGGCGATCGCGATATTGACGATGCCTTGCCCAAGAAAAGATACGACGAACAGCGACAGCAGGATGGGGGGAAACGCAGACAGTACATCCAGCAGACGCGATGCACTTTCATCGATGAGGCGATTGCTCAACCCCGCGGTCAATCCGATCACCAGACCAATCAGCAACGCAACCACCATTGCCGCCAGGCCGATCAGCAACGAGTAGCGGGCGCCATATACGACACGCGCGAAAACGTCGCGACCGATGCGGTCTGTGCCGAACCAATACTGTGCATCCGGGCGATGCAGCGCATTTCCCACCTCGCTGACCAGCGGATCATGATGGGTGAAAAGCGTCGGCATGGCCAGCATGCAGGCCAGTACGAACAAGTAAAATCCGGCAATCAGTACCGGTATCGGCAATTGCAGGACACCGTGCAATGCATTCCCAAAGCGCGCGGTGTGACCACGGCGTGGCGTGCCATGGCGCGCGGACGGGTTAAATGTAGCGCCACCAGACGGTGGCGTGATTAAACTTTTCGACATGCCACACCTCAATCGTTGCGCAAACGGGGATCCACAAACAGATAGGCGATATCGAGCAGTGTCGAGATCACGACGTGGACAAACGCCGCCAACAGGACGACCGCCAGAACCACCGGTACATCCTGCGAGGTCACCGCATCCAATGTCACGGTCCCGAGCCCCGGGCGACCAAAAAGCTTTTCCGTAATAACGGCACCACCGAGCAAGCCCCCGATCATCCAACCGCCGAGCGTCAGTACCGGCAGCAATGCATGCCGCAGGGCATGCCGGACTCGCAGACACCATTCGGAGGCACCACGTGCACGAACCGTCGTTGCAAATGGTTGCGACAAGGCCCGCTCCAATGATTCACGCATGACCTGGGACAATACGCCGGCGGTCGGCAATGCCAGCGTCACCGCCGGCAGCACCAAGGCGGAGAAATTCGCTGCACCGGAAACCGGGAACCAATGCCATTGAAAAGAGAACGCGATCAATAGCAACAAACCCAACCAGAAGACCGGCATGGACGTCATCACCTGCTCGACCGCGGATGCACCGGCGCTCAACCAGATGCCAACCCGTGGCGTATGGCGGCGCCCTCCGAACTGAAACGCGTTCGCGCCAATCCCTGCCGTGGCGCTCGCCATACAGAACGACAACACAATGGCCAATACCGCCGCGCCAGCCGCCAGTTGCAGTGTTGGCCATAATTGCGAAGCCAGAATGGCCGCCACCGGTTGCTGCATCACATAAGAGGTACCCAGGTCCCCGTGGAGCAAGCGCCATAGAAAATGCCAGTACTGCCAGGGCAAACTGTGGTCGAGACCCCACTGCGCTGCAATGGCTTCGCGCAAACCGGGGTAAGACAGATCGCCCGCCAAGACGTCTTCGATACGACCCGGCAATGCATGCAACGCCAAAAACGTGGCCGTGGCCGCACCCCAGAGCACGACCACCCCGGTGAGCATCCTGGTAACGATCGATCGAATCATTGATGCCCTCATAAAAAGAAACCTATCGTGCATTGGCCAATGCATCCATCACAGCCTCGACCCGCACCGGCGCATCAAGGCAACCTACTTGAGAGGGTCGTTGCCTATTTTCCATGTGCAAGCCAGAGGTCGTATGCACCAGATGGACCGTCCAACTGCGGCTCGAAGCTGATGCCGTTCACGGTCGACTTCGCGGCGAGGTGATACGCCGGTGCGAAGAGCGGCACGATATAGGCTTGGTCGACCGCACGCTGTTGTATCTGACGCAGCAGCGCCGTGCGTTCCGCCCCCACCGGCAACAGGCGGGCGCGGTTGATGTCCCCTACCAACGTCGCGTCCCTGTTCTGGATCGCGTTGTACAGAAAACCTTGATCGCCCAGCATGTCCCACAATTCCATCGCCACGTCGGAAGGATTATCGGTATTCGGATAGATGGTCCAGTTACCGGTGGCTTTCTGGTTCGCGAAATCGGCGGCGGTGTTGATATGCAACCCCAGGTCGAAGCCCAGGTTCTGGCGCAATGCGGACTGAATCGCACGAATCAACGTGTCCCGATCATCGCGTACGTATGGCTGTGGATAGCCCACCTCGATCGACAGTCGCTTGCCATCCTTCGTTCGAAATCCGTCCTTGTCACGTTGTGTCCATCCTGCCTCATCGAGCAGTGCATTTGCTTCCTTCACCCGATTGCCCCAACTCCCCTTGAGTGCGGCGTTGTATTCGGGATTGTCTCGACCGATATTCGACCAGGCGCGGCGGACAGTGCCCAGATACACGCTATTGACAATACCATCGAGGTCGAACCCGTCGCGTAACGCACGACGCACTCGCACATCGTTGGCGGGTGGCACCGTGTAGTTGACATTCAGCGTGAAGGACGTTGTTGCGGACGGTCCCGAAATGTACCTGAAACCCTCGACGCGGTCGAACACGGACACATCGGTGGGTTGTACCCCTTCGATCAAATCCACCTGCCCCGAACTGAGCGCACCCGTGCGCACCGACGCCTCGGGAAGGAATCGATAGGTAATCTGATCCAGATAAGCCGGCCCCTGATGCTTCGATGTTGCCGGTGCCCATTGGTAATCGGTATTGCGGACAAAGCGCGCGAACTGCCCACGCTGATATGCAGCGAAGGTGAAGGGCCCCGTACCCACCAAGCCCGGACCACCAGCACATAGATCGATGCCACTGGACAGCGACTTCGGCGACAGGAACCCCAGCTTGACGCTCGATAGCGATTCAAGCGTCGTGGAATCCGGCTGTTTCATGGCCAGCCGGACCACGAACGGCGAGACGACATCAACATGATCCAGATGTACAAGCAACGACGCCGATGCGGAGGTCGTGCTGACGTTGGCCAGAATGTAGTCATAGTTGGCCTTCACCGCGGCGGCATCGAAACGTGTGCCATCAGTGAAATGCACGTCATCCCGTAAGTCGATGATGTATGCCTTCCCGTCGCTGGACGTCTGCCATGACTTTGCGAGCCAGGGCGAGTAGGTGCCATCGGCGTTCTTGAAGACCAGCGAGTCAACGAAGTTGCGAATGATCCAGAATGCGTTCTGTTGTGACGCTCTATGCGGGTCGAAGCAAACCGGTTCCGTTGTCACGCCCCACGTCAGCGCGCCCCCTTTCTCAGGCGCTGATTGTCCCGCGCCTGAGGCCGCCGCCAGTGCATTTGTCTCCGGCGAACCGCCGCTGGCCGCTGCTACCGCGCTTGCCGGTCGCGATTCCGTGGTCGCTGCGTCAGTGCGCGATTTACCACACGCACAAAGCATCGCACTCATCAAGACAACCAATACGGGTCTGATCCATCCGATCGGCTTTGCCACCCGCCTTGGATACGGGTTGCGTAATGTCGTGGCAGGAAGCCTAGCATGCACTTCCTCGCCCGCTGTTGCTTTTATGTCCCGCCGTTTAATGGTTCCGCGTGCAGCCAGCATGCTCATCTTGCAGTCTCGTATTTCGAATGACCAGACAGCATAGGGAATGCCGTTCCTCGTGCACAACGAAGGAATTCAACTAACCTTATCGCGTAATGACATGTATTCGACTGACCTTTACTGAAGATATCGTTATCGCAAATGGTCAGTTCGATTGACCGTCTATCGGTGTTAGCGTGTCGATCACACCCTGAACTCGTCACTCTCGATACCGTATGAGCGCACTTCCCTCACTTTCGAAACACGTCAAAAAGAATATCCGATCCGCGATTGGACAACGCTTGCAGAGTGATATAAGGCATGCGCCAGTTCGTCGATTCTGGTTCGACGATGCACAATCGTCGCGCTCCATCGCAGATGAGCGGCTGCACCGGCGGCAGCGTCTGGCGGTGGCATTTCGCCTGTTCGCGCAAAACGGTTTCGCGCATGGCCTCGCCGGCCATATCACGGCGCGTGACCCGGAATGGGAAGATCATTTCTGGGTCAACCCGCTGGGGAAGCACTTCAGCCGGATCCGGGTGTCGGATCTCTTGCTGGTAAATCGCGATGGTGAGATTGTCGTGGGCGAAGGACCCGTGAACCAGGCGGCGTTTGCCATCCATGCCGCCATCCATGAGGCGCGCCCGGAAATCGTGGCAGCTGCCCATACCCACTCTCTATACGGCAAGGCATGGTCGACACTCGGCCGGGAACTGCTGCCATTGACACAAGACGCCTGTGCGTTCTATCAGGATCACGCGTTGTTCGACGATTTCCAGGGCGTCGTGCTTGATACCAGCGAGGGGGCTCGCATCGCCGAGGCATTAGGACCACGCAAGGCCGTTATCTTGAAAAACCATGGCATCCTCACCGTCGGCCCGTCGGTCGAAGCTGCCGCCTGGTGGTATCTGTCTTTGGAGAACGCGTGCCGCACGCAATTGCTTGCGGAAGCGGCCGGTACGCCGTCCCCCATTCCCCATAATATCGCCACGCTGACCCATCAGCAGGTTGGCCGTCCTGGCGGTGCGCTGCATGCATTCCAGAATCTGTATGAAGGCATCGTTGCCACCGAGCCTGATGTCCTGGACTAATGCCGTCGGCGCGGACCAGGTGTAGTCCGCTCTTTAAAAATCGGCCACCTTGCCCCACGACGACGCCGCGAATCGTGCCGGGTCATACGGCTTTTCATCGATTTCGGGATGCTTGCCGGTGATCAGGTCAGCCACCAGATAGCCGGCGCCCGGCCCAATTCCAAAACCATGCCCGGAAAAGCCTGCGGCCAATATCAGGCCACGTACTTGTGCCGTTTCCCCGATGGCGGGAACGCCATCGGGTGTACTGTCGATATAGCCGGCCCAACTGTGCGTAATCGATGTCCTGCCCAGAGCCGGTAGCAAGGCGACAGCCCGCCGATACGTGAGCGCAATGGCGTATTTATCCGGCACCGGATCCAAAACACGTATGCGCTCCATCGGCGTTGGTGCATCCAGCCGCCATCGTGCAAGCGTTTCATGCCCTCCGCGCACCCCTTCCAAATTGCCTGGCTTCAGGCTTCGCCAGCGCTTGGCAAACATCGGCACGAACTGCGGGGCGAAACGCAGCATCTGTGCGGTGGGATCGACCCGCCCACGGCCACTGATCGCTAAGGTATAGCCGCCATTACTGCGCTGCGTCAACGACACCTCGGATGTATGCAACGCCGCCGGCAGCGTTTCGGCGGGAGCCGATACGGCCAGAATCGACGAACGAATCGATGCCTGCGGAAAACGGATGTCCAATTGGCGACAAAACGACGACGCCCACGCACCTCCTGCGAGCACGACCGACTTGGTACGGATCGTCCCGTGCTCCGTGATGACGCCTGCCACCTCACCCGCGGCCAGCTCCAGGCCCCGCGCGGCGCATTCCTGGTGTACGGTGCCACCGAGTTTCATCAGCGCACGGGCCACCGCCGGCGCCGCTTTTGCCGGGTCCGCCGTCCCATCGGACGGCGAAAGCACGCCGCCTTTCCAGACCTTGCCGGTTGCCTGCCCGTAAGTCGACGCCGACGTGGCGTCGAGCATATGCGTTGTCACGCCGACGGTCCTGGCAAAGTCACGCCACCGCGCCCAGCGCGCTATTTCCGCTTCATCGTTACTCAAATACAAAAGCCCGCAACGTCGAAAGCCGGTGTCCTCGCCACTCTCCTGCGAAAAACGTTCCCACAGGTCGAGGCTCTGGGTCGAGATGGGCAACTCCCGGGCATCACGATTTTGCTGACGGCACCACCCCCAATTTCGAGATGACTGCTCCGCGCCGATACGGCCTTTCTCCAGCAATGCGACGCGCAATCCCCGCTGCGCCAGATAATAAGCGGAGAAAACACCGACGATACCGCCGCCAATGACAACAACATCCGCCGTCACCGGCAAGGCACTGCTGCCATCAACGCTTTCCAATAAAACAGCCATCGCCTCTACCTTTACGTTGCTTCTCGACTTGCGATACAGATGTCGCCGCCGCATATGCGCAATGCCAGCTTTTATCCAAAGACCTTACGCATTCCACCAGACGTATTCGGCAAAGTTGAATCCCATCATCGGACCGGTCGGGATCGATTTCAAACCCTGTATCCGCTTGTCATAGCCATCGAGAAAGCTGACAAAGGCGGGAATGCCGATGCTGCCCTCCGTGCTGATAATCTGCTGCATATCGCCGTACATCTGCTTGCGCTTGGCTTCATCGGTTTCAGCGCGAGCGGCCAACAGCAATTGATCGAATTTCGGATTATTCCAGCCGGATTCGTTCCATGGCGCCTTGCTCGCGAAAAACTGCGAGAACAGCACGTCGGCGCTGGGACGGGGATTGATATTGCCAAAACTCAATGGACGTCGCATCCAGTAATTCGACCAATAGCCGTCCGCTGGAACACGATTGATTGGTATCTGGACGCCAACCCGCGCCGCGGCCTGCTGCAAGAAGACCGCCATTTCCTGCGACCCATTCGCAGCAGTAGTCGCAAAAACCGGTGGTGTGCTTTTTCCTAAAACGCCCGCGTTCTTGAAATGGAATTTCGCCTTGTCCAGATCGAACGGCAAAGGCTTCACTTCCGCGTTGTAATAACGATGCATTGGCGGCAATGGTTGGTCATTGCCGACTACTGCATAGCCTCCGAATACCGCATCACGAATCTGTGTCCGGTCGAAGAGATATTTCATACCTTGCACAAAATCACGATTGCCGGTCAGCGGGTCGTCCACCCTCATGATCAAATCGCTGTACAGCCCGGACTTGGTTTCCATGATGGCAAACCCGGACGCCGAACTGACTTGCTTCGTCGAGCGCGGATTAACCGCGTTGACAAGTTGCACATCTCCTGCGAGCAATGCATTGACCCGGGCAGCACCATCCGCGATGCCAACAAGCTCCACTTGATCAAGGTGCGGCAACCCCGGCTTGAAGTATTGCTCGTTCCGAATCCCGGCTGTCAATACGCCCGGTTGAAATGTCTTAAGCTTATATGGACCGGTCCCGATGGCCGTCGAGAAGTCAGTTGTCTGATCCTTCACGATCACCAGATGCGAGTCGGCTAGCAACACCGGTAAATCGGCGTTGGCGTTCGCCAGCGTCAATTCGATCTGGTTTGGGCCAATGGCTTTCGCGTCGGTGAACTGTTCCGCAAGCGTCATGATCTTCGACGCGACTTTCGGATCTTTATGTCGGAGAAGTGAATAGATGACATCGGCTGTCGTAAGCGATTTGCCGTCATGAAACGTCACACCCTTTCGCAAGGTGATAGTCCACACCTTTGCATCGCTGCTGACAATAGATTCCGCCAAGTTCATCGTCGGCGCAAGCGCGCTGTCGAGTTGGGTGAGGCCGCTGTAGAACATGTAAGCACGGATATAGTCACCGCCGGCTGAGCCCTTCGCCGGATCCAGCGTATCGGCGGTCGAACTGCTATCGTACGCTGCGCGAATCGAACCACCGCGACGCGCTGTCGGGGTCGTCGCCGCTTGCACCAGGTAACTCGTGCCTCCCCCGCCCACCAAGACCGCGGCACCCAAAAGATGGCGCATCATATCGCGGCGACCGCTATCTACACGCTTGACATCATCATTGTTCATGCGAAGACTCCGAAGGGGGTGGCTAACATTATGCACAATAGAATTACTGAGTTCCTGAACGCAAGACCGTGCCTGGTTTCAAAAAAACCAAAGAGCGGCATGGGAGCCATTCATCAATGCTTTTTTAACTAGGATTCCTACACCATTAATTTTTCCATTTTTCAAAAAAATAAAAATCAATGTGCATGCGATCCTGCTGTGATCTACCTCGATGCACATATCGACCACAGTCATTGCTTCAATGCCGCGGACTATCGTCTGTCTCTGGCAAGGCGTACGGCTTACAAGTGCACCACAGGCGGGCGGACGTTCATGATCCACAGTATCCTTGCCGTACGACGCGCGATATTTTCGACACTATGCGCCAATTCACTGTTGAACTGAAAACTATCGCCGGGCCCAATCTCTTCCGACCGACCGCCGACCGTCAAAACGATGGTACCCTCCAACACCAGGCCGGCTTTTTCGCCACTACCCAGCAATATCTCCTTGGATCGCGCACCACTGGGAATGGTAATGATCATGAACTGCAAGTCATGTTGACCATGCGGCGACAACAGCTCCTTTGACAATCCACCTGCCGTCACGGTGAAATGCGGCCGCTGATCCGCTCTTCGTACGAAGTCCGGCACTGACTGAACGCCTACCGGCACGTCATCACCTTCCAGCAGTGTCGTCAACGGCACGTCCAGCGCAACGCGCAACTGTTCGAGAATGCGCACGGACGGATTGGCCAGGCCCCGCTCGATCTGACTGATCATGCCAACGGACACGTCGCTACGCTGCGCAAGCACTTTTAGCGACAGACCACGTTTCTGACGCATGTCGCGCAGACGCACACCCAACTGATTTGCCTCTGTACGATCCAACAGCGGTGTCGCACCGTCCGACACGGTTACGTCGACTTGCGGAGACGATGCGCTGTCTTTGAAATGTCGATCGTCTTCGTGCGAAATCTTTTTCATCGTATTGCGATTCAATGCCTTGAGGAACTGCCAGGAACGAAAAGATCGCGAGGCGTGTCGCGCATCGGCCCGCCCCGCGATTTATAGGCCAAGCAAGGTAGCGAGTGCAGGAAGATCCTTGACCTCGTTTACTTCATAGGCCGGGTTCAAGGCTTCGTGCTGGCGATTAACGAAAGCCTTGTTTTTGATGCCCATATCGTATGCGGTCATCAGGTCATATCGGAAGCTGGACGACACATGCAGCACGTCTTGCGGATTGCAATCGAGTTCCGAGAACAAATATTCGAAAGCTTGTTGCCGCGGTTTATACGCTTGCGCTTGCTCCGCTGTGAACACCTTGTAAAACGGCGCGCCCAGCTTGTCCACATTGCTCTGAATCTGCTCGTTCGCGGCGTTCGACAGAATCACGAGCTTGTACTTGGACGCCAACCGCGCCAATCCGGCAGCCGCATCCGGATGGGGTCCCCACGACGGCACTGCATTGTAAATACCCTCGGCGCCGGCGGCGTCGAAGGGAACCCCGGTGCGTTCGCACGTACGACGTACCGCATTGACCACGACATCGCGAAACGGCTTCCAGTCGCCCAGTACTTCGTCGAGTCGATAGCCGCGGAAAAATTCAACGAATTCAGCCATCTTCGCCGGCGTGAGCTTGTCTGCATACAGGGCACGTGCCGCCTCCGCCATCTGGAAGTTGGTCAACGTACCATAACAATCGAATGTAATGTATTTTGGCTCGAAATCAATCATCATAAGGTCCTGTCGATAGGCAAAGTGATGCAATTCATCTGGGAAGGATCCGCCTGAGAGCGTGGATCTCCTTTGCTAAAAAAACCGGCTGCAACGCCTGCATTACCGCAAATCGTATTAAAAATCGATCAATACACTTTTATAGCGTTGGCACGATTCGAAGGCCTGACGCCCCAGATCCTTGCCGATTCCCGACTGCTTGAATCCGCCGGTCGGGATGATCATGTCGCCGCTGCGGCCATACCGATTAATCCAAATGGTTCCAGCGGCAATGCCGCGCATCGCACGCATCGCCTGGCCGATATCACTGGTGTGAATGCCGGCAGCCAATCCATATGTCGGATGCCCCGCCAATGCGATGCCCTCGTCTTCATCCTCAAACGTCTGGACCGTCAGGACAGGGCCGAACAATTCTTCGCGAACGGCCGTGGTTGCCGACGTCACGTTGCCAAGCAACATCGGTCGATAAAAATATCCGTCGGCGGTATCCTCGAAAAAGCCCCCGCCATGCAACACTTCAGCGCCCTCCTCCAGACTCCGCGCAACCATGTCGCGAATACGATGTGCCTGAGTCCGGCTGATGATGGGCGAGTAACTTGTACTTGATAACCAGGTAGGTCCCGGTACGACGTTGTCCAACTGACGCCGTATCCCTTCCACGAGCGGCTCGGCCAGCGCCTTGTGCACGATCAATCGCGTACCCGCGACACACGCCTGTCCGCCGTTGGCGATAAATCCTCGTGCGACGCAGCGCGCTGTCTGCTCAAGATCGTGGACCTGGGAAAATACCAACTGCGGACTTTTCCCTCCCAGCTCCAGTGTCACTGGCTTGGTACCGTGCAAGGCCGCATCGCTCATGATCGACGCCCCGGTTTTCGTCGATCCGGTGAAACTCACCTTTGCAATATCGGGATGACGCGTCAACGCAACGCCCGCACCAGCACCCCGACCATTCACGACATTGAAAATACCCGCGGGTATTCCTGCCTCGATCGCCAGTTCAGCGAGTCGCATCGTCGAAAAAGGTGTCAACTCGGATGGCTTCAATACCACGGCATTTCCCGCGGCCAGCGCTGGCCCACACTTCCAGGAGCACATGGAAAGCGGAAAATTCCACGGGGTGATCGCGCCGATGACGCCATACGGTTCAGCCGCGATAAAACCCAGACTGCTTTGACGAGTTGCTGCAACGTCACCGCCCGCCTTGTCAGAGAGTTCCGCAAAAAAACGAATGACTTCCGCCGTAAGTGGCACATCGGACGTATAAGCCTCCGCCACAGGACGCGTCGAGTTCAGGGCTTCCAATCGCGCGAGCTCGACCGTATGCATATCAATCAGTTGCGCCCATCGCAATAGCACGCGAGCCCGCTCGCGCGGCGCACGTGACGCCCAGCCACTTGCCCGGAGAGCGTCGCGCGCAGTGCGGACTGCAAGATCGACCGTCTCATCGGACGCATCGGGTATGCACCCGACGACTTGACCGTCACAAGCGCGCTGCACATCGATCAGCGGCTCACGCGGATCCAGGTAGCTAGCGCCGATGAAATGGCCTGCGGGTAAAACGATGCCGGCGGGATCAAAGTCCAGAAAGGAGAGCGTCATGCGGCGAATGTCAATCCAGAGAGAAAACCGTAATGGAAGTAAACACAACCTCATCAATCGCCGTCACGCGCATCGTCAAGAAAGCCTTTGGCAGGTCGGTAGCGTAGCAATCGATATGGTTCATTATAGTGAATGTCAAAATAAACGCTATCTGTAAAAACCATGACGAGAAGGCCGACGCTGTGATGGTTTTTCGACGAATTTCACTGTCTAGGCAGTAAGCGCATGAGAACCAAGGTATTCACCGGACTGGAAATACGTTCAATAAAATGAGATATTGTGATGCTCTTCCTTCAGGAGCTTCCCGTGTCTGACCAAGCGTCCCGTTCCAGCATGAATCTGCCCACAACCTATCGCCACCTGGTGACCGCCGACTTTCCGGCGGCGCATCGCCTATCGCAAGCTGTCCGCTGGCCTCATCGACTCGAGGATTGGCAATTTGCCGCGAATCTTGGAACCGGGTTTATCGCGGAGATGAATGGCGAAGTGGTCGGAACGGCGCTATGTTGGACATTTGACGATCACAATGGCGCCTTAGGCCTTGTCATTGTCTCGCCCGACGCCCAAGGCAGGGGAATTGGGCGGGATTTGATGACGCGCGTCCTGAATGCGGTCGGCGAACGAACATGCTATCTACACGCAACACCGGCGGGACAACCTCTTTATGAGAAACTGGGCTTTCAAGCTTGCGGCAGCGTCACCCAACATCAAAATATTGTCGGACGCATCACTGCGGTAGCACCGGCTCAAGGCGAAACCTTGCGCGAAGGGACAGTGGACGATCTATCTCGCATCATCGAGATCGCGCGCATCAGCACCGGAATCGATCACAGTGCGACGTTTGCCGCGCTGTATCGCTTGGCTAAGACCGTGGTATTGGAACGCAATGGGAACATCATTGGCTCCGCTTTCTTCAGACGCTTCGGACGTGGTTACGTGATCGGTCCGGTGTTCGCCGAACAAGACACCGACGATAGACGCGCCAAGGTATTGATTTCGTATTGGCTTGCACGGCACGAAGGTGACTTCATCCGTGTTGACGTTCCGGGCAATCCCACGCTCAGCGCTTGGCTTATCGAGTGCGGCCTTGCCAATGTGGATACGGGCGTGAAAATGGTGCGCCATGCCGGGAAAAGTCACGCGGCATCCCGCCCGGCAGAAACGGTCTACGCGCACTATGCCATCTTGAACCAGGCGATGGGCTGACCCGGCCAGCACGATATTCGATGCGCGTTCGGCACGGTGGAGATATGGATGGCGGACGCGACAGGCCCAAGCCGGCGCGGCCAATTCAAACGGCTAGGCTGGTGCCATGCCGAATGCACGCTTCACTGCAATAGCCGGCTCCGACACGAGGAAAGACAAAAAATGCCTTCCAACGTCCGCATGCTTGGCCGCGCGGCATATCGCGCCCGACAACACGGTATGCAATTGAACATCATCCGGTAACGGGTCCAAGACGGCAATGCCAGAGACGTTCGTAGAATCGGCAAGCTGCTGAAAACCGAGTGTCACCGCCCCTTCCGCAATCAGCTTACCAACCAGCACACCAGCAGGCGCCCGAACGAGTCGCATGGACATTCGCCTGAGGAGACGATTTTGCATGCTTTGTGGCGCAACGCATCCAGACACCAGATCAACAAAAACGGCCCTACGCCAATGCGCGATTACCGCTTCTTTCAGTGGCGACGCTTGGCCAGATTTTTCGCCTCCGCGGTCACTTCGGCAAGTACTTGACGCAAGACGCTGACAAAAGCCAGTGTGAGCCGATCCGTTGGCTGTTTCGACGGATAGAGCAAATAGATTGGAAAAAACACCTCCGGCTTGAACGGCCGGATGACAATATTGCTGCCCGCGAAGTCCCGCGCGACAATCGGATGCGCGAGCGTCACGCCCATGCCCAGTCGCACCATCTCACAACAGATGGCCGTATATTGCGCCTCAGCGGCTAACACCCGGGTCACCCCGGCACGCTCGAAGACATCGTCCATCAGGGTACGCGTGCCATCCCCGTTACATAAGGAAACGAACGCCTCGCCCTCGAAGTCGTGAGCGGTAATCGCCGCCTTGCTGGCAAGACGATGACCAGCGGGCAGTACCGCACAGGCCGCGTGACTGGCCAGGAATACCGTCTCGCAAGTCGACGCCTCACTCGAGAACACCGCGATGCCAATATCGCAAAACTGCGAACTGGCCCAGTGGTTGACCGTTCCCGAGGTGTTCACATGCAAGCTAACGGTAACGCCTGGATGGGCTTCCTGAAAACGCTGTATGGCGCGCGGCACCAAGGTCATGCCGACCGAGGGGATGCAAGCAATACGCAATCTGCCACTGCCGAGCGTCCTGATCTGCGCGGCGGCGAGCGAAAGACCTTGCAGCCCGACATAGGCGCGCTCCACCTCCCGGTAGAACGCGTTGCCTTCGGTGGTGGGAATGAGCCGGACGCCCGAGCGTTCAAACAAGGTCAATCCGACCGCTCCTTCCAGTTGCGAAATCAGCCGGCTGATATTCGGCTGCGAGGTGTGAAGATCTTTCGCGGCCGCTGTCATCGATCCCGCCACCATCACCGCTCGGAACGCCTCGATTTGTTTCAGATTCATCGTCGCCAACCCATATCAATTCGGTATAGATTGGCATTTTATTCTTATTGGACGCTATGTATTGACTATTTGAAACTGAGAGTCGATCCCGCAGTTCCGGCCTCATCCCGCCATTCAGGAGTTTGTCCATGCAGCATACGCAGCACATCCATCGCCGCGCATCGTTGAAGCCGGGCCTCACCTCCTTGATCACCGCCTTCGCCTGCCTCGGTGCGCTGCATGGCGCCACCGCCCACGCCGAGACCACGTTGTATCTGGCCAATGTGGGCGGCTCAAGCCAGGACCTGTATCAGAAAAAAATCATCCCGCCCTTTGAAAAAGCGCATGACGTCAAGATTGTCTACGTTGCCGGCAACAGCAGCGACACGCTGGCAAAGCTGCAAGCGCAAAAAGGTCACGAACAGATCAACGTTGCCATCATGGACGATGGTCCGATGTATCAAGCGATGCAGATGGGTTTATGCGCGAAGTTGCAGGATGCGCCAGTCATGAAGGAACTGTATCCAATTGCCAAGCTGGGTCCGGAATCAGTGGGGATCGGAATGGTCGCCACCGGAATCGGTTACAACGCCGATGCCTTCAAGAAAGCAGGCCTGCCGCCGCCGGACTCGTGGGCAGCGCTGACGGATGCGCATTACAAAGGTAAGCTGGGCGTCCCGCCTATCACCAACACTTATGGCCTCCATGCCTTGGTCATGCTGGCCCGTATGAATGGCGGCGGTGAAAAGGATATCGACCCCGGCTTCAAGGTGATGTCGACACAAGTAGCCCCGAATGTGCTGTCGTGGCCCACCACGCCGGGCGAGATGGACGGCCTCATGCAAAGTGGCGACGTCATTATCGCGCCTTATGGCAGCGGTCGTGCGGTCGCCCTGCAGAACACCGGTTTCCCATTGAAATTCTTCTATCCCAAGGAAGGCGGCGTCGCGTTGCAAGTGGGGGCGTGCTCCGTGGCGGGTAGCGGCCAGGACGCTCTCGCGCAACAATTCATCCAGTATCTGTTGAGCACCGATGTGCAGGCGCTGCAGGCGCAGGCGGTAGGCTTTGGCCCAACCAATCGGAACGTCAAGTTGACCCCGGAAGTGGCCGCGAAAGTACCCTATGGCCCGGAGCAAGTATCAAGACTGGTGGCGATGGACTGGGCGACGATCAATCAGCACCGGAACGAATGGACGCAACGCTGGAATCGTAACGTCGAACGCTGAGTACACCAGACCGGCCATACGTGGCATACGTCCGGCCATCGAACATTACAGAACCCATGACTTTCCTGACTCTCAAGGGCATCTCGAAACGCTACGGCGACTACACGGCGATCGAGCAGATCGATCTTGGCGTCGAACGCGGAGAGTTTGTATCACTGCTGGGCCCGTCAGGGTGCGGAAAAACGACGACACTGCAAATGATTGCCGGCTTCGTCACGCCGACCACCGGCAGCATTCACCTCGACGGACGCGACATTACGCATTTGCCCGCGGAAAAACGCGGCATGGGAATCGTGTTCCAGAGTTATGCGCTCTTTCCGCATATGAGTGTGGCCGGTAATGTTGGTTTCGGCCTCGAGATGCAACGTGTGCCGAAGGCCGAGCGACGCAAGCGAATCGAAGAAGCGCTTGAACTAGTCCGGTTGACGGGACTGAATAGCCGCTACCCAAAGGAGCTTTCGGGCGGTCAACGGCAACGTGTTGCCATTGCCCGGGCCCTCGCGATGCGACCGGCGCTATTGTTACTCGACGAGCCGATGTCGAACCTCGATGCCAAGCTTCGCGACGAGATGCACATCGAGTTACGCGGCATCCAACGCCAGCTCGGGATTACGACCCTCCTGGTAACGCACGACCAGGTGGAAGCCATGACGATGAGCGACCGGATTGCCGTGATGCAACGCGGCGGCATTGCCCAGATCAGCACGCCATTCGAAGCGTACGAGCGCCCCAAAACCCCCTTTGCCTCGTCGTTCCTGGGAAAAATCAATACGTTCTCAGGCAAGGTCACGGGACGCAATCTACGCTGCGCGGAGGTGGATGTGACAGGAACGATGATGACCGTTCCCCATGAAGGACGTCTGGTTCAGGGCGACGTCCATGTGTACCTGCGTCCTGAAAAAGTCCATCTGCATGGCGATACCTCTTCAGAAAACGGCACGCCCCGTCCGGCAAGGACACAGGGCGTGATTGTTACACGCGTATTTGTCGGCAACCAATGGCTTTTGCAAGTCGACACGCCACTAGGCCAGATCAACATCTCCCGTCCAAATGACGGCGTATTGCCGCCGGACGAAGGCGCTCACGTCGGCCTGCACTGGACCGACGACGATTTACGCGTCCTCGATCAGGATCCTCTCCATGGCTAATGTCGAGCAAACACGCGCCGGCGCGACGCCATGGTTACTGTCCTTTCCGGCATTACTGCTATTTTGCGGCCTGCTACTGGTGCCATTGCTACTCATATTTATCCTCTCATTCCACGCCTTCAGCAACACGCACGGCACCCTGCCCGACTACACGATCGCAAACTATATCGAGGTCGTCACCGACCCCTATTACGGAGAGATCTTTTTGCGTACCGCAGGCCTGGCGATATCGGTAACCTTCCTTGCAATCGTCCTGGGCGTGCCAGAAACAATCGTCCTCGCACGGATGAGAAAACCGTGGCAATCACTTTGCCTTCTCGTGGTGCTCGGGCCACTGCTCATCTCGGTCGTGGTTCGGACATTGGGATGGCAAATCCTGCTTGGAAATAACGGCATCGTCAACGACGTGCTGCAGGCGCTCCATATCACGTCCGCTCCCGTCCGAATGGTTTTTACGATGATCGGTGTCACGATTGCGCTTACCCACGTACTTGTGCCGTTCATGGTGATGTCTGTCTGGGCGAACCTGCAAAAGCTGGACTTGCAAGTCGAGTGGGCCGGATTGTCAATGGGCGCAAAGCCCCTCACCGTTTTGAGACGCGTGGTCCTTCCCCAACTGATGCCAGGGATTCTCTCAGGATCGATCATCGTGTTTGCTCTGTCTGCTTCAGCATTTGCAACACCTGCACTGATCGGGGGGCGCCGCCTGAAAGTGGTGGCAACCGCGGCCTATGATGAATTCCTTGGAACGTTGAATTGGCCATTGGGGGCGACCATCGCCGTATTGTTGCTGATCGCGAACGTCGCCATTGTCATGGGATGCAGCCGCCTGGCGGAACGCCGTTACAAGCATATCTTCGAGTAAGTGAGCGATGAAACGTAACGGCCCTGTTGGACTCGCATTCAATGCGCTATTTCTGGTATTTATCGCGGCGCCGTTGATTGCGGTAATCGCCGTGTCCTTCACGGCGAAAGGCTATATTTCCATGCCCTTCGATGGTGCGTCACTGAGATGGTTCAGATCCATCGCGCAGAATCAGGACATCATCGACGCGTTCTGGCTTTCGATCAAGCTCGCATTTGCCTCGGCTACCATCGGCGTCGTGCTGGCCACACCAGCCGCGCTAGGCATCGCGCGCTACCGCTTTCCCGGACGCGGCGTGCTCAGCGGCTTCCTGCTGTCGCCGATGATGATCCCGGCAGTCGTGCTGGGCATTGCTTTCCTACGTTTCCTGTCATTGCTAGGGTTGAACGGCTCGATTGCATCGCTCACCGCCGCGCATGTAATCATTGTGTTTCCCTATGCGCTGCGTCTGATCCTGTCATCGGCCATCGGCCTCGACCGGGATGCACAAAATGCAGCGCTTTCATGTGGCGCCAGCCGCTTTACCGTGTTTCGCCGTATCGTACTCCCGATGATCCGTACCGGTATTGCCGGTGGCTGGCTGCTCGCATTCATTCAGAGTTTCGACGAATTGACGATGACGATTTTCGTGGCCACGCCCGGCACCACTACGCTTCCGGTCGCGATGTACAACCAGATTGCCCAGACCATCGATCCGCTAGTCGCCGCCGTATCCACCGTCATCATCTTTGGTACCGTCGTCCTCATGATACTGATGGACCGTCTGGTCGGCCTGGATCGCATTCTGATCGGTGAGGCACGATGACGCTCCGCCGACCCGCCTAGCGCGATGCTTGTGTTTCCACCGGAAACGCCGTGAAATCTACCCTGCCATGACTACCAAACCGCTATTCATCACGCTACCGTCGCTGGCGCCTGTGTCAACTGAGTCGATCACCATCTGGTTTAACGACCAGCCGTTTTCCGTTCCATCCGGACGGTCGATTGCGGCGGCCTTGCTTGCCGTCGGCATACAACGCTTTCGATCGAGCTCCGTGTCCGGGGTGGCGCGCGCACCCTATTGCATGATGGGTGCATGCTTTGAATGCCTCGTCGAGGTCGATGGCGTCCCAAGCCGGCAAAGCTGTTTGATTGAGGCGCGGGATGGCATGCGTATCCGATCACAAGAAGGCGCACACGAGCTGAATCCGATCGCCTTCAAGGGGGAGGTAGCGCGATGAGCCATGAAGCGCGTGATGTCGTCGTCATCGGAGCGGGACCTGCCGGACTGGCCGCGGCGACGCGGGCTGCCATCCAAGGGCTGTCCGTGGTATTGCTCGACGAACAAGCGGCCGTCGGTGGACAAATCTATCGTGCTATTGAACGCAGCGACGCGAATCGGCGGGCCATGCTCGGCGAAGACTATGCGGCGGGCGCGGTATTGGCGAGAGCATTCGCCGCATCCGGCGCAGGCTACGAACCGCATGCTTCGGTATGGCAGGTCACCCGCGAGAAAACCGTTCATTACCTTAAAAATGGCAAGGTCGCCAGTTTCGCGGCCAAACGCATCGTGCTGGCCACCGGTGCCGTGGAAAGGCCCTTCCCGATTCCGGGATGGACCCTGCCAGGGGTCTTGACCGCCGGTGCGGCGCAAATTCTATTGAAAAGTGCCGGTCAGGTGCCTGGCGATCCGCCCGTGCTCGTTGGGTGCGGTCCGCTGCTTTATCTTTTGGGATGGCAATATCTGCAAGCCGGCATCCCGATCCGCGCCTTGGTCGACACCACGCGCCACAAAGACCGTTGGCGCGCGAAACGCCATATTCTTGCCGCGTTGCGTTCCTGGCCCGCACTTGGCAAAGGATTGCGGATGCTGCGTGAACTACGGAATAGCGGCGTTCCCATCTTCGAAGCAGCGGACACGCTTGGCATCGAAGGCCGCATAGACCCTTCAGGATACGAGCATGCCGCGGCGCTGCACTTTTCCGTCAATGGCAAAGCACACAGAATCGACGCCAATGTGATCCTGCTACATCAGGGCGTGGTGCCCGATACGCAATTCACGCATGCGCTACGTGTGCGCCATCGGTGGGACGATGCGCAGCTCTGTTTTACGCCTGTGACCAACGCCTGGGGAGAAACGGACGCAAGCGGCATCTTCGTTGCAGGAGACGGTGCCGGCATTGGCGGCGCGCAGGCAGCCATACTCGGCGGTGAAAAGGTGGCGTGGGAAATTGCCACTCAACTCGGCGCCGCCGAATCAACGTCGCGCGATAGTCGACTCGACGAACTCCAGCGGGCGCTTACCCGCACCCTCCGCATCCGGCCATTCCTGGACAGCCTTTACCGCCCGAGAAAGGCGAATCGCATTCCCGAGGACAGCGTGATAGTTTGTCGCTGCGAGGAAGTGACGGCAGGTCAGATTCGGGATTTCGTCGGTCTTGGATGTACCGGGCCCAATCAAGTCAAGTCCTTTGGACGATGCGGCATGGGGCCATGTCAGGGCCGCATGTGCGGCCTTACGGTCACGGAACTCATCGCCGATGCGCGCAATGTCTCACCAGAAACAGTCGGCTATTTTCGTCTGCGGCCACCTATCAAGCCACTGACATTGGGGGAGCTTGCTGGTGAGTAAGCCATACCTTGCGCCCACCTTGCCCGGCACCACGCATAGCGTCGCAGCCGATGCCGGGGCGACCATGCATACCGACGTCCTGGTGGTGGGGGAGGTATACACGGCGCCAGCAGTGCCTTCCATCTGACGCAACGTGACGTACGGGTGACCGTCTTGGAAGCTGATTATGTAGGACGGCATTCCTCTGGCGTGAACGCGGGTGGCGTCCGCTCTTTGGGACGCCACCTTGCCGAAATTCCGCTCTCGTTGATGTCGCGTGAAATATGGCATCGGATGCCGGAACTGGTCGGCGACGATGCGGGATTCGTCGCTTCGGGCCAGATGAAAATTGCCGAAAACGAAGCCGAACTGAAAACGTGCCAGGACCGCGTGGATCTGTTGCGGGCACACGGTTTCACGCACGAAAAGATCATCGCGCGTGACGCAGTCCTGGCCTTGGAGCCTCACCTCGCACCCCATGTCACCGGTGCAATCTGGGTTGAAGCGGATGGCTATGCGCTGCCGTACAGAGCCACCACGGCATTCCGGCGCGCCGCCCAACGGAACGGTGCGATCTTCCATGAAGGCACACCCGTCACGCAGATCACGCAACAGGGTGAGCGGTGGCACGCACGGACAGCGGCCGGGACTTTCTCTGCGGATCATCTGGTCGTGACAGCCGGCGCATGGGCCGGTGTGCTTGCGGAACAGGTTGGGGAACCTGTCCCGGTTCATCCTGAGGGATTGATGCTGATGGTCACGCATCGTGCGGCGCCGTTTTGCCGAGCAACGTTGGGTGCAACCGGGCGTCCGCTGTCGTTTAAGCAATTCGACAACGGGACGGTCGTTATCGGCGGCAAGCTGATCGGCATCGCGGATCTGCCGGGGCGGCATGGCGAAGTCGACTTTGCGCGCTTGGTGAAGAGCGCACAGACGGTCACCGATCTGTTCCCGCATCTTCGCAATCTCGGCATCAATCGGGCGTGGGCTGGCGTGGAGGCGTTCACCGAGGATTCTCTTCCGATCATCTCGCGAAGCAAGCAGGCCTCCAACCTTACCTACTCATTTGGCTATTGCGGCAGCGGGTTTCAGATGGGCCCAGGCTGTGGCAAGCTGGTATCGGAACTGGTTCTCGACGGCAACGCGTCATTGAACCTGGATGCCTTCGCCATCGACCGCTTTCGTTTTCCTACGCTGAACGCATAACGCTTCATCGATTATTCATCACTTGCAGGTAACGACATGACACAGGATGCCAAAATGAGGCTCGGCCTCTCGATGCGCTATTTGGGATATCACATTGCCGCGTGGCGACATCCGGATGTCCCCGCGGGTGGCGCGATCGATTTCAACTATTTTCTGAATAGCGCAAGAAAAGCGGAAGCCGCCAAGCTGGATATGGTCTTCTTCGCGGATGGCATTGGTATTCGTGCCGACGACAATCCGAAAGGGTCGCTGGCACGCGACATGAAGAATGCGGAACTCGAGCCGCTCACGCTGTTGGCCGCGCTCGGCGCATGTACATCCCATATAGGGCTAGTTGCAACCGCTTCGACCACCTACAACGAACCGTTTCACATTGCCAGAAAATATGCATCGATCGACCACATCAGTGGCGGGCGCGCGGGGTGGAACGTCGTCACATCGTGGTCTCAGCAGGAAGCGTGGAATTTCTCCCGTGACGAACACCTCGGATACGATGAACGCTACGAGCGTGCAGACGAGTTCGTTGATGTCGTCAAGGCATTATGGGACAGTTGGGAAGATGATGCATTCATTCGCGACAAGGAAAGTGGCATCTTCTACGATGAGTCGAAACTGCATACGCCCCATCACAAGGGAAAGCATTTTCGCGTTCGTGGTCCATTGAATTCCGCGCGGACGCCGCAAGGGCGCCCCGTGATCGTACAAGCTGGTGCATCGGAACCAGGACGAGAAATCGCGGCAAAGAGCGCGGACGTGGTCTATAGCAGCACGCTGGATCTTCAATCCGCTAGAAAGTACTACGACGACGTCAAATCCCGTTTATCAAAATACGGCCGTCAGCGACACGAGCTGCTGATCATGCCTGGCCTGACTCCCTATATAGGCAAAACACGCCAGGAAGCACAGGACAAATTCGACCAGTTGCAGGAACTGATCCATCCGATAACAGGCTTGTCCATTTTGTATAATCAATTCGGGGATCTGTCGGGCTATGACTTAGACGGTCCGGTACCGGACATCACGAGCAAGGAGGTACATAGCATCGGCCGAAACTTACTGGACCTGGCGGCACGGGAGCATTTTACGCTGCGTCAGCTTTACAAGCATGTTGCGGCGGCAAATTCAGGGCGGGCCATTATAGGAACAGCCGAAGACGTTGCGGACGACATGGAAGAGTGGTTCAAGCATGGCGCCGCCGATGGGTTTAACATCTGCCCGGCAACCTTGCCACAGGGGATCGATGACATGACTGAACTGTTGCTGCCGGAGCTTCGGCGGCGTGGACTCTTTCGGACCGAATATGAAGGTACAACGCTGCGGTCGAATTTAGGATTGGCGCCACTATCATTTGGGGAATAAGGGCAACCGAGAAACAAACGCGCGGGCGACGAAATGATCGCGGAACGTTCCTTTCGCATGAATAATATGCAGGACTTACGTTCAAGGAGGAACACCATGCAGTCCTTGGCGAATGACCGCGAGAACCTGTTCCACGTCCTGCAGGGATCGGATGGCCGCCAACAACACCGTTGCCTGCGGCCAGGTACGCTGAAGGTAGCCGAGCCACTTTTTGACGCGTCCGTGCGCGTGATGGATCGTGCCACGTGTACGCAACGCTTCCACGTAGTGTAATAGCGCGCGTAATACGATCGGCCATTCATCGGCATGTGGTGAACGTGCCATTTCTCTTCGTATGCGCATTGCGAGAAACGGATCGGACACGGCACCGCGTCCGATCATGACATCAAGGCATCCGCTGACGTCCCTGCACCGCTCCCAGTCCGTTACCGTCCATACTTCCCCATTCGCAATAACCGGCACCTTCACCGCTGCGGCGATACGCGCAATCCAGTCCCAGTGCGCAGGTGGCTTGTAGCCGTCATCGCGGGTGCGTGCATGTACCACGAGGGACTGCGCGCCCCCGTCCACCAAAGCCATTGCACAATCAATCGCCTGGGACGTGTCGGCGATACCAAGCCGCATTTTTGCCGTTACCGGTACGGAAGCTGGCACCGCGGCACGCACCGCCGATACAATATCGTATAGTTTTTGCGGATCAGCCAGCAGCATGGCTCCGCCGCCATGCTGATTCACCACTTTCGCTGGACAACCGAAGTTCAGATCGATCCCCCATGGTGAAAGCCTGGCTGCTTGCGCTGCGTTACGCGCCATCCATATCGGATCACTGCCAAGCAGTTGAATGACCATAGGCGTGCCGCCAGGCGTACGCGCGCCGTTCAATACTTCAGATGCCTCCCGCGCATAGACACGCGGCGGCAGCACCGAACTGGTGACGCGAATGAATTCTGACACGCAACCATCGAAGCCGCGGGAGCGAGTCAGCACATCGCGTAGCACGTCGTCTGCCAGTCCTTCCATCGGGGCAAGAAACAGCCGACTCATGCGATTGACTCTCAACGATATAGACGCGGCATTATAGCCGAGTCGGGTCAATGCACCGTGGATCGCCAATTGGTCCGGTTACTTTTGCGACGCGCCATCCCATGCAGGCAGCGTGGCGCCGTGGTACACCTTCAAGATCGCCGCGGCGACGTTCGGCTGCTGGTAGCTTTGCACCAAGGCGCTGACCCACGGCGCATGCGCATCTTCCTGGCGCACGGCAATGAAATTACGGTAAGGATTTGCCGACACCTGCTCTTGCGCAATCCGCTCTTGCGGGATCTTGATGCCCGCCTTGATCGCCCAATCGGTGTTGACCACCGCGGCGTCGACATCGTCGATCGAACGTCCAACAATGCCTGAATCCAATTCCTTCACGCGAATGTGCTTCGGATTCTTATCGATGTCCGATGCCGTAGGGAGTAAACCCACGTTCGACCGCAACGTAATGACCCCTTGTGCTTGTAGCAGAAGCAAGGCACGCCCTTCGTTGCTTGGATCATTGGGTACCGAAATGACCGCATTGTCCGGCAATTTCGAGACAGACGTCCATTTCCGGGAGTACAGGCCGATTGGTTGGACATAAGTATAGCCAACAGGAACAATGTGATAGCCCTGTGCTTTCACTTGCGCATCCAGGTAAGGCTTGTGCTGAAATGCGTTTGCGTTCAGATCCTTCCTTTCGAGTGCTTCGTTCGGTTGCGTATAGTCGTTGAACGTCGTGATCTTGATCTTCAGATCATGTTTCGCCGCGTTCTCGCTCACCACACGCCAGACATCTTCATCCTCGCCTGACATGATACCAACGCGGAGCGTCTGCTCCGCCGCCATGGCAATACCACCAGACATGACACTGCCAAGCAGCGCCGAAACACCAAGAAGTTTAAAAATTTTTCTTCTGCTATTCATTGCGCGACATCCCCGAAACCGATAAGAACGCGCTATCGTAACGGTCACCGATTCCAAGAACAAACATTAAAAGCGGCAATGCAAAGCTGCTACCTGCATAAGAGAATCATTCGCAAGCCGGTCCACGCGATTTACCGAATGACTTCGGCGCTCTCGAAATGGCTGTCCAGAATGACCGCCGCAGTAATATTGCACGACTGCTTTCGATAGATCGCCCCCGATGGCGCAGATCTTCCTCCGTGCACCTTGCTTTATATTTAAGAGATGTCGCGTATCGCTTGCAATGTTCGAAGTTGCTGCCCGGCCGTGTCGAAATTGTCAGGCGTCAACCACGCCTCGAACGCGGCGCGGCGCGCGGGCCATTCGTCATCGAGCATGGAGAACCAGGCGGTATCGCGTGTACGATTTCTATACACCACAGCTTGCCGGAAAACGCCTTCAAACCGAAACCCAAGGCGCTCGGCTGCGTTTTTAGACGGTGCGTTGAAGTTGTCGCATTTCCATTCATAACGCCGATAGCCAAGATCCTCGAACACATAACACATCAGCAGGTAATGCGCCTCAGTCGACAGCGCCGTCCGTCTCATGCGCGGCGAGAACGCAACGCTCCCCACTTCGATAACGCCGTTCGCCGGATCGATTCGCATCAGCGCGAACGTACCAACCGGCTTTCCCGTGGATAAGTCGATTACAGCGAACTGCAGTGGATCGTCCATCCTCGCGATGCGTTCGCAATACACTTGATACGATTCAAGCGTATCGAACGGTCCCGCCATCATATAAGTCCAATCACGTCCATCAGGCGCTTGTTGATACGCGTCGAAGAGCGCGGGGCCATGCCGCGCCGCATCCAACGGCGTGACCTCGCACAAACGCCCTGTCAGGGTCACCCGCGACGGCGTCGCACGGCGTGTCCAATAGGGCATTGGTGCACCCACAGGCTGGTGAAATTCGTTCAGCAACGGCATCGTGAAACACTCCAAGTCATCAATCGATCGGTATTACATAGCGGTCGTTATGCTGTGCAGCTTTTGCTCCCCGGCAGCCGAGAGGGGCGTCATCGTCCCGAGGATCGACGGAAAATTCGCGCACGCTCCACGACCGCTGTATGGTGGCGCCGGCACGTGGCAAAGGCCATACGTCACATGTTTGAGGGTCAGCCGTGATACATCGGCGGGCAAACGCTTTTCTACGCGCGAACATGCCGTACCCGAATATTGGGACCGCGCAGCAAGCCAGTGACGCCGCCACTTCACCACACCCAGCCGAGTGACGCTATCTGGCGGGCAAATCGGCATCCGGGACGGATTTTGATATCGTAGATCGTTACAAAAAAAATCAAACAGTCGTATTAAAGTTTACGCCGCGCTTGCCGTTATGTGAAGCGATACCCCAGAAATGCGCGTTGCTCCGCGATACGCATTTTCGCGCGGCCGCGTACTTCCAAGGCAATCACGTCGCTACGGCGCACGTTGCCTTCCAGTCGCCAGGGTCGTTTGATAGTGCGATAACCGGCAAGTGCTTGCCTTGAAATTATGAAAAGCGATCGGGTCAGCTTCATTACGGTCGTCCGTGGGCTGCGATCCGCCTTTCTGGCGGGTGCGGCCACAGTGTATGCCATCGCTTGGCCTGCCTATGCCGCTTCGACGGCGGGCACGGATAGCGAGGACCACGCGTCATTGGCCGCTGTCCAGACTCAGAGCAGCTCAGAAGCAGGGACAGAAACCCAGTCCGCGTCAATTGCCCCCCAATCGGATGCCGGAATGGCCAATCCGGCCGCGGCACAATCCGCCAGCGCAACCACCACGAAGTGGCCGACGAACCCTGGCCTCGCGGATATTTTCACGCTGAGTGGTTTCGGCACGCTGGGCGTATCGCATTCCACGCTGAAATCCGCCGATGTCGTCAATAGTGCCTTCCAGCCGACCGGAACCGGCCGTTCGCGCCGATACGATATCGCAAACACCAGTATATTCGGTGTACAACTCGCCGCACGATTTACGGACCGACTGAGCGCGGTGGTGCAGGTGCTGGCACAGCAAGGCTATGACAACCGCTTCGTACCGCATCTCGAATGGGCGAATGTCAAATACGCGGTGACGCCCAATTTCAGCGTTCGTGTTGGCCGAATCGAGATCCCGACGTTCGCGAACTCTGATTTCCGTAACGTCGGATACGCCAATCCGTGGCTGCACGCACCAAACGAAGTCTATAATAGTGAGCCGATCACCAATAGCGACGGTGCCGATGTATCGTACGCATTTGGTATCGGGCAAGCCGTTAATACCGTGCGTCTCATGATAGGGACCTCGGCTTTCCATGCCATACCTGGCAATTATCGCGTCCAGACGAAACGCGTATATGGCGCCTTCGATACATTCGAGTATGGCGCCTTTACTGGACGTGTTGCCTATATCAAAGGCACTATCGCGATAAGCGCATTCCCACCGCCGTACGACTCGCTACCCGGTTCGTCTACCAGTATCTCGGTCAGCTACGATCCGGGGAAATGGTTTGTCCAATCTGAAATCGCACGCGTCACCAGCGACAATATTACCCCTGGCTACCTGGCGGCCTATATCACCGGTGGCTATCGTATTGGAAAGTTCACGCCCTTCCTCACGTATTCACGCTCCTACTCGATGCAGCGCTCTACGCTGACACCGAACGCCAACCAAGGACAGCACACCTTTTCAGCCGGCGTACGCTGGGACGTTGCCCACAACATTGATTTGAAGGTGCAATACGATCACATAGGTTTGCCAGCTAATTCCAGTGGCAACCTGATGAACCTGCAACCCACATATCAGCTCGGAACCGGGACGAATGTCCTCGGTATCGCGCTCGATTTTGTGTTTTGACGAGGGGGCGCCATGATCTTCTCGTTCAAATCGCTTAACGGAACGCTACGCAGCGCATTGATTGGCATTGGAATCTGGATGGCGATGCAAGCAGGTCATGCCGATACCGATCTTGTCGTTGTGGTCGCGGCAAATAGCACCGTCACGCAGTTGGATCAGGATCAGGTTGCCAACATTTTCCTCGATCGAAGCGCCAGTCTTCCGAACGGGACAACCGCGCTGCCGACAGACGCGCCAGAGCGCAGCGAAGTGCGGGATCGCTTTTACATCGTACTCTGCGGCCGATCGCCGGCGCAGATGAAAGCCTATTGGTCGCGCCTGATATTTACGGGGCGTGGCAAGCCGCCTCGCGAAGCAGGCAGCACTGATGCCGTGAAAAACTTCGTGCGAACCACCCCTGGCGGCATTGGTTACCTCGAAGCGAGTAACGTAGACAGTACAGTCAAAGTCGTGCTGCATCTGCGATGAAGTACACACGTGCATTGCGTCCGGATCATTTTCGCGAACGCGTGGAAACACGCGGCGCACGCTCGCGACTCACCGATACGCATATTCTGTTGCCGATCTTTTGTCTGATCCTGCTCGCCGTCGGCTGGCTCTCCGTCTATCGATTGCTACGCGTCGAGGAAGTGGCGGCATCCCGGGCCGCGATGCAAAACGTCCGGGAATTATCCGATACGTATGAAGCGCAGTTGCAACGCAACCTCGTGTATATCGATCAGACGCTCCGCATGCTGGAGTTCAATGTGAAGCAGTCTCCTCATACGCGACTGCGCGATTACGAAAAACGTGGCCTGTTGCCGCCCTCGGTGGTCTTCGCGCTCGCGATCTCCGACGCCCACGGGATCGTACGAGATAGCAATGGCGAATTTCTTCATGACGGCAACAGTATCGCAGACCGGTTTTTTTTCACCTCGGTGCGCGCACGGTCAGGCAATCCATTGCCCCCCGTCAAACCGACGCTGGCCACCAAGACGACACTGGACAATTGGCGAGATGCCGTACGCCACTCCCCGCACAATGTCAGGCGTCACCATGCTGACACGGAAACACACAAGGCCGCGCGTGATCATCAAAGCAAGCTGGGCGGGCGGAAAGACCCGCGCGCACACGCGTCTACTGGCGAGCATGCCACCATGCGCCATCACGGCACGGGCGCCCCGCTGCTCCGACGTACCGGATTGAATGATGGCAAGCTGCCGGAAGCGCGGGCGCGCGACGTGACCCGCGAACTATCCGTCGACGCGTCAGCCGACGAGAACCCAACGGCAGTGACGGACAGCACGCAAGACCCCAGTATGAGAAAAGGGCAAGTGACGTTCACCCGGGCGTTGCACAATGCAGCTGGCGGATTTGTCGGTGTCGTGGTGTTGTGCGTGGACAAGGACTACTTCACCAGCGGCTATGACGATACCCGCATGGGAGAGGCGGGTATGCTCCTGCTCGCCGACAACGATGCAAGAGTCCGGGCGGCACGAATCGGCAGTCGCACCGATTGGAACAATACATTGATCGATAACGCTGCGGCCAATGCCATTGCCCATTTATCGGATGAGGTCACGCTGACACGCTGGGGGGACGGCATCCTGCGATTTACCAGTGTGCGGGCGCTGCACGACTTCCCCCTGACAGCCGTGGTTGGCTTGTCCGCGGACGAGCAGATGGCCGGGTATCGGGCCAGCCGACAAACGTATTTGTTATCGGCATGCATTGCCAGCATTGCCTTGGCGTTGCTCACGGCGACGCTGACCGGAATGAGCTGGCAGCTCGCGCGTAGTCGCCGGAACACGCGACGCATCCAGCGGACCTACTTCGCCGCGTCAGAGGCAAGCCTCGATGGCTTCGTGGTACTACGCACGCTGTGGCGCTCACAAAAAGGCATCACCGCCTTCATCATTACCGCCGCCAGCGGGCGTGCAACCCAATTGCTCGGTGAGTCGCAAATGTCGCTGATTGGGCGGCGTATCGATCCGGTATCGTCCAATCTCTGCGGCCCCGACGGTTATGCCGCATTGACCACGGTCGCCATCACTGGTCAGACCGACGCCACGGAATGGCTCCATCACCGTGCGGATGGAACGCAAATCTGGCTACATCGTCAGGTTGTGCGGTTGGAGGATGGCCTAGTGTCGATCATACGCGATATCAGCGCGCAAAAACTCACCGACGTGCGGCGCGTACAGCAAAATCGACTGCTGGAGATGATTGCAACCAGCACACCGCTGGACCGCATACTTGCGCACCTCATCGAACAGCTCGATGGGCAGCTTGAGAATGCACGATGCGCGATTCTGCTATGTTCTGAGGATGGTTCCACGATGCGAGTCGGCGCGATCGGCGAACTGCCGGTTGCATACTATGAGGTAGCGAATGGCGCCCCAGTCGGCCCGCGTGCGGGTCCGGGAGGACGAGCCATTCACTTTCGCAAGTCCATTCATGTGTCGCGGGCCACCGATGCGGCTTTCGATCGCGGCATGACGCAGTGTGGCCTGGACGATTTCACCGATAGTTGGGCGTTCCCGGTGCTCGCGCATAGCAATGCATCGCAGCAGAACGGGGGGACGTCGAGTGCGCGCGGCGACAACCAGGCCGCGCACCCCCTCGGTCCACGTCCGCTTGCCGCATTAGTGGTCTTCTCGCGTGAATCCCGGCACGCAACGGAAGCCGAACTGGACGCCATCGGGGCAGCAAGGCGCTTGATCGGCATTGCCGTCGAACGCTCCGAAGTGGAGCGCACGATTCGCCATATGGCAAAACATGATGCGCTCACCGGGCTGCCAAACCGCTTGATGTTGTCCGAGCGGCTGGTGGAAGTCCTCGCGCAGGCCCGGCAGGATCGCAGCAGCGTCACCATCGTCTTTATCGATCTCGATAATTTCAAGCTGATCAACGACAGCCTGGGTCACCACGCCGGCGACACACTATTAAAGACCATCGCGAAACGGATGACGGCGGCACTCGATCCGGCAGACATGGTCGCGCGGCTCGGCGGCGATGAGTTCGTGCTGGTACTATGCGCGGCCGCCCATGATGGCGACGGTCTTGCCAGCACGATCGCCTATGTCCGGACGATCATCGCCGAACCCGTCCAGCTGTTGAACGAAGAATATCGTGTCAGCGCCAGTATCGGATCCGCGCGTTTCCCTGAAGACGGTGACGACACGCAAGCACTGCTGATGAACGCCGATTCGGCGATGTATCGCGCCAAGGAAAACGGTCGCAATACCTGGTGCGCCTACACCGCTGAAATGAATTCGCAAGCCCATGAGAAGTTGCGCCTCAAGGAAGCGCTGGGACATGCGTTGGATGGTGGTGAACTGCGATTGGTCTATCAACCGCAAGTTGATCTTGCCGCCTCGCGTGTGGTGGGGATGGAGGCATTACTCCGCTGGCATCATCCCCGCCACGGGGTAATAATGCCGGCGGCCTTTATCCCGTTTGCCGAGGAAAACGGCTTGATCGTACCAATCGGCGCCTGGGTATTGGAAACAGCGTGTCGGCAAAACAAGGCATGGCAGGATGCTGGATATCCCTCGGTCATTGTCTCGGTCAATGTTTCGGCGCGCCAATTCGCCGACGATGGACTTGTCAAGTCCGTCGCCGAGGCGTTGCGGCGCAGCGGCCTAGATCCTGGATATCTCGAATTGGAGATTACCGAGAGCGTCATCATGTTGGACGTGCCACGCGCCGTATCCCGCATGCGCGTGCTGCAACAGATGGGCGTGCGGCTGTCGATCGACGATTTCGGTACCGGCTATTCAAGTTTGAGCGCCTTGAAATCGTTCCCTATCGCGCGACTGAAGCTGGATCAGTCTTTCGTTCGCGGCGTAACGGATAACAAGAACGATCAGACAATCGCGCGTGCCGTAGTCGCGCTCTGTCGGCAGTTGAATTTGGAAGTCATCGCAGAAGGCGTTGAAACGCCAGAACAATTGGCATTCTTGATGGAGAACGGCTGCTCGGCGATTCAAGGCTTCTGGTTCAGCAAGCCTCTCGACGTCGCGGAGGCGGGAGTGTTTCTGTCCCAGCCGTTTCGAACACCTATCCCGGCGATGCGCTTTCACAAGGAAGCAGTCAACGCCATGCGCTGACGCGTGGGCTCAGTGACCGTTGGGTGCGTTGCCGGCAGCGGCCGCTTGATTTGCCGCCTTCTGTTTCTTGGACGCTTCGTGGTGCCCGATAGCGCAACCCGCCGCGGCGCCAAGCACCGCGTGCTTGCCCGCAACGTGGCCCGCAACCCCGCCGACTGCCGCACCTTTCAAACAGCCTGCCGCCGAAGCGGTACCCGATACGGCAACCGCCAACACGGCACAGATGAGAACGATGGATGATTTCATGGGCAACTCCTAAAATAAAATCATCATACCGCGCCTGCTTTCAACGCGCAGCCGCCCCACTTGGCCTGCAATGCCGTAGACCCGCATCGCCCGCAAATCCATGTAAAGAATCGAAAGATTCGCGCTGACACAGCGGCTCGTTGTACCAACAACCCCGACATTTTCCACCGTGGTCATTTGTGCGAATCGCCATCGCGACAGGCGGTGACGCTAACCGATGACCAGGGCTCTGTCGCCACCTTGGACGGACAGCTTGCGCATGGCCATGCCCTATTCATTCCGTACCAATGCCAGTACCGCGGCAGCCGCTTCGTCCAATGCACCATCGTTCCGGACCTCATGCATCAGACAATGCCGCGGCACGTTGAATGACTGAATACCTCGCACCAGGCGCGCTGCAACCTCGCTACCGGTTTCACGACCGCGTTTCCGCAAACGGGTTGCCAGAATTTCTGGATCAACGCGCAATGCAATAGCGTGAAGATCCGGATAACGCGCGAACGCATCACCCAGATGTCCCCGCGAACCATTGACCAGCACGTTCAACCCCTTTTCACGCCATGCATCGATCTCGATGCCCACACCATAGTGCACGCCATGGGTACACCAATGAAGTGCGTAACACCCCAGATGAACGCGACGCTTGAACTCCGATTCGCTTAATGTAAGCCCCGCTTCGTTCGCATCACTCGCACGCGTCAAATAACGATGTGCCACCATCACGCGGTCATTGTCATCGAGACGCGATCCGATCCAGCGCAATATACTGTCCTTGCCACTGCCAGATGCACCCATCAAATAAAAGAGCCTGCCGCGTTCCGACGCTCTCGATGTCGCCAATGACGCGACATCTGAATGACGACGTCCAGACGCATCGCCATCAGCGGTTGCACTTTTCACGGAACGCGAATGCGCCACGGATGAAATGTCGTTCATTGCGCCCTCTGCCGCCCTGCTTCTGTTTCAATGCTTTCTGTCGTATCAGACAACGCCCATGCACCAACGCCGTCCTGCACGCCGCCATCAAAATCATAATGCCGTGCGACAACGAATGGTGCATCCGTCTCAGGCTGCACGAAAATCGAGATTGTGCGTACCGGCATCACCGCCCCGGTAAGCGCGGTAACCATCCCTGATCGCCCCCCCGCCTCTTCCCGCACAGCTAACGCCATCAGAGCACGGCGCGCCCGCGCTTCCGCCTCCGGTGTCAGCCGTCTCGTCAACGTGACATGAAAATGAAATGTGTCGAAAACGTAAGGGTAACCCCATCGATCGAGATTGGCTTGCTGACGGACGTCAAAACATGCGTCCTTGCCTTCTCCCCTGGCCATTCGCCTTGCACGTTCGGCATCGGTCGGCGCGGCCCGGAAGGCGTCGAGCCGCGCCACGCACTGATCCGCGAGTCGCTGCAATGGCCCTTGCGCGACGACGGTATCGGCAGGTTGCCATGCCAAAAATCCACGCAAGGAACCAAGGCGCAATGGCAGATCAAATGGCGTTGTCGACGTAGCGATGACCCGCACCGCCTGATCCAGCGCGAAAGCGGATCGGCCATGCGCGAGCCGAAAGGGCGGTTTCATCGTCGCGTGTAATCCATAACGCCGCGGATCGTCTGTCCAGGCGTCCACGGTCGCCGCCGTGATCACGTCCTGACCCGCATCGCCCCCGGCGCCGAACAACATATCGTCGGACGCCAATCCAGCAACCCAGTCACGTGCCAAGGCTTGGCCCGTTTGCGCGTCTCTTCCCAGCCATTGCCGTCCTAGCGCATCAAAAGGCCCAGAGGGCGCAAGATAAACGGCAAACCGTGCAGTGGACGACAGCCGTTGCGGGCCCGCACCATCGGCAGCGGCACGCAACATATCGTCGTCACATCGCTTGATAGTCGCCATATCCGAACGCCTCATCGATTTATTCCTCTTCACGCGCGTTGGTCAGCGCGCCATCGGAGAACACTGCCGAGGCGGAACCGGACCGCAATGCCCAGTGACGGTCGGCAAAGACGATGCGCCCGTTGACCACCGTTGCCACGACACGCGGCAAGCCCGGCAAGCTATCGTCGACGACGACCACATCAGCGCGCTGTCCTGTTGCCAGCATCCCGCGGTCCGTCAAGTTTGCCGCCAGCGCCGGATTCGCCGACACCAAGGGCCAGGCCTCCGCAAGGGTCCGTACACCCTGCGCAACCAGCATGAACACCGCGTGCAGGGGCGCTGGATAGTAGTAATCAGACGCCAACACGTTACAGTAGCCCGCACGCACCATTTCCAATGCATTCGGCGCATTGACATGGCTGCCCCCACGCACGACGTTTGGCGCACCGAAGATCACGGCATTTCCAAGCGAGTGCGCAAGCGCGGCGGTGGGAACATTCAAGGGAAACTCGGCGACATCGCATCCCAATGCGTGATAGTCGCGGCGAACCGTTTCGTCGGGGTCGTCATGCGACGCCACCCGCAAGCCAGCTGACAACGCTGTTTTCACCAGTCGGGCCATTGCCGCGGGAACGTCGTCGGCACGTGCATGCGCATGGATGATCCGCTGTGAAAACGCGTCGAGATCGCATTGCGCCCGGTCGGCGTATTGCAGCAGTTTCCGGTCATTTCCCAAGCGCTTGTACATCGAAGGCAGATGGTCGTTCAATGCAACGAAGCCGATGCGGCCTTCGTCGATCCATGCGCACGCACGATCGACGTCATCGAGGTTATGTGTCTCGAAACGCAGGTGAACCTGATGCCGCGCCCCTAACACATTGGCGTGCCGATGAAGCGCATCAAACATGCGCTCGGCGTATGATGCTCCGCGCAATCCGCCTTCCCATGACACAGTCACGCCGTGAAATGCGGTAGTGATACCGTTGACCAGCAACTGCCGATCGACATCCCATAAAGCGTGTCCATAGTCGAAATGCACACCGGGACGAGGCATGACCGCACGTTCGAAGGCGTCTCCGTGGATGTCGACGATGCCCGGCAGCACCAATAAGTCACCGGCATCGAGGAAATCGATATTGTCATACCGCGACATGACGGTGGCCGCGCCGGCTCCCGCGTCCGAAACGACATCGGCTATTGTCTCGCCGTCGAAACACATGCGCGCCGCGCCAACGCCGTCCCGCGTCAGCACACGACGGCCAACGATCCCTCCCAACGCGGCGGGCCGCAGTGTGGTAACCCCGTGCGTGGTGTGCGGCTGTGTCATCCCGCGCGCACCAGAAGCCACTCCTGGCGGCGATAACAATGCGTGGGCGTCCGTCATGTGGTACTCCGATAGGTCAGTGTCGTCCAGGATCGCGACCATGCCGATCGCGCCAGAGGACAGTCTGACGTCCCACTATGACATTCGGATGTCTAGACGTCTTCGTTACTCACCATCAATTCAACGCCGTCACCGGCGAGACGGGCAATCGTGTATTGCAGCGGCGCGCCTTGCAAGTCTGCGTTCAAGGCCTCGACTTGAAGGATGGGCCGCATTTTCGGTTGGTCAAGGAGACGGGCGATATCGGCTTCCGGCAGGCGCGCGGTAATTCGCGACCAGAGCCGGATGTAATCGTCGACACCGTGTCGTTCGAATGCTACGGAAACGGAAGCCGTTTCCCGTAGGGCATCGACAAAACCAGGAAAGCGGCGCGCATCGAAATAGTTGTCGGAAACACTGACCGGGTTTTTTTCCGCGTGGCGACATATACGCACATAGAGCAGTTTTGCCTGGCGGGTCAAACCAAGATGACGCGCGATCGTTGCATCGGTCAACATGGCGCTATCGATCACCGTGGTCTGTCCGTGCATGCCGTGTTGCCGCAATGTTTCGGTAAAACGCGTGCGCTTTCCAATCGCATAGCGCAATGCGCTCGATTCGACGAATGTGCCGCGCCCCCGCTCGATACGCACCAGTCCATGCTGCGCCAGTTCGCCAATCGCGCGACGAACCGTATGACGATTCACCGCATAGTGCGTTGCAAGCGCGTTTTCCGTAGGTAACTGCGCGCCTGGCGGATATCGCCGCGCCCGGATGTCCTCGGCCAGCGATTCGCCAATTTGCCGCCATACTGCAACGCCTGTGTCACGTTCGACCATATTGCCTTTCCAGCCATGCCCCCATGAGCGGGCCTGTTGAGTTCGATTGCATCCGACGCATTACGCCGCGCCTGTGCCGTGTCATGCGATGGCTTCAGAACCGTACCGCCTTAAAGGGCCTGACTTCCCACCGATCGATGACGAATTTTACGCGAAACAGGCGGAAGAAATCGCGCTAGAAAGCATCGCGCTGTCACGATAACTTCATATCGATCCGTTTGAATGAGCCCATTCGAAACCGATCACGACACCGTCCCTCCGATCTAGTTGTATAGACATCTACCTATGCAAACCCTATCCTCCGCCGCGAACGACGGCGCCAGACCCTCGGCCGATCATGACAACATCGCCACGGCCCGTACCGCCTGGATGCGCGAGTTGGCCCTCGCTGACGGTGCCGCGCTCGCCGCCGCGTTCGATGTACTGTCTCGGACGCACGACCTGCCACGCTTCCGTGTCATCCGCGCGCCGGAAACCGGAATGGCCATGGTGCGCGGCCGCGCCGGGGGAAATGGCGCGCCGTTCAATCTAGGTGAAATGACGGTCACCCGGTGCGCGCTGGCATTGCCGAACGGAGAATTGGGATTGGCCTACGTGCAAGGCCGCAACCGCCAGCACGCGGAGCATGCGGCGTTTGCCGACGCATTGCTGCAGACCAGTGACTGGCATGCGATCACCCAGGCCGCGGTGCTGGCGCCGCTCCAGACGGCGCGCGCGACCCGTGCCGCACGACGCGCAGCGGAAAACGCGGCATCGCGCGTTGATTTCTTTACGCTCGCGCGAGGTGATGCCGAGGACGATGTCGGCGACGCAGGCGAAAACAACGGCGTGCCTGGGTCCAGCCAACCCAAAGCGCCCAAAGGATGATACCCATGCCGAATGAAACGCGCACGCATGCAGCGGCATGCACGCAAACCGATGCGACGTCGTTGATCGATACCGGCGCGGATCGCCATCGCGCCGAAGCGTCCCGCCCCAGCGACGCCACAAGCGCCTGGATGCTGTCCGGATTTGCTGATCCGGTACAAGGGTCGCAAGCAGCGTTCCGAACGGCATTGCACGCGCTCGCCCATCCGGGACGTTTGCATGCCATGCCGGATGCCGCCCGCTGCGAGGCGCCCGCGCCATTATCGATGGCGATGGCCGCGTTGTTGTTGACACTGGCGGACGGCGATACGCCAATCTGGCTTGCATCCGAATTCGACGAATCGATACGCCGGTTTCTCCGTTTCCACAACGGTTGCACGTTGACGGATCGCCCCGAAAAAGCGGCGTTCGCCGTCCTCTCGGCACGCTCCGGAGACCCGTGGCCGGCGTTGCGTACGTTTGCCCAGGGAGACGCGGCAAACCCTCATACCTCCACCACGCTGTTGATCGAGCTGCCGATGCTCGACGACACCGCGTCGTCGCCGTCCACGAACACATCTTATGATGCCCGCTCGGCCGAACGCGTGATCCTGCACGGCCCGGGCATCGCCACGACGCAAACGCTGCATGCCATCGGATTACCGGCCGATTTCTGGACGCAATGGCGCGCAAACCAAACGCATTTTCCGCTAGGCGTGGATGTATTCCTGGTATGCGGCGCGACGTTCTGCGGTTTGCCGCGCACCACACAAAGGGAGGCCTGATATGTACGTTGCCGTAAAAGGGGGCGAGAAGGCCATTCTCGCGTCCTATCGACTATTGGACGCCTATCGGCGCGGCGATACCACCCTGCCTGCTCTGTCGGTGGCGCAAATCGTCGAGCAAATGCCATTTGCCGTCTCGCGCGTGATGACCGAAGGGGCGTTGTACGACCGGCACCTTGCGGGATTGGCGATCAAGCAATCAGCTGGCGATCTCGTTGAAGCGGCCTTTCTGCTCCGCGCGTATCGAACAACGCTGCCGCGCTTCGGTTACGCAACGCCGTTGGAAACGGACCGCATGCAGGTGCGTCGCCGTATTTCCGCCACGTATAAGGACGTGCCCGGCGGTCAATTGCTTGGCCCCACTTTCGACTATACGCAGCGTTTGCTGGATTTCTCATTGGAAGCCGAAGACCAGACCTCATCGCCGGACCCTGCATATGCTACGGAACCGGCGCCAACCACCACGCCCACGGTACCGGACGGCGATAGCGTCTCGCCGGACAATCGCGTTGGTGTCGCGCCACCCGGGGTGACGGCCATTCTGGAACGGGAAGGATTGGTGGAGCGTGAGGAAGTATCGGCTGCGCATGCGGAGCCGACCGACTTGACACGCAGCGCGCTGTCGATACCGGCCGACCGCTCCGCGCGATTACAAAACCTGACGCGGGCGGATGAAGGCTTCCTGCTGGCAATGGGCTATTCGACACAGCGCGGTTATGGCAATACCCATCCCTTTGCCGCTGAAATTCGATTTGGCAATGTCGAAGTCGAACTGCATCTGCCAGAACTGGATTTGCCGGTCGTCATCGGCGAAATCGAGATGACCGAATGCCAGATGATCAATACGTTCGCCGGCGACGCCACGCATGCACCGCAATTCACGCGCGGCTATGGCGTCAGCTTTGGTTATGGCGAGCGAAAGGCGATGTCGATGGCACTGGTGGACCGTTCGATGCGTGCCACGGAATTCGGGGAGACCGATACATCACCCGCGAATGACCAGGAGTTCGTCTTGTATCACAGCGATAACGTCGAGGCCTCGGGTTTCGTGCAGCATTTGAAGCTCCCCCACCACGTCGACTTCCAGGCCGATCTCAGCGTGTTGCGTCAGCTGCGAGCCATTTATGAGAAAGAAAAAGCGCAGGCGGCCGAGACCGAGTCGCCGCCGCTTCCGACAGAGACACCTGCATGAGTACCAAGACCGATATGACGTTCGATGCCCCGGTTGATGCCCTGCGGTTGGATGATGCCGCGGCGTCGCGCGATACGCATTACAACTTCGCCTACCTGGATGAGTCGACAAAACGCATGCTGCGTCGCGCCTTGCTGAAGGCCGTGGCGATTCCCGGTTATCAAGTACCGTTCGCGAGCCGGGAAATGCCGTTGCCATACGGCTGGGGAACCGGCGGCATTCAGGTGACGGCGGCGATTGTCGGCACCGAGGATGTCTTGAAAGTAATCGACCAAGGCTCCGACGACACGACGAATGCCGTCAACATCCGCCGTTTTTTCAGCCGGGTGGCCGGCATTGCCACCACCGACCGCACCGCCGCGGCAACCATTATCCAGACACGCCATCGCATTCCCGAGGCGCCGCTACGGGAAGGTCAGGTCATGGTGTTCCAGGTACCCAAGCCCGAACCCCTGCGCTGGCTCGAACCGAGCGAACGCGAAACGCGCACAATGCACGCGCTGGGCGAATACGGTCCGATGTACACGAAGCTGTACGAAGATATTGCGCGATATGGGCACATCGCAACGTCCTACGACTATCCGGTCATCGTCAACGACCGCTATATGATGAGCCCGTCGCCCATCCCGAAATTCGACAACCCGAAACTGAACGCCTGCCCGGCATTGATGCTATTCGGCGCGGGTCGAGAGAAGCGTGTCTATGCGGTCCCGCCATACACGAGCGTGCGAAGCCTGGATTTCGACGATCACCCATTCACGGTTGAACAGTGGCCGCACCACTGCGCCATCTGCGGCGCGGCGGACAGCTACCTCGATGAAATCGTTGTCGATGACAAGGGCGGGCGCCAATTTGTCTGTTCCGATAGCGAATATTGTGCGGAACGGGTCGCGGCGCTCGGCATTCATGATGCGCGGCTCGAGGGGCGTCACCCGTGAACAACCATCCTCTCCTTTGCGTTCGTGCATTGCGTAAAACCTGGGACGGCATCCGGGGCTGCCGCGACGTTCACTTCGATTTATATCCCGGCGAAGTGCTGTGCATCGTCGGTGAGTCCGGTTCCGGGAAATCGACGCTACTGCAAGCTATTTCCGCGCAGACCGCGCTTGACGCCGGTTCGGTCCATTACGCGATGCACGGTAACGGCATGATCGATCTTGCCACATTGAGCGCGGCGCGGTTGCGCTTGCTGTCACGCACGGACTGGGGCTTTGTTCGACAACATGCCCGCGATGGACTGCGGATGCAGATCAGCGCCGGCGGCAATATCGCTGAACGGCTGATGGGTGTTGGCGAACGTCATTACGACACGTTGCGCGGCGAAGCATCGCTCTGGCTCGAAAAATTGGAAATCGATGCGGAGCGGCTCGACGACAAACCGGACACTTTCTCGGGCGGCATGCAGCAGCGCCTTCAGATCGCACGTAACCTCGTCACCCATCCGCGTCTGCTGTTCATGGACGAACCCACAGCCTCGCTTGATGTCTCGGTGCAAGCCCGCCTGCTCGACCTGATTCGGCAACTGGTCAATGATCTGCGACTGGCCGTGATTTTCGTGACGCATGACCTGGCCGTCGCGCGATTGCTTGCCCATCGGACATTGGTGATGCAAGGCGGTCTCGTCGTGGAAAGCGGGCTGACGGATCAGGTATTGGATGACCCGCAACATCCCTATACGCAATTGTTGGTTTCGTCGATGCTGCAAGGATGATCATGAACCATTTCGAACCGATGATCCGTGTGCGCGGGCTAAGCAAGACCTTCACCTTACACAACCAGGGTGGTGCGCAACTTCCCGTACTGGAAGATGTCGAATTCGACGCAGGGGCTGGGGATTGCCTTATTCTGGCAGGCGCATCCGGTGCAGGTAAAAGCACACTGCTCCGGTGTCTTTATGGCAATTATCTCGCAAGCGGCGGCAGCATTCGTGTTCGCAAGGGACAACATGGGACGGTGCAACAATACGCGACATCCAACAATTCCCCGGAACGCCTGCCTTCCGCGTCGCCCTCGACACACACGAAAGACGACTGGCTAGAACTGGTTGGCGCGCCCGAACAAGACGTCCTCTGGGCGCGGCGACATGCAATTGGATACGTCAGTCAGTTCTTGCGGGTCATCCCGCGTGTCGGTGCGCTCGATGTCGTTGCCGAGCCGTTGCGGCAAGCGGGCATAGACCGAGACACTGCGCGCGGACGTGCCGCGGCACTACTACAGAAACTGAGGCTACCGGAACGACTGTGGTCCGTGCCACCGGCTACGTTCTCAGGGGGCGAGCAACAGCGCGTGAATATCGCGCGCGGGTTTATTGCCGATCACCCGATTCTGCTTCTTGATGAACCCACGGCATCGTTGGACGGCGACAATCGCGCCGTCGTGGTCGAGTTGCTCCTGGAAGCCCGTGCATCCGGCCGTTGCTTGATCGGGATTTTTCACGATGCATCGGTCGGCGAGGCGGTGGGCACCCGGACATTGCCCATGCGCGCGTTGGGCGAAACGCCGGACGCCGCGACGGCGGAGCACGTCGTCCCTTCCCGCACGATCGCGTTTCGCGGCTAACCGCGCGGGCGGCATGTTCCTCTTCCGCGGCGGACGGGCGGCGCGTCATGCCGAGACCCTTCAATGTTTTTTTCACCACGCATTCCTGGAGTTCACGATGCCACGGTATTACCTGCACAGTGCGCGTATCGTTCTGCCCGACACCGTCCTGGAAGATAGCGCCTTGCTGATCGAAGCGGGACGTATCATTGCGATCGAACCAGGCGGCGGCGGCGACGCCACGCAGATCGATCTGCATGGCCAAATGCTGCTGCCCGGTCTTGTCGACTTGCATTGCGATGCCATTGAAAAGGAAGTGGCCCCCCGTGCGGGTGTGATGTTCCCATTGGACTTCGCAGTCCAACAGATCGATCGGCGCAACGCGGCGGCCGGCATTACAACACCGTTCCACGCCATATCCTTTGCCAATACCGATGGTGGCGTCCGGGATCTCGGCACTGCGACGGCGCTGGTTCGCGCCTTGTCGGCTTATGGCCACAGAGGTCTTGTCGACAACAGGATCCACTGTCGCTATGAAGTCACTGATGCCGGCGCAGCCGATATCCTGCATATGCTGCTTGATGAACGTATCATCGGCCTGCTCTCGGTGATGGACCACTCTCCGGGCCAAGGGCAGTTTCGTACCGTCGATGCCTATGTCGACTATATGTGCGGCAACCACGCGCTCGACCGGCAGACCGCCACCGCCATCGCTGAAACAAAAGTGGCTGGCCGCGAGGGCGCGCTGGAACGCATGACCGCCCTGCTCGAACACGCCACGAAGACCGGCATCGACGTCGCCAGTCATGACGATGACAGTGTCGCACGCGTGGCGGCCATGCAAAAGCTCGGAGTGCGTCTGACCGAGTTCCCAATCGATGCGGTGACCGCTCGTGCGGCCGTCGATGCCGGAATGGCGACGATACTTGGCGCCCCGAATGTGATGCGCGGGAAAAGCCAAAGCGGCGCTATGCGTGCAATCGACGCCATCACTGCGGGTACGGCGACCTGCCTGTGTTCCGATTATCAGCCATCGGCACTGCTACCGGCAGCTTTCATTGCAGCGCAACAAGCAGGGCTTGCGCTGCACGAGGCCGTCGCATTGGTCACGCGCAACCCGGCGACCGCCTGCGGACTGCACGACCGCGGGCGCATTGCCGTTGGTTTGCGTGCCGATCTCGTCGCGTTACGCCTGGGCAACGCCTGGCCGACGATCACGCAAACGTGGTGCGAGGGACGTCCGGTGTTTTCAACGCAATACCCACCTTCGTCCGCGTACGTACCCGTGCCGTCGGCGGACGATACCGATGCACAGGGGGCATCCCGCTTCCAATCGGTCGTTTCAACCGCTGAAGCCAACTTAGGGAGCCTGACCGTTTAACAAAAAAGGCTGTCACATCCGCAACATATTGACACCCTACGATGGTATCGCGCGTCGGACGCTATTTCGTCGTACGTACTACCTTTCCTGCTTCGAACATGTACCTGGGGAACTGGCGTTTCCCTGCTTATGCAACCTTCGACCCGGTCCGATTCCGCGTCTGGCACTTCACCTGCGGCTCTTTTTAAAAAATAGGAAAAGACGTGAATTTCAAGACTTTCGGCACCTCACTGGTTCTCTCGGTCGGCATGCTGCTGACCGCGGGCGTTGCACAGGCGACCACATCCTGTCCGGGCGAAGGCACCGTCCGTTTCGGCGTGGAACCGTACGAATCATCCGCGCGGATGATCCCGGTTTACAAGTCGATTGGCGATTTGATCTCGAAGCAACTGGGCTGCCCGGTGGAAGTATTCGTCGCCACCAGCTACAACGCCGAAATCGAAGCCATGCGCAGCAACAAGCTCGACATCGGACAATTCGGCCCACTTGGTTATGTACTGGCGCACAAGGTCGCGCACGCCGAGGCCGTTGCGACGTTTGCAGACACCGATGGCAAGCCGTCCAGCTATACCGCATCAATCGTCACCTGGAAGGGATCCGGCGTGACGAAGCTCGCCGATGTCGCCGGCCAGTCATTTGCCTACTCCGATCCGAGTTCCACCTCCGGCCACTTGTTCCCAGCCTACGCGCTCAAGAAAGCAGGCATCGATCCGGAGTCGGGCGTGCGCGCGTTGTATGCCGGTAGCCATACCGCGTCCTTCGAGGCTATCCGCAATCACAAGGTCAAGGCGGGTGAACTGAACAGCGAAGAAATCGAAAGCGCCAAGTTACACAATGCTTACGACGCCGATGCTTACGTCACGCTGTGGCTCTCGGACCCGATCCCCATCGATCCGATCGCCATACGCGCCTCGCTGCCCGCCGACTTCAAAGCACGCCTGACCACGATTCTACAGAACCTGGATCTGCATCAACTGCCGGAGGATGCGCAGAAATTCATGGTGGCGAATGCCGCACCGGCGTTAAGGACGGTGCCACAAGTGGATGCAGCCTACGATCCAATCCGCGCCCTCGTCAGCACGCTGCACATCGATCTCAATAAATTATGAATGGATTCCTGAAAACAGTTGCGGATCGTCAATCGGCAGCGGTGAGCGCTGCCAATTCGACGCTTCCCTTTCCGCACGGCGTTGGCGCGTTGGCAGGTCTCCAAAAACAGCGGCAATGCGGATTGGACGTGCAGGGACTGTTGATGCGCTATCCAAATGGTCATACCGCATTGCAGCGCATTGATCTCCAGGTCGCGCCCGGCGAGCTGATCGCCGTACTTGGCGCGAACGGTTGCGGCAAATCGACATTGATGAAATGCATTGTTGGCCTGTTGCAGCCGACGGCCGGCAAGATCAACGTCGAGGGGCGGGATCTTGCCGTACTCTCCGGCGAAGCACTGCGTGTCGCACGTCTGCCGGTCGCGTTGATCTCACAGCACGCAAATCTGGTCAAACGCCGCAGCGTGTTGGCGAATGTCTGTACCGGCAGCCTTGGTCGCCATCGTACATGGAGAACCGCGCTCGGCCGCCTGCCACGCGAAGAAATCACGCCTGGATTGAACTATCTCAATGAAGTAGGCCTGTTGCATCTCGCCTCCCAGCGTGCCGGCACACTGTCCGGCGGCCAGGCGCAGCGCGTGGCGGTGGCGCGGGCGCTGACGCAGCGACCCCAGGTCCTGCTCGCGGATGAGCCATTGGCCAGTCTCGATCCGGAAGCCGCGGACGAAGTCATGCGTCTGCTGCAGCGATTGGCGCGAGAAGAAGGCCTGGCAGTGATTTGCGTGTTGCACCAGCCGGAATTGGCAAAGCGTTACGCGGATCGCTTGATCGGTCTGTACCAGGGCAAGGTCGCGTTCGATGCGCCATCGGCGCGGGTGAGCGTCGAACAGATCGCCAATCTGTATCGATCGGAGGCGCGATGAGCCGCACGCTTCGCCCTTATGCGCCGACCGTGTCGCGCTCCTCCGATGAACCTGTCGCCGCATCGAAGGAAGTCGAAGCCGTTGCGCACGCGTGGCGTCGCCGCAACCGCATGTCGCCATTGACATTCGTGGCGTTGCTTCTCGGCGCGGCGCTGCTCGCGCAGTCGTTCTACATCGTCCAGGCAAGACCACAAGACCTGCTCACGGGTGTGCATGGCATGATCGATATTCTGTCACGCTCCTGGCCACCCAATGTGCACAAGTTGCAGTCAAGCGCACGCGCCGTGCTGGAAACCATCGATCTGGCTATTTTTGGAACAGTCGGCGCGGTCATTTTTGCTTTTCCACTTGCGATCTTGTCCGCGAGCAATGTCAGCCCGGCAAGGCCGCTTTACTATGCATCGCGCTTTTTTATCGGAATCACGCGCGTGGTGCCGGACCTCGTCTGGGCGTTGCTGTTTGTGACAGCGGTTGGCCTGGGTCCTTTCCCCGGCGCATTGGCACTTGCGGTACATTCGATCGGCATGCTGGGGCGCTTGTTTTCCGAAGTAATCGAAGACATGGACATGGGTCCGGTCGACGCACTATCCCTGACCGGCGCCAGCAAGCTGCAGATATTCACGCATGCGGTTGTGCCAGGCGTATTGCCATCGTTACTGGGTATCGCCTTGTATCGCTTTGACGAAAACCTTCGTTCGTCACTGGTTCTGGGCTTTGTCGGTGCGGGCGGAATCGGATTCGAATTGTTGACGGCAATGAATCTGTTCGATTACCAGACCGTATCACTATTATTGATCGTCACCTTCGTGCTGGTTACCGGTGCAGAGCGATTGTCCGCATACCTGCGCTCGAAAGTAATGTAATCCCACTCGCGGCGAGCGAATTCGTCCGCCAATGCGCTCCGGCGGCAATCGTCGTCGGACGTGACGTCCGCATGTTGCGCATGACACCCGCGTCCCTCTCGCCACCGCCGTGACCGGCAAGCCCGGGCGCCGCGCGTGGCAGCATCCCGCGCACCTTGGCGTTGATGACCGTGCGTGCCATCCGGATAAAAGACAAGTTCAAACAAATCCATCGATAATGCGTTGATGCATCCGCACGGGCTGCCTGGCAGAACGCCGGTCTTATCGACATCGGCGGCAGGGAGGCCGCGCGCGATAACGCAATACGAGGAAAACGTGAAAAAAATCGGATTTTTATCATTTGGGCACTGGAATCCATCCACCCAGTCGCAAACGCGCTCTGGCAAGGATGCGCTTCTGCAGTCTATCGACCTGACCATCGCAGCCGAGGAGCTCGGACTGGATGGCGCGTATTTCCGCGTGCACCACTTCGCGCGCCAGTTGAGTTCCCCCTTCCCGCTGCTGGCAGCGGCCGGCGCGAAGACGCGTCACATCGAGATTGGCACCGGCGTCATCGACATGCGCTACGAGAATCCGCTGTACATGGCGGAAAGCGCGGCAGGGGCCGATCTGATTGCGGGCGGCCGGCTACAACTGGGGATCAGCCGCGGCTCCGGCGAACAGGTGAACGAAGGCTGGCGTTACTTTGGATATGAGCCCGCGGACGGCGAAACCGATGCCGACATGGCACGGCATCACACCACCGTATTGCTGAATGTACTGGGTGGGGCAGGCTTTGCCGAACCGAATCCCCGGCCAATGTTTCCGAATCCGCCCGGCTTGTTGCGCGTCGAACCTTACTCCGAAGGATTGCGAGAACGCATCTGGTGGGGCGCCAGCTCCAACGCAACCGCCGTGTGGGCCGCGAAATCAGGGATGCATTTGCAAAGTTCGACGTTGAAAGACGACGAAACCGGCGAACCTTTCCACATTCAACAGGCAAAGCAAATACGGGCGTATCGGCAGGCGTGGCAGGAGGCGGGTCATACGCGACCGTCGCGGGTCTCCGTCAGCCGGAGCATCTTCGCCATCGTGAATGCGCGCGATCACGCCTATTTCAGCGGCAGTGGTGATGCGCAAGACCACTTCGGCTTTCTCGACGAACACAAGCGCTCTATTTTCGGCCGCGGTTACGCCGCCGAACCGGATACGCTGATCTCACAACTGGCGGCGGATGAGGCCATTGCCGAGGCTGATACCATCCTGCTCACGGTACCCAATCAGTTGGGCGTGGACTATAACGTGCATGTCCTGGAATCGATCCTGCAACACGTGGCGCCGGCGCTTGGCTGGCGCTAGCGCTTCGTTCTTGCAGGCAACGCATACGGCGCAGGCGCGTTGCAGCCCCGTGTACCGGGACCTTTCGACGACCCATCGGATCACAGAATAACGTGACGCGGCACCGGATGGCTGCCGCTGTCCAGCAGCCAGAACCGGAAAATAGTATGGCGACCGCCCTCACGACCCTGCTCGACACCATCTGGAAACGCCTGATCGGCGAAAACAGCCCGGCGCGATCCCGGTTTGGATTACTGCAAGCCGCCAGCATCGATGAGGACGGTGCCCCCTCCCTCAGGACCGTCGTGCTTCGCGAAGTCGATCCCGCAAGCGGCCAGGTACGCTTCTATACAGATGCCCGGTCACCGAAAATCGCGCAATGGCGGCGCGACCCGCGTATCGCCCTGGTGGGTTATGACGCAGAACGACGGACACAGCTCCGAATGACAGGACAGGTAACGTTCGCGGATAACGATGCTCGGCGTGCTGCCTGGAACGCTTTGTCGCAGCACAATCTGATCGACTATCGCGGTACGGTAGCGCCGGGGACGCCATTGGCATCGGTCGACGGTCCGGAGGTAATGGCACGCTCCAATAAACCAACCCAGCGCGATCTCGGCTACGACAACTTTTGCATTGTCAACGTACGCCTTTCGTCCTTGGATTGGCTCGATCTATCAGACAAGCAAAGGCATGTCCGCGCTCGCTTCATGCATCAAGAGGGACACTGGCAAGGTGAATGGATCGCACCGTGAAGACACCTCTGCCGGTCACTTTCGATCGATCATTCCACGGGGCGGTAACCGCTAGCCGTCAGGATGGACGATCCGCGTTACAATCTGCTGCGCGATTTTGCCCATTCTCAGATTTGCCATGTACCACCCTACTCGGGAATTCCTGCTCGGTCCCTTGCTGAAAGGGGTTTCCCGCTCGTTCTATCTGACGCTGAATATCTTGCCGGCCAGCATGCGGGACCCGATCGGCCTGGCCTACCTTCTTGCCCGCGCTGCCGACACGATCGCGGACACGTCGCTGATCGCACCGCAACAGCGGCTCGGGTTCCTTCTCTCACTGCGAGACTGGGTTGCCGGCGCACCCGTCGATACCGATACGCTGCTGCAATTGAAAACGGAAGTGGCCTCGCAACAGACCCAATCCGATGAGAAAGCGCTGTTGGAGTCGCTGGAACCCGCGCTCGCGATCCTGGCGCAACTGAGTGAAACAGACCGTCAAGCCGTACGCGGCATCGTGGCCACGCTCACCGACGGAATGGAATTCGATTTGCGCACCTTCCCGGATGAGCGCTCTGGTGATGTCGTCGCATTACCGGATTGGCAGGCCTTGGATCGTTACACTTACTTGGTCGCGGGATGCGTAGGGGAATTCTGGACGAAGATGACCTACGTGCATCTGCCCGCGACCCTCAAGCTGCCTGAACCAACGATGATGGCGCGTGGCGTGGCGTTTGGAAAAGCGTTGCAGATGACGAACGTGCTGAGGGATTGCGGTAAGGACTTGCGTATCGGTCGATGCTACTTTCCTGCCGACTTGACCGCCGAACACGGCTTGACGGTGCAAGATCTTCTCGCACCAACCAATAGTCTCCGCGTCCGCCCACTGCTGTTCGCACTGGTTGAACGATCGTTACCGCTGTTTCGCGAAGGCCTCGCCTATCTATGCGCCATTCCACCCCTGTCGATCCGGCTGCGACTAGCCTGCGTATGGCCGATCGTGATCGGCCTAGAAACGCTCCGCTTGCTGATCGCCAATGACGCCTGGCTCGACCCCGCCCACGTATCGAAAATAACGCGCCGGCAAGTATATCGGATCATCGCACGATCCATCATCCAGGTGCCGTCCGATAAAGCACTGCATCGCTGGATCGAGGGTTTGATCAGCGACATCGAGAAACGCATGGCGATGCGGCCGCCTGCCTGAACCTGGAACAGGGACCGCGGGTTCCTCACGGCGTCGTGAACCGACACAGCGACCCCGTGCCACGCCGTTTTATCGTATTTGAGAAATTTATTTTTTCTCATATAAGATAACGATCATGTTCTAGCGTTCCCCGGGAGCCGATCGTGCCGTCCATCACTGCTGCAAAACCGCCCGTATCCAAGACCTATGTGATCGCGGCGGCGACGATTGGCACGGCGCTGGAATTCTACGACTTCGCGATCTACAGTTTTTTTTCAATCCAGATCGGCAAACTCTTTTTCCCGCAGTTCTCATCCATCAGCCAGTTCCTGCTATCGATTGCAGTGTTCGGTGTCGGATTCGTCATTCGACCGATAGGAGGCGTCGTCATTGGCGCCTATGCGGACCGGGTGGGGCGCAAAAAGGCCATGGTCCTGACGATCATGTTGATGGCCATCAGTTGCGCGCTGATCGCTTGCGCGCCACCCTATTCGGTCGCGGGCGTGGCCGCGCCGATCATTGTTCTGATTGCCCGCCTGGTACAAGGTTTCGCGGCGGGAGGCGAATTCGGTCCAGGCACGACATTGCTGATGGAATACGCCACGGACAAAAAGCGGGCCTTCTTTGCCAGTTGGAACTTCGCCGCCACGGCATTGGGGCTGGTCTTCGGATCGATTGTCGCCACGCTGATCAACACGTTGCTGGACAAGGACCTGGTCGCTTCCTGGGGCTGGCGCCTTCCCTTCCTGCTCGGCATTGTCGCAGCGCCATTGGGGTCGCTGATTCGCACGCGCCTCGAAGAAACGCTCATCGTGGATGCTGCCGGCACAACGGCAAGGCAACCTGCCTTTGGTGCACTGAAAGCGGTGTTGACAAAACATCTCGATTTGACGATGGTTGGTACGCTAGCGGAGTTGGGGGGCTCGGTCTCGGTTTATATCACCGCTTTCTTCCTGCCTGCGCACGCGATACGAACGCTGCATATGTCGTCGACGCACGCGGCAATTTCCGGGGTGGTCAGCTCCCTTGTGTTGTTCCTGTCCGCACCGATCATGGGATATCTCGCGGATCGGTTCAGCCGGAAACGGGTATTGCTGATCTCGCGCTGCGCGATGATCATTGTCGTCTACCCTGCTTTCCTGCTACTGAGCATGCATCCGACGCTGATCATGCTATGTGGCGTGTCGGCTGTCCTGGCGGTATTGGTAACGGGGCAAATCATTCCGGTGCTGGTAATGATTCCAGAAATGTTTCCAACGAATGTCCGCGCCACCGGCATTGCGATGACCTATGTCGTCAGCGCATCGATATTCGGTGGCTTCTCACCCTTGATCGCCGCAGTGCTGACGGCACGCTCAGGCAATCCATTGGCGCCCGCATGGTATGTGGCAGCGGCTTGCCTGATGTCATTGTTCGCGCTAATCTGGCTGCGCGACCGTACCGGTGAAAAACTTACGTGACCAAGAGACATGCATCGATGACACATTCCAACGCGCTTGTCCAACTACCGGCGCCTACGCTACGCGCGATGATAGCGCGCAAGGACATCTCCCCGGTTGAACTGCTGGATGCTTGCATTGATCGTATCGAGGCGATCAATCCCGCCGTCAACGCCGTAACCGCCACTTGCTATCCTGAAGCACGCGAAGCAGCCAAACGGGCGGAAAGCATGGTCCTGCGCGGCGAACCGCTCGGCTTGCTGCATGGTCTGCCACTCGGCGTCAAGGATCTCGAAGACACGGCCGGCCTATTGACAACGTATGGCTCACCACCCAAACGGGGGCATGTACCAACAGCCGACGTCGTGTTGGTCGAGCGCTTGCGCGCAGCAGGTGCCATACTCGTCTGCAAGACGAATGTCCCGGAATTAGGGGCAGGCGCGAATACGCGCAATCCGGTATGGGGCGCCACCGGCAATCCGTTCGATCCCGAGCGTAACGCGGGTGGCTCATCCGGAGGCGCCGCCGCCGCGTTGGCCTGCGACATGTTGCCCGTCTGTACCGGATCGGATACAGGCGGTTCCCTCCGCATTCCCGCATCGATCTGCGGCGTCGTTGGCTTACGACCCACGCCGGGCCTTGTACCGAATTCTCGTCGCTTGTTAGGTTGGACACCTATATCGGTCGTCGGCCCGATGGGGCGTACCGTCAAGGAGGCATGCTTGCAGTTGGCCGCCACCGCAGGACTCTCGGCAGGCGACCCTCTGAGCTTTCCGACGAATCCGTTACGCTTCCTGGATCTGGCGGATATCGACCTTGGCGAACTGCGCATAGGCTGGACGGAAGATTTCGACGCGTGTGACGTCGACGACAATATCCGCGACACGTTCCGCGAGCGGATTGCCGCGATCGCACCAATGGTCAAACGCTGTGAGCGCGTGCAATTCGACCTTGGCGACGTACACCGCTGCTTCGATGTAATCCGAGCCGAAAGCTTTGTCGCCGGATTAAGGGATACCTATGAAAAAGATCCCATGCTGCTTGGCGAAAACACGCGGGCAAATTATGAGATGGGAGCAAGCATGTCGCTTGCCGACAGTGCGTGGGCGCAAGCAGAGCAAACACGGGTATTCAGGAAGTTCCAAGGCGCATTCGCGCAATACGATGTAATCCTGTCACCAACGACGCCCATCTCGCCCATGCCATGGCGTACGCTTTATGCGGATACGATTGCCGGCCGCAAACAGGAAAACTACTATCGCTGGCTGGCGTTGACGTATGTGGTGACGCTGGCGACGCACCCTGCCCTTTCCTTGCCTTGTGGCGTTGACGACAAGGGCATGCCATTCGGACTGCAACTGGTAGGCCCTTTCCACGGCGACGAAAAGACCCTGGCAATCGCCCATGCATTCGAGCAGGCTTTCGCGCAGTCCCCTGTGTTACAGCGCCCGCGACCGAACCTCGACAATCTTTTGACGGCACGCCCCGAACTGAAGTCCATCGTGACCTCGCCGCCCCTTTTTCATCCCGCCGGCATCGCGGATGTCGGCCCCTCCATCGTATAAACCATGCACACTGAAATCAAGCGCTTCAATAGTAATCAACGAATGAGCCAGATCGTCATTGCAAACGGCTTTGTCCATCTTTCTGGTCAAGTACCGGATTCGAGCAATGCATCGATCACCGATCAAGCCACTGAAATTCTGACGCGCATTGAATCCCTGCTAGCGCAGGCCGGTGTGGACAAAACGCGTCTGGTGTCCGCCAACGTCTGGCTGACCGATCCAAAGCACTTCGCCGAGTTCAACGCCGTGTGGGATGCATGGCTTGTCGAGGGTCACGCACCCACGCGCGCCTGTGTGCAAGCGCTATTGATGCGGCCAGGCATCGATGTCGAGGTTGCCGTGGTAGCCGCACTCTGACGCCCCTGATGCACCCTGACTGAAAGTGGACACAACAACCGCTTTCATGCCGCATCACGCGGCATCGGCATCGGCATCGGCAAGTCCGAAGCCGATGCCGAAACCGGGCTGGACCTGGCTTTCTTTACGTATCGAAGCGTCGAACATGGAATGGCGCTGGATCGACAAACGGTGTCTTCCCAGTCATCATTTCTGCAATCAACCGCCCCGTCACCGGTCCAAGGGTCAATCCATGATGCGCATGCCCGAATGCAAACCACAGGCCATCGTGACGGGTCGGGCCAATGATCGGCAGCATGTCCGGCGTGCAAGGGCGCCGACCCATCCAGGGCTCCGGGTCCAGGCGCTGCGCAAGCGGAAACATCTGCCGTGCCATCGGCTCCACTATTTCCAGTTGTAGCGGTGTACGCGGCGCATCATCACGCGCCAGCTCCACACCTGTAGTCAAGCGTATGCCGCGGCGCATCGGTGCCAGCAGATAACCGTTCTCCGCGTCCAATACCGGATGCTGCAAAGAGGCATTTGCCTCCGCCGCGTAATGCATGTGGTAACCACGCTTGAGCCCAAATGGAATGCGATAGCCAAAGCGCGCCGCCAGCGTGTTGGACCAGGGGCCAAGGGCAACGACAATCGACGCGGCGTTGACCGGACCTACTTCCGTGGCTACGTGCCAACCGGTGGCCAACGTCGACGCGTCTCCCACAATGACTTCTCCGCCGAGCGAACGAAAATAGTCGAGATAGGCATCAAGCAACCCTTTTGGATCGCTAACGGTTTCCGACCCTGTATAAAGAACGCCGCCCAGCAATGCGTGCGAGAGGCAAGGTTCGAGCGAGCGCAACGCGACGTGATCCAGCGCTTCGTAGGAAACACCATATTCGCGCTGCCATCGCGCGACCGCTTGCAATTCATGATCCTGCACTGCGGCGCTTCGAAACACCTTGATCCATCCGCCCGCGCGAATGAATTGATCCGCGTTCGCCGCTTGCGACAGGGCGCGATGTTCGGTGACGCAATGCGCAATCAATGTCTCGTACGAGCGAGCGATTGCAGCGTGGCGTGCGGCTTCCGAATGGTACCAATAACGGGCAAGAAACGGCGCCAACCGCCCGATGGCGTTACGGTGGTAGCGAACGTCCGGGGACCCGTTCCGGGCATATCTGAATAACGTGGCCGCATCACGTGGGAACGCATACGGGTAAACACCTTCCCTTTGTATCAAACCAGCGTTGCCAAACGACGTCTCGTTTCCGGGGGATTGTCGATCGACAATCGCAACCGATCGGCCCTGCTTCAACAAATGAATGCCCGTGGCAACACCCACCATGCCGCCCCCTAGCACCACCGTATCAAATTTCATGGGTTCAATCACTCCGGCATAGCGCGTTTTGACATGCGTTATCATATCAGAGAAAAAACGTTTTTCTCATATACGATAATTCAACGACCCCCTGGCGCATGCCCTCATCGCAATCCACATCTCGTAATACCGCATCCGATCCATCACCGCTGGTGCTGGATCTGCAGACGGTCGGCGGGCTCCTGCGGAAACAACGCAAGGCGCACAGGTTGACGCTGGCGGAACTTTCCACTCGCTCCGGCATTGCCGTATCGACGATATCGAAAGCCGAACGCGGTGACATCGCACTGACCTATGATAAGTTCGCGGCGTTGGCGCAAGCGCTGCGCATTGATTTTGACGAAATCTTTGGTCGCCCATCGAAAGCCACACCAGACCGAATCATCACGCCTACGGTAACACGATCGGGCGAACAAGCGATCTATGACACGCCGAATTACGAATATGGCATGTTGGCGAATGCACTGTCTGGCAAACGCATGGTCCCCTTGCGCGGTCGCATCCATGCGCGGAAAGCGGAAGATTTCGCGGACTATGTCCGGCATGCCGGCGAGGAATTCGTCTTCGTACTATCGGGAAAGCTGCGCCTTCAGTTCGAGGACGGCAAGATATTCACACTGGCTCGTGGCGATAGCCTCTATTTCAACAGCGCCATCGGGCACGTCTACTTGAGCGCCGGCAAGGAAGACGCGGAAGTACTCGTTTGCTGTGTCGACGCGGATCCACATCGACCTGATGGGGTAATCTAACGCTTCTACCAAGGCAAGAATCCACGTGTTACGCGCATGATCGCATGGACAGCTCGACGACATCGATGCCGCACAGGTTGCCGGGACGCCCGCCATGCCAGAGGCCGTACCTCGAACAAACGCTTTAAAAGGCCAGTTCAAAAAGAGCCCGGAGGGGCTGTTTACTTTCCCGTGAAACGGTTAACCTTGGATGCCTGAACAACGGATCAAGGAATGTCAGCACCTATCATCGATGATGAGCTGTGGGCACTGATCGAGCCGCTACTTCCACGGCCCAAGCCGCGACGCAAGCGATACCCCGGGCGTCGGCCGCTTTCGGAGCGTGCCGCACTCAATGGCATACTGCTCGTGCTTAAAACAGGGATGCGATGGAACCATCTGCCGACCCGGTTGGGTTTCGGCTCTGGAGCGACTTGCTGGCGTCGGTTGCGCGACTGGCAGCGGGCCGGGGTGTGGGACAAGCTGCACGGGCTGCTGCTCGACAAGCTGCGCGAATCAGGCCAGCTCGATTTCTCATATGCGGCTGTCGATTCATCGTCCGTGCGAGCCGTTGGGGCAGGCCAAAAACTGGGCCAAACCCCACCGATCGTGCGCGACCAGGGTCCAAACACCACATCCTTGTAGACGCGAACGGCGTTCCTGTCAGCGCAATCCTGAGCGGCGCGAACCGCAACGATGTCACGCAACTGATACCGCTGGTCGACGCTATCCCACCGATTCGCGGCACTCGCGGCCGACCGCTTCGCAAGCCCAAGGTCGTCTACGCTGACCGTGGCTACGACTCCGACTCGCATCGCCGCCGACTTCGCGAACGCGGCATTAGACCGGTCATCGCCAGGCGCCGCACCGAACACGGCAGCGGCCTCGGAAAATTCCGTTGGGTCGTCGAACGGACTCATTCGTGGCTCCATGGATTCCGTCGTCTTCGCATTCGCTTCGAACGCCGATCTGACATTCATGAAGCATTCCTCAAACTTGCCTGCTCACTCGTGTGCTGGAACATCTTCAACCGAACGCAGCGGCCTTTTTGAACTGGCCTTTAAGCGTAGATCGCTTCGATCAACCGCTTCAAGATTTCCAACTCTTCGGACTCGTCAGCGAGACGGGTACTCATGATAATCGGTGAGACGACCGAGGCATCGGCGAGCGACCGATAGACGACGTCATCACGGCGCAGTCGCTCCACGCTCATGGGAACCAGCGCAACGCCCATTCCGGCGGCGACGAACCCCAGCGCTGTCTGCAGCTCTTGCACCTCATGAATTTCTTCCGGCTCCAGCCCTTGATCCTTGAACGCGGACAGTACCTGATCGGCGTAGCTCGGTCGAGGACGACGCGGATACACGACCAACGTCTCGCGTGCGAGCTGTGCAAGGGTTAGCGGCCCAACGCCACAAAGCGGATGATCATCAGGAAGCGCCGCCAACAAGCGCTCATCGCGCAATACGACCCGCTTGACCGATACGTCATCGAGTCGGATACGGCCAAAGCCGACATCGATTGCCCCTGAGTGCAAGGCCTTCAATTGATCGACCGTCGACATCTCGACCAACGACACCTCGGTATGCGGGCACGCCACGCGAAAGCGGCGCACCACGGTTGGTACGGCGCCATAGAGTGTCGACCCGACAAAACCAATCACCAGCCGACTTTCTACATGGGCGGCACGACGCGTCAGCTTCGGCAGATCATCGGCCTGCTCCAATAATCGCCTGGCCTGTCCCAAAAAGAAACGGCCGGCTTCGGTCAGCTTCACGGGCCGGCTGCCGCGCTCGAACAGTCGCGCTCCAATCTCTTCTTCGATCTGCTGGATCTGTCGGGACAACGGCGGCTGAGAGATGTTCAGCATCTCCGCGGCACGCGTGAAGTTTTGCGTGGTTGCCACAGCCACGAAATACCGCAGATGACGCAACTCCATTCTTCATACCTTCAAAGTATCAAAATATGCTTAGCCGGTGTTGGACAACGTGCTCTCGGCGTTTTTATCATGGTGAAACAGCCAAGGCAATCACGATGATACCTTCGACAGCAACAATCGACTCAGTGGAAACCCTGCTTCTGGACGTCCCCACGATCCGGCCGCACCGCCTTTCCGTCGCGGTAATGCGCGGCCAGACGCTGGTGATCGTCCGCATCCGGCTTTCCGACGGCACTATTGGCCTGGGCGAAGCAACAACTATCGGAGGCTTGAGTTATGGCGAAGAGAGCCCGGAAAGCATCAAGGTCAATATCGATACCTATCTCGCACCGCTGCTCGTGGGAAAGGAAATGGGCAGCGTCCTGAAATTAATGGCGCCCGTGCGGAAAAGCGCGCAAGGCAATCGCTTTGCCAAGTGCGCATTGGAAACAGCGCTGTTCGATGCAACCGCAAAACGGCTGAACGTCCCATTATCGATGCTATTCGGAGGAGCGCAACACGACGCGCTGGCGGTGGCGTGGACACTCGCAAGCGGCGACACGTCGCGTGATATCGCCGAGGCCGAGCAAATGCTGGAAGCGCGTCGGCATTGCGTGTTCAAGCTCAAGATTGGCGCGCGATCGGTGGTGGATGACGTACGGCATTGTGCTGAAATCCAGCGGGCACTGAGCGGCGGCGCGCGCATTCGTGTCGATTTGAATCAAGCATGGACCGAAACGCAGGCCGTCAGCGGCATTGCCATGCTCGCCGATGCCGGCGTCGAGCTTGTCGAGCAGCCAATCTCCGCCTCCAACAGGCGAGGCCTGAAGCGACTGACTGACCTGGCGCGGGTGCCCATCATGGCGGACGAAGCGCTGCACGGCACTGCCGACGCCTTTGCGCTGGCCGTCGACCATGCCGCCGACGTCTTTGCACTCAAAATTGCCCAATCAGGTGGTCTGCTGGAAGCCGCGCATGTCGCTGCCATTGCCCGCGCCGGCAATATTGATCTGTATGGCGGCACCATGCTGGAAGGCCCGATCGGTACGATCGCCACCGCGCATCTTTGCGCCACCTTCGACTCCCTGGCATGGGGCAGCGAACTATTTGGTCCGCTGCTCCTGACTGAAGAGATCCTGACGGAGCCGCTGGTCTACAAGGATTTCGCGTTACACCTGCCGCAAGGCCCCGGTCTCGGCATCGTCCTCGACGACGAAAAAGTTGCGCGTTTCCGCCGCGACGGCAGCAGGTCTTCGACGTAATCGCCCCACATCAAGGAGACACCGCTGATGCTGTTCATCGTCAATATGGAAGTATGTCTGCCACATGATATGCCGGAGGCCGATGCCAATGCCCTGAAGGCGCGCGAACGCGATATTGCGCAGGGATTGCAGCGTCGCGGTGTGTGGCGTCACCTGTGGCGCGTAACAGGAAAATACGCGAACGTCAGCATATTCGATGTCGCCGACAACACCCAGCTTCACGACACGCTGATGTCCCTGCCCCTTTTTCCCTATATGAAGATAGACGTGCGGCCGCTATGCCGCCATCCCTCATCGATCCACGATGACGATCGGTAACCCCTCATAACTAGAAAAGCCCTCTCTCATAGGAGACATCATATGAATCGCCAAGCCATCGATGCCATTCTCTCTTCCATTACCGGTGTTGAAAAAGGCCCGGGTAACGAACGTGTCAAAACCATCGTGAATCGGGTCGTGCGCGATCTCTTCTATACGATCGAAGACTTGGATGTCCAGCCTGCAGAGTTTTGGCATGCACTCGACTATCTTGCCCAAGCAGGTAGAAACAACGAATTCGGCCTGATCGCCGCAGGCCTTGGATTCGAGCATTTCCTCGATCTGCGTATGGACGAAGCCGAAGCCAAGGCGGGCATTGCAGGCGGCACGCCGCGCACGATCGAAGGACCGTTATACGTCGCCGGCGCGCCCGAGACAATCGGTGAAGCGCGCCTCGACGACGGCCAGGAAGAAGGCGAAATTCTCTTCATGCAAGGCACCGTGTCCGATATCAACGGCAAGCCACTGGCAAACGCATTGGTCGAGGTCTGGCATGCCAACCGACTTGGAAACTACTCTTTCTTCGATTCCACGCAGAGTCCCTTCAACCTGCGGCGCAGTATCCGCACGGATGCAGCAGGGCGATACCGCTTTCGCACGATCATGCCGGTAGGTTATAGCGTGCCACCCGGTGGTTCAACCGATACCTTGCTTCGACAACTCGGGCGGCATGGTACCCGTCCCGCGCACATCCACTTCTTCGTCTCCGCACACGGCCATCGCAAGCTGACGACGCAGATCAACATCGATGGCGATCCTTATTTGTGGGATGACTTCGCGTTTGCCACACGGGATGGTCTGGTTCCAAAGATCACACGTGTCGGCGATGCAAAATCAATGGACGAGCACGGCGTGGAAACCGCCTTTGCATCGATCGATTTCGACTTCACGTTGCATCCGCATAGCGAGAACGTTCCTACATCGGAAGTGGTCCGATCGCATGCCAGTGACTGACCGTGGCGGCGCAACCGTACATTGATCGCTTTGCCGTGAAAGGAAACGGGGCCGTAGACGAGAAACAACCTGCCTCGCGGCACCAAAAAAAACGCGCCGAAGGCGCGTTTGAACGTCATTACACGGTTATTCCACTGTGATCGTCAGGGATCGATCAGTGCGTCTTCTTCGACTGTTCCACCGCATCACCCGCAGCCTTCTCGGTCTTGCCGGCTGCCTGTTGCAGATTGCCCTTGGCCTGCTGCGCCTTGTCACCAGTGACCTTACCAACGACTTCGTTGACCTTGCCCTTGACTTGGTCCTTGATGCCTTCCGTTTGTGCCTTGTTCATGAAAGTCTCCTGTCTATCGTTGCGAGAGGCCCTGCTGGCCTTTCTGAGAATAGATTAACAGGCACACCAAAAAAAAATGTCCTACACGCTCTGATACGCACGTAGGACACCACCGACGCCCTTTTGGCGGCGCAGCATTACAACTGTATTACGAGGCAACACCACCAACCCCTGTTTATTTCCGATTCTTACAAATCGCCTGATCCAGATTCATTTACGCAACAACGGGTCTGCATTCGTCAGTTATCCTTGAACGCCTGTGACAAACGCGCCCAGGCAGGCCTGGGTATGAACCGATGCTCGATATCCCGTGTAGTGTCCTGTTGATTGACGACGATGCCGCATTGCGTGCCTTGATGGAGACCTTCTTCACGTCGCGCCAGATCCGCGTTGCGACGCAGCCGGATGCCACCGACCTGTCGGGACACGTTGCGCGACTGCGTCCGTCAATCGTCGTACTCGACCTCATGATGCCGGGCGTGGACGGCCTGCAGGCATTGCGCGCGCTACGCGCATCCGGCGACGCCACCCCGGTAATCATGCTGACCGCCCGTGATGAAGGTGTAGACCGTATCGTCGGGCTCGAATCCGGTGCCGATGACTACGTCGGCAAGCCCTTCATGCCACAGGAACTGCTGGCGCGGATACAGGCGGTTTTACGTCGCCATCGTCATATCCCGGAACTCGCTGCACGTCACTCCCAAACAGATGGCACTGTGCCGTGGCCAGCGCACGAAACGGTGCGCGCACCAGTCGCCACGACGGCGCATTCTTATCCAGTGATGGCGCAAAGCGCCGCGCAATTCTGCTTTGGTCGGTTCACCCTCGATTTCGTGATGCGAAGACTGCAACGCGACGGCGAAACGATTCGACTGACCAATAGTGAATTCACATTATTAAGCGTATTAGCACGTCATCCGCACGAGGCATTGTCCCGACCAAGGCTATTGTCGCTATGGCATGGCGGCCATGCAGCGGCAAGCGAACGCGGCATCGACGTTCCAATATTCAGGCTACGCCGAATCTTGGAACGTGATCCCGCGCGTCCGGAAATTATTCAGACGATTCGTAATGCGGGCTACATGTTCGTACCGCCTCCGATGGAACAAGATACATCGCACGCAGACCGCGCGACCTTACATGCGCCGGGAGCCCTGCAATGAGCAGTCGGCCCGCCTTGCCACGCATCAACAGCCGCCTGCGACGAGGCATCAAACGCCTGAACACCGTTTTTGTTCGTTACGCGCTACTGGCGATCGTTCTACTGATGCTGACCCAGTGGATCTGGATTTTCGTGGTCGGCCGACAACACGCCCGAATCGAGGCTACGCACATTGCCCGCGTGTCGGCGGTCGTCTATGGCGCCGCAACCAGCAACAGCGGGCCGAAGTTGTCCGAGGCACAACAAGACGCGATGGCCGCAACATTGCGCTTCAACTTTGTCGACGCCGGACCGAATGGCTATCCGCCGGGCTGCCCAGACGGGTGCGCCGATACAACCGATGACGTGTTCGGTCAGTTGCGCGGCCAACTCCCCCCGGACAGCCGCGTCGTGCTTGACAAGCATACATCGCAAATCTGGCTACGCTACGGCGACGCGAAACGATGGCTGCGCGTGCCGGTTGATTCGCCGGCGGTTGAACGTCTGATTGGCGCGTCGGCGATGATGCTCGCACTGGCCGTCGCGTTCGCGTTGCTGGGCGCGTGGCAAATTCAACGGCCGTTGCGTCGCTTGGCCCGTGCGGCGCGGGATCTGCGCATCGGCATCCGCCCCGCACCGGTCGTCGCCGCCGGACCCAGCGAAGTCAAAAGCTTGATCACCGACTTCAACCAGATGACACGCGACATCTGTGATGCGGACCAGGAACGGGCCATCATGCTGGCTGGCGTGGCGCACGACCTGCGCGCGCCACTGGCGCGAATGCAAGTGCGTGCAGCACTGATTGGCGACGACCGCATGCAACACGGCTTTCTCAATGACACCGCCGCGATGTCACGCATCGTCTCGCAATTCCTGGCATTTGCCGGCAGCGAGTCCAATCGTGCGCAGGGTGATGGCACGCTCACGACGACGATGGGCGGCCCCGGCATCGAATTAACCTCGGTCGATGTCTTATGCGAGCAACGATATGGTCGGGAAGACGCATCCGGAGTCGTCGTGGCGGAATCCCATGCGCCCGCCGCTGACGACGCGCGTGATGCGAGCGACCCAGCGCACGAACCGCCCCTGATTCTCGTCGATCTCCAGGCGGGGGCCTCGTTCAAATTACCGACCGTTGATATCGACCGCATTTTGTCGAATTTGATCGAGAACGGCTTTGCCTACGGCGCCCCTCCCTTGGTTATCGAGACACGCCGTGCCGCTGGATGCTTCACGCTTGCGGTTCGCGATCACGGCCCCGGCATTCCGCAAACCGATATCGAACGGGTGCAACGCCCCTTTGTTCGGCTCGACGCGGCCCGTGGCGACAGCGCCCACTCCGGCCTGGGCCTGGCCATCGTTCGACGCTTGGCACGTTCCTACGACGCCGACATGACGCTTACGAATGTGCGTAAAAACCAAGGTGGCGGACTGCGCGTCTCGCTGTCTTTCCCCATGCGTTGATCAGAGGCGTGGCCATCGGCGGCATCGCTGCTGCTTCTTTCTATTTCCCTTCATTACACCTGGTAACGGCCGACTAAGCTTCTGTAAGGCTCTATCCTGTAATCTTCGCTGTTTAGCTGGTCAGGGTCTGCCTGGCCAGCCGGGAGGCCCCTGACGCGCGGCAGCCCGGAAAGCTGCACTCATGCCGAGAGGGGGCGTTAGCCGTATGCAATTCGAATCAAAAAAGACCACGCAGCGTCGTAACCACTATGCGACGCTACTTGTCAGTTGTGTCGCCGTGGCGGCCACACTGTCCGGCTGCGGCAAATCCACGTCGCAATCCATGCCCGGTGGCCCACCACGCCAGGCACCCACTGTCACTGTTCAAACGCTTCAGCCGCGCAGCATCACGATTGTCGACACGTTATCGGGACGCTTGTCAGCCTTCGAAGATGCCGATGTGCGTCCCCAGGTAGACGGGATCGTGCAAAAACGCCTTTTTACGGAAGGGGCAACCGTCAAAGCCGGGCAACCGCTTTACCAGCTCGACCCGGCAAGTTACCAGGCCAGCTATGACACCGCTCGCGGCACCCTGCTGAAAGCAGAAGCAACCGCACGCGCGGCAGAAATCACTGCCCAGCGTTATCAAGCGTTGATAAAAATCAACGGCGTCAGCCAACAGGACCTCGAGAACTACGTCGCCTCGGCGCGCGAGGCAGAGGCCGACGTCATCTCCGACCGCGGCTCGTTGGAAACGGCACGCGTCAATCTGGCGCGCACCCGGATCGTCGCGCCGATCAGCGGACGCATCGGCAAGTCGTCGGTGACGGCGGGCGCCTTGGTCACTGCGGACCAGACCACGGCACTCGCGACGATCCAGTCGATCGACACCATGTACCTCGATGTGACGCGCTCCAGTGCCGATGGTCTGCGCCTGCGCAAGGCGATTGCGGCGGGACGCATCACACCGGCATCGGCCGCCGTGACATTGACCACCGAAGACGGGGCGGAATATCCGATAAAGGGCACGTTGCAGTTCTCCGATATTTCGGTGGACACCACCACTGGCTCGGTGACACTGCGCTCGGTCTTCCCGAATCCGCAACATGAACTGCTGCCAGGCATGTTCGTCAGCGCCTCTTTCAGCGAAGGCGTTCAAGACAATGCCCTTCTCGTGCCCCAATCCGTGGTGACGCGTGGCCCTGGTGGCCAGTCAACGGTATTGATCGTGGACGGCAATAACAAGGTTGTCAGCCGGAACGTCAGCGCGGATACCGCTTATGGCAACCAGTGGATCGTCACAAAGGGATTGCAGGCAGGGGACCGTGTGATCCTCGACGGATTGCAGTCTCTCGGCGCCGGCATGACGGTGAAGCCGGTCGAGCAACAGGCCGTTCCAGCCACGTCGGCGTCCGGCCCAGAGGCTGCTTCGGCAGCAACCGCTCCGCTTCCTACCAGTAGTGCCAGTGCCGTCAGCGGTACCGGCACGACGTCGCACTAAGGAGGCGAGATGTCCCGATTCTTTATTCACCGGCCTATTCTCGCCTGCGTTTTTGCGATCGTCATCATGATGCTGGGGGGGGCGGCCGTGATGACGCTCCCCGTGGAGCAATATCCCACCATCGCGCCACCCACGATCAAGATCACGGCCACGTATCCGGGCGCATCAGCCGATACGGTCGCCACCACGGTTACACAGGTGATTGAACAGGACTTGAGCGGCCTGGATAATCTGCTGTACATGTCATCGACGAGCAGCTCGGCCGGAACCTCGCAGATCACGCTCAGCTTCAAGGCCGGGACAAATGCCGACGTTGCGGCAATGCAGGTTCAGAACAAGGTTCAGGAGGCAAACGCATCGCTCCCTACCGCCGTGCAGAACCAGGGCGTTCAGGTCTCGAAAGCCAGCAGTAGTTTCTTGATGATGGTGTCGCTATCGTCCACCGATGGCAGCATGAACGATGTGGATCTCGGCAATCTGATTGCTACCCGCATCGAGGACCCGCTGACGCAGATCAGCGGCGTGGGCGACGTCAAGCTGTTCGGTGCGCAACACTCAATGCGTATTTGGCTTGATCCGCGCAAGCTCCGCAGCTACGGGCTGATGACAAGCGATGTGACTACTGCAATCACGAATCAGAACACGCAGTTGTCTCTCGGCCAGATCGGTGGCACGCCTGCAACCAGTCAGCAAGTCATCAACGCCACGATCACCTCCAAAGGCATCCTGAAAAGTACCGGTGACTTTGGCAATATCCTGCTTCGCGTCAATACCGACGGTTCGCGCGTCTATCTCAAGGATGTGGCGCGCATCGAGGTCGGCGGCGATTCGTACGATACGACATCACGCGTGAACGGCAAGCCTGCGGCAACGCTGGCCGTGGAAATGTCCACCGGCGCCAACGCGTTGAACGTAGCGAAGGCCGTGAAGGCGAAGATGGCGTCCTTGCAGAAGCAACTGCCGTCAAGCGTGGCCATCGACTACCCTTACGACACGACGCCATTTATCTCGATATCGGTCAGCGAAGTGGTCAAGACGCTGGTTGAAGCCGTGGTATTGGTGTTCTTCGTCATGTACCTGTTCTTGGGAAGCCTCCGGGCCACCATCATCCCGACCGTCGTAGTGCCCGTCGCGCTGCTCGGCACGTTCGGGTTGATGTCCGTGTTTGGCTTTACGATCAACGTCCTGTCGCTGTTCGCGATGGTGCTGGCGATCGGTCTTCTAGTCGATGACGCGATCGTCGTCGTGGAAAACGTCGAGCGGATATTACGCGAAGAGCGGCTTAGCCCGGCGAAAGCCACGGCAAAGGCAATGGGGCAGATCGGGGGCGCGTTGGTCGGCGTCACGGCCGTCCTGGTCGCGGTATTCATACCGATGGCTTTCATGTCCGGGTCGACTGGTGCGGTATATCGGCAATTCTCGATCACCATCACCGCGGCAATGGTCCTGTCCGTGGTGCTCGCGCTGACGTTGACACCCGCGCTCTGCGCGGCGCTGTTGAAACCGGCAAAGGACGAACATCATCGGAAAGGCTTCTTCGCATGGTTCGATCGCAAGTTTGAAAATGGCAGTCGACGCTATAGCGGTTGGGTTAGCGGACTGATCGCCCGCCCGCTCCGGTCATTCCTTGCGTATGGGGTGATCTGCGTCATTGCCGGTCTTATGTACTGGAAATTGCCGAGTTCATTCTTTCCGACGGAAGATCAAGGCTTTTTCATTACTGCCATTGCCCTGCCACCCGGCAGCTCCGCAAACCAGACCGACGTCGTAACCCGTCAAGTCGAGGATTACTACCTGAAGACCCCAGGCGTGGATAAGATCATCATGCTGGGTGGATTCAGCTTTAACGGCTCCGGTCAGAACAACGCAATGGCTTTCGTTCGGCTGAAGGACTGGAGCGAGCGTAGCGGAAAAGAGTCGGCGCAAGCGCTCATCAACGCCGCGAACCGCCATTTCTTCGGCCAGAAAGCCGCCCAGATTTTTGTCATGAATCCGCCCGCCATCCAGTCGCTCGGGAATTACAGCGGACTCGACTTCGAGCTGGAAGACCAAGCCGGCGCGGGCGCCACGGCGTTGGCGAAGGCCCGTGAGGAGTTGGTCGCCGCCGCGGCGAAAAATCCCTTGCTCGGTACGGTCCGATCACAAGGCATGGCCGATCAACCGCAATATGAAGTCGATATCGATTATCTCAAAGCGGCGGCGATGGGCGTCACTGCGGCGAACATCAACGACACATTGCAGACTGCATTTGGATCTTCGTATGTCAACAACTATGTCGATACGGGCCGCATTCAGAAGGTGTACGTTCAGGGCGACGCGCAATATCGCATGATGCCGTTCGACATCGGAACCTGGTATGTGATGTCTACGGCATCCACGAATAGTTCGAACGCAACGTCCAGCACCACGTCGTCGTCCTCGTCGTCCTCGTCGACCTCCTCCAGCTCATCGAGTACGTCGACCAGCAGCACGACGAACTACGATTCCGTAATGGTGCCCTTCTCCGCTTTCGCAACCGGGCACTGGACCTATGGCTCGCCGCAAATAGAGCGATACAACCGTGTGCTGGCGTCGGAAATGTCCGCGCAAGTACCTGATGGGGTCAGCTCGGGTCAGGCAATGGACGAGATCGAAAAACTGGTGGCGAAGCTGCCCCAGGGCATCGGCATGGAATGGACCGGCGAGTCATATCAGGAAAGCCTTGCGGGTTCACAGGCGATGTATCTGTACGCGTTGTCGCTTGTCGTGGTTTTCCTATGCCTTGCCGGCTTGTACGAAAGCTGGTCGGTTCCCATCTCGGTCATCCTCGTGGTGCCGTTAGGCATTGTCGGTGCGTTGGCGGCAGCCCATTTACGAGGGCTCGATGACGATATCTATTTCAAGGTCGGGTTATTGACGACGGTCGGCCTGGCCACCAAAAATGCGATTCTGATTGTCGAATATGCAAAGACCCTGCAAGAGCAAGGGCGTGGCTTGATCGAATCGGCGATCGAGGCCGCGCATCTCAGATTGCGTCCCATTCTGATGACATCACTGGCATTCGGCTTTGGTGTGCTGCCGATGGTACTTGCCTCCGGTGCCGGCGCTGCAAGCCGCCAGGCTCTTGGGACTGGCGTACTCGGTGGCATGATCGCTGCCACGGTGCTGGCGGTGCTGCTTGTCCCGGTGTTTTTCGTCGTGGTAAGACGCTTCTCCGGCAAAACGGTTGCTACCTCGCATGCGGAACAGGATGACGAAGATGATAGCGACGGCACGCACCACGACGGCCCGGAGAACGCGCTCGGCGAAAACGGCCGACGGGAGCAAACATGATGCGTATGAAAAATAGCTTGAAAATGGCTCAACCTAACGCACTCGGCGCCAAGGGCAGCGGCGCGACGTACGTGTGGCGCAAAAGCGCACGATGCGCAGCGCTCACCCTCGCCGGAATCACCACAGCGATGATCATGGCGGGCTGCAGCATGGATCCGACTTATCATCGGCCTGCTGCTCCCATGTCGACACAATATGATCCGTCCGGCGGTGTGGCCACCGTTCGTGGCACGGCGGGGCAGCCCGCACCTACCGCGCGTCTCGCGGCCGACGAGGCGAGTACGAACAACGACCAGACCACTGCCCCCGTTCTCGCTGACTGGCAAGCGTTCATGCTCGATCCGTACTTGCGCCAGTTGATCACGTTGACACTGCAGAACAACCGCGATCTGCGGGTGGCCGCCTTGCAAGTCGCCGAATACGAAGCGCAGTACCGCATTGCGCGTGCGGACCTGGGGCCGTCCATCAGCGTCACGGGGACGAACACCCGATCACACTCGTCAGGCGTGACAAGTGGCTCGAGTGACGTCAGCTTGGGGATGTCTTCGTGGGAGATCGACTTCTTCGGACGGTTGCGTAGTTTGAAGCGCCAGGCGTTGGAAAATTACCTGTCGACAGATGCAGCGCGCCGCAGCACACAGCTCAGTCTGGTCTCGACTACCGCCACGGACTATCTGACCTGGCTGTCGGACCGCGCGTTGTTGAACGTCGCACGCAAGACGATGATCTCCAACCAGGAGACGTATGAAACAACGCTAAAGGCGGCGCAGCTCGGCAACGAAGCCATGGAAGACGTGCAAGAAGCGCGCACGTCATTGAGCAGCGCTAAATCGAGCGTGGCCTCGTATGAGCGCGCGGTGGCGCAGGATCGTAATAACTTGATCGCCGCGATCGGCGCACCGCTCCCGGAGGGGTTTCCCGACGACCGGGCATTGGACGATGGTTTGCTGTTCGCCAACATACCGGCCGGACTCCCCTCCGAGTTGCTGATAAGACGGCCGGATATCATGGAAGCCGAGCATGCGCTGAAGGCTGCGAATGCCTACGTCGGTTCCGCACGCGCCGCATTTTTCCCAAAGATTTCGCTGACCGCCAATGCTGGCACGAGCAGTTCGCAGTTGTCGCAGCTATTCAAGGCCGGTACGGGAGCGTGGACTTTCGAACCATCGATCTCCGTCCCCATATTCAGTTTCGGTGAATTAAAGGCGTCGCTCGATGTGGCCAAGGTCGAAAAGGAGATCGAGGTCGCGGATTATGAGAAAGCGATTCAGACAGCATTCAAGGAAGTGTCGAATGCGCTGGCCGGGCGTGCGACATACGACGAGCAACTCGCGGCGGATGAGGAGTATGTCGATGCGGCGCAAAAGTATTACGACACGGCACTTGGCCGCTATAAAGCCGGACTGGATAGTTTCCTCACCCTGCTGACGGCGCAAAGAACGCTCTATACCGCGCAAACGCAGTTGATCTCCGACAGGCTTAGTCAGCAATCGAATCTGATAACGCTTTATACCGCGTTGGGTGGCGGGTGGAGTGCTGATGCTCACGCCGAATCATCGCCGGTGCAGATGACTGTTGATGAAAAAAAAGCACCGTGAGTATGATGGCGGATCGCAAAGCGGCCATCACAACAGCGTATTGACCCCGTCCGCAGGTTGAAGCGGCGGATGCGGCACCGGCTGTCTGCCGTACCCTTGATTATTACATTTCACTTAAATTATATTTCATAAAACTAACATAACAGTTCTGTCTAGCCTTGAAATGATGCTGCTACAGGAATAAGTTGTTCCATACGGTATGATGGCGGTCGATCGATGATCTCCGCCTGCGTTGGCACGCCCGCAACACGCCGGCCCTCGTGGAGAGATGCGTTATTTATTCCTACACAGGGTCGGCTTGCTGCCACATAAGGGCATGTCGATGCCTCTATTTCGTACGGCAAATCATGCTGAGAGCTTTTTCGAGCAGCGTCGTTCGTCCTGATATCAGGCAGCGTTTTCACGTTGACTCCCTGTCGCAGCAACGCCAGTTCTGTACAACAATGATGTCATACGCGGTGCTGGCCTTTGTCTTCGCCACCCTCGTTAGACAGATGACGCAAGACACGGCAGGCTACGTTGCCTATCGCCTGGTCTGCGCCATCGTCATGGGAGCGCTCGTTTTTCTGCTTTCACGCGCGCACAGACCCGCTCAGTTCGGCGTTATTGGAACCGCCTTCATGCTGGTGCTCGAATGCGGCATGTGGCTGAATGCCATCAACGCACATGATCCGCTATGCTGGATACTGCCGAGCGCGGTGATGATTCCAGTCGTTGCGGCGCCGCTCTGGCTCACCCCCTTGCATTTCATCGTCGGCACAGCAAGTTTCTACGGCATCGGTTTCGCCCTGGTCAACACGCTGGATCTCCGTCACGATGCTGCAATATTTTGCTTTTTCTGGGGCATAGTCGGTGTCTCGGCCTGCGTACTTTTTGAGGCTGGCTTTTATCGCTTCCGTTTGCATCATTTCCAACTGAAGCGACGTCTCGATGATCTGGTAAAAGCGCAGCAAGCGGCGTCGGTTGACGCTATGCCGTCATCCACGCCTTGCTCTTGGGCAGGCATCGAACTCAAATCACATTTTCAACCCTTATTCAGTTTATCGCATCAGAAGGCCGTTGGTTTCGAAGTGCTGCTGCGTGGGTACGGTGCCGATGGCACGCCGATATCGCCGCCTCATATTTTCGGCGCTGATCCGAAAGCCGATCTTACCGCCCTTGATCGCCTGACGCAGCGGCTGCATCTGAGTAACGCACACGATGCGCTGCCCGATGGCGCGTGGCTCTTTTTAAATGTTCTGCCTCAGACTTTCATCTTGCCCGGTCATCCGGAATTCCTGGAAAACCTTGTCATCCATGCCGGACTGGCGACGGCGAACATCGTGATTGAAGTCCTCGAATCGCAGGATGGCGACATCATCGCGCTTTCGGAAGCGGCAGCGCGCTATCGCGAGAGAGGTTTCCAGATCGCGATCGACGATTTTGGCGCCGGTCATTCCAACCTCGACCGCCTGCTTCGTATTCAGCCGGACATCGTCAAGCTGGATGGTGGGTTGATTCGTGCACGGTGTCGCTCCACAAAACAGCCGCTGCTGCCATACCTCGTGTCCTTGCTACATAACGTCGGCATGTTGGTCGTGGTGGAGGGCGTCGAGACAACGGCGGATCTGATCCTCGCGGTAGAATCAAACGTCGATCTCGTCCAAGGCTACCTGCTCGGGCAGCCTGACACGGCCGCGAACATCACCGTATCGGATAGTGCCGAGCGCGTCGAGCAAGCATTCCAGCAGGTCGGGGATATGCATGGCGCGCAACGCAGGACGTATGAAACGCAGCTGCAACCCTATTTGTCGGCCATGCGTCGCTCCGTAGAGCAATTGCGGGCAGATGGACATCCCTTTCCGGGGTTCCACGCGCTGCCAATGCTCGAACTGCCATTATGCTATGGCTGCTACCTGCTGGACGCTTCGGGGCGGCCGGTGTTGGACCCGGCCTTCCCTGGCAATCGTCCACCACCGGCCCCGCGGTTTCCACCGATGGCAAGTAATTGGGATGCCCGCTGGGATAACAAGCCGTTTTTCGTCGCGGCGCTTGCCACGATCGGACACCCAGTTTTCAGTCAACCGTATCATTCCTTGACCAGTGGTCGCGCATGCGTGGCGCTGGCGTGCGCTATCCCGCATCAAGACCAATTGCTGGTCCTCGTGACCAAGCTCGACTGGACATCCCCATCACTCGCCTGGCCGGTCGCCACGCCGCTGTAAGCACGGCCTGGCGACCGGCGTGTGTGTATATGGAACTCGCCTCTTTTTAGCGTTACACAACCGCCATCACAGTGCATCGAGCAGGGTGGTCATGTTGATGAACGCAGACGCCACTGGCGATTTACGACGCTGGTCCTTGAATATTGAGACAGCACTCGGAATTACGCTAAGCGCTACCGAGAACGGTGCATTTGCCCTGCGGACCAAAGGGCACGCCATGCTAAGCGTGGAAGTCGCGCCGCATCATCACGCCCTGATCCTGACCGGGCAGATCGGTACGGCGGATGACAGCATAAGTCACCGCAGCCTGAAGGCGTTGCTGGCGCTGAATATGTCACCGGGCCTATCCGGCACGAGCTGCATAGGAATGGCGCCCGAGAACAACGCCTTGCTGATGCCTTTGATATGGATACCTCCGGAAACCGCTTGGAACGAAGTCGCCTTTACCGCTGTGCTTACCGCCTTCGCGGAGCATGTGGACGCCTTGTCGATGTCGCTGATCAACGGAGAAATAAATAGCATTCTAGACGTTTCGCGAAATTTGCCACCTGAGGCCCACTCGCCTCAGTTCGCTTGACACGAGACACCCATGCCAATCAACGGAACGTCGTCTGTCCAGTGGACTGTCGATACGACCGCAGCACTCACGCCATCGACAAGCGCGGCGGTCATGACAGGCTTGTCGAGCACCATCGAGGCAGTTGGTATCGACAGTACCACCCTTCGCAGCTTCATCGATACCGCGGGCATGCTGAAAAACGGCGGTCTCGCCCTGACGAATGCTTACGGTTCCGTGTCCTCTTTCAAGCAATGGATGCAAGGGGGACCGCCCCTGTCAGGCAACGCGCTTGCCACAATGGCGCATGGACTGAATGCCATGGCGGTGCTCGACCAGGTGGCTGGCAACACCGCCGGACTCGCGAACTATACCGATATGGCAGGCGGATTGGTCAATGCGTCGAAGATGATCGCGGGCCTGCAAAAAGGCGATATGGCGCAAGTGCTTTTCTCCGGCGCAAAGCTGTGCGCGACGCTCGCACAAACCGGCAGTCCAATCGCGGCGGTCACCATTTCGATAGCTGAACAAGCCTATAATCTTTATGGTAGATAAAAAGTAGACATCCCGTGATGAGAGGCACGATGCGAATATATCACTCGCGATGGATTATCCTACCTTGACAGCTAATGGATGCGCAAAATACTGAATATGCGCAGGCCAAGCCCCGTGATGCGCCGAGAACGCGAGCCGGGCACTGATACGCTCCGCATTCGTATCACCGGCTTGCGCCATCAACACGCCATCTGCGTCGATCTGCCCCACTGTGCGTGCGGCATCGGCGCGCACGACACCGATATGTCCAGGACGATGCGGATCAGGGGAAGGGTAAGACGCCACAACCAGATATCCCGCATTCGCCAGCGCTTGGGCATTCACAGCCGAGGCCACCGGCAGCCAACCCGCTTGCCGCCCCTGGCCGCTCCCAAACCAAGCCGTTTGCGCGGAAGCCAGTAGAACCTGGGAGTGCGCAGGTGGCCGCAGCATGTAGATGCCTAGCCGTTGGCCGATGGCGGCGACGTACGCGCTGCAATGTGTGCCTTTCGGATAACGCTGCGCGTAGCGCGCTTCGCTTTCCTCCGAACGGTCTGGCAACCCGGTATCCCACGCAATATGTTCGCCTTTGCGCCAGCGATGCGTGACATCGGAGGTGTCGATGACCGATAGAACATCCGCCGCACGCGCACTGACCGGACCGCAACACGGCCCTGTTCGCGAAATGGGCGACACCGGGACGGTGGAACCCATGGAGGCGTCGTTCATGCCTTCCGGCGTGAGCGTCGGCGCGGTGGCCGATGCCATCCGCGTCATATCCTGATCAAGGGGCGTTGCACCGCATGCGCAAACGAACAAGCCCGGGATCGCACATGACAGGCATTTCTTGAAAAAAGATGAGACGCGACGTATTGAGTACGAGGTCATGGTCCGAATAACGATGATGACGCTACGACGTTGATTGCCCTGTTTTGCCCGGACGCTGCGCTTTTGACTTAAGATCCCGACGACGAATCATCATCCAAGGACAGAGGAATTTCAATATGACAGGTGATGCCGTCTTGGCCGAATGTCAGTTGTGTATTCGCGCGAAGCGTGTATTTCAATGCTTTTTCGATCAACTCGCGACCAAATCCAACCTTCTTGTCATCAGGCACTTTTTGCAATCCGGTCTCGACCCAGTCAATCACCAGTAGCGGTTGAACCGCATCCTGGGATACGATATGCCACGAAAGCGCAAGACGCGCATTTTCATCGCCAAGTGCGCCATACTTCACGGCATTGGTCGCCAGTTCGTGCAACACCAGTGCGATCGTCTGAATATTTCTGAATCCAAGCGGTACCATCGGGCCGCTCAACGTAATCCGACCGCTATCCCCCACCCCGAGTGCATCGAATTCAAGACGGATGATCTCGCTGATATCCACCAGGTTGCCCTCGACCTTGCCGATCATTCCCTGAAGCCGGCCGAGCGCCGCCAGGCGGCTGGTGAAGGTCTCCAGCGTTCGGTCAGAGGCTAACGTCTGTTGCGCGATGGACTGAATCACCGCAAGCAAGTTGCGCGTGCGATTTTGCAGTTCCGCGATCAGCACATCTTGCCGTTGTTCTGCATGAACCATCCCGGTGATGTCGACGAACGAGATGACCACGCCGTCGGACTTTCGCTCACCATCTCGATAAGGTGCAAGTCGCACCAGAAAATGCCCTGCGCCATCGTGACTGCTTGCCTGACGTTCCAATGGCTCATCACTGGTGAAAACAGTGTCGATATCCGACTGCAGATCCGGCAAGTTCAGACGACTTACCAATTCAGTAATGGGACGGCCTCGATCCACGGCACGGATATGGAATATCCCCGCCATCGCTGGCGTAAATGAGCGAATGACGAGATGCCGGTCCAGGAATACGGTGGCAACGGACGTGCTTTCGAAGAGATTCTGCAAATCGCTGTTCGACCGGTCCAAGGCGTCGATCTTGCCATTTAATTCGAGATTAACCGTGTGCAATTCTTCATTTAGGGAAACGAGCTCCTCTTTCGAGGCCTCGAGTTCTTCGTTCGACGACTGCAACTCTTCATTGACGGAGACCAATTCCTCATTGGAAGACTTCAACTCTTCCAATGCCGTCTCATACTCCTCCATCATCGATTGCAGGCGTTCGCGCGTATCACGTAATTCCTTCTCGTACTGCACCGCGGTTCCGTCGTGCATGGCTTGCGCACGCATGACGGCCTCTTCGCGCGTCAGTACTGGGCCCTGGTCCTCGAACACGACCAGATACAAGCGATCTTCCTGGAAGGGTTCGTCGAATGGTTGAACACTCAGGTTCGTGACTTGAACCAGACCGTCCTCGCCCTCGACCACCACGCCCTCCCGCGTCACTGCTTGCCCCGACTCCACCGCTTCTCGAAAAACCGCTCGTAATTCGATACCCAGTCCTCTTCGCGCCATTGCGAACAACTGCCGGGTAGGTACGCCAGGTGCCGCTTCGAGGTACTTTCCAGTGCGGCTCGAATAATAAACCACGTCAGCATCACGGGTAACAAGCACGTGAGGCGGCGTGAAGCGATCCAGCATATGGCTGTCGACAGCCAGACGAAGAGACGCACCACCCAGCGGTGGTCGACTGGGCGTAAGTGATGCTAATTGCCCAACCTTCAATGTTGTAACCGCCGACGGCAAACGAACGTGCGGCGAAACAGTAGCACGTCGCTTGAAAATCCGATGCTTCTTTTCCACCGCCACAAACAAATCGTCGAACTGACTGACGTTTTCGGATGTCCCCAAAAACAAATAACCGTCGGGGCGTAGTGCGTAATGAAACGTTGGGATGACCTGGTTCTGGACCTCTGTCCCGAAATAAATCAACAAATTACGGCACGACACGAGGTCGATCCGGGAAAACGGTGGGTCGCGCAGAACACTATGCGGAGAAAAAACGCAGAGGTCACGTACCTCCTTTGCCACCACCAATGTACTGCCGTCCTGAACGAAGAAGCGGCGACGGCGTTGTTCGGAAACACCCTCCAACAACGGGAGTGGATAGCGCGCGGACCGCGCGATAGCTAGCGCCTGATCATCAATGTCGGTTGCAAAAATTTGTACCCGGGGAGCGTGGTCGAGATTTTCCATCTTCTCCCGAAGCAGCATGGCGATCGAATACACCTCCTCACCGGTCGCACAACCGGGCACCCAGACCCGCACCGTATCCTGTGAGCCACGCCCCTCGAGCAATTTCGGAATGACCGAGTCGGCCAAGGCGGCGAATGCCGTGTCATCCCGGAAAAACGCTGTTACGTTGATCAGGAGATCGCGGAACAGTGATGCCACCTCTTTTGCATCATCGTTCAGTCTCGCGACGTACGCTTCAGTCGTCTGGATTTCAAGTACTTGCATGCGACGCTGTACGCGTCGTAGAAAGGTCTTCACCTTGTAGCCGCTGAAATCATGCCCGACCTGATTGCGCAAAACCGCATAAATTGCGAATCGCGCGTCGTTGTATGCGGTGGCCTCGGTATCGGCACTCAGCTTCTCGCCAAGTTCGAACGTACCTGCGGCCAGTCGCGCAAGTTTTCCGCCGATTTCATCGGCAGGCAATGCGAAATCGACTACACCACTTGACAGCACGCTGGATGACCTCGCTGCAGGCTGCGGTCCGTTCCCGTCGATGATCGCCGCGAACGTCAGCCCACCGCTCTCCTTGATCGCACGGCATCCGAGCGTGCCGTCTGATCCTTCTCCTGAAAGCAGCACGCCAGCCGAACGTTCCCCCACATCGGCGGCCAGGGAGGCGAAAAACACATCGATGGGATGACGCTCGCGCGGCCCCTCGATCTGCTGCACAGTTTGCAAGGTTCTGCCGGACAGACTCACTACCGCGGCATGCCCCGTCACATAGACGTTGTTTATTTCTACCGGCATACCATCGGTGATCGGATGGACCGCCATGTTTGTAAAGCGCGCCATGGTTTCGGCAAGTGAGCCGTGGTGAGCAAACGCCTCGGACATAACAATTATTACCGCGAGGCTCGGCTCCGGCGGCATGTCGCCGAAAAATGCCTCTAGCGCCTCAACCGCCCCAGTCGAAGCGCCCACGCCAACAATCAGAAAATCCTCGCGGGTCGTCATCGTTGTGCTCTCATCCTTGACATAACCTGGTTGCCGCGCCGACGGAACAGGTCTGTCCGGTCAGATAATGGCCGACGGTGCGATTGAAGTTGCAACTGATTCTCTCACATGTTGTGGTGACACAACGTAATTCAAACCAGAATGTCGTTCGATTTTTCCGAAGGTCACACGCCACGGGGTAATAGGCGCGATGCAGTTGTCCGATTGCCATTTGGCGGCCACCACGTATCAAATACGCACATGGCCGCAATAACAAGCGGGCGACAGGGCAATGCATCAAGCCTAGACAAGCACACGGTCGCAGGCGTCGAAAGCCCCTCGTAGAAATCATCCAATGCTTCGCTAAATACCGCGCTGCATGTATCTCCGTATGGCGCGCTTTCCTGTGCCTAATAAAGAGCGCGTCATTGTGAAGCAAAATTGCGTGCCATCCTGCGCTCCAAACGCCGGCCACGCGGTGCGACCGCACTATCCCGCTTCACGTAGTCACGTAGTCACGCGTTCGATCTCGCGTTCGACGACAGCACCGGTCTTTCTCGACGAAACCTCGATGGCACCTGATCGGGCAGAACAGAAATGCCCGGTTTCGCGGCAATGCGGTATATCGAAATTCATATAAGACCAATAACAAGACCTATTTTTTTCTTAAAAATGGTCCGCAAAGATAGTGGCGCCCGACCCGATTCACACAACACCAAAAGCTATCGGTCGCCAAGACATCGTCTGGCCTCTTTTTAGCCCATCCAGGAGAACTCATGAATATTGCCGCCTGCGCGCGTCATCTTGCAGAGAAAGCACGTTACGCCAATGTCGCGCTTGCTGCATTGGCTATTGTTGCGGTCGGGGTCGCCGCGCCGGCGTCGGCGCAATCGAATGTCACGCTCTATGGACAAGTCGACGAATGGGTCGGCGCGACGAAGTTCCCGTCGAACCAAACGTCGTGGAACGTCGGGGGCGGCGGCATGTCCACGTCGTTCTGGGGCATGCAGGGCGCCGAAGATCTCGGCGGTGGGTATAAAGCCGTGTTCACGTTGGAAAGTTTTTTCCGTGCACAGAACGGCCAATACGGTCGATTTTCCGGCGATACGTTTTTCGCGCGTAATGCCTATGTCGGTATTGACTCGCCCTACGGCAAAGTCACAGCCGGCCGCCTGACCACGCAACTGTTCGTATCGACCATTCTTTTTAATCCTTTCGCGGATTCCTATACGTTCTCCCCGATGGTGGCCCATGTGTATCTCGGCCTGTCGACATTCCCGACCTACACGACAGACCAGGGCGCCGTAGGGGATTCTGGCTGGAATAACGCGGTACAGTATCAATCCCCCAATTACAACGGTCTGACCGGCGCCGCAATGTACGCATTCGGCAACACCGCGGGGGAAAGCGGTAAAAAGAAATGGAGCGCGCAATTGCTCTATTTCCATGGTCCTTTCGCCGCCACGGCCGTCTATCAATATGTGAATTTCAACACCACCCCAGGCGACATCGGCAGCATCGTGAGCGGCAACGTAACCGTGCTAGGGCTGCGAAGCCAGGGAATCGCGCAGGTGGGCATGACCTATGACCTCAAGTACGTGAAGTTTTATGGCCAGTACATGTACACGGCGAACGCGCAAGATAGTGGCAGTTGGCACGTCAACACCTTGCAAGGCGGTATAACGGCTCCTATCGGGCTAGGCAGCGCGATGGCTTCCTATGCCTATTCTCGAGATACCGGCGGATTGAACCAGACACATTCGACCTGGTCTGTTGGATACGACTACCGCCTGTCGAAATCGACTGACGTCTATGTGGCGTATATGTATGACCACTACGACAATATGTCGACCGGAATGACGTATGGCGCAGGTATCAAAACCAAATTCTGACGTCCCGCAGCATAGGCTGGCATCGCCTCCGGCGCCCGTCACCGCTTCCCCGGCAGACCACTGCACGGCCAGGTCCGGCACGGGGGTTGCCGGCAGCGGATACCAAACAACGTCACTGCTGCTGCCCGCATTGCTTTTTACAACACGTCATCGTTCATTTTGAGATTTATTTAAACGCACCAAGTACGTATAGTCAGGGTAGATCCCACGTGACCGGAAACAGATCCCCTTCAGTACGAATGTCCAGGACAAACATGAACGTCGATCTCGCGCACCTCACTCCGCCAATTCGTAGCACCTTCGTTCCAGACGACTGGTCCATCCTGGCGCAGCACTGGTATCCCGTTGCAATTGCCAGCGATATCGGCGACGCGCCGGTGTCCGCGATGTTGTTGGATGAACCACTGGTGCTCTACCGCACGAATGGCAGCATCATCGTCGCACGCGATGTGTGCCCGCATCGCGGCGTTCCACTCAGCATGGGCAAGCGTGATGGCGAGACAATCACCTGCGCGTACCATGGCTTAAAGTTTGGCGCGAAAGGCCGTTGCGTACATATCCCGGCCAATCCTTCCGCGGTGATCGCGGCGAAGCTGCAATTGATCACCTACCCTGCCGTAGAGCGCTACGGTCTGATCTGGACTTGTCTGGCAAAACGCGGCAGCACCGAAGTTGCCGAAAACGATACGGCCGGCGCACCTGACATTCCCGTTATGCCACATTGGGACGAGGCGGGCTTTCAGCAAATCAATTGCCCTGTGTTTGACATCGCCGGCTTTGCCGGACGTCAAATGGAAGGCTTCTTGGATGTTGCGCATTTCGGCTGGATTCACACCGGCACCTTCGGCGATCCAGAAAACACCGAAGTACCGGCCTACTCACCTGTAGTCACCGATAAGGGCTTTATCGTGGACTATCGCAGCAATGTCGGCAACTATCCGGTGGGCGCGGACAAGCCCATTCCAGAGGGCTATGAATGGCTGCGTCATTTCGAAGTTCATCTCCCTTTCACCGCGACCTTGACGGTGCATTTTCCCGGTGAAGGCCGACTGGTCATCATGAACGCGGCGTCTCCGGTATCGGCGCGCAAAACCCGTCTCTTCGCGCCGATCGCTCGCAACTTCGATCTGGATCTTCCAGTGTCGGCGGTACATGAATTCAACCGACGTGTCTTCGAAGAGGACCGTTGGATCGTAGAGGCGCAACGTCCCGAGTGGTTGCCGCTCGATCCGTCATTTGAAGCGCATATCCCAGCGGACCGTAGCTCCATCGCTTATCGCAAGGGCCTGCGAGGCATGGGCCTGAGTACGTTCTTCACCGCCTGATAGAGAGGGCGCGCCCTTCAAACGACGCCGGCTAACATTTTTCGCGATGTCGGCGTTAGCGATTCGCCCATGAATATAAGATGAAGCGCGACCCGCACCTCGCGACTCATCTTATCGGGCCGCCATCGATCGTCTTGTGTAGACCGGCAATGACATCAGCGCCCGTTTCCGCGCGTAACGCGTCATACCACGCCTGCGTCTGCACAGGATCGTCCCCATGGATCACGGCGGCCCGCTTGCGCGCGCGCTCCACGATGTCGTGCACGCGCGGCAAGCGCTGTTGTTCGTAGTGCCGTAACGCAGCGACAATGTCACCGACATGTTCGCCGTCCAAGGCCCGCGCAAGCACCCAGGCGTCCTCCAGCGCCTGACAGCCGCCTTGCCCCAGGTCGGGCGCCATTGCGTGCGCCGCATCCCCGATCATGACGACGCGACGATCGGCCAACCGAGGCACCGGGTCCGTATCGTGTATGGCAACGTTCGCGATTACCGCCGGGTCCATGCGCTCGATCAGATACCGTACCGGTGGCGCCCAGCCGTCGAAATGGTCACATAACACGCGGCGATGGCGCTCCGGGTCAACTTGCTTTGGAAACGCGGCCTCGCCCGCCAACGACGCGGTGCCGTCTGGCGCGATCTGCCGACGTTCCATCTCGATACCCAGGACGGACGGGTCAGAAAGCGGAACATCGAAGAAAAATAAAACGCATCGCCGCCCATCGGCATCAGAGAGACGCGTCGATGATCGCCGACGAACTGCGTCCATTCATCGGCAACCCCGAGTTCCGGCGCGATGCGGATGCGGCCATTCCAATTGACATAGCCGCGATACCGTCTCGAAATCACTTGCCCGGCTACCTGATCGCGTAATCGCGAGCGACTGCCATCGGAGACAACGAAGAGATCCGCACGATGTGTCGACCCGTTCGTCAAATGAACGGTAACGCCCGCTCCGTCCTGCTCATATCGCTCGCACGTAGCGCCCAATTGCACGTGATGCGCACCCACGGCATCGAGCAACAACTGTTGCAACGCCATCCGCGCGATGGGCTTGGCACGCTCTTGCACTTTATCGTAAAGCGGCTGCAACGAGAATCGCGCCATCAGGCCGCCATCGCGATCATGATAGGACATCCGGTCCATCTTTCCCGCCGCGGCATCGAGAGGCGCCCCCACGCCCAAGGCGCGAAGCACCTTGACACCGTTTGGCCAAACCGAGATGGCGGCGCCTACGGGCCGCAATGCGCGCGTGCGCTCGAAAAGCCGCACACGGTGGCCCGCCTGCTGCAAGGCCAATGCAACACCAAGGCCGCCGATTCCAGCGCCCGCAACAATGATGTCCAGCGTGTTCTTCGCCATCCGCTCTCTTCGTTCATTGGTCTTTCAAATACCGTGTTGAAAAGCACGGGCCAGGTATGCGGTTCAGCTACCGCGATACGTGCTGTAGCTCCAGGGCGAAACAAGCAGCGGCACATGATAGTGCGCGGTCGGATCGGCAATCCCGAAGCGCAGGATGACAATATCGACGAAGCGAGGTTCGGACAGGTCACGCGTGGCTTCCACCGTCCGGAAATAATCACCGGCGGCAAAACGCAATTCATACGTGGCGGCGGTCAGCGCCGCGCCTTCCAGCAAGGGCGCGGCACAGCGGCCATCCGCATTGGTCAGAAAGGTGCCAATCATTTCATCTCCGCCTTGGGCGGTAATACGCGTGAGGCGGATTACCATGCCGGCTGCGGGACGCCCCGCGGCCGTATCAAGGACATGCGTTGTAAGCCTGCCGTTCACATCTTGCTCCTTTCGTGATGCCACGCATGATGGGCAATGTCCCATTGCATGACAACGCATGCCCTGCCCTATCGTACGATTTGCGGGGATCATACGACGGTTTCCGCCGACAACTATATCGTAGCGCTGAAGGAGGTTATTACGCGCGCGCGGGTTGCCATCGTATTTTTGAGACCTCAATGTTGCGCGGTGCCTGGCGTGATTGTCGGGCCACTTCCCTCTGCGACGCCGTAAGCCTTGCGCAAGGCTTGCACGACGTCACCGATCAACCCGCGCAACCACCGCACCTCATTGGAATGATGCACGCGTTCATGCCACAACTGATAGTAATGCATTGGCGGGAACGCGAGCGGTGCCGGCATCACGACCAGCGGCAACTGCTTGGCGTAGTAATCGGCGAACAAGCGGGTGGTGGTGAAGATCAGATCCGATTGAACCAAGGCGTAGGGGACGAGATTGAAATATGGGAGCGTGACCACGACATTTCGCTTCAGTCGTTCCTGGCCAAGAAACGTATCGATCGCGCCGCGCTTGCCTACCGTGTACGGGGTGGGTACGACATGCGGGGCCTTCAGATATTGCTCCATCGTCATCACGCCGCCGCGTGCGTACGGGTGAGAGGCACTCAACAGACAGACGATTTCATCGGTCAAGAGATTAGACAAATGCATCTGCTCGGGCGGTTCGGTCCAGTTGCCGATAATCACGTCCAGTTGCCCTGTCTCCAATGCTTGTTGATGATCATAGGCAGGCCCGAGCGAGTGCATTTCAAGGATGGCATGCGGAGCCGCTCGACGAAACTGCTCGACAATCATCGGCATGAACAGCGTATTCAAGTAATCAGGACACGCCACACGGAAACAGCGCGTCGATGTTGCAGGATCAAACACCGGCTGGTGATGGCAGATGCGGTCGATTTCCGCAAGCGCATTGCGCACCGGCTCGACCAACCACAGGCCGTGATCGGTGGGCACCATGCCCGCTTTGCCGCGCACCAGCAACGGATCACCGGTGATATCGCGCAATCGACGCAATGCGGCGCTGACCGCGGGTTGCGATTGGTTCAACTTGATGGCGGTACGGGTCACGCTGCGTTCGTTCAGCAGCGTGTGAAGGACCCGCAACAAATACGTATCGATTGCCTCTCGTTGCTGGCTCATGGTGTGTCTCGCTACAGGGCGGGCCGCGTACGGCGTGTCTTTTGGCGGTATGGTGAGCGCACGACCCGCGCATCCACCATATCGACATTGAAATGATAGTCCGGAGACATATACGGTATTGAGTATGAACAAAATTAGCGCGTCAAATGTCCATCCCGTTGGTACCGTACATGCGGCAAAGGATGGCAAGCCGTCGACGGCAGGGGCCGGGGCCGATCCCGGCGGCACATCGCCGCGCCTCGCATTGCGCGGCATCTCGAAACGTTATCCACTGGTGCGCGCCAACGATGGCGTCGACCTGACGGTCCAGCCAGGCGAGATTCATGCGGTAGTCGGGGAGAACGGCGCCGGTAAAAGTACGTTGATGAAAATTGTGTATGGTGCCGTTCAGCCGGATAGCGGCGGCTTATTCTGGGACGGCGAACCGGTAACGATCGGCTCACCCGCCGCGGCACGGCGTCTCGGCATCGGCATGGTGTTTCAGCACTTCGCACTGTTCGAGACACTGACCGTCGCCCAAAACATCGCCCTTGCGCTGGAAGCGCCATTTGACCTGCCCTCGCTGTCCAGACGCATTGCCAGGGTCTCGCAGGATTACGGTCTCGATATCGCTCCCCAGCGCCATATTCATGCACTTACCGTGGGTGAGCGACAGCGCGTGGAGATCGTCCGCTGCCTGCTGCAGTCGCCGCGCCTGTTGATCATGGACGAACCCACATCCGTGCTCGCGCCACAGGCGGTGGAAAAGCTGTTTTCAGTATTGCGCCGGCTCGCCGCCGAAGGCTGCAGCATCCTCTATATCAGCCATAAGCTCGACGAAGTCCGCACACTCTGCCACCGTGCGACAGTCATGCGCGGCGGGAAGGTGACCGGTGTCGTGTATCCCGCCGAGCACGGCGTTGAAAGCCTTGCATCACTGATGGTGGGCCGCGATATCCCTGCCTATCGCCGCGCGGGCGCACACGAACGCCTACTTGATAAAACGGACAATACCGTCACACGGCCGGTCGCCCTGCGGGTTCGTCATCTCAATGTGACCAATCCAGACCCATTCGGCGCACATCTGCAAGATGTCACATTATCCTTGCACGCAGGCGAGATTCTCGGTATTGCGGGCATTTCGGGAAATGGTCAGGCGGAACTGCTCGCCGCATTGTCCGGTGAAAAGGCCCTTGATCGCAATGCCGCGATCGATACGATTCAACTATGCGGCAAGCCGATAAGCCGGGCAGGCGTGAAGACGCGGCGAGCGCAAGGTCTGGCATATGTTCCAGAAGAACGACTGGGCCGTGGCGCCGTGCCCGCGATGTCGTTGACCGAAAACGCGGCACTTACCGACTCAGCCGACCGCAGCCCGCGCATGCTCGGAGCACGGTGGTTCGGCCGTTTTCGCCGCAGCGTTGCACGCGCTTGCGCCGCGCGCTGGATCGATGAATTCGATGTGCGATGCGGTGGCCCCAATGCACTGGCACAGAGTCTGTCCGGCGGTAACTTGCAGAAATTCATCGTCGGACGTGAGCTGACCCGAACGCCGCGGGTATTATTGGTCGCCCAGCCCACGTGGGGCGTGGATATCGGCGCGGCAACGCTGATACGCCAACGTCTGCTGGACATGGCCGCCCAGGGTACCGCGATATTGCTTGTATCTGAAGAGCTTTCCGAACTGTTCGCACTGTCGGATCGCATCGCCGTCATCGCGGCCGGCCGCCTGACCGAATCGTACGAGACGGCAGCGACCAGCCCCGAGGAAATTGGACAGTGGATGACCGCAGGAGGTTCGCGTTGAAGAATTGGCTCCCACGTCTGGAACCTCGCCCCATCCCGGCACGAACCATGCGATACGGGGCACCCTTGGTCGCGGCGGCCCTGACCCTGCTGGCGGGCTATCTTCTTTTCCGCACCGCAGGCGCCGACGCCGGCGCGGCAATGCATGCGTTTTTTATAGAGCCCTTATCGAATCGCAATGGCTGGTCCGAGTTGTTGTTGAAAGCCTCTCCGCTATGCCTGATCGGTCTCGGACTTGCTTTCTGCTATCGCGCGAATGTCTGGAACATTGGCGCCGAAGGGCAGTTGCTGATGGGGGGCATCGCGGCCAGCGGTGTTGCCATCTACGGTGGCGATACACCACGCATGATGCTACTGCCCGCGATGATGACTGCGGGCGTGCTCGCTGGTATGTTCTGGGCCGCCATTCCCGCATGGTTGCGTACGCGCTTCAATACCAGCGAGATACTGGTCAGCTTGATGTTGACGTACGTGGCACCGCAATTGATGGTGTATCTGGTCAGTGGGCCATGGCGAGACCCGCAAGGCATGAATTTCCCGCTATCCGAGATGTTCGACGTCAACGCGCTCTACCCGACATTTTCCGGTGATTGGCACCTCGTCTTCTGGCAAGGCACGCGACTGAATGCATCAGTGCTGGTTACCTTGATTGCAATCCCCGTGGCATGGGCAACCCTGAAATTCTCCGCCGTCGGTTACCGGCTCCGTGTCGGCGGCATGGCGCCAGCCGCCGCTCGCTACGCCGGATTCTCGGCAACGCGAGCGACCTGGACCGCCTTGCTTGTCAGTGGCGGCTTGGCGGGGCTTGCGGGGATGGGCGAGATAGCCGGTCCCATCGGACAACTGCAGGCAACGTGGTCGCCAGGCTATGGATTTACGGCAATTATCGTCGTCTTTCTAGGACGTCTTCATCCATTCGGTATTGTCCTCGGCAGCATGTTGATGGCGCTGCTCTACCTCGGCGGCGAGTCCATCCAGTTATCGATGCAGCTACCACAAGCATTGAGTGGCGTTTTCCAGGGGCTATTGCTGTTCTGCCTGCTTGCTTGCGACGTCCTGGTTCATTACCGGGTACGGTGGCGGCATGCACAGGCCATCCGGCAAGCCATGCCAGGCACACCTACGTCTCCCGCCATCGGAAAGGAACTATCATGAACGGCCACGAAACGTCCGCCTTGCTGTCGAGCACGGTTGTCGCCGCGGTCCCGTTGATGCTCGCCGGACTGGGGGAACTGGTCGTCGAGAAGTCAGGCGTGATCAATCTCGGCGTCGAAGGCATGATGCTTGTGGGCGCGGTTACGGGATATGCCGTGGCCGCCACCAGCGGCAATCCCTGGTTGGGAATGGGTTGCGCCGTGCTGGCAGGCATGGTCATGGCGCTCTTGTTCGCCATCGTCGCGATTGGACTGCGCGCCAATCAGATTGCGACCGGCCTGGCGCTGACGATTTTCGGGACGGGTCTTTCCGCCTATATCGGCAAGCCCTATACCTCGGCGACCCTGCCACATACGATCGAGGGACTGCCCATACCCGGCCTTTCGCATATTCCGGTGGTCGTCCCCGCCTTTTTCTCGTTGTCGCCGGTGGGGTATCTGGCGTTCCTGGCGTTCCCGTGCGTTGGATGGTTTCTCTATCGCACGAAGGCCGGACTGACCTTGCGTGCCGTTGGCGAAGCGCCCGACGTGGCACATGCAATGGGATTTCCGGTTCAGGGCATTCGCTATGCCAGCGCGCTCTTCGGAGGGGTCATGGCGGGCCTCGCCGGGGGCTACTACGCGGTGGTCTATCTTCATGTCTGGCAGGAACAACTGACTGCCGGTCGCGGCTGGATTGCCCTTGCACTGGTGGTATTTGCAACATGGCGTCCCGGCCGACTCCTGATAGGCGCACTGATCTTCGGTGCCGTTACCGCCGGCCAGTTTTTCGCGCAAGGCAGCGGGCTAGCCATCCCGACGCAATTCCTGGCAATGCTGCCCTACGTCGTGACCATCGTCGTCCTCGTATTGATATCGCGCAATGAAACAATGATTCGCCTCAACGCACCGGCATCACTCGGCAAGTCTTCACCCACCAACTGAACCGCAAATATTTCGAGATTTCGCGTCGCGCTCGTTTTCACTGCGGCGACCACTCATTCCACGCAAAACCAGGAGTTTACAATGCATCGCACCCGCGCTTACCGCGACATCACTTCCATCGAGGCAACCGATGCGGCCGACGTCGCTGGCGTGTCATCGGCATCGTCGTCCCGGCGACGCGCCGCATTGCACGCCATTGCGGTCACCTGTACCGGCGCATTACTCGGCGGCGCGAGTACCGTATGGGGCTCTGTCGCCAGCGCCGCGGAGAACAAACCGCTGGAAGTCGCGTTTGTGTACCTGGGTAATCCGGGCGACGCGGGCTGGACCTTTGCACACGATGCCGGCTCAAAGGCCGCACAAGCCGCCTTCGGCGATAAGGTAAAGATCACGCGTGTCGAGAATATTCCAGAATCGGCGGATGCCGAGCGCGTGTTCCGAGACCTCGCGGCCCGCGGCAACAAGCTGGTCATCGCCAGCAGCTTTGGATACCAGGACTTCGCGCTGAAAGTGGCCCGCTCGTTCCCAGACACGATATTCGTCAATGCCACTGGCTACAAACGTGCTAAGAATTTCGGCACCTATGATGTCCGCATGTATCAGGGCGCCTATCTCGCCGGTGTCATTGCCGGCGAGACAACCAAGTCAAATACCCTTGGATTCGTCGCCTCGATACCCGTTCCTGAAGTCGTTCGCAATATCAATGCTTACACGCTGGGCGCACGCTCGGTAAATCCGAAGGTCCATACGAAAGTCATCTGGATCAATAGCTGGTTCGACCCAGGCAAGGAAAAACAAGCCGCCGAGACGTTGATCGCACAAGGCGCGGATGTCCTGATACAGAACACGGATTCATCCGCCACGCTGCAAACAGCGGCAGAGAAACACGTGCATGCATTCGGCTGGGATTCGAATATGGAAAAGTACGGACCTTCCGCGCATCTCGGATCGGTCGTAGGAAATTGGGGCGTCTATTACACCGCGCTGATTCAGCAAGTGCTGGATGGTAAATGGCAATCGGATCCGGTCTGGTGGGGCATGGCGCAACATGCCGTCTCGCTTGAGGATGTCAACACGAAAGCCCTCTCATCCACGGTACTGAGTGCAGTGAACAGCAAGCGGCAAGCCATGGAATCCAGCAGTTGGGACGTGTTCACCGGACCAATCAAGGATCAGCAGGGTAATGTCAAGATTGCAGCGGGACAGAAACTCGACGATCCCGCGCTACAGAGAATGAACTGGTATGTCGAAGGCGTGGACGGCAGTCTGCCGAAGTAACATATCGGTCGCGGTCAGTTGCGACAACATCGCGTGCCGCGACCGGATTTTTGCAACAGGCATGCAAAGGTAGGCGTCATACCCCGCTTGGAACAACGTGATGCGAATCAAGCGCGGCGATGCACGCAGCGGCCATAAGAAAACGTGGCTGCAATCGCGCGATCGTCCCCCAGCATCGCGATAGCGAAAAGTACCTCGTCAGTGGAGGTGCAGCGATCGGTGCGACGAGACAGCAAAGGCGTCGCGTGACGATCGACGACGATGAAGTCCGCGTCGTTTCCAACACCGAGGCTACCCACGGTGCCCTCCAGTCGCAAGGCGCGCGCGGCACCCAATGTCACCATATAGAACATTGTCGTGGCGTCGAGGTAATAGCCACCCATTCGCGCGACTTTGTACGCTTCGTTCATCGTTGCCAGCATCGAGAAACTGGTGCCACCGCCAACGTCTGTCGCCAGCGTGGTCACCATCTTCGATGCCCGTGCTTTCTCGAAATCGAACAGACCACTTCCCAGGAACAGATTCGATGTAGGGCAGACAGCCGCCGCTGCGCCTGTGCTGGCCATCCGCCTGCGATCCTCATCGTCGAGGTAGATGCAGTGACCGTACATCGCACGTTCCCGCAACAGACCAGCGTGGTCGTAGACATCCAGATAACTGCGTGATGCGGGGAATAACGCGCGCACCCACGCTACCTCGTCCTGGTTCTCCGCCACGTGCGATTGGACGTAGGTATCGCTATATTGCTGGGCAAGCGCACCAGCCAACCCCAGTTGCTCAGGCGTTGACGTCGGGGCGAAACGCGGCGTGATGGCATACGCCAGCCGTTGTTTGCCATGCCACCGCTGGATCAATGCCTCCGTTTCCCGCGCCCCACGCTCCGCAGTATCGGCAATCCAGGGGGGGCAATGTCGGTCCATCATGACCTTTCCAGCAATCATTCGCAGGTCGCGCTTGGCACAGGTTTGAAACAAAGCGTCGACCGACGTGGGGTGAACACTGCAATAGACCATCGCCGTCGTCGTCCCGTTACGCAACAGTTCGTCGACGAAAACATCAGCGATGGCCTTGGCATGGCTCTGGTCCTCAAAAGCCCTCTCGGTTGGAAACGTATAGTGTTCGAGCCAGGGCAACAGGCCGGGAGCAGGCGAGCCTATCATCTCGATTTGTGGGAAATGGAGATGCGTGTCGATGAAGCCCGGCATGATGATTCGGCCACGCCAGTCATGCATGACGGGCTTGTCGGCCCGTCCTTCCACTGGTATCGCCGCGCGCGCAAGCACGTCGGCGGTGTCGCCGACATCCACGATACGACCGCCGCAAACATGCAACGCGCCATCCTCATGCCACTGTAAAGCGCCGGCATCGATGGCAGGATCATTCGTGAAATACAACAACGACGCACGGTAGATCGCGGCCAGCGGTGCGCCGTCGTGCGGTGCGGAAAGGGTTTCGTTCTCTGTCATCTTTATCCATGGCGCATCGTCGCGCGGCTTTCGGGTGACGGCACCTTGTTCAAAGACTCCCGCCCTCGGCGACGTCCGCGCGCCGACACGCCGCTTGCACGAGATCCAATGTTGCCCATTCGTCCTTGGCAAGGTCATGCACAACCCATTCGAAGGCCTGCCCTGCCCGTTCCAAATCGTCGGCTGTCACCGTCTCCAGCGGATTATGGCTGATCCCGCCATTGCCACAACGGATGAACAACATGCCGACATCGGTGATTCGACTCATTTCCACCGCGTCGTGGCCGGCGCCGGATGGTAAGCGTCGTGAAGGAAGACCCAACTCGCGGAGCGCCGATGCGAAGCGTTGCTGCAATGCCGGCGCGCAGGGGACCGTATCGGATGCAAGCACGAGGTCGATCCCGACTTCCACACCGCGGCGCGCGCAAATGGCGGCGATGTGCGCCATCACATCATCAACCGCCGCGTCACGCGTCGCATCGTCGCCAGCGCGGATATCGATCGACATCAGACAACGGCCCGGTACGACATTCACCGAGCCGTTTGGCACTTCCAGTCGACCGACCGTACCAACCAATGTAGCGATGCCGCTGCAACGCGACTCGACGTACAACGTGATTTCAGCCGCGGCCGCGGCCGCATCGCGCCGCATCGTCATCGGCATGGCACCGGCATGTCCAGCGATACCATCCAAGCGTACGATATACCGCTTGCTGCCGGAGATAGCGGTTACCACGCCTAATGGCACCTCTTCGGTAAACAGCACAGGACCTTGCTCGATATGCATTTCAAGATATGCCAGCAAAGACTCCGGTGCCAATGCCTTACGGCGCACTGCAGCCAGCCATGCCGCATCGATCGTCGGTGTGGCGGCGGGGGTCTCGACGTCCTGCCCCTCGCGGTGGATGCCATCACCCCATCCTGCTTCCGCAAGCAAGCGATCAAGACGTACGCCCGACTCATCAGCGCGCGCCAGCAGCGCATCGGGAAGATTACCGGTCAACACACTGCTACCAAGAAACGACGTTCGAAATCTGACACCTTCTTCCTCGGCAAATGCGACCACATCCAGATGAAACGGCAGGCGCACTTTCCTGCCCTGAAATCCGGCGATCATCGCGATCGGTAGCAGGATGCCTACCCGCCCATCGTATTTTCCGCCGTTGCGTACCGTATCGTAATGCGATCCGGTCAACAGCGTACGGGCGTTGGGTACATCTGATACATAGCGTCCGATGACATTCCCGAACGCATCGATATGGGTGCGCAAACCGGCTTCACGCATCCATTGCGCGATATCCCGTGCACTTGCCCGATGGGCGGGCGTCAAATAGGTACAGGTCAACGCGTCCGCATCTTCGCTATGCATCGCCAACTGGTCGCACCAACGCAATACCGCCAGGCCCCGCATGGGTAAAATACCAAGGCGTTTATGCAACCTCAGCTCGGCGATCCGGTTGATTTGCCGCAGTGCCTCCGCCTGCTCGTCATGGGCGTTATGTCGCAGACGGCGCCGCAGCGCCGCGAGAATGTTTTCTGGAGTCATACCGGCCCCATCGGAACCGCGAACCGCCAAAACGAAGGGAAACCCGAAACGCGCGCGATATGCACGGTTGTCGTGTTGCAATGCCTCACGCAGTGCATCCGGCAGCGCGTTGCGCAACCCAGCAACTTGCTGTTCATAGGCAGATGCAGCCGTGAGGGTCGGATTGCCACGCACAGGCAACCCGTCTCCGTTCCGTGGACGGTCAACCACCTCTGATGGGCGGACCGCATCATCGCTGACGGAGCCAGCCAACACACCTAATTCGGGATGTGCGCAAATCAGCGCGCGCTGTTCGTCGTCATTGGCCTCTGCCACACAGCGCCAGAGAGCATGCAGCAACGCGTTCGCACTGACGAAGGGGCGCTGCGCGGCAATCCGAGACGTGACCCACTCGGTGTGCTCGTAGAGTCCGTCGAGCAATGCCACGAAGGTAGACGGGTCGGCGGTGTTCAATGCCGCAAGGCTGAGGTCGTTGTCCATCTGCATTGTCTCTCGTCTGCCCTGTAGAGAAGGGATCGCGCCGTTCCATGCCTTGGCCTAAGCAGCGCTTGCAAGCGAAACTCGGAAAAAGCGCCACGCGAGCGCGCCGATATTCTTGGATCATAGCGTGTCGGAACAAAGGGAATATAACGCAGCGACAATGAAGGGCTTATGCAGCAACACATGAACGCTTTGCGTTACAACCGTGGTTGGCGATTTCATGCTCCTTGCCCGGCAACGGATCGACGGCTGTATTCCAGCCGTTTATGATGACGTCAATGACACGTATCGGAATATAAAGATGTCTTATACCCTATATTATTCCCCGGGCGCCGCCAGCTTCTCCGTTCATTGGATGCTCCTGGAATTGGGTCTGCCCTTTAAAGCCGTTCGCATCGATATCAATAACGGTGCACAGCATGACCCGAAATATCGACTCCTGAACCCGGAGGGGAGAGTGCCGACGCTGATCGTCGATGACGCTCCCCGTGGTGAGTCAGCCGCACTCCTCATGCTGCTGGCCGAGCGACATCCGGAAGCGGCACTGGCTCCGGCGCCAGGCGCCACTGATCGCGCCGCGTGGTTCGAGATGATGATTTATCTCGCAAATACGCTATTGCCAGCCATGCGTGACTGGTTTTACGCCGCCACTGATGGCGATCCGGCTGGCGCGGAGGCGGTCAAAGCGCTCGCACGGCGCCGCATTGAAGCGGCATGGGAAAAATTGAATCAACATTTATCGGACGACCGTGCATTCCTGCTCGGGGAAGCGCTGACCACGGTCGATTTTCTGGCAACGATGCTGATGCGATGGTCACGGCACATGCCGCGGCCGGCGACGGAATGGCCTTGCCTGATGCGCTATATCACTGCGATGCGCGCCCGTCCGTCGTTCCTCGAACTCAACACGCGCGAAGGGCTGTCGGAGTGGCAAAACGCCGCCCAATGAGCCATGCTGGCGCTACGGCGGCAATCGATCAGTGGTCGTCGGCGAAAGGCTGCTGACCCGCGGCAACGCGATTGATGCAATCGCCAAGATGATCGAAAAACCGCAATGCGTCTTCCGTCAGCATGACACGCTTCCGCCGATTGTCATCGGCGTCCACCATCGCGAGCCACCCGCTCGAGCGCATGGCGCGGAGTCGGTCGAAAATGCGGCTTGGCGACCCTAGATGTGGATTATGTAACAGTTCCTTGACGCACAAAGGCTGCCCGGCCGCTTGGAATCGACCGATGGTATTCAGAATTTCCTCTTCCACGGCGTCGAGCTTCGGCAACCCGAAATCAGCGGTAGACAGGTTCGACGCTTGCAGAAACTGGACATAAAGCGGCGCGGCGTGATTCATTATCAGACACTCGAAGAACGAAATATCATTCCCGAACGACGGATCAGATGCTGCTACCCGTCAACCGGTGTGTCGCCGGCAGGCCCGCTCGCCTACTTCGGCGTCCCCCTTCCTCTCTCGGCAGAATGGCGATGAACGCGGACTGCCAGCACGGGTCGATCCTAGCAGTACGGATTTCAGCAGCTTGACAATGCGTCTCATTTTTTTGAGAAAAACATCGGTTTAGCATCTGCCCGTGGCGTTTTTAACGTGCAATTGTCTCGCTTTCGACTGATTTCAGATCAACTCGCCGCGCAGTTCCTGGGGAGTCGTGTCAAAGGCACGGCGAAAAGCACGCGAGAAGTCCGAAGCACTTTTGAAACCCACCGAGTACGCAATATCCTTGATCGGCAGGTCCGGCAAGCGGACCAGGTCGGTCGCGGCCGCTCTCAGGCGCAAATCCCGAATATAGGCAGCGAGTCCGCCCTGGTGTTCGAACAACCGGTACAAAGAGGCTCGCGACAGTCCCGATACTCGCAAGACGCGCTCCGGCGTAAGATCACTTTCAAACAAATGCTCATGGATGTACCGGCGGGCCCGATTCATGGCGCGCTCCCGCGCAACGGCTTGTGCGCTCGGACCCAACCCAAGGTCCTTGCCATACGCGTTGCCGATCAAGTCGATGATGCGCTCCAGCCGGAAGTGGGCTTCTTGCACGGTCATCTGACGGACATCGCGAGCGTACGCCCGAGTCATCTCCGTGATCAGCAACACATCCGGCGAGCCGACAACCAGACAACGACCATGCAAAATACCCGGATCGATGAATTGCGCCTGCAGGCGACGCGCTGGCACAAAAATATTGGCATGCCAGCTTAACTGACGTGCCCACCGCAGTGGCTGCTCCAGATCCGCGGCAAGCACTCCGACGTCGGCGGGAGCGTCGTGTCGATTCCCCCGATGGCGCAAGATCGTGGCGGGCTCGCCCCGAAAGAATACGTGGAACGTGATGCTACGGGCATTATCACGCGAGATGCGCCCAATCGATCGTTCGAGCGCCACATGATCCGAATAGCAATTCACGAAGACGTAGTCACCCACTGCATAACGATCGAACCACGCATTGAATGGTATTTGCGTCCTGGCACGCGATACTTCCACGTCAACGAACTGGCCGACCCGTTCACGCCACGCCAATAACTGTGCCGAAGCGGATAGCGTTGTGACATCGAAGCGAACCGGCACGATGACCTCACGGACGGGCGTCACGAGGCCAGATGAGGCGGAAAAAGGTAACAGCATCGGCAAACAAATACGAAATGGACCGCAGCCGACGACCGATTCGGTCGCACAGCCGGCTTTACGACCACATCCGGATTGGCAACGCCTTACCGGACACGCCGGGGTCACTGATCCCGCACCGCCGACGTGTCGTCTATGTGCCGATTTTTACGCGGTTTATTCAAGCGGCGCAAGTCATCGTTGTTTCCTGCGCCACCCTGTATGCCGCGACCTCTGCCCAGGTGCTTGAATCGAAGGCTCGAAACATACCGCGCAGAGCACCCTGAGCAGTTCACGCGCCGTCTCCCGCGTGATAAGTACCGGCGCAATGCATGTGCTATAGTCGCTTGCTATTTTTAATGCCATATCAAAAACATCAGGGCAGACAATGGTGAAGTTGCGCGGTAATGACGATGAAAGCGTGCCGCGACGCAAGCGCGGCGCACCCAGCGAAGCGAGCCAACTCCGGCGTCAGCGGCAGATCGACACCAAGCGTCGAACGATTCTTGCCGCAGCACTGGATCTGTTTTCAACATACGGTTTTCATGGAACCAGTGTCGACCAGATCGCCGAGCGCGCGGATGTGTCGAAGGGGAATCTGCTCTACTACTTCAACAACAAGGAAGAGCTGTATGCAGCCCTGCTGCGTGACCTGCTCCAAATCTGGCTGCTGCCTTTACGAGCGTTCGATCCGGCCCAGAATCCCGCCGTCGCGTTGCGCGAATATATCCATCAAAAACTGCTTGCCTCTCGCGACAATCCTGCGGCGTCCCGCCTCTTCTGTATTGAAATAATGCAAGGCGCACCGGTGTTTGGCGAGGAACTACTCTCCAACCTGAAGCTGATCGTGGAGGAAAAGCGCACGGTCATCGAGCAATGGATTGCACAAGGCAAGTTGGCCCCGGTCACGCCGCATCATCTCATTTTCTTTCTGTGGGCCACGACGCAGCACTATGCGGACTTTTCGTTTCAGGTAGAAGCGCTGACCGGCAGCACGCTAAGAGATGCGACGTTCTTTGCAGAGACCGAACGTACGCTTTGTGAAATCGTATTGAACGGCGTCCTGCCAGGCAGTCGCACGTCTTAACACCTCAGACCAGCGAGAAAATCCAGCAGCGTGCAATTGAACGCGTCAGGACAAGTAATATTACAGGCATGACCGCCATGCGCCATCATATGCAGCGTGGCGGCGGGCAAACCCGCGCATAGGGCATGCGACGCGCTGCTGGGAACCAACACATCATCCTGCGCGGCAACTACCAGTGTCGGCACCGTTATCGACGACAATTGCTCCGTCGCATCGAACGCCTTCAACGCCGCAATGCGCCGCCGCATATTGGAAATCGGCGGGAAGCCATAAATAGCGTGTTCGACCTCCGTCTCAACCTGTGCAGGGTGCGCCTCTATCCAAGTAGCGGGATACAAAAAAATCGGTTGCGCTTCGACGTACGGTCGGACGCCGGCGTGATCGAGTAATTGCAGCCGTGCATCAAAGCACCGTCGCGTGGCAGACCGCATCGCGGGCCATGCATTGATCAGCGTGAGGCTGTTCAGCCGCTCGGGTGCATCTAGCGCCAGTTGCATACCAACCAGTCCCCCCAGCGCGTGCCCGACAAAATGACAACTGGCGACGCCGGTTGCCTCCATGACATCGATAACGTCGGAGGCCATTGCGCCTATCGTATGATTGTCAGGCAGCGTCGCGGGACTCCGGCCCGTTCCCCGTTGATCGTAGACGATGACCTGGAAACCCTGCTCGCGCAAAGCCCCCATCTGCGGCCGCCAATAGTTCGCCGAGCCGCCAAGACCGGACGACAACAACACGACAGGCGTTGTTTCATTGCGCGGCCCGTGTACCTCGAAATGGAGTGAGTGGGTCATGGCGCGCGTTCAGACCGGGCGGTCGATATGCGCAATCGAGGCAATCTCGACAAGCGCGTCCGGCTTGACCAGACCGCACTGAATGCAATATCGAGCCGGTTTTTCGCCGGGAAAGAATTCCGCATAGACCGTGTTGATGGCGGCATAGTCCGACCAATCACGCAACATGATCATGTTGAACGTCACATCGGCCATTGTTCCGCCCGCTTCCGCCACGACGCGCGAAATCGTCTCAAGCACATGCCGAGTCTGTCCCGCGGCGTCACCCACATGAACCACATTGTTCTTCTCATCGAATGGCAGCGTACCGGATACGTACAGCGTGTTCTGTGCAAGCACGCCAGGCACGAATGGAGCGATTGGCGTACCCGAACCCGCGGGAATGATCGATTTCTTCATGGGACATATCCTTGCATTTACTTTGGCTGGGGTTATTCAACGTTTGATGGCTTCGATGAAGGTATTCGTGTCCGATGTCCAACCGAAGAACGTTTCGATGTTGTACTCGCTCGCATGTTGCATCGCCTTGCCGCCGAGGTCGTGTGTGGCGTCGCGCAACATCACCGAAAAGTATTCGAGATGAAAGGCATCCCGCACCGTGGATTCCACGCACACGTTCGTCGCGATGCCCGTGAAGACAAGACTGCGAATACCGCGCGCTCGCAATGTACTGTCCAGTGTGCTATTGAAAAAGCCGCTATAGCGTGTCTTGGGCACGACAAGATCGCCCGGCCGTGGCTGCAATGCATCCACGAGCGCGTAGTCCCACCCCCCTTTTGCAAGAAATTGGCCATGCAGTTCCGGGCGCCGACGCATCGTCTTCAATGCATTGGACTTGTGCCAATTCGGCGACCCTTCCCCACCCGCTTCCTGGTACGCCGCATCCCAGCCATTTTGGAGATAAACCACGAGGATGCCAGCCACACGCGCGGCCTCGGCAATAGCGGCAATATTGGCAATCGTACCTTGCGCGCCGGAGATATCGAAGCCGGCTGTATCGACATAGCCTCCAAGCGATGCGTACGCATTCTGCATGTCAACGATGATCAGCGCCGTAGCTGCTGGATCGAGCGACAGCGGCTCCGGTTTGCAGGGCAGAACCACGACGGTTTCGGGCGCACGCGTGCCGTACGTGGCGATGGGGGATGGTGCTGCATCATGCATGATGCTCTCCGGACAAGAAAGGAAAGTCAGGCAGCCAGTGAGGTGACTGGCGAGGCCACGCCGACACGGCTTTGCATCAACGGCTGAATACGCTCGCCGAAATGCGAGATCCCCTGGACAAAATCGTCGAACGTCAACAACACGCCCTCCGTGCCTTCCACGGTCGCGATCTCGTCGAGCATCCGCGCGACGTTGGCATACGAGCCCACCAGCGTCCCCATATTGATGTTCACCGCCGAAGTCGGGTCGGCCATCTGCCGGACATTGGTATCGGCCCCGGACTGCTTGTCAGCGGCAGCCTGCTCGCCCAGCCAGGACACGGCGTCGAGATCGACACCTGCCTTGTAATGCTCCCACTTGGCGCGGGCCAATTCGTCGGTTTCATCGGCGATCACCATCATCAGCACATAGGTTGAGACCTTGCGACCCGTAGTACGCGTTGCCTCGATCAATCTCCGCGCGGATGGCGCAAATGCAGTCGGCGTGTTGATCCCTTTGCCGAAACAAAAGTTGTGATCGGCGTACTGCGCGGAAAACGCCATGCCGGCGTCGCTCGCACCGGCGCAAATAACCTCGACCGGCTTTTTGGGGCGCGGACTAAGTCGACAATCATCCATCTTGAAATAGTTGCCCTTCAGGTCCGATTTACCGGTCGTCCACAAATCCCGCATGACTTGAATGTATTCGGATAGGTATGCGTACCGCGAGCCAAAAAAAGCATCTCCCGGCCAAAGGCCCATCTGTGAATACTCCGGCTTCTGCCAGCCAGTCACCAGGTTGACGCCGAACCGCCCTTCGGCAATGGAATCGATGGTCGACGCCATGCGCGCCACGATCGCGGGCGGCATTACCAGCGACGCAGCAGTGGCATAAAGCTTGATTCGCGACGTCACCGCGGCGAGACCCGCCATCAGCGTGAAGGACTCGAGGTTGTGATCCCAGAACTCCGTCTTCCCACCAAAGCCGCGCAGCTTGATCATCGACAACACAAAGTCCATGCCATAGTGCTCGGCACGTTGCGTGATGTCGCGATTCAACGCAAAACTTGGCATGTACTGCGGTGAATTACTGGAAATCAGCCATCCATTGTTACCGATAGGAAGAAACACCCCAACTTTCATGTCGCGGCTCCTCAGTAGTATGGGAATACCCATCCACGTTCCGTGCCAGAAAGAAGAAATTCCAATGATTCAATAACTTGACAAAAATCACTCTGATTTTCATGGACTATATGGTCCATGTTGGATCACATGGTTGGTGCGTGATCGCCCCATGCATGGGCATGACGCACTAAAAGGAGGACGCCGTGACGTCAACCCGTTTCCGGACCGATGGAAACCTGCGGAGCGTCGGCACCATGCTCGATATAACTTTTCAAGCCTTCCGCCAATGCATTAAATACCACCATGCAACGTGGACTGCCTCGCAGGTTTTCATGCATGGCAATCCAGGTATCCATTTTCAGGACGAACGCATCGGCAAGTACGCGGACCACCCGCGGCGTTCGCGCCGCGAGATGACATTGACAGAAACCGACACCAAAACCCGCGCGTATTGCGGCCAAGTGAGCGAGATCGCTATCGGTGCGCAACGAAAAGGTATCGCGCCGCAGGCTCTCGCCATGGCGCTGCTGAAGCGCACGAATAAAGGCGGTTTCCTGATCGAAGCCAATAGTGGCATGTCGTCCGAGCGCTTCGAGCGACTCAGGCATCCCTTCCCGCGCTAGATAGTCGGCCCGAGCATATAGCCCGACCTCGATGGCGCCTACCCGCCTCACCAGTAATGCCGCCTGCTCCGGGCGAAACATCCGTACGGCGATATCGGCCTCACGCCTGAGCAGGTCGTCCGGCGCATTCGACAACACCAGTTCGATTCGCAATTCACGATGGCGGGCGCGCAGCGCGGCAAGAATTGGCGGCAGCACCTCGACGCCAATTACCTCACTGGCGCTCAGACGTACGCTGCCGCGTATTGCCGTACCGTACCCGCTGGCGGTTCGCCGCAACGCCGCGGCATTCGATGCGAGATTGACGGCATAGGGTTCAAGTTCGCGTGCCACGTCCGTCGGCGCAAATCCGTCGTGGGTACGGGTGAACAAGGTGACACCGAGCGACGCTTCCAATGCATCGATATGGCGACCGGCCGTTGGCTGCGTCATGCCCATGGCCCGTGCGGCGCCTGAAAGCGATCCCGTCGCCAGCACCTGCAGAAAAGTACGGTACCACTCCCAACTGGGTTCGCTATTGGACATGATATGCATTTTTGTATAGCTGCAACGCTAATTTAGCTGATTTCATTTACCTCCGCATTACCGCACACTGCCTGGGCTGATCGCACGAGAACGCCGTCGCGCCGCGTGTCGCAAAAATCCATCGGTGCGGCTAGATAATCCACCCCAACATATAGCGTGTCATATGAATCCGAAGATCGCCCTGTTCGGCGCCACGGGTGCCGTCGGCCAAAGCATTGCATCGGCACTTGGCAGGCGTGGTCAATCCTATTGCGTGGTGGGCCGTGACGCCGAGCTGCTACGCGGCCTGTTTGGCAAGGACCCACTTGCCGACATTCGCACCTGGCATCCCGATACACCCGCATCGATCATCGCGGCGGCCAAGGACGTCGAGACGATCATCTACCTGGTCGGGATACCTTATTGGAAATTCGAGCTGCATCCGGCATTGATGCGCAAGACGCTGGAGGGCGCCATCGCTGCCGGCGTCCGCAATGTGATCCTGATCGGCACCGTCTATCCATACGGCATGCCGCGCACGCTCCCCCTCCGCGAGGACCATCCACGGACACCGCATACGTTCAAAGGACGAATGCGAAAAGCGCAGGAAGATCTCGTCTTGCAAGCACATGCCGATGGCCGCATCAATGCCGCTGTGCTAAGACTGCCGGATTTTTACGGACCATCGATATCGGCCAGCTTGTTACACGGGGCAGCGGTGGCAGCGGTGCGCGGCGGCAAGGCCGACATGGTCGGACCGATCGACCGCCCCCATGAATTCGTCTATGTACCCGATGTGGGTCCGGTAGTAGCGAAACTAGCGGAAACGCCACAGGCGTATGGCCGCGTCTGGCATCTCGGCGGTGCCGGCGTGACCACCCAGCAAGCGCTGGTCGAAGAAATGGCGCGGCAGACCGGTCGAAACATCAAGACGCGCGTTGCTGGGAAAACGATGCTGCGGCTCGTCGGACTGTTCAATCCCTTCATGCGTGAATTTGTCGAAATGCACTACCTGCTGACGCATCCGGTCATCCTGGATGACACGGCACTACAGGCGCTCATTGGCCCCATCCCGAAAACACCGTATCCCGAAGGTATCGCGCGCACGCTCGCCGCGCTACGGGACGCCTGAAGATCGCACGCCCCGGAGCGTTCCGGCGCAAACAGAGTGTAACGCCGCCGGGATCAGCTTTTCGAGCGCGGCCCCGCGACGCCGAAATGCCGCGCCAATGCATCTACGACATTCTCGGCCATCGCCCGACGGGTTTCCTCGGTTCCCGAGCCGATATGCGGCGCCAGAACGAGACGGCGATCCTGGATGAACGCCTCCGGCACCGACGGTTCGTACTCGAACACGTCAAGCGCGGCACCGGCAAGCGCGTTGTTCGCGAAGGCAGCGACCAGCGCCTTTTCATCAATCACGGGGCCACGCGCGACGTTGACGATATAGCCGCGAGGACCCAGGGCGGTGATGACGCGCGCGTTCACGAGATGATGCGTCGCCTCGGACAATGGGCAAGTCAAGATCAACATATCCGAATCCGCGGCCAGGCGTGCGATGTCATCGTAATACGGGAGATCGACCGGCTTACGGTTCGGCCCGAAGTAAGCCACTTCGGCACCCAGCGCCTGAAGGCGCTTCGCCACCGCGGAACCAATTGCGCCTAACCCCACGACACCTACTTTCATCCGCGATATCGACCTGCCCAGCGGAAATGCCACATGCTCAGACCATGACCCGGCGCGCACGAAAGCGTCGGCATCGACGAGGCGCCGTGTGACTGCCAGGGCCAATGCCACGGCGGTGTTCGCAACGTCTTCGGCAAGAATATGCGAGGTATTCTCGATCTTGATGCCACGAGCCTGTGCCGCCGCCACGTCGACATTATCAAGTCCGGCGCTATAGCTGGAAATGACTTCCAACTCCGGCATCGCATCCAGAAACGCGGCATCGATTTTCGTCTTTCGCAGTGCGATGCCACGAATCGACCGACCATGCTCGCGTAGAAAAGCGGCCACCTGATCCGCGTGCCTGGGCAAGTCGCGGACGGAAAAATATGCATTTAACTCGTCATGCGTCCATTCCGGCAAGTCCGCGGCATTAAGAATAATGGGCTTTGTCATATCGATAGAATGAATGGAGGAATAAGGCGATGTGCATTCAGCGCATCTTGACTCTCTCGATTTTACCCATGAAGCACAGATACACAATGGCCGCGAGCAAGCAGTGCGCGCCAACGAAGTACAGGCCGACCGTATAGCCACCGGTCAGTTGCACGATGTAGCCAAACACGATCGGAGTCACGATGCCCCCGATGTTCCCCACGCAATTGAACACCGCGCCCGCCAGCCCCACGGCTTCGCGGGGCGCCGTGTCGCTGACGACGGCCCAGGTGCCGGCACCCGCGGCCGCCCCTTTACCAAAATACGCCAACGCCATCAGGGCGACGATCAGTACGTTGCTGTCAACATAGGCGGACAGCACCAGCGAGCACCCGACCATCATGCCGACAATGTACGGTGTCTTGCGTGCCCATGAAATGCTCCACCCCATTCGGATCAGCATATCCGAGATGACACCGCCCGCGATGCCGCCGAGAAAACCAAAAACGGCCGGGACCATCGTCGCGAAGCCCGCGTTGACGATATTCATGCCTCGTGCCTGGACCAGGTAGATTGGGAACCAGGTGATGAAAAAATAGCTCAATGCAATCGTGCAATATTGCCCGATATAGGCACACCACAGCATGCGATTGCCCAGTAACATCGGCACGAGGCCCCACGACATCGCCGGGCGTGCACGTCGTTCGTGTGACGCGTCGATATCGATCATCGCGCCACCGGCAACCATCAGGTCCAGCTCGCTGGCCGAGACACGCGGATGCTTGCGCGGCTCATGCATGACCGCATACCACAACACCGCCGCGGCGAGGCCAATCACGCCCAACGTAAAGAATGGCGCCGCCCAGCCATAGTGCTGTACCAACCACCCCGCCAGTGGCGAGAAAATCGCCACGGCGAAATACGATGCCGAGGCGAACAACGACGTGGCAAAACCCCGTTCGGACTTCGGAAACCACATCACCGTGACGCGGCCGTTCGCTGGAAAGCTGGGGGCTTCGATCAAACCAAGCGCGAAACGTAATGCAAACAGGAGGCTGAGCGCCGCGGACAGGTCCGTCGTGATCTTCCCGACCACGCCGACTAGAATCGTCGCGATGGACCACAGAATCAACGTCACGCCGTACACTGTCTTGGTGCCCAGGCGGTCGAGCAGCAGGCCACCCGGAATCTGGCCGATCACGTAGGCCCAGCTGAATGCGGACAATATATAGCCCAACTGGATGTGGTTGAGCCCAAACTCCTTGGCAATGCCTGGTCCGGAGATCGATAGGATGGCGCGATCGGCGTAGGCGATCGTGGCCAATAGCAGAATGGCGGCAAGGATCCCGTATCGCGTGTGCGTGGCACGCACCGCCGCGGACGACGACACGGCATGGGTCGTATTGTTGGAAAACATGCTGCTCCTCCTTGGAAATTTCCAGGCCGGCGGGACCGACCGGTATCGCATCCCATGCTGGTCACGAAAGCGAATGGCATGCCGTACGTGGCAAGCTCGCGTGCGGTGAGCTCGCATCGAATAAATGGTTCGGACGAGCGGCGTTCAGGGGTCCAGCGGTGGACAGGCAAGGTTTGGCAGGAATGGGCCGCTCGCGAGGAAACGGCGCACGGAAGCCGAAGGCTGGCGCTTTCTCATCATGTTGATGTCTCCGTCTTGGCGACGCGTGCCGACACGCTCCGCCATTTTTCTTATATTGTGTAGTTGCCCACTCTCGTCGTAGCGGGTCGTCTTTTTTTAGACCATCGCAAGACAGTCCGTTAGTGCATTAAACTGGTCTGCCCAATGAGCGTCAATCTTGATTGATTCAATCAACGTCAAGGACTGGATGACGCAGGAGGAGGCGTGCGCTGCGTTGGACGTCCGCCAGCAGACCCTCTACGCCTACGTTAGCCGAGGCCAGATCGAAGTCCGCCGCGACCCGTCGCGCGTGGGGCGCAACCGCTATTCCGCCTCCGACGTGCGGGCTTTACTCCACAAACGCAATCGCGGACGCGCCCGCACGACAATCGCCGCAAGTACGATGGCGTGGGGCGAACCCATCGTCAGTACACGTATCTCCACCGTTGTCCGTGGGCGGCTCTATTACCGGGGTCTTGATGCCATCCAGCTTTCCGAGACAGACACGCTAGAGGAAACCGCGCAACGGCTGTGGTGGGGCGAGGCGGACGGACAAGCTGGAAGGCCAGCTTTGTCGCTTCGATCCAATCGCAACGATATCATCGGTGATCGCGACACGTGCTCGCGCACGCCGCCATATTTTTCAAGCGACTGGCCGCAGGGCGGCATGCCCCCGTCCTGCGCACGCGCCTATGCGATGCTGGGACGCGCCGCAGCCGAAGGCGTACCCTCGGATACCCAGGGTTTTCCCGATATGCTTGGCGAAGCCGCACGCCTTGTCGGTCGACTGGCGAGCGGATTTGTCCCATTCGATGTCACCGCGACGGCAAACGCGCCGGAGAAGAAAGGCAGGCCGCGGCAGGTGCTCGACATGCGCGCATTACACCTGCGTATCGCCGCGGCATGGCGAGCCGATCGGCATGCCGATCTCTTGCGTCGTGCCCTGGTATTGCTCGCAGACCAGGAACTCACCACATCGGCCTTTGCCGCGCGCGTCACCGCGTCCACGGGTGCCTCGTTGGGTGCGTGTGCGTTGGCAGGTCTGGCTGCATTGTCCGGCCCCCGGCATGGCGGCGCCCCGGAAAGGGTCCGCCGCTTTCTCGATGAGGCCGCGCGGGACGGTGTGGAAAACCGCATTGGGGCGGCGCTGACCGCCAGCGATCCCGCCACGGCGCCGCTGAGCGGCTTCGGGCATCCACTCTATCCACAAGGGGATCCGCGGGCGGCCTCTCTGCTGGCCGCGTTTCCGGTGCCCGATGTGATTCGCGCAACCATCGAATACGTGGATCGGCGTACTAGCCGAAAACCGACCATTGACGTCGCGCTGGTGGCGCTGGCCGAGTATTGCGCCTTGCCCGATGACGCCGCGTTTGCCCTGTTTGCCATCGGACGCAGCGTCGGCTGGATGGCGCATGCGATGGAACAAGTCAACAGTGGCACGCTGCTGCGTCCGCGTGCGCATTACCTGGGACCTCCAATAGCCGAGGAACCGTCCTCCTGACGAGGTTTATTACGCCATCACCATCCAGGCACCGTCGACCGCCGCCAGCAGGTCGAACATCTCGACCATTTTGCGACGCGAAAACAGCGAATCTTTTTGACACCCTGGATTTTTGGGATTTGTCCGGCAACGATGCCTCGCTGATCCCTCACCTTATCCGTACTTCCACAAGGATGGCCATGTCGCGCTGCTCGCTATTGCGGTTTACTCCCCCTTTGCTGCCCACTATCGTGCTTGCCTTTGCTCTGCTGTCCCCGAACGCGCATGCGGTGGACGCGGACGGGCCGACGCTCGACGGTATCCGGCAATCCGGCGTCATCACCATGGGGGTGCGCGACAACTCGTTTCCGTTCTCGTATCTTGGCGAGGACGGTCACTATATGGGATTCTCGATGGACCTCAGCATGGCCATCGTCGATGCGATCAAGCAGAGGTTGCATATGCCCAATCTGCCCGTAAAAGAATTGCCTATCACCTCGCAGAATCGGATCTCGTTGGTGCAGAACAACCAGATCCAGTTCGAATGCAGTTCGACCACACATAATGTCGAACGAGAAAATCAGGTCAATTTCAGCAATACGTTCTTCGTCATCGGCACCCGCCTGCTGGTGCCAACGTCGTCATCGATCAACGATTTCCCCGATTTAAAGGGTAAGAGCGTGGTGACGGTCGCGGGCAGTACATCGGAGCGTTTGCTGCGAGGGCTCAACGAAACCAAGAGCCTGCATATGAATGTGGTCAGTTCAGTCGATGCTGCCTCGGCATTCCTGATCCTGGAGACCGGGCGGGTGGCGGCATATATGATGGACGATCCCGTCTTGGCAGGCTATCGCGCCACGGCGCACAAGCCCGCGAACTGGAAAATAGTGGGTACGCCGATGTCGCGCGAAGCGTATGGCTGCATGATGCCGAAGGGGGACACGGCCTTCAAGAAATTAGTGGATAGCGTTATCGCGGAACGGCAGCACTCCGGAGTACAGACGGCGAGCTACACGAAATGGTTCATGTCACCCACGCCGCCAAAGAACGTTAATCTCGATTTTCCGATGAGCGACGACGTAAGAGCGCTCAATACCCAACCGAACGACAAGCCGCTGCAATAACAGTCGTCTCCCCTCGCCTGCGCGGCGTGCAGTACGTCGCGTGCGTCGGCGCCCTCGGGCGTGCCAGGCAGCGGGCGCAGCACGGCACGGCGGAATCATGCGGTGCGCCTACCCCATGAAGACCTTCGCGACCGCCGCGAATCGCGCGGCGTCCGGCGCGTCCCGGAACGATACCAGCAATGACAGACTGACGCTGGCATTCCCCATGCTCACGATCGACACCCGTGTCGGATCGTCGATGTCTATGTGGCATGCGGTCTCGATGGCCTGAGCGAGCTCGCGCCGGCCGCGTTCGGCCGCGTTGCGCCGTTCCCTGGCGTGCCAGTGGTCCGGCATCGTCAACATGATACAGAATGCCAGCCAGCCATCATGGTGGTCGTCAGTGACCTTCAGCACCGGGAAATCCGACAATTGGAGTGGCGTCTGACGCCACACGTCTTCCCAAAAATTCATAAAACGACAGTCATCACGGAGGGGGTAAATTCGGTGCGCACGCGCAAAACGCGGACACGAACACCGTGCTATGGGCAAATTATAATGCTTCGCCGCTCGGTCCCGCGGCAGATGCGCGATATTCAGCCCGATGCACGTCCGCGCACCGTTGGCGAAATGGAACTTTTTCACGGCACGCCGCACAGACAGGCTACCTGTGTAGGGGAAGCGTTTCATTAGACCCGCGTGATTCGATGCCCAAAAATTCCTTTGCTGCCAGCCTGCCGCTTTTCGATCGCCTCGCCCTGCCAGCACACGCGGCAACACGTCCGCACGTGGCAGACACCTTTCTGAAGCAATCCATCCTTCACGAATTACAGCGCCTGCTTTCCAGTCGCTCGCGCTTGCCGTTTGACGTCTTCGTGTCGGAAGCCGCGGATCTCCTCGACTACGGGATCCCAGACAGTTCCGCCATGACAATGGCGTCGATCCATGATCGCGCCATGCTGGCAAAAGCGATCCGGCATGCGATCTCCGTCTTTGAGCCACGCCTGCATGACGTGACCGTGGAGATCACCCCTACTCCCGAGCGCGGCGCTGATGCGCGAGTCCGCATAGAAGGCATGCTGTGGGGGCAACGGGCGCAACAGCGCACGACATTTGCGATGAGTACGAGCGGGCACATCGCACCAGAAGCCGGAACCGGACCGGATAACGCGGCTTCCAGGGCGAACGCCAACTCCCCTCCTCGACCCGACGCGGCCATGCAGCCCGACACCCAAGCGTTGCCAACGGACTCACGCGATGCATGACACGCCATCCGACGATCTGCTGCATTATTACAAACGCGAACTCGGCTATCTTCGCGAACAAGGCAGCGCCTTCGCGCAGCGCTATCCGAAGGTCGCCAACAGCCTCGCGCTACACGGCGACGATGTGCGCGACCCGCACGTCGAGCGGCTGATCGAGGCCAGCGCCTTTCTCGCGGCACGCGTGCATCGCGATCTCGATCAATCTTTTCCGCAAGTACCTGCCGCACTGCTTGCCAACGCCTGTCCCTCGCTCGGTCAACCGGTGCCTTCGATGACGATTGCACGGATGGCGCTTGATCCGGCGCAAGGCAAGGTCACCGCGGGTTACCGCGTGCCGCGCCATACCGAAATGCAAGTGCGCACCACGCATGACGCGTCATGTCGCTTCCGTACTGCATGGGACTGCATATTATGGCCTGTAACAGTCGTAGACGCTTATTTCGAAGGTACCGATGCGTTGCGGCTGACGTTGGCGACCAGTGACGACACCGATTTTTCAGAACTGGATATCCACTCGCTGAGATTCCATCTGAATGGCGATTGGACTGAAACAATGCCACTGTACGACCTGCTGATTGCAAATATCCGGGGGGTGGAGATCCATGCCGCGCCAACCTCGATGCGCGATGACCCTCTATCGACAGTCGAGCCGCAGAACACGATGCTGCCCGCATCGGCATGGCGCGAAGTCGGCTTCGCACCCGATGAAACGGTACTGGCACCACCGGACCATGCTTACTTGCCTTATACGTTATTGCAAGAATACTTCGCGTTTCCGCGCAAGTTTCTTTTTTTCGATCTGACCGTGCCAGATGGTGCGCTGGGCAGAGGGCGCCATGTCGATATCGTATTACGCCTGACGACCACGCTGTCGCGCACCGGTGACGCAACGTTGACATCGAACGCGGGTGCGGCGCTTGCCGTGCATGCCGCGAATTTCGTGCTCGGCTGCGTGCCGGCCATCAATCTTTTCTCGCGTACCAGCGAGCCGATCGTCGTCGACCAGCGGCAGTACGAATATCACCTTGTCGCGGATCAGCGCAACCATGCGCAAACCGAGATCTATTCCGTCGAATCCGTTATCGGCATCGACCCGCTGTCGGACAGCACGATGACGATCCCGCCGCTGACGGGCAATGGCGCAAAAGCGGTGACGCCCGATGCCGGGGTACGATGGAGCGCGCGCCGCGAACGCGCGTTACGCGTGGACCTGTCCGGCACGGAAATCTATCTTGCATTTTCCGATCACGACAATACGCCAGCCGCCCCTGCGGAACAGACCGTCTATGCAACCGTGATCTGTACCAACCGTCGCCTGCCGGAACAAGTGACCCGCGGCGCGACACTGTTGCTCGAAGCCGTCTCCCAGCATGTTCGCGCACATTGCCTTTACGCCCCGACATCCCAATTCGATCCGCCGCTTGGAAGTGCCACGCTCTGGCATCTTGTATCGCTGCTGACATTGAACTACCAATCCCTGCTACAAGGAAACAGGTCAGCATCACATACGCACCCAGCCGACGGGCAGCATACCTCGCCTGCGCACGGCAAGGCCGCGACAGACGACCAGCACGCCGCCTGGCTGCACGATTTGCTGATGCTGTTCGCCACTCAGAGCGAGCGCAACCAGAAACAAATACACGGCATCCGCCGCGTCGGCACACGTCCGACCACCGCGCATATCGGACATGACGGCTGGCGTGGCTTTTGTCGCGGCACCGAGATCGTCCTGCAATTCGATGCCGACGCTTTCGTAGGCAGTTCGCCACTTCTGCTCAGCGCCGTGCTCAGTCGTTTTTTTGCAATGTACACATCGATCAACGCCTTCGTGCAATTGGTGTCGCGCGGCAGGGATGAAACGTGGAAGAAATGGCCACCGATGAGTGGCTTGCAGCAACTGCTATGAACACGCTCATTGCTCTCGACGCGGTTGCACCGCATGAAACCGGCGAGGATGCAACGAGCGACGATGACGGCGCGCTGTTGACGCGATCACCCGCAACGCCGCTTGCGGCCTGCGTTTCGCATTTGCTGGCCGCGCCGTACCGCTACAACCTGTTCCAGGCGATCAGCCTTCTCGAACGCGCGGCAACCCGGGAAGACGATCGCAGGGTCGCGCTGGGAACGGGCGATGGCCGCAACGAAGGCGTGCGTTTCAGCGCGTATATCGCGCTGCGGTTCCCATGCGCCGATATTCACACGGTGCGAGCGGGGACGGCGCGATACGCAACGCGCCCGACCTCGACGCCGGATCCCGCCTACCTGCTGTCCACCCCGGTGATGTCTCTGGCTGGCGTTCAGGGGCCGTTGCCGGTGGCGTTCACGGAGCTGATCCTCCAGCGTAACGCTGCCCGCGATCATGCCACCGGGGCATTTCTCGATATCTTCCACCATCGCTTCTTGTCATTTCTTTATCGGAGCCGAAAGAAACATACGGCATCGTTGCACACGGCGCCTTTACGGGACGCACCGTTGGTTCGTAGCGCCGCCGCGCTGGCCAATCTTGGGGACCCCGCCGCGCCGGGGGACGCCGGACCGCGGCCGTGGCTGCAACATGCGGGACTGCTAGGCGCGGCGCCACGGTCGATTATCGGCTTGCTCACGCTGCTGCATGACCGGCTGGGCACGGCATTCACCGCCAGGCAGTTCGTTGGCGCATGGGTACCGCTGGATCGCGCTTCCCCGTTGACACTGGGTGATCGCACGCCATCGCACGACGCCGGCAACGCCGCGACATCCGGCAGCGAATATGGCACGACCATCCGTCTCGACGGTCAATGCGGGCTCGGTCAGCGATTCTGGGATCAATCAGCGGGTATCGAATTAGCCTGCGTGCTGCACGACCGCGCACGCTACGATGCGTTCCTGCCCGGCGGCGAGACGCATGCGCTGATGGTCTGGCTGGTACGCCGATATCTGCAATCGCCGATGGACGTACATCTGGTATTGCGCCTGATGCTGAAAGCCGCGCAGCCGGTTCGGTTGACGGCGACGGAACCAATGCGGCTCGGATGGTCCTCATGGTTGGCACACCGCACGGAATTGACGGGTGCGTTGCCCGCTGCGCGCCTGACCTTGAGCGACCGGTCTATCGCCTAGCCCATCGGACAAAACATGCAAGTCGACATTCGCGAACTGCTAGCAAGGCTCGACCCCGAATGCAAACACGGGATGGAGAAAGCCGCCGAACTTTGCGTCCAACAGACCCATTTCAATGTTGAAGTGGAGCATCTGCTGCTACATCTGTTGCGCGCCGATGTTCCGGATTTTCTGGAAATCCTGCGCGTCTTCGATGTCAGACGCGAGTTGGTCGAAAAACAATTGCAGGACGCGGTCGATCTTTTCAAGCGAGGGAATGGCCGTACGCCGGCACTCTCGCCACATTTCGCGCCATTATTTCAGGAGGCGTGGCTACTGTCGTCGCTACTGCTGGGGCAGCAACAGGTGCGCGCCGGTACGTTGATGCTCGCGGCACTCGAAGTAGACATCCTTCGCGGCACTTTGCTCGAATCCTGTCCTAGCCTGCTGAAGATACCGCGAAATCGTTTGCGGGAAGGCTTGCCGTCGATCCTTGGCGGCATGCCGGGGCCCGCCGGTTCACCACGCGCCGGCGCACTGTCCGGACCGGTCGCCAGCGCGGCCGGTGGGCTGCCGTCGCGGGATATCGGCAGAGTTGGCGTCACGCCATCCCTCGATCAGTTCACGATCGACCTGACCCGGCTCGCCGCCGACGGCGGCATCGACCCGGTAACCGGACGCGACGCGGAAATACGACAGCTTGTCGACGTGTTGTTGCGGCGCAGGCAAAACAATCCGATCCTCACCGGAGACGCCGGCGTGGGCAAGACCGCGGTGGTGGAAGGCTTCGCACAGCGTGTCGCGGACGGCGACGTGCCATCGGCGTTGCAACAGGTCCGCGTGCGCTCGCTGGACCTCGCCCTGCTGCAAGCAGGCGCCGGCATCAAAGGCGAATTCGAAAATCGGTTGAAATCCGTCATCGCCGAAGTCAAGGCATCCCCGGTTCCGATCATTCTCTTTATCGACGAAGCGCATCAGTTGATTGGCGCAGGCGGCGCTGAAGGCCAGGGAGACGCGGCAAACCTGTTGAAGCCGGCGCTGGCGCGCGGTGAGTTGCGGACGATCGCCGCCACCACCTGGGCCGAATACAAGAAGTACGTCGAACGCGATCCCGCCCTCGCCCGCCGGTTCCAAGTCGTCAAGGTCGACGCGCCGGACGAAACCGCCGCGATAGACATGCTGCGTGCAGTGGTCGCCAAACTGGAGGCGCACCACAACGTCGAGATCCTCGACGAAGCCGTATGTGAAGCGGTCCGCTTATCGCAACGTTATATCTCCGGGCGGCAACTGCCGGACAAGGCCGTGAGCGTACTTGATACCGCCTGCGCGCGCGTGGCAATCGGGCAGGCCGGCACCCCGGCGAAAGTCGAGGTATTGCAACGAACTGTCGCAAGCCTGGAGAACCAGATCCGTATTGCGCGACACGAGGCAGCCACGGGCATGGATCGCGAGCACCAGCTTGTCGACTTGGCGAGCGAACGCGACGAGGCGCGGCTGCGGCATCGGAAACTATCCGAAAAACTCCTTGCGGAAAAAGCCGTGGTACATGAAATCCTTGCCATGCGCCGCCGCATCGCGGCACATTTTCGAGATAGCGTCGAAAAGCAGGATAGCGAACCAGTCGATGCGCCGATAGACGCGACCGGTCAACCTGAGATCGACGCGCACGACACGACTTTCCAAAAGGACAAAGGCCGCGAAGAAAACAGCGAACCGCTCGGTGACAACGATAGCGACGCCGATCTCGCCGTCCATTTGCATCGTCTGGAAAAAGGCCTCGAATCAATCCAGAATGACGAGCCGCTGGTACCGGTCTGTGTCGATGCCTCGATTGTCGCCGACGTTATTTCAGGATGGACGGGCATACCGGTCGGCCGAATGCTGGCCGATGAAATGCACACGGTCTTGCATCTCAAATCGAAACTGTCCGAGCGCGTGATCGGGCAGCCCCAGGCGCTTGATGCGATTGCACGTCGCATCCACACCTCGCGGGCGAACCTGGACGACCCTGGGAAGCCGGTAGGCGTGTTCATGCTGGTCGGGCCGAGCGGTGTGGGCAAGACGGAAACCGCGACGGCGCTGGCTGACATTCTCTACGGGGGCGAGCGCAATCTGATTACCGTCAACATGTCCGAGTTCCAGGAAGCGCATAGCGTCAGCGGCCTGAAGGGCGCGCCGCCAGGCTACGTCGGCTATGGTCGCGGCGGCGTGCTGACGGAGGCCGTACGGCGTCGCCCTTATAGCGTCGTACTGCTGGACGAAATGGAAAAAGCACACCCGGATGTGCTGGAATTGTTCTTCCAGGTGTTTGACAAAGGCATCATGGAAGATGGTGAAGGGGTTGCCATTAACTTCCGCAACACCGTCATCCTGCTCACGTCCAACGCGGCGCAGGACGTCATCACCGATGCCTGCCGCAACACGCAGCGCCCGGACCCGACTACCCTGAATGCACTGCTGCGCCCGGCGTTGCAGCAACGTTTCAGTCCGGCGTTTGTCGGCCGACTGGTCCTGGTGCCTTACTACCCCCTAGGTGACGAACAGATCCGCGCGATCGTCACGCTGAAGCTGTCGACGCTGATCGATCGTTTCGCACGCCACCATCGCGCGGATTTTGGTTGGAGCGCGGAGGTGGCCGATGCCATTGCCCGCCGCTGCACCGAAGTGGACAGCGGCGCGCGCAATATCGATTTCATTCTGACGCAAATGGTCCTGCCGGAATTATCACGCATGGTGCTCGAACGCATATCGGTGGATGAGCCGTTCGACACGGTGCGCATGACGATGAACGCAACCGGTGGCTATGCCTTTGCGTTCTCGATGCGGCATCCGCAGAGGTCGTTGCGATGAGCGACTTGTTTACCCAGGCTAGCCAGTATCTGTCCGTCAGTACGCCGTTCGGGGAGGATGTGCTGCGGCTTGCGCAATTCAGTGGACGCGAAGCCATGTCGGAGCTGTTTCAGTTTCAACTGACGATGCAGGCGAACGATGCCAATCTGGACCCGGCTCGCATTATCGGCGTACCGGTCACCGTCACGTTGTCCCAGGGCACCGCGCCCATCCGCTATTTCAACGGCGTGGTCACGCGTTTCCTGCACGCCGGCTGCAACCGCAATGGTGAAAATCGCGATGCCACCTACCTGGCTGACATGGCGCCGCGCGCATACCTGCTGACCTTGGGCACGGACCGCCTGATTTATCAAGACCAGTCTGTGGTCGACATCGTCAAACAGGTGTTGCGCGCGGGCGGTATCACATTCGAAGACAAGTTGACCGGCACCTATCCCGTCCGGGACTACTGCGTCTGCTATGACGAAGCGCCGTTTGCATTCATCTCGCGGCTCATGGAAGAAGAAGGCATCTTTTACTTCTTCACCTACACGCAAAATGCACACACGATGGTGCTTGCCGATAGTCCGTCGGCACACCAGCCGTTGGCACAAACAGACGCGCTGACGTTTGCGCCGGAAGACGTGCCCGTGCCGCCCATCAACGCGCTCACCCAATTCGACCTCGTCAACACACTTGTCATACAGCGCGTCATGCTCAATGACTACGACTACCAGGCGTCGGCAACGGCACTGGGCGCCGAGACGTCGCATAGTGGTGGCCGTGGTTCCCGGTACGTCTATCCAGGCCGCCATCGCAGCGTCACCGACGGTACCCGGCTGGCACGGATCCACCTTGATGCGCAGCAGGCCGGCAGCCTCACCGCGCAGGGCGCGAGCCGATATCACGCCATGCGCGCCGGCGGCCGCTTCACCGTGGCCGGGCATCCGCGGGACGCATTGAACACTGCCCATGTGCTACGCGCCGTCACGCACCACGCAACCGATCGCGCGTATTCGAATGCATTCGAGTCCTTCGACGCCATTACGATCTTTCGCGCGCCATTGCGGACGCCTCGGCCCCGCGTCTTTGGCGTGCATACCGCGATTGTGGTCGGGCCACACGGCGAGGAAATCTGGTCGGACACGTTGGGCCGGGTCAAGGTGCAGTTCCACTGGGACCAGCACGGCAAGCATGACGAAACGTCCTCTTGCTGGATACGCGTGGCGCAAACAGTGGCCGGCCAGGGCTGGGGACATCTGTTCCTGCCTCGTATCGGGCAGGAAGTACTGGTCAGTTATATCGATGGTGATCCGGACCGTCCGTTGATCACCGGTAGCGCCTACAACGATACACAGTCCCCGCCGGTTACGTTGCCCGGCGCGCAGACGCAAAGCGTCATCCGGACGCGCTCGTCGAAAAACGGCAACGCCGGAAACGAGATACGACTGGAAGACAAGCACGAATCCGAACAGTTTTTCATGCACGCACAGAAGGACATGCAGGTGGATATCGAAAATGATCTCGCCACCCTCCTCGTTGCGGGCAACGAAACCCGCATCTTGAAAAAAGGCAATCGCACGACCACGCTCGAAACCGGCAACGATACGCTGCGCGTCAAGGGCACCCGGGAGGTGGCGGTGACCGGCGCCGAGATCCGCACAAACCACGCGAATCTGGATCATGCGGTCGAAGGCAATATGACGCTGACGATATCGGGCAATCTAACGATCGATGTCAAGGGCGCCGTCGCATTGCGCTCGGGCACCACATTCTCGACGATCGCCGGCACTGCGTTGACCGCCACGGCAGGGACCTCGGCGGCGCACAAAGCCGGCACGACCATGACAAATGAAGCACCGACGATCGAGAGCAAGGCCGGTGCCGCCCAAACGGTGGACGGCGGCGGATTGCTGACATTGCGAGGCGGCCTCGTGTCGATCAACTAATGCACGCCATGCCCCTCTCGTTTCCAACGTATCCCGCCACCCATGTAGTGGAACAGAACGACGACGCGGAGCGTGTAGTGCATCGCGCGCCGTCATACGACAGGCCTCTCGAAGGCGAGGTGCAACACTTCAGCCAGGATGGACAGCTGGTTGCGCGGACCTGTTACCGAAACGGGCAGCGGCATGGCGAGATGCAACATTTCGATGCCGACGGCCAATGCCTGCGACGCGCGGACTATCGGGGTGACCAGCAGCATGGCGTGACGATGCTGTATCAGGCTGGGCAGCCGGTCGCGCGTCAGGTCTTCGTGCAGGGTGTCCAGCATGGCGAGACCCGCTGCTTCGGACCGGGGGGCGTCGTTACCGCGATCTTGCCGTACTGGCAAGGCAAGCTCGACGGTGAAGCACGGTTCTTCAACGAAGGTCGCCCCGCACGCATTGCCGTCTATCGCGACGGCATGCTCGATGGTCCCTGCCGGGACTTCGATGCCGATGGCAACGTCACGCAAGACACGGTCTATCGCGCCGGAATGCTGCACGGAACCGTAAGGCGTTATTGGCCCGATGGCGGCCTTCGAGAACGCACCGTCTACCGCGATGGCCAACGGGTAGAGGACTGGCAACGATTCGACCAAGCGGGCAAGGCGTTGCCGGCGGCACAAGCGCCTGCCTCGCCGGCCGTCCCTGCATCCGCATCGTCACAGCCCGCCGCCACACGCGACACCAAAAAATGGATGAGCCGCTCATGACGCATTTGGTTACCGCCGGTGCCCAGTTGCGATGTGCATTTGGTCAGGTGCAAAGCACCCTGGGCGTGCCGTTGTTCAAACGCGTGGTAAGCGGCACACCGGCGGCGACGATCGCCGATCATCTGCCCCTTGTCAACATACCGTCCTTCGGCATGTGCAACTGCCCGTCCAACCCCATGGTCGCGATCGCGACGGCAAGCGCACTCGGCGTCCCGACTCCCGCGCCCTGCCTGCCCAATACCCTGACGCCCTGGGTGCCGGGCTCGCCCGCCGTATCGATCGGCAATGTTCCGGCGTTGCAGGATGCGTCGATAGCGATGTGTTCCTGGGGTGGACTGATCCGCGTCGTGACACCGGCGCAATTTACAACCACGCTGCCATAACGCAACGTTACGCTACAGGAGCATCGTCATGCCGCTCGTTTTCACGATGACGTCTCGAATGGCTGGTATCGCCGGCGCATGCGCGCTGCTGTTCTCCATCGTCGTGTTCCTGCTCGGCATGCAGATCGGTACGCGATTCGGCCTGCCCGGCAACGGGATAATAGGTGCCGCCACGGCTGCAGCCGCCGATACGTTGCCCACACCACCCGCTGCCACCTTGTCACCTGAAGGGTGCAATGACGCCACAGGTGTCGTCACCCACGATGACGCAGCAACGCCGTCCACAGTGTCCGACAGTGTCGCCACGGATACGGAGCGGCCATGATGCCTCTTTCCGTTACTAGCCGGTGTCGTGCGTCGTCGTGCAGGGCGCTACTTTGCGCGGCGCTACTGTGCATGGCATTCAGTGGCTGCGCGATGTTCGGCATGAAGGGCCATCGCGTGGACTGGCGCGAGGTGACGTTGATCGCGGCACAAGACGCCAACAACGACAGCCCGGTGGCCATCGACATCGTGATGGTCAGTGACCCTGCGATTCTGGACAAGTTGCTGTCGCTGCGGGCGACACAATGGTTTCAGGATCGCGAAGACCTGATCACGACCTATCCCAAGGCACTTCGCTACCGCAGTTGGGAGGTGGTGCCAAACGAAACGCTCCATGTGGACCGTCGCACTTTTTCCGGCCCGCGCGTGGCCGGCGTGCTCGTCTTCGCCCGCTATGCCTCGCCGGGTGCGCACCGCCAGCGCATCGACATATATAAAGGCCGTCTCGTCCTGACGATGAAAACAACCACTTACACGCTGGAGAGCCTGCCATGACGGAGCTGCGCCTGCCGCTCGTCGAACGCGTCGAGTGGCACGAGGGAATGATCCTTTCGCCGCAACATTTTCAGCAACTGTCCGCTCGGCTCGACACGCTGGTCGGCTGGCAGACCCTGGCGGCCTCGCCATTCAGTTGGGGCGTTCGCCGCATCATCATCGATCCGGGCATGCTGCCAGGCGGCGCGCTACGCATTGTTGCACTCGACGCCGTCCTGCCCGACGGCACCGCCATTGATTACGACAGTGCCAACCCGCTGCACGCACCACTCGAGATCGCGTTGCAATCGCACGCGGAGCAGCTCGATAAGCAGGCGCTCGATATCTACCTCACCTTGCCCGTTGCGCAAACCATGCGCCATAAAGGTGCGATACGACGCTTTCGTTCGGTGCCTGGGCCATTGATCGAAGACCAGGTGTCCGAGGCGCCACCTGTCGATCTGTCGCTGCAGCTACCCAACCTTGCGCTTCATGCCGGGTCCGTGCCCTCGGTGCATTACACGCGTCTTCGACTCGGCGCGGCGGTACGCGAGAACGACATCTTTCTACTCGACCATACATTACCACCACTGCTCGAAATCAGCGCGGAGCACACGCCGGGAAACCGGCTCTGGCAGCGGGTGGCGGCGCTGGTGGCACAACTGCGTGCGAAAGCGGCTTTCATCGCAAAACAGACGGCCAACCCGTCATCACGCATCGATGAACGCCTGACGCAACTGGAGTGGAAAGATCGATTGCGCAGCCTTCTGACGGAGTTGCCACAACTCGAAGCGGTGCTGCGCACTCCCCATCTTCATCCGCTGGCGTTGTATTACGCGCTATCGCGAATGCTGGGTTCGTTGAGCTTGTTGAAACCAGGCGCCGTTCCCCCGGCCCCCCTCCATACGACCATGCGGACCCCTTGAAGGTATTCGCGCCGTTGCTCGACTGGTTGGATGCGACGATTGAAGAAGTCAGCCAACAATATCGCGAACAGAAATTCGAATTGCAGGCCGGTGCGTTCTCGTTGGGTTTAACCACCGCGGCACTCCCCGCACGTTTGTACATCGGGCTGCGTGGGCAGTCCGACAAGGATCTTGACACGTGGATTGGTGGCGCCGTGATTGGTGCGGCAGGGCTGTATCCGTCACTGCGCGCGCGCCGCGTACTGGGCGCGGCGCGCCATCGCGTCGATGAGGTCGTTGATTTCGGCGTGCGGGCGGGTTCGGGATACCTGCTGTATGCGCTGGACACCGCCCGTGGAGACATTCTTCCTGGTGAAGCACTGGTGATCAGTCATCCAAATGAAGGGGCGACTGCGCAAAGACCACATGAAATCGTGCTGTTCTCACGAGACTAGATCATGATTTCGCACCTGTTCCTCAGGCAGATCCCGCCGCTCAATAGCATCACCGAGACTTCACCGGCCCGCGCCCGCATGAAAAACGATGACGACCTGATGAGCGAACAGTTCCGCGCCTTCATGGACGAGGTCTTGCGCACGCCACAACGCACGTCCGAGTCGCGCGAGACCGACCCCGTGCTGGCGGCCCAGACGGTAAACCGCCACTTGCTGCGCTTCATCGAACTACAGACCGCGCAGATCGAACATGACGTCAGCCGACTCGAACTCGACAATGTCGCCGACGCTCAATATCTAAAGGTGGCACTGGCCGATGAACTCTTGCTGACCATTCCATGGATCGGTCGGGACGAATGGACCGGCTTTCTGCTGGAGTCGTCACTGTATCGGTCGAACATCGCGGGAGATCTTATCTTCCAACGCATTGACGCCTTACTTGCGGATCGCGAGCCGTCGCGTCGCAAAATGGCGCGGCTGTATCTGCTAGCGCTTGCCATGGGCTTCGAAGGGCGGCATCGGCTCGGCGCCACCAAACCCGGCACCGATGTCGGGAACGTGGTGCATGGCGATAGCAGCACGCCACGCCCCCCGCAGCAGGACGCACAGGAGGGCATCGACACCCGCCTGCTTGCTTACCGCCAAGCATTGTTCCAGTTTATTTTTCAACGGCGTCCCGATCTCGGCGGCCGCGACCGTGTGCTCGACGACGCCACTTACGCGTATACGCTCTCGCATCATGCGCCGCGGAAACTGCCACCAATGAGCCGTTGGCTGCTGTGCGTCCTGATCGCCGCCGCGGTGCTGCTCGCGCTCTCGGAAATGGTCTGGCTGACCACCACCTGGCCTGTGCGCGATGCGTTGCGCGGCCACTTCAGCCAGACCTCCGGCAATGTTGCCATCGACGCCGGCGCCCCTTCCCCATCTGGTTGGACGTCCCATGCTGAGTAACGGCCTTTTCCTTATTGTGCTGTCGCTTCTGGCGCTTGCCATGCTCGCCGGGCTCGGTGGCATCTTGTATTTCGCCATGAAGGGAAACGCCGGCAAGACCGGGCAAAAACCGCCACGTACCGTGACGTTGCGCCAGGAATCGTTGCGGGCGTCGTTCCGTGAAGCAGTCGCCCTGATCGAAGCGAATATCGCGGCGCGCAACGAACGTTACACCATTCCCTGGGTCCTGGTGCTGAACGAAGGCGAAGATGCCACGCGCCTGCCGGTCGCGCAATCAGGGGTCTCCAGCATGCTTGGCACGGAGGCGGCGTCGGCAGCATCGACGCAGGGCATTACCTGGGCGTTCTTCGATCGCGGCATCGTCATCGACATCCAAGGTGCCTATCTCGGTTCGCCCGACGACGATCGCACCGAAAAACCATGGGATGCGTTCCTGGGAATGTGCCGGACCTACCGCCCGCAGCGTCCATTCGACTCACTGGTGCTCACGCTTCCCGCCGCACTGCTGCTCGACGACTCCGTCGATGCCCGTCTTGAAGTGACACGCCGTGCGAAGCTTGCTCACCGTCGCCTGTGGCTCGCGCAGAATCGTTTTGCCATGCGCTTCGCGGTCTATCTGGTGATCTGCGAATGCGAGCACGTGCCCGGCCTCGCCACTTTCGCGCGCGCACTACCGGATGGCATGCGCGCGAGCATGCTGGGATGGTCCTCCCCGTATGATCTTGACAGCCAATACCAGACAGATCGCATCGATACCGCTTTCGATGGCATCCTGCATACCGTCTCGGATATCAGCGCCGAGGCGCTGGCACTGGACGTCTCCCCGGAACAGGCGAATGCGATCTGCATGCTGCCTGCCCGCATCGACGCCATGCGCGGGCAGGTTCGGCTTTACACCGACGAACTGATGCGGCCCAGCGCCTATCATGAACCTTTTCTGCTACGTGGTCTGTATCTGACCGGCGACTGCAGCGAATCCTTGGCGCGGGCGGCGGCGCTTGATGACGACGCTCGCCGACAGGCAAGCACCGCCCCGCAGGTCGAGGCAGACTGGCGTGAACCGACATTCACGGTACCACTTGGCAACACCGATGCCGCGAAAACCGACGAGGCGCCTGCCGCGCCCAGCGCAACGGTCGATGACGCGGTCGCGCGCGCCGCAACACGTCAGGACCTGCTAGGGCAGTTGTCACTGCAGCCGGCCTTCCTGCGCGATTTATTCGAGCGCAAGATTTTCGAGGAGCGCGGGCTGACACGGCCGTCGCGGACGCAGCAGTTGCGCCACCCGGCGCTACGGCGCGGCCTGCGCTGGGGTACATTGGCGTTGCTGGTGACCTGGGGCGCAGGCATTGTTTTCGCCGGCGCTCAGTTGCACGGGCGAGGCGCGCAATGGGTCGAGGCGCTGAGGCAGTTGCACCGAAACGGCATGATGCCCGCCGCAATGCCGCAGGATGGCACGCCGCTGTCAACGGACGGCGAGCGCCACGGCGCATTGACGCTGCTGCGCCTGAATGAACGTTTCACGCCGGTGACAGCGGCGTACATTTTCATGCCCGGCGCCTGGCCGCTCTTCGATGATCTACAGCATCGGGTAGGGGACGCGTTCGAGCGGACGTTCGGAGAAGCCGCCGTGACGCTGGTGCGGCGCGAATTCATGGCGCGGGTCGCCGCGCTGACCGGCACCGACCGTGATCCGAGTACGGGACAGTTGGTGATTGGCGCCGATTGCCGTCCGCCGGTCATCCCGAACAATGCTCTGGGCAGACACATCGGCCTCAACGTCGACAATCAGCCGGAAATGACGGCATTGCAAAGCTATGTCGCATCGGTCGATCAACTGAAGGCGGCATTGGACGCGTTGCAGCGGCTGCGGCGCGCAAGTACCTCGCGTCCCGAGGATCTGCGCATCGTCATCGGCTACACACTGGGCGTGCAGCCGCAGGGGGAAATCACGCGGAGTCTGCCATATTTTTATCAACACGCCACGGAAATCGATACGCTGCTCGGCACTGACGTACCAGTGATGCGCGCCGCCGTGCGGTGCACGCTGGACAAAGGCAATGCGCGCCTGGACAAGCGTCTATTCGACGACAATCCACTGCTGCAAGCGGATCGCGTGGTGAGCGATGGTCTGAATGGCATCATGCTCCGCGGTGCCGGTACGTCGTCAACGGCATTGCTGCAACGTTACGCGCAGATCGTCGTGGGCATTCAGGAAGAGAGCGATCTGGTCGCCAGCGGCGGCGGCGCGTGGATACGGCCTGATGGTCCATCGCTTGGCAGCGGCTACGATCGATTGGTGGCCCATGTCGCCCACAACGCATTGCTTGGGCAAGAGGCCTCGGAGCGGATGCGCGCCGATACGCAGACGGCATTATCGGCATTCCGCGCAATCACGGCGCAGCACTTTGACGCGCCCGACAGCGGTGTACGCTGGCAGGCCAAGGAGAATCGATTTGCCCTGTCGCCCGAGCGTGCCGCATTGCGTGAGGCGTTGACGAATTTGATCAACCAACCGTTCATGCAGCCATCGCAAGGCCGAACCCTGCCGACTGAAGCACCCGGCACCGTACTGACATGGGACGAAACGCAACTCGACCAGATCATCGCATTGGCCGATCTCCGCAAACGCTATCTCACAGAGGGGCTGGCGCATATCGCCCCGAACATCCTCCCCGCGTTGCAAACGGCGATAGACGCGCAGTTTGCAGCCAGCGCGATGGACCAACTGGCGGGTGCCGCCAGCGCTACCCCGATCGCACCGGGGAACGACGCCGACGCAACGGCATTCCAGGCCGCCTTGCCACGCCTGCTGCATATTGCCGGTTTCCTCGATGCACTCAGCGCGCGACCGCAAGCCGATGCGGTTCGCGCCATGGTGTCCAGCGACGCGCTACAACATCTGCGGACCGTGGACACGGCCCTCACCGCCTCCGAACTGTACGCGGCATCGCGGATCGCCCCCCGCAAGAGGGCGTTTCGGCACAGACCATTCTGATGTATACGTTTGGCGTACGCGATGCCGCGGGTCTTGCCGCCTATCTCGGACAGCAATCGGCTCGCGCACAAGCCTTGGGGCAGCAGGCGGAAATTTATCTGGCGGCATTGACGCCGGCGGATGCCGTATCGCCGACCGCCGTTCGCTGGCAAGCCATCACGCGGGATATCGGACGCTATAAGTTGAAAAATCCAAACAGCTCGCTATTGGGCATCGAGCAGTTTTTGATGCGCTTCGCCGGTGCCCCAGGCGGGGGTGCCGCGGTCGCCGCCCCCGCCGGTCCGCCCTCTGCTCGCGGCAGTAACTGCATGGATCGCCTGGAAGGCAGCGTACCCACGCTAGACGGCGACTACTTTTCCGAGATCTATCAGCGCCTGTGGCTGCAATTGTCAAACCGATGCACGCAACAGCAGGCGCAATCGAACCGCAAGCAATGGGAGGCATTCGCGACAACGTTCAACCAGCAAGTGGCAGGCATGGCACCGTTTGGCGCGCTGGGGACGAAGCCTGCCGACCTGGGACAAGTAGCAGAAGTGATGGCGCGGTGGCGAGACGCCGCCTCCGCCCTGCTGGCACGGCAAACCGCAGGAGCCGTGGATACCGACAACGGCGGCCCGGCAGTCAGGCGTTTCACATTGCAGATGGAAGCCGTGAGGCGATTCCTGTCGCCGCTGCTGCCGCATACGGCGGAGGCCAATCCCACCGACGGGGTCGACGGCACGGCGCCGGGCGATATCCCTGGCTACGATCTGCACCTGTCGTTCCGCACGAATCGCGATGAAGAAAGCGAAGGCAATCAGATCATCGATTGGTCTTTGCAGTCGGGCACACAGATAGTACACGCAAGCGAAATGCCGCATCCCGTGCGCTGGACGCCGGGAATGCCACTGACGCTGGCGCTGCGGATCGCGAAAAACGCCCTCTTCATCGCCCAGCCCGATGACGCGCAAATGGCGATGGACACGGACGGTCGCACGATTCGCTATCGGTTTTCCGATCCGTGGGCACTGATGACGATGATCCAGACGCTACGCGTGGCCGAGCCGGGCCTGGGCGACACGCCGCGCGCCGTCACGCTGCAGCTATCGTTCCCGATGGGCGCGGCGCCACAACCGGTCGCCCCCAATACGCGCAAGACGCCCGCGCCGTCGGATGCCATTGCTCGTAACGCGGCACGGCGTCAGGCCACGGTGTTCGTGCAAATACAGATCACCCCGGCCGCGAAGCAGAATACGTTGCCCTGGCCCGGTGTCTTTCCCCGCCAGGCACCGAGCTGGCATGGCGCGCGCGTCGATTGATAATCAACGAAAACATCATGAGCGATCACGCCACCGCGTTGCCGTCGACACCCGATTACACGCTTCCCGCGCCGCTGGCGGCCACTCTTGCCGGCGTGTGTCAGCCATTGCCTGAAGCACAACAGGCAGCACAGGGATCCGGTGGTGCGTCGCTTCGCTACTCACAGACATACCAGACCATCCGCGTGGCGCGCGAGGAGGACGATCCGACATTGCCACGCGGGGAATGGACCCGACCGTTGAAACGCGCCGACTGGCCACGGGTGATCGCATTGTGCGAAGCTGCGCTGCGGACCGAATCAAGGGATTTTCAATTGGCCGGCTGGCTTAGCGAAGCCTGGTCCCGCTATCATGGCATCGATGGCGTCTGCGCGGGACTGATGCTTTTCGAGGCCATGATCGAGCAGGATTGGGCTCATGGTCATCCGTCGATCAGAGAGGGAGAACTGGACGCGCGCCTCGGCGTGTTCACGTGGTTACGCGACACCTTGGCCGCTTCCGTGACGCGCTATCTTCCGTTGCTGGAAATGGAGGAGCGCGTGATAACGCTGGACGATTGGCAACGTCTGCTGATGACCCCGCCGAACCGACCACGCCAACCCGTACGTGACATCGACTTCGACGACGACGGCCACATCGAGCATGATGACGGCAGTGACCCCGATGACGGACCACCGCCGCTTCGCCGTGAAGCCTTGATCGATTTCGCGCGAGGCGAGGTGCTGCTTCGGCTGGAACGACTGCGCGCGTCCTGCGGTGTGGCGCTGGCGTTGTTGCCGAGCATGATCGGCAAGCTTGACCTGGCCGCGGGGCAGGATACGCCAAGTTTCGAGCGGGTCGCGGTGGCGTTGTCGGGGCTGCAACGCGCGGCTATCAGCCTGATTGCAGGTCGCATACCGGAAGGTGCCCCACACGTCGTTGCCCCGGTAAGTCAGCGCGTTGGGACCGGCAAAGACGGCGACGCGGACACATTTACAGATGCCGAGGGTCATCCACTGGCGACGGCCATGTCAACACACTTGGCGCCGATTGATGCGGAGCGGTTCCATGCCATCCCCGACCCCACGGGGTACGCCGACACGGGCACAGCGCCACCCGAGCAAAGCTCGGAGGCGATGGCACCGACGTCGGTCATGTTGCATACGCCCTCCGGGCCGGTCATCGTTCACGACCGGCGACACGCCTACCAATTGATCGAAGCGCTTGCCAACTATCTCATCGAACGAGAGCCGCACAGTCCCACACCCTATCTGCTGATGCGCGGCGCCTCATGGGGCAATATGTCGCTACTGGAACTGATGCAGGATATCTCGCAGGAAGACGGCGACATGCAGCGCTATTTCGCCGCGGTTGGGGTGAAACTATAGCGACGTCTCGGCTACCCACCATACCTATACCGCAAACGCACGCATCGCCTCGGCCGCGGAACAGCAACATCGGTGACGGGTCAGACGAGACCCGATACCCTACGGTCAATGCCGCTCGTAAAGCGAGGGCGTTGGCAGTACATGCTGTAACACGTCCGCAACGCGTGTCAGACGGGGGTCATTGTCCGGTGCATTGTCGCAAGTGTCATTGATGCAGAAGAATGGCAAGTCGCCAAAGCGGGCGCATAATATTTGCCAAGACCGCTCCGCATCAATATCGCCGGAACTGATGTAGAGCGTGTCTCGTTCAATGCGATGACCAAGGCCAATGTGGCACATCCAACGCGGCAACAACTCAGTGATTACGGGCGGCACGCGCCAGTCCCTGAATGTGGTGGCGCGCACTGCATCAAATACATCTCGCGCGATGACTTCGAAGTCATAGAGAATTGATCGGCACAAGGCGCGCGGCGCATGCGCGAATAAACGCGCGTCCTGAACATAGTCACTATAGCGAGATTTCAGCCATTGCCCGGCCATGATCGCGCCATTTACAGGTGCGAGGTGCTCGGGCTGCAACGTCATGCCATCATTGATCCGGGCCAGGTCGCACGGAAGCGCCGGGAAAGGATCGAACCAGTTCCGAGGCATGACGGGCGCCCCGAAGAAAACATCGTCGTTCAAGTAGATAAACTGCTCCGACAGGCCCGGTATTCGATGAACATACGATTCAATATTGCCGGAATCGAAGACCGGCAACCGACCCGCAGGTATTAACGTCGCGTGATCGACCACGAAGATATCTCGGGCAGGCAATAACCAATGCGGTACCTGACGATCCGTGACGATAAAAATGTTTCCATGATCAGGGAAGAAACGTGACAGCGCTCGCAAATTGTACCGAAGCTCGCCGTTGTCGCGATATCGGCCAGCGACGTTTCCATAAGGCGCATGATGCGTCGTATCGGATGGCATCGCCGTTTGCTGCGCAAGAAACGCATCATGTCGTTTATGCTGCCAGGCAGCGTCGCGTCCATCTACCCACAAATAGACAATATCTATTTTCGGCATAATTGGTTGAAATCCATATGGGCGCAAAAACCAAGGCGCCGCGTTCCCTGAAAGCAAGCGATCACTGCGAAATATAAGATAGCCCGGGTAACGGCCGTGCGAACGCACGAAGCAATGTCCAATGGAACGCACGCCGTTGCAGTCGGGTCGTCGAGACATTGATTCATCGTGTCGACATGACAGCACGGCGCGTTATCCGGGCCGAATGCGACAGGGTGTCCTGGCTACGAGTCATTCAAGAATTTACGCCGGACGATCGCGCGGATGATCGCGGCTCGACTGGCATCACGCAGATACTGGCGGTGAATGAAGTGGAGAGATAAGGACGTATCTTCATAACGTCACAACATTTTCTTTACTCAAGTGCAATTTAATGTCGTTTGCCATTCCTTTGCGAAGAGGCGATATTTTGTCTCGTTCGCATCGGAGCTTATGTATATCTCTTCAGGCTTCAATTGCATAAAGTGATGAAAAATCCAAGCTCGACACCGCGCAACATCAAATCCAACAGATCGTTCGGCTTCACCGAAATACGTTATTGAAGAGGAATGTATATGCTGCAGAAATGGCGTTTCATGAAACAAGTGAGCATCGCCTTGGGACTGCTGGTGATAGGAGAAAGCGTGCAAGCCAAGCCGATGATATGGCAGGCAGCTAAGGGGATTGCGGAAATTGCAGTATGGCCTGGAGCCGTGCCCGGTGCACAGCCCACACCGGGTCCTGAAGACGTTTCAATCAGTGCACGAGACATAGGGCGCAAGCCCTATACCGAGGTTACCAACGTGACGAACCCAACGATCTCTGTTTATCCGCCGAAAGGAAACGCAACGGGAGCAGCGGTCGTCGTGATTCCTGGAGGAGGATTCCAAGCCCTTGCCATTGATCTGGAGGGCACCGAGGTCTGTGATTGGCTCACAGTAAAAGGTATTACATGTGTGCTACTGAAGTATCGCGTTCCCAGCGCGCCTTATGTTTGGCAATGTGATTGTCGCCTGCAAAATCGATCGATATCGGCACCATCGTTGCAGGACCTGCAGCGGACGATGAGGATGGTGCGCTATCATGCAGAGCAGTGGCATATCGATCCGCACAAGATCGGCGTCCTGGGGTTCTCGGCGGGCGGCTATCTCGTGGCGGAAATCAGCACACTATTCGACCGCCAGTTATATCCAAAGGTGGATGACGCCGACGATGAAAGTGCACGGCCGGATTTCGCCATGCCAATCTATCCTGGACACCTGGCAAATGCCGATGGCACGCTCAACGCGAATATCCCCGTGTCCAGTCAGACGCCTCCAACGTTTTTGGCGCAAGCAGAAGACGACTATGTGGATGGCGTGCAGCAGTCGCTGACTTATTATATTGCGCTGTCGAAGGTACACGTGCCGGCCGAAATGCATTTATACGCGCAAGGTGGCCATGCGTTCGGGCTGCGACGAACAGCACTGCCAATCACGGGATGGCCTGCACAGGCTGACGTGTGGTTGCATACGATTGGCATCCTTGCGAACTAAGCGGCGCGACGCAAACCGCTAGTTTGCAGAGATCTGGTGCATCCCCCGATTCAGACGAGACATACTCGCCATGAAACCGCGCCTGACAACCAGGCACGTCATACATGCTCGCCCGAATTTATCAGTTCAATGACTGATGCTGTGATGATGCGGCTCCATCGCGAGCCGTATGGGCAACACAAATCACCCATCAACAGAATGTGGCCTTTGCTCGATCACCCCGAACCACCCCATTCCCCGATAGCTTTCATAACCAGGCGTCAGTGCATATCCCACGAACGCCCCTTCGGCTGTGCGATAGCCACCCGTATTCGTACTCCGAACTTGTAATGCATATCGCTTCGCATCCTGAACCGTCTGTATCGAGTCGGCAATGATACGGCCGGTGGCATCGACAATCATGCACCTTGTGCGGGCGCGTTCCTCGTTATTCAACCGCACGTTATCAAGCACCGCCGATGCCTGCTTCGTCCAATCGAAAAAAACCGCAAGGACACCAGTGATCTTACCGTTGCTTGCCCCCCCTTCCCTAATCGAGGTCGCGTATGTCGCCGCTTGTGCTCCGTCCAGGCCTGCGACCACGTCCACGTTGGCGGTGGCATATTCTTCGCCCGAGCGAGTACGCAGCGCGGCTTCGAACCACTCCAGGCCCTTGGCATTGACCACTCCCGCGACCGGAAACTTTGCTGGACGCCCATTCGCGAGAACTCGGCCTTCAAGGTCTAGCATCCAGATGTCGAGATACACTGTATAGCTATCGAGTATCACCGACATCCGCTTGGACGCATAAGCAGCAGCATCAGCGCCCTTCACCACTCCATCAACGATCGCCGCATCGGTCGCCCACCAACGGACGTCGCATGAGCGCTCGTAAAGATTACGATCAATCACGTCGATCATGTTCAGTGCAAGATCGGTGAGGCGCTGAACCTGCTGTCGCTCCAGTTCCGCGACCATCGCTTCACTGATTGTCGAGAGTTCAGCGCCCAACTCGCCGGTGAGCTGCCCGATCCGGCGGGAAACGTCTTTCACCTGGTTCGCCACGACTGCAAAGCCGCGGCCAGCTTCCCCTGCGCGTGCCGCCTCGATCAGGGCATTGATCGCAAGATAGGTCGCCTCGCGATTGATCAGATCGATTTCGTCGATCTTGTTCCTCGATATCCTGCGAACTGCCGTCGTCAACTCCGCGATAACAGTACCTTTCGGTGATTGAGCGTCATTTCTTGATATTGTGGCCATGGTCTATTTTTAGAATTTTCTCGTTCCACCAGCTGCGATGTGCTACTTGTCCTGCAGTACTACTCAAATTAACGGACTGTCTGTTGAACATTTGAGTACAGCGCGAAAGTGCTTTCGGGAAAAGGGGCGTATGGCGTGGCCTGACGGCAACTGCGTCGGGCATCCAACCGCGCCTGAGTTGAGTGCATTGCGCTGTTACGAAAACCGCGTTTGCGAAACGGCAACCCGCTACTGCCGTTTCGTGACTGACCCAAACCGAAAAAGATTCGCCTTGCTTAGAATTATCGGAAAGAATTACCCGGTCAAGTGAAATGATGCAAAAGGTCGTTTTTTGGCAGATGTACTTCTAATTTTGCGTTTTACATGCACTAATCTGTTGGAAATTGTCACATCTGGCGCATCCGTCGATTGAGAATTATCGGAAAGAATTACAGATTGGGAAACCCAGACAGCAACGCACAAAGCAACCATGGCACTAGCACAAGAATCAATGAGCTAAGCCAGTCAGCCATCTTCCCTAAAACACGTTCGGGTTATGATCACCCAATCCGGCGTTTGGACTTTAACAGTTCCTACCCATTTGGCATAAGAACGGAGTCTTCATGGTTATTCAACGAAAGGGCCACCGCTATAAAGATGCGAAAACCAGCAGAACCATCGACGTCTGGTTTCCACCCTTTGGGATCGAACAGCGTCGAGGTTGTCTTGCCGAGAAGGTCGGGTTGATCTCAAGCGATATAACCACCGTCGTGATTGAATCCCTTGACGCACCGCCAGTTTCTACGGAAGACGCCTACTTACGCTTGCACCTGCTCTCCGAAAGATCTGTCAAACCTAACGAAGTCAACCTCGATGGAATCTTTGCGTTGTTGCCAAACGTCGCATGGACATCGGCTGGGCCCGTACTTCCAAGCGCTGTAGGCGAATTACGCACGCGGGTCGCCGCAGAATACCACCACCTCACTGTCACATCCGTCGATAAATTCCCTCGGATGACAGATTATGTCGTACCTGATGGCGTGCGGATTGCCGACGCAGACCGCGTGAGGCTCGGAGCACACTTGGCGATCGGTACGACTGTCATGCATGAAGGCTTCGTCAATTTCAACGCGGGTACGCTTGGAGAATCCATGGTTGAAGGTCGTGTAACGCCAGGCGTAGTCATCGGAAAAAACGCGGATATCGGCGCTGGCGCCTCCATCATGGGGACCTTGTCAGGAGGCGGAAAAACTAAAAATGCAGTTGGCGAGCGAAGCCTGCTTGGAGCGAATGCCGGTATCGGTATTTCACTCGGTGACGAATGTATCGTCGAAGCGGGTCTATACGTCACCGCCGGTACAAAGGTCAAGATGCCAGATGGTAGCGTAGTCGCGGCAAAACAGTTGTCTGGCCGACCAGGGCTCTTGTTCCGTCGAAATAGCCAAACGGGGACAGTCGAGGCATTTCCAACGAATGCCGCGCAATGGGGAGGGCTGAACGTGAACCTGCACAGCAACGACTGAATGTCAGGTGCGCCGTTCTTTTTGATGGTTTGATGTCAGACACCCACGACAAAGCCTGGAAGTACATCACATCAAATCTAATAGCCCGGGGCTGAGAAGCTTGCAACGGGCACAGTGCCAAGAAGATGCATCCGATGGCCTTCTGCATTTACAGATTGCACGAGACTGCAATGCCAGCTTCGAACCGATTCTAATACCCAAGCACAAGCGCCGTTTTATGGGTATCGAGCGGCGCCACACGGAGGTCCGCTAATCGCGGATCATCCGCTATTCACCGTTCGTTCCTTAAAAGGCTGCTAGGTGGAAGGAGAGGCGTTGGCAAAGATACTCTACGCAACCACCGCAGCCGTTGACAATGCTACTGCGAGCAGCTGAATTTGGTCGGACAACGGTCGTCGGGTCACAAACTTCAGGAAAACAAGCTGAAGGTTACTCGACGGCCCTGAACCGTGTCGAAATCATTCAACTGAGATGCTATTTTCGGCAATATCGTAGGTTACAAGGTCACGTCGATGTAACGCGGCGAGCGCCCTGATTCGTTGGGCAACTCCATTGTCGAGCGGCGTATAGACAATCAAGCCCAGGTCCGGTCTACCGTCAACGGAAAATGCTGAGTACTCCAATTCGACCTGCCCCAGCGTGGGATGCTGAAGTCGCTTGATGCTGTCTCCTTCGCTCTGGTTAAGTATCTCGTTGTCCTGCCATAGTGCGTCAAACTCCGCGCTCAGGCCGCGCAATTCCGCAACCAGCTTGCCGACCTCGGACGCGAGACCGGCGCGAGCCACATCTGCTCTGAAGGCACCGACCACGACACGGGCAACGCTCTCCCAGTCGTGCTGCTTCGCGCGAACGGCGGGATTGCGGAACAAGAATTGAAGAATATTGCGCTGACCGGGCGGCAAGGTCCCGTAATCCGTCAGCACCACCGCGGCAGCACGGTTCCAGGCTACGACATCCCAGGTAGCAGTCTTGATGATCGCCGGGCTGGCGTCAAACGAATCGAGCAGCCGCTGCAACCTGGGATTGACAGTACTAACAGGGTTGTACCGCACCTCGGGTGGTCGCCCAAGCCCTAGCATGAAAAGATGCTCGCGCTCGGCAAGCGTCAGCATAAGGGCACCGGAGATCCGATCCAGCACTTCCGCCGAAGGTGCGCCGCCCCGCCCCTGCTCAAGCCATGTGTACCACGTCGGGCTGATATTCGCGCGCTGAGCAACTTCTTCACGGCGAAGCCCGGGCGTTCGCCTGCGCCCAGTCAATCCAAGGCTCTTAGGATCAAGGCGCGTACGGCGGTTTCTCAGAAAAGCGCCAAGCGAGTCGGGGGTGTTGATTGGCATAGTGAACCTGTTAGTCACTTTACTATGATGAAATCACTACTTTAACGGGATAGCAAACAATCGGATAGTAGACGCCTGACGACCAAGGAGGCTTCACCATGCGGATTTTCCTCACAGGGGCAACTGGTTTCATCGGTTCGGCACTCGTCCCCGAACTCATTCAGGCCGGTCATCAGGTGATTGGTTTGACGCGCTCGGACGCGGGCGCGCGAGCGCTCATCGACGCGGGAGCCGAGCCGCATCGCGGCACGCTCGAGGAGCCGGAAAGCTTGCGCAGCGGGGCCGCAAAGGCAGACGGCATTATTCACGTGGCGTTCGACCACGATTTCAGCCGGTTCGCCGAGAATTGCGAAAAGGACAGGCGTGCGATCACCGCCCTCGGCGCCGCACTCGCGGGTTCCGATAGACCGCTGATCATCACGTCAGGGACCGGCATGGGCAGCGGCCAGCACGGCGAACCCGCGACCGAAGACGTCTTCAATCCCGGTCACCCCAATCCACGTATTGTCTCCGAGCTGACGGGACAGGCACTGCTGCAAGAGGGTATCAACGTATCAGTGGTACGGCTACCGCAAGTTCACAATCCTTTCAAGCAAGGCCTTATTTCCCCGCTTATCGACGTGGCGCGTGAAAAAGGCGTTGTCGCCTATGTGGGTGCCGGAAGCAACCGCTGGCCAGCTGGCCACCTATCCGACGTCGCGCGTCTTTACCGACTGGCCGTGGAGGCAGCTGAACCGGGCGCACGTTATCACGCGGTCGGCGAAGAAGGCATCACCAGTCGCGAAATCGCCGAAGCGCTGGGTAGAGGCCTCGAATTACCGACCGCGTCGATTGCCCCGGAGGAAGCCTCATCGCATTTCGGATGGATGGGAATGTTTGTCGGGATGGATATGCCCGCTTCGAGCGCATGGACACAAGCGCGGTTGAATTGGCACCCGACAGGACCAACACTGATTGCAGATCTCGAAGAAGCGCGGTACAGCATATAAACGTCGCTACTTTCAGTTAGCGTCGCACGACGTCTTCCCTGTCAATCGCGCTCCAGAAACCGGGTTGGTAACCAAGCACGATTCACAATCTTGTACCGCCGTCCCTGCTGCTTTGCCAATTACACGGTCACGCTCGGCCATCTAAGCCTCGTCGGAGAAAAACATTATAAAAGCCGTCGTCGCTATTCCAGATGCGCGAGCATATCGGGCACTTTCCAGCCCAGCCCGCTGAAATGGTCGTGGAGCATGCAGCACTGCTGCGCGCAATTGCGGTAGTCATACATTATCTCTTCGCCGCTGCAGAAGGCAAGTGCAATGTCGGCTTGATCATCATAGCCATTCATTAGCAGCGCTTTGTACGCTTTCGCGTTTCCCCGTCATCGCCTCGCCTGCTATTCGTTGCCAACGCGTCCAGAGGCTAACTTCATTTCTGTGACACGAACGTGACAACGCTAAATAAACACCAGGAAGGATATCGGCATGGCAATGGCGGCGTGTTGTCTTGCATGAGCGAAACCAACTTAATTTGGTACGACGTTTTCTAGTCCTATAAAAATCCCCTATAGATAAGTTGTCGTACCAGTTGAAAATAAGGTCATTCGTGAAAAGGAACAACATACTTTTTGCAAAATAAATTCATAATACAAGCCATTATTTAGGGTTAGCCTTAATACGACAACCACAGCCTATAGTAAAACTAAGTGATACCATGACTGACGTCACGGCTCAACAAGGTGATGCTCGTTTCTCCAGCTTCCCAACGTACAGCCTCCCGAGTCGAACCGCGTTTCTTGGCTCGTAGAAAAACATGCACGGAGACAGAAGCAGTGAAAGTCAAAGGCCTCAGGTGGTGGATGATCTCCCTCGTCATGCTTGGCACGATAGCCAATTACCTGTCGAGATTTTCGTTTAGCGTCGCCGCCCCTTCGTTTATGAAGGATCTGCATGTGACAACCGAGCAGTACGGATATGCAGTCAGCGCATTTCAATTCGCTTACGCCGGCACTCAGATGTTCACGGGTTACTTGCTAGACGTGATCGGGCTAAAAGTGGGTCTCGCGATTTTTGCCATTGCCTGGTCGCTTGTGAATATGAGCCACGGGCTCGCGGGTTCATGGAACGCGCTGCTTGCGGGACGGGCGGGCATGGGAGTTACCGAATCGTGCATGATTTCCGCAGGCATGAAGACAGTCAGTAACTGGTTCCCCGCGCGAGAAAGAGGAATCGCCGCTGGCATATTCAATATCGGTACATCTCTTGGCGCGATGATCGCCCCGCCTCTTATCGTGTGGGCAATCCTCCGCTATGACTGGCGATATGCGTTCTACCTGTCGGGCGCTGTGGGCCTGGCATGGGCGTTAATTTGGTGTTTCTTTTATAACGATCCGCAGCACAATCGTTTTGTGACACCCGATGAACTGGCGTTGCTGCGCGAAGACGCTGCTCGCGAGGCCCCTGCCGAGCGCAAGGCCAGCTTCCGGATAATCCTGAACAGCCGAAACTTCTGGGCGATGGCACTCGCGCGGTTTCTTGCAGACCCGGCATGGGCGACCATGACTTTTTTCCTGCCACTTTTCATGGTCAAGGTTCATCACTTGGACATGAAACAGATGGCGATGCTCGCGTGGCTACCGTTTCTCGCCGCTGACTTCGGTGCCATTGCCGGCGGTGTGATTGGCAGACTGGCCATGCGTTGGTTCAAGGTGGACGTCATTGATTCCAAGCGCATCGCGGTTACCGTCGGCGCATTAATCATGCCCTGCATGAGCACGATTGGCTTCCTGGCCAGCCCTTATCTCGTCGCGGCTGCGTTCTGCGTAGGTGGTTTCTGTCATCAACTTATTTCAACCACGGTCATCTCTCTGTCGACCGATTTGTTCTCGCGCAATGAAGTGGGTACGGCAACGGGTATGGCGGGTACCGTCGGTGGCGTTGGCTCGACTGCATTCCTCTTGTTGATGGGAGGACTCGTCACATCAGTCGGCTATACCCCATTCTTTTTTGTACTCGGACTTTTCGACTTGGGCGGCATGCTGATCCTGTGGCTGCTGTTAAAAAAAACTGACCGATCCGGTCGCTACTAAGCACACTCATCCGGAGATCAATGATGTTGCAAATCGCATCCATCAAAGTTACGCCAATCGCTTTTAAGGACCCCCCGCTGCTTAACGCCGCCGGGATTCACGAGCCGTTCGCCCTTCGCTCGATTATCGAAATCGAAACCCGCGGCGGTGCGATCGGCTTGGGTGAAACCTACGGCGATCTGCCGTTCGTACAAATGCTGGAACAGATGGCCGCGCGTTTGCACGGCCACGCCGTTACGGATCTGAACGGACTGCGAGCGCTCGCTCAAAAGGTTGCCGATGCGGCGCTGCAGGGCTATCCCGATCCTAAGCGCCCACCTCCCGGCAGCGATCCGGCCCGCGCGGTAGCAAAGCTCTATGGGGCATTCGAAGTGGCTTTTCTCGACGCCCATGCCCGGCATCTTGGCATTCCACTATGTGAACTGCTAGGTGGCGCGGTCCGTCGTGAAGTACCGTACTCCGCTTATCTTTTCTTCAAATATGCGCAGCATGCGGATTGCCCTTACGAGCCGGACTCGTGGGGCGCCGCGCTCGAACCCGCACAAGTGGTGGCACAGGCTCGCCGGATGATCGATCAATACGGTTTCCGCAGCATCAAACTGAAGGCGGGGGCGCTTCCAGTTGAACGTGAAGCTGAAACGCTACGTGCCCTGCACGCCGCATTTCCCGGCTACCCTTTACGCATCGATCCGAACGGGAACTGGTCACTCGCAACCGCGCATCGACTTGGCGCCGAACTGGGAAATATTCTCGAGTATTTCGAGGACCCCGCGCCAACACTTGAAGACATGTCAACGCTGCACCGCGATACCGGTCTGCTTCTCGCGACAAACATGGTCGTATGTGACTTCAATGCATTCCGGCGCAACCTCACGCTCAACGGCGTTCAGGTGATCCTCTCCGATCATCACTATTGGGGCGGATTGCGTGACACACAGCTTCTTGCACGCATGTGTGAGCTACACGGCATTGGCCTCTCAATGCATTCAAATTCGCACCTGGGCATCAGCTTGATGGCAATGACCCATCTCGGCGCGGCCATCCCGCAAATCAACTACGACTGCGACACGCATTATCCGTGGCAGGAAGAGGAGATCATCGCCGGTGGAAAAATTCCGATCGTGGACGGCAAGGTATCCGTCACAAATTCTCCCGGCCTCGGCGTCACTATCGATCAGGATGCGCTAGCCCAGTTGCACGCGCAATACATGAGGTGCGGTATCACTCATCGCGACGATGGAGCAGAAATGACAAAGTATCAGCCCGATTACCTACAACGTTCTCGTCCGCATTTTTAATAAATTTTTCCACCATGTTGACAAGTAGCGATTTCTCCGATGGTCCAATTTATCTCAAAAATAGATCAAATAAAGCGAAATCATGAAACTAACCCAACATCTCTTTTCAAACGGACTTGTTGTCGTTTCAGCTTTGAGCTTCGTGAGCGCCACGCATGCACAGTCGAATATCACCCTCTATGGCGTCGTTGACGACGGCCTTGCTTACGTCAGCAATCAGAACGGTTCGAAAAACATCTATCTCAATGCCGGGGTGTATGCGGGCAACCGTTGGGGACTGATGGGGACCGAAAATCTAGGCGGTGGCTACTCTGCGATCTTCCGCCTTGAACAGGGTTTTAACCTTAATACAGGCGTTGCCAATGGTTCGAACATGGCATTCCAGCGCCAGGCGTACATGGGATTGGCAAATACCGCTTCCGGCACGGTCACCGTTGGCAGGCAGTATCCGGTCTACTGGGATGTGATCGGGCCTTATACGCCGCTCAATGGCCTTACAGGCGCTACAGGAGCCCACCCTGGGGATATCGATGGTTTCGACACGGGGATCCGATACAACAACTCTGTCAAGTACATGTCTCCTAAATGGTCGGAACTCCAAGGCGGACTAATGTACGCGCTGGGCGGACAACCAGGATCTCTTACGAACGGTAGCGCATTCAGTGCAGGTCTGCATTACGACCACGGCCCGGCCGGCTTTGCCGTCGCCTACCAGCAATTAAGAAACGTTGCCGGCTCGCCGAGCTGGAATGCCGCTTCTGCATCGAGCTTTGGCATATCGTCATTGAACACTGGCTACACATCGGCCGCATCGGTCCAGTATGCGGCAATGCTGGCTCGTTACACGGCTGAGAACTGGATGGTGGGGTTGAATTACAGCAATGTGCGTTTCAAGCCTGGCAGCGCATCGCTGTTCCGCGATACGGCCGTTTTCAACACGTATGGCGCGATCGCGAGCTACACACTCTCTCCCGAGACGCTCCTCATGGTGGGTTACAGCTACACCCGCGCCAGCAGCGCGAACGGGATCACGGATGCGGCACGTTATCACCAGATTGCGCTCTCCCAGAACTACAACTTGTCCAAACGTACAACGCTTTATCTGCTCGAGACCTACCAGTTCGGTGGCGGCCAGACCCTCAACGCCGCAGGAGCAATCGTTGCGGCCACGGCGAGCGTGGGAGATTCACAAAACGCGACGCCTTCGTCGAACGGACGTCAGTTTGTGACAATGTTTGGCATCAAGAGCGCTTTCTGAGTGGATGATGGCAACGCGCACCGCACCACCACGCAGATATGAGCGGGGCGTTTTGACGCATTTGCTGTCTCCTTAAATTTGTTCCGTAAGCGAGGACAAAATTGACAAAACACTGGCAACTAAAATGGTCTCATGGCGAGTTGCTCGTGCATTCCCGCGGTGCAATGCTGGGCAGCGTTGCGCTAAGGCACGGCCATGGGTGGGTTCGTCCATTCTACGAGGCACCGTGGCTTGACGAAATCGCACCCGATGCTGGCGGGTTACTCGCTCACCTGCGCGGTGAATTTCCATGCGTGCCATTTGGCATGTCAGCCGCACCTGAAATCCTTGAGACGAGCTGGCAGGCATCGCTCACAGATTCGCCCGATAGCCTGGATGGGCTCGATTACAACGATCCGTGCTCACACGGGTACGGCTGCGTCGCCGATTGGCACCCCGTACTTATTAACGACACGACCGTTTCACTTGAAACCCGCTACCCCCAAGACTCGCCCATAATCCGTCTTATCCGCACGGTACGTGTTCTGCCTGGCGCCCCGTCGATCCACTTCACCGTTGTAATCGAAGCAAGGCGCGAGGCCAGGCTGCCAATCGGGCTGCATCCCATTCTGGCGCTGCCGGCTGCGCCTGGAGCGTTCCGAGTCGAACCTGGCGCGTTTCGCTTTGGCATGACGCACCCGGGAGGGCCAGAGCCCGGCATATCGCGCGCCATGCCTGGCCGCTTATTCAACACGCTGGAACAGGTACCACTGCGCGACGGAAGCACGGAAGCGTTCAACCGCTACCCTTTTGCGCACGATACCGAGGAGATCGTTCAACTATGTGGGGTAGATGGCCGTATAAAACTAGTTGACGAGCAGACATGCGCGACTTATTTGCTTACATGGGATGCTGCGTTACTCCCTTCGGTCCTTTTATGGATAAGCAACCGGGGAAGGAAATATGGCCCGTGGAATGGGCGTAATGTATGCCTTGGCGTGGAGCCCGTGGCCAGCGCATTCGACCTGGGTAGCCGCGCAGCGTGCGTATCCAATCCGATCAATGCTCGTGGCGTCGCTACCGCTGTTGCCTTCTCACCTAGTCGACCCTTGCGTCTCGATTATTATTTTTCCCTCGAGCATTCAGCGTAAACTGTCGTGGTCAACTAATTTAGGACACTACGATAGGTTCTTTTACAGCTGCAAGGCGTTCGTACAGAACCGGCGATTGATTTCCGAGGGCCGAGCGTAAGCGCCTGGTGTTGTAAAAACCGACGATGTACGACGCAATGTCATTCCTGGCCTCAGCATGATTCGTGTAGTCGCGCTGCCATACGCGCTCCATTTTCAGATTTAAGAAGAAGCGTTCAGCAACCGCGTTATCCCAACAATTTCCCTTGCGGCTCATGCTGCAGATAAATTTGTGACGTCGCAAAAGTGCTTGGTACAGGCCGCTTGCATATTGAGTAGATTCAACCGGTCGCCGCAACACTCGATTATTGAGCGGACTTTAGGTATTCGTCCAGCGCTTCCGCAGGTGTTTTCCAGCCTAGTGTTTTGCGCGGCCGAGTATTCAGTGCGTTAACCACGGTTTGAATTTCGTTCGCGCTCCATCGGGATAGGTTGGCGCCTTTTGGGAAGTATCGCCGTAGAAGGCCGTTCGTATTCTCATCATGCAGCGGCCACGCCGAGCGCCGGTGTGAGTTGCGCCACGGCCGCCATTACGATTTCTCGGTGTATTCGATCGGAGTCACCAGCAAGGCAGCCAGTTTTTTTTGGACATCGATCACCAGCAAGGCTTTGTTCAAGCGTGCTTGTAAACGGTCACGTTCACGGGTTACTTGAGCGAGCTGACGCGCGTCAATACGCGCCTCATAGGGCTTAGGGCCATTTTTTTTGGGAGCCAAAGCCTCAAGTCCGGGGCTCTCCCGTTGGCGACGCCATGTCCTCAAGGACAATGAATAGACGCCCTCGCGACGCATCAATGCGCCGATTTCACCAGGCATCGAGCACCGATCCGCCGCTTCCAGGATGCGCTTCTTATCGGCTGGCGAGAAGCGGCGGCGCTGCGCTCGCGGGACGACCTCCGAATGGACGCTGCTTGTGTCATCACTGGACAACGTCGGTCCTTTGGAATCAGGCGACTTGGGGGCTTCGGCCATGACGCGCTCGTGGGTATGATTGACAGGCATAAGATACCCCTCGTCGCTCACTAATTTAACAGCAAGAGGTGACGCAGGTCATATTGGCACGTAGGGATACGGCACGACCATGTTCGGCATCGTCGCGTGGGCGAAGCGGCCGGGTAAGCTTGACACGTGAAACCGTCATCTATTTACTGCGGCCATCGCTTCCCACCTTGGCATTGTCACGTTAATAAGCATAGTCTGAAAAACCGGTTGTTAGTGATGCTGCTCAGAACGAGCACGGATTTTGACCGTCGCACGTAAACTGCCGCCACGATTCGAAGCGAATGGTAAGCAAACTGCTGTTCGGCCGTGCCCAGCAGGTGTCGGTTCGGAGCAAAATGCTGTCGAATCGAACCGAAGCTCGATAGGAAACGCTGGGCTCGTCGCCGATCCCTGAAGCCGCCCATGCGGCGCTCCCACTCTCGGCTCGGAGTGACCTCCCCCCGGTTAACCGAGCACATTGACCTGGAGGTTTCCGGCTTCTAGGTGTGCAAGTGGGAACTCGCACGGCGTCAGGTTGTCCAGTGAACTATGTGGCCTGAATTCGTTGTAATACTGTCGCCACTGCTCGATCTTGTCCCGCACATCGTCCAACGACATGAACCAATGCACGTTCAGGCATTCATCCCGGAAGCTTCCATCGAACGACTCGATAAACGGATAATCCGTCGGTTTGCCCGGGCGTGAGAAGTCCAACATTACGCCGTTTTTATATGCCCAGTGATACAAGGCATGCGAGATAAATTCACTTCCGATATCTACCTGTATTGGCATTTCCCGCTTGGCGTTGATCGCTTTCAAAGCGGTGAGGTTCGATCCGCTCTTATCGATCGTCACTGTCTCGGGGTCGCCGTTTAGCGCGATTGCCCTATCGAAATATGCCTGCGCGGCAGCTTTGCCCCAGCGTGCTCGTAGCAGAAAATCAACCGTGTTGCCGGCTTTGTCGGCAGCACGGTAGAGATATTGCCACGCATCGAGCGCACGTCTCGCCCATCCTCCAACTTCTGCCGACCGTGCGTTTACACAGCCGGAACGGTTTTTCCAGTAGCGGCAACAGTCTGTGCGCCCAGCGATGAACGGTCGGATGGGGTTGACCGCAATACCAGGCTCTACCATCCTCTCTTCGAGGTGGCGCAAACTCAACGGATACGCAACCTACCAATGCACGCATAACAACATCACGTCCAGCGGATAGTGGAGCCGTTTAAACACTTTCGACATCGCCGGCGTCAGGTTTTGCTTTATCGATCGGATTGTTCGCTCGCATGCGTCAGAATACCAAACCGCCTTATCGCGCCAGAACCTTCGCATCTTGCTACATCTTTTCGCTGCTTTGAATATTATTCAATTTGCTCTGACTTATCGTGGTGCACCGCAACTGATTGTACTGCAGCCGTATGATGCTTTGGTACTGTAAAACGCTAGCTCAAGTAGCTTGTACGGAAGCTTAAATAGGGGAAAAACGATGAAAAAGAACGTTTTCTGCTGCTTGCTGATCGCGTTGACTAGCGCGATCTTTACTCAATCTTCATATGCTGGTGCCAGTGCCAATATTGGCGACTCCTCTTCAGGTGGCGACGCAGGCTACGCTGGATCAGCTTCGCGTGGTGACGGAGGGGGCGCAGCGGCGTGTATCGACTGCAACTGAGGGAGTCAAGGGGTTCTGTTGCCTCGGCGAAGGTGCTTTGGCAATAGGGTAAGCGCTACTTTCTCCCCGACTGAACGGGCATCGGAACACGCCCATTCGGGAAAGCGGGTATTAGACAGTTGAGGTGAATTACGGCGCTACGGCGCGGTGCTGTTTAGCGTAATTGAACGGCAACACGGTTGATCTTCTGCTACGAGCACGCTGGGGCAAAGCTGCCGCGCAGGTTTATTTCGAGAGAGCAATCGCGCTAAACGGCGACCCCGAGACCGTGACGATCGATAAGAGCGGATTGAATCTCGCCGCTTTGAAAGCGATCAACGCCAAGCGCAAAACACCGATCAAGATTCGCCAGCGAAAGTATTTGAACAACCTTGTCGAACAGGATCACCGGCGCGATCAAGCGGCGAACGCGGCCAATGATGGGCTTCAAGAATTTTCGCTGCGCACGCATCATCCTTGGTGGAATCGAGACCATGCCTATAATTCGCAAAGGTCAAAACGGCTGCTTTAAGGCACTCTCGCTCGCTCAGCAATTCGACTCTTTAATTTCATAAGTATTCCTACACATATAATATTTCTTACAACACTAATTTCTTATTGCGACAGAACCGTCATATCCGCTCGAACTCCGCAACAGATTGGATCACGGCGCGCTTACAACGTTTTGGTGATAGCACACCCCGTTCGGTGCGGAACACACTAGTGCGTTGCGCGTTCGGTAGAGTCGTGCCGCGTTCGCATCCGTTCAATAAGCGAGGTATTTTCAACAGTCTTACCCGTAACCCACTCTTATTTTCTATGCAAGAAATACGCAATGCTATTGCGGTGGTCGACCACGCGCCACCGATGTCCTCCATCGAGCACGGAGAGGCCTCCTCGTCGCGCGCTGGCAACACTTACCCCCGTCAGTCCCGCACTTTGGAGCGTTCGCAGTCGATGCCTGCCCCACGCGCCACTGCCAGCATCGACAACAACCGTCCACAGCAGTTGCGGCGGCTTGCATCGCTCCCCGCCTGACAGACGCAAAGTGGGCACTTGCTGGTGCAGGATACCGCCACCGTCCTACCAGTCCGCCACGGTGAGGCTCTCTACTCGGGCACCGTTTCATGGAAGAACGGGCGGCTCGTGTCGTCGGATAAGACCATTCAAAGTTTGCTAGACTATGCACTCCCGGAAGTAACGTTGGAGCAGTCGAGGCGGCTCGCCAGAATCAACGGAACGCGCGTCACGCTGCACGCCCACCCCGACACGGAAGCGGCGCTCGAAAAGTTCAAAAAGGTATTCTCGGTGGACAAGGCGAATTTCAAGCCTGCGAGCCGCCATGAAGAAGTGCACGCCAGCGGCGTAGCCAGCCGCGTCGAAGAAAAACTCAAGGCCGAAATCGATATCCCGCTGTTGCAAAAGGCCGTCGAACGGGGCAACGGCGCAAGCGGCAAATTTGCGTTCGGGCCGCACGGAACGATGTCCATGGGCGACGCGCTTTCGGTGCGCGCAGAAGCTTTTCTGGCGGCCCACGCCCCGACGGTCTCGTCCAATGACGATTTCCTCGAAGCCGAAATCGCCAGCCGCCTCCGTCAGAACCAAGACCTGAGGGTGCGTCTCGGCGCGGAAGTAATGCTGGAAACAGCCACAAAGAAGGAACCCCAACTGATTCCCCTGGCGGGCAGCCTTGGGGTGAGCGCCGGCATCGGGTCGGCATGGGAGTTGTGGGCATCGCAAAAACTCAAGGATGCGCTGTTCGGCAAGCACTTCTCGCCGGCACGCCATATCCTGCCGGCGGCCGTCGTGGATTCTGTGCCGCCGGTAGTCATCGAAACGCTCGACACCATGTTCGTCCTTACGAGCATAAATTCCGCGCGGGGTGCCAAAACCTGGCTCACGATGATCCTCCAGGCTGTTCGCAAGCAGGCACCGTGGAAGCGTAGCGAAATCATGGACGACCTGAAAGATACCGGCAAGAAAGCCAGCAAGGCGGGCGTCATCTCGTCGATCGCGGCGCTCCCGAACAACATCCTGCAGTACTGGCACGCTGGCCCGAAGCCAGTCGACATTACCGCGAGCGCCCTAGCGACAGAGGTGGCCATCGCCGGCGCCGCATCTGGTATCCCGCCTGAAGTGAAAGAGGCGCGCGAGAAGATGAGTGCGGCGCTGGTCCAGAGCATCAAGGATGGCGTGATGCCTGGACCGGATGGTGACGAAACGCCAAAAGCTTATATCACGACCGCCACGAAACACGCACTCGATATCGCTCCGGGCGATAGCGTGGCGGTCAAGACTATGGGCGTCGCCATGATTGTCGGCATGATACCGTTCCTTGCCGGCGATCGCGCGCTCAATGTTGTACCGGAATCGATGCTGCGGATTTTCCGTAGCACAGTTTTTAATCCCATCGAGGCAATAGCGTTAAACCTGCTCGTGCTCGGCTCGCGTGTCCGCATTCCGGGTCTGTTCCATTCTGACCATCAACGGCATGCGCGGGTGGTGCAGACAATTCTTGCGCGTGCAGGTCGTGACGCGCAAGCAGGACGGGACATCAGTCCCGAAGAACTGCACGCCATGCTCGCGCCGCACCATGAGTTCCTGCGTCATGTGGGCCAAGCGGTCGTCGATGGCATGAACGCTACCTTCGACGCGGTTCCGGCCATGATCCGACGTTACGCGCCAGAGTCGGTATCCGACCGCCTCGGCCTCAACGAACGGCCGTTTGGCGAACGCATTCCCTATGAGGATGTCACAGCCGAACCGTCGCAGCCACAAGAAACGGTATAGGAGTTGCCGCCACCTGCCCCTAGGGGGTAGTCCCCCCCATTATTAACGGTCTTCAAGGGTAGAGGCTAAGCTAAGATTGTCCACTTCTGTTTCGGCGGAACGTCACCAATGGCTGTATCGGGCCGCTGGTGATTTTATGACCATAGCGACTTCGTCGCATAGTCTTGCAATTGCGCGACGGTGTCGAAATGGTAATGCGCAAGCCTATCGTATCTCACGGTTTTGTTATATTGCTCGATGTAGGCATTCTGTTGAGGTTTTCCGGGTTGGATAAATTGCAGCAGGATGCCACGCTTTTCTGCCCAGTCTTTCAGTGCTTCGCTGACATAGTCTGGCCCGTGGTCGCACCGAATTTTTAAGGGTGCTCCGCGCCATTCAATGACTTGATTCAATGACTTAATTACGCGCAACGCGGGCATCGAAAAATCTACATCGATGCACAATCCTTCCGATTGAAGTCATCAATCACATCGTCTGCCTTCAGAGTAAGCGTCGACCGAAGGCATCTTGTTAGCCGCGTATTTCATGTGGCCGGGTATCGAATGGCGGCATGCCGGTAGTGCCCATTTAAAAATAAATGGGCACTTTAATAAGCCTTTTAAGCTTAGCGGGGTTTGCTGGAAGCGATGTTCCACGGCAGCAGATCGTCGATCTGATTCACCGGGTGATCAGCGATACGCGTTAGCACTTCGCGCAGATACGTCTCTGGCTCGATCCCGTTGAGTTTGGCCGTACCGATTAGGCTGTACATGGCGGCCGCACGTT
>NZ_LAQU01000014.1 GCF_000970345.1 Robbsia andropogonis | reverse complement strand
AACAAGCCTGTTTCTCGCGACGATGCCACCATGCCAAGCGCGATGGCGGGCAACGACGTAATCAACAGTTTTGTGAGTTCCAGCGTAAAAAGAGACAATCCCGTTTTGAGAAGTTTCGGTTTTATAACCGGCGCAGTATCCGTATGCGGCAGCGCAGCCATGAAATGCCGCAACAGAAACAGACCGACCACCGCAGCTACAACGAAGCTGCTGCCCATCAACAACAAGGCGCTACTTACCGTCAGTGTATGAGTGAGCAGCATCGGAATGGCGGCCACGCAGAAAACGGCCGGCCAGAGCCAGGAATAGACCATCTGACTATAGCCGACACGCTGTAGCCCGGACAGTGCGCCTGCAATCGCAGTGCCCAGATTCTGGGGGATCAGCGACAGTGCGCCAAAAACGAGCGGCCAGGCCAGCCCGGGCTTTTTCAAGATGCTGTCTGCAAAAGAGAAGGCACACACGACCAGCAAGATCGAGACAATCGTCGACGCCAGCGCGACAAGCACCAAGGCGCGACGGATCGCGGGGCGCACGGCCGCCATTCGCCCCGCCGCCACGTCAATGGCGATCTGGCGTGTCAGTGCCTGATCCATGCCAAGACGGCCGAAACCGGCCAACACCACCAAGGTGCTGAAAACAATGTAGAAGTTCCCCATCTCAACGACGCCGAGCGCCGCGGCGATGAGCAGGTGAAAACCATAGCGGCTGGGCAAATCGAGCAGACGTACCCCCAGGCTGACCAACGCGCCCCGGATCATCGAACTGCCACGCGGACTTGTCCCGACACCGCTGGCCGTACTGGCATCCGGCGGTCCCTCGGTGCTTCCCGCGGTCTTGCTTTCGATCACGCCTGTCCCCAGAGTCAAGCCTTACTGAACTGCGTTATGCACGACAAATAATGTCACGCTTTGCTGTGGCAGGGTGGCGCTGAGTTGCCCGCTGGAATAAGCCAGATCGGACAGACGGGTGATCGCATTGTTCGCGAGTTGCCACACTTCCGCTGTGCCGCTCGATGTGATGTTATTGAGCGAGGCAGTTACCGTCGACGGCAGACTGAGTTGTTTGTTCACCACCATCAGCGTTACTGCATTATCCACGCGAATCGCCGCGAACGCGGACACGTTGTCCGGGTTCGCGACTGTGGTGGAAATACTCGTCGCGCCGAACGCAGAGCCCGCACCATCGTAATTCCGGTATAACTTGATCGCCTTGTACACCGGCATTGTCGAATCGATCGTGCCCCACCGCGTGGCCATGTCCAAACCTTCACGGCCGAAAATGCCAAGGATGTCGGCCTGCGCGGTGGCGCCGTTCATCAACGTATCGCCACCCCAATTGTATTCAGTGATCGCAATTGGCGTGCCGGAGTAATAGTACGTATTCACCCAGTTGCGCATTCTCGGGATCAACGCTATCACGCTGTTAATGTAGGTAGGATCGATGTAGCTCTGATCCCACAAGTCCCGGGTAGACACATTGCGTTTCAGCATGATGTCTTCCGAACCGGTCGTATCCTGGTACTCGTTGCTCTGCGGATAGAAATGCAGACTGAACACATCAATCGGATGACCAGCGGCCTTCCACTGCGAGAGCAGCCACGGCACGTAGTCCATCCCCCCCGTCTGGCTCGTCTTATCAGGTGCGTTCGCGTAACCGTGGGTGATCGAATACTGCTGATCGTAGCCGCTATAGAGATAGCCATTCCAGCCCCACTCTTCGGGTGCCAGTATCTGGGCGCTCGAATCCGCTGCCTTTACCGCCTGTGAATATGAGATGACCCTGGCTGCCATATCACTCGCATGCGCGCCGGTTGGCTGAACATCAAAATGGATTAACTGCCAGACGCTGGGCTCGTTATCCATTGCGTAATAGCGCACGCCACCCGCGCTTCCCGTGCCGAACTGCTGAACCAATGCCGCCACACGCGCTTGTTCATTCGCCGTGCTGTCGGTCATGGTTGCATCGTCTGGGTCGTTACCCGTTATTTGAGTACCGCCGATCAAGATACCGTTCCCGGCGTCAGGAAAACCATCGACGTCATTGCTGACCTGCGCGCCGTATTTTGCAATCGAAAAACTGGCGAGCTTGGCGTTATTTGCGCCCAACTTCGCGATCCGCCCAATCATCGGGATCGTCAAGATAGGCGCGGCACCCGCAGCTTGCGCAGCGGTTACAAAACGCGCACCGTACTGGTCGTTCGGATCATTCACGTCAACAGGAAGGCTCTCGAAATACCAATCACGTCCCGCGTTTCTGGCATCCAGTTGCCAGTTATACAGCGAAGCACTGTCACCGCCAGAACGGTCGAGCGGAACACGAAGATCAAGCAACGTCTGCGCGCTGCCGAAATTGATGCCGTAAATCATCGGATTAATGGCGTGGCGATTGACCGCCGCATCAACGGTGATCGCCGCCGTTGCAGCCGGACCCGCTGTCGCCGCCGCGGCCGAGATCCGTGAAGAGGAACCACCGGAGCACCCGGCCAGAATCGACAGCACTACTTTTATGCCTACCGTCGCACATCTACGACGCTTCAAGCCGCGCATGAACGCTCCCGACATTCTTTTGATCGGCTCCCCTGGTCGGGCTTGTTCTTGCTTCTAATGTTCCCAGCTCGCCGACGCGCCATATGTAGACAAAAATAGCAAGAATGACGGCGGTCTCGCCCGGCACCAAGGTAGGCGGGTAAAAAAATGAGATGAATAGAATATAAATCAGGTAGTCGCATAGCGCTCCAAGGAAATCATCTTCGACTTTCGCCTGCAATTGCCGATAGAGCAGCAAACCGCGAACCTGGAAAAGTAAGATGATAAATGCGCCAATGAGCCCATATTCGAAAACGATACCAAGCCACGTGATGTCGGCAAGAAAGAAAAAATGGTGGAAATAGTCGATCAGGGTTTCCGAGCTGGTCGGACTGATCGTGCCAACGCCGAAAATCCACCTTATCGGATCCCCGCCAAGGAACTGACTGGCGAGATCGATCGTGATGCGACGCGTATCGAAGCCACTGTTGGCGTCGGTACTAAAAGCCGTCGCAAGATAGCCGGTCGAGAACATGCCGACCAGCACTATGGGGGCACAGAGGACCAGGCCAATACGTGCCGGCACCTTGGACCACCGGAAAGTATTGAAGAGAATCACCGCGGAGATGGCAATGATGCCCGAGCGTGCCTTGACAATCAGTAACGCGACGGCAAATACAACGGCAGCACCGAGCAGATAGCGCATGCTGCGTTCGAAATAGGCTCGCCTGTAGCAAAAGAAAACAATACCATCGGGAAGTACATCGACATTCGAATCCGGTGCCCGCGACTGTCAGCGGAAAAGAAGTCCGATTGCCCAAGGACGTACTTCGTGTTGTACCAACTGTTTGGCACGAACAGGTACATTGCGATCAATGCGCCCACTACGATGACGCCGCACGTCAAAAACCCCTTTTCCACCTCGGCCAGCGTCGGCTTCAGTAAGAACAGCACGGCGGCAAAGGAAAAGAAATATAAGACGGGCAGCAGTTTCACCTGCGCGGTGATGCTGGTGAAAAAACTTTCGTTGAAATAGAAAATCGCGGCAAAGCTGGGAAACAATACCAGCCACGCCAAACTGATCAGGATCTGCCGTGTCACCGGAAGACGAACATGGCCACGCAACAGCAGCACCAATGGCAGGGACAGCACGGGAAATGCCTTGGATAACGCCCACAGCGGATACAGCGCATTGATGTAATGGAACGTCTGGCCGAACATGGGCAATAACGCGATCAGCCACCATTTGACCTTGGTTCTGACGGGCGCGACCGAGAAAACGGCGGCATGGCCTTCCGTCGATGAAGCGATTTCCATCTCGTTTAATGTCCCTGCCTGACGACGGAAGCGCGACGTCTTCCGCGAAAGCATCACGCTACCTATGAAAGAAGACGTCCGGTCTCTCGCACCCTGCTCGCCATGGATGCCTAGCGCGCGACTGCCGCCGGAATCATCGGACCACGCCAGGGTTGTTTGTAATCGAGTAACTGAAACCCTTTGTAAAGGGGATTGCCTGGTTCAGATTCTGGTCGACCCATTGATCAACCTCGGCAATGGATGACTTCGGCACAAAAATCGTGTCGGTTGGCCGCAATACGATATCCTGCCTCGGATCACCACGATGCGTCAGCGCATCCAGGTCGACTGTGCGCATCATCGGCCGGCCATCCGGGCTCCGACGAATCACGACCACTTCGTGCGTCCGCGCCGTATCCAGCAATCCTTGCGCCGCCATGATCGCCTGCATCACGCTCATACCCGCCTCCAGCGTGATCTGCCCCGGTTGCTTCACCTGTCCGCCGACATAGACCCTCGCGGCCGTTTGCGCGATTCCCACGGAAGCGTGCGCATTTGCCGTAACACCGGCGGTCATAAGCGCTTTATTGATATTGTCCGCGAGCTGCGCCGTTGTTAATCCGCCAGCGTGGATCGTGCCCGCGAACGGCATGGCCAATGTCCCGTCCGGTGCAACCGGTCCGCGGTAATTCAATTCGGAATTGAAAGGCAAGTTGATCGCCAGTTCGTCGCCAGGCTGGATCTGATAGGCAGTCGCCGGCGCATCCGACCATGTCGCGAACCCTTGCGGCTGCTGGTACTCCGAGTGTACCCACGTGTGCGAACACGCACTCAGTGCCGTCATCACCAAAGCGAAGACAGGAACCAGCGGACGGAATGTTTTCATCATGCGCGAGGCAAAGAGCAATGGTTCCCACTCCTGAAAAGTGTCCGGCATGGTTGAAAACTTGCCGCGGCACCGTGGGCCCAACGCTAAATTTTAGGAAACTCAGTCTACCATGACCATTTATATCTTTTCGCACGTATTATATGCGGCTGGGATCTCAAATGTTGGCCTAAAAAAGAACAGGTATGGCTATTACGACTAGAACAAGGCCCGATCGCAAGGCTGCTGACGTCGAAGTGTCTATCCGCGACTATTTCAATACTTTCTTCTATTACCGGAAGATTGCAGCCACCGTTTTTATGGGTATCGTGACGATCGGGGTAATCGTCGCGCTAGCCGTTCCCATGCCTTATCGAGCACAGGCAACATTGCTCGTACTTCTTGCCGGCTATTACGATCAATCGAACAGCCCGAATGGCAATGTGCCGATTCAACCTGCCGTAGGGCAGCTAAATAGCGTCGAAGCCCAGATTCTGGGCAGCCCAGAACTTCATCGCGACGTGATTGTCGCCAAGCTGGGGCCATCCGCAACCGAAGCCGAGATCAACAAGCAGCTGCAACATTTCGAGAGCCGGTTTCACATCGAACAAAATGACCTCGCCAACACGATCAAATTGTCGTATTCCGATGCCGATCCGAATGTCGCGGCGAATACGCTCTCGCGTCTCCTAGATCAATATTTTAAACGCCGAGCGGCAATATTTACCTCCGGCCGAGTCGGTCTTCTCAATGAACAAAGGGATCAAGCCGGGAATGCATTAAAAAATGCCAATGCCGACCTCCTTACTTTTCAGAAAAATACGGCATTGTAAATATTGATGATCAAATCACGCGCGCCGTTCAACTTGAAAGTAATCTCGTTTCCAGAAAACTTGATAACGACTCGAAATTAGCGCAAGACCGTGCCGAGCTTAAATCGCTGCTCGCTACCTCGCAAAACGTCAAAGAGACGATACCCATCTTTACCGACGATACCGAGGCATCGCGCGCGATGGCGACGATGCAGGTCTCGTTGATGCAATTGGAAACGCGACGGGCCGATCTGGCGTCGCGCTACATGTCAACATCGCCTTTTGTCGCGCAACTCGACCAGCAGATTGCAGACACGCGCGCCAGCATGGCCAAGCAAAAGTCACAACTGCCGAACTCGACGCGCTTTGGTCACAACACCTACTATGACACGGTTCAGGCACGTCTATCGGCCCTCAGCTCCAGCATCGCCGGGGAGACCGCGCTTGGACAGGAGTTGCAGGAGCAGATCAAAGGCGCGCGAGCACGTTTGCAGCAGTTAAGCGATGTGTCAAGTCAGATCCGCCAGCTTCAGGCTAACCGCGACATTTTATCGGACAGCTACAAGGATCGCGCACGACAAGCGGAAATGGCGGCTGCCCAACAAGGCCAGGTCAGTCAGGTAAACAGTACAAACGTACGGGTTGTACAAGCGCCGTTCCCTCCGTCGCAACGCAGCGTGTCGCGCGGCCTGATCATCGGCGCGAGCATCCTTGCCGGGCTGGCGCTGTCAGCGCTCGCCGTGCTGATTGCGGCCAGCCTCCGGGAAACGTTCCTGAGTCCTGAGCAAGTCGAACGCGCTTTGGCACTACCCGTTCTGAATGCCCAGGTTCAGGTCGGCAGGAATAGCGCCGCCGATCGTCATGACACGACATTCAGGCCGTTACTCAAAGCGTATGGTCGCATGATTGCCGCCATCAACGGCAGCACCGACAATCCGACGAAAATCATCATGGCATTGTCGTTCGGGCCCACCGACGGCTTGCTGTCCGTCATCCGTGGTCTTGCGATTGAACTCGAGCCTCGCTCCACGAAACCGATCCTGATTCTCGATCTGGCCTCCAGCGCGGAGGCCCCGCTGTATGGCAAACCGAGTGCGCAAGGATTGTTGACGTGGGCCGAAAGCGACTTGCAAGGCAATACGCCCCTGCACCAGAACGGCCCCGACCAAGCGTACGTGCCCCCGCCGAATGTAGATACCAACGGCATGGCCATTGCGCAGGTGGATCGACACAATATTGTCGTTGCACGACCGAATGACGGTGACTTCCCATCCTCGTGGGAAAAGACCCGGGCGCTATTCGATTCTCTGCGTCACACCTACGACTACATCATCGTGCACGCACCACCGGCGAATCAGTCCTTCAGCGGTATTGAAAATGCCTCGCTTGCAGACGCGTCCGTCCTGGTTCTGCGCGCCGAGTACACTCGCAAGCCAGTGATATTGAGCCTGAAGGAACAGATCCAGGATTCAGGAGGCCGGCTGATTGGCGTAGCGCTAACGCATCGTCGTGGCTACATTCCGAACTTCGTATATCGCTTCTTCTAACGTGTCGAACCAGGGTTGATGCAACATGCCTCAGATCAGCGCAATTTTGCCAATCAAGACCCGTGGTAGACACTACGCGGACAATATCGGTCGCTGCGATATTCTGTTTTCGTCATTGCGCCATTTTGCGGCGCCGGGAACGTTTCATCGTTTCGTGTTGGTCGTGCCCCATGAAGAGGTCGAAGAGGTCAAAGGCTATGCAAAAGCATGGTCGGATTTTCCGATCGAAGTGGTTGATGAATCGCTGCACATGCAGATCTTCAGCGAATTCTCCCAACGCCATCAAATCCGGAACTGGCATCGCCAGCAGATTATCAAGCTATACGCATCGGCATTGATCGAAACGGAATACTTCGTTGTCTTTGATCCGGACTGCTTTGCCACCCATCATTTCGACATCGATGCATTGATCATCGACGGCAAGGCATTGACCCATTTGCAGCCGCGCAACGTGGAACCGTACTATTGGGAAGCGTCAGCGAAGCTGCTCGACGTCGATCCGCACCTCGATCGTACCGGCGTCTGGTGGACGCCTACCATTTTATCGAGGACGCTTTGCCTCAAAATGCAGGCACGCCTGGAAGCGATACATGGCACCGACTGGCGTCGCGTACTGCTTGCCAACTATGCGGTGGATTGGACGGAGTACACGTTGTATTGGTTGAATGCTGAGCGAGAAGGCCTGTTGGACCAATATCACACGACTCCTATGCCGGGACAGCGTGCTTTGCATGCCGACGAGAGCGTATGGTTTGCCGACAAGATGGAAGAATGGGATGGTGGACACCACTTCGCCGCGGATAGCAATGGCATGTTTGCTGTGGTCCAGAGCAACACGCACATTTCGCCACAACGCGTTCAGGAAAAGTTGTCTCCGTTTTTCCCCATTACGATCCAACCTTACGAACGCCACATCGATCCCGCGCTAAAACGTGCGGAACTGTATTCGGCAGTAGTGCGTCGTGGATTGAAATTCCTGAAAAAATGGCGAGCTTGATCGCGTCCATTGTTTTTACCCAAGCATTCAATCGCGCAAGGTTGTTGTAGGGAATAGAAGAAAGACCTGACTTTCGCGTGGTCCGGCCTTTCTTACGGTTTCGCGTCTATTGCCAAGGCGGATGCCGCTATCGGTGAATTCACACGTTTGCCAAGTGTGATTAGAGGGTGTCATTTCCGTTGCGCGGTTTACCCGACGTCCTAGAGCGACCTGACTATGAAGCAGAAATTGGTCGGCATAGAGATCCTGCGATTTCTATCCGCATTCGCGGTCCTGATATGGCACTACCAGCACTTCTATTTCGTGCTGCCGTCAGACGAGATCATGGCTACGCCAAGCGAAGAGCCATTCTCGCACTTGTTGCGTCCTCTATATGATTTTGGCTGGTTGGGTGTTAATTTCTTCTGGACAATTTCGGGATTCGTTTTTTACAGCCAATACCTGACAAAGGTGTCGACGCGGGAAGTATCCGGCCGCGCTTTCATCATTCGACGCTTCTCGCGACTCTATCCGCTACATATTGTCACGCTGCTTATTGTGGCAGCTTTACAGTACGTTTACTTCCACGAAGAAAGCCATTATTTCGTATACGCGTACAACTCCCTCTACGATTTCTTCGTCAATGTCATCTTTGCTTCAGGATGGCTCACACCCTACACCGATTCGTTCAATGGCCCTGTCTGGAGCGTCTCCACCGAACTGGTCATCTATCTGGTCTTTTTCCTGGCGGCGCGCTATCTGCGCATTGAAATGACCGGCACCCTGTTTCTGATCGTGATATCGGCTGCCGTGAGTATCGTCATGGTGCTTCATCGGGTAAAAGGTCCCGAGTCGAATGTGTTTTTCTGCGCCTTTTACTTTTTCCTGGGCGGCGCGGTGCATCTGCTGGTTCAACGGATGCGCGGCCTGATAGCCCGGCGACGCAAGGAATGGATCACGATATGCATGCTGATCTACCTTGCGTTGATCGCATTTTGCAGCACGTTTGGCGCGACCAAGTATCTCGTTGCCACCGTTGGCGCACCGGTCTCGATCTTCCTGCTGCTCGTTATCGAACCGTATATTCCAAGGCGAAGCGCAGGAGTGATCATGTCGCTTGGCGACACGACGTACGCAAGCTACCTGATTCATTTCCCCATCCAGTTGACGACCGTACTCCTGTTACATCTATGCGGTTTGGATAGCGCGACCATCGCGCACAATCCGGCCTTCCTCGTCATCTATCTAGCGGTTGTCTTCAGTCTGGCGCACCTGGTTTTCATCGGATTCGAGAGACCGGCGCAGCGCACGCTTCGTCGCGCACTGAGATCGCGACCAGATGTACCATCGACACACGATAAGCAGCGTCTTCCGTAGCGCTTACGACGAGATTGATCCGCGTGACTTGATCGTTCCGTATGGCGCGCCGCGATTGCGCAATCCACTCGGCGGCCGCCGAATCTATTTCACGAGGTCATCGAGGCGCTCATCCTCGATACCCGCTGGTTCGAGATGCGCTGTCACATCGGCAGCGGGGTATAGGCTTTGCACCGCCTTTTCGGCGTCATCGCAGATATCATGCCCTTCGCGTACGGTCAGCGCGCCATCAACCTCGAGATGGAAATCGACGAACACACGATCGCCACCATGGCGCGTCCGAAGATCATGTACCGCACTCACGCCTGCGCATGCGCGCACGGTCTCTTCTATGCGCACACGTTCAACTGCGTCGAGCTCGCGATCCAGCAGTTGCACCAACGCGTCTGACGCCATACCACGCGCACTCCAGAGCATATACAGCGAAATCGCGAAGGCGCCAATCGCATCGGCGCGATTCCATCCCAGATAGTGCTGCAACAGCAAAGCGATCAACACCGCCCCGTTCACGGCCACATCCGTCACATAGTGCGCGCGGTCGGCGGCAATCGCGGTCGAACCCGTTCGATGAACGACAAGCGTTTGCATTCCCACCAGCCCCACGGCAACGACGGCGCTCACCACGATGACGCCTATCCCCAAACCGGTCTGGTTCAGTGGTTCCGGAAAAACGATGCGTCCGGCGGACTCGATCGCGAGACCGATGGAGGCGGCTGCCAGCAACATCGCTTGAACAAACGCGGCAACTGCCTCTGCCTTACCATGACCATACCGATGTCCACGGTCAACGGGCTGCGCGGCGTAACGGACCCCAATGAACGTCGCCGAAGAGGCAATGACGTCGACAAAGCCATCGGCGGCCGACGTTAATAATGAAATCGACCCCGTCTCGCGCCACGCCCAGACCTTTATCACGATCAAGCCCACGGCAACCCCCAAAGCCACGAAGGAAGCCATGCGACGCAGCGCTGCATCGGACATACGTTCAAACATCGGTCGGGTTCCTTTTTTGCGGAATCGTAGTACCGGCTGGGCGACGCCATTTTAGGGTAATTACAGCCTCACCGCACTACATCATAGCGTGGAGGGCGTGTGGCCGACCGGGGGCTGTCGCATATCACCTTGCTGACAATCGATTAGTATAGGATTACACAGTGACTACGATGAGATGCGCAATGTCAAAACGGTTAGCATTGGTGACGGGGGCATCAAGTGGCCTGGGTGCGGAGTTTGCACGCGCGCTGGCGCGGCGTGATATCGATCTTGTTCTGGTGGCACGTCGAGAAGAGCCAATGCAGCAACTGGCCGATGAACTGCGACAGCTACACGATATTGATATCCATTTGCATTCATTGGACCTTGGTGTCACGGGCAGTGCGGCGGCATTGCGACAATGGCTCGCCGATCGCGGGCTTACCCCCGATATCCTGATAAACAATGCCGCATTCGGGCTTGCCGGTCGTTTCGTGGATCAGGACCCGGTGCGCATCCGGCAAATGCTCGAACTCGATATTATCAGTCTTGTTGAACTGACTCACGTCTTCGCTCGCGACATGGTTTCGCGCAATGGTGGACATATCTTACTGGTCGGCAGTCTGGCAGCATACCAGCCAGACCCGTTATTGGCGGCCTACGGTGCGGCAAAGAGTTTCGTGCTGTCGTTCGGCGAAGCGCTGCACGTCGAACTCGCGCCCACGGTGGGGATTACCGTGGTGTCACCAGGGTTGATGCAAACCGAATTTTTCAACGTTGCAAATTTTCACCCTGGCGCCGCGCTTCGCCGGGGGATGCTACCGGCAGCAACCGTCGCGGAAGAAGGGATCAAAGCACTATTTGCAGGGAAACCAAGCATTGTCGTTGGCGGTCTTAACCGACTATCCGCTATCGCGGTGAAATTTCTCCCGCGATCGATTGTGGCAAAGGTTGCCTATCGCCTCAGCAATCACAGCCAGCGCTGATCGATTGCCTTATTGAAACACACGGATAAAGTGCGCATCAGAACAGTCTGCGTTCGGGAGACCGCCCCTGGCAGTCATGTATTACATCGCGACCTCAAGAACCGTGCCATCCGCGCGTCTACCCATCGCGGCAACATACTCCCGGCAATACCAGCATGTTGTATCCCGCGGACACACGTTGATATCACAGACCACACAATTGCCCAGGACAGTCAGGCCAATGCAACGCGTGGTGGTCGTGGTAAACAATGAGGTTTACGCAAACCTGTTCGCGCAATCATCGGGCATGGCTTACATCCACACCTTGGAAGATGCCATTCAGAATCAATTCGCACAGCACGGGATCGCCGTCAAGATCGTCGAGTCAAACTCGACCGACTTATCCAATGGTGTAGGGCAAGCAGTGGTCCAGATTAAGCCAGCCCATATCCTGCGCCTGGCAGTCGTGGAGACAACGCATTACGATCGTGCAATCTCTCCCTCCTAAGCACAATGAATCTTCGATGTCGAACAGGAAGATCTGAATGCGATGACAGCGGTTTCGACCGCACCCGATGGCCCACACAGACATGTGTTCACTTCTATCTATCGCGGACAACATTCCGTCCCGGCATGCGTACGCATTATCCGTCTGCCCAACATGCAGCAATCGTGCACGAACAAGCTGATTGAACAATTCATGACGGACACCCGTCACGTCGGCATTTCCCATTGACCGCGTCTTCATGTTATTTTGCGATGCTGGCGAACCTCGGCCTTTTAAAATCTTATCCTCTACCCGTTTAGGACCTGATGTCATGGCGACAAATGCAGAATTCGAGAACGTCCGCGTTGTGAAGCGGGCTAATGTGTATTTCGAGGGAAAGTGTGTGTCGCACACGGTAATTTTCCCCGATGGTTCAAGAAAAACGTTGGGCGTCATCCTGCCAGCCACCTTGAACTTCGGAACCGAGGCGCCCGAATTGATGGAAGTACAAGCAGGCCGTTGTCGCATTCGCCTGGCCGGTAGCGACGAGTGGAATACATACGGCGAAGGGCAATCTTTTTCCGTACCAGGCAATAGCCGATTCGATATCGAGGTAAGCGAAACCCTGGACTACATCTGCAGCTATCTTTGAGTAAGCGCCGGCAGAAACGTCCGCTAGCCCTCCTTACCTGCCCGGGCGCGCATCACACCCTGCAGGGCGGCTGCATCTCCATGCACCACGTTCAGCAGCGGTTCGCCGCGCGCAAGCCGATTGATATTCTCACCGATAAAACCGTAACGGCGTACGAAAAGACCTTCAGTCCAGGCTGCCGAATGCGGTGTGCATATCGCATTCGGCAATGTATCGAACCGATGCCTGGACGGCGGCACGATATCGTCGGTGCCTACCGGATACTGATACCAGACGTCAAGAAAGGCCGCACCAAGGTGATGTGACACTAGTGCCTCGTAAAGGGCATCTTCGTCAACGATCATTGCCCGCGATACATTGATAAGCACCGCCCCCTGTTTCATTTGCGCAAACGCGTTCCGATCAATCATGCCCCGCGTGGCATCATCCAGCGGACACGCGATCACCAGATAGTCCGACATCTGATAGAGCGCCGTCACGTCATCACGTGGCATCAAGCGATCAGCGGGCAGCGCAGTCGCACCGCTGCCTGTGCGGCTGCTCAAGGCCACCACCTTCATCCCGAACGCACGTGCCCGCGTTGCGATAGCCTGCCCGATGCGTCCGAAACCGATAATACCGAGCGTCTTACGGTAGAGCTCACCATGCGGCACCCGCGCGCGGTAACTGTCGGACCAACGCGCGTTATCGAACGCGGCACGGATGGCGTCGAGTTGAATCTCGTGCTGCAGCATGGCCAGCAACGTATATTCGGCAATCGGGATTTCGTGCTCAAACGCATTACACACAACGGTTCCAGCTCGCAACGCATCGAAAACAATACGATCGAGTCCCGCCCCGGGTACATGCAGCAGGGGGACATCGGGCGCCGCGCCAGGTGCACGTTGGAAACGCATCGCAACCAACACGTCGGCACCACCTATTTGACTGTCATAGCGGGCATCGTGGGCAGCGGCGGTAGGTAACGCAATGAACTCGGCGGGCGTATCCAGCGCAGCGGCAATTTCTTGCTGGTGGCTGGCCGCCTCCCCGGTCATGACGATCTTCACATTCTGGAATCCGCAAACGCTGGGATGAGCAGCTCGATAGCGTGCAAGAAAAAACAAAGGCAGGCGCCGCGATATACGCGTTCCGCTTGCTTGCAAGCACACAATCTTATCGAGATATCACTGGAAAAGGCGACGAAGTCCAAATTTTTGGCGAAATAAGGGACTTTAGGAGAAAACGGCCAGTTGTACGAGCCATACAACGCACTAATCGGCGTATATCTGTCGATTTTCCGCCCAGGCGCGTTCCTCCTTCTGCTTTTACGCTGATGACATTGCGTTCGCGAGGGGCTCGGGCCTCTTCCTCGATGCTCGCGAAGCGCATCAATTGGTCTCATCCTCCATCGAAGCAGCAACGGTGTCGAGCCGATACAGTCGTTTCGCCGTGCCGCTAAAGAGCGCCGTCCGCTCGTCCCGGCTGGCCTCCGTCGCGAGCCGCTTGAAAGCATTCCACAGTGTTTTGTAACTGAACATGCCTTTGTCCACGGGAAAATTGCTTTCAAACAAGCAACGCTCCGCACCGAATAATTCAAGTGCTGTCCGAAAGTAAGGGCGCCACGCATTCGCCAGGTCCTCGGAAGACGGCGGCAGGGCACCCTGTGCGAAGTTGAATCCGAAAACCGGCATGCCCGCACCACCAAGTTTGAGGCATGTGTTGGGCAAGCGGGCAAGTTTCGACAAACTGTCACGCCAAGCGGTCAGAACGTTGGCGCGTTGATTCATATAAGGACCCACGCCTACCGGGCCGCCGAAATGATCAATGATCACCTTGACATCCGATGCCTGTCGCGCCAACGCATAGACCTCATCAAGTTGCGTATGGTAGGCCCACACATCAAGCGACAAGTCATGACGCGCCAACGTTTGCACACCGCGCACAAATGCCGGGTGCTGCATCAAGTCGCGTGGCGGCGTGGCCGGGCTCGAACGAACCGCGCTGTCGCCATGCCAAGCAACAGGATTGCGGATGCCGCGCAACCGCCCCCCCGACACGGCCAGCATCGTTTCCAGCACCCTTTGCAAGCGGCCGTCGGCCGTGGTGGCATCAAGCCCCGCCAACGTCAGATCCGCGCCGCCAACTATCGCGTCGCATAAGCGCGTGTGCCCATAGAGGCCACTTCGCGTCATCGCCGCAACGCCATTCGCGAACTCGACCTCACCAACCGGCTTCATCGCATCCGGACCATCTGCGCGCAGCATCGAACGGCATTGCACGTACACGGTGGCAATGATCCTGTGCCCCGATTCCGTATCGGACAGCATCTCGTCGGCGAGATAGCGATTCCCGGCGCGATCCCATAAATGATGATGCGCATCGACAATCGGGAGATCGGGATCGATCACCGCCTCATCCCGTAATGCCAGCCACTCGGCGCGAATCGGCAAATGCGGTGTGTTGACGTTTTTCACTATGCGAATCCTTGTCGAACGCAGGGTATCGATCGAATCAAAGCAGTTCGTCTTTTCCAATCATTCCAACGGCACGCAGCGCATCCGGCAGCCATGCGGCGCGCACATCGCCTGCGCGAATCGCGGCAATCCTCGCTGTTTCCGCAGCCACTTTATGTTCCGCGAGTTCGAGAATATGAACAACATCGGAGCGCGGAATCACCACGACACCGTCCGAATCACCTACGACCAGATCTCCCGCATGGACGGAAGCGCCTGCGATGGAAATCGGCTGGTTGACGCGTCCGGCAACGCTCTTCGTCGGGCCACAAGGATTCAACCCTGCGCAGAAAATCGGAAAAGATCCGCCAGCCAGTTCCTGGGAGTCTCGCACCGCCGCATCGATGACAAAACCCGCCACGCCGGTTGCCACAGCCTGTGTCGACATGATCTCGCCGATCAGTGCACAGCCCAGGTCGCCTTTGCCATCGACGATAATAACGTCACCCCGCTGCGCAATGGCGAGCGCCGCGTGAATGGCAAGGTTGTCCCCAGGACGGACCTCAACGGTAATGGCTGGCCCTGCAACTTTCATATGCGGCGACATCGGCTTCACACGACCGTACAACGTGCCGCGCCGTCCGGCGACATCCGCCAGGATCGCGGCCTGGAACTGGCTGGCACGTGCCACCAGTTCGGCGGATACACGTTCGACATTCCGAACGATTGCATCAAGTCCATTCGTTACTGCAGTCATTATTTATCCCGAGAGCGCGGCGGTACCGGCGCGCCGTTTCAAAATGTTTTTTTCCAAGGCAGTTGCCGCTCGCGTCAAGGAGAAGCAGATCACGTAATAGACTGCCGCCAGAACCGCATACACCTGAAACGGCTCGGTCAGCAAATCGGCATTGATCGCATTGGCCGAAAAAGTCACCTCCTGCGTACCAATCAAATAGGCCAGCGCCGTGTTCTTCACGATCAGCACGAATTGATTCAAGATACTGGGAATGGCATTGACCAATGCCTGCGGCAGGATGATCAACCACTGCGTGCGCCAATAGCCGAGACCCAGCGCGCGCGATGCCTCTCCCTGTCCCTTCGGCAAGGCGCCTATGGCGCCGCGAATTGCTTCTGCAAGATACGCGCCTTCATAGACCACCAATGCCAAAACAACCGTGACGGCCCCGGGAACGCGGACGCCGGTCAACAACGGCAAGACGAAATAGGCCCAGAAGATGATCAGCATGACCGGAATGCCGCGTACGCAAAACACATAGGCGCTCGCAACCCGGCGGATCACGGAATAAGGAGACTGGCGTGCGAGCGCGACCAGGATCGCCACCGGGAAAGCGATCAACAATGCCGCGCTCGCCATGAGTAACGTGGCCGCGATACCGCCCAACGGCCCGTGGGGGTATTGACCAATCAGCAGCAGCAGGCCGTAGTTATGCAGTATGTCTAGCATCGCACTCACCTTTGCGTCGACTTTTGCAAGCTACGCTGCAATATGCCGCCGGATGCCGCGATCATCGATGTTCCCGCCAGGTATACAAAGGTGGCAATGAGATAGCAACCAAAGGTTGCATAGGTCTCGCCTTCAATCTGCCGCGTAACATACATCAATTCCCCCACGCCGATGGCCATCGTCAATGCCGTCGCCTTGAACAAGCTCAACGTCTGCCCGATCAAGGCAGGGAGCGCGGCGCGCACCGCTTGCGGAATCAATATGAGACGCATGGTCTGCAGATACGAAAGCCCGAGTGCACGTGCCGCTTCCTGCTGGGTATGCGGTAATGTGCGAAAGCCGGTGCGCAGGTCTTCGGAAATATAGGCCGAGGCGTTCAGCGCCAAGCCAATGGATGCGAACAGGAACTGCGCATTGTGCGCGTTGACGTAGCCTTGCCAACTGTCCGGCAATACCTGTGGAATGCCGAAGTACCACACCAGCAATTGCACAATAGCCGGAACGGACCGGTGATAGCTGACAAACACCTTGACGAGCGTCGCCCCCGCCAAAGTACTTGCGGCACGAATAACGGTAAGCAGAATACCGAGCACCATGGCAGACACCCACGCGATACCGAAGAGCTCGACCGACACCAGCAAACCGTGCAGGAATTGAAGCCGAAAGTTACCCGTGAGCAAATCCGGTAGCGAAGAAAACATGGCTGCACTCGTCAAATGGCATGACCTGAAAAACGGTTACTGGAAGTCAGCTATCGGTGTCACTTTTTTGGCACGCACCATGTTGTACTCCGTCGACGGGCCATACCATTTATCCCAAATAGCCTGCATACGGCCATTCCGCTCCATTTTATCCAGCGTCTTGTTGACCGCATCCAGCAATGCCGTCTCGCCCTTCTTCACGCCAATGCATTCTGGCTCGTAATGCAAGGTTTCTTCCAGGAAGTGTGTTTTACCCTTCGAGCGATTGCGGAAGCGGACCGCTGCAGGTTCGGACATCGCCATACCCTGCGCCTTGTTCTGCATCAGCGCCATGAAAGCAGACGGTGCATCGTCAAACGTCACTACGTTGGCACCGATGAGCTGTTGACGCGCATACAGCTCCGGTGTCGAGCCGCGAATCGCGCTCACCTGTTTGCCGGCGAACTGAGCGAATTTTTCGATACCACTGTTATTCTGGACCAGAACCGTGATAGGCGTCTGATAGTAGGCCGACGAGAAATCGATCTGTTTCGCCCGCTCCTTGGTGTAACCCAACGCCGCCGCGACGATGTCTACACGCCCCGTTTGGAGCGCAGGAATACGCGCATCGACAGACACGGGAACAATCTCTACCGAAACGCCGAGGTCCTTGGCAATGTCCGTGCAGACATCGACGTCCAGACCAACGGTCTTACGCGTGGCCGGGTCCTGATAACCGAGCGGTACGCTATCTCCCAATACGCCACACACCAGCGTCTTTTTCGTCTTGATGTCTTGCAACTGATCGGCGCGGGCCAGGTGCATCGCACTCGCGCTTACCAGACAAGCGGTCAGGAAGCTCGTCTTGAAAATTGTCTTGTATTTCATACTCGAACCCTTAATCAGCGAATGTTGGAATGCGACGAACGATAGGGACACCTTTTAAAATCGCAACGCCATGAGAGGCATGCCGAATCCGATCGTAAAAAGTCACAATGCGGTTCAATGCAACGCACCTAGCGCAAGTGCGATACGATTGCAGCCTTCGCGGATACGCTCAGACGATGTAGCGAACGACAAGCGAAGATGGGCTGAAAGGCCGTAGGCGCCGCCGTCCAACACGGCGACCTGAGCCGCCTCAAGCAAATACATCGCCACCTCTTTATCGGTGTGCAAGGTCTTGCCGTGCGGCGTGATTTTGCCAATGCAGGCGCCGCAAGCCGGATAGACGTAAAACGCGCCGCCCGGCGTCAGACAATCGAGGCCGTCCACTTCGTTCAGCAAGGACACCATCAAATCGCGGCGCGCGGTGAATGCCTCCAGCGACGAGGCAACGAACGACTGCGAACCCGTCAGTGCAGCCACCGCCGCCGCCTGACTGACCGCGCTGGCGCCACCGGTGCTTTGCGACATTAGCTTGTCCATGGCGGCAATCAGCGGGCGCGGACCACCGGCATATCCAATCCGCCAGCCGGTCATCGCATAGGCTTTAGATACGCCGTTGATGGTCAGCGTACGGTTCCATAGTGACGGGACCGCAGCGGCAAAGCTGACGAACGTCGCGCCGTCATACGTCAAATGTTCGTAAATTTCATCTGTCATCACCCACACATGCGGATGACGCTCAAGAACCGCCCCGAGCAATTGCAATTCCGCAGCGGAATACAATGCGCCGGTGGGATTATTCGGGCTGTTCAGGATCAACCACTTTGTCTTCGGCGTGATCGCGGCTTCAAGTGCGTGCGGCGTCAGCTTGAAATTATCCGCCTGCGTGCAAGGCACGATAACAGGCGTGCCGCCATTCAGCAGCACGATGTCCGGATAAGAAACCCAATACGGCGCAGGAACGATTACTTCATCCCCCTCTTCAACGGTTGCCGTCAGCGCATTGAAAATGACGTGCTTCGCGCCATTAGCGACAAGCACCTCGTTACGCGCGTATTGCAACATGTTTTCACGCAAGAATTTCGCGCAGATCGCATCACGAAGCGCAACGGTCCCGCTTGTCGCGGTATAGCGCGTCTCGCCGCGTTGCGCTGCGTGGTAGGCCGCCTCCGTGATATGCGCTGGGGTATCGAAGTCCGGCTCGCCGGCGGTGAAATCGACGATATCGTGTCCGGCTGCAATGAGTTCGTTTGCCAGCGCCTTCGCCGCGACGCTGGCCGATGGCTTGATTCGCTTGATGCGCCCGGCCTCGATCGACAATGCCACTTTCCCACTCCTTGAGTGTGTACAATGTACACGTACAGTGTATTATGTGAACAAATATAAGACAGAAAAAATGGTCGGGCAAGATTTATGTGCATTCACTACACCCCACGATTACCCTGTACACGATTTCATTCAAGGAACGAATATGAGTAACGAAGGTGTCGCAGCCGTGGAGAAGGCGCTGGCGTTATTGGATTGCTTTACGCCCGCACACCAGACGTGGACGCTTGCGGCCCTGGCGAAACATGCGGCAATGCACCGTACGACGATCTATCGGTTGATGAATTCTCTCGAAAGGATGAACTACGTTATCCGTTCGGAATCCGGCGATTATTCTCTTGGTCCGCGACTGCTTTATCTTGGAAACTTGTATGAAGCATCTTTCCAACTGGCGAATCTGGTCAAACCGGCCTTGCTGGCCCTATCTCAGGAAACCGGAGAAAGCGCCTCCTACAACGTGCTTGAAAATGGCGAGCGGCTTTGTTTATTTCGGGTGGAACCCCCGGTGGGTTTGAGGGAAACGCGACTGCCAGGCACGTCATTGCCGCTAGACAATACGTGCGGCTCACTGGTAATCAGACATTGGACTCAGGACAGCACGGCGGCATTGCCAAGGCCGTTGCCATGGTTCACATCGCGTGAGCGCGATGAATATACGGCAGCGTTCGCTGTCCCGATATTTGGCGAAAATAATGCATTCATGGCCGCGATGACCCTTTCCGGACCCGTGGCCAGAATGGAAGCTGCCCGCGCCGAGAATCGTTACGACGCACTTTTGCTCGCCACGGCCGCATCCCTGTCTCGAAAACTGGGCGCATCGACGGCGTTTTGCGATCACCTCTTCAAGCAAGCAATGAGTAACACGTGACGCCACGGATCATCTCACCGTGCGTTCCGCTCTGAAATCACGCCGCAGGCGCGTCCCTCTCAGGCAATAGGGGAACCACTTTGGCAAGCAGGTCACCTACGACCTATGGCGCGAAGACACGTCGTGTCTTGCGTTGCGGCCGCGCGCCCACCATGCGCTCGGTGATGTCTGGCCACCCAACGGTGTATGAACACAGCCTGCACGAGGTCGAGATGAACTTCGCTGAATTATTGGCTGCTTTAGGTCTGGAAGCGCGATTGGATCTGAAAGAGGCGGCAAAAACGGGCAGTTGCACGATTCAATTCGACGAGTCGTTGGAAGTCACTCTGGAAGCGGAGGGCCAGGACGATGCGCAAACCGTCGTGCAAATTCAAGCGACCATTGGCAATGTACCGGTGTCGAATCGGGAAACCATTTTTGCCCACCTTCTTCAAATTCATCTGTTCGGCCTCGCGACTGCGCAGTCGCATTTTGGCTATGACCCAAAATTGGAGCGCGTCATCTTTTTCAAGACCATGATGCTCGAAAATCAAACCCGACAAGAAGCCATTAACGCGTTGGAGAGTTTCGTCAATCAATGTCTGCATTGGCGCCATTTCTTGCCAAACATCGCAGAGCACGGCAATGCATCAGGTCACCCCGGCTTGACGACGCAGCAATCGGTGTGACCACCATGCAGGTCACACCTCGGGATTGCGGCGAAGCGCCTCAGGCAGGTGACACGCGGGCAAGCCAAGTCGACAAGCCTTCCATCGACCGGAAGTCATCGACACTGCGCGCGGGAATCAACGGATAGGCGCCAGCTGCGATCTCCGCCAACGCACGGCCAGGGCCTAGCTCAAGAAAAGCAGTCGCACCTGCTTCGACGCAAGCAGCCATGCAGGCGGCCCAGTCGACGGGCTCGCCAATTTGGCGCGCAAGCTTGTCCAGGCCGTCGTTCGTATCAAGAACGACTGATCCGTCGATACCGCTGAAAAGCCGCGTGCCCGCCTTGCCTCTCCCTATCGCTGCTTTGCCGAGTGCCGCACGAAACACAGGCACGGCGGCGGCAAGCCGATGGCTATGAGATGCGACGCGTACCGGCACCGTCACGACTCTCGTCGCACCTGCTTCGCGCGCGCAACCGGCAAGTGTTGCCAACGCGTCGGTTGCGCCGGCCAGGACATACGCGTCCCCAGGATTGATGATGGCGATATCGGCATCGTGTTCGGCGCAGAGCGCATCAAGGCTTTCCCGATGCAAGCCCCGTACGAACAACAGGCCTTCGTTACCGTGGCTCGCCGCATCCATTGCGTCTGCGCGTGCGACGATGAGATCGAGCGTATCGATGGCACCAAGACATCCCGCGACATGCCAGGCGGCAACCTCGCCCACACTATAGCCGGCAACGATGATGCGCGCCGGTAGCGCAGGGCCGATACGCGCGAACGCGATGATGGCATGCAGCGTACATAGCAACTGCGCCGCGCGATTGCCCTGCAAGGCGTCGGCACTTGCATTGCGTACCCAATCACGCGGGTCCTCTCCCAGAAAGCGCGCGGCATGTGAAAATAGCGGCGCGGCCCGCGATTCGTCGGCAACAAAGTCAAACATCCCGGGATGCTGATGCCCTTGACCAGAGCATAGGATCGCGACGGTCATGACGGTGTCTCCTGGTCAAACGCGGCCGCGAACAAACTCATCGCAAGCAGATCCGCGGCACCGCCGGGACTCAGGCGGCGCGCGACAAATGCGTCATGCGCGGCGCACGCATGCGTCAACCAATCGGATGCACCAACGCCGCCCCTGTCGAGAAATGCCCGCGCAGTCTGCTGGGCAAAGGCAAGACCCGCCTCGCCGCCGCGATGCAGCAGATTCGTGTCGATGACCGAGGCAATGAGGGCGAAGCAAGCATGCACGCGGGCGGCAGCCGCGTTCCCCGGACAAAGCAACGCGCCTTCGCGAAGCGCCGGGACGCCGACGCGGTATACGCTTTCGAAGCCATTTGCCGCTTCCTGACGCGCCCCGCCGGCACCGTATCGCCGCCCGGCAACTTCGCCATGGCTATTCGATGCGCGCGGACCGCCGAGAATGTCCTCTCCCCAATAACGGCGAACGCACTCACCTAATGTCGGCATGGGAAGGGCGTGCGCGAACACGTCATCCGCAGCACGACGACCCGCTGCCGCGCAGAGCAAGCCGACACCGAAGATCGCGCCGCGGTGCGTATTCACGCCCCGCGTCGCGGCAAGCATGGCGTGCTCCGCCCGTATGCCGATGCGACGCAACGTCGACATACCGGACTGTGCCGCTCCTGCTCGCGCCAGTTCGGAAAAATAGGGTTCGATAGCGGCGGTGCTGGACGCAAAGGTCTGCGCGTCCATGTCGTCGTGACTACCCGTGTCCACCCAACTGACAAGCCCTGGCTTCGGCCAGGTGTCGATCTCAAGTCGCAAGCATTGCGCCGCTGTATAAGCGATGGCGTCAGCATCGCTCGCGACCTCATCGTTCGCACAGACGTTCAGGCCAATCATGTCTTCACCTCGACAAATTCGCGTGCCGGTAACAACACGACGTCTGTCGCCCGTTTCACAACGACATCGCCCTTCGCCTCATGCAATTCTCGCCAATTTACCCCGGCCCCATCCGCGCGAATGATCTCACCGTCGATTCTCATCGGTGCAACGGCAGCACAGCGCGCGATGTCGGATAGTAGCGTATCGAGCGTGCGCGTCACGTTGTCTCCTTGCGGCAAATCGAACAAAAGGTCCAGATCGGAAGCCGCGCTCAGATAGGGCAGACTCGTCAGCCCTTGCCATGCAAGACTGCCGAACGCACGGCATTCCACCCGATGTCGACTGGAAAGCGCACAGAGTGCATGGATCGTCGCACGCCAGTGATCAGGCGCAACATCCACCAACGAGGCGAGTGTGGGCGGTGCCGCGACCGACACGATCCGATCCCGCGGGACGACTACACTGATTCGGCGCTTGCCTGCTGAAGGCGGCAGGGGCAGGCCGAGCGGGACGCCCGCTCCTATTGCAGCATCGCATGCGTTCGCACGACGCGCCATCAACGGTCTTCCCGCTTTCACCCAGTCTCGAATCAGAGCTTCGTTCGCAAGCGCCGGCTGGGTCGCAAGACACGCCTCCCACGCAGCGTGCGAAACACGCACGACCGTATGCCGCGCGATGACAGCGTCAGATAGCGTCATGCGCGAGTGCATATACGCGTTCGGCAATCCGCGCGGCAGCCTGGCGTCCGCCTCGCGACTGCCCCAGAAGGCCGCGCCCGTCGGCGCGCTCAGCAGGCGCTTCGAGCCATCGCGCAAGTTGTCTTGCCAACGGTTGCGCGGGGTCGAGCACTTCATCCACCGCCCCTGTTTTTGCCAAGTTATCGAGCCCCGGCGCAAACACAGCCGTCGATTTGGCCTTCTCCTGCAATGCCTCGATCGACAATTTCGTCACGCGCGACATGGACGGTAAATCCATCACGGCAGGCTCGGCACCCGGTAAGGCAACGAGCACACGCGTCGCCAGTGCGGTAGCAATAAAGGCACCGGCCGCCGTCTGTCCATAAAGCAGGCCTACCGTTTGATGACCATGAAGACTGGCAAGCAACAGGCATTTTGCAAGGTGAGATAGACATTCGTTCAAGCCGAGCAACTCGTCCCGCTTGCTCATCCGCTGACTTGCGCTATCGATCAAGACGAGGATCGGCGTATCGTCTCCCTGGCGAATTGTCTCGAGCACGCGTTGCGAAAGCCATAGCGCTTCGTCAACGCCGATGAACTGGTGGTTCGACATGCCGATGACATCGACCGTTTGTCCTTCAATGGTCGCCGTCCCGGAAAGAAGCCCATCGTCGCGCACGGAGATCGTATGATTCAGGGCGCTGAGAATCTCATCGAGCGTCATGTCGCGTCTCCTGTAAGCGTTCCGCCAATGTGGAAAAAGTGTCGCAAGGCATCGCCGGAATGTCCTGGACCTCGCTGTCTGTCGCACCCAATGCACGCCACACATCCCGGGCGTCCTTGGAAGCGCCGAAAGTGGCGATACGTTCGTCCAGTCGGCGCTGCTCCGCTTCAAGTGTCGCCAGTTCGAATGGGGCGTGCTCGGCAAGCAATGCCAGGGCGGCATCGCGAAATGCGGTTACGGTATCGTCGACAAAACGTTCAACAGCACCGATGAGTCTTCGATGCTTGCCCCCCATTGTGCGCCAGACAAGCGCGCGGTCTTTTGAGTCGAATTCATCAGCGCCACGATTGGTCTCGATGACTTCCGGACCCGACACACTGATGCGCCCTTGCTCGGAAACAGCCAGTGCCGAACAACATGCCGCCAGCAGTCCGCCGCCGCCGTAGCATCCGGCGCGGCCTCCGATAAGGCCGAGCACCGGCACGCCGGCAAACCGCGCGTCGACCACCGCACGCATGATTTCAGCAATGGCGACCTCGCCTGCGTTGGCTTCCTGCAAACGCACGCCGCCCGTATCAAACAAAATAAGGACGGGCACCGTGCGCGCATCCCGGGCGGCACGTAGCAGACCGGTCAGCTTTGCACCATGCACTTCGCCGACAGCCCCTCCCATGAATCGCCCTTCTTGCGCCGCGACAAACACCGGACGACCGTCCAGGCTTGCCCGCCCGACGATCATGCCGTCGTCGAATTGACGCGGCAGATCGAAGAGTGGCAAGTGCGGACTCCATTCACGCTCGGACGGGCTGACGAATTCGACAAAACTCCCCGCATCCACCAGGCCATGAATGCGTTGACGGGCAGATGCTTCATACCAGCTGGCATTCTCTATCGGTTGATCTACGCGAACGTTCATTGTTCACCTCGTTCGATTGCGCGAACAGCTTGAGCAAGACGTAGCGCGACGGTATCGGGGCGTGCCCCTCCGTCGTTGATGGACAATCGCAACCCACCCGGCGACCGGCGCTCGACGAAATCGTCGACAACGGCCTGCCACACCTCTCCAAAGCCGATCGCCGCCGTCTGTATCTCGATTTCGCAGGCACTGCCGGGGAGCACACGCTCGGCGAGCACTTCGAGATTACCGGAAGCCACAACGCCGACCAGCGCTGATGTCGATTCGCCCGTCACGCGCTCGCGCGCGGTATAACGATAACTTAGCCGTTCCATTGCCTACCTCTCGTTACCAATTGCGAAACCGCGATGGCGGCGCGTATAAACCACCGGACCAATGCACCAGATCTTTCACCGAGCGCGCGGCCAGAAGGCGTCGATCCGCATCGAGAGGGTCGACCCCCAGATCCTCTGGTCGCCGAATCACCCCGCGCTCCCGCAATCGCTCGACGAACCGGCGGTCACGCCCTCGCCCCACCTCGGTGTAGCCTGCAACGCCACGAATGGCCTGCTCGCGCTCATCCGCATCGCGACATAACAGCAGATTGGCAATGCCTTCCTCGGTGACGACGTGCGTTACATCGTCGCCGTACACCATCACCGGCGCGAGGTCCAATGACAACTTGTCCGCGAGCCGCAAGGCATCGAGCTTTTCGACGAACATCGGTACGTTTTTGTCACCGAACGTCTCGCCAATTTGCACAACCAGCTTGCGCCCACGCCGCAGCGCGGCAGGGGTCTTCGGATCGGCCTCGGCGCCTGCCTTCAGCCATGGCTCGCTTGGGTGCCGCCGGCCTCGCGCATCACTGCCCATATTCGGCGCGCCCCCGAAACCCGCGATACGTTCAGCGGTCACGGTAGACGAATGACCTGACAAGTCGATTTGCAGCGTTGAGCCGATGAACATGTCACAGGCATACAGCCCGGCCGTTTGACAGAACGCCCGGTTGGATCGCAGTGAACCATCGGCCCCGGTGAAGAACACATCGGAGCGTGCACGGATATAGTCGTCCATACCGACTTCCGACCCGAAACAGTGGACTTGTTCGACCCATCCGGATTCGATCGCGGGAATCAGCGTGGGATGCGGGTTGAGCGCCCACTGCGTGCATATTTTTCCTTTCAGGCCAAGCCGCTCTCCGTAGGTGGGCAGCAAAAGCTCGATCGCCGCCGTGTTGAAGCCGATGCCGTGATTGAGCCGCTTGATGCCATATGGCTGATAGATGCCCTTGATCGCGAGCATCGCGGTCAGGATTTGCGTCTCGGTAATTGCCCCAGGGTCGCGCGTAAACAGGGGCTCGACGAAAAACGGGTGGCCCGCCTCCACGACGAAATGCACGCGATCGCCCGGGATGTCGACGCGGGGCACCTTATCAACTATCCGGTCAACCTGGGCAATGACAACGCCGTCCTTGAATGCCGTCGCTTCGACCACGGTAGGCGTATCTTCCGTGTTCGGTCCGGTGTACAGATTGCCGTCGACATCGGCGCTGACCGCCGCGATGAGCGCGACGTTTGGCGTCAGATCGATAAAGTAGCGTGCAAATAGCTCCAGGTAGGTATGCACTGCACCAAGTTCGATGCGTCCGCCAAACAGCAACTTCGCGATTCGCTGTGACTGCGGTCCCGAGTACGCGAAGTCCAGTTTTTTTGCGATACCGCGTTCGAACACGTCAAGATGTTCGGGCAGCACGATGCCGGACTGCACCATATGCAAGTCATGGATCTTCTTGTTGTCTACCCCCGCAAGCGCGGTCGCGAGTAAATCCGCTTGCTTCTGGTTATCGCCTTCAAGGCATACGCGGTCGCCGGGTCGCAGCACGGCCTCCAGCAATGCGGTGACATCTTTCGCCGCGACCCGCTTTCCTCGGGCCACGTGCGCACCTGCGGCAAGCCGGGCATCACGCGCCTGCCGTGCTTGATTCCATTGAGCCATTGCGTTTCTCCTGCGAAACGGGACGAGTTAGGATCATTGTAGGGTATCTCTGCAAGCGGATTCATGACGTTATCGAATGCGCCTAGAGGCAAGATCGTTAGATCGCGCGCGAATAAGAGTAGACTCCGATATGCTTCGGAAGGCCCGCAGCGCCGCCGCTTCCGGTACCAGAAATGTTCTTGAAAGAAAATCGCGATGCGTCCGTTACCGCCCGAGTTGCTGCGTAGTTTCTTGGTCGTTGCCCAGACAGGCAGCTTTACCGCGGCATCGGAACTCGTCAATCTTTCACAGTCCACCGTAAGCCAGCATATTCGCCGACTGGAAGAACTATTGGATCGCGCGCTGTTCGAGCGGGACACGCGCAAAGTCAGGCTAACCGAAAGTGGCGAAGCACTTCGTCGGTACGCCAGTCGCATTCTCGAATTGATGGACGAAGCCGTGATGTCCGTCTGCGGTCCGCCATTGGCGGGGACGGTCCGGTTGGGATTGTCTGAAGACTTCGCCTCGACACGTCTGACCGACACACTCGCCCAATTCATGAAGCGCAATCCCGAAGTCGCATTAGCCATTGTGACCGGATTGTCAGGCGAGCTTTTTGACGCTTTCGACGAAGGCAAGCACGATTTGGTATTCGCCAAACGGATTGCCGGAAGTCGCCGTGGGCGCGTAGTGCGTTCCGAGCCGCTTCTCTGGTGTACCGGACCGGGGTCGCCCTTCACCGGGCGAGAACCGACACTGTCTCTTGCATTGCACCCGGAACCGAGCGTATCACGACAGCGTGTGCTCGAAGCGTTGGAAAACGCCGGGCGCCCCTATCGCATCGCGGTAACGAGCAGCAGCGTTGCGGCGCTACGCGCGGCTACCGCGGCAGGAATCGGTATTGCGGCGTTTTGCGGGTACGTCATCCCTGACGGCCTTATAGCATTAGCGTCCGACCTTCCGCCGCTCGGCAATCTTGATTACACGGTTGAACGCCACTCGTCCGTGTCACGGGCGACACTCGCGCTCGAAGCGACACTCGTTGCCGCCGCGTCCGATCTGTAGCTGTTGCGAATCAATACACGTCTAGCGTCACATGGTCAAGAAAACGTCGCCAGAGCAACGTCGCGAGTTGGGTACCTTCCTCTCGAGCCGACGTGCTCGTTTATCGCCAAAAGCATTTGGCTTGCCAGAGACATCACGCCGTACGCCTGGGCTGCGACGCGAGGAAGTGGCCGTGCTTGCAGGCGTCAGTGTCAGTTGGTACACCTGGCTCGAGCAAGGGCGAGACATTCAACCTTCAGCCGAAACGCTGCGACGAATCGCAAAGGTCCTCCAACTCGATCAGGTGGAGTCATCGCACCTCTTCGCGCTGTCCACACGCGACGCCCCGGCTATCGTCTCCGGCGGTGGCGTCACCGATGGCCTTGAGAGGCTGGTCCGTGCCATTAATCCCATTCCAGCCTACGTGCGCAATACCCGGCTAGATATCCTGGCCTGGAACGATGCCATTGCGGACCTTTTCGTCGATTACGGCGCGTTGCAGCCACACGAACGTAATACGCTACGTCTGCTGTTCCTGTATCAGCCGTATCGCACGTTGATCCGCGATTGGGAGCAAATGGCGCGAGGGATGATTTCTACATTTCGCGCAGCCCGCGCACTCGCGCCGGACAAAACACCTTTCGATCTGCTCATTGCGGAACTGTCCGAGGAGAGTGGCGAATTCCAAGCCTGGTGGCAAGACACCGATGTGAAGGGCTTCGCCGAAGGCAGCAAACACCTGCAGCACCCTACGTTGGGACGGGTATCGTTTACGTACGTCGCGTTGACACCGGAGGGGCGGCCTGATCTCTCGTTGGTAACGTATATACCCAAACCCCCAGCCTATGACTCGCAGTCATAGGATCAGCAGACGCCTAGCGCGCGGCGCGGCGCTTGCCTACAGTGACGTCAAGCGCGGTGCTTCATGCGCTATTGCCCATCGTCTTGGAGGTAATCACCATGTCAAACGCAGATACAGCGTCGACCGCGAATGTTGCGACATCGCGGAATCCCGCCACAGGCGAATTGATCGCGACTTATCCTTTTCAAAACGCCGATGAGGTAGAACGCCTCCTCGACGAAAACGCATCGGCCTCCCGGCTCTGGCGGGCAACCCCCATGCGCGAGCGGGTTGCAGCCTATCATCGTCTTGTTTCGATCTTGCGCTCTCGCGCCGATACCTTGGCTGCGCTGATCACAATGGAAATGGGCAAGACGATCAACGCGGCACGCGCCGAAGTGGAAAAATGCGCGGCGACGATCGATTGGATTGCTGAGCATGGCCCGGCGATCATTGCCGACGAGCCAGTCACGGTCGATGGCGACGATAGCGTCCACGTGTCGTATCTACCGATCGGCACAATCCTCGCCGTCATGCCGTGGAATTTTCCGCTGTGGCAGGTGATCCGCGCGTCGGCCCCGATCATGCTATCGGGCAATGGCTTCATCTTGAAGCACGCGCCCAACGTGATGGGTGCCGCGTATGCGCTGCAGGATATCTACGATGCAGCCGGGTTTCCGAAGGGGGTGTTTGCGCTTCTCAATACCGATAACGACACCGTTGCCCGCGTCATCGAGGATGATCGTGTGGCAGCAGTAACGTTGACGGGCAGCATGCGCGCCGGTGCCGCGGTTGCCGCCGCGGCAGGACGTGCGTTGAAAAAGAGCTTGCTGGAGCTTGGCGGTTCCGACGCCTTTATCGTGTTGGCGGATGCCAATATCGATTTGGCGGTGCAGGCTGGCATTGAAGCGCGTTACCAAAATGCCGGCCAGGTTTGCCTAGCCGCCAAGCGCTTTATCCTGGAAAAGCCGATCGCGGAAGCCTTCACACACAAGTTTGTCGCGGCGGCGAAGCAATTGAAAGTTGGCGACCCGCTAGACCCAGAAAACGCAATGGGGCCAATGGCGCGACACGACCTGCGCGACGAATTGCACAGTCAAGTGAACCGCAGCATCGCCGCCGGTGCCACGCTCGTGCTCGGCGGCAATCAAGTAGCAGGGGTAGGCAATTTTTATGAACCCACGGTATTGACCGATGTCTTGCCAGGCATGGCCGCTTTTGACGAGGAGACATTCGGCCCTGTTGCGGCAATCGTCGTGGCAGACAATGCAGAGCATGCCATTCAGCTCGCAAACACCAGCGATTACGGATTGGCAGGGGCGTTGTGGACGGCTGATGTCGCGCGAGCACAGCGTATCGCGCGCCGGCTGGAGACAGGTGGCGTGTTCATCAATGGCTTCTCGGCGTCGAATGCGCGCATTCCGGTGGGCGGCGTGAAGAAAAGCGGATACGGACGCGAACTGTCGCATTTCGGCTTGCGCGAATTCACGAATGCGCAAGCCGTCTGGGCAAAGCATGTCGACTGATAGCCCAAGGCGTTAGCGAGCCGGGAGACCGAACAATGGTGCACAGTCTGTTCGGTCTTTGACAAGTTTCTTTGTTTTTAAGTCCCATACGCCGGGGTAACTGAATTTGCCACATTGCATATCACCATCGGCAGAGACATAACGTCCATCCGGGGATATCCTGCCTAGGCTATCCCGATCGTACGCCAAAGCCTCTCTACGCATTCTTTCCATCGACTTTCTTTCACTGTACATGCCTCGAAAGGACGCTAACGGTCGGGTTCCCTTTAATTGAGCAACGCGCGCTATGTAACCAGGGGGGGACACTCCAACGAGATCGTATGAAAGGTAAATACCCTTTTTCAAATTAACGTCGACCACAAACCCTGCCCTGACAGGAATATGTGAAGCCTGAACTCGACCTCGCCGACACTCGATAACATCCTGCACTGAAACGAAAGATATTTCATCGAGTATTATTAGTGACTTATCCCAATTAAAAAAGGGATCAATAGTCCCCTGCACACCTGTAATTTTGCATTGCCGTGTGGATGGCCCATCGGAGTCCATTTCGATCAATCCACTTCCATTTCCATATTCAATATAACTTAATTTCCCTGCATTTACAAAAGTGCAAAAAAGACATGGTATTGCAAAAAAAAATTTCAACACATTCAATTGATCAACCCCAAAGCATGAACTGTTAAGGTGTAACGCTTTTCATCATCGTTGTAGCCACCATTTATCGCATACGTAACTCTCCGCGAAATAGACATGCCAATATTCACATCACTTTTGGCATTTGGATGAACACCACTTCCACGATCTATTTCCGCTTTTACTTTGCTCCGCTTAAATGCAATGTAAAACCCTCCGCTATCTATGCAATTGTAGGGCGTTGCAATAAGTCGTTCCGGATAATTTATCGATGCCGGGCGACGCCTCATCTGCGCTACATCGCGCTTCCTATAGCCATCGTCGTCCCACCAACGAGCATCGAATTCGGATCTCCGTAGCCATCCTCTGTAAACCCAATAGTCGGCGTAATTAGCTCTTCCTGTTAGTTGCTTAAACCCACGCCCTCGGAATTTTTGTGCATCAATGTCTCCCACATTACCGCCAATCCAGCTATAGGAGATCTTAATACGCTTTCCAAGACCATTAAATTTTTCAGAACAATAATAGCGGTCGCTTTCATCCGTAGTTGATCCATACCAGTGGCCTAACTCAGCTTCAGATCTTCTGGATGCAAACTTATTGCTAGCTTCTTGCATTACCTTCAATGACAATGATTCCACCGCCCCTTGCCCGAGAAAATGCGATTGCCGTATGGGGTTTGTAATCACATACTTCTGCATTACTTGATTGAGTGCCGTCCGATAGCGTTCCCTGGTCGCCTCCGGTGTAACTTTATAAATGCGAGCCAACGTGGACTTGTCAATCCAGCCGCACTTCCGCATCCAGTTGATAAATTCGATTGGATGAAAGTGCCACAATGTAGGTGCTATATCCAAGGCCGCATCGAACCACCACTGCAGGGCATTCGCGTGGGCTTTGAACGCAACGTATTGCTCATGCGTCATGGCAGCACGCGACGGGCTCTCACCTGAAGCACTGTCCCGCAATAAAAATTGATAGGTCGAATCGAAATGGGCGGCATCCCATTCGGTGCGGAATTCGCAGACAAGTCGGCGCATCTTCTTCCGCAATGCGGGATTGCGTAGCCGGCTGAGCGCATCATCCTCTGTTATATCGGAGGGTTGATTCACATCAAGCAAATTCAAAACGGCTTTCGCACAACATCGACCATCGCTGGTCAAACGTGTACCGGCCTCTCCATCATGAATACGCTGCCAGCCAAGAAACCGTGGAAAATCCGCGTCGGACAGCTTGACCACCGATGGCACATTCAGATCAACGTATGCAATCTCATCACTCGGAGACGCAATACACTGCCAGTTCCCGACACCTGCAGGAAGGGCATCCTCGCCGACGATCCGCCCATATCGCAGCAGTTCATACGTAGGCGATTGGTTATTCGGTGCAAGCAGATTCGCAATCTTCGGCATCTCGAATTCATAGGGTTTTCCGGGAAAAACCGCACTGCCAAGAAGGACCCCATCTTCCGAATAAGTATTGGTGTGACAGTGTCCTTTCGCAAAATGCACCGTCAACCATAGCGACTTATCGAGCGTTCCCACCTGATTCTGCCCTTCCGGTTCTGGTTCGGGAAACGCTCGTCGTCTCCGCGTTGCCGCATCTGAAGTCACGCTACCACGCGCTACACCGAGAATGCGAATATCCTCCCCTTTTTCAAATGCAGCCTTCCTCTTACGCCACTGTTTGTACTTTACTGACGCTTGAGCCTGTGTCTTGTCGAATAATGCCGTTCCGGCGGGCAACAGGAAATGCATATCGCCCCATAGATCGGGGTCACCGGAGTTATCGCCAGCGCGAAAAACCCTGTACGCTTTGTCTCCTCGCTTGATTAGTTTGTCGAGTCCTCCCTGATCGGTAAAGATTTCGAAATGAATGGCGCGCGCACCAGCGATCACGCCGCCGCTACCGACGATTTCTTTACGAATGATTTCCTTACCGCTAGATACCGTTACGGAAGAAAGGTGCATGTAGACGGACCAAAACCGTATCGTCGTATCCTTTCCTAACTCTGCCTCGTGCTCAATTACCACGCATCCGTCGTCCGTCCAACTCGCATTGGAATCAGTACTCATGGCGTAATTCAAAGGATGCGACGGATCATCACTTTTTTCGGTCGGGGCACGGACATACACCACCTTGCCGTCAGCAACACACGCAATTGGCGATGTTCCGTACAATAAATGTACGCCCCCATGCCACCTTAAATTTGCACTTAAAGGGTAGGTTCCCGATCCGAAAGGGGAATCAGGAAACATCGCTTCCGAAAATGCCATGTCGCGCTCTGCATCACCGATGTCAGCATCTTTAAATAAAACAGGATAGCTAATTATCATAATTTTAAAATATTTTATCTATTTATTTCTCACAGCGTCATTGCGAAAAGAAAAATTTCCCGGGTGCCGCCAAGTCAGATCGAGGCAATTGGGGCAATACATGGTCCTTTTGCGTCGGCCCATCGAAAGCATAATTCGCACCTTTGACATCGATATCCCCAGGAGAATGTAGCTCGATTTTCCCGTCCGCAATTCGAATATATGCGCCACCTGAGGTCAGAAGAATACCTTTCTCTGCGACCACCAAAACATCATCGGATATCGATGCTACGGTCAGGCGCTTTTGCGCATCCAACTCGACGCTATCGGATTGCGCCTGGACCATCACCTGCCCTTTCTGCGCAAGAAGCTTGATACCCCCATTTTTTACAAACATGCTGATCTTTTCTGTGACTGAAGCAATAAGGGATTTATCGGAAACACTATGCATGCTTCCACCGCTTATCGAAGTCACATTTTGGGACACGGCGACATGCGCTGATCCTTGTGTAGACAGTCCAATGCCGCTCGGGCTCGCAATCAGCATCACCGGCTCCATGAACTGCTTGGCGCGGCCCGTTCCACCGCCAGCCGTATTCCCTCCTGATACGGCAACGCTTGGCGCCTCACCTTGCAAAGTGTCATTGAATTTCCTCAATGCGATAGCGGCGCTCTCCAAGCCTTCCGCCTGCGCTTGCATCGCGCATGCCGACAAATCCTCATTAAGTGTCACGCCATTGGCCAGTGGTGCGGAAGCACTACCCACCGCCATTGGCTCGCCTACAGCAGGATAGGTCGATATATGCAGCCCTTGCGCAGCGTGTACCGCGCCGCATTCGCTTGTCATAAGATCGAAGCCGGTACCTTTATAGGTGCCACGCGTATTGCCGCCATGATCGATCATGTAGCCAAGGTGCAAAGACGACTGCGCGGTGCTGCTATAAAGTTGCAGTCGGCTCTGCCCTGTTGCGTCGTCCATCACCAGCTGGTTATAGCCGGCACCGCTATACTCTTTAGATTTGAAGCCAGAAAGCAGGCCGTTTGAATGCCAAGGCGGCTTTTTCTCGGCATTGAAAAGTCGTCCGGTACAGATCGGACGGTCGCAATCGTCGTCTAGCCACGAAATTATCACCTCTTCGCCAATACGCGGAACGTGTGTACTCCCATACTGGCTGCCGCTGCTGGCCTGCACGACCCGGACCCAGCAAGATGCATTCTGATCTCCCGAGTTCAGCCGATCCCAGTGCATTTTTACCTTGACACGATTCAGGCTGTCCGTATGGACCTCATCCCCATCGGGGCCCGCTACCGTCGCGGTCTGCATCTGTATATTCGGCTTGGCATGTTCCGGTGGGCTTCTAAATGGTACATGGCGGCGCTGCGCTTCGATCTCAACGAAGAAATAGCCATCGTCGGATCCATCACATGCATATGCGCACCTTTCGTTTGCCGACCCCGCTGGCGCGCCGTAGTGCCCATCCTCCACTCGCGCTCGCAATCCGCTGCGTTTTCGCGCGTCATCGATTAGCGGTTTTATGCTGAATAAATAATCTGTAGCCTCGGATGATGTCGCGATATTGCTTTCCATCGCCCACCGTACCGATAGCACTGCAAATTCGCGGTCTTGCGGGTGCTCCTTCCTATGTACACTGTGGTTCTGAAGGGTGAACCACTGGCCTGCATCGATACTCCGGATACTTCCACTACCAAAGAATCGCTTCGCGCGAGACTCCCACTCCTCCATCCGAATCTTTGAAAGTGTGTCACCGCGCACTTGCCGGTTATACGTATAAGCACCCGTGTATTCGTACACTTCGGCTTGTAAGGGTATCGTTCCCTGACTGGGTAGCGTCGGCGTATGGGTGCCTTTGCCTGGCGCGGAAAACGGGGACTTGTAGTCGAACGTGCGCGTGGTGAGCTGCGTGCTCTGCAACGCGCGCGTGCAAGACCAATGGGTCAGCGAGTCAGCTTCACTACTGATCCCGGCACGATAGAAATCGACTGATTTACCGGCATTCTGAGAAAAGGTAAACAGGTTGTCCGTGATGGTCAGCATGTGTGATTTTCCATCGTCCGCCTGCGTGAAGAAGCCAAAAAGGCCCTCGTGCTCCATCAGGCGATGGACAAAATTCCAGTCATCTTCGTACTCCATGCAAAAAGAACGCTTCGGAAGCCCAGACGACAACACAAACTTATACGCACCGCGGCCTTGGGGATGTTGATCAAAAACATCTGCAATGATCTGGTCGGCGCTTTTTTCCTGCCATATACGCGCGTCTTTGCGGAACTTCAGGAAATGTAGCCAACTGGCAAACGATAATTGATACGTTGTCAGCGTACCGTCAGAACCAAGCAGTCGGGCGGTATTCACGTAGCCATGAAACGGCCGATATGAATGATCAATCTGTTGAATCCACAGCGTCACCGGCTGAGCAATCAGCGTTTTCAGCGCGAGTCTTGATGTTGATACCGCTTCCACCGTAAAGGAAAATTGCCGGCCGATAACACTCTCGCCCACGGCACGCACAGGAATAAGCGCATTCCGTCCAAGCGGCGTGTCGAGTCGGAGCAGTCGTGGCGACTGCGATAGCGTGTTTGGATTGCACGTGGAAACGTGCATGTCGCCCTGTAAAGCCATGATGTGCATCGTGCTCAAACGCCCCTGACAGGGCAACGAGCATCATTCTGCGGACTTACAGCCCGAAAGAACAAGGGCGACCTGCACTAGGATTTTATTTAAATTCCAGCAATGAACACGTTCCCATCTTCACCATCGACCGTCTCAACGCGTAAACATGTCATTCACTGCACCACCTTCCGCATCAGAATCGCGTCCGCATACCTATAGCGACAATCGCCTGGCGATTCGAGCTTGATGGTGTGAAGTGATAGATGGATGCCTCATCAAGCACGGCGATATTCGCACCGCTCACGTGCTGATACGTACCCTCCAGATAGACATCGGTACGTTGGCTCAGCGCATAGTCGATCTGCACTGTTCCTTGCATCCACTTCGGATGTTCCGACGTACCTGGCCGCACATAATGGCCTTGCGTATAAGTAACAGCGCCGCCAAGCGACAATGCCGGCGTCAGCGCATACTTTCCGTTTAACTCATAATTGTAGAGCGTCATGAAATCGCCAGTGAATGCGGCATAGCTGCCACCTGAATCCACTGCCGTTGGCGCATCGATCGATGTTCGACTTGCAACAAAGCCGATCTGTGCGTTGGAGAAAGCGTATTGAACACCCCCCGCATAGACGCGCTGTCGCTGCCCCAGAAACTGTGCATTGCCGTCGCTACTGCTGATGGCCCCGGAGACATTTCCAGAACGTGAGCCGCCCGGCTGATTTGCTTGGAAGAAAGCGGCGGCAAGCGAAAGGCCGCCGTAAGCATACTTTCCGCCGAACGTGAATGCGTTGTTCTCCCGGAAACCGGACGCGGTGTTGCTGAATGCGTAACCACCGCCAAACTCGAATCCATGAAAATCCGCGCTACGCAGCATCACGGAATTGTTCATCCGCATGCTGCCTGCCATGTTGTCACTGTCAAAGGGATGCGACGCCAGATTGCCACCAAAACTGCCAGCAGCCGACAACGGTGCGACGAAAGTTGCAACCGAATCGTATTGTCGGCCGAGCGTGACTCGGCCAAAGCGAGCGCTGCGCAAGCCTACAAATGCCTGTCGCCCAAATTCATCATTACCATTGGACGACTGACCTGACCCGATATTGAAGCCATTTTCCAACGTAAAGATTGCCGACAAGCCGCCGCCAAGGTCCTCGCTGCCACGCAAGCCCCATCGGCTGGCATTTACATTGCCGCTCTGCAGCGAAAGGGCGGCCGCCAGATCCGCCCGTGGAGGCTCGCTGATTGCTTGCGTAATCGACACCCACGTCAAGCAAACCGTATAGCGTCACGCTGCTCTGTGCATGCGTTGAAGCTGAAAATACTGCTGCCGAGAAGGAAACCACCGCTGCTATTACATTCTTTCTCACGCCCTTTGCTCCTTAAGTAGGCAATCCCTGCTTCCCCATTCCGTTGCAAGCGACAACGGTTTTTGGTGACGTGGCCCGGGAAAAGATACACAGCTCCGACCTGCCAAACGGCAAGCTTGGCATATCAATATAACGACGTCATGAAGGGTTCAGAAGTAAATGACGGCACGATGAAGCCGTTTATCGATACCGGTCAGAAAATCGACGTATCGAAAAAGCCGTGATTGTAGGGCGATGCGGCTGCCGATGGCACCTGGCGCGGTCAGCCGGAAAACGAGGCATGGTTGGGTAGGATGCGGGGGAACGTCGGATGGTTTCGCGAGGTCACGCGGCCTTTCGAAGACTGATACCAGACGATTTTCAGTGCGCACAACCGGCTTGAAGTTGCGGTCTTGACGTACAAACATCGGACCTGCCCATTAGCCAACGACTAGCCTCCGAGGTGTTCGACGAGAATCAGCACACCGATGCCAATCAAGACAACCCCGCCAACACATTCCGCACGGCGGCCCACCACGCTGCCCACGACACGTCCGATCATTACGCCAATCGTTACCATGGTCGCAGTAGCCAACCCGATGGCTGCGGCCGTGGAATAGATATTCACGTCAACGAATGCGAGGCCTGCACCCACCGCCATGGCATCAATGCTGGTGGCAAAACCCGTGAGGGCCAACACCCAGAATGAATGCATCGCGGGCTTCTCATTGTTCACTTCCTCGACTTTGAAGCTATTGACGATCATGCGACCGCCAAGAATACCGAGCAATACGAAGGCTATCCAGTGATCCCAGGCTGACACGTATTGGGCGGCAGCCTTACCCAGGAGCCACCCGGCGATAGGTGTCAACGCTTCGATTACACCGAAAATTAAACCGGTTCTGATTGCTTCGCGCCATTTAGGACGATGCAATGTGGCACCTTTGCCAATAGAAGCGGCAAAAGCATCTGTGGACATGGCAAAAGCCAGGAACAGTATCGCGACAGGATTCATCTATTTGGGCGCTCTAGGTCGGGCAATAAACCACGACACATCGCTGCACTCGACCGGTTGCGGCGATGTGTCGATGGTCTCGCCAACCTAAAGCAGGGTAGCTGCGCCACGGTCTGGCCGACCGAGAATGTTGACGCAACTGCTTCCGGATGGAAGCCGGCTACTCCCCAAAGACAAGCAGTAGCTTATCATGACCGAAAGGAATTCGTAAATTTTATGATATAGCGTCAATCGGAACGACGGACCGCCCGGGCCAAATAGGGAGTGTGTACGTACAGTAGAATCGATGGATCCAGCAGCCATCCGCAGAGACACATGTCCGTGAAAATTTCAGGCATCCACCACGTGGCCATCATTGCCTCAGACTACCAACGCTCGCGCCGCTTTTATACCGAGATACTGGGACTGGAGATTGTGGCCGAGGTATATCGCGCGCAGCGCAATTCCTACAAGCTCGACTTGCGCATGCCAGACGGCGCGCAGATTGAACTGTTTTCCTTTCCATCGCCGCCACCGCGTACTAGCCGGCCTGAGGCATGCGGCATGCGGCATCTCGCTTTCCGTGTAACAAATCTCGATACTGCAGTAGAGGCCTTGCGCGAACACGAAATTGAACCAGAGCCCATACGAGTGGACGAATACACAGGCAAACGATTCACTTTCTTCGCCGACCCGGATGATCTCCCCCTGGAATTGTATGAAATCTAAAGCGCTTCGCGACGCGAGGGTCTCTGGCTTTTTCTAGGTCGACTCGACGTAGCCCAGAATCGCCTTGGTCTCCAAATATTCTTCCAAGCCAAAAACCCCATATTCCCGGCCATTCCCGGAACGCTTATAACCACCGAACGGGGCAAACGCGTCCCACGCGGGATAGTTAATGTGAACCTGACCGGAACGGATTCGTCCTGCAACAGCCTTTGCCGCTATGAGGTCACGGCTTTGTACATGCGCGCCAAGCCCATACGACGTGCTGTTGGCAATCGCCACCGCCTCATCGACAGAATCGTAGGGCATGATGCAAAGCACCGGCCCGAATATTTCCTCTTGTGCAATACGCATCGAGGGCGTGACATCGGAAAAAATTGTCGCCCTGGCGAAAAACCCTTTCTGCATGCCGTCAGGTCGGCCAGGGCCGCCGCAAATACGCCTCGCACCTGACGCCATGCCCTCTTCAATCAACATCTGAACACGACCATACTGCGCTGCGTTTGCGATCGGGCCCAGAACCGTGCCCTCGACGCTTGGATCACCGACTGTCATTGATTCCACCGTCTTCAATGCCAGAGCCTCCACTTCCGCCAAACGATTCCGTGGCACCAGCATTCTAGTCGGAGCACTACAAGACTGACCTGCATTACGGAATCCGGACATCACGCCCTTGGGCACGGCGTGCACGAAGTCCGCATCAGGCAGAAAAACGTTCGGTGATTTCCCCCCAAGCTCCTGCGTCACTCTCTTGAAAGTGGGAGCGGCGGCTTGGGCGACCAAGGCACCCGCGCGGTTAGAGCCCGTAATCGAAACCATGTCCACATCCGGATGCGCCGCCAGCGCCTCCCCGACCTCCGCGCCGCTTCCAAGCACCATGTTGAAAATGCCTGCCGGAACGCCAGCATCGTGTACAACCTGCGCGAAAAGCATTGCGCTCAACGGCGCCAGTTCGCTTGGTTTCAGTACGACGGCGCAGCCTGCTGCCAGGGCTGGTGCCACTTTAGCGGTAATCTGGTATAGCGGCCAGTTCCATGGCGTAATCAAGGCGCAGACACCAATTGCCTCACGAGCAATCGCGGTTGAACCGCTGGTCTGTACAAACGGATAAGTCCGCACCACGTCTCGCGCCACGCGAACATGTTCCGCCGCCAGGGGAACCTGCGACATCCGCGCGAAGTCAATGGGTGCCCCCATCTCCATTGAGATAGCGCGGGCAAACTCCTCTTTCCGCTCAAGAATCAACCGATGGACCTTTTCCAAGATAGCCGCACGATACGAAGGCTCCGTCATGGACCAGTCCGGAAACGCAGACAATGCGGCCGACACGGCCATATCCACGTCATGCGCGGTGCCCAGGGCCACATCACCGATGGACGCCTCCGTTGCGGGATTGATGACCTCGGCAAGGCCACCGCCGTGTTCCGGTGCGCGCCACTGTCCGCCGACATACACACTTTCTGCCAATTTCTCGGCATCCAGACAAGGAAGATGCAATAAAGTAGTCATCGAAGGAAATCCTGGAAGCGATAGTAGGCACCGATCAAAGGCAGAAACCACGGTTTTCCAAAATGCCCGGGTATCGCCTTCCACTCGAAATCACGCCACGGATTGAGGTCTGTACGGCCGTCCAATACGTCGGCCATCACAGCGCCCATATACGTGGACATATGTGTACCATGACCGCTGTAACCCATTGAATAGAAGACGCCATTACGTTCACCAGCCCTAGGCAGGCGATCCCGGGTCATGTCCACCATGCCGCCCCAGCAATAATCGATTTGCGCATTGGCAAGTTCCGGGAACGTTTCGCCCAACGCTTGCGTCAAGATCATGCCACTTTTCGCGTCGGAAGCCGGATTTGATTCCGCGAAGCGTGCGCGGCCGCCGAACAACAGTCGGTTGTCTGGTGTAACACGAAAGTAGTTCACAAAGTTCTTCGTATCAACGTACATCCGCCGGTTAGGAATGAGCTGGTCCAGCAACGTCGTACGCAACGGTTCTGTGACAATCAGGAATGCACCGACAGGGATGATCCTACGACGGAACCAACCCAGTGGACCAAAACGCGATGTACCACTAGCGAGCAATACCTGAGACGCCTCGATTGACCCATCGGCGGTCTTCACCACGTGACGTTGACCATTGATCCGTTGAAGCCCAATCATCGGCGAATTCTCATAAATCCGGACGCCCTTCCTGACTGCCGCCTCCGCAAGCCCATGCGCAAAACGGCCGACGTGCATGCCCGCACTTTTCTCATAAAGCAGGCCTCCAAAGTAGCGATCACAACCCATTTCGTTACGTATATCGCTTGCGCTGACCATGCGTGTATCGGGATCGACTTCGCGCGCCAGTATCTCTTGGGACCTTGCAAGCTTATCGTAATGCTCAGGCTTGGCGGCAAGTTTGAGTTTTCCTACCCGCCTGAAACTGCAGTCGATCCCCTCCTCTTGAATGATGGATTCGACCTTGGCTACACCTGCATCGAAACTTCTATAAAGCATATTTGCGGTATCGCGACCTAGCTGCGCCGACAGCGTCGCATAGTCTTGCGCGAAGCCGTTATTACACATGCCGCCGTTCCGGCCCGATGCCGCGTTACCAACCAGGCCTGCCTCCAGCACCGTGACTTTTGCGCCTTTCTTTGCCAAGGCGAGCGCGGCTGACAAGCCCGTAAAGCCTGCACCAATCACCACGACATCCGCGCTTCCGTGTACCACGCCATGCGCCCCTTTCGTGAAGCGCGGCGCGGTATCAAGCCAATAGGAAGTCAGTTTCATATCAGGTGCATATCAAGATGACACTTTGCGCTTCGCCGCACCCGCGGCGTCAAACCACGGATACCGCCCCCCTCTCCGTTACCGCCCCTTGACCAGACAGAAATCAATAACGCTTGGCAAAGCCGTTATACCATCGATATGCCAATCCGCTGGATAAATACGAATCTTAAAAATCGGCTATATCCTTAGGCATGACGGTGGCGAAACGTTTTGGGTCAAAGGGCCTCGGGTCGACAATAGGTGTCGAACCCATTACAAGATCCGCAATAAGATGGCCCGCACCGGGTCCTATTCCAAATCCATGACCGCTGAAGCCGGCAGCGAGTACCAGACCAGCGACCTCATTCACTTCCCCTATACACGGCACCCCGTCCGGAGTCATGTCGATATATCCAGCCCAGGATGCCGTCGTGTGACTTTTCCCAAGAGCCGGGCATAGCGCAATGGCTCGACTGTGCATAAGGCGCAGCGCGGTCTGGTCCGGCGTAGGATCCAACACACGCATCCGTTCCATCGGTGTTACTTCATCGAGTCGCCAGCGCTTGAGACTTTCATGCCCAGAACGAACGCCTTCGAGCGTACCAACGCTGATGCTGCGCCAGCGACGCCGGAATAATGGGAAAAAATCTTTGGCGTAACGGAATTTCTGTTGCGTCGGGTCAAACCGTGCCATACCGCTGATGGCCAGTGTGTACGTGTTATCGCTACGCCGGGTAATAGAGACATCCTTGGTATGCACTGCGTCGGGGAGTACACCGCGCGCTACCGCAAGCTCCATGATTGAAGAACGGATGGTTGCTTGCGGCATACGAATGCCGAGTTGCCGACAAAAGGTAGACGCCCACGCTCCCCCGGACAGCACGGCCGTTTTTGTGCGAATGGTACCGTGCTCTGTCACCACCCCCGACACCCGCCCAGCTTCTGTTTCAATACCGCGTGCCGCGCAGTTCTGATGGACCGTTCCGCCTAGCTTCAAAATAGCGCGAGCCACGGCAGGTGCAGCGTTACCAGGATCTGCGGTCCCATCGGTCGGAGCAAAGATCCCGCCTTTCCACTGTTTCTCTGTAAAACGCGCCTTGGCGCTAGCCGCTTGGCTTCCCAGCACTTCCGTTCGAACGCCGGCCGTTTTGGCGAAATCGCACCATCGCGCCCAGCCAGCTCCTCATCACTATTGCTAAGATATAGCAAGCCGCTCCGACGAAATCCAGTTGATTCACCTGATGTTGCTTCGAATTCTTCCCAAAGACGCAAACTATGTGTCGCCATAGGGAGTTCGCGCGCATCGCGATTCTGCTGCCGACACCATCCCCAATTACGGCTTGATTGTTCCCCACCAACGAAGCCCTTTTCAAGCAGCGCCACTTTCATCCCGCGCTTTGCAAGAAACCAGGCCGTGAACGCGCCTATGATGCCCGCACCGATTATCACCACATCCACGCTTCCTGGCAGCGTTGGACTCGATACAACTGGTGTCAAAGGTACTCGCATATAAATACTCTTCCGTTACGGTAGGTTCATGTCGACGATTATCGAATGCAGCTGCTCGGCGTTGATAAAGCGCTTTTTAACGTAACGTTAAACCAAGCTTCATGCTGAACTCGCCGGAATCGATGGTCGACGGCGCCGCGGATTGCGCAATGCCAGCCGCGCCACAGGCAGACAGCAGGTCACCGCGTTTCCGATCAGGTCCCATTCCTCGACATCCATTCTCGATATTGATCCAGCGACTATCCGGTCAAACATCGATATTTAAAACATGGCCTGTGTTACCAGCCCATAAAGCTGGCAGTCCGGATCAGCGGCATCGGGATAAGCCTCCGCAGGCGCGTTAACTACCATTTTATTTACTGTGTCGACGCGTTTCAGACCCTGTTCTATTAGCCAGTCGTTCAACACAGCACCCTTCGGTACATCGAGGCGAATGTATTCGTCGGTTCGTCCGTTAAGCCAATGCGCGATAAGCAATTTTGCTAGTACGTCTTTCGTTGAACGTGGTGCGACTATCGGGCCAACCATGTAACCGCGTCCGAAACGCCTGAACATCGAGAAACCGACGACCTTCCCCGCTTGCGCCAACACCGCGCAATCACTAATCTGCAACAAGGCACGCATCACGGGCTGACGGTCACAACGCGAGGCACGAGATGCAAGCCTCATGACGGTTGCCTCATCTTCGAGCGTGGCTGCACGCACGCACACGTCGTCGGGTAACGCAACCGGCAAGATGTTCGCTACGTTTCCCTGGTGTTGATCGAGCTGTCCGCATACTGAGAAGCCCAATTTCTCATAAAGTGGTTGACCTTCGGGAGTGGCGTGGAGAAATGTCACTCTTGCACCAACTTCGTCAAGAAGTCGTTTCATCAGTGTACGACCTACCCCGCGCCCCTGATGATTCGGCGACACGATAACCAAGCCTAACGAGGCATGCCCGGTCCCATATTTCCAGCATAAAGCGGTGCCGACGATCGCACCGTCCGATACGGCTACAAAGCCGTTCCCGACTTCAAGTGCAAAGTGCCAATCTTCCGGACGATGCGGCCAATGCACAGCGACGGACAAAGCATGCGCCGCCGCTACATCCCCAGGTGTGAATGGACGATAGGAACAGCCGGTAGCATTGTCATCTTTCATATTAGAAACCCTGGCAGCCCAGCCCGCGGAAATAGCACTTTCGACACCCCATACGCAGACGCTTATTGGAAAAAGCTTTGCAACGCTTAGGGCCCCGCCCTATGCGCCGACGGCACGACGTGTTGCGTATACGCTCACGCCTTAGCGAACATTCGCTCTTGAGCGATCCGTGTTAACGCGACTATAGAAAAGAAACGTTTTGTCGGGTTTAATATCTACAAAATTGGGCATTAAGGAGACGTTAATGCTGGAACTTGAAGATATGCGACTGTTTCGCGCATTGGGGTCGGCGAAATCCTTGGCCGAAGCCGCAAGGCTGCTTAACTTGACCCCGCCCGCGGTGACAACCCGTCTCCAGCGCATTGAGGAGCGCCTTGGCGTACGACTCGGAACCCGCGAAGCGCGAGGGTTTTCACTGACTAACGAGGGACAGCGGCTGCGGCAAGAGGCGGTTGATATCCTTGAAAGAATCGATGCGATCGGCGCCGTCGTCTCGGGAAGATCCAATAGTGTTTCGGGCAATTTGCGGGTGGTTGCACCATTTGGCTTCGGCCGCATGCATATCGCACCCGTCATGCAGGAAATGAATCGCTCGCATCCGAACTTGAGCGTGTCTCTCATCCTTTCCGAAAGCCCGCTTGCCGCGGCCGCGGGCGCCGACATTGTGATTTCCATCGGCAATACGAAACCCTCATCCTGGGTTGGCCATTACCTGGCACCCAACGAGCGCTTTCTTTGTGCCAGTCCCAAATATGCCCAACGTCTGTCTCGGCTTGAACACCCTTCAGACCTGGTCCACTACGACTTCCTTGCCCTGCGCGAAAACGACGAAGACGTCACCCGTCTTCGATTGTCCCGCGGCGGTCGTGACGGAAGGCAAGCTGAAAAACCGGTGAATATACGACTCACAGGGCGCTTGTCCTCCAACGATGGCACCGTAATATGCGACTGGGGCATAAAGGGTCTCGGCATCTTTGCACGCTCCGAATGGGAAAGTGCGCAATTTATCTCTTCCGGGAAATTAGTCCGCGTTTTATCCGACTGGCGACTCGAATCGGCGCCCATCATGGCCTTGACGCCCACTCGCACCGGCTTGACCCCAAGGCAAAAGGCATTTCTCGACATCGCCAAAGAGCGACTTGGTTCGGCCCCGTGGCGCAAATAACTCCCTTACAGGCGCGGCTTTTACGATTTCAAAAGCGCACCGCTCCGCCTCATTATCATTTATGCCCGGATAATGCTCACTTTACAGTCGCTAAATCCTTTTATAAAAGCGCTCGCCTACAATTGCCGAATTCGTCCTAGTGCTTCGGCGATGATACGTCCGGGCATTTCCGTCATATTTTAACGCTGAACACAACGATGGCTCTCCACGAAATCTCCACGCCAGCCGCCTTGATCGATGTCTCTCGAATGAGACGCAACATCCATCGCATGCAACAGCGGATGAACGCGCTCGGCGTTCGCTTTCGACCCCATGTGAAGACCACAAAATGCTTGCAGGTTGTTTCCGAGCAAATCGACGCGGGCGCCAAGGGCATCACGGTGTCCACGTTGAAAGAAGCGGAACAATTCTTCGCAGCCGGCATTCGAGATATCGTGTATGCGGTTGGCATGGCCCCGTCCAAACTTGGACAGGCGCATGCCCTGCGGCAAAAAGGGTGTGATTTAAAAATTCTGGCGGACAGCGTTGCATGCGCGGAAGCCATCGTACGTTTCGGCAAAGCGCATGGAGAGGTCTTCGAGGTTTGGATTGAAATCGATGTAGATGGCCATCGCTCCGGCATCAAACCAGAGGACGATACGCTCATCGCGATTGGACGCACCTTGACCGACGGAGGAATGCGCCTTGGCGGCGTACTGGCACATGCGGGTTCCAGTTACGATTTCGATAACGATGAAGACCTATCGAAAATAGCCGAACAGGAAAGAGCCGGCACGGTAAGGGCGGCGACCCGGTTACGCACCGCCGGCCTCCCTTGCGCTGTCGTCAGTATCGGCTCGACGCCCACTGCCCTTGTTGCCACCAATCTGGAAGGGGTCACGGAAGTGCGAGCAGGGGTATACGTGACTTTTGATCTGGTCATGCATAACATCGGCGTCACTACGATAGACGAGATAGCACTCAGCGTTCTGACAACGGTCATCGGACACCAGGAAGAAAAGGGCTGGATCATCGTCGACGCCGGCTGGATGGCGATGAGCCGCGACACAGGCACGAAACGTCAGAAACAGGATTTCGGCTATGGCGCAGTCTGCAATGTGGATGGCGAAGCACTGGGCGGCTACCGCATCGTCGGCACCAATCAAGAACATGGCATCGTAGAGCGGATGGGCGGGGACGACAAGAATATCGTCGAACGCTTCCCAATTGGCTCCATGCTCCGGATTCTACCGAATCACGCTTGTGCAACAGGCGCGCAGCATCCGACGTATTACGCACTGCAGGAAGACGGCTCGGTACATGCGTGGCCACGTTTCTACGGCTGGTAAGCCCTCCCCGTTGTGCAGGCACGAGCATGAGGAAGCCTGTACAAAAAATGCCCTTCGCCGCATTGGGCTCTCCAGAAAAGCAGCCACATGAGTCGGCTTAGAAATCGTTTCGGCTGCGGATACGCTCGGCCTGGCCACCGGAACTAAAGCAGACTACGTAGACTTTTTCGTTTTTTAGATCTCGCCGTGAAGGTCCACCCATACAATCTCGGCAAGGTAAAGTTTCACCTGAAGGAAGCCAGGATCGGGTGCCTGACGCATCGATGACAACGCGGCGCATATCTGATAGCGTCTCAGGTGGTAACCGCACACGGCACGCGCGCTGGCTCGATTATCCATTACCCGACACCATCGCGCCTGCACGCGCTCACATACGACTCCTCAGTTCTGAATGCAGTAATAAAAGAAAGCGAGTTCTACATCATGATCAAGATTCTAGGAAAATCGTCATCAATCAACGTGCGTAAAGTCCTGTGGACATGCACCGAATTAGATATTCCTTACGATCATGAAGAATGGGGCGAAGGACATAAACCCGTAACGTCGCCGGAATTCCTGGCACTTAATCCCATGGCTCAGGTACCGGTCTTGATCGACGGAGAACTGATCACCTCAGAGTCGAATTCGATCATTCGTTACCTGGCCTCCAAGTACGACCCATCGCGCCGATTGCTCCCGCAGACGGGCGTGAACCGCGCGCAAATCGAGAGATGGATGGACTGGCAAGCGACCGAGCTGAATAACGCATGGCGCTACCCGTTCATGCATTTAGTGCGCGCTCACCCGGACTTCGCCTACCCGGACATCGTTGCACGAAGTATCGAAAAGTGGACGGATCACATGGCGTTGATCGATTCGCAACTGCGCAAAACCCAGGCGTTTTTACTTGGCGCGGAATTTTCCCTCGCGGATATCGTTATTGGATTATCCGTCCATCGCTGGTACGCCACGCCGATTGATCATCCCGCCTTCGATGCCGTCCGAACTTACTATGCGCGACTCGAAGAAAGAAAGGGATTCCGCGCATTCGGCAATAACGGGAAACCATAAGGCAACTGATCGTGGCAAGGTAAGAAGACATAAAGAGGAAAATGCTTTGCCACTCTTTTGACAAAAGAAAACGCTTGTCAAAGTCAGCGATACAAAATTTTCCCATATTGCATCGGGACTGTTTGATTCCGTAACGCCATGAAAGCGGTTATCCGTTAGCCGCGTTGGTCGATTTCCAAGAAGGCCGCCCATCCCCGCACCCTCGCACCCGCAGGCCCCATCCGGTAACGGTCATCACGGAATTTCACGACTCCCGTTACTAAATGTGAACACCCAGACCTATTTCACGTCGATCCATTTGCGCGAATACCTAGCTGAATAACGTTCAATCAGCCAAGGACATGTAGATGCATTTGATGGTTGTAAAAGTCTCCACCGCGATCGACTATATCGCACCACACCGGCCCCCATGTTTCGTGGCAGCACCGCGACGCTTCCGATACCTGCCTTTTTCAAAGCCAATCTCGCCGCGCGCTGATTAGCACGTTCCCATCGGCAAGGTCGTCATGACAATCGGCGCCGCCGTAGCAGTTTTCTGTTGCGGCGCGGCGCCACACCCGCTGAAGGTTTCTATTCGACGTACTCACGCCGGCGAATTCCACATTTCCCTCACTTCCAACATTTCCCTTGACTACCGAATTTTGTATGGAGGTAATGTCATCCATAACGATACACGCAGCGATGCGGAGATTCGGATGCTTGATCAACACTGTACCCAGGGAATGCCAGACGTGTTGGCTGCGTCGCGCCAGATTCGAGACGGCAGCCTGACGCCGACCGCGTTGCTTGAGCGGGTATTTGCGGTAATTGAAACCCACAATTCCACATTACGCGCTTTCGGCGACCTGTATCCCGTCGAGGCAGGCGCTTACGCGGAAACGCTGACGCGCGAAGCCGCCGCGGGAAATATCCGCGGCCCGCTTCACGGCGTACCGTTTGGCGTGAAAGATCTTTTCTACACAAAGGGCCTACGTACGACCCGCGGTTCGCTGACCGCTTGCGATTTCGTTCCAGATCAGGACGCGCCGATTATCAGTCGATTGAAGAAAGCCGGCGCGATCATCGTGGGCAAAACGGCGACCACGGAATTCGGTTGGACGGGTACCAGTATCTCACGCGTGTTCGGGAACGGGCGAAATCCATGGAATGCCAAACTCACAAGCGGGGGCTCGAGCTCAGGATCCGCCATCGCCGTGGCAGCACGAATGGTCCCGGCTGCGCTGGGATCCGACGGGGGAGGTTCGGTCCGGATTCCGGGTGCGTTCTGCGGTCTATTCGCACTTAAAGGGACGCTTGGACGCATTCCGACCTGGCCTTGGTCCGCGACGGAAATGCTAAGTCATGCGGCGCCTTTAACACGCACGGTTCGCGACAGCGCCTTGTTATTCGATATCTTTTCAGGCCCTGATGTGCTGGACCATCAAGCACTTCCAGCACCAACAGAATCATACCTGACGCGCTGCGACGAGCCACTTCCTTCACTCCGTATTGCGTTTTGCCCCTCACTTTTCAACGTTGATGTCGACCCCGTCATCGCGAAAGCGGTTGAGACAGCCGTAGCGAAAATCGCTGACAAACTTCCCGTCACCATCGAGGAAACACAGCCGCCATGGCAAGATCCCTTACCGATTTTTGAGACGTTATGGGCGGGTGGTCGCGGTGTGGCCTATGGCAAGACCCTTGCAAACGAACTCGAACAACTCGATCCGGGATTTGTTGACTTAATCGAACGTGCGCGGACCATCAGACTCGAAAGCTATCTGGCCGCGACGCACGGTCGCGCAAAGTTTGCTAATCAAGTGCACGCATTCTTCGATGGCTATGATTTGTTGATTACCCCTACAGTGCCTATCCTGCCTTTCGACGCCGACAGGACTGCGCCCGAGGACTTCGCAAACCACAGAGATAGCATGGTCCCGTGGGCTCGCTGGACGCCATTCACCTATCCTTTCAACTTGTCCGGCAACCCGGCGGCGAATATTCCTTGCGGTTGGAGTCCGGACGGCCTACCAATCGGGTTACAAGTAGTGGGGCGGCGATTTGCCGATGCGGACGTACTGCAGTTCAGTGCGGCTTTCGAGGCGCTTTGTCCGTGGGACGATAAGGCGCCTGCGATTATCTCCTGATAGCTGGATCGGGGAGTCAGGTTCTCATCTTACTTTGCGCACAAGGCGCCCCGAGGAATGTGCACCATGCTCAACCAACCGCGACTGGACGAAATCTTGCGGTTACTCAGCCAGCAGCATCGCGTCAAGTCCATGGATTTGGCGCGGTTATTAGGTGTGTCGGAAGAAACGATTCGACGTGATTTCAAGCTACTTGAAGGCCAGGGGAAGATACGGAGATTACATGGCGGGGCCGTCTTACCCAAGCTGAACGAGGAGCAGCCGCTGCAGGTCCGGAATCGCATCAAGACACAGGCAAAAGTAGCACTGGCAGGCAAGGCAGCAGCACTCGTGCAGGAAGGCATGTCGCTGTTCCTGGATACTGGAACAACGACGCTTGCTCTAGCGCAAAGACTTACCGAATTCTCGAAATTACGTGTGGTGACGAACTCCCTGGACATTGCGCTGCTTCTCACCCACCAGAGTAGTAATCATGTGATGACCACACCAGGCGATGTTCGGCGAAACGATAATGCCTTGATTGGCTCGCACACCATGGAATTCGCGCGTCAGTTTCACTACGACATCGCTTTCATGGGAATAGGTGGGATAGATCTCGAACTGGGTTTCATGGATTACGAAGAGTCTGAAGCGTTGATCAGGCGAACCCTTGTGCGGCATTGCGTTCGCAGTGTCGTGGTAGCGGATGATGGCAAGTTCGGACATCGCGCCTTTGTCAATACGCTTCCCTTCGACGCTATAGACACACTGGTTACCAACCGACCGTTATCTATACACTTCGCTGCCCGGATGGAAAAGGATCATGTTGATGTTGTACACCCCTGAACTCCTTATACCAAGCGACGATGATTTTGCTGAGTTTTCGCGGTTTTTCGCGGAAACATCAACAATTGGCGCGACACAAGGCGGCGGGCTGCATCGGCTTGCGGCATCGCCCGAGGATGGTCGTGTCCGGGATATGTTTTGCGCCTGGCTCAACGCACAGGACTTCATCGTCCACGTCGACCAAGTGGGCAACATCTTCGGTCTGGTGACGTTTGATCAAAACGCACCATACGTTTTGTGTGGATCGCATCTAGACAGTCAACCTAACGCAGGCCGCTTCGACGGCGTATATGGTGTTATCGCCGGTGCCTGCGCAATCGCCAGCATCGCGCGTCATGTAAAACAGAGCGGAACAATACCACGTCGCAATCTGTGCGTCGTGAACTGGACGAACGAAGAGGGAGCACGTTTTCAACCAAGCCTGACGGGCAGCAGTGCCTTTACCGGCGCGATGTCCATTGAGCAAGCGCTGGCATGTACAGACGAGAATCATATTTCGCTAGGCACCGCACTTAAATCGATTGGTTATCGCGGCAGCAGTGCACCAGACATACGTGTGGCGGCGTATGTGGAAATGCACGTTGAACAAGGCACCGCACTCGAAAAAGGGAAGTGCAGTATTGGCGTTGTTCGTAAGACCTGGGCGGCACTAAAGTGGCGCGTTCGTTTCGACGGCGAGCAGAACCACACCGGTCCCACGCCAATGGCATCACGAAAAGATGCATTACTTGCCGCAGCGCACGCTATTGTCGCTGTCCGGGCGGAGGCGGATAAACACGGACTTGCCATGCACAGCTCCGTCGGAAGACTTCAGATATACCCGAATTCTCCGAACGTCGTGCCTTCGAGAGCAACGCTTTTGGTCGAGTTCCGCTCAGAATCCACGGCGCTATTGGCGGACGTTGCCACTCGTTTTCAAAAGACGATAGAAACGATTGCGCGGACTACCGGGACGTTGGTCAGCATCGAAGACAAATCGTTGCGAGACCCGGTCCAACTGCATCGCGCCTTATCCGATTTAGCATATACCGTCAGTGAGCGACTGGATCTCGCCGTTGAAAACAGTGTAACCGTGGCGGGGCACGATGCGATTAGCATGAATCGTCTCTACCCCACCTGTCTGTTGTTTGTCCCAAGCAAAAACGGCCTCTCCCACAACGAAGGAGAGTGCACCTCAGAGCAGGATATGCACAATGGCCTGCGCATGCTGACGGCTCTTCTCCATCAAATCTGCGAACACCCGGCTGAAAGCCTTTGAGGACTTACCGTGGAAAGCCAAACCGTCGAGTCGAAAAGATTACTGGACGCGCTCCTCGCAGCGGGCATCTCAAGCGCGGTTACCGTGCGCGCCGGTACGGCGGGCATTGCCTCCCCCATGCGCCTGGCGACAGAGTGGGCGGGATTTTGGGTCACGTCGGAATCACGCCATTACTACGCGAAGGTACTGTACGAAGATATGATGCCTGTTGTCAGCGCCGACAAAACCGCGAGAGCAACCGAATGTGCCGCACGCACCGGCGCGACGCCCGACGTCAAATTGATTGACGCAAGACGATCTGTGCTTTTGTTCGATGCACTTCCCGCGCCCGAATGGCATTCAGCGCGCGTCGATGATTTGAACAGCCGCGATCGACTGGACGCTTTGTGGAATCTGAAGCGGAAAGTACATCAGGGGCCAACGCCGGATTTCGTGCGCTCGCCCTTCGACGACCTTCATCGTATCCGCGACCTATGCAATACCGCAAGAGTGAGTCTACCCATTGACGCCGCCTGGATTGATGAGTGCGTCGACCTGGCGACTGCGGCGTTGAAAATGGCACCAGGTAGAAGCGTGCCGATTCATGGCGATGGTGTCGCGAGCAACGTCATGATCGGCCCAAACGATGAACTAAGGCTTATCGACTTCGACACGGCCGGCGTATTTGACGAATGGTATGACGTCGCCACCACACTCAATGAACTTTATCAGTTCGAAGACGAATGGCGTACCGGGATTGCGGCATGGGCAGGGCATTGCGCCGAGGTGGACTATGCACGCTGCCGCTTGTATGCGCTGCTAGATGACTGGCTGTGGACGCTTTCCGCTACCTGGTCTGGCGCCACCTCGTCACGACAACTCGAGTTCACGAAGCTAGGGCAATGGACCCTATTACGGTGCCGCCAAACCATCCAGGATGCCCGTTTCGAGAGCTGGCTTCGCCAACTGAAAAAGGCAGCGTCATGAAGAGATTCGGAGAAGCCAGTACAAGTCAAGAACGTCAACTAGAGACGGCCATCGCTCAGATAGACGCATGGCATGGTGCTTCCATTCATTATTCCCCCGTCGGGGGCGGTATTTCAAACATGAATTGGCGTGTCCAAATCGAAGGGGCACCCAACGCATATTTTTTCAAGGTACCTGGCCCGGGCACCGAGATGTTCATCAATCGTCATACCGCCCACGAAGCCAGTGTGAAAGCAGCAGAAACCGGATATGGCGCACCCGTTTTAACTTTCCTGCAGGCGTGTGGCGTAGAAATATTCGAGTTCATGGAAGGCTGGAAGGCCTCAACAAATCTCGACTTCGCCGATGCCCAGGTACGTCACAAAGCATTGCGTGCGCTAAAGGCCTTCAATAACCAGCCGCTTTTATCGGAGACAAAAACAGTTCTCGATATGATCGACGAACATCAGGCTCAGGTTGAAACGCTTGGCGCGCGTACTCCGCCCGACCACGAGTGGTTGTGCAGGCAGTTTGAGCGCGCACGCGCTGCATTGACAGCATCCGGAATTGATCTGCGACCCTGCATGAACGACACACTTGCGGGGAACTTCATGTTGAACCAGGCACGCGACATTCTTTTGGTCGACTTTGAATACGCATCCAATAATGATCCCCATTACGAATTGGCGCTTTGGTTCGGCGAAATGTTCTTCACGCCCGACATGGAACTCGCCCTTGTCGAAGAATATTTCGGTAGCGTGACGTCGCAAACCCTCGCACGCATTGCCGTCAACAAAGCGCTCGCTGATCTGAAATGGGCAACATGGGCCATGGTGCAGCGCGCGATCTCCTGCATCGATTTCGATTTCTATAAGTACGGGGCATGGAAACATATGCGCGCACGCGCGGTAATGCACGATTCGCGTTGGGAGAGTTGGCTGAAGGAGGTTTAAAAAAAATTGAACCGCATTCTTGCCTTCGATACTTGCTCCGTGCCGGGTTGTTAGTCGATGTGATCGCTTCCGTCGTTGATGATTACCAAAATGAATGATGTCCCGTTATGCATAGTTAATATACGTCTTAATTTATTTGTGGATATTGCAATGTATTCATTCAAGAAATGGCTAGTAGTTTACTCGTCGACATCCGCTTCAATGAAGGAGCACTTCAATGAACCAAGTTGATCAGGTCAAACCTAAGAAACTTCGCAACTATTTTTTTGGTGTGTACTTCGCATTGTTGCTTGCGATGGCACTCTTCCCACCGTTCTATCTAAGCGTTAGCGGATCAGCAATCGTTGTTGCTGGGATTCCGCTTCCAATTCTGTACTGGATCGGCAACGCCATATTGGTAGGGCTTGGCGTCTGGGCGCTTTATATCATCGAAAACGTGCAGGACGCGTTACCGGAAGAGGGGCAAATACCATGATCACATCGGGAAACATCAACGATTCCTATATCACATTTGGGATGATTGGCGTATTCCTTGTGCTCATGATTGCCGTCCTATATGCGACGAATCGCAAAAGCACGACTTTCTCGGACTACGCCGTTGGCGGCCGTTCATATGGTCCTTGGTTTATCGCCATGAGCTACACCAACTCCTGGTGGCCGGGTTCAACCTTCACCGCGTTCTTCGCTTTGTCGGTCGGCGGGGTACTCGGGTTCTACGGCATGGTGTATGCGGTTTTAGGCGTGACCGCGATGTATCTGATGGCAAGACGCGCATGGACCTGGGGTAAGCGCTTTGACTTGACCACCCAGCCAGATCTACTTGGCATGCGATATAACAGCGCCACCGTCAAGCGCTTGGCATCCATCATCGGCATTGTCTCGGTTTTTCCGTGGGTCGTCATGGGCATTCAAGCCCTCGCAACGCTCTTCCAGTTCGCGAGCTTCGGTAACTGGACCGTGACGCAATGTCTCGTTGCAGGCGTCGCCACTGTTTTGATCCGACAATACTGGACCGTCAGCATGGGTATGCGCGGCTTGATCATGACCGATATGTTTCAGGGCCTGATCGCCTACGTGTTGTGTGCTGCATTGTGTATCGCATTGTTGATGGGAACGCATACGCCATTCTCGCATTTGTCCCATCTTCCCCCGAAATTGCTGCAAATCCCGGGCGACGCGCATTCGATATATGGTCCATGGTACATGTTCAGCTTGATATTCACCGGGGTAATCGGAGCGATGTGCTGGCCGATGAGCTTCCAACGTATTTACACGGCCAGTGGCGTCCGTGCGGTGAAGAAGGGAACACTCCTGACCATTTTGTTGGTTGGTGGCTTCTACTGCGTTTTGATGCTATTCGCCGCGGCTGCGAGTAATGATCCAAACGTTGCGGCAAATCCGCAGCACGGCTGGTTCCTTGCCTTGATGGACGCTGGCGGTCCGTGGATGCTGGCGATCGCAATTGTCATTGTTCTGGCTGCAAGTATCGGTCACGTGGACGGCTGCGTTCAGGTCTGCGGGACACAATTTGCCAATGACTTGGCCACATGGAATACGAAGCGCACGGACCGTGAACTGACCATTCTTTCGAAAACAGGAATGGCTGTTTTTATCCTGGCGGCAGCTATTCTTGCGTATTTGACGTTTGACTACAGCCGGCTTCAGCTTCTGGCGCAAATTTCATATCAGGGAATCATACAGCTCGCCGTGCCCCTCTTTTTTGGGATATTTTCCCGTCGCGGCAACAAGCAAGGCGCCATCGCCGGGATGGCGGTCGGGATTGCCTGCGCGGTCGTTTTGACCGCGATGTATCCGGATGACATTCCATGGCTTGGTTCCCTGACAAGCGGTATCGTCGGATTGGTTGCCAATTTAACGGTATTCGTGATCTGCGCATTCGCTATCAAACCTTCTCCCGCCGAACAGGCGCGAGTTGCCGCTCTGTTTGAATCGGTAAGGACCAGGGCATCGGTGCATCATGCTACCGACTCCGTAGTGGCGTAATGTGTCGCATCGTCTCTGTCCAGCGCATGACAGGTTTATAGCGATAGCCGTGTCGAGTACGCCGTGGGTATAAACGGATTCTGATTGGCTCCGTGCCATGGTGGTGCGCTTGGGCATTGACGATATACTTTTAATTGACCTCGTCATCGATAGCGATGCATGCACTGGAAAGACCGCGCGGCACCCTATTAGCAGCATCCTTTTGGCGTCAGGACAGATTCTGTTCTTATTGTTGATCGTCGCCATGTGATGCTGCTTCGTTAGCACTCGCACACCTGCCAGCGTCCCACGGCATATCAGCTTTAAATGACAAGTTGTCTTCTTTCAAGGATCGATGCTCGTATCTCGCCATCAAGCAACGTTCCGCCTCCACGGTCAGTCATATGGCAAGATATGTCACGCTGTACGCATCGAGATCGTGACCAGAACGCATCCGACCCCATAAGCGTTGCAAAAAATAACAAGGACCGGTTTTGAAGCAATACCCACTTCACCTCTATGCTGACGCGCAATTTGCCAGCCCGTATGCCATGTCGGTCTTTGTGACCTTGCATGAGAAGCAATTGCCCTTTACGCTTTCGACAGTGGACCTGGACGCTAGCGCGAACCTTGAGCCATATTACGCGACGGCATCGATGACGCGACGTATTACAATGTTGAAGCACGGAGACTTTACGCTCTCCGAGTCATCGGCCATTACAGAATATCTCGACGACACGTTTTTGGAAACACACGTCTACCCCAAAGACCGATACCTTCGGGCGAGAGCACGTCAAATTTAGGCATGGTTGCGCAGTGACCTTATGCCCATTCGCCAAGAGCGTTCAACGGAGGTGATTTTCTATGGTTCGAAGAGCGGCCCTCTTACATCGACTGCTGAATCCGCAGTCCAGAAATTGTACGCAGCGGCGGAAGCACTCGTTCCCGTGAATAAACAGAATCTTTTTGGAGAGTGGTGCATCGCCGATACTGATCTCGCGCTCATGCTAAATCGTCTAATTTTGAATGGCGATCCCGTGCCTGCCCGCTTGAAGGACTACGCCGCATACCAATGGAATCGCCCTTCGTTAAGAAATTGGCTTGCCCTGTCACGCCCGCCGCTTTGAACTTTCAACGTTAGTCGTCGCGATGTGTTTCGGACGAGGCGGTCAGGCGACGTCGCGCAACCCAATCGTTCGTCAATGAATGAATCACTGTGGATTTCTACCGAGTGCCGTCGATTACCAGAAAGTGACCGTCACCGGCAAATCCGGAAAAGGCGCTGGATTGCCAAGTTCCTGTAGCAAACGCCGTTGATTAGACGGCGCACCTCCATCCGCACCTATCGAAAACCACACATCATAACCGATGTGGCCGGTCGAATACGTGCTTTCAAAAATGAGAAAAATCCCACCCCACGTTAATCAATTTAACTAACAAATGGCTGTTTACTGGTGCGCGCGTCGGACAACATGGACAGGGTAATTTTTCGTACCTCGAGTTTGCTCTGCGTGATATGTGCTCGTAGCAAAATAGCAGCCTCGGTCAGTCGGTTACGCTTAATCAAGCTCAGCATCTTCGCGTGTTCGTCGTAGGTTGCTGCCGTACGGTGTCGCTTTAAGAAGTCTAATCGCCGCACAATCCGAATACGTTCGGTAATGTCATTGTGCACTCGCACCATCTCCGCATTTCCAGCCGACTCGACCAGACGCCTATGAAAGTGTTCATCCATTCCAAACATCTCTATCGGATCGTCCTGTTGCGCTTCGAGCGACACACACCAGATACGTTCCAATTCGTCCAATATGTCGCGCGCGGCCGAGCTTCCGGACGACATACGCTCCAACGCCGCCGATTCCAGCACGATACGCAAGTCGTATAACTGGTCGAGTTGATCGAAATTGATTGGTGCAACTTTCCAACCACGACGAAATCCTACTTCCAGATAGCCTTCGCGCTGCAAGCGAAACAAGCCATCACGCATGGGCGTACGCGATACGCCATAGTATTGGGCAATATCGCTTTCAGAAAAACGATCACCCGGAAAAAGCCGGAAGCTGAAAATGTCTTGCTTGAGCTTTTGATAAACCTGTTCGGCAAGTGGATTCGCAGCATTCTTTGCGAGTGAGTCACTCGCGGGTACTAAGGGCGATGCGTCACGCCCGGTCAACGCATCCGACGTCTCGGTACGGTCATTCATCATGCAATTTTCTTCCTGCTAAATCGGGTTGTTCAGCGCGGCAAAAGGCGCCGTCCATCCCACGATGCCACCTTGTGAATGCACCATCTCAATTGTCGCTTGCCAAAAAACAGGAAAATAACTTGCCGTAGCGTCCGTCACCAACAAACTGTCGTAGCCACGGTCATTTGCTTCGCGCATCGACGTCTGCACGCACACTTCAGTGGTAACGCCGGCAAACAGAAGATGCGTTATTTTTCGTGCGCTCAGCCTTTCAGCCAGCCTCGTCTCATAAAAGGCCCCCTTACCGGGTTTATCGATCACCCATTCATTGTTTGCTGGCGCCAGCTCGGGGATGATAGCATTGCCGAACTCGCCGCGAACCAAGATCCGCCCCATCGGACCCATATCCCCTATCCTGCTGTTCGGCACGCCACGCTCCCGCTTGGCACGCGGGCAGTCCGCCAAGTCCGGTGCGTGGGATTCACGGGTATGCACGACAAGCATCTGGTGCTCACGCGCCCACGCTAGTAAAGTAACCACCGTTGGCACAATCTTTTTTAGTTGCGTGACATCGTTTCCCAGCGATGCGCCAAACCCGCCTGGTTCGATAAAATCACGCTGCATATCGATAATCAACAACGCGGTGGTGGCGGTGTCAAAATCGAAAGGCCCTGGTTGTGCGGCGATGCGGAGTTTCGTCATGGCAAATTGAGGGATTGCGTTGTTGTGTTCTGCTCGCCCTCATATAAACATTACGATACAGGGAAGCATGATAGTGTCATCGATATTCTTCGACACGCCGCGCAATGCTGATTCACGAAAAGCACTATAAGTAATGCGGTGATATTTTATGAGGGCTCGCAATAGCTCATACGATTTCCTCGTTGGGAGCGGTCGCCCTGTTATGATCGTCAGCAACACCATGTGGTCGACCGCTTGTGTCAGACCCTGCCATATACCGTCCGAGTACACTACGATCGGCATGGGTCGCATCAGTCTCAAAAACAAATTCTCCGGCTGTCATTACAACGATACGGTCCGCCAGCGCCAATAGTTCGTCTACATCTTCACTGATCAACAATACGGCAGCGCCATTACGTTTTGCCGCGACGATTCGTGCATGAATGTCGGCAACGGAAGCAAAGTCAAGACCGAAAACAGGGTTGGCGACAATCAATACATCCACCGCCTGCCCCAATTCCCGCGCGAGCACGGCACGCTGAACATTACCACCAGACAAGGTGCCCATGGTCCGCTCAGGGACAGGAGGACGAACATTGAACTCCTGGATCAAATGGGCGGCGCGCTCCCGCATCGCACGACGATTCAGCCACCATCCGGCTCGGCGCAATGGCGCTCTGTCAAAGTCCCGCAACGCCAGATTTTGTGCAACGCTCATGCCGGCCACGCAAGCGTTGCGCAACGGCTCCTCTGGAATCGCGAAAACACGCAGCGTCGTCATTTGCTTGCGCGTGGCACGATATGGCATGCCTGCTACGCGCATGAGGCCATGCCGGATATGTCGTTGCCCCGTCAGTGCATCCAGTAATTCTTTTTGACCGTTACCGGAAACACCCGCTACGCCGACGATCTCCCCAGCCCTCACTTGCAAAGAGACGTCTTTCACCGCCATATGCCCTCGATCGTCCTGCACACAGAGTTCGGTCAGCTCAAGTCGAATGGTGCCGGCGGTTGGCGTTGGCGTTGGCGTTGGCGTTGGCGTTGGCGTTGGCGTTGGCGTTGGCGTTGGCGTTGGCGTTGGCGTTGGCGTTGGCGTTGGCGTTGCGTCTTGCAGCGCTTCTGCCATCGCGGAAAGGTCGCCGCCGCTCTGGTCGTTGGCATTCGAATGTGTCCCCGCCCCGATCATCCAGCGGGCAAGTTCATCGGGGTTCGTGTCTGATACCGGGCAACTGGCCACGCGCTTTCCTCGCCGCAACACCGTTACGTCGTCCGCATACGCCATGACCTCTCGGAACTTATGCGTGATCATCAGCACGGTCAAGCGACCAGACAACGTCAGTGTGCGCATTAATCCCAACACATCATCCGCTTCCTGTGGCGTCAGCACGGAAGTCGGCTCGTCGAGAATCAATAGACGCTGCTGCAGATAGAGTTGCTTCAATATTTCCAACTTCTGTTTTTCGCCCGCTGCTAGCGATGCGACAGGCACGGACAACGGAAGTTGAAACGGCATGCTTTGCATAAACGCTGTCAGCGCGGCGCGCTCGCGTTTCCAGTCGATCTGCCATGGCAGCGCACCGCGTGCCAATAACAAATTTTCCTCGACGGAAAGACCCGTCGCCAGCGTGAAATGCTGGTACACCATGCCTATGCCGAGGGCTTGTGCGTCGCGCGGCGATGCAATCGAGACCTCTCGGGTGTCCGCGATCATCTGTCCCTGATCCAGCAAACCGTACCCTACCAACCCTTTTACAAGCGTACTTTTGCCGGCGCCGTTTTCTCCGAGGAGTGCGTGAATCGTTCCCGACCGTACTTTCATTGAAACGTCATCCAGGGCGCGGAAGGCACCAAATGACTTCCCCGCGCCTACAAGCTCGATCGCCAGCCCAAGACCTTGTTGTGGTCGATTCATCATGAATTGCGCAAAGCGCTCAGCAATGACGTCGAATCCGATACGGTGCCGAAGACGCCACCTTGCATCTGAATCATGGCCAGGGCCGCATAATGATTGCCGACATCCGTGGCACCACAACAATCCGCCAGAACCGTACATTCAAAACCACGGTCGTTGGCCTCGCGCAAGGTCGTATGCACACACACATCCGTCGTAATCCCGGTAAGCACCAGGTTGCGGATACCCCGCGTACGCAGGATCAATTCGAGGTCAGTCGCATAAAACGACCCCTTACCCGGTTTATCAATGACGATTTCTCCCGGTTGCGGCGCGAGTTCCTCGATGATCTGCCAACCATCCTCGCCTCTTACCAAAATTTTGCCGCATGGGCCGTCGTCACCGATACCCACGCCGTTGCTACCCGCTTGCCGGCTTCTCCAACGCTTATTGGCCGGCAAATCCGACAGGTCGGCGCGATGTCCTTCCCGTGTGTGAATGATCGTGTAACCCTGGGCTCGCATCATATCCAACACGGCGGACAACGGGGCGATCGGTGCCCGGGTGAGGCTCAAGTCATACCCCATCTTATCGACATACCCTCCTGGCCCGCAGAAGTCCGTTTGCATGTCGATGATGATCAATGCAGTATTATCCGCGCGCAGATCGCCGTTATAGGGCCAGCGATATGGTTTGGCTTCGATGAACAAACTCATGACGAACCTCTATCACCCAATGCGTTGCTTCAACGCGTAAGACTCAATTCACCTGGCGCACCTGCAAGGGTCCGATCCGGGCGACAATTGATAATCATGATTACCAGCGTCAGCACATACGGCGCTGCGTTATACAAGTAATAGCCACTCGTAACGCCAATGGCTTGCAACGCGGGTCCTAAGGCGCCTGCCGCGCCAAATAGCAGGGCAGCCCACAAGCAGCGCACGGGTTGCCACTTGGCAAAGATCACCAAGGCGACAGCCATCAGCCCTTGTCCGCTGGATAGCCCCTCGTTCCAGCTTCCCGGATACACCAGTGACAAATAGGCGCCACCGATGCCAGCGCATGCACCACCAAAAGCCGTCGCAATGATGCGGATGCGGACTAGCGGATAACCCATTGCCCTGGCTGTTTCAGCGTGATCCCCGACCAAGCGCAATACCAGGCCCCATCGCGTGGATCGCAGACCCCATTGCAATAAGAAAGAAAGAACGACACCGATCACAAACAGCAGATTGATATGCAGTGCGTCGCGCACCTGCGCGGATCTGCTCCACGCACCTAGATCAATCGAGGGCAGCATGGCCGCCTGCGGTTCGATCAAAGGCTTGCCCAGGTAATACGCCAGCCCCGTTCCGAACAACATCAAGGCAATACCGAATGCGATATCCGACACACGCGGCAAGGAACAGATCATGCCATGCAGCGTGCCCAACGACATACCGAACAGCGCTGCCGCCAATACGCCCAGCCAAGGTGACCCAGTTAGAAAGGAACCGCCGTAGGCACTCATCGCACCACAGACCAGGATACCCTCCAGTCCCAAATTTACCCGGCCGGCTTTCTCCGTGATGCATTCACCCAGGCTTACGAAAAGGTAGGGTGTGCTCACGCGAATCGCGCCGGCAAACAGCGACAACACCAGCACCACGATAGGGGAGTGCATATCAGGCATGAGGCTGCTCCAACGAGGAGGACGGTATCTTTGGCGTCGCTGGTGGTGACGCGCTCTCCGTGAAGGCCATGCTTTCCAATGTCACGCGCCAAGCAGTCATCCACTTCCCAAGCCCTTCCCATGCCAATAGATTCGCGAACAACAAACCTTGCAGCACGAGCGTGGTTGCATCGGGAAAACCCAGACGCCTTTGCAGCAGGCTGCCGCTCGCCTCGATGCCGCCCACCAACAGCGCACAAAAAATGATCGCGAATGGTGCCTGGCGAGCCGCAAAGGCCACCAGGATCCCTGCATAACCATATCCCGCGAGCAAAGAGGCATTAGCACTGCCCTGCACTGCACTGACTTCGAACATTCCCGCGAGCCCGGCTGCCGCGCCGCCCATCGCACAAGCACTCAACGTCAATAGATCGACCGGCAAGCCGACAAGCCTCGCGGCGCGCGGGCTCCCCCCTACCACCTGCATCGCAAAACCTTTGGTGCTGAACGTGGTGAATATCGAGACTCCCAGGCACACCAGCACACTCCAAAACAACCCCCAATGCATTTGCATTCCAGGCATGGAGCCGATCATCCATGCAGCAGGCACTGCAATTGTCGAAGGCTTGTTAAGGCTTGCAGCATCGCGCAATGGTCCCTCGACCAAAAACTTGAACACCGCGATGGCGATATACGACAGCAACAGACTGCTGATGGTCTCGTTCACCCCACGCCATTGCTTCAATGCCCCCACGCCCCCAGCCCACACGGCCCCGGTCACCATGCCAGCAACGGCCATCAATGGCGTTGCGATGAGCCAGGACGTGCTCGCGGGGAGAAGCATGGGAATCACGGCAGCGCTCAATCCACCGAGCGCAAGCGCGCCCTCGCCGCCGATGACAACCAATCCAACGCGGGCCGGTAGCGCTACGCACAAGGCAGTCAACATGAGGGGCGAAGCACGCATTAAGGTGTTCTGCCATGAAAACGCGGAACCGAATGCCCCCTCAAAGATCAAGCCAATGGCATCAAGCGGCGGCTGCCCTTGCACGGCCAGGAACAGTGAGAAAAGCACCATCGTCCCTATTAGCGCAAGCATACTGGGCAACGCGGGCAAGACACGCAGCGTCAGCCTTGCTGCCACCACGGCAGCCTTGCCTGCGGCGGCGGCGGCAAATCCCGACGGACGAAAAGGCCGGTTTGGAAGCACGATAAGCTCTTATCAAATTTGGCCGACGATGCCAGCCACCATATAGTTCATGCTTTCCAGCGAGTAGTCCGTCTGAACATGACTGACTCCGGATGGGATGACGACGCCACCTTTGTTATCCTTGATCGGTCCCTTGAAAATAACGAATTGGCCGCTCATCATGGTGGCCTTGATCGCATCGGCATTTTGCTTCGCCGAGGCATCTACTTTCGGGCCGTACGGAGACATTTTCACATAACCCTCTTTCAAGCCGCCGCGCAGTAGATTCGGTGCGGGCTTGCCAGCCTGGGCGTCGCCCACGAGTGCTTTGTACGGCGTGGCCCAATCCCATTCCGCGCCAGTGAGATAGCCCTTTGGCGCCAGCACGGATTGATTGGCGTGGTAACCGCAGCACATGATGCCGCGCTTTTCGGCGGTTTCGATCACCACCTTTGGACCGTCCACATGGCAGGTGACCACGTCGCACCCCTGATCAACAAGACTATTCGTCGATTCGGCCTCTTTGACCGGCATCGACCAATCACCGGTGAAGATCACGTGCGTCGTGATGGCGGGATCGACCGATTGCGCGCCCAACGTGAACGCATTGATATTGCGAAGTACCTGCGGAATCGGTTTTGCCGCCACGAATCCCATTTTTTTGTTTTCGATGCATGCCCCGCGACCACACCGCTAAGATACATGCACTCGTCGATATACCCGAAATAGCTTGATATATTGGTGGGGCTCCCCGCCTTCCACAATCCACCACAATGCGCAAACCGAATATTGGGATACTTCGCGGCCATCTTCAAAACGTACGGATCAAAATACCCGTACGACGTAGCAAAGATCAACGTCGCCCCATCCTGTTCGATCATTGCCTGAATGGTTTGCTGTACCGCGATGGTCTCGGGCACATTTTCTTCTTCGACCACCTTGACGCCGGGAAGCTTCTTGATGACATTTGCGGCAACGGCTTGCGCCTGGTTATAGCCATAATCCCCGCGCGCACCAACGTAGATTACACCGACAGTCAGCTTGCCCGATGCTGCGGTGGCGGCCAATGCGGCTTCAATTGGCAGGATGTTGGCCAATGTCAACGCCCCGGCAGTTCGAATGAAATTGCGACGGCTGGTCATGTCGATGATATCCCGTTAAATAAATGGTCGAGAGGGAAGCTGAAAACCGGTGCTACTCAGATGATGTCGAAGATAGACTTTGCAGATAGGGGCGCCAGCCGCCGAAATGCGTGATGTCGGGCGCGTCGGCAGTGATCGCCGCCGGCTCGCAAATGAAGCCCTTCACGCTCTGCGTGACCAGCCCCGTGCTCGTCTCCACCGCCTCCGCCAAGTGCACGGTGCCAATACCTAGCGGTGTGGGAATATCCATGACGAACTTGCCGAACAATCGTAGCGGTACTTCCCACACTTCGACCTCGACCGCTTGTCCAGCGGCGGCGTCGACGCGAATCAATCCCGGCTTGATCGGCATTGATTCCCGCAGCGCGTAGAGACGATAGACAGGGGCGGTACGCGTGGCTTTTATAAAGCGTGCGCCAGCCTGGCACAGTTGCCAGTTCAGCGGCTGACCTTGTAGATGTGCGCCTACCACCGCAAGGAGAACAGTCGGCTCCTGAAACGGCAAAGGCACATTCTGTGGCGTATACGCCGGGGGTACCGCCGCGAACAAGCGTTGAATGGCTGCTCCCAATACCGCCAGGCGGCGATCGGCACCACTTGGCGCGATCAATGTGACGCCGGCAGGCAGGGCATCGCCGCGCGGCTGGCACGGGATTGCCAGAGCACAGAGATCCAGCAGATTGACAAAGTTGGTATAAATGCCGAGTTGGCTGTTTAATTCCACCGGCTTGTCCTGCACATCCGCAATCAACGGATGCGTAGGCGTGGTGGGCACCATTAGTACATCAATGCGCTCAAACAAAGACTCCGCAAAGCGTCGAAGATCGGCTAGCGCATATTGCGCATTAAACGCGTCGACGGCGCTGAAATAATCCGCTTTGCCAATGACCTTGGTGACTACCGGATCTATTTCGCCGGTAAATTTATCAAAAAACAAACCGATGGCGGCACGCCGTTCGGCCACCCAAGGTCCGTCGTACAGAAGCGCCGACACATCACTCAGCGGCGCAAAGGGAATGACCTCGGGCGTCAGTGACAAACGCTCGTTAATCACGCTGCAACTGGCGCTGAAAGCTTGCTCGGCCAGCACGTCGCCATAGAATTCCAACGCGTCCGGGACACCGATGCGCGGACTGGAAGGCAACAGGCCTAATGGAACGACTTTCCGGGAGTACGCATCAACCGGATCAAACTTTGCCAACTGCATGAGCACACGCCAGGCGTCTTCAACGTGATGCGTGAAAATGGAAATCGTATCCAATGTCCTGCATGCCGGCACCACGCCCTGCTTGCTGATCATGCCTAGTGACGGTTTCAAACCGACCACGCCATTGAAACCCGCCGGCACCCTGCCTGATCCTGCCGTATCCGTCCCCAGCGAGAACGCCACGCAATGTGACGCGACCGCGACAGCCGAGCCCGAACTCGACCCACCCGATACGCGGTCCGGTTGAGTCGTATGTCGAACCGCACCATAGGGCGAACGGGTTCCGACCAGCCCTGTGGCGAACTGGTCGAGATTGGTCTTGCCAATCACGATCGCCCCGGCATCCAGCAGACGCTGCACGGCAAAAGCAGAGTGCGCGGGCAGAAAGGAAAAGGACGGACAACCGGCCGTAGTGGGTAGGCCGGCCACATCGATATTATCTTTTACGGCAAACGGAATACCAAACAAGGGGAAATGATCGAGGACGTCGGCGCCATGCTGCTGTTGCAAGGCGTCCAGGGCAGTGCAACGCTCGACCAGCACTTCGGGCGAACACCGCGCAATCCAGACCTCCGGCCGATCGAATGCGTCGATCCGAGCCAAGCACTCTTGCAGCATCTGGGTCGGCGTAAGGTGGCCCGCGCCGTACGCGCCCAACAAACCGGTCACCGTGAACAGGTTGTCCGATGGCGATGTCGGCGCCGAGGAGGCATGGGAATCAGGGTGTTTCGTCATGGATTCCATCTTGCATACAAGTTGGCATAGACGAAAGGATCGCGTGTCAAAAAAGCCGTGTCGACAATTTTTTACGATGGAGCAGACATTTCTATTTATTGTTTATTTGAGATGAAGACCACCTTTCCGAACCACCGTTATTGTTTCAGAAGACCGTTATCGCCTATGCGACATGTGTTGCGAAGGGTCGTGATGATGACTCGCGGTTAAGGCATGGTGGCGGCAAAAAACCAACCGCGGGTACATCCTTTCGGTGGGTGAAGGGTCAGTGGTTCCGTTGATAATCCCTGCTATTCAAGCGTCATATCCAGAAGTGCCGCGCTGACCGACTTTCCGTGCGCATCAAGCGCAAGTGACCGGGTCACCCCACCGCCAAGGGCGTTATGCAAGACGAAGTTGAACGCCGCCAAGTTCGGTAGCGCGTAGCGTATGACATCACCCTTTACGATGTCACTCAGATGGTGTTTGACGCGTGCGATGGTAAGTGTTTGATCGAGAAACGCATAATGCTTTGCGTCATGGCAAATAACAGAGACGTTTAACGTATTACCCTTATCGCCGGTACGACTATGCGCGATGTCCCGCAGTTTCATCATCGACCTCCACGAAGCAAAAACACGGATTGACCTGTTCGGCGGGTAAAAGCACCGACTGCACGGCAAGGACTTCACGCGTGCTCTTGGTGACGCCTCCCCCTCCGGCCGGTCCGTTGGTATAGAGCGTTTCAACTTCGTTTCCTATGCGGGCTGCTTCTTTGGCGCAGGATGTTCGGCCTGCAACACGAACGCGGACCTCGTACGGTGCCGCGGTTTGCGCGGCGAGTGAATCGCCATACAGCGCGTTCACGCCAATCAGATCAAGGCGCATCTCGGTTGTTGCGACACCCGTCATCACCAGTCGCTCCCTGACGATCTCGATCGCGAGTCGTCCACGTGCGAGGGCGCCAGGTCCGCCGTAGGAAATCTGTCCCTCCCCAATGAATCCATCCACGTATGCAACCGAGGTTTTGAGCATGCCTGTTCGCGCGGTTCCTCGGCCACCTGTTACGCGTACCCGGTCCGGCCCATTTTGCGTGACGCGCACATTGCTGAAGTCCGCGACGACATCGGGTTGGAGGTAGCAACCAGGATCGTGAATTTCGTACAGCAACTGTTCCTTGCACGTGGCCTCGGTCACACACCCGCCTGCGTGCGGTACTTTCGTGATGACAATCGCGCCATCAGGACTGACCTCTCCGATCGGAAATCCCAGGCGTGCAAGGTTGGGTATCTCTTTGCATCCAGGATCAGCAAAATAGCCGCCGGTAATTTGGCCGGCGCACTCGAGCAAATGTCCCGCGACCGTGGCCTGTCCGAGCAGATCCCAGTCCTCTATGTCCCAGCCGAATTCGTGAATCAGCGGTGCGGTGAATAACGACGGATCAGCCACGCGCCCGGTTAATACGACGTCGGCACCCGCTGCAAGCGCGGCCACAATCGGCGCCGCGCCAAGATACGCATTCGCCGAAACCATGCGGTCTTTGTATCGGTCGACATCGTCACCGCTTTCTTCAAAGCAAAGCGTCGAGCCCATGACGAGTTCAAGTACATCATCCCCGGTCACGGCGGCGATTTTAAGATTTCGCAATCCGAGTTGCCTCGCGATACGTGCGGTCTGTCTTGCTGCGGAAAGCGGATTCGCCGCTCCCATATTCGAGATAATGCGTATGCCGTTCCTCACGGCAATCGGCAGCACCGCACGCATGCGCGCATCGAGCAAGGGATCATAGCCTAGCGCCGGATCATCACGCCGTGCCTGTTGCGCAATGGCAATAGTCCGTTCAGCCAGGCACTCAAAAATGAGATAGTCGAGCTTGCCGTGTTCGGCGAGTTCGACGGCAGGCTCGATGCGATCTCCGGAATATCCGGCACCTGCCCCCAGCCTGACAGGCCTATCTAAAGAGGAACGTTTCATGAAGGGACCTTTCTGTCAGGTTCTTGATTACAACGGGAACACGCCCAGGACGATGCATGCGATCGTCATCGTGATCGATGCCGCAAACAGCAATGGGAACGTAAACTTTTGATGATCCGCGAGATCGATACCGCACAGACCGACAACGAGGAACGTCGCCGGAGTAAGCGGGCTGACCGGAAAGCCCGTGGTCATTTGCCCCAATAGCGCCGCTTGTCCAACATGCACCGGTGGAACACCCAGTTGCGATGAAACCTCCGCGATCACGGGCAGTACGCCGAAATAAAATGAGTCGGGATCGAAGAGCATCGAGAGCGGCATTGAAAGCAGACCCAATGCGACGGGAATATGCCCTGCCAATGATGGTGGTACAAAACCAACCGCGCCTTGCGCCATGGCCTTCAACATCCCGCTGCCTTGCATGATGCCGGTGAATACGCCGGCGGCCAGCAGAATGCCCGCCATCATCAGCGCCGCACGCGAATGTGCATCAATCCGCGTCCGTTGCATATCGACGTCGGGATAATTCACCAACAACGCCAGGCACAGTCCGACCATGAACATGACGGCTGGCGGGATCTTTTCTCCTAAAATCACCATGGTGCCGAGGACGGCGATCGTCAAAGCGATATTGAACCAGAAATTCTTTGGTCGACGCAGCGCCTGCTGCTCGGCAGTCAACTCCCGCCTGGGCGCGGGTATGTCGCCACTCGCATTTGTGTACCCAAGACGTCGCTCTTCACGCCGCCCCAACAACCAAGCCATCGAAAAAACGAAGATAAGACCGACTGCCTGAACCGGTATCAGTGGATTGAACAACGCCGAAATCGGAATGTGCAAAGAAGCCGATGCGCGAATCATCGGCCCGGTCCATGGAAGAAAGTTGATGCCCGCCGCCATCGACACCGCCGCCGCGAGGACCCGTTTATCCATATTGAGACGTTCGTACAGCGGTAACATGGCCGGAATGGTGACGAGGAAACAGACTGCCCCCGATCCATCCAGATGTACCAACAGCGCTAACAGCGTGCTGCCCACGACAATGCGCGTCGGCCTGGTGCCAACCGCTCGCAAAATGCCGTCGATGATGGGATCGAGCGTGCCCGCGTCCGTAATAACGCCGAAGTAGAGAATGGCGAAGACGAACATACCGACGACGGGCGCAAGGCCTTTCATACCATCGATGATGAACTTGCTCGTTTGCCAACCAAATCCACCGATCAACGCGGCAACGATCGGTACGATGATCAACGCGACCAACGGTGACATTTTCTTGGAAAGGATGGCCGCTAATAAAACGACAATAGTGGTAAGCCCCAATAAAGGCAGCATTATCTTGTCTCCGAATCTTGTTTTTTAATGCGTTCCAGCGTAAGTTGGGCAGGTCGATTACACAATTGAAATGATTTGATCGCAGCAATTAGATAACGTAATGGATCTGACTCTTCGCGATCTACGCGCTTTTGTGTCCGTGGCTGACTCGGGCAGCTTCACACGCGCTGCAGAAAAGCTGCATTTGTCGCAGCCGGCTTTGACGGTGCAAATCCGTCGCTTGGAAGCGGCGACGGGCGCACGTCTCTTTGATCGGAACAGCCGAAATGTCTCGCTGACGCCAACAGGCCGAGACCTTCTACCCATGCTGCGTAAGTCACTGCAAGACATGGAAAACGTGTTGCGGGACGCGCGGTCGGTTGCCGAGGGTCGAAGCGGCACCGTCCGTATCGCGTGTTTGCCCACATTTGCCGCCAGCGCCTTGCCGGATCTATTGGTGGCGTCGCGCCGCGATACACCACATGCCACGTTCCAGATCTTTGATGGCGTGGCCGAAACAGTGAACGCGCTCGTTCGGGGTGGCGATGCCGATATTGGCTTAACCGGTGGCGACCTCATGGATCCCACGCTGGAAGTACTGCACACGGGATTCGATCGATTGGTGCTTGTGTGTCCGAAGCATCACCCGCTCTCGAAAAAGCGTCGCATAACGCTAGAAGACGTTGCCAGCTCGCCGCTTGTGCTAACAGCGCCCAACACCAGCGTTCGTGCGGTGGTGGACGCTGCGCTTATCAAGTCCTCACGACCTGTGGAAGTCGCGTGCGAGCCGACCTATATGATGACCGCGGTGGCAATGGTACGCGGCGGCCTTGGCGTGACCATTCTCCCCTCATCGGCGAGGGAAGTACACGCAGAACCGGGACTGGTGGTTAAACCGATCGATCATCCGGCATTTGTTCGGCCCATCGCCATCGTTAAACAGAAAGGGCGGACGTTGCCGGCTATCACACAAGCATTTGTCGACCTGATGAAAAAGTCACTTGAACGGCGCACATCCTGACGGATGCTGCTCAGGCGACCACGTACCGCCCTCTTTTGAATCGTCAGCTAGCGCACCACTTGTCAGCGAACATTCGACGACGCTCCTCCAGCAGGAGCAAACGTTACGAAATCCGATATTTTCCGTCACAAGAGCGGAATATAGATATCCGTCTCCCATTGGTCGTGGGGAGTTTCTGGAAAAACGCTCAGATAGTGGAAGAACAATGGATGATCCCGGAGTTCCTCGCCGCTTGTCGGAAGCCAGTCGCGATAGATCGGATAGATTGTCTCGCTAATATGATCGGGGGAACCGCCATGCCGTACCACGGCACATCGGCCTCCCGGGATGACAAGTTCGTGGATACCGTAAAGATTTGACGCCACGGGTTCCGCGATTTCTCCGCAGATGTCGAAGCGAAATGCCACGTCCGGAGTCATGTCCGGATTATTTCGTGGGATGCCAAACGTTCTGCTGGCTGCCACCGGAGATTGCCCACTTTGCTTACGCCATTCGACGAACTTGCGCACGCTTTCGTTGACAAGCTCAGTCGGACCACAATGTTCAAGCGCGGCAACGCGAACTTCAGAAAAATCGACAATTCGTACCTGCATGGTGAAACTCCTCGAAAGATAGGGGACAACAGAAGTCACACTCCATGTTCGCCAGCTCGGACGTTGTCGAAATGCGCTCGGCGTCGCGCCAAACGCGCGCTTGAATGCGCGACTGAACGCTTCAGGGCTGTCGAAACCCGCGTCTAGCGCGGCATCGAGCACGGAACAAAACTCACGCGACGCCAAGCGACGCGCGGCGCGACGCAGCCTCAGCGACTGAACGTAGCGTGCGACAGGTACACCCACATAGGCAGCAAATTGCCGATGAAAATGAAATCTCGAGAAGTTGGCAACGCCGCTCAAGGCTTCCACTGACAGGTCGCCTTCGAGATGTGTTTCTATGTATGCGAGTACGGCATCGAAACGCTTTTTGTAAGCGCCCATGCTGTCGAAACGGTCTGACATGGTCTGGATAGGTATCTCCTAAGTCTGGCGCTATTATCGTCGGCCGTCGCATCATTGCACCTAGCCGCACTTGCTAATATGCAGACGGCCCCCATGCAAACCCCTGCTGCGAGGCGGCGTGTTGTCCAATAGGAACGAGAGGCGCTTTATTTCACTCATTATTTCAGCGACGTAATTGAAATACATTTATTCCTTTACCTGATAAATGCTACCAATAGCGTGGCTTATGACACATTGGCTGTATCGCATGCAACACGTGGGATGTAGCGTTATTTTGCAGGATAAAAAACGCATCAGATCGGCATCAGCGACCTGATGGATATCAATGCGCAGCTAGGCCGCGCGAGGGGGACGGCACCACCATTATGACTCGCACGGAGGCTGTTATGGTGCCATACACCATCAAAGGTGGTCCCGAGTCCCCGAACGAAAAGCTCGTCGCCGAGCGCGATGTCGCTCGTGAGACTAGACGTTCGAACATTGTGCTATGGAGAATGTAGGCAGCGGCGGAAACTGCTCGCGCACATGGTTATCGTCTGCAGATCGAGCGATCCCAAGCCGTTGAAGCGTTGTCATTCAAGTCGATCACAGCATGCGCCAAAATCGGTCTTCAATTTGGGATTGCATTCCTCATTTTGGGGCGCATCCGCTTCAATGGGGTGCAAAATCTCGACGAAGGTCCTATTTTACGTCGTTTGCGCTTGGCATACTTCTCGCTCGGGATGGCACAGGAGCCGGTGCCATATCCGGTTTGGTAGTCACAATTTGCAATGGACGACTAGGGTTCCGATTTCCGTGATGGCCGCCATGGCTTACACGTCACGCGAAATGCTGGTCCAAGAGTTGTCGACCTCTGGCGAGGTTACACGGCGGGATAAAAGCCCGGGAGAGAACGCGATCGAGATGTCGCGCCGCTCCTATTGCTTGCCCGTACACCACGCCAATAGAGGTCTCAATGATCAAGCTTCCCCGCCTGCTTAGTATCGCTGCCATATCCCTTGCTGTCGTCGCGTTGTCTTCAACCACGGCATGTGCTGCCGGGAAAACCGATTTCAAGGTCTGCTGGACCATTTACGCGGGATGGATGCCGTGGGGCGAAGCAAAGACCCAAGGAATTATCTCGAAATGGGCCAGGAAATATGGCATCAATATCGATGTCGTGCAGCTCAACGACTATGTCGAGTCCATAAACCAGTACACCGCTGGCAAGTTTGACGGCTGTGCCATGACGAATATGGACGCACTGACCATTCCCGCAAGTGGCGGGGTTGATACATCCGCGATCATTGTCAGCGATTACTCAAATGGCAACGACGGCATCCTTGTTAAAGGTCAGGGAAAGACACTCGCTGATTTAAAAGGCCAGCCGATTAACCTGGTTCAATTTTCCGTTTCGCACTATCTGCTCGCGCGTGCACTGGAGACGGCCAAGCTATCGGAACGCGACCTGAAAGTAGTGAATACGTCAGACGCGGACATATCCGCGGCCTTCGCTACGCCCTCGGTGAAGGAGGTGGTCACCTGGAATCCCATGCTTGCGGACTTAAAAGCGCAGCCCAATGTCACGGAGGTGTTCGACTCCAGCCGGATTCCCGGCGAAATCCTCGACATGATGGTGGTGAACACCAAGACGCTCCAGGAAAATCCGGCATTGGGCCGTGCGTTGACCGGCGCATGGTTCGAAATGGTTGCGCTCATGAACGCGAACAATGCCAAAAGCAATGCAGCCCTGACGTCAATGGCGAAAGCATCCGGTACCAATCTGGCGGGATTCAAAAGCCAATTGTCTACCACCGCACTCTTCGCAACGCCCAAAGCGGCTCTCGATTTCGTCACCAGTCCCGCACTTCCGCAAACCATGGCTCGCGTTGCAAAGTTCTCATTTGATCATGGCTTGCTCGGCCCGACTGCGCAAAATGCCGACGCCGTGGGTATGAGCTTTGATCACAATCTCGTTGTGGGCAACAAGAACAACGTCAAATTGCGGTTTGATCCGACCTATGTCCGAATGGCTGCCGACGGCAAGCTTTAAAGCGCTTACTTTTAGGAAGCCGCTTCATGCGACTCATAAATCGATATCCAAGCCGGAGCGGCGCGCTCATGCTGCTCTTGATGCCTTTCATCGTTCTCATCGCGGTATATTTCACAAGTTCGTCAGTACGTCTTGCAGCCAACCCCGACGACAAGCTGCTTCCAAGCGCAACCCAAATGCGTGATGCCGTAAAGGAGTTCGCCTTCACGCAGGACAAGCGTACCGGTGAATATCTGCTTTGGGAGGATACCGCATCAAGCCTGCGGCGACTCGCGACAGGACTGGCGATAAGTGCCGTGATTGCACTGACGGCAGGCATCATCACGGGCAGCATCCCACTGGTAACGGCGACGTTATCACCTTTTATCAAAGTGTTGTCGATGATTCCGCCACTCGCGGTACTACCAATACTATTCATCGTATTTGGGCTCGACGAACTTTCCAAGGTCGTACTGATCGTGATCGGCATTACGCCAATGATGATTCGGGATCTGCACCAGCGTACCCGTGAAATTCCAAATGAGCTATGGGTGAAGGCACAGACCTTGGGAGCGACAAGCTGGACGCTTATTTTACGCCTGGTCGTTCCCCAACTCGTACCAAGGTTACTTGTCGCATTACGCCTCTCTTTAGGATCCGCCTGGCTTTTCCTGATTGCGGCGGAAGCGATTGCCGCCACCGACGGTCTTGGATATCGCATCTTTCTTGTGCGCCGATATTTGGCGATGGATGTCATCCTGCCTTACGTAATGTGGATCACCCTGCTTGCCTGGTTGATGGATGAAGGGCTGCGCCGTCTGACCACATGGGCGTTTCCCTGGCATGGCCGAGGTGCGCAATGATCGAGATCAGGAACCTATGGAAATCTTACGGTAGTCAAGTCGTACTTGAAAATCTCAATCTCTTTATCCAAGAGGGTGAGTTCTGTTCGATGGTTGGCGCCTCGGGTTGCGGCAAGTCGACCTTCCTGCGTTTGCTGCTTGGACAGGAGCAGACGACACGCGGACAGATCCTGCTCGATGGCATACCGCTTCCTGGTGAGCCCGATGCACGCCGTGGCGTCGTATTCCAGCGTTATTCGGTATTCGAGCATCTCAGTGTCATGCGCAACGTGCTGATCGGTCTTGAATTGACACATGCACGACTTACCGGTCGTCTTTTCGGCAAAAAACGCAAGGAAGCGATTGCCGAGGCGGTGTCCATGCTGGAGCGCGTGGGGCTTGGTCCGTCGCTCGACAAATTTCCCCATCAACTGTCAGGGGGCATGCAGCAACGATTGGCAATTGCCCAGGCACTTGTGATGAAGCCGCGAATCTTGCTTCTAGATGAACCATTCGGCGCGCTTGATCCGGGCATTCGAAGTGATATGCACGCCTTGCTTTTAACACTGTGGCGTGAAAGCGGGTTGACCATATTCATGGTCACACATGATTTAAAAGAAGGTTTCACCCTCGGAAATCGTGTGCTTGTCTTTGACAAGGTCCGGGTTGATCCCCATGCGCCTGGCGCCTATGGCGCCCGCATTACCTACAACATCCCGCTTGATCATAGCCGCGATATCGCGCCCTCTCTTCATGCGGCACGCGCCATGGCGGACCGTGCCTCACGCGTCGAAACAACACTGAATTAAGGAACGGAGATGGCATTCCTGCTAAATGAAACCGTCCCCGGCGGCGGTCATACATCGTTAGTCGTGAAGCGCGGCAAATTGTTACGGATCACGGACCTGCTTGGCAATGCCAACGTAAGCCTGTTGATGTTTAACGCAGACGAGAAAAGCGAACGCCTGAATCTGCCCGACTCCTTGAAATGTCAGCACACTGCAAAATTCACCGCAGGGCATTGCCTTTATTCTGATATGGGACGGGTTTTGGCAGCCATAGTCGCCGACACATGTGGGTGGCACGACGCGATTGGCGGAGTGTCAAATGCGGAGGAAGCGCAAGAAAAATATGGCGTAGGGCGCTATCAGGACTTGCGAAATGCCTTTTACCGAAATGGTACGGACAATCTGCTTGTCGAATTGGGAAAGTGGGGGCTCGGCATATCGGATCTGTTAATGACGCTCAATCTGTTCAGTCGTGTAGAAGTAAGCCGCGAGGGAAGGCTGCATTTCATACCGGGAAACGGAACAGCCGGTCAATACGTGGAATTGTATGCACCGATGAACACGTTGGTTGTGCTCACGGCGATCCAACATCCGCTAGATCCGGATACGAAGTACGCGCCGCGACCCGCTCAGTTGACGTTGCGCAATGCCGAACCTGACGTTGCCGATTTGTGCCGCACGTCTTGCGATGAAAATGTGCGCGGCTTCATTAACACAGATCGTTTCTTTTTGTGAGCATCGACATGACCTTAAGCGCTACGCTGATCGAAAGCAATAAAAGGGTGAGTGATGCCGTCCTACGCGAAACAATTTTCGCGGGCGAACCTTGGTTAGGCGAGGTGAAGTCCGGGCAGACGCTGCGCATCCTGGATCTCGAAGGCAATCAAGCCATCGATACGCTGTTTTACAATCTGGCCGATCCTCGCGAACGTTTCGACCCGCAACGTACCCTTCGGCGCCAGAATAACTTGTACCTTACTACCGGCACGGTACTTTATTCGAACCTGGGCAATCCGTTGCTCACCATCGTGGCGGATACCTGCGGACGACACGATACGCTCGGGGGCGCGTGCGCTCAGGAAAGTAACACGGTGCGCTATGCTTTGGATAAGCGTTATATGCATAGCTGTCGCGATAATTATCTTCGAGCATGTGCGCATGACACACGTCTGACCAAGAAAGACATCGGCGCAAATGTAAACTTCTTCATGAATGTGCCAGTGACCCCGGATGGTGGATTGACCTTCGAAGACGGTATTTCGGCACCGGGGAAGTATGTGGAACTACGTGCTGAGATGGATGTGATCGTGCTGATCTCCAACTGCCCCCAGCTCAATAACCCGTGCAATGCGTATAACCCGACCCCGGCGGAGGTACTTGTATGGGACTGACCGGCCTCCGACGCTGGATCTATTCGATACTCCTTGTCCGCGCAGGGCGTGCCCACGAATTGAGAAGCAAAGCGTCGGCTTCAAGAAACTGAAGCCACCGTTTCAGCCGAGGACGACCTCGGTATGCGGATTTCCACGGGACGGGACGACCCATCCACGCTTGTAGAGCATCCCATGTTTGAAAAAGTTCTGATTGCAAATCGCGGTGCGATTGCATGCCGCATCCTTCGCACCTTGCACGAAATAGGCGTCGAAGGCGTGGCCGTTTTCGCGGAAGCCGATCGCGCAAGCCGTCATGTCAGTGAAGCGAGTGTTGCGCACTGTTTGGGCGATGGCTCCGCCGCAACAACCTATCTCGATGTTGCAAAAATCCTTGCGATTGCAAAAAGCGCCGGCGTACGTGCGATCCATCCCGGCTATGGATTCCTGTCGGAAAATGCCGCGTTCGGCGAAGCTTGCGAAGCGGCGGGTATTGCGTTCATTGGCCCGACCCCTGCGCAATTGAGAGCCTTCGGACTCAAGCACACTGCCCGCGCGATCGCGGCAGAGCAAGGCGTACCAATGCTCGAGGGCACGGGCCTGCTGGAGAGCGTAAGCGTCGCTTTGGAATCCGCCGGACGCATTGGCTATCCCGTCATGCTGAAGAGTACCGCCGGGGGCGGCGGAATCGGCATGCGCGTGTGTTGGAACACCGATGAACTACGTACCCATTTTGATGCAGTCAAACGCCTTGGTCAGAATAACTTCAGCGATGCCGGCGTCTTCCTTGAAAAGTATATCGAGCGTGCGCGTCACTTGGAGGTGCAGATATTTGGGGACGGCAACGGTGCGGTGATCGCATTGGGGGTGCGTGACTGTTCCGTGCAGCGACGTAATCAAAAAGTTTTGGAAGAAACTCCCGCGCCCTGTTTACCGGAAGGCACATCGACCGCATTATGCCAAGCAGCGATCAAGCTCGCAAAAGCCGTTAACTACCGTTCCGCTGGCACCGTGGAATTTGTTTTCGACAGCGCTGCACGGCAATTTTATTTTCTTGAAGTAAACACCCGCCTTCAGGTCGAGCATGGGGTTACCGAGCAAGTCTGGGGTGTAGATCTCGTGCGCTGGATGATCGAGCTTGCGGCGGGAAACCTGGCCCCACTCGATCAGCTTGCGGCTCAGTTGGCGCCGCGTGGCCACGCCATTCAAGCACGTTTATACGCCGAAGATCCTGGCCGCGACTTCAAACCTAGTCCAGGGCTGATTACCGAGGTCACCTTCCCTCATGCAGATGGCCATCGTCTTCGAATCGACACGTGGATTGAAGCGGGGTGCGAAGTGCCGCCCTACTTCGATCCCATGCTTGCCAAAGTGATTGCCTGGTCGCCTACGCGGGACCAGGCACGCGAATCGCTCGCCGCCGCATTGAAAGAGATACGCCTTTACGGTGTCGAAACAAATCGTGATTACCTGCACCAGATCATCGTTGATGCGCCGTTTGCGTCAGGCGAGCCGTGGACGCGGTGCCTGGAGGGTCTGCACTATCGGGCCAACACGGTAGAGATCTTGAGCGGCGGCACGCAGACGACGGTGCAAGACCACCCTGGTCGACTTGGCTATTGGGCCGTCGGCATTCCGCCATCAGGTCCGATGGACGACCGCGCACTGCGACTCGGAAACCGGTTGCTAGGCAATCCCGCGAACGCGGCAGCGCTTGAAATCACGATGAGTGGGCCGACGTTGCGCTTCAATGCCGACGCGGTCATCACCGTGACAGGAGCTATCCTGCCTGTTTCCATTGACGGCATTGACCAGCCGATGAATACCGCTCTGATGGTGAAGGCGGGTGCCGTTCTATCGCTAGGCGCGATAAGAGGAGCAGGAGCGCGTGCGTATCTATGCCTGCGCGGCGGTTTTGATGTAGCAGTGTATCTCGGCAGCAGGAGCACCTTTACCCTGGGTCAGTTCGGTGGCCACGGCGGCCGCGCCTTGCGAGCCGGAGATGTGCTGCACATCCAGCCGTTGGTTGACGTAAGCGCCGGCATGACGCTTGGTGTTGTGCCGACGCTGGACACGGTGCGGACCTTGCGTGTTATTTACGGGCCGCATGGCGCTCCAGAATATTTCAGCGAAGACTATATCCAGCAATTCTTCGCGACCGAATGGGAAATCCACTTCAATTCGAGTCGAACCGGCGTCCGTCTGATCGGCCCGCATCCTGAATGGGCTCGCGAAGATGGCGGCGAAGCCGGTCTTCACCCTTCAAATATCCACGATAATCCCTATGCCGTGGGCGCAGTCGACTTTACGGGTGACATGCCGGTGATCCTAGGTCCTGATGGACCCAGTCTCGGCGGCTTCGTTTGCCCGGTCACGATTATCGAAGCTGATTTGTGGCACATTGGACAGTTGAAGGCTGGCGACAAGGTCACGTTCAAGCCTGTCAGCATTGACGAGGCGCGTGAGGCGCAGGCCCAACGCGAGCGGGAGATAGAAACGCTTACCCCCCAACCTTCGGTAAGCCGACCGAGCGGGTTAAAGACAACCTTTTCGCCGCTAGCCACGCCCATCGTTCTTACCTTGGGTGAGGCCCAGGAAAGATTAGTGGCCAGGTTGTCCGGCGATACACATTTGTTGCTGGAGATCGGTGCGGCCGAGCTGGATCTTGTCTTGCGATTCCGGGGGCACGCACTGATGCAGTCTCTGGAGGCATTAGCCATTCCTGGCGTGATTGATCTGACCCCTGGGATACGATCGTTACAGGTACATTATCAGCCGCGGCGACTGGCATTGGCGAGCTTGCTCGCCATTATCGAACGTACCTGGCAGCAGGTGCTCATGCAGAAAGACCTTCGTGTGCCGTCGCGGGTAGTCCATTTACCGTTGTCGTGGGATGATCCCGCCTGCCAGCTTGCGATCGACAAATACATGACGACTGTTCGCCCCGATGCACCCTGGTGTCCGAGCAATCTCGAATTCATTCGCCGTATCAACGGCCTGGAGTCGATCGATGCCGTCAAACAGATCGTGTTCGACGCGAGCTATCTGGTGATGGGGCTGGGTGACGTCTACCTGGGCGCCCCCGTCGCGACGCCACTGGATCCCCGCCATCGCCTTGTCACTACAAAATACAACCCCGCCCGTACTTGGACAGCAGAGAATTCAGTCGGTATAGGCGGTGCTTATCTATGTGTGTATGGGATGGAAGGGCCAGGGGGCTACCAATTCGTTGGCCGCACCTTGCAGATGTGGAATCGCTATCGGAAAACCGCTGAATTTGCGGACCGGCCCTATTTGCTGCGTTTCTTCGATCAGATCCGCTTTTACGAAGTGGACGCGAACGCATTGCCGAGGATTCGAGCCGATTTTCCTCTTGGTCGCTATCCCCTTAAAATTGAAGAAACCGAGCTGTCCCTGGCGGATTACCAAGATTTCCTGTCACGCGAGAGTTCCGGCATTGACGCATTCCGCGCGCGTCAACAGACGGCCTTTGAAGCGGAACGTGAACGTTGGCGCGTTTCAGGTACGGCCGAGGAGCGGATCGAATCGACCATGCCTGAAGCAGTCGAGGAGGTTTTACTGGCCGACGGAGAAATCGGCGTGGAAAGCGAAATCGCTGGCAATGTGTGGCAAGTCAAAATGGTGACGGGCGATAAAGTAGCGGAAGGTGATGTGCTCATGATCATCGAATCGATGAAGATGGAAATACCGGTTTGCGCGCCTTGCCCAGGGACAGTCCGTGAAGTGCACGTTGTGCCGGGCTCATCGGTACGAGCAGGACAACGACTTGCCGTCATTACCGGCATCTAGAAAAATCGTCGTGATCACCTGACGCCGGACATCCGCTCAGGTTTTTATTCCGCGACGTCGTCATTGAATGGATGCGGCCGCATCCGCATCCATTCATAACGGATGTTGTTCGTGACGCACTGAAGGCCAGGCCGGCACGTCACGGCACGTCACGTCACGTCGTCCCTACAATGCCATGTCATGCACCGGCTTCACCGCGCCCGGGTTCGCCGTCGGGGCTGTGGCGGGAACGAACCCCTCCAGGCTGGGCGAGGCAATGGCCAGTTGCAGCGTATCAGCCGTGGTTGCCCATTCCGTTGCCAGGAGCTTCGGATTATCGTTGAGCTTCGTACCGTAACTGGGCACCATTTCACGGATTTTCTGCTGCCAGGCCGGCGTTTTCATTTGATCCGGGAAAACGCGCTCCAGCAACGAAAGCATGATAGCCGGCGACGTCGAGCCGCCCGGGGAGGCCCCTAACAGCGCAGACACCGATCGGTCGCCGGAAACCACGACTTCGGTACCCAACTTTAGTACCCCCCCCTTTTCCGGGTCGTTCTTGATGATCTGTACCCGCTGCCCAGCCTCCCACAAACGCCAGTCCTCATCCTTGGCTTCGGGCATGTAGCGACGCAATGCCGCCATCTTTTCCTCACGAGACAGTGCCAATTGCTGCGCAAGATATTTCACGAGCGCAAATTCGTGCATGCCTACTTGCAACTGCGGAATGATGTTGGACGGTGTCGACGCTTTGGCAAGATCGAAATACGAGCCGTTCTTGAGAAACTTGCTGGACCACGTGGCAAACGGTCCAAACAGGAGCACCTTCTTTCCATCGAGTACGCGAGTGTCGAGGTGAGGAACGGACATGGGAGGCGATCCGGTATCCGCAAGGCCATAGACCTTCGCCAAATGGCGCGAGGTAATCTCAAGCTTGTCCGTGACGAGGAACTCGCCCCCCACTGGGAAACCACCGTATTGCTTCGCCTCAGGAATGCCCGACAGTTGAAGCAGCGGCAATGCAGCGCCACCCGCGCCAATAAACACATTGCGCGCATCCACCGTCTGGACTTTTGAAGGATCGTTCAAGTCGAACGCGGATACGCGCCAGGTGCCGTCTTCGTTTCGCGTAATCGAACGAACCTCATACCCGGTCGAGACCTTGACACCCGATTTGTCCGTCAGATGCTTGTAGAACTGCCGCGTGATTTCGCCCAGATTCACGTCCGTACCAAGCGGCGAGCGCGTCGCGGTGACGACCTCCTCCGGCTTACGGCCTTCCATCATGATGGGAATCCACTCGGCAATCTTCGACGGGTCCGTCGTCATATCCATCCCGGCGAATAGCGGTGATGCCTTCAACGCCTCGACACGCTTGCGGATGAAATCCCGATTTTCCTGTCCGAAGACAAGGTTCATGTGCGGTGTCGAATTGATGAACTCGCGCGGGTTGCCCAGAACGCCTCTTCGCACCTGATGGGCCCAGAATTGCCTGGAGATTTGAAAATTTTCGTTGATGTTGATGGCCTGGTTGATATGGACCGTGCCCTTATCATCCATCGGCGTGTAATTCAGCTCACAAAGTGCCGAGTGCCCGGTACCGGCATTGTTCCAGCCGTTCGAGCTCTCTTCCGCGACTTTGTCCAAGCGCTCAAAAACCTCATATGTCCAATTCGGCTCTAATTCGGAAAGATAGACGCCCAGCGTTGCGCTCATGATGCCGCCACCGATGAGAAGCACATCTACTTTGCGATCCGCCTTCGCGGCGCGATATTGGCTGCCGAAAAAGTAGGAATATCCGCCCAATACGGCCGCTGACCCAACGGCGGCAGCGATGAATTTACGTCTGGAGAATTGCGTGCGGCCACCCTCAGGCGGCGTCGCGTTTTCCGTTTTAGCCATGAAAATCAATTACCTTCAATAATTTCTTATTACGTTGCGGTCCCGGACAAATCAGGCACCCGCACGTTTAAAGTGGGATCAACGGCGACGGTTCTGTGGGGCGAACATCATTGCTTTTGCAATTTTTTGTTCGAAATCCAAGGTTCCCGCCGGAGGATCTGGAAGGCGAATTGTAAGCGACGCTGGATAAGGAATGGGTAAAAACCCTGATATAGGAGCAATTTTTGCATTTGGCGAAATAATCGGCCGCTGCCTGTGAGGCACCTGGTCAGCGACCGTATCTTCTCGTTGCTGGCTACCGGAAGCCTTCGCGCTACAGGGATTGCGTGAAAAAATCGCTTTTCGGCGTCTTGCACGCACGCCAGGCGATCCCGCAACGCAGGAGGGTTTTAAGATGTCCGCGCGGACGCAAGTGGTCATCCTGATTTAGACTTTCCGCCGCAGGCTTAACCGCAGCGCCCCTTGAAAGACACCCTCGCATGGACCGTATGGCCGCAATGGAAACGTATGTCAGTGTCGTGGAAGCGGGATCGTTTTCGGCAGCGGCCAAACGACTCAAGTCAGGGCAACCGGCCGTATCGAAATCGATTGCGCAGATGGAGGAGCGTCTCGGCGTGCGTTTGCTGTTGCGATCCACCCGCGGCCTCACGGTCACGGATGCAGGTTTGCGATTCTATGAGCATGCAAAGCGGGCCATAGAAGAGGTGGCGCTTGCCGAGCATGTGGTCCGGGCTGCCTAGTCGAGTTTATCGGGAACGTTGCGTGTAAGCGCCTCGGTGACCTTCGCGCGATTGCATATTAAGCCAACACCAGGCAATCGTCCATTCCCTTCATCGCGGGGGCGAGTCCTGGTCGTTCAGCCAGAATGGCGAGGAAACAGCAGTGCTCGTATCGGGACGCGTGAGTGTGAGCGCTGCCGAGGGCATTCGCGCCGCAGTGTTTGGCGATATGGTTATTGGCGAGTCGTTCTTCAGATTCTTGTAGAGATCGACGAGGTAGTGCGGTAAGGCAAAGCGTAAGCCGAAGTCTGCACCCGTCTGGCCGGGAACATCGCTTAGCGCGGGAAAGTGCAATGCATTCGTGCGTCCAGCCAAAGAAATAGACTTCGCCTAAGTTGAATAGATTGATGTTGGCGTGCGATTTTCTCGGTCAGGATCGAGCGTCGCATCAGCAGCACTGTGAATCCGTACGCGACAGCAGATGCCATGAGCAGCGGAAGCAGTACATTGGCGTCATGGACTTGGCGGGCACAATACGGCATGGTCACGTCGATGCGTCGGTGGGCAAATACGTGGGATAACGCGCCGACGGCGTGCTTCTCCAACACCTTGAAAGTCGAACGGACGCTGCGGTGCCGGTATGAAACGCGGGCGCAGGCGAGATTCGATGTGATCGATTGGATTGAAGAATTGGTGGATTGTCCTCCTATCGAGGCATCCAATCAAATTAGACCACCCTACTTTTTCGCCCCCACGACGACGAAATGACAATCCATCTCGTTTGTAAATACATATGTAACCTTACACATTTCTGGCGAGTTTGATCGCGTGTTCGGGACATGCCGTCACGCACAGCCCACATGACCTGCAGGCGTCCGCGTTAGGCGTGTACGCGACCTTCATCCCATGTACGCGTAGCTTAAGGCGGTGCATCAAGCCGAGGCTATCGTAGTCGACCTCGTCAATGCGGCGAATCTCGAATACATTCTCGGGACAGACCTCAAGACAATCGCCCTTACCTTCACAGCGTTTTAGATCGACGACCGGCACGATCACGCCCGGCTTCTGTTTGCAGTTGGCTGTTGATTTATCGCTCATATGCCATCTCCCGCGTCCCGACGTCGGCCCGATCGCAAAGCTGCCTGGAAATGCGCTCGCTCTTCAGGCGTCATCGCTTCCCACTTGCGCCAGTGTCGTCGTCCGCGCCAGCCGCCGTGTCCGCGGAATCCACCAATTAGGATTCGACTTAGCACCAGTAAGCCCAATGCATGGGGAAAGTCGATCACACGGGCTCCGATGAATACCGAAGGAATTACCCAATTCCATAAGGTCATGACCACCCATCCGAGCACCGCGATGGCCAGCAGTACCAGTAACACCTTGCCCAGACATCTGACTCCAAATCTCATCCGTCGACTCCTTTACATTCCCAGTTCGTCATAAATGGCTTGCAATCGGGTACGCAAATGCAAGACCGCGTAGCGTTTGCGCCCAAGCAGCGTGTTGAGCGTGACACCGGTTTCCATCACCATATCCTTGAAGGACCGCCCCTCCAGCTCATGCGCGATGAATACCTCACGTTGATTCGGTGGCAGCTCGTCAAGCGCATCCTGCAACGCCTTGAGCAACAGCACGCGGGCATAGGCGGCTTCCGGACCGCCGTCCCGGGCAGGTAGAACCAGGTCCAAGCGATACTCACTGCCTGCGTCATCCTCCTCGTTGGACGACCCTGGCAACGGCTCCTCTTTTTTCTTGCGAAAGCGATCGATGATCCGATTGCGTGCGGCACGGAACAACCACGCGCTCGCTTGCTCTATCGGCGCCGGAAGACGATACGCCTGCACGAATTCATGCAATACATCTTGCAGGATGTCCTCGGCATCATCTGGATTGCTTATTCGACGCCGAATAAAATTGGCAAGCCTCGCGCGCTCACGCACAACTGTTGCGGTGATGTCGTTATTTCGGTCGGTCATCGTGTGCGCGGTGAACGGTGGTTCCATACGCCTGAAGACGTTTCAGAACCCCAAATATTGTGGCGGGCTTTGAAAATCGTGGGACTGCTTCTCGTCCAGCGCAACCGGCTGCGACAAAGCAGGGGGAACGGCATTGCCACTATAGCGCCGCGGCCATGAACCGGTGGCTTGCATTGCGGAGGAGGCACCACGCGTACATCGATTCCGCTTCGGCAGCGAGATGACGCCTTGGCTTGGATATACCCACCGGAGGAAGGCGTTGCGCTCCACATATACAGTTAACTTTGCAGTTTTCTGTTCACATGCTAGAGTAGCACCCATGAAATCAAACATCGACATCCCTGTGCTAGCGTCGGAACTGCGCGCCACGCTTAGCGCGCTCAAACGACGCTTGCGCGAGCGCGGAAGTGTGGGCGATCTGACGCCCTCGCAAGTGGATGTACTCCGTCAATTGGACCGCCATGGGCCGGCCACCGTGTCGCAGCTGGCGCGCGCATGTGGCATGCGCGCGCAATCCATGGGCACGATCGTCGGCGGCCTGGAAAGTGAAGGTTTGGTAAGCGGTGCTCCCGATCCAGACGACAAACGGCAGACATTGATTTCCATGACACCGCTGTGCCTTGATCGGCTTTCCAAGGGGCGCGCGGCGCATCAGGATTGGCTCGTGGATAAGATCGAGCGCCTATCGCATGAAGACCGGGCACACCTGCTCGCGGCAACGGCTGTTCTAAGCCGGCTATTGCAGGATTGACAACAACACTCCCTCACCATGCCTGTAACGACTGTCGATTCCAAAGCCGCGTTGATCGTAATTGACCTGCAGAAAGGTCTGATGGATTTCCCTTTCGCACATCCCATTAAGGAGGTTGTTGCGCGCACGCAGAAATTGATCGATGCCTTCCGCAGAGCCGGTCAGACGGTGGTGCTGGTGAACTGCTCGAGTATGCCTCACGGTCGCACCGAGGCCCCGCGCCCGGATTTCACCTTTCCGGATCACTGGGTGGAACTGATTCCGGAACTGCGCGCCCAGTCCTCGGATATCATCGTCACGAAACCAAGCTGGGGCGCGTTCTCAGAAACGACGCTTGGGCATTCACTGAAATCAGCAGGCATCACGCAAGTCGTCCTCGCCGGCATTGTCACCAGCATGGGAGTAGAATCGACTGCCCGCGAGGCATTCTCGATGGGTTTCAATGTCGCCCTCGCTGTCGACGCCATGACCGACCTCAACGCGGATACGCACTCGAATAGCGTGACGCGGATCTTTCCCAACCTCGGTGAAACGGCGGAGGTCGCCAGCATCGTTGCGCTACTGGACGACCGGTGTTCGTGAGCCGGCAGCCAAAACACAGGGACGCCCTGCCACATGGCGAGGCTACGGTGGTCGATCAGGCCGTCGATGCCTCGGTGTGGAAGATCGTCGCAGTGGCAATGCTTGGATCATTGCTGGCCCAGTTGGATGCGACCGTGGTCAACGTCTCGCTTGCGCCCCTTGCCTCGGAACTTCAAGCGTCGCTGAAAACCATCCAATGGGTCACCAGTGGCTACTTGCTGGCGCTCGCGTTCGCACTGCCGATCAACGGCTGGCTCATCCAGCGCATCGGCGCGAAGTCGCTTTATCTGTGGTGCTTTTCGATCTTTACGATCAGTTCGATGCTCTGCGGGCTTGCATGGTCTGCAAGCTCTCTCATTGGATTTCGGCTTCTGCAAGGGGCCAGCGGCGGTTTGATGGCACCCATGGCGCAATTGTTGATGAAGCGCGCGGCAGGTCACGAATTCACGCGCATTGCAGGCTACGCGGCGATCCCGGTGCTGCTCGGGCCTGCACTTGGACCGGTGATCGCAGGTGCGATCCTGCACGCCGCGTCTTGGCGCTGGCTGTTCCTCGTCAACCTTCCTGTCGGCGTGTTGGCGATTGCGCTTGCCAAGGCGTTCCTTCCAAAGGACGTCGACGAGCGGACAGTAGCTCCCCTGGATTGGATCGGCCTGGCGCTGCTTTCACCGAGCCTGGTATTCGTGCTATTCGGGATCGACCGCCTCTCCCAACCGGCGGGGATCATCGCGACCGTCGTAGGCGTCCTGATGTTTGTCGCGTTTCTGGTGGTGCAGCGCGGCAAGGGTGATGCCGCACTCATCGACCTGACGCTGTTTCGCAGCCGGGCGTTCTCGGTTGCTGCATTGGTCCAGTTTCTATGGAACGGTGTCATGTTTGCCGGTCAAATGCTTGTCCCGCTGTTTCTGATTCAGCAGTGCGGGGAATCGCCAGCGATGATGGGCTGGATGCTGGCGCCGCTCGGGTTGGGCATGATGCTCATCGTGCCTTTACTTGGATTCGTGACGAGCCGTCTCGGCGAGAGGCGTACAGCTATTGCCGGCGCTTTCTCCGCCTGTGCCTCGACGCTCTTGCTTGCCTGGCTGGCCACACACGGTCTTGACAGGCCAGTGTTGGCGGCGGCGTTGTTCTTTCGCGGCGTGGGATTGGGTGCAATCGGCCTCCCGGTGGTCTCGCTGGCTTACGCTTCCATTGGGAACGAAGACCTGCCGATGGCCACCACGACGCTCAACATCGTGCAACGGATTGGCGGACCGATATTGACTACCCTTTGCGCCTTGCTGTTGTCCCGGGAATTGCAAGGACACGCAGGCTGGCTTGGCTTGAATGCATGGAGCGAAACGTTAGGCGCACTCGCGGCGCTCCACGCGATCATGGCAATGACCACGCTGGCGCTGCCCCACTCAAGCAGAACGTGATGTTGCGCTTCAACGATGCTCGGTCGTTCCGACGGAAACAATTCTGTAAGAGCAACAGTCTACCCAAACGCTGGATACTCGCTACATCATCCCTCACCAGCTTGCCCTTCAAAGTTTATCTATGCGCTCCGCATTGTCGTGGAACAGCGCGCGACGCTCTCGGATTTAGCAAAGTCCTTCGTAATCTCCTTGAAGGCACCAAAAACGGCATCATAGCTGCTGAAACGCTTGTCAACCGGAAAGTTACTTACAAACATGCATCGCTCGACGCCGAATGCATCGATGGCATCGAGAACGAATGGCCGAATGCTGTCCACTGCCCACTTCCAATTCGCCATCCCGAGTCCCGAAATCTTGCACGAAACGTTTGGCGAGGAGGCCAGCAGTTTCATCTTTTTTTACAGGTTGCGATGTCGACGGGCATGCCAGTATGGTTGAGAACGAGTGGAGTATCCGGATAAGCGTGAGCCAACGTCGTCGGCTCTTCCATTTGCGTACAGCATAGTTGCAAATCGAATGACAGGTTTCAGCGTGGTAAGAGTGAATAGCCCGCCCGCCATTGCGGGTCGCTCATGACAATGAATTTTAGTTAGTCATTTAGTGACATAAATCAAGTCATATTCTGGGAAACGAGAAGTCTGTGATCGCTTACGTTTTTGCATACGAAGTGCCACACACTGCAAGATTGCTTGTCGAATTTGCCTCGTCGGTTTGCCGACGTGCCCAGTAGGAAAGACGCTTTCGCACCGTCCGTCATTGCATTAACGCCTCTCTTCGGATGAAGCGCAAATCCAAACGGCAACGCATATCGAGGCATACCCTCAGTTGTGTTTTCTCTGTTGAGCGACACAATGAGGTCGATCGCGCACACATCAACTGCCTGTAGTTACACGTGCGCCGCACGCAAAGGCACACGATGTCTTCATCTATGATCACGGCCTGCTCCATTACCTCGCGGCAGGAAAACGCTTTACTAAGAAAGGTAATCTCTTTAACAGACGAACAACGATCCGCGTCGTCCAGCCATAAAGGCATTATCTGGGTTTACTTAAACGGCCGTTGTAATTTCACCTGTGACTACTGCCTTGACGGACGTAACCGCCAATCAGCTCGTGCTGCGCACGCGACGAACTTCGTCACCGCCCTGTCCAGCCTCCAAGTAGAAACCGGTTACGCTCTAATCTTTACAGGCGGCGAGCCGCTTATCGAGCGCGACTTACTACAACAGCTTTTTCTTCGATTTCCTGACGTCCCGAAAGCGATACAAACCAATGCTAGCCTGCCACGTTCGATGAAAACGTTAGCACCCTCATTTTCGAAAAACGACTGGCTTGCTATATCGGTGCACGACGAAAGCCACGCGACCTCAGAACGACGGCGCAACATTATCGAAACGACAACAATCGCGAATGCGCATCGTATTCCTGTTCTATTTCAACTGATGTGCTCACCGAACAACATCACGGCGATGCTTGCGCTTGCCAAACAATATCGAAATGCCGGTCATCGGACGGCGATGCGTCGGTTATTTCATTTCGACTCACGCTTTTTTAAGGCTTATAGAAACGACATCGCCGCAGCCTCATCGGAGGGATGGGCAGCGCCCGCATTCTTCGAAGACCATTGGGATGTGCGTCAGCCATTTCTTGCATTGAACGTGCGTCTAGACGGATCGATCACCGCAGTCTGCCGAGAGGAAGTGGAGATCGGCAATCTCTACACCGGTTACGACCTCAATCTACTTGCACCACAGAAGGGCCAGGCGTGCGACAGGGTCTGCCACTGCTGCTCCTGCTTATGGGTGCATCAACCGTCTGGATTTGCATGATTACGGGGCCGTTGCTACTGGTTTGCCCACACCTCCCGCCACGTTTTCGCGGTGGCGTAGAGGTGTACTCTCAGTGGCTAATAGAAGCATTGGGGGCACTTTCAAAGGACCTTATCGTTCTCTCCATCATCGACTTCACGAATCCTATACCTAAAAGACAGAAACTGACTTCGACTTTGCAGAAAGGCGTTACCTATTACTGGCTCCAAATTGACGCGCTGTATATGGCACAGCCACGAACGCATTTCTTTAATGAAGCTGTTTTTGATGCTGTCACCAGCATATTGAAAAACCATCATCCTGTAGCGGTTCACGTACAAGGCGGATTCAGGATAACGCCTGCTCCGCTTTTCGCCGCCTATAAATCAAGCATTCCTATAATTTTAACGTTGCATGACTACTACTTCATTTGCCCGACCGTGAATCTGATTGAGTCGAGCGGGAATCGATGCACGGGGATCGTCGACGCGTCGCAATGTGCAACATGCATAACCCATAGATCAACACTTACTCAGGATTGGTTTGAAGACTGGATGGAAGACCATGATGCCTCAGGGGTTTCACTCCACGAATTGGCAACGATGCGGGAAGCCACCCGCAAGAGCCTCGGGCTTGCTAACGTCCTTTTGTCGCCTAGCCAAGATCTTGCAGCGCGCTACCTCCGCACCACTAACAAGCACGAGAAAACCTTGAAAATCCACGTTCATCGTCTTGGCGTGCCCCAGCGTCTTACGGCAGAAGTGGCAATCGGCGCATACCCGCTAAACAGTAACCCTCCAGATCAACGCCTCGTATTTGCTTACATTGGCCATATACATCCACACAAGGGAGTGCACTTACTTGTCGATGCCGCGGCGCGAATGAGCCCGGACACCCGCAACTGGACGTTAAAGATCTATGGAGAATGGGCAGATAGTCCCTATCATCACAGTCTCCACCGATCAGCGGCGCAACATCCCAACATCGCGTTATGTGGTGCCTACGACCCCGATAATATTGCGCAAATTCTAGCCGACGTCGATATCGTTCTCCTTCCTTCGCTATGGTCCGAGAATGCGCCGCTCGTGATGCTGCTCGCACTACGCTACGGTGTGCCTGTAATGGCTTCACGCATAGGCGGTATTCCCGAGTGGGTTCGCGACACAATCAATGGCTGGCTCGTTGCCCCAGGTGATCCGATAGCGTGGGCTAAGGCAATGGCACATTGCATCGAACACCGTGACCGGATAAAAGACCGTGCCGGCAACTGCCGATATCCATTGACCAGTGAAGACGAGGCAAAGGCACTCGTCCGGGTCTACCAGTCATCTGCAGGACAGCGCGAATAAGTCAAGACAGGGAAGCGGCGATGAAACATCAATCCGATGTAAACACGGCAACGACGACACGCGTTCTCTATTGCACGCATGGCGGATGTTGGCCACCTGTACAAGGCGATGCGGTGAGGGTCATGTCGTTGATAGACGCTATGCGCGCGCGCGGGATCCAGGTGCACCTGGCAATCCTTCATGATGCGACGCAGCCACGTGTCGCCGATTACGACGCGCTGCGCATGCGCTGTGACGGTTTGTCGGTCTATACGCCGCTATCTCATGAACGGGTAGACCCGAGCGCACCCGCGGACGATCATTGCCCTGACGCGTATTTGTCCTTGTGCGCGCGAGACCTCGCGCGCATCAAACCGCATGCGCTCATAGCCCAGTTTAGTTATCTATCTCGCTGCCTTACATTGCCAGGCATGCCGAGTGACACGCTAAGAGTGCTAGACGTCGACAATATTCTGCATCAACGTACTGCAGCGTTTCATGCGTGCGGGCTCGAAGAAGATTGGATTCGTATAACGCGACGCGACGAGCTACGATGTTGGCAGCGTGCCCAGGTGATATTAACGGTTCAACCGGCAGACGCCGGCGTGGTACGACGCGCTACACCCGGTGCGGTTGTCTTAACGATTCCGCCGTTGCTTCGCGACGCACCGCAATCCCCTTCTGTCGGTACGCGATTACTTTTCGTCGGCGCAGACAATCCTGCAAACACCAATGGGATCTTGGGTTTTTGCCGTCATGTTTTGCCGGTTCTAGTCGCACGTTACCCGCAGCTGAGGCTTGATGTCATCGGAAGCGTGTGCGACGCCTTTGCACGACACAGTGTATCCAATACGCGCGTACATCCTGCCATTTTCCTCCACGGCATCGTAAGCGATCTGACCCCCCATTATTGTCAAGCGACCATCGTTCTTAACCTTGTGCCTGCCGCTTCTGGCATTAACGTAAAACTGCTTGAAGGAATGATGCATCGCCGATGTGTGGTCAGCACAAAGGCAGGAGCCGATGCCCTCGCCATACCCGGTGGCGTAATCATTGCTGACTCGGATAGCGCTTTCGCAACGCTGGTCGGTGACTTACTCCACGACGTCGACAGACGAGAACGGTTGGCGGCCACCGGATATGCCATGGCACGGCAATGGCTTCATCAAACACGTCCTGTCGAGCCGCTTCTCGACAGAATTCAATCTTTATCACGTCGCCGGAACGGACGCACTACGTCGCTACGCTTCGCACCGTCCACCGACATACATCCCCCACGTTCCGTCACAGCGCCGATCTCGGTCTCCGCCGATGCGACATTGAATGGGCCTATCGCTCCGAAATACGTCATTGTCGATTCGGTAAAGCACAGCCACCACCGGTTTCTGCTCGCCGTGTTATTCGACAATTTGGGAGGCGATGATATCTGTTGCCTCGTCTTGTATCGCACACGTCTTCTAGCCGTCGCGCGAGTTCGCGCGTTAAATCCTGACGTTCTTTATCTAGATCGTGTTGTTCTTGCGTCGAATATTGACACGGATCTACCTGTCGTCGCGGACTTGCTTGACGTCCTTTTCACCCGTGCGCGTACCACTGGAAAAGCAGTGCACGGCTTCCCCCTCCGCCTACTAGGAATATCATCATGTGCCCCCACCGCACCGTAACGGCTGTCGCGAGACGTCCTATCCTCATCACCGGGAGTGCTGGTCTGATTGGCACCGCGGTAATAGCACGCCTTATCCGGCAAGGGCGCAGCGTCATCGGCGTCGACGTGCGCAAAGGGCTCGCCACGGTAACGACAGACATCCTAGACTTGGATCCAGCGGCGGATTATCTCAGGGACATAGCTGGAATCATTCACCTCGCAGCTGTATCGCGCGTGATCGACGCCGAACGCGATCCTTTGCATTGCGCCGAGGTCAACGTCGAAGGCACCCGACGCCTGCTGGAAAGTGTCACGGCAGCGCCTCGGCGACCATGGTTTCTGTATGCGAGCAGTCGAGAAATATACGGGCAGCAATCAGCCATGCCCGTTTCAGAAAATGCAGATGCTAAACCGATGAACACCTATGCTAAATCAAAATGGATTGCCGAGGGGTTGGTTCAGGCCGCACGTCAAAAGGGGCTCCATGCAGCAATCATGCGTTTCTCAAACGTGTATGGCGCGGTGCAGGATCATGCAACCCGCGTGGTTCCGGCGTTCGTCGCACAAGCCCTCGTCAACGCACCGCTTCACATAGAAGGGGCGAATCATACCTTCGACTTTACCTATATCGACGATGTAGCCGAGGGAATCACACGCTTGGCCGATCATATGGATTCCCAGGAATACGCACCGACTCCTATCCATTTTGTGACAGGTCGACCAACCACACTCGGCGAACTCGCGACTCTAACGATTTCGTTGACTGCGTCGGACTCGACATTGCTGTCGGCACCGCCACGCACGTTTGACGTTGCGCATTTTGTCGGCGACCCGCGCTATGCGGCGTCACTATTACGCTGGAAAGCAGAGCACTCACTCGAAAAAGGACTTAGCCGAATGATTGCGGAATGGCGCCAAACGCTAACAAAGGCATCCGATCCAAACACTTCATACGGACATGCTGTCAAGGGCTTACGACATGTCGATAAAGCAGACCCGAGCCTGATTCCACCGGCAAAGCCCCACGCAGTGGATGCAAAGGCATGAACGCGAGCCCACACCACCAACCATTCGCCGATGCGGTTGCCGCTCTTGATCGCGATGGGTTCGTGCACCTGCCGGGTGTTATAAGTACGGTCGAACTGGATGCATTACGGCATGCCACTGACGCGGTAATCACACGCTCAAGGACACTAAGCGATCACCCACCGGCAGGACAACATGGTTCGCTACCAGGGAATAGCGCAAACTCAAACGAAGCTAGCAAATTTCTGCGTGAGGATGTCAAATACTGCGCTGTTGTCGACAACGAATATGTCGACGGAAACACATTATGCCGGATCGAATACATGCTCGATAAAGGTCCGGAATTCAAACGACTACTAGGGCACCCTACCCTACTAAACTTCGCGGCTCATGTATTACAGTCGCCCTTTCTTTTGACGTGGGAGGACATGATCATAAAAGTACCGTATTGCGGCATTCCAGTCCCGGCGCATCAAGATCTGAAATACCAAAGTAATCAGCATCGCGTATTTAGCGCCGGAATCTATCTGGATGATTCATTTTCCTCCCCTTTCGAATGCATACCAGGAACACACCGCCTAGGGCCACTCGACAAGCCGTCATTGGACAAGCTGTGTCGTGAGCGTGTCGACTCGTTTCATCCAATCCTTGCCCATGCCGGCGATATCGTCATTCACAATGTCAAGGTGGTTCATCGCTCGCCAAGCAACGCCTCACCCTATGCGCGCCGCACCCTATACTTTGAATTTCGTTCGTTGGCTGCCGTATTGTCGGACAGCCCATGGTCGGTGGAATGGGCGTACGCGCGTCTCGGCTACTTAGCTTATGCTGCACTCATCCGCAATAGATGTCCGGCACTAAAGCTTGCGGACGATATGGCGGGCGTCTCTTACGATCGCGCGGTGACACCGTATTGGGACTTTCCGTTCGAGAAAGGGTCATTATGGAATGACACACCCACTACGGAGACCATGCAGCGGAGATGGCGTATCAACCATGATCGCATTTACCGACTGCGCGAATGTGACGAGCGGTTTTTATGAAAAACCACGCCAAATGCGAGCCAACGACGCAGCGAGACTTGCCATCAACCGCAATAGACACCGCCCTGTGTGCCGCGCATTTAGCAACCGGCAGATTCAAGGCGCTCCATGACTACGCAAGAGCGAAACTGGACCTCGCACCACACAACGCTACGCTTTGGACTTATTTGGGCTATTCCCTAGCCCTGGAAGGCCGATCCGAAGCCGCCCGGGAGGCTTTTTTCAAAGCAGTCAATGTCAGAGACACAAATGACGCCGCCTGTCTCGCTTATGCCGACGCCTGTTTATTAAAAGATCAATCCGCAACGGCGTACGCTTGGCATACCAGGGCTCGTCGCCACCCAAGCGCACGGTATGAATATACGAATCTCGAATACCTGCTGCGCGCAATAGGTCGTCACCGCGATGCGGCCCGCCTCACCGATCACCATTTTTGGAATACCTCGTACGCGTTACAGTATTACCCCAGGGGCTACTTAACCCCGCGTTGGGATGGTACGCCGCTACGCGGCCGCGCCTTACTTGTTCATTGTGCAGACGGCTATGGGGATAGTCTATTAAATCTCCGATTCTTGCGTGAATTGGATTTACAACAGGACATCACCCTAGACTGTCCAGAATCGCTTTATCCACTGTTCAGCGCTACCTTTCCATCGCTGCCATGCGTCCGATTCACAGAACCTTTACCCAGGATTTACGACTGCTATATTTCATTGCTAGCGCTGCCTGGATATAGCGGGACACCGCATAGCGACATCCCAAGCGCTCCTTATATAAACATCCGATTTGACGATAGTAGTCGGAAGATTCCGATTCGGGAGCAGGTCTGTCGCTCCGTTATCTCAAAAAATGACGAGGGCCACTGCACCGATGCGCGTCCTCGCGTCGGCCTGTGCTGGCGTGCCAGCGGGTATGCCGAAGAACGAAGCCTAGCCTTAACAGATGTCCTCCCGCTCGCGAAACACATCGACTTGGTTGCGTTACAGAAAGATGTCATGCTGTCGGAAATAGGCGATTTGGACAGCGCATGCTTACCCGTCTACCGCCCGAAATTGCAGGATTTCTTAGACACCGCCCGGCAGATTGCTTCGGTCCGTCACGTCATCACGGTAGACACTGCGGTCGCGCATCTTGCCGGCGCGATGGGAAAGAGCATGACGATTTTACTGGTCGATAATCCTGCGCCAATGTGGCGATCCGCGGCATTCAGATCGCGCCTCTACCCTAATGCACGTTTCGTATGGGTAAAAAAAACAGCGCCTAAAAACGCATGGATAAACCACGATATATTCCATTTCGATACTGCCCAATCGATCCATACAGTCTACTTGGAAAATTTATGCGAGTACTTACTCGATTCACTGTCTATTGACGGTCTGTTTATTTGATTTATCTCTTTTACTTAGTTATACAAATTTAATGGAAAATAAACGTCTTGATGAAAAGATCTTTGATGAAGGCTACTTCGACTCATTACAGACAGCTCGTGGGTGGATAATGGCGGGACGTGTCGTGGTGGACGGGAAAACCATTACGCAAACAGGCTATCGTGTCAAGGTCAATGCCGCTATCTCCTTACGCGGTATGCGCCTGAAATATGCGAGTAAAGGCGGCTATAAACTCGAGCGCGCGCTACAGAAATTCGAGCTTGACGTCTCCGGCTTGCAATGCTTGGACGCTGGCGCATCCACCGGTGGGTTTACCGACTGTCTCTTGCAAGCAGGCGCCGCCTTTGTTTATGCCGTTGATGTGGGATATGGACAGCTACGCGGCAGCCTTGCATTGGATCAACGCGTACGATCAATGGAACGAACCAATATTGGTTCGGTGACAAGCGCGAGTTTTCAACCGGCCATCGACTTTGCCTGCGCTGATTTGTCGTATCTCAGCATGTCTTCCGCTTTACCGCAAATCCGCAGTTTATTTTCAACAGATGCTTACCGTATCGTCTTTCTTATAAAACCGCTATATGAAGGACTCAATGAACACGATAAGTCGAATACAGAGGCGATCCGTCCTGTGTTATGCAAGCTATTCGAGAGTCTTTCGGAAGAAGGCTTCGTGATTGAGAATAGCTGCGCATCGCCGATTCTAGGCGGTCGAGGTGCGATGGAGTTTCTCGCGTATGCGTGTAGCCAACCGACGCGGGACGCAGCACCATCGCCAAAAATGTCTGCTTCCGTGCTAACCGATGCAGCCATCGCAGACGCTATTGCGTTACCTGTCTTGCCTGTTGAGCAGTTCGTCCGCAACGCATAGCGTGGAGATTGGGATGTCAAGTAAAGACGCGAACGAAGCCAGGCCGTTTTCGTGGGCCGTGCTCCATCGCGCGCGTGCAGCATTTGCGCGCAGTGCCCTCTCCGCTGGATCGTTCAAAGCGTCCACAATTGCCGCTCCAAGTCGCTCAACGCTCCCCTTGACGCTATCCGAGCGCAAGTCGCCCGTACAGTCTGTCGACACTAACCAAGCTTGCGTGTCGTCGAGCATCTCCGGGATGCCTCCCACTCGGGTAGTTACGATCGGGCATCCGCATTGCATCGCTTCAGATAGACTTAGTGGTGTCCCTTCCCAAATCGAAGGCAGTAGCAATAGATCGGCGCAACGGTACCAATCCCCAACGTGGGATTGCTGGCCAGCTAACGTTACACACGCGGCCAGTCCACTACGGACCAATGCTGCCCGCAATGCATTCTTGTCCTCCCCATCGCCAACCCAGACAAACTGGACGTCAGGTGTGCGTTCTTTGACCCACATCACGATTCTGGGATATAAGGCCCAACCCTTTTGCCGAGTGATACGCGCGACGGTGAGCACGCAATGGCTCGCGGATCCGGCGTCGGCCTGCTTTTCAGCAACAGGCATCGGAGGATCTTTCGGTGGTGGTACAACCGCTCCCGACCCGGCATCTACATCAAGGAGGGGAACTCCAGCGCGGGGCAATTGGCGAGTGCCATATACCGCACCGCGTCTGGAAACGTTTGGCAGAATCTTGACGCATTCCGACGCTACACCGAACGCGCTGGCAATCCATTTACGAGCGGCCGCCGAGACACTAACCAGCTTTAACGCCGCGGCACGACGCCGTAATGCAGCTGGCGCGCGAAAAGGCGCGTCGCACAATTGGAAAATTACGACGCTAGGAATGCCGCGATCAATGCACGCCGCCAAAAATCCGAACGCTGCAGTCGGATCCGGTAAGACGACGATGGCTTGCTTAGGGGAAAGGCGCCCCAATAGCGACATCGCCTCGCTATATTGGTCGGCATTGCTTGGCCAATTCGGCGCGGCGGAACAGCCGCAGTGCCAATCAAACGGCTCCGACGGATACTTTCCAATCCGGGCAATGCGCTGGCGAAATTCCGCTGTTTCTGGCATCGCTGGCATACACGACATAGCGGGCTCACTCGCCGCATCCAGCAACGCTAATAGTTGTGCAGCAAATTCTTCGCATCCGCCATATCCCAGGCTTGGTATGAAAACTAAACGCTTCATTGCTTCCCCTCCCGTTGTCGCATGTGCCGCTGGTGCCGAACAGTCAAGCTCCCCTCATATACGACCACGGCGCATGCGCGTTGGATTGGTATTACAAAGTCCCGCCGAAATCGGTGGAGTCGCATCATGGTGTCAAGACCTCGCACTATATCGCTCTAGAAGCTTCGACGTCGTCGCCGTTCTGTTGGAAAGCCAGCATGCGCAATTCGAACCAGACATTAGCCCGGCGCCCGATACGAGTGAAAGCGTTGGCAACTGCCTCACTGCTGAAGAAAAGGCACACAGCCCATGCAACGTAGCAACCGCAAGCAATGGCGCATATGAAAAAGACGTAACACCTTTAAACGAGGCATTCCGCGCTTTCGATGAGGTTATCGTATTGCCCTTTCCCCACGGCAGCGAGGATCACTGGTCTTTGCAGTGCGATGTAGACGGCATTGACTGGCTTCCAGTCCATGCCCGCCTGATCGGCCAGCGCATCGATATTCTTGTCCCGAACCAATATGAGTATGGATTTAAGCTAGGTGCTTATTTATTATCGTCTCACCCTCGATTACGCGTCATCGGCGTTTGCCACACCGACGAGTCGTATTATCTCCATCTGCAGCGTAAATACGCACGAATATTGTCTACGGTGATCGCCGTTTGCACGCAAAGCCAACATCGCTTGGCGGGCTATGGCATAAGGGCAATACATGTGCCATACGGCGTGCCTGACTTCGCAGCACCGAGCGACCAACGCATCAAACGCTCCCCTCTTTTTACGATCGGCTATGTCGGACGATTATGCGAGCGTCAGAAGAAGGTATCCCGACTCTTACTGCTAGCGGAGAATATCGTACGCGCAAAGCTACCCGTGTCCTTGCTCGTCTGCGGCGACGGCGAAGAACACGACGCGCTTTATACAGCGCTGCGAAAAACAGCGATATCGCTGACCTGGACCGGCCCGCGTCACAGAATGGATATGGCTGGCGTCTATGCGCAAATCGACGCACTCATTTTGGTTTCTGATACAGAAGGCACACCGCTCGCGATGCTTGAAGCAATGTCGGCTGGGGTGGTACCGCTTATGCCTGACATTGCCGGAATCGGCGACACCATCGTTCACGGCCAAAATGGCTTTCTATACCCACGCGGCGACATGAATGCCTTAAGTGCGCAGATCGCCACGCTGTCGAATCAGAACATCTTGAACAATAGCGATTTTTCCCAGGATGCCGTCGCGTCGGCTGGCAAGAACCGCATGGCGTCGCATGCGACGTCGACCTGCGGCGACATCCATCACTTGCATTACCTGCACCGAGCTGCGACGCGTTCGACCTATCTCTCGCGATATAGCCTCGCGACCCACATTTCTGCATTGCATCAGGTGTTTCTGCAAGCTACCAACATGACGCATATTGACACATTGGATGCGCTCGCGGTGATCGCGGATCATCGATCGATGCGATGGCATCTCGATGTACTACGTGATACATCTACTTTGGATACCTAATCATGCATTCCAGGATGAGGTGCTTCATTCATTCCTCGCTTCGCCCCTTCGGCATCAGATATGCAGCGATTGGCGGATTCGAGGCGATACAGGCGACTGCAGGCATGCTTGCACCGCTCGCATTGGGCATGCTTGTGCAACGGATGACGGAAATCGTCAACAATGATGCGATATCAACCCATCCAACAACCCTATTCACCATCGGCTGGCCACTGCTGTTCTTCATTTCCACGCTTACCGTCGACATGACCTGCTCACGCGGGTCCGGTGCCTTGTTCATCCACTCGCTGGCACCTCAGCGTCATTCTATCGCTATGCGCCTGCATATGACGGCCCTTTCACGCAAGCAGGACTTTCATACATGCTATCACCCTGGACTGATCTCTCAGCGTGTAACGGAAACCGCTGTCGCGATCAATCAACTGCTTGGCAGCGTCTTTTTCGATTTCTGGCCCACGGCGATCGCGCTAACGCTTGCCGCGTTTACTTTATGCCTGGCCTCGCCGTACTTGGGCTGCTTTATGATTGCTTGGGTCTGCGTTTATGGCATTGTCTCGTATCGTATTGCCCGAAAGGCGGAATCGCTGATTGTCGATGCCGCGGCGTGCGAGGCGCAGACGAATGCTCAGATCACAGATAGTCTGACGAATCAGATGAGCGTGATCTTAAACAACGGCCTTCACACCGAGCGCCGTCACCTCTCGCGTTACCAGTTAATAGAACGCAAAGCGATCAATCGGTCGAATCGATTCTTTGAGCGTTTGCGATGGGGGCAATTTGCTTTCATGGCCATCTTCTGCGTCAGTATTTCCTGCGTCGCTAGTTGGCTTTTCATCAAGGGCGACATTGATCTCGCCCTTTTCACAATGTCCGTCGGAATCGTGCTTCACGTCGTCAATTACACCCATAACCTCAGCCAACGATTGATCGATTACTTCGGCTATTGGGGCAAGATCGTGGACGGCGTCACACATTTACTGCCTTCAGGCCCAATTGACGCAGACACGCACACTGCGACTGCCACTGAGTGCTCACAAGTCGCGGCGGGTGCACCAACGGTGTCGACAGTCGCCGCGACGTACGATGCACCAGAAAGATCTATCCATGCCGCTCAGATGCCTATTGCATCTGCCCTGAACCCTGGGAAGTCCGCGTTCCCCCTTTTAAGCGAGGACTGGCCGAACGGCAAAGCACTGGACATCGTATTCGAAGCGGTCTGTTATGACTTAGGAGATCGGCGTATTCTGAACCGCATTGATCTAACAATTCGACTTGGCGATCGTATTGCCATCGTCGGGCCTTCTGGTGCAGGAAAAAGTACTTTGCTAAGGCTGGTCCTCGGCGTCATAGAACCGACCGAAGGACGTATTTTAGTGGCTGGCCGCGATTTGCGGACCGTCTCACCGGCATGCTGGCGTAACTATCTCGCGGCTGTCCCACAGCAGGCGTGCTTATTCAATCGGTCCATTATTGAAAACGTCTTATACGCCGTACCCACGCTGCGACAAACGTCTAATGCAACACAATCCCTATGCGGGGCACAACCTTCGTTCTTAGCTGCCGATACCGGCAAGGATAAGGACATTTCTTATGCCCCGAACGCTGTCTATCACTCTGCACTGGCGCGCGCGCAGGCGCGTTCATTTGTCTCAGCTTTGCCCGGAGGCGACGACACCCTGATCGGGCCCAATGGCACCACATTGTCAGGTGGGGAAGTTCAGCGTCTTTTACTGGCTAGAGCCTTTGCACGCGACGCAGCGGTAATGGTCCTAGATGAGGCTACGGCAAATCTCGATCCCGTTACGGAATCCGCCGTGTGTGCGCAATGGTTAGCGGCAAAAGTTGGCGCCCCAGGATCAAATGATTTACCAAGTGACATCGAGATGAATAGGACCACCGTTCGAAGCGATACGACGGTGTTGTTCGTTTCGCATCGCATTGAACGAGCGTCAGCGATGCCCCGCATCCTGGTTGTCGTGGACGGACGCATCGTCGCGGACGGCACACATATCGCGCTGTTAGAGAGTAGCCAAGACTATCAATCGTTGTGGAAAGAAGGGAAGCGCGATTACGCGACGTGGACACCCTAATCAGCATTTCGCTGTCGGGTCCTTCGCATCGGATCAGGCGTATTGCATCGATGCTCCGCATTCACGTTGGGCGTTAATCGGCGCCCAACGACCGTCTCGCGGACTTCGCCCCCACGACGGCCAAGCCTGACCACGCTCTGTCAGCCTTCGTGCGTAGACCATGAGTATAAAAGCCTTTGCGAAGTGTTGACGCACTCGCGATGCTCCACGCGATCATGGCAATGACCACGCTGGCGCTGCCCCACTCAAGCAAAACGTGACGTTGCGCTTCGACGATGCTCGATCGAGCGGACGAGAACAAGGTAGTAAGCGCGGCGGTCTAGGCAAACGCTGGATACACGCTACATCACGCCTCGCAATCCTGTCCTTTAAAGTCTATATATGCGCTCCGAATTGTCGTGGAACAGCGCGCGACGCTCGGACTCAGCAAAGTCCTTCGTGATCTTCTTGAAGGCATCAAAGACGGCATCATAGCTGCTGAAAAGCTTGTCTACCGGAAAGTTACTCGCAAACATGCATCGCTCGACGCCAAATGCATCGATGGCATCGAGAACGAATGGCCGAATGCTGTCGACTGTCCACTTCCAATCGGCCATCCCGAGTCCGGAAATCTTGCACGACACGTTTGGCGCTGAAGCCAGCAGCTTCATTCCTTTTTTCCAGTTTTCGATTTCGGCAGGCTTACGGTCCACGGGCATGCCAGTATGGTTGAGAACGACCGGAATATCCGGGTAAGCGTAGGCCAACGCCATCGCCTCTTCCATTTGCGTGCAGTACAGCTGCAAATCGAATGACAGGTTGTAGCGTTGCAAGAGTGAATAGCCAGCCCGCCATTGCTGTTCACTCATGAGGTGCGGATTATCAATGAACGTCTTGACCGGGTCACGATGGAAGTTAAGGCACTGGCGAATTCCCCGCACGTTCGGATATTCGAGATGTGACTCGATTACCTCCTGGACTTTCGGTGATGACAGGTCTGCGAAGGCGACGATTCCGTGCGGATAACCGTGCTTGTCCGCCACGCCCTGGAGCCACCGCGTTTCCGCTACCGGGTCGTTATGATCATATTCGACCTGAAGGTGCACCGTCTTGACGACATTCTGATTCCTGATGTCTGCCAAAAAGTTTTCAATCAGATAGTCTTCACGAATCGCCGAATAATCACCGAAAACGCGCTCAAGCATGGGCCCCTGAAGCCACGGATAATTGCCGTTCTTCAGGTCGTAAAGATGATGATGCGGGTCAATGATGGGGAAATTGTCCACAATGTCTCCGAATACGTTCGAATCAAGTAAGGCGGCTGCCCGCTTTTCGACCAGCGGCGTCGCGCAAGCACGCGCGCTCAGTAGCTACCGGCCGACGGCGGATAGACCCGCTTCACGGTAGCCTGCGCGGCAGGCTGGTCGATTGTTTCCTTCGTAACAAGCGGCTCTTTGAGCGCCAGTTCCTGAGTCGTTGGATTCTTGTTCAAGGCGTTGTTCACCTGCGTGGTGGCGTCGATACCTTGGCCGACTGCTTCCTGCAGGAAAATGCCCTGGATGGCGCCATCACGCAATAGCTTGATGGTGGTCGGACTGCCATCTGCAGTTACAACAGCAACCTTGCCTGTGAGCCCCCGCGTCTGTAGCGCTTTGGCGGCGCCGGTCGCCGCTTCATCGTACATTCCGTAAATGGCCTTGACGTCGGGATGGGCGGTCAGGATGTCGTTCGCCTGCGAAACAGCCTCGTTGACAGTCAAGCCATGGGTTTCAAGAACCTGAACCAGATCGCAGCCGTCCGCGGCAAACGACTCCTTTGCACCCTTCATATATTTTTGCGCGTTCTCGCGGTCTTGCGGCAGCGAGAGCATCGCTATCTTGTTGCCACCGCGCTCCTTCGCCAGTTTGCAGACATAGGCGCCTTGTGCCTTGCCGGTGTCAAAATTATTGGCAGTGACTGCTGATGTGTAGTCTGTCTGTCCCGCTTGGGGACCGATGCCCGCAAACGCGATAGGGACGGACTTCTCTTTCAGCAGCCTCAATACGGGAGGCGTGCTGGTTGAACTGACGGGACCCATCACGATGGCGGATACGCCTCGTGTCAGCGCCGTCTTCACGTTGTCCATCTGCTTCGCGGGAGAGTTCTCGGAGGTAAATTCCACGTAGTTCATGCCCAGTTCCTTCGCGCGTTCCTTGACGCCGTACGCAACCCACTGCCAGTACGAAATATCCAACGATGGCGCGATATAGGCAACCGTTTGCTTGGCCTGTGCCAGCGCCGACTGTGATGCCATCGCGAGGCAAGCCAGCGCGCTACAGACAACCATCGCGGTCAAAGGCTTTTCAAGTTGGCGAAATGGGGTGAGTCGAAAAACGTTCATCATGGTCTCCTTGCTTGGTATTATGCCGCCGGCTTATCGCCGTGCTTTGGTGATGCGATCGACCAATACCGCGATGAGTATCACGATACCTGTCACCGTGCCTTGCCAGAAACTGTTCACGCCAATAAGATTCGCACCGTTCTGGATGATCGTTATCATCAACGCGCCGAGCAGCGCACCAATAGCGGACCCGGTGCCTCCGAAGAGGCTTGCGCCGCCAATAACCACCGCAGCGATTGCCTGAAGCATCAAGCTGGATCCCGCTGTCGCTTCCGCATTACTGATATACGAGACGCTTACAATGCCTGAAAATGAGGCAAGCAATCCGGAAATTACATAAGCGCACAAACGAACGCGATTCACAGGGATACCAATGACGCGAGCGGAAGCGCTGCTGCTACCTACGGCATACAGCCACCTCCCCGCTACAACCTTGCGCAGACAGAACTCGATAACAACCAGCAGCAGCGCGCACCACAGCACGTAATTGATGACCCCGGGAATCATCGCACCAGAATTGAGCAGCCAGTAATTCGGGTCATTGATAGGAAGCGAGTGACCGTCGGTTACGATGAACGACAGACTTCCGGCGATGGCATACGTACTAAGCGTGACGACGAATGGCGCGAGACCTACGAAAGTCACAAGCGCACCATTCATCAAACCGATGATGAAACCCACGGCCAAGCCGGCGATGCTGCTGACGATGGCGCCATGACCATGCGACATCGCCAGACCGGTGACCATGCCTGTAAGGGAGAAAACAGAGCCTACCGATAGATCGATACCACCCGTGATGATCACGAGAAGTACACCGAACGCCATGATGACGAGCGGCGCCGCGGCTTGGGTAACGTTCGCTAGATTTCCCATCGACAACGCGGCCGGAACGACCATACCAACAGCAAATTCGATGACGACAATGGCAATCGCGATGGCAATCTCGGTCCGATACGTCGACAATATGTGCCGGATGCCTCCGCCTGGCTCTTTCGCGCTGCTGCGCATTGCTTGCGTTAATGCTTTCATGCTGTGTCTCCTGTCTTATATTCTGTCGTCGAAACCTTTTACGTTTCAGGCTGCCATTCCTGTAGCGCTAGCAAGGCTTGTTTCATTAAGGCCAGGATGGCGGAGCATCCCGGTCGGCCTACCTGAAAGGTCAAACGCGAGTACCGTGTCACACAACTCGACCAGTTCCACGTATTCCGTTGACCACCAGACAACTGCCGTACCCTGCTTGGCGAGTTTGCGAATGAGCGCGTAGATTTCGCGCTTTGTCCGAATGTCAACGCCGCGCGTAGGTTCTTCCAGCACCAGCAGTTGCGGCTTCAGATTCAGCCAGCGCGCAACCAGCACTTTTTGCTGCGTACCGCCGCTCAAGGTGGCGGGAGCGTGCCATAGGGAGCCGGCGCGTATCTTGAGTGCATCGAGAAGGTTCTGCCCTTCTTGAAGCTCCTCGTGACGAACGATTTTTTTTCGTTGGACGACGCGCTGCGCCACCATCAGGTTGTCGATGATGGGCAACGTTGCAAGCATGCCTTTGTTTGCTCGGTCGCCGGATATGTAGCCTACGCCAGCGCGGGCCGCATCAGATGGTCCGCGATGATTGACCGATACACCCGCTCGCTCGATACGCCAGCGAGGTTTAGGCGCGATTCCCGTTAGTGCCTCGATCAATTCCAGAGGGCCGGTTGGCGCGCCTGCCAGTCCGATGATGGCGCCCGGACGTATTTCGAATTCGATATCATCCTGGCAAACGATGACGGGGGCTTCAGCGGTGCTATGGCCGTCATAGCTTTCGTCGTATCCGTCTCGCAATTCCGATGCAGCTTCCAGGTTGACCTCGATTTGCGGGTCCGGCTCGACCGATTGCCCCATGTGGTCGATGATTTCACGGTCCGTGATCGTGTCGAGCGGCGCACGGTCGACGGCGGTCTTGCCATCACGAATGATGGTGCAGACATCGGCAATCTGACGTATCTCCCGCATGCGATGAGAAACAAAGAGAACGGCAAGATTCGTTTCGACTATCAGCCTTCGAATGACGGCAAAGAGACGCCCGGTCTCGGCAGCGGTCAGATTTGCTGTCGGCTCGTCGAGCAATAGCAGCTTCGCACCGGAGCGCAGCGCACGGGCTATTTCCACCAGTTGCCGCTCGTGAAGCGATAGCTCGTCCACCAAGCGATGAACCGATTCCCTTGCGAACTGCGGGTCAATTAGCGAAAGGGCTTCAGTCGCAAGCGCGCGTGAGGTTCGCTCACTGTATGTTCCGAACGCCCGATGCATTCGGGGCATGGCGATATTTTCCGCGACCGACAGATGTGGAAGCAATGCCAGCTCCTGATTGACGACGGCAATCTCCCCGGTACTCGCTGGAGAGGTTGAGGCGTCGCCAATGTCGCGCCCCGAAAACTGAAGCGTGCCCCCGTCCCGTTGATGCTGGCCGGAAATGATTTTGATGAAAGTCGACTTCCCCGCGCCGTTTCCACCAAGGAACGCGTGAACCTCTCCCGGACGAACAGACAAGTCGAAGCCCTTAAGGACACTGGTAGGCCCAAAGCTTTTGATGATTGATTTTGCGAGCAACAACTTGGGTTGTTCGACCATTGCACGTCTCCGTCGCGAAAACCGCGAGCGAGCGTCTCCGATCGCAAGTCGCGAGAGCGGCCTGCAATGCGTGACAGATTCTGAAGGCTTGACTGAGTAGCCGGGAATGCAGCAAGCCGGACTCCGTGCCGGGGCTTTGCTTAGCCGTGGGCGATGGTGATCATGTCACCACGGGCAACGTACTTGCCTGAAAAAGAATTCAGGGTATTCATCTATGTCTCCTGTGCGGCTGCTGCACCGCGCCATATTTATATGAGGCACGACTTTAGGCCACTGGCGGCCTGACACGGGGTAACATTTCACGTGTTTTCGTGTCCGTATCGTTTGATGTCGAGGATGGCAGCGACTACCGTCAGAAGGCAATGCAGTTTTGTTCAATCGTGACTGAAAAAAATTTTATCATGCGAATTCCGCCGTTGAAGGCCATCATCGCGTTCGAGAGCATTGCACGTACGAAGAGCGTGAATCGAGCAGCAGAAGAGCTTGACCTTACGGCGTCGGCCGTCAGTCATCAGCTTAGCAATCTGGAGTCAATGATCGGGCAATCCCTGTTTCAACGAACAGGACGTGGTCTTGTCCTGACACCCACCGGGGAGCGCTATCTCGCGGACGTAACGGGGTCGCTAGCAGACCTCAGCCGGGCGACCGAGCGTGCCTCGAGCACGAAGGAAGTCGACATCCTGCGTGTGCATTCGAGCCCGAGTTTTGGCTTGATGTGGCTATTGCCGCGGCTATCCTCGTTTCAGGAAGCAAATGGCGACGTACAACTGAACGTCGCCTGTTCATACGAGAACATATCGTTTTCGAACGGATATTACGACATAGACATTCGTCATGGCTATGGAGAATGGAGCAACCTCGAAGTGCGTACGGTCCGGGGCGAATTCATCGCCCCACTCGCATCACCGGCCTACCTTGAGCGGCATCCGGTGAAGACGCCAGATGACCTGCTGGCCGAGCGCCTCGTCTATTCCGAGACGCCGCTCGTTCAGTGGCGACAATGGTTTGGCCGAGCCGGCGTTGCTGGCGCAAACAAAACGTTCGACTTTTCGTTCGACCGTTCCTACATGTCGATTGAAACGGCGTCACTCGGGCTCGGCATCGCTCTGGAAAGCGTGATGATGGCTTCCCAAAAAATAAAGGACGGCGCTCTCGTGCAGGTCTTCGACGATAGCCATTCCGTAGAGGTAGGTGCACATCATCTCGTTTACCCCAGTCAAAATGCCGAGTTGCCGCGAGTCGCAAAATTTTTGACCTGGATTGAAACGGAATTCGAACGCTGCAAGGCAGATGCACAGGGATAACCCTGGAGGCTGAAAATTTCTCAGCTATGGTTGAAGGGAACTGTGTTGATGCGAGGTTCGCTGGCGGACAAACTTCGCCTACCCCTAGCTCATCAACGGAGACACCCACATGTTGCTCGAGAATCAAGTCGTTATCATCACGGGCGCCGCATCGGCACGCGGCATCGGTAAAGCGACGGCAAAAGCGATGGCTGCGCAAGGCGCGCGCATCGCGATTCTGGACCTGAACATGGCGGACGCGGAAAGCGCCGCGCGCGACCTCGGGGATGGCCATCTCGGTCTGGCGTGCGACGTCACCGATAAGAAAGCCTGCGTTGCCGCAGCAGATGCGGTTGTCTCACAATATGGTCGCATCGACGCATTGATAAACAACGCGGGCATTACGCAGCCCATCAAGACACTCGATATCTCCAAGAACAACTTCGATGCCGTTGTCGGCGTGAGCCTGCTAGGAACGCTGTACATGTCGCAAGCCGTCATCCCGCACATGAAGCAGCGGCAGCGTGGCAGCATCGTCTGCATGTCTTCCGTCTCCGCGCAACGCGGCGGCGGCATTTTCGGCGGCCCTCACTACAGCGCGGCGAAGGCCGGTGTCCTCGGGCTTGCCAAGGCGATGGCCCGGGAATTCGGTAGCGACCATATCCGCGTCAATGCCATTACGCCGGGCCTTATTCAGACGGATATCACGGGCGACAAGCTGACCCCTGAGATGCGCGCGGACATCATCAAGGGCATTCCGCTTGGGCGTCTCGGAGAGGCAAACGACATCGCCAATGCCTGCCTCTTTCTAGCAAGCGACCTTTCTACCTATCTGACCGGCGTCACGCTCGACGTCAACGGCGGCATGCTCATTCACTGACGTTGCCTTCATTCGCTCCTTGACAGCAGGAGGCGCGTACGACGCACGTGTATTGACCAAGGCGTCAAGCCGCTCAAGCGGCACTAAAGCATGGCACCGGTCCCGTCGCGGCGACGGGCCGAGAGGACAGGAGACCACCGATGAAATCCAGACTGGCCAGCCCGGGAATCGGAGCAGACTTATCCGCTTCCAGCAATGCCTCGAACTTCGAAGTAAGGACCTATGCAAAGGTTGCGCGTCATCTGATTCCGTTTCTCATGCTTTGCTATCTCGGCGCATACCTCGACCGGGTAAACGTTGGCTTTGCAAAGTTGCAGATGCTCAATGACCTCCGCTTCTCTGAAACCATCTACGGCATCGGCGCGGGCATCTTCTTCTTGGGCTACTTCCTTTTCGAGATTCCTAGCAACCTTATTCTCCACAAAGTCGGTGCACGCAACTGGCTCGCGCGCATCATGCTGACCTGGGCGGTGATTTCCGCAAGCTTTGTGTTTGTGAAAACGCCAACCACGTTTTATGCCCTGCGCTTTCTGCTGGGCGTCGCCGAAGCCGGATTTGCTCCGGGCGTCATTTTGTATCTGACCTACTGGTTTCCCGCCGCACGGCGCGCAAAAGCGCTTTCGATGTTTTTCATGGCGATACCAATGGCCGGCATCCTCGGGGGCCCCCTCTCCGGCTGGATCATGCATACATTCCAGGGCGTGCAAGGCCTCGCGGGATGGAAATGGCTGTTCATGCTGGAAGCATTGCCTTCGCTGCTTCTTGGGGTTGCGATTTTTCTGTATCTCGACAACGGAATCGCCAGCGCGAAATGGTTGTCCGAGGACGAAAAGGCGCTCCTCAAACGCAATGTGGAAAGCGATCGCCAGGCGGCTACCGAGCACGTGTCCATCCGCGCGTTCGTCCGCGACCGTCGTCTCTGGCTAATGGCTGGCATCTACTTCTGTGTCGTTCTTGGTCAATACGGTCTGACCTTCTGGCTACCGACAATCATTCGTCGCACAGGTGTCGCCGACCCGCTGTGGGTTGGTGTCCTGACCGCGATTCCGTACATGTGCGCCATCATTACATTGCCACTACTCGGAAATAGTGCCGATAGGCGTCGCGAACGACGTTTGCATCTGGCGATTCCGATGCTGGTTTCAGCTGCCGCGTTCGCCGTACTACCGATGCTGGGAAGCGTGGGCCCATCGATTATTTGCATGAGCGTCGCTGCTGCGGGCATTCTCGCCTCATCGTCGTTGTTTTGGGCGCTTCCCACCGCGGTTCTCAGCGGGGTGTCCGCCGCCGCTGGAATTGCAGCGGTCAACTGTTTCGCCAATCTGGCCGGCTTTTTTTCGCCTGCCATTGTCGGATGGCTCAATGACTTCACCGGCAAGGCGACCGCAGGCCTCATCTTCATTTCCACAGCCGTCGTGCTGGGCGCGATCCTGGTGTTCTTCGTGCCCGCGAAGACCGTCAATCGCTGAACAAGCTGTTTCAAGGAGACGAGTAAATGAGTACAACCGTCATCGAGGATGTATCGCTTGCAGAGCGCGCATACCGCATCCGCCGCAACGCCCTGCTGATGGGCGAAGTACAGGGCCAGGGCTATATCGGCCAGGCTCTCGACATCGCCGATGTTCTGGCTGTTTGCTATTTCGGCGCAATGCGTTACCGCGCAGCGGAGCCAGACTGGGAGCACCGGGACCGCTTCCTGTTGTCGAACGGTCACTACGCCATCGCGCTCTACGCCGCACTGTTCGAAGCCGGCATCCTTCCCGAGGAAGAGCTGGAGACGTATGGTAGCGATGATAGCCGGCTGCCGATGTCCGGCATGGCGAGCTACACACCCGGCATGGAAATGTCCGGCGGGTCACTCGGTCAAGGACTTACGATTGCAGTGGGCCGGTGTCTCGGACTCAAGAACAAAGGTTCGAAATCCCTTGTGTACACGCTCTTCTCCGACGGCGAGCTGGACGAAGGCGCCATCTGGGAAGGTCTTCTCTCGGCGGCGCATTGGAAGCTGGATAACTTGATAGCGATGGTCGACGTCAACAATCAACAGGCGGATGGTCCCTCGACGCACATCATGGCTTTCGAGCCGCTAGTTCCGAAGCTGGAAGCGTTTGGCTGGTACGTGCAACGCGTGAACGGAAACGATATCAATGCCGTGAAGGCGGCCTTCGACAACGCGCGAAACCTGAAAGAGGCGAAACCGCGGATCATCGTGTGCGACACGAAGATGGGCTGCGGCGTGCCTTTCCTCGAGCAACGGGAGAAGAACCACTTCATCCGCGTGGATGCTCATGAATGGAAGCTGGCGCTGGATGCACTCGACAACACTTTTGCAGGGAGCAAGGCATGAACTCGGTTATCGATAAAAAACCTCGTTTGAAGACGTCGGCGATGATTGCATCCATCGCCGGCGACGACCAGGTCACTCGGTCTGCTCCGTTCGGTCACGCGCTGGTCGCGCTCGCTTCTTCGAAGCCAAACGTCATCGGCATGACGGCTGACCTGGGAAAGTACACCGACCTCCATATCTTCGCGAAAGCGTTCCCGGACCGGTATTACCAGATGGGCATGGCGGAACAACTTCTGATGGGCGCTGCCGCCGGCTTCGCCCACGAAGGTGCGCAGCCTTTCGTCACGACTTACGCGGTGTTCGCAACGCGCCGCGCATATGACTTTATTCATCAGACCATTGCCGAGGACAACCTCGATGTCAAAATTGTCTGCGCGCTGCCCGGCCTGACGACCGGGTATGGGCCGAGCCACCAGGCCGCCGAAGACCTGGCGCTCATGCGGGCAATGCCAAACATGACAGTGATTGACCCATGCGATGCGCTTGAAATTGAACAGATGGTACCGGCCATTTCAGCGCATAAAGGCCCTGTGTATGCGCGTCTCCTGCGCGGTAGCGTACCCGCTGTTCTTGATGAATACAATTACCAGTTCGAACTCGGCAAAGCAAAAATGCTGCGTGACGGGAGCGACGTGCTGATCATCTCGTCCGGCATTATGACAATGCGGGCGCTGGAAACCGCAAAGGCACTAGAGTCGGACAAAGTAGACGTCGCAGTGCTGCACGTTCCAACCATCAAGCCGCTCGACACGGAGACCATCATCCGCGAGGCAAAGCGAACGGGGCGTATGGTCGTCGTTGCCGAGAACCATACGATTATCGGCGGTTTGGGGGAGTCTGTCGCAACCACGCTCTTGAGCGCCGGCGTTTCGTGTACGTTCAAACAGGTCGCCCTGCCAGACGCGTTTCTCGACGCAGGTGCACTGCCCACACTCCACGATCGATATGGTATTTCGACAAATGTCATGGCGGCCAATATTAAGCGATGGCTGGCGTAAGCTTAAGCGGTGTGGCGGGCTCCTGAAATTCACGCTCGACATTTTGCCGCAGCGACGGCGCAACAGAAGGTGCATCGCTGCTGGCGATGTAAAATGTCGTATCTATTTCCGTGGACAGCCTATGAAACGCTTCGTGGCTTAAGGTGTTGCGACGACCGGTTGAATCTACCCAATGTGCTACGCGTAGAGTTGCGCGATATCAAACCGGCAATTTGGCGCAGAATCGTGATGCCCGGCAAGATCCGGCTGGGAAAACTACATGTCGTGTTGTTGCTTGCCATGGGCTGGGACGGAGGGCATATACATGAATTCATCTTTGGCGACACCCACTATGGCATACCTGAGGACGCGGGATTCGCGGATGACCCACCGATATCAAATGAGGCACGCGTGACCTTCGCCAAAGCCCTGGGAGGGCTTCGCACATTTACGTACGTCTATGACTATGGTGACAACTGGCAGCACCGCATCAAGGTTGAGAAGGCATTGACCCCAGACCCGAAGCTACGACACCCACTCTGTATCGATGGCGAAAACGCGTGTCCGCCGGAAGACGTGGGCGGGGCTCCTGGGTATGCTGACTTCGTAGACACGATCAGCGATTCCTCGCATGAAGAACACCAGCATTTAAAGGACTGGTATGGTGGCAGCTTCGATCCCAAGGCATTCGACCTTGTCCTGGTCAATCAGCGGCTCTGCGAAGTTGTGCTCTAATCGTCAAGACCGTCTGTAATGATGCTTACACTTCCAGTAGTCCGTCATATCCCCCCTTCTCCGCCCGCGTTGGCCAGGCCGCGCCAGCAACGGTAGCAGAAGTGTCACACTCAGCACTATCTTGACAGTCGAGCATTTTCACGGCGTCCTGCCACGCGTCAAAAATAGCCAAGTCCTTTGTCATCTTTCGCTTTGAATAACGATTACCCGATTGATTCATACCCTCTTCGTTCCTAATGCATACGACCACTAAGATCGTATGAATTATTGTTAAATAAAAATCACCTTAAATAAAAGCATTCCAAGAAAATCGACCATGTCAGAATTGCGGACCTGCGCACCGATTTTCCGACCGCACAGACTCAAACCCACACCGATCATCGGTAAGAATAATTAAGTTACAATCGCACAATCCGCTCGCCAGTTGTCGAGCACGTCATAGGGGGAATTCATGCCAGGCGATATGCGCTCCTTCCACCCGACACCGCACCCTGTCATCAATACGGCTGCTGTCACCGATGGCCTTGGCTGCAAACTCGACCGGCTCGACGTAAGTACGCAACTCGATATTGGCGCGCTGCGCGTACACCGAAAGCAGGCGCCAAGGAACGTCATATCGAACGTCGAGACGGACGCAGATGATCGCGGGTTCCTGGTTGGTGTATCGTTACTCCCCGGTCACCAACGGCGGTTATTGCGTGGACCAAGTCGCAAAGCTTATGCTTTCACTGAAAATGCGATTTATATCCGCGATTTTTCAGATAAGTACCATGCCGAATTATCGGGAGCATTTGATTTCCTTCTTTTCGAAGCGAATCCTTTTTGGCTCGAACGACTGGGTACTGATATTCCAAGGCTCGGTAGCGTCGGTCTAAGTACCAAGATCGCGGAACGCGACGACACATTGAGCCATCTTGCGCGTGCCATGCTGCCGGCAATTTCCTATCCCAACGCTGCGCAGTCGCTATTCCTCGAACAACTCAGCATTTCAATCGGTCTTCATCTCATTTCACAGTACGCCGGCCTTGGCCGTAGCGTGGCGCCAATGCACACCCGAAAGCGGGCAACACTATCTGCTTGGCAAGCATCCTTTGCAAAAGAGATGCTGATGGCACCATCGAATGCAAGTGTATCGATTGCCAATATCGCAGCGGAATGTCGCCTGTCTGAAAGCTATTTCATACGTGCGTTCCATGGTTCTACTGGACAAACGCCTTATCAATGGCAATTGCAGCAACGTGTCGAGCGTGCTCGTCACCTCCTCAAGAACACTACGACGTCGTTGGTAGAAATTGCCGATCAATGCGGCTTTTCCGATCAAACGCATTTCACACGCGTTTTCTCGAAAGCGACGAGGATGGCCCCGGGCGCTTGGCGACGCTACGTCACGAGTACAAAGTGATGAAGCTGCGCTCACCGAGCGCGTTGATCCCTACCTCTTGTCAGCGGCTTGACAACGATCAGTCTGGATCTACCAGGCAAATTTCAACTCGGCACCTATATAGTCAGCATTTTTCGCACCGACTTCGCGCAATGACTTTCCAATTTGAAAATGCACGGCCTCTAGGGCGGCAGTAATGTTCGCGTTGACGGCATAGTCTGCGCGAAACTGCGTGTAAAAGCCGGTCCATAAAGAACCGAATCCGGCCGTACCAGGCACCGACGCAGAACCTTGTTGATAGACAGCATCGGACGTGGTTTCGCGCCATTGCAAACCGGTGGCAAGAAGCAAGGTCCATTTACTAGAAGGCTTCAACGTCAGCGAAGGCTTGATATGGATGAGATTCGAATACCCGGTATAACCTGCAAGCGCAAAGTAATAGCCATTCGGGAACAGCGGATTAAAAGTTCCGATCCTTCCATCGTGCGGATGCCGATCGCCCGAAGCCGCATCGATTTGCAGGCCCAGGCGAGGCGCCCACGTTACGTTGTTAAAGGTATACCCGGCAAGCGAGCCTACCGCCCATGCACCGATGGTGTTGCTGCCGACGTGCCCGCTTTGATACATTGCCTCGGCGTCCCAATCGATATTGCCAGTTTTCCCCGTATATCGCACATCGAACACATCACGATGCTCGTCGCCGCTGCCATCGATAAAATTCGCGCGGCGCCGGTTATAACGGGAATAATAAGCCGATACATCGCCGGGCCCGACAGATTGGCGTTCCACACGCACACCGCTGAACGTCAGATCACGATTCGATACGTCATCAAAATCTGATGCGTCGCGATATTGGACCGGCTGTGTCGCATACGCTATCCAACGCCAGCGTCCCGTCTCGAAATCTGCCCAGACACCATCGAACGCCTGCCGCACGTTGGGACCATCGCGCACTGCGACAAACCGTTGCAGGTCAAATGCCATCTCCTGTCGACCAACGCGCGCTTTGACGACACCAAACCTTGTGTTTTGCGTGAATGTGACAAATGCCTGCCGCAGATCCAACGGATTTCTATCGACGACCGAGACGCGATCCTTGCCGTAAGGCAGTGCGCTTTCTATTTGCGTAAATAGCTGTATTCGTTCGCCCAAATGCACATCGGCATGCACCTCCACTCGTTGTATTAAGTAAGTATCGCTATGCCCCGAACCCAGCCCATACAACGGCGCATCGTTGACTTCCAAGCGTTCCCGCAACACCGTTCCCAGTGAAATATAGGCATCTCGATTACCAAAGAGCGGAATATACTTTAAGGAGTCGAATGGCTTTTTGGGGACACATCCATTTTGCAACACCGACCAGTTCTCCTGCCATCGATTGAATGCGATCGCTGGGCGAGAGCAAGTGCTTGTTGCCTCGCTGACTGAAACCTTAGCGCTGTTATCGGCGAACGACGAGACCGATGACGCGCCCAGTCCGGCGCCGAGGACCAAGGCGCGTAGCGTCCAGGACGCGTCGCGGCAACGCCTACGGCAGGAAGGCACGACGCGATCATTCGCCATCGTGCACTTCAGCAATATATCCCCCAGGAAATTCAAGCATTGCCGTCGTACTCGGGCCGTTGCTATATGGCGGATATAACACTTTGACGCCAGCGGCTTGTGCTTTCTCGATAGTCTGTTTTACATTGGCAACGCGGTAACCGGATGTTTCGCGACCAAATGGAAACGGGAGTTTGCCGTCAGTCACAAACACGACCATATTGCCAAATCCTGAGCTGACTTTGATCTCGCGAACGGTTTCTCCAGGACGTCCGATCACGCCTGCGTCCACATGGGCATTGTCGGATATGACTTTACCGTGCGAGAAACGCAACCAGCGTTGCAGAAAGTTCTCCGCTTCATAACGCGAAACATATACACGGTTGTCTGGAACGTTCTGCAAGGGCGCATAATTCGGCGCTTTCGTATGCCAGTAAAGCTGCATCGTCAGGCCACCCGGCCATTGAATCACCGCATCCTTTCCAATAGGATCATCGAACGAATCAACGACGATGTCGGCCCCAGCCGCGCGTGCAGATTTTAATGCCTGATCGATGTCGCTGACCAGATAGCCGGTACGCTCATTGCCAAACGGATAGGGAATTGGCGTCTCAAAGCCAAAAACGGACAGCATCCCCACCGGCGTCTGCACATACTGCGACGCTGTTTTGCTGGGCGTTGGTGTCACGGTGAATACAGCGCGCGGGGACGCTTTTCCGCCGAACGTGGCGATGAAGCTGTTGACGAACTTATCGAGATCGGCAGGGGTAACATATACATGGGTCGTATCGTATTGCGGCCCGACCGAAACGTCATCAGCATACGCTGCATGTGCATTAGGCGCGCCAACGTTACCCGTTGCCGACTGCGCGAACGCCGCCGAAAACGGCGGAAGACCAATCGCCAGTAAAGTGCACGTCAACACCGAAGAGCGCAAAAAATATCGTGAATTCATCATCTCATTTTCTCGAAAACAGGGAAAACGCCGTAAATCGATATAAAGGCATTCCGTTAAAACGCAAAGCAACTGCATCCAAGTGCGCCCCAGAATCCGTTCGAGTCACTGACTGGAACGGTTTTGCGCCAGGCGAAGCCGTGTCCGTGGGCGTGAATGCCGCACAAGTTGACGCAACCATCCACGCACGCCACGGCTGACGGCTTATAGCGGCTGTACCCACCGAACTCGGCTACGGGCGACCACGTCGGACTGACTGGAATCGCAGGCGGCGCCATTGATGCGAAGTCGTCGGCCGCATAGACGATCTTGCCCGCAACCACCGTCATTACAGACTCGAGATATTTGATTTCCGTCTCGTCTATACTGAAATAATCTTTACTCAGGACCGCGAAGTCCGCGAACTGTCCGGGTGTCAAAGCACCTTTTTTATCGTCCTCGTTCGAGAACCATGCGCTCCCGACGGTGTAACGCCTCAACGCTTCCATTCGGTCGAGACGGTTTTCCGCGGAGTACATCTGCGTACCGCCTACCGTTTTTCCAGATACCATCCAGTAAAGCGATACAAAGGGATTGAAACTCGCCACACGCGTCGCATCAGTCCCGGCGCCCACTGCCAGACCGGCTTCCAGCATGTGTCGGATAGGCGGTGTCTTGCGCGCCGCTTCGACGCCATAGCGATCGATAAAATACTCTCCCTGGAATGCCATGCGATGCTGTACCGCGATGCCACCGCCCAGCGCTTTGACACGATCGATATTGTTTTGCGTGATGGTCTCGCAATGGTCAAAAAACCAGCGTAGTCCAGCAAAGGGAATATCTGCGTTCACACGCTCGAACACATTGAGGAAGCGTTCTATCGATTCGTTATAGGTGGCGTGCAAACGGAATGGCCAGCGATTGGCAACGAGCAGCCGCACCACGGCCTCCAACTCCTGCTCCAGCGTGTCCGGCAAATCCGGGCGCGGCTCTAGAAAGTCTTCGAAGTCCGCCGCAGAAAACACCAGCATCTCGCCCGCACCGTTAAGGCGAAGGAAATCGTCACCCTCGCCCGGCTTTGTGGTTTTCACCCACTTCGAGAAATCTTCAATCTCTCGCTTCGCGTTTTGAGTGAATAGGTTATAGGCAATGCGAACTGTCAACTCGTTGCGTTTGGCCAACTCCATGATGACAGCATAGTCGTCCGGATAGGCCTGATAGCCGCCGCCCGCATCGATCGCACTTGTTACGCCGAGCCGGTTAAGCTCGTGCATGAAATGCCGCGTGGAGTTGCGCTGATCCTCAAGATCGAGCTTCGGCCCCTTCGCCAATGTCGAATATAAGATTCCGGCATTTGGTCGCGCGATCAACATGCCGGTGGGATTACCACGCTTATCACGCTGTATCTCGCCTCCGGGCGGATCGGCCGTCTCTTTCGTATAGCCCACTGCTCTGAGCGCCGCCGCATTTAGCAGCGCGCTATCGTATAAATGCAGAATGAATACAGGGGTATCGGGTGCAATCGCGTTGATTTCTTCGAGCGTAGGCCCACGTCGTTCAGCGAACTGGAATTCGTTCCAGCCGCCTACTACCCGTATCCATTGGGGCGCAGGCGTGCGTGCGACCTGCTTCCGAAGCATCGCGAGCGCATCCGCCAATGACGGCACGCCATCCCAGCGCAACTCCATATTGAAGTTCAAGCCACCCCGAATGATATGCAGATGCGAGTCGTTGAGCCCCGGAATCACGGTCCGACCACGCAGATCAATATAAACGGTTGCCGCGTGGGCATGACGTTGTACGCTATGTCGCGATCCAACCGCGACAATCTGACTACCGGCAATTGCCATCGCATCCGCGAAAGACCGCTTCGCATCCTGCGTCGCAATTTTTCCGTTGAAATAAATGGTGTCGGCCGGCGCAGCCTCATTGGCATGAGTAATCATTGCAATCCTTGGTAGAGATGCTCCGCGCAAATGCACGGAGCCTATTCAGGGGAAGGCAGCGACGCCGTTATTTCGTTGCCGACACTGGTGCCAGTACATCGTGCTGAACAGCGGTACGCTGCGCCGATTTATGCACCATCGTATAGGCGTAGTCGACGCCCATCCCGTAGGCGCCCGAGTGATCTTTCGCGACAGCCATGACGTCGTTATAAGTACCCTTGTGCGCCCAATCGCGCTGCCATTCCAACATCACCTGCTGCCATGTCACTGGCACAACACCGGCTTGCACCATCCGTTGCATCGCGTAGTCGTGCGCGTCCTTCGACGTGCCGCCCGAAGCATCGGCAACCATATAGATCTCGTAATCGCCTTCCAGCATTGCGCAAAGCGCAAACGTGGTGTTACAAACCTCCGTCCATAACCCGGAGACGACAACCTTCTTGCGTCCGTTCTTTGCCAAGGCATCACGCACCTTCTGATCATCCCAGGAGTTCATCGAAGTACGCTCGAGAATTTTGTGATCCGGGAAAACGTCCAACAATTCAGGGAATGTAAAACCCGAAAAGCTCTCCGACTCGACCGTCGTGATCGTCGTCGGGATATCGAAGGCTTTGGCAGCTTTTGCCAGACCGACCACATTGTTCTTCAGAACCTGTCGGTCGAGCGACTGAACACCGAAAGCCATTTGCGGTTGCTGATCGATGAAGATCAGTTGCGAATTGGCCGGAGTCAATACTTCGAGCTTTGGATTGGACATGGCGAGCGATTTCCTGGCAATGAATAGGTGTCGGAAGATAATGGCAAGCTGAAACTTGCCGGCGAAGCTGATCGCTAGTTTAGGGACATCCGAATACATCGTCCTTGGGTAGGACGTTAATCATTCTTAAAATTCATCATGCCTCTTGGTGCGAGAAACGAACGATCGTCGCTCTCCGGAAGGTTCAGTTTTTGAGGAAAGAGGCAGTAATCGACAAGACAAAACACGTTTATAGCGCTATCGTCGGTGCGGATCTTTCAATTTCATATCGTGTCGGATCGTCATGCCAGCTGTATGCATTCGTGAGGCATCGCGTATCTGCACGTGATACTCCTGCGCCAAATATGACATGGTTGATTTAGGTCGCTTTCAAGTGGATCTCGCGATGCGTGTCTTGCGTCGCGATCACGAGGTCGTGCCCTTAGGTTCGCGCGCTTTCGAAATTCTGGCGATATTGGCCGAATCAGTAGGTGAGCTGGTCACAAAAAATCAGCTGATGGAGGCTGTCTGGCCTAACACGGTAGTCGAGGAAAACAATCTTCAAGTTCATCTGACGGCGGTCAGGAAGGCGCTTGGAGAGGAACGTGATTTGATTGTCACGATTCCCGGACGAGGATACCAACTTCGCGTGCTGCCGCAGAAGCAAGCCGCCCCCGCTCTCAAAGTATCCGCTCGGCGTCGCCGCCTGCTTCCCGCCAGATCCCAACTGGTTGGACGAACGGCGTCGACGCAAGACCTCCGCGTGCTGCTAAAGCAACACGATGTGATCACATTGACGGGCGCAGGCGGGATAGGAAAAACAAGTTTGGCGATCGAAGTCGTGCACGAAACGATTGCGGATTTTCATGGCGATCTATACTTCGTCGAACTCGCGTCGGCACAGACGCGCGAAAGCATGCTGGCGACGATGATCGAAGACTGCGGTCTGGGCGTCGACTCACCAGCTCCAAGCCTCTCCGAAGTAGCTGCGGCTCTTGGCGTGCAGCGCTGCTTACTGCTGCTGGACAACGCTGAACATATTGCCGATCACGTTGCCGAATTCGTCGAAGCCGTAATCGCCGAGAACCGCCAATTGCATATCATCGTCACCAGCAGGGAGCCGCTTCGGATCAGTCGCGAGTGCGTGTATCGTGTCGAGGCACTAAGCGTGCCGTCGTCGACATGCATTGACGCCGATGTCTTCGCATCAGACGCCGTGGCGTTATTCTTGATGCGTTCGAATTTGGTCGCAAATAACTTCGAACATTCTCGTAGCAGCCTCCACGCCATTGGCGAGATCTGTCGGCGGCTGGATGGCATTCCGCTCGCGATCGAGTTAGCTGCCGCGCGGGCCGCAACGCTCGGCATCGACGGGATTTGCCAGCGGCTCGACAACCGCTTGGCCGTACTGACCGGCGGCTTTCGTACGGCGCTGCCGCGTCATCAGACGCTACGTGCCACTTTCGATTGGAGCTTCGATCTGCTTGATCCACCGTCCAGGCGACTATTCCGGCGACTGGCCGTGTTCAGCGGCATGTTTTCTTTGGAAGCCATCTGTCATGTCACTTGCGATGCCGATCTTTCGATCAATCAGGTCATCGATGGCATCGCCGAGCTCGTCAATAAATCGATGATGGTGATGGTGATGGAAGTTGATAGTGCAGTCGCACAGTACCGTCTTCCGGAATCCACACGTGCTTATGCCGCTGAAAAGCTGGATGCGGAAGGCGAAACGCAACGCATTGCCACAAGCAATGCACACTATCAGCTTTCGCGTCTGCACCCGCTAACCGAGCACCTCGCCGATGTGCATTCCGAGTTGCAGCATGCGCTGGACGATACACGTCATGCCGTTGATTGGGCATTTTCGGCGACGGGTGACCCGCGTCTCGGTATCAAACTCACAGCGAATCTCGTTTTTATTCTGATACGACAGTGTCGGCTCGACGAATGCGCTCGTCGTGCCAGTCTTGCAGTCAATGCAATCGATCCGCTCCCACCCGGCACGGTTGACTGCATCGACGAAATACGCATTCGATCAGCGCTCGCATCCGTAATGCCAAATTTGGACGGGCCGATAAGTCGTGCCTCAGAACTCTGGCATCGCGTGTTGGCACTCTCTAAGGAATGTGGCAGCGACGAATTCGAGGCCCGCGCATACTGGGGGCTCTGGAATACAGCGATGTCCAGTGGTCATGTGTACGAGGCCCTTAACTGGTCATCACGCTTTCACGCCTTCGCTGGGTGTCGCGGTACATCATGGCAATGCACGCTCGCCCAGCAGCTAGCGGCTACTTCACAGCACTGCCTAGGTAAGCATGCCGAGGCGCGCGATACATTGAATGCCACGCTGGAGATATTTGCCTCATACCCGAAGCAAGTGATCGACATCCAAGGCTTCGCCGTCGCACCGCTTGCGATCACTTACAGCGGTCTGGCGCGGATTTTGTGGCTTGAAGGAGATTCGACCGGTGCGATGGCTTACGCGGATAAAGCCGTCGACGTCATCGACCCTGCGACGATGGAGCCGTGGTTGACCCATGTTTTAGCAGTCGTTGCGGCCCCGCTCGCTTTACTATCAGGAGACTATCAGCGTTGTCGGCGTTACCTTTCGATTATGCGCTCTCAAACGACGCTACACCGATTTACGATCTGGCACGACTATGGCGAGTGTCTGGCTGGCTATCTTGCCATCATTGAAGGCGACAAAGCAGGCGGTCTGGCCACGCTGGAAGCTTCTCTCGCTGCATTAGCCGCTGCCGGTTTTCGACGATTGACAACCCCGTTGATAGTGGCATGTGCCGAGGCCCAGATAGCGGCCGGTCGCATCGTCGAAGCGAAAGCAGCTCTGACAGATATCTTGCATTTTGACGAGGAAAATGGCGCCTTGTTTTTCCTACCCGAAGTGTGGCGCGCACTCGGTCTTGCGGCTTACGCCGAAGCGAGAGAAATGCCAAACCAACACGACAATGAATCTCGTCGCGACAAGCTAGCGCATGCGGAGGCCTGTTATCGCCAATCTCTCAAAATGGCCAGCGAGCAAGGAGCGACGATGTGGGAAGTACGCACGACCATTGCACAGGCCCAATTTTGGATGAAACAGAACCGTGCCGCGGAAGCGAAATCGGCGCTCGCAGGGCTCGCAACGCGCATTAGCCCCGATTGCAACGCGCGCGATGTGCGCGTCCTATTCTCTTTGTTAAACGCGGTCGAAACGCTTACCGCTTGATCAGTGGCGTGATCCAACCTATCTCGATCTACCGTGCACCAAGAATTCATTCGGCATTAAGACCTGATTAGACTTCAGTGCTGGTCGGCGTTTTCCGAAATTTCTCTTTTGAAAGCAAATGAATCGGATGTCTATCGGGCGCTTGTGCAAGCGAAGAGGCAGCAAAATGCGTTTTTACAATGGGCACTGCATGCTCGCCAATGACCATGCCGAGTAGACCGGTTAAAGCGACGAGCGGCGGAGCGGGCGACTGAATCCTGAAAGCCCAATAGAGCAACCCGACGCCGATTCCGGCAAGCAGCGATAAAAGGTAGGACATGACTAACTCCAAAAGTGACGAACTGGCGATGCTCCACATGATCATCGTGCAGGGCACCTAGATGAACGCGGCAACATCGCCTCATCACTCTACTACTCTGATTTGCGCACGTCCTTGGGCCAGACTTAATTCTTATGAAAGCGTGTGCCCTGCCCGTGCGAAGAGCAAGGTTTCACGCGTACAACCAACGTGCGAGAAGTTTGGTATAGCGCGGCATGACAACGTACACCATCATAAATACGATCACGGCCGCTACCAGGCCCTTGCTAATCAGATTTGTGCCAAGCAAAGCATTCGTGGCGAAGATTGGATGAAGCAGCAACGGCACAAGCACCGTCAAAGGGAAAATCGCAGACCACGTCACTAAAAATTGCTTCCATGGTTTTGGGTGCTTGACCTGCGAGGCCGCTGCTTGAAACCAGAACTCCAGGCCTGTACGTGTTTCATGCTTGTCGCCTTTCGGCAGAAACGGTGACATTCTTGTCATGAGATGACTGCGTTCATCAGAATCGATCCAAGCAGACAACTCGTCAAAGCTGGCAAAGCGAATGATCACCGTGTAATTACGCATCCCTGGAATGGGCTTTATCACATCGGTGGAGAGATATCCTTTGAATTGGCGACACGCATTCCTGGCGTCCACCAGCCAGGCCTCATATTGCGACTCCGCACCGGCAAGTACTTCGTGCGAAATGATCGTCGTCACGATGGCGTCGAGATTGATATCACGTTTCGACAGTGAATTCATTGGACCTCATTGAAGTGAATCCGCTTTGAGAATATTGGAAGCTAAAGGCAGTATACGGAAGCGCCAAGAGCTGTCCATGCCGAGGAACCGCCTGTGTCGTGAAATCCGCGCACTATCGGCAGAATTCATCTTTTTAAGGAAAATTAATAGTCGCACCAAGGACTTGGTCACACAGGTTGCGTTATTGTCAACTTCAGACTGCTTCCCGGACAGCCGCGAAGCATTCGGTACGTCGTGCCGTAGCGCGCCGTTATATAGGAGACAGTTCCGATGAGTCACATGCCAAACGTGACGTTACCCAAGAGTGAGCTGGCGATCGCTGCGTATGCCAAGCTGGAGAACGTTGCGTCTGCCCTGCTGTTTAACCACGCGCTACGCGTTTTCGCTTTTGGCTCTGTCGTCGGACAAAAAAGAAGTCTGCGATTCGATAGCGACATGCTTTTTGTCTGTGCAATGCTGCATCATATCGGACTTGTCGATGATCAGGTCACGTCCAATGCGAGATTTGAAATCGATAGTGCCAACGTTACGAAAGCACTATTGGAACAATTCAAGCTTGAGCCGGCACTTGCGGCACAGGCATGGGACGCGGTCGCATTGCATACGTCTCCCGAAATTCCCGAATATAAATCTCACCTTGCTCTGGCACTGCAGATAGGTGTGGAAGCGGACTTATACGGCTGGCATTTCGAGGAAATTCCGGAGGCTTCCCGTCAACAGATTATTCACGACTTTCCACGCGAAGACAATTTCTCCAAGCTTCTTGTCGAGATCTACGGCACCGCGTTGATCCGCCGAAGAGATAGTGTCTTTCGAACGCCATATGTTGACTTACTCGAACGAGCCGATGCGAAGTATCGCCGCCCCAATCTCTGCGGACGCATCCTGGGATCGCCGTGGTCTTACCCTAGGTAATCGACGAATGCCATGCCTAATTTACAGAAACTGCTTACTTGGTTTAACGTCGATCTCGGGCTGCTGTTCTTGAGAACGAGTGCGAGTATATTGTTGCTCGCAGTGCATGGCTGGCCAAAAATCATCAACTACACGTCACAACTACAACTGATCGAAGACCCACTGAAAATTGGCAGGTGGTTTTCGCTAGACTTCGCAATTTTTGCCGAAGTAATATGCCCTATCCTGATGATCGTCGGAATCGCAACACGGCTAGCGGCCCTTCCCATCCTCATCATTATTGTAATGGCAGTCGCGATCGTCCATCCGGATTGGTCGCTCGCCGAGGGTCAATTCGCCTGGATGCTGTTGATCATTTTTGCAACCGTCGCGATTGCGGGACCGGGAAAATATGCGCTCAGCGAGGCAGTCATTAAACGACAATCGGGGCGATAGCACGAGATGCACGCTTTCGATGGTGAAAGTGTGCTTTTATTGCAGCGTCGACATTCGACCATTGCCATGATACAACTCGGTAAACTGCATATCTCACTTTCATCCAGGGAGATTCTGCTCAATGGCGAAATAGTTTGTATCGGAAGTCGTGCTTTTGACGTATTAGCAGTACTTCTGCGTGCTAAAGGCGAAATGGTGGCGAAGGAAGTCATCCTCAGCACCGTATGGCCCAACACGATCGTCGAAGAAAATAATCTGCAAGTCCACATTTCGTCACTCAGGAAACTATTGGGTGACGACAAACATCTGATTCAAACAACGCCGGGTCGCGGATACAGGATCGTCGGTGCCCAAGTTGCGCCGGAATCTACCCCGGCCGTAAAGGCATCCACCAATGTCGCACGGCCTTGCAAGCTGACAAATTCCGAAGGTCGAGCCGCCGATGAAGCAACGCTTCGCCTGCCATTCGATGCAGAGCAACACGCCGTCGATGAGACACCCCAGGGTCGACACAATCTTCCCGTATGGTCTTCGCCTTTGATCGGGCGCGATCAGGTATGTATGGACGTGGCCCAGATGCTCGCGTCGCAACGCCTCGTTACCATCAGCGGAGCCGGCGGGATGGGGAAAACGCGCGTTGCTATCTCGGTAGCCAATGGAAGTTTGCAACAATTTAGAGACGATGTTTTTTTTCTTGATTTCGCCAGTGTGGCGAACGATCAAGGCGTCTTCGACGAATTCGCAAAAGCAACGCGAGCGCCAGCGTTCGTCGGTTCACGCGAAATCGAAAAAATGATCGCGCCGTTTCGACGACGTCAATCGCTGTTCGTTTTTGATAACTGCGAACACGTACTTGTCGGAGCGGCGACGCTGGCTCAGGCGATATCACGCCATTGCGCAAGCGTCCGCATCCTTGCAACCAGCCGAGAACCTTTAAACATCGACGGCGAGACGCTGTACACTTTGCCGCCGCTTGCGGTGCCCAGCGGCGATGATTCGTGGGAGGATGCACTGGCATGTAGTGCGGTGGCGTTATTCATAAAACGTGCACGACCGTCGAATCTTGACCTCGAATACGACGCGACCAGCATGCAACTCATTGCAAACATCTGCCGGCGCCTGGATGGGATGCCGCTGGCAATCGAATTGGCTGCGATCCGCGCAACTGTATTAGGCATTCAGACGGTAAGTGCGCACCTCGACGATCGATTTCGTATATTGACCGGCGGATACAGAACGGCTTTGCCACGTCATCAGACTTTACGTGCAACGCTAGACTGGAGTTACGAGTTGCTGACGGATTCCGAGCAGTTGCTACTTCGCCGCCTGAGCCTATTTCCCAACGGATTCTCGATCAACGCGATGCGCGCGGTTTGCAGCGATCAAGGCTTATCACCAACCCGATGTGATACATCACTGGCCGGGCTGGTTAGCAAATCGTTGGTCAATGTGAAGCGCTTCGCGCACGACGTGCGCTATCGACTACTTGAAAGCACACGAGCTTATGCCTCGCAAAAATTGAATGACCACGGTGAATCACGTCAATTATCTTTCCGATACGCGACATTCTTACATGATGTCCTTGGCACACTGTTTCCCCTAGCCCACACGGGCAAGATCCCGCGTTTCGATGACTCCCTAGCGTTACAAAGCAACGACAGCGTCGCTACAGCGAACGCTGAGATGATCGACGCACACGGCATCAAGCTCGCATTGACGTGGGCATTCTCGGACGATGGTGATGTGTCGATCGCCGTGCCCTTAGCAGCTGCCGCAAGCTATTGGTTCTTCGAAAAGTCAATGGTCCGCGAGTGCTGCGATTGGGCTGCACGCGGTCGCCAGCTGTTGCGGTCATGTGAAAACGACGCCTCTGTATTGTCGCCGCTACATCTCTCGTTGACGACGGCTTACGCCGCTGGCTTGGTTTATACCAGCGGACCAACATCGCAGACCAAATCGCTTTGGTCCGAAGCAAGTGCGGACGCGCAGCGTTTGAAACTGGGCGACTTTGCCGCGCGCGCTATCTGGGGCATGTGGAATGCCGCGCAATATGGCGGCAACGCGCGGTCTGCATTACGTCATGCTCTTGATTTCGAATTGCTTGCAAAGCGCGAGAACGTCGAAACGAACAAGGTATTAAGTCAACGCTTGATAGGAATTGCCCACCATTTTGCAGGCAATCAGATCCAGTCTCAAAAATATCTGACAGCAATGCTCACGCGGTATGCACATACGCGCCATCAGTTATCGTTGCTCGGATTCTCGATCGATCATAGCGTGGTGGCCCGTGCGACGCTCTCGCGGGTGCTATGGTTGCGCGGGAACGATGACGAGGCGTGGCGAGTCGCGCAAACCGCGTTACAACGAGGACATGATTTACATCACGAGATGTCGCTTGCCTATGTGCTCGTTGAGGCTCATATTCCTATTTCGCTGATGTCAGGCAACACCGAAAAAGCAACACGCTTCAACCGGCAATTAAGCGAATTAGCCACGCACTCCGGCTTTGAAATATGGGACGCGTCGAGCCGCTGCTTTGAAGCGTTGATTGATCTTATGCAGACACGTTTCCCCTCTTCGACGATGCTTGCGGCATACGAAACAGCATTCGCCAGACTGGAAGCGACCGGGTTTCTTGCCCACCGCACCATGCTCCAGGCTATCTATGCCCAGTCTGTAAGCCGCGCCGGCTTTCATCAGAAAGCATTGAATATCGTCCATGCTCTATTATCAGATGCCGAACAAACTGGCGATCTTTGGTATAGCAGCGCTTTGTGGTGTCTGCTTGCGCAAATCTCGAGCGAGCTGAATGACACTGGCATGCCACCTACCCCAACCGTCGACCAGCATGCTTGTCTGATCCGTGCGCAGGAGGTCGCCCGACAGCAGGGTGCGACTTACTTCTATGACCGCGCCAAGCATGCGATGAACGCCGTACAGAAGATCGACCATCGACGACGACGCAACATCGCTGTCTATGCGAGTGTGTCTACCGTAGCGACGCAGTAATGGCGTTGACCATACTACGCGCTTAACAGCGATGCTGCTTGCTGAATTGAACACGGAGCGTATTGTCGTTGAAAGGTTGCAGCGGTCATCCACCATGTTCCTTGACTCAAGCGCAACGTCTGAGCGGCAATGAAACGTGGCTGCAGATTTCAGAACTTTTAATCTCTCGATCAGGACTTTTCTCACGCCAACTCGCTATGCTTGGTGCGCCGACCTATGCAGTGCAGATCGCGCACCAACCTAACCACCACGCAAGTTTTTTTGCTCGACGCCCTGTGTGTCGCCCTAAAAACGGAGTAGAAAATGACACCAGCTACCATTTCGCTGAACACAAACACATCGCGTCGCAAACTATTATCGACCGGCGTCGGTCTGGTCGGATTTGCAGCCGCCGTTGGCCCCTCATCTAGCGCTGTAGCCGCGCCAAATATGAGTGGAGGAGCAGCGGCGTCAGCAGGTGGCCATCGGCGCGATGAAAATTTCGTGGTGACGAAAGATGGAACGTTGATTTTCTACAAGGACTGGGGCCCGAAATTAGCGCAACCAATTGTATTCCATCACGGCTGGCCGCTGTCCTCCGATGACTGGGACGCGCAAATGCTTTTCTTTGTGAACAAAGGTTATCGGGTTGTTGCGCACGATCGGCGCGGACATGGACGTTCAGCACAAGTATCCGAAGGACACGATATGGATCACTATGCGTCCGATGCCGCAGCCGTGGCGGAGGCATTAAATTTGCACAACGCTGTTCACATCGGACACTCCACAGGCGGTGGTGAAGTCGCCCGCTACGTTGCAAAGCACGGTCAGCCGTCCGGACGTGTCGCAAAAGCTGTACTTGTAAGCGCGGTACCTCCCCTTATGCTCAAGACACCAGGCAACCCGGACGGGTTACCCATCGAGGTATTCGATGGTTTCCGCAAGGCGTTAGCCGATAATCGCGCGCAGTTCTTTATGGATGTTCCGAGCGGCCCGTTCTACGGATTCAACCGCCCTGACGCAAAGGTCAGCCAAGGTGTGATTTTGAACTGGTGGCGCCAAGGCATGAATGGAAGCGCAAAGGCTCATTACGAAGGGATCAAAGCATTTTCAGAAACGGATCAAACTGCGGACCTCGAAGCGATTACCGTTCCGACTCTGGTCATGCACGGGGACGATGATCAGATCGTTCCTATCGGCGACGCTGCGTTGAAGTCAATCAAACTGCTGAAAGATGGTACGCTCAAGGTCTACCCAGGCTACCCGCACGGTATGCTGACTGTGCATGCGGACGTTTTGAACGCTGACCTGCTTGCGTTCGTTCAAAGTTAAAGCACGGCGTGAATTGTCTCCTCTTTATCGGTATCGCTTGATGCGGAGCGAATGGATAGGTTGCCTTGCCTCGTTACACATACCGAAACTCACGTTGCTTTTTGCATAGCCTCGTAATCGCAATGCGGTATTGACCCACTAACGCACGATAGCGTCAGTTTGCGTACTGGGCGGATTCAGCCGGTCGCAACCCCTTTAATGCGGTAAATGCGGGCGAGGAAGCGGTCGCCACGCGGCGTTCGCGCGTACTACCGTCTACCTTGACGGGCGCATGACGTTCCCACAGGTCTTGGCGACGATCCCATCCCTTGGAATGCAGGCCGCCGGGCGATGCTGCGGTTTTCCCTAGATTGACGCGCACCGTCTTCCGCCACATTATCGAATCCGCAAACGTTTGCGGAACGGAATCCACCGGTTCCTACGCTCTCGTGACGCACCAGGCCGCCCAAAGGCCTGCCGCGCATCGGTCGTTGTGCCTTGCCTTCTGGTCCATATACAAGGGCGAGGCGAACCGGTGCGCGCGTCAAACGAAAAGTTAGTCTGCGTCCCAAAGATTGCCTGCTGGAGCGCAGCCTGCGCTTGCGCTACGCTGTCGAACGTAAGCTCTCTTGCGAATGGTCTCCGGAACAAGTAAGCAGCTGGCTTAAGCGCCGATATACCGATGACGAGTCGATGCGCGTGTCACACGAAACAATCTATCGCAGCCTGTTTGTGCAGGCGCGCGGTGTTTTAAAGAAAGAGCTGCAGTATCATTTGCGGACCCAGCGCAAGATGCGTCATTCGCGCTTCTCTATTCGCAGGCGCAACTGAACAAAATCGCAGCGCGCCTTAATGAACGGCCGAGAAAGACCTTGGGCTTCATGTCTCCAGCCGATAAACTACGCGAGGCTGTTGCGGTGACCCATTGAACCCACCGTGTTTTTTTTGCAAACCAAGGAACATCACGCGGACTTCTATTTCTTTAGTACAACAAACAATTTCAAATTATCGTTTCGATATCGTACCAAAACTGAAGTTCGTTGCGGCAGCTGGCAACACTTTACGTCGTTACGCAACATCTCCTACGAAATAGTACGATTCGATACACCAAGGTTTTTCCGAAATAGTTACCTTACATATGATCGAAACGTGCGGTCGTTCCGTAATTTCGCCAATTCCCGTCTTTATTGGCAGGTTGTTTGTGGCAGTTGTGAGAAGTCGTAATGTGTACCGACTCACAAGAGTCAGATGCCACTTTAGAGGCATAGCGAACAAGTCCGACGTCATGTTTGAAATGCGAAGGCTTTGCAGATTATCTTGCCAGCAAAGCGGGCAAGAAATCCTTGTCTTGAACAGGCTTGGCAAAGGCTTTTCAAGCAGGATTGAAGACATACATCGACCGCTATTACCGACAGATCATAAAAGCAACGCTTGGCAGCGTTAGGCTTCGAGAAGTATTGGGTTCAGCGGGAAACCAACTGAAACGACCATGGCAAGCCTCGTGGGGCCATTCATGTACGTTGCGATTCGATACTGCGGCGCACTCATATCAGCACTATATGCCGCCCTGCAGCACCATCCTCACGATGACTGTCGACGTACTCCGTCGTCGATTGAATATCACACGAGTGCAATTACGGGTCTACGCAAAACGCCGTGTAAGTTACCGTAAGGTTGTCCTCATGAGATGCTCCCACACATCGTTCGACATGAAAATAAATGATAAAAATGGCACACCATATTTGTGACCAAGAATTTGAATTAATTATCTCTACTTAAAATGCATCTATATGCTCCTAAATTACGAAATAAATCATATATATCTAATAATTCCTTTTTAAAACGATAAAAATGGTAAATTTCCCTCAAGTCTGCTCGGCTGCGGCCGTTAGCCAAGCGGAAGGGACTGACTCGGTCTCGGACAGTATCCAGTTCAATCTTCGCGCACGAACTTGATTACTGCCATAGCAGTAAAAGGGGCGCCGTTTTGTCTGTGCGTCGTTGCATCGCTAACGTCATTTAAAAAATACGATGAACAATTCAAAAGTATCAACCCGCTTGGCAATAGGCTTCGGAAGCGTTCTGTTCCTACTAGTCACGGTCGCGCTTGTAGGGTTCTACGGCCTATCTTCGATTCATAGCAGGCTCGACAGCATAGCCCGCGTGAACAACGACGAATCAAAATATGCCAAAGACATGAAAGCATCCGTTGCGGACCGAGCCATCGCCATTCGCAACATCGCACTACTGACGGACCCGGCTGGTCTCGCACAGGAGTCCAAACGCGTGGAGCGGCAAAAGAAAGTTTATGCGAACGCGGAAGAAGCGCTGGGCAAAATGTTTGCAACGGAAGCCGGTACGACAGACCGTGAAAGGTCGCTTTACGCCCAAATCAAGGAAGACAATGCCGCTGCCGTGCCTTTGATGGACAAGGCTATTGGCTTAGGCTTGGCGAACAATCCCGCAGAAGCGATTAAAGTCTTGCTGCAAGAAGCGCGACCAAAGCAAGCTGCTTGGCTTTCGCACCTGAATGAGCTAGCAGACTTTGAGGATCAACTCAATGCACAAGCAACCGAAGAAGCAAATGTCACTTATCATATGATCCAAATTACCACATGGGCAATCGTCGGGTTTTCGCTTATTTTGGGTGGGTTCCTGGCCATTATTATTGCCCGCAGCATTCTGAAGCAACTGGGGGGAGAGCCAGCACAAGCCCAACAAATGGCACAGCAAATCGCCCAAGGCAATCTCACCCAGAAGGTGCACGTGGCAGCAGATGACAACACGAGCCTGATGGCTGCGCTCGAAGCGATGCGAAAAAATTTGAGCAATATTGTGTCGGGTATCAAGACGTCTGCGGAATCCATCTCTGTTGCGGCCGGAGAAATCTCGCAAGGCAACGTCGACCTGTCGCAACGCACCGAAGAGCAGGCAGCCTCCCTCGAAGAAACCGCAGCCAGCATGGAAGAGATCACTGCAACCGTTCGGCAGAACACCGAAAACGCCCGCCAAGGTAGCACACTCGCCAACACCGCGTCGGAGACAGCCGCCACAGGGGGCGAAGTGGTAGGCCGAGTCGTCACGACCATGCAGGACATTGCCACAAGTTCGTCGAAAGTTGCCGAAATCATTAGCGTTATTGAAGGAATTGCATTCCAAACCAATATTCTCGCGCTCAATGCGGCTGTCGAAGCGGCACGTGCCGGAGAACAAGGACGAGGCTTCGCTGTAGTGGCTGGAGAGGTGCGTACGCTAGCACAACGTAGTGCGGCCGCAGCAAAGGAGATCACTGAACTGATAGGGACGTCCGTTGAACATGTCACTGCTGGCGAGGCACTGGTGCATAACGCAGGACAGACCATGAGCGAGGTAGTACGCTCCGTGAAGCGCGTAACCGACATCATGGGGGAGATAGCGTCAGCGTCCAGCGAGCAGACTATCGGCATCGAACAGGTGAATGTGGCAGTAAGCCAAATGGACGAAGTCACACAGCAAAACGCGGCGCTGGTCGAACAGGCAACCGCTGCAGCCCGCGCCATGGCAGATCAGGCACAAGCGCTGCGTGATTCGGTGGCAATCTTCCGTGTCAGTGCGGATGCCAATGCTTCATCCATCGGGCACCAGTCTTCAATAGAGCGAGATTCCAGTTCGCATAACTACCGTCATACAAGTCGCCAAGGCATGGTGTTTAGAAAAGCGGCATGATCGGCCACGCTCGATTTGACTCTCGCCATGACGAATTCGTGAGCTGGCGAAGCGTACTTTTGCGAACTTGCTAAGCGCCGTCTTGCAAAAGCGATGGCCATAATAGCTGGACCAGAATTTCATATGCCAAGCCTACCCATCGCATCACTCATGTGACAATGCCGTCGATGACGCTCTAACCTCCCATCGACCATCGTCGAGAAGGGATAACCCGCGGCTTACCGTTATGCTGCGTCGCGACAATGCAACAGTAGCTGGAAGCATTCTTTGCGATGTCCTTGATCTCTTTCCGCGATGGCTCAAATAATGGGACAGTGATCCTTATGCGATAACACTAGAACATCGCAATCCTCCCCCTATTAGAGTAAACATGGCTAGCGCTCCGCCGCCTTTTTCATTTACAAAAAGTCGACTCAGTCGGCGGTTATGGCTGGGGGCGTTGCTTGCGATATCACTTTCGAGCGCTGTCGCCGTCGTGAGTCTTCTTGATCTGTATAAAACGCTTGGACAGACTCGGCATGATGCACGCCTATTGCACGAATTTTATTTGGTACTGGAAACTTCCAATCACATTTCGGCGGAGCGCGGTCCATCCAATATCGTCATGGGTAGCCCTGCCTCACCTTCGGCTTTAAGCAGGCTGCAAGTATTTCGCTCTCAAACTGATGCTGCGCTAGGAAAGCTGAATAGGGAAATTATCCCCCCTGCAATTCTAGACAAAGCTAAACAGTATCTCGGCACAGCAAGAAGACAAGTGGATAACGCTGCCACACGTCCCGTCGTGGACCCAAGAAATATAAAGGCAGGAATCGAAGCCATGTTTTCCGTGTATGACGCTTTTCAGGAAGTTGTCGAATGGCACGCAAAAAATCTGGTTCATTCGGAACCCGCCTTGCTAGGCCCCGTGCAGCATGCGCTAACGTTGTCTGACCTGCGGGACTCGGCGGGTCGTCTAGGGTCTTATGTTGTACCGTATCTTATATCGGGAAAGCAAATTCCATTATCAGACCTTCAACGCATAAACGATATACAAAAGCGTATTGCCTTACAGTGGCAACGGTTGCAATTAGAAAGGAACCCAGAAGAAGACCTGGCTCGTCAGAGCTTTGAAGGATATGGTCTGCCCCTGGTCGCCAACCTTATCTCGGAAGGACAGTTAGGGAAAACCTATTCTCTCGATGAGAGAGACTTCACCCTTCGTTACACCGCCGCACTCGCTCCATTAGAAAAATCGAGGAGCAATTATTTGCGAAACACGGTGGAAAAATACGAAATATGTGAACGCAAGGCGGCGCGTCAATTTGTCGGTGTACTCGCTTGCACCGTATGTATCGTCGGGTTGATTTACTGGATCATCGTGGTCGTCAGAACGCGCGTGCTGAAACCATTGCTTGATGTCAGTGCGTCGCTGGTGGCACTGGTAAATGAACAACCGTTATCGAGTCGCTTGGACCGAACTGGTCCAAAAGAAATGGACGAGCTGTTCAAAGCGCTGGATGCTGTAGAAATTGGCTTACGCGAACGGGCTGAATTGACGGAGCGGTTCAAACAACAGGCGGAAACTGATCCGCTTACCCACCTGATGAACCGACGTGCCTTTGAAGCGGAAGGTAAGGCATCGCTAAAAGTACTTAGGGGCGCGTGTGCGTTTCTCATGTTACTCGACTTGGATCATTTCAAGTTGATTAACGATTGCCATGGACATCCTACAGGCGATAGGGTTCTCGTGGCTGTTGCTGAAGTTCTGCGCAATATGGTGCGACCGAGGGAGTTAATAGCGCGAATCGGCGGTGAGGAATTCGCGATACTGATTCAGGCGCAAGATTTGCCCGCAGCCATAAGCACTGCCGAAAGCATACAAGCGGCGCTACGTAAGCTTGAGTTCACTGCCAAAGATGGCACACCTATTCGGGTCGCAGCCAGCATCGGAATATCTGAAGGAGGCGAGTACAATTTAACGGAAATGCTCTCACGGGCTGACCTCGCTTTGTACGATGCTAAACGCGCCGGCCGGAATTGCATCAAAGTGTTCAACACTGCTGTTGTTTGAAGCGAAGGACCGTGTCACGTTAGTGAAGCAATGTCAAGCTTGACGCATACGCTGATTGTCATGGCGCTACCAGAAATGCCTAACCTGGACACGTATCGCAGATCGCGCCTGTTTCTACTTAGCGTTTGTTCATCGCCGCGCCTGTCGAAAGGACCCACGGTGCAGTATGATGCCGTCGAAAGTGCAACTTTTAAAACGCCCCGCTATAACAAGAACCTACTCTCGCTAAGCCAACTACGACAGCGCGATCTAACCCGTTGGAAACTGCGCCGGGTTCGCGTGGCGTGAGGCGAATCTGGAAACCCAGCTAACTGCGACCACTGCAAAAAGACAGCCGCCAGCCTGAATTGTCAACGGTACGCCCGCGTCGATAAGCGAACCTGCGACGATGGGTGCCAGTCCAGTCGCCACAACCGTAGCGGCTTCGACCGACGATCGCACTCGCGCGAGTTCCTCTACACCATACATTTCCACCCATAAGGCGGTCGCCATGGTTGCTGCTATTCCCGCCGATATACCTGTTGAGATTAAATAAATGGGGGCCCCTATCTTTCCGGACACGAGAGCAATCGTCGCCATCGCGATACCTTGCGGGACCAGAAAAAACGGAAGCAGGCGCGTGGCGCCAAACTTGTCTATCACAGGCCCTATGGCGAGGAGCGCGAAAGCCCGAGCGACCGCGTACCCTACAAAGCAAGCAGCGAGAAACTCCAGCGACCAATGCTTTTCCGCGGCAAGCCGTGCCTGAATAAAGAAGAATCCTGTTGAAATGAAAGGCGACGCCAAGACGCAAGGTAATGTCAGAAGAAGTCGTCGGTCTCGCCAGAGACGTAACGTCGTTGCGCGCCGCTGAGGCGAGAAGCTATCACGGGCACGAAAGTTTTTAACAGCATCAGGCAAAACGCGAATGGCGCTAGATGCAGCTAACATGACGATTACGCCACCGACTATCCATGTTGATCTCCAGCCAATAGCTGCCATCCCCGCAACGGCGATGATGGGCAGGACGGCTTCCCCCAACGGCAATCCAAGCGTCGTAATACCAAGCGCCTTCCCGCGGTCCATCGGGAATGTCCGGGCGGTGGTGGTCAGCGATGTATGAACCATTAATCCCTGACCTCCCAAACGCAGAAGATATAGGGAGACGAACAAAAACAGCAGGTTATGACTTGCCGCCATCATTAAACAAGCGCAAGACAAAAAAAACTGCGACACCCATTGCATACTGGCGCACCGTTATTCGGTCGATCCACTGTCCGACAAATGTAAGAGACATTGCGCTCGTGATAGTGGCCGCAGCGTACACAGCCCCGAGACTTCCATACGAAAGATAAAATTCTTCTCTAAGGTGCGGACCAAAAAGGGATATATAAAAGGTCTGGCCGAAGCTAGACAGTGTCATGAGCACCAAACCAAACAGCAGATTGCGCCAGTTTGATACACCGAACTTCACGTACTTGCGAATCAATGAAATTTCTCCTTTTTGCATCGATATGCTTGCGCCGATAACTACTTCGGCGCGAGGCTTAGTAGATGAGAAATGACTTCGCTAGGAGCCGATACAAGATCAGACATTAGCCCTTCGGCAAGCAGCATGCCGTGCGGAATCCGTGTTTTACCGTTAATGCGACAGACTTGCATCAGCAGTGCCAATTTCCTTGTCGTGTTTCGCATATTTGTCGATCATCGTTTTGCTAGCTCTGTTTGTACCCGTGACCGCCACCGCAATCCCGTTGCGGCGAAATTTGTACACCACACGATCGAGCGCCTCGATTGCGGTAATGTCCCAAAAATGCGCGTGTGTCAGGTCGAGTCGAGCCACCTTTATTTTTTCCTTAAAATCAAATTCATCCACTAGCGCACCAGATGATGCGAAAAAAATTTGGCCCCGAACCAGATATAAACGTTCTTCTTTTTCCTCATTCAACACCGAATCGATCGCCAGGACGCGCTGCGCCTTAAACGCGAAAAAAAGCGCGCTTAACAACACGCCCACTAACACGCCGGTAGCCAAATTTTCAGTTGCCACCACCGTTATCACGGTTGCAATCATCACCGTAGATGAGCTTTTTGGGTGTGTACGAAGGTTTTTAAGCGACTGCCAGTTGAAGGTACTGATCGACACCATAATCATGATCGCGACCAGCGCCGCCATGGGGATTTGCTTTACCCAAGGACCTAGAAATACGACGAGAAACAGGAGAAAGACGCCTGCGACAAAGCTTGAGAGTCGACCTCGCCCACCGGATTTGATGTTAATGACGGTTTGTCCAATCATCGCGCACCCTGGCATTCCACCGAAAAAAGAAGACACGATATTCGCTATACCTTGGCCACAACATTCACGATTCTTGTCGCTTGGCGTATCCGTGAAATCGTCTACGATAGCTGCGGTCATCAGCGATTCAAGGAGTCCGACAACGGCGATGCCGAGCGAGTAAGGGAATATGATGCGCAGCGTATCGAATGAGAGCGGAATGTGCGGTATGGCAGGCATAGGCAGTTCGCTCGGGAAAGCTCCCATATCGCCGACAGTGCGTAGCTTGAGATGCATCCACATGGAAATAGCCGTTAATACAATAATGCAGACCAGTGGTGAAGGCACGACTTTAGTGAGGCGAGGCAATAAATATATGATGGCCAGACCTGCTATAACCATCAAATAAACGTAGGAGGGTACGTCTCGCAGCTGCGGTAACTGGGCAAGGAAGATTAAAATAGCTAAAGCATTGACGAATCCCGTAATGACTGACCGTGACACAAACCGCATGAGCGCTCCCAGTCCTGAAAGGCCCGCGACAATTTGCAAGAATCCGGCAAGAATGCCTGCGGCAAAAAGATACTGCACGCCATTCGACTTCACGAGATCAACGATCAGCAGTGCTATGGCACCCGTTGCGGCCGAGATCATGGCCGGCCGACCGCCAGCGATCGAGCAGACTACGGCGATGATAAATGCGGCATATATTCCAACGCGGGGATCGACTCCCGCAATAATCGAGAACGCTAAAGCCTCAGGAATCAACGCCAAAGCGACAACGACACCGGCAAGAATATCGGCTCGCGGGTTTGCAAACCATTGCCCACGGAAACTAGCTTTATTCATAGGGGAATAAATTTAGAGCATTTTTACGGACGGGAGCCGACCGGGAAGCAAATTTGGGATAAAAAGCAGACACGCTAGCGCAAGACTCACGCAAAACGATTTTACGTAAGGCGTAGTCTAATAAGCCGCAGCCCACAAAATGCAGGCGATGTGATTCCCAAGTTCCGCGAACCCTGTTGGTCAAGCTATGTGACAAAGTGGGGTTCGCGAAAAGTTACATGGGTCTGTAGTGGAGGAGAAAATTTGCAGGGGTACTACGCCATAATGTTAGAGCAAAGCCGTATTGATGTCCACAGCACAGAAGTAGGAGTGCTTTAGGCCCCGACAAAGCTGCGATAGCGCGACGCGCGCAACATCACTGCTGGGTGCCCCCCCCTGAGCGCTCGACTTCATCAGCGCCAAGAATCAATAAGCTATGAAATTCGACATAAGCAGTTTTCTAAGAAACGCCACTCATCGCAAAATTTTCCATTGATGCTTTGGATATATGGGCTCTCGATTGGCTTGCCCGATCAGATGCACGACAAGGTGATGTCAACGCCATAACCCCAAGCAACAAACATGTTCCCTGCGAATTCCTGCTTATTTACCTATTTCCAGGTTAGCGGACAGAAACAAACCTTGCATCTTGCATGGATGGCAACCTGCCGACGGATCTTCCTGACAACGATATATTAAAGGTTAATGCCAAGTCGTCTGGCGTGTCATCGCCAGACGGGTTACTCATCCCGTATTGCAGCGTTAGTGCGTTCGTTAACGACTGCTGGTGCTTTCTGGCTGTAGGCGAGGCTTACAAAAGTGCCGCGCTACGCAATCCGATACCACGCATCAAAGCCTATTCCCTGGAAGAACTCTGGAAATGGAGAAAGCAACCTAGTTTCAGCGGTACGGGTAACTTTGGAACCGGCTCCAAATCATTCGCATACGAATCCCGGGGAGCAAGTGAGATCACCTCCAATGATACTGCTTGAATTTTTCAGGCATTGCTTCGCTGCCGATGCCTCGAACAGCGGAGTCTAGACGTTCTTTGATCCTTTCGCGCTCGGCGGGGTTCAACGCGTCAAGCGCCTTGCCCGTTTCAAGCACGGTACTCAGGCACGCTGCCTTTGCAAGCTTGTACGCATTCCTTGGCAAGGTCGTGGCCATGAGCGCGAAAGCTGACTCGATGGTGCACGATCCGCCTTTCTGGGAACGCTGGAGCAACGGCTTGCCGTCGAAGTAATCGGACGACAGCGCCTTGCCGGGATTCAAGGTCTTCATCCATTCGGTAAAGATCGTGCTGGACTCCGGTTGCGTCGGTATCTCGTTGATCGATTCCGACACGAACGTCGCGCAGATGTGCTTGAAGATGTCCCCGGAAAAGAAGCTTGCCATTCCTGGCTCAATGTTTTCGAGCGGAGCATCAATGAAACTGCCTACCCTCGAGTTCACGGGATTGACTAAGCTGACGCGCACGACATCCTTGTCAATCTTAGACAGTGAGAGGCCCACCATGTGCGCGACGAAAGATCGATTATTGATAAGGAAGAATGTATGTTGGCCCGGACGCATTTGGCTCATCCAGTCAGCAATCTCGCTGGCACCGACGCGCGATCGACATTGAAAGTTTTGTTCGACAATATCTTCTGAAATTCTTCTGGGCTGGCGAGAGACGGTGATCTGCGTAGTGTTTCTCAGCGCGGCCGCAACCGATCGAATGGCTGAGGCATCAGGGGAAACGGGCGCGACATGCGTCAACGCCTCCGCGAACATCCTGACCGCCAATGCGACGCCGACAGCGTTGAGTCCTCTCCCCGTTGCCTGATCGGCGTTACGGCGGAAGCTCATTACATGAATGATGTCCTCAAGCACTTCCTTGTCGGGTACCGTCCTTCCAGAATCGTACGGATGGTCGATTTCGATCGAGAACGCATTATTGGCGATCAGGCCCATCCGATTCGGATCACAGGCTTTCCGCACCGTGTCGAGCGAAGGCGAAGGTACCGCAGCGTCGTGTCCGGACGCTCGCGACGAACCTCCTGCCTGCATGGGCAATCGCTGCCTCTGGCGCATCGGTGATGCGGAAGTGGTCAACGTTCGCGGCGGCAACTCTTGCAAGGCAGCGCCGCCTTCGCGCCGGGATGACCGCGCAGCCGGTACTGCAGGCGGCGTTCCACGCCTGACCGGGGCATCATCTCCTGAAACCTCCGACGGCGAGAAACACGGAAAGCAGAGTTTCATTTGCAAGACCGGAATGAGTAATTTGCGGAAAGCATGCCGGATACTAAAAAGCGTACTACGTCGTACGGACGAAAAGCTGACGCACGGCACGAAATAAGCATGCCTCTGATGGGCTGTGACGGTCCGACTACATCGCACAGGAACCCTATTCGTTGAGGTCGGTACCGGCTCTCACCAGCCGGAGTCTTCGCCCATCTTGACGAGCGCATGACGTTCCCACAGGTCTTGGCGACGATCCCATCCCTTGGAATGCAGGCCGCCGGGCGATGCTGCGGTTTTCCCTAGATTGACGCGCACCGTCTTCCGCCACATTATCGAATCCGCAAACGTTTGCGGAACGGAATCCACCGGTTCCTACCCTCTCGTGACGCACCAGGCCGCCCAAAGGCCTGCCGCGCATCGGTCGTTGTGCCTTGCCTTCTGGTCCATAGACAAGGGCGAGGCGAACCGGTGCGCGCGTCAAACGAAAATAATGGAGACGCATGATGAACCAGACTTTCCGCCGTCGTATCCTCGCTGCTGGTGTCGCCACGCTCGCGGCTGGCGCCTTGCTACCGAGCTTCGCCCATGCGCAGAGCGCCACCGCACCGCACGTGCCGCGCGTGGCCCTGGTCATGAAATCGCTTGCAAATGAGTTTTTCCTGACCATGGAAGACGGCGCGAAGGCGTATCAGAAAGCCCATCCCAAAGACTTCGAGTTGATATCCAACGGCATCAAGAACGAGACGGACACGAGTGCGCAGATCCGTATCGTGGAACAGATGATCGTCGCGAAGGTGGACGCGATCGTCATCGCCCCCGCCGATTCCAAGGCAATGGTGCCAGTGCTGAAGAAGGCAGTGGATGCGGGCATCATCGTCGTGAATATCGATAATCGGCTCGATCCGGAGGTGGTGAGCTCGAAGGGGATCAAGATCCCCTTCGTCGGCCCGGACAATACGAAAGGCGCCAAGCTGGCCGGCGATTATTTAGCGAAGACGCTAAAAGCGGGTGATCAAGTGGGCATCATCGAGGGCGTATCGACGACGACGAACGCGCAGCAACGCACGGCAGGCTTCAAGGCGGCCATGGAACAGGCGAACATCAAGGTCGTCTCCATTCAATCGGGCGACTGGGAGATCGATAAGGGTAACGCCGTGTCATCCGCCATGCTCAACGAGTATCCGAATCTGAAAGCCCTGCTCGCCGGCAACGACAACATGGCTATCGGCGCGGTATCGGCGATTCGTGCCGCTGGACGGGCAGGCAAAGTTGCCGTGATCGGCTACGACAACATCGCGGCGATCAAGCCGATGCTAAACGACGGCCGGGTGTTGGCGACGGTCGACCAGTTCGGCTCGAAACAGGCGGTCTTCGGCATCGATACCGCGTTGAAGGCGATCCGCGAGCACACCAAGCAAAACGATCTGTCGTCCGTTGTCGAAACGCCGGTCGTACTGGTCACGAAAAAATGACGATCGACACGGGTGCCATGACGATATCGCCCGCGCAGGGAAATGAAGTCCTGCGCGTCAGCGGCATCGTCAAGGTGTATGCGGCGCCGGTGCTTAGCGACATCGACCTTTCGCTGATAGGCGGCGAGGTGTTGGCACTGACCGGTGAAAACGGAGCGGGCAAGAGCACGCTCTCGAAAATCATCGGTGGACTCGAAACCGCGACGCAAGGCACCATGACGTATCGCGGCGGGAACTATGCGCCCTCCAGCCGGCGCCACGCCGAAGCGCTGGGCGTGCGGATGGTCATGCAGGAGCTCAATCTGCTGCCAACGCTGACGATTGCCGAAAACCTGTTTTTCAATCAACTGCCCCGCACCCGCGGCACCGGATGGATTTCGCGTAAAACGCTGCGTGCCAACGCGGTGGAGGCAATGGCCCGTGTCGGGCTCGATACCCTGGATCCAGACACCCCGGTTGCGGCATTAGGCATTGGCCATCAGCAGATGGTGGAAATCGCGCGCAATCTGATCGGCGATTGCCGCGTGCTGATCCTGGACGAACCCACCGCCATGTTGAGCGGCCGCGAAGTGGATCTGCTGTTCGAGCAGGTCGAGCGGCTCAAGCGCGACGGCGTGGCAATCGTCTATATCTCGCACCGTCTGGAGGAAACCGCGCGCATCGCGAATCGCATTGCGGTGTTACGCGACGGCAAACTCGTCAGCGTCGGCCCGATTGCAGACTATCCCACGGATCGTCTCGTGCAGTTGATGGTAGGCCGCAATATAGGCGAACGCATTGATCTAGGTGAGCGACGTATCGGCAATCCGCTGCTTCGGGTAAGCGGACTGAGTCGTGCAGATGTCGTGCGCGACGTCTCATTCGAGGTCAAACAAGGCGAGATTTTCGGGATAAGTGGCTTGATCGGCTCGGGTCGCACCGAGTTGCTTCGCCTGATCTTTGGCGCGGACCGCAAGGACGCCGGCACCGTCGAGATCGGCGACCCGCCCCGCCCCCGAGAGATTGCCTCGCCGTCGCAGGCCGTGCGCAACGGCGTGGCGCTGATCACCGAGGACCGCAAGGGCGAGGGGCTGCTGCTCCCGCAACCGGTGGCCGCCAATTTGGCATTGGGCAATTTCCCGGCGGTGTCGCGCTTCGGCTTGATGGATGGCGGCAAGGAACAGGCGCTGTCGCAAAAACACGTGGATGCCATGCGCATCCGTTGCTCCAGTCCGCGTCAGCCGGTAGGAGAGCTGTCGGGCGGGAATCAACAAAAGGTTGTCATCGGGCGCTGGCTCGCACGGGACTGCGACGTGCTGCTGTTCGACGAGCCCACGCGCGGCATCGACGTAGGCGCCAAATTCGATATTTATGCCTTGCTGGGGGCGCAGGCGCGTGAGCAAAAGGCGATCGTCGTGGTGTCGAGCGATATGCGCGAATTGATGCTGATCTGCGATCGTATCGCGGTCATGTCCGCTGGCCGCCTGGTCCAGACCTTTGCTCGCGGCGAGTGGACGCAAGCCAATCTTCTGGCCGCCGCTTTTTCAGGATATGCGGCGCGCGACACGCTGGTCCATGCGCCGACCCATGCCGAGGCGGCTGATGCCTCGCATCTTGCATCCAATGGAGACACACCATGACGGCTCCCGTCGATAAAAACGCCGACGCGGCAGCGGTCCTGCCGACACCGGCCGTCAATGCCGGCACGAGAATGGGCCTCAACAGCTATCTCGGGCTGACCGGCGCGCTGCTCGCCATGATCGCGCTGTTCTCGGTGCTGAGTTCGCATTTCCTCAGCTACGACACGTTCATCACGATTGCAAACCAGATCCCCGATCTCGTGGTCATGGCCGTCGGCATGACCTTCGTGCTGATCATCGCGGGCATCGACTTGTCGGTGGGCTCGGTGCTCGCCCTGGCCGCATCGGTCGTCAGCGTCGCCGCATTGCGCTGGCACTGGAATCCGATATCGGCGGCCCTGGCGGGGCTGGCCATCGCCGCGCTGGCGGGGTCGATCACGGGCATTGTCACCGTGACCTGGCGCATTCCGTCGTTTATCGTCTCTCTCGGTGTCCTGGAAATGGCGCGCGGGATGGCGTATCAATTTACCGATTCGCGAACCGCGTACATCGGCGAGGCATTCGACTGGCTGGCAAACCCGATCGCGTTCGGCGTATCGCCCGCCTTCATCATCGCGGTGCTCGTGATGATTGTTGCTCAGTTGACGTTGACGCGAACCGTGTTCGGTCGCTATTTGATAGGCATCGGCACCAACGAAGAGGCGGTGCGCCTCGCCGGCATCGACCCGCGTCCCTATAAAGTCATCGTTTTTGCGCTGATGGGAGCGCTCGCCGGACTCGCCTCGTTGTTCCAGATCGCACGGCTTGAGGCGGCCGATCCGAACGCCGGCTCCGGCATCGAATTGCAAGTGATTGCCGCTGTGGTGATCGGCGGCACCAGTTTGATGGGCGGCCGAGGCTCGGTCATCAGCACGTTCATCGGGGTATTGATCATCTCCGTGCTGGCAGCGGGTCTTGCGCAGATCGGAGCGAATGAGCCGACCAAGCGTGTCATCACGGGCGCGGTGATCGTGGTGGCGGTGGTACTCGACACCTACCGGAGCCGGCGCGCGAAACGTCGTAGCTGACGCACGCCGACAAGACAGCCAATGCCGACCATTCGAGATGTCGCAGCGCTCGCCGGGGTCTCGTACACCACGGTGTCGCACGTCGTGAACGACACCCGGCCCGTTCGTGCCGACAAGCGGGAGCGCGTACTAGCGGCGGTGGCCGAACTTCACTTCGTTCCCTCCGCGGTGGCCCGCTCGTTGAAAGCGCAGGCCACGCGGACGATCGGCATGCTGGTGCCCAGCAATACCAACCCCTACTTCGCGGAGATCGCGCAAGGCGTCGAGAATCTCGCGCGCCGTCATGGCTATTGCGTCTTCCTCTGCAACTCGGACAACGACGTGGAGGTGCAGCGCGAGTGGCTGCGCGTCCTCCATGAAAAGCGCGTCGACGGCTTGATCATCGCGTCGGTGGGGGACGAGGCCGCCGCCGCCGAGGCGCTGCGGCACGTGACGGTGCCTGTCGTCGTGATCGACCGTCCCATTGCCGGTATTCGCGCGGACCGCGTACAGGTGGATCACCGCGCCGGCGCGGCGATAGCCACCCGGCATTTGATCGATATAGGGCATCGGCGCATTGCCTGCATTGCGGGACCCGACAGCACCACCGTGAGCGCACATCGCGTGGACGGCTTTCGCTTGGCGATGACCGAACATGGTCTGCCGCTTCCTGACGAGTCGATCGTGGTCGCCGACTTCACGAGTCCGGGCGGGTATAACGCAGCCGTCGCCTTGTTTCGCAACTATGCACCGACGGCGATCTTCGCCAGCAACGACGCGATGGCCATCGGTGTGCTGCGCGCCGCCGCCGAGCGCGGCATTCGCATTCCCGAGGACTGCTCGATCGTCGGCTTCGACGATATCGAGATGAGCCGCTATGTGTATCCCGCATTGTCCACCGTTGGTCAGACCATCGGACGCCTTGGCGAGGTGGCGGCAATCGGCCTGCTCGACAGAATTACAGGACGTGTCACCGGCGAGGTGCAGCACCATATGCTGGTGCCGCGCCTGCTGGTGCGGGAATCGACGACCGCACCACGCCGTGCCACACGCGCACGCGTCGCCGCCAAACCTGCCCCATCTCAAAAATCATGACATGAGCACCATTCAGACTACGTCGCTTTCCGCCGACACCGTTGTCGCGCCCTCCTCACACGACACGCTCGACCCAGGCCGTCACGGCCGGGTCGTGGTTGTCGGCAGCATCAATATGGATCTGGTGGTGCGGACCTCTCGCATGGCGCGTCCTGGCGAAACGCTTGCCGGCCACGGCTTCGCGCAGATACCGGGCGGCAAAGGTGCGAATCAAGCAGTGGCCGCCGCGCGGCTGGGCGCACGCGTAGACATGGTGGGGTGCATCGGCCAGGATCATTTCGGCGCACTTTTGAAGCAGGCATTGGAGGACGAACACATCCAGTGCGACGGTGTGAGCGTAGCGGCAGCGCTCCCCACCGGTATCGCGGTGATCGTCGTCGACGATGCGGGGCAGAACGCCATCACCATCGTGGCCGGCAGCAATGGGGCGCTTTCACCCAGCGCCATTGCAGACCATCGTGCAACGCTCGATGCGGCCAACGTCGTGGTGTGCCAAATGGAAGTGCCTACCGAAACGGTGCATGCCGCGTTGACGCATGCGCGCGCAGCGGGGAAAGTGGTCATCCTGAATCCCGCGCCGGTGCAACAGGCCCTGCCAGCGGGATGGCTGCCGCTGATCGACTTCCTGATACCGAACGAGACCGAAGCCGAGTCGTTGACGGGCATCCGGGTGGATTCGATCGAGCATGCCGCCGCCGCCGCCCGGCACTTGCGTCGCGATGGCGCGCGTCATGTGGTGATCACCTTGGGCGCACAGGGCGTGCTGTGGTTACCCGAGGGTAGCGACGAAGCGCGCCATTACGCAGGACATCGCGTCGAGGCGAAGGACACGACAGCGGCAGGCGACACGTTTGTCGGCGCGCTCGCGGCGGCGCTTGCCGCCGGCACGGTGACCACGACGGCGATACGTTTCGGTCTGGCCGCCGCCGCCCTCTCCGTTACGCGCGCCGGTGCGCAGACATCGATTCCCTCCTACGCGGAGGTCAAGGCTTTCATGGGATCTGACGTATGAAGAAAACCCCTTTACTGCACACGGCGCTATCGCGCCTGATTGCCAGCCTGGGGCATGGCGACATGATATTGATCGCCGATGCCGGCATGCCGGCGCCGCGCAACACAGGCGTCGAGATCATCGATCTGGCGCTGACACCCGGCATGCCAGGCATCGATGTCGTGCTCTCCACAGTGTTGACGGAAATGCAGGTGGAGTCGTATGTGATCGCCTCGGAGACGGTGACTCGCGCGGACCGCTGGCTCGCCGATCTCCAGACCGCCCTGCCAATCGACCATCGTACGATGTCCCATGCGGAACTGAAAACGCTCAGCGGACAAGCACGCGCGTTTATCCGCACAGGTGAATGTACGCCGTATGCGAATGTGATATTGGTGGCGGGTGTCACGTTTTAGGGGCCGCGTGAAGGCTCTGGTGCAAATGGCTCGTGTGACCGAGGTATTTCCGACTTCATCAGTCATTACGTCATTGTTCAGTCAAAAACACTATGCGTGCGCGGCTGTCGTTGTCCCAATAATCGGCCAGTGCCGACAAAGGTACCGGTGCAATATCGACCTCGAGCGGTACCGATATCACGGCCTGCAAGACCCCTTTCACTGCCTCTAGCAGGCGTGGCATAGGTATGCTGCCAATGCCGCTACCGAGCAACGTGATAGCGGATGCCCGTAGCACCGCCCCCGGTAAGGTCAGCTCTGCTCCGCCAATCGTACCAATCTGCACGAAGCGCAGCGGATAACCCTCCGGCAGCACTTTTGCTGCTGTCGTCAACAGGGTCCGTGCGCTTGGTCCCCAGAGGTAGTCGAGTACAACATCAACACCTTCGGCCAAATGCGGCGTCAATGCATCGGCAACGCTTTCGGGGGCCTGATCCAAAGACACCACCGCGTCCGCGCCGAGTCTTCCGAGCGCGCCAGCAGACCACGCCGTCTCCATTAATATTCCGTCCGACGATGCTTGGCATAGGTCACCTATGCCTTATCGCTAATGCGTGACGTGAGGACGTGGTCAGCCCACGCGCCGTTAATTTTTAGGTAGGAGCGGGCCCGCCCCTCAATCTCAAATCCTAGGCGTTCCAGCAAGCGGCCGCTGCGTATGTTCTCTGGACGATAGTTCGCCATCAATCGATGCAATTCATACTCGTCGAACGCAAACTCGATGACGGGAGATAAGGCTTCGTACATCAAACCTTACCCCTGCGACGCGGCCGCTATCGAGAAGCCAAGATGGCAGGCCTGGAAAGGTCCGCGCACAATATTCGTCAAATTGCACTCGCCTAGAAGGGTCGCGTTATTCGGCCGTCGGATCAGAAGATAGAGGGCGTTGTTCGCCACCATCTGTTGCTCGATGCCGTCGAGTCTGTGCATTAGCGCGTCGCGAGTGTAAAAGTCATCGGATCGCAAAGGCTCCCATGGTTGCAAGTGACGTCGGTTCTCAATGTAATAGGCGAGCAAGTCGGCAACGTCCCCCCGGCTGGCGCGTTGCAAGACCAGCCGTGCAGTCTGAAGGCCTGCTTCGGGAAACTTTTGAATCGACATTGGAAGTTCCGTTTTAATGTAAATGACAAAAAATCAGGCTTGCACGTCGTCAAGCATTGCGCCATTCGCGCGCGTGACGGAGAGACAGTCGGACATCACTGCCAGTGCGAAACCCAGGCACGCAAGCGTGGCCAGTTCGGTGAATATGCGATCTGGCCTATCGACGCCGACACCACTGGCGGTCAGCAGCGCCGAGTACGACCCGTACACCAATCACTTCCTGCCTGCTGTTGGTCTCAAACACAATCGTATGCCTACCCGCTATTTTAAGGCAGAGACTGTGTCCGGAGATTCAAGGGGCTGTTCCATACCTGCCGCCGCGCAGGCCCACATCCGCTCCCTCGAAGCGCGTAACCAGGAACTGGATACGCGAGTGAGCAAGCTTTAAGAACAATTCCGTCTGGCGCAGAACAAACGCTTCGCCCCCAGTAGCGAGAAGATCGTCGATCGGATCTTCGACGAGGCCGAACGCGATGCGACGCTTGACCCCGTCACAGTAGGCAAGGAAGCGGCCGATCGGGCCTTCGGTTTGCCCGATACGGGCTTGCCGCCGCCGTCCGAGCGCGCCACCGGCAAGCTCGGACGCAAACCCCTTCCCGCGGACCTGCCGCGCGAGCGTATCGAGCACGAGCTGCCCGAGCACGAGAAGACCTGCGGCTGCGGGCAAGCATTGCACCGCATGAGCGAGGCAGTCAGCAAACAGTTGCACATCGAGGTAAAAGCCTCGGTGCGCCAGCACGTGCGTTTAAATACGGCTGCCTCCGCTGCGAGGCGCATGCCGAACGCGGACCAGTCATCACCGCCCCTATGCCAGCACAGCCGCTGCCTGGCAGCAACGCAAGCGCGGCGATGCTCGCCACCGTCACGGTGGGTAAATACGTTGACGGCACACCGCTATACCGGATGCAGAGCGCACTCGCTCGCGCGGGCATTGCGGTGAGTCGTGGCACGCTTGCTCGATGGAGCATCCGCCCATCGCAATTGCGCTACAGCCGACTGTACGACGCCTTGTGCGCCACGCTCAAATCGCAGGCGCTGATCCACGGCGACGAGACCACGGTGCAGGTGCTGAAGGAGGCCGGCAAGAGCGCACAGAGCCAGTCGTATATGTGGTGCTACCGCAGCGCCGAGGACAGCGACGAAGCGGTGGTGATCTATAACTACCAATCGGGACGTGGGCAGGTACACCCACAGACCTTCCTGGTAGCCTATGAAGGCCTATTGATGAGCGACGGCTATGCGGCGTGGCGAACCGTCGAGAGCGCAACGCACCTAGGGTGCTGGGCATATGCAACACGCGCCTTCGTGGACACGGGCGAGGGGCAGAAGAAGCCGAGCGAGCGCATCGCGCAGGCGCTGGAATACATCAAAGTCTTGTACCAGGTCGAGGAGTTGGTCAAACGCGATCTGCCCGATGGCCAGACGCGTCACGACTACATCTATGAACTGCGCCAGAAGCACAGCGTGCCGGTGCTGGATGCCTTTAAAACATGGTTGGACATGCAGGTACCGGTGGCCTTGCCGAAGTCGCTGCTGGGCAAGGCAATCGGCTATGCGCGAAACGAGTGGCCGTATCTAAGTCGCTATGTTGAAGACGGAGCGCGCCCATCGACAACAATGTCCTTAAACGCGACATCCGTCCCTTCTGCGCAGGGCGAAACGCTTGGTTGTTCAGCGATACGGTGGCCGGCGCCGAGGCCAGTGCGATGATCTATAGCCTGATGCTAACTTGCAGGGCAAACGATGTCGAACCGTATGGGTATCTGCTGCATGTTCTCGAGGAACTGCCGCAACGGGCCACAAGCGCAGACATCAGCGACTTGCTGCCGTTCAATTACGCGAAACAGCAACGCACCGTAAAGCCGTAACCCATCCAAAAAAATCCATTCAATATCCGCTGACCTGAGTGGGCGTCTTCCTATGCCCACTCAGGTGGGGAGAAAGTAGCGCTTACGTTTAAACTGTCCAACTTTTGGGGTGGCAGTTCAAGTCCCGGGCGATTCAGAATGGCTTCCGGTGATTGTTTCATCATGGCACATGCTATTATTTTTGGTAAATGACATTATCACATATAGAGATTCGCGAAAGTCATCCAAAATAGTTTTACGCGCTTTTTACACGCATCGCTATACCGTAGTAACTGCTGCAAACGTCAAGCCTAGTCAAAACGTCAGTCGGCCTTCGATTTTGACAGTCCTTGCGATGCGTTTTCCGACAGTACAGAGCCGCATGCGCTCACCCATTCACTCATCAAACGTCCTTTCCCGAACGACTTTATCACTACTCCGTCGGTCGACAGCTCCGTCATACGCCCTTTAAAATACAGCGCGATACGATTCGAGGACTGTGCTATCGGATATCCGCACGCCACCTCCCTTCCCTTCTCTGCGATCGAGTAGCAGCTATGTTCTGATTGGTCACACGAGACCTGATAATGTGGTTTCATATCAAGGGCAACAAATGTTCCGACTTCTTGTCCCATTACACCTGGAATCGAAAACATTATCGCTGCACGTGGTGCAAAGAAGAGCATATATAGAACAAGGACAAAAATCGCGACTGCAGTTGCACACCTTCTAATCGTCGGATGACGCACCCAAAATCCGTCCTGCTTTGTCGGCTCATTTTTCTGCCTTTGGGCCCTTCGATCGGAATACTGTGTAATGAGCGACCACACGACAATGCCAATCGACATAACGACGACCCAGATCAATACACCACTCCAATGATGATGTATCCATTGATCTACTGCTGTGAGCCCACTTGGCCACGCGTCAGTCGCCTCGACTAAACGTTCATATTTATCACCCGGGAAAGCACTTGACTCGATGTCGAATTCACGGAGGTAGGCCGAGTTGTAGCCATTGCCGAACAGGTATGCGATGCCGCCGATCAACGCGCTAACGATTGGAATGATTCCAAGCCATAGGGTCAAGTTGATTTTTGTAAGCTTGCCCATCGATCCGGGTTGCTTTCTCGAAAATCTACCGAATTTTGCTTCGTATTTTCTTATCTTTCGCGGTGCCATTCGTCCCTGCTTTCCGATTGCATCGCCTGTTCGACGATGCTGTGGTTAAAAATGCTTCGATCTCGGTCATTCTCCGGTCGAGACAGTTCGAAGCTTCGTTGATTCTGGAGACGGGGGCAGGTCACTGTATCCGGATTGGGGCTTGGGATAGTTGCCAAATGTCTGGTTGAGCCCGAGCTAGAAAGCGGTGCCCTCGTGGCAGTGCCGCTGTCAGGTCTACTGTCTCAACGGTCTTATTATTTCGTCTTCCATCCAGAGAAAGCTAGAGTGCCCACGCTAGCCATATGGCGGAACTGGATTATTTCTGAGAGTGCAAGGTCGCTCGGGAGAAGATGAGAGCATCACTACGATTGCCAAGCCTGCGGAATCAAAGCCTCGCCATTACGGAACTCCGGAAGCAGATGCACGTATTCCATATCGTCGAACGTTGCTTTCGGTACGTGCTCGAATACAATCATCTGAAATTCCTCGGCGTATTGGTCATTAATACGTGCCACGAAATCGTTGAGAAGCTGAAACGCTATCGATACTTTCTCGCTATCGCTGTTGCTGAGCACAACATCATCCTTAGGCTTTTCATCAGGGTAATACGGCCTGCTAGGCTGGTCGATTATGAGAAAGCTGGGAACAAACGGCGACCTATGACCGATTGCTACCTCGTGAAGTGCAAGAAATTGCAGCAGATGTAAAAACATGTGGTTCGAGCTGCTGCCAACGTTTTCAATCAAGCTCGAGCGAGGCTTGCGCAGTCGAAGCCGCTTTTCTTTATAGGCGAAGTCTGTTTGGTATGTTGAGTAGTTTGCCAGTGCTTTTCCTGTTGCCGTCAGGTAGCCTTGCGCAATCTCGTTAATCAACGAGATGACAGCTGTACGGGTCTCGTCGACATCCCGAACATAGATGGCATCAATTTGCTCTTGCAAGCCAGTCGTGGAGACCGCCGATTGTAGCGCCACAGTAATTGGAGCTGCGGCATCATATGCGCGAAATCGCCCTTGAGCCTGGCCTACAAACAACCACTTTTCGCGTTCGCTCGCAAAAGACAGTGGCTCTTGAGGCAGCCCAGTCAGCTCTGACTCGAGCTTAGCGCGTTGGTCCTCGAGACTTTGTACCATTGCTGCAATTTGCCCATCAACCGGCTGCTTTCTAGCGGTCGATTTTTTGACTGCCAGTAAGTCAGCTTTCAGACTACTAATAAGGTCATCGAATATCTCTGACTTCACCAGTGTCGGCGCCTGTTTGATTAGCTGTTCAATCGGCAAAAGGCTATCTTCCGCGCCCTTCAACGCGTTTTTGTATGCGCGATACTCAGACGTAAATTGACGAAGCTTCCTGAGGCGACGCTCTATGGAAAAGAGCTCAGAACTAACCTCGGCATGCCGGTCCAGGGCTTTGCCTGTTTCTACCGAAGCCGCATCGTTAATGGCCCGCCTGACGACATCACGCGATATTGAATTGGTCTCACCGGAAAAAAATCCGTACTCAGCCGCCCTCGCTGCTATTTCACGGACCTCACCATCAAAGTCATCACGACCTGGGCTCAGGAGCGAGTTTTTTCGCTCAGCACGTAACAACTCTTTTTCTAATGCATCCCGTCTTTCGCGGGCAGCCATATTCGCAAGGTCATCTATACCTAACGCCATGTCAAAAATTCGCGGCAACGCCTCCCGATACCGGTCTTCGGATTGCTTGTCAAAAAACACCTTACTGTTCGTGATGATGTCTTCTGAGATGGTGTTAAAGAGGAAGAAGTATCGGAATGAGACTTTCGAATCGGCCCGCAGCGCTCCGCCGCCATAAGCAAGAGTGACATTGGCATCGATTTTGAATTCTGCTTCGAGTATCTCCCGGATATCTTTTTCCCGTGCATTCGCGGTAGGAAGGTCCGGAACAGTACCAAGGGATGAGAAGTAATACTCGTTAGATACGACGTTGCCACTTGGGCTCTTTCGCGCTAACGCGTAAGTTTTGTCGTTAACATAGAATCTAA
>NZ_LAQU01000013.1 GCF_000970345.1 Robbsia andropogonis | reverse complement strand
AACGAACGGGTTTTTTTATTCACGCGGAGGCTAGCGTGGCCACGCGTGATGAAGACAAGACGCAGCTGCACGCGCAGCCACGTCCCGGCGAAAGGGTGCGCGTTACTCGACCTCGACCGTTTCCGGACTCGGGCTACGCGGCGCACCGCTGTCATCGAATGTCAGTTGCACCTTGCCTTCTTCGTCGACATCTACCGCCACGCGGCCACCAGCTGCGAGCTTGCCAAACAGCAGTTCGTCCGCCAATGCACGGCGGATCGTGTCCTGGATCAAACGTTGCATCGGTCGCGCGCCCATTAACGGATCGAAACCGTGTTTCGCCAGATGCTTGCGCAACGCGTCGCTGAATTGCACGTCCACTTTCTTCTCGTGCAATTGGTCTTCAAGCTGCATCAAGAACTTGTCGACCACCCGCAAGATGATCTCTTCGTCCAGCGCGCGGAAGTTGATGATCGAATCCAGGCGGTTCCGGAATTCCGGCGTAAACATCCGCTTGATGTCGGCCATCTCGTCGCCAGTTTCACGTTTTGTCGTGAAACCAATCGTCGACTTCTGCATTGCCTCCGCCCCCGCATTTGTCGTCATGATGATAATGACGTTACGGAAGTCGGACTTGCGACCGTTGTTATCGGTCAACGTGCCATGATCCATCACCTGCAACAGGACGTTATAGATATCCGGGTGCGCCTTCTCGATCTCGTCCAGCAACAAGACGCAGTGTGGCTTCTTCGATACGGCCTCCGTCAACAAACCGCCTTGATCAAAGCCAACGTAGCCCGGCGGCGCACCGATCAAGCGGCTGACTGCATGACGCTCCATGTATTCCGACATATCGAAACGGATAAGCTCGATACCCAGCGTGAAAGCCAGTTGCTTGGCGACTTCGGTCTTCCCGACGCCGGTCGGACCGGAGAAAAGGAAAGAGCCAATCGGCTTGTCGGTCTTGCCCAAACCCGCGCGCGCCATCTTGATTGCCGCGGCCAACGCATCGATCGCGGGATCCTGACCAAACACCACCGACCGTAAATCGCGATCCAGCGTCTGCAACTTGCTGCGATCGTCCTGCGAGACACTCTGCGGTGGAACACGGGCCACCTTCGAGATGATGTCCTCGATCTCGGATTTTCCGATCGTACGCTTCTGCTTCGACTTCGGCAGGATACGCTGTGCGGCACCCGCCTCATCGATGACATCGATCGCCTTGTCCGGCAGATGGCGATCCGTGATGAAGCGCGCCGACAACTCCGCCGCCGCCGATAAGGCCCCGGCCGAATACTTGACGCCGTGATGCTCTTCGAAACGCGACTTCAAGCCGCGCAGGATGGCAACTGTCTGCTCGACCGTCGGCTCCGGCACGTCGATTTTCTGGAAGCGACGCGAGAGCGCCGCGTCTTTCTCAAAAATGCCACGGTACTCGGTAAACGTCGTTGCACCGATGCATTTCAACTGGCCCGAGGACAACGCCGGCTTCAGCAAGTTCGATGCGTCGAGAGTCCCGCCGGAAGCGGCACCGGCACCAATCAGCGTATGAATTTCGTCGATGAACAAGACCGCGTGCGGGCGGTCCTTCAGCTCTTTGAGCACGGTCTTCAAGCGCTGCTCGAAATCGCCGCGATACTTCGTGCCCGCCAGCAGCGCACCCATGTCAAGCGAATACACAATCGCGTCGGACAAAATATCCGGGACCTCGCCGCGCGTGATGCGCCACGCCAGGCCTTCGGCGATCGCGGTCTTGCCCACCCCGGCCTCGCCCACCAGCAGCGGATTATTCTTGCGACGGCGGCAGAGCACCTGAACGACCCGTTCCACTTCCGCCTCGCGGCCGATCAGCGGATCGATACGGCCATCCTTCGCCGACTGGTTGAGATTCTGCGTGAATTGCGCAAGCGGCGTTTCCTTCTGCGCGCCACCTTCTTCGGCTTCAACGCTCGCATCGGCCGCCTTGGCCTGATCACCCGCGCCGGTCTTAGCGATGCCATGCGAAATGAAGTTGACCACATCCAGACGCGTCACGCCCTGCTGCTGCAGGTAATACACCGCGTGCGAATCCTTCTCGCCGAAGATCGCGACAAGCACATTAGCGCCCGTGACTTCCTTCTTGCCGTTCGACGTCGATTGCACGTGCATGATCGCGCGCTGGATCACGCGCTGAAAACCCAGCGTCGGCTGCGTATCGACGTCATCGGTCCCAGGTACCGTCGGCGTATTGTCGTGGATGAAATTACGCAGATTCTGACGCAGATCGTCGATATTTGCCGCACAGGCCCGCAGCACCTCTGCAGCGGTTGGATTATCCAACAACGCCAATAACAGATGCTCGACCGTAATGAATTCATGGCGCGCCTGACGCGCTTCCATAAACGCCATGTGCAGACTGACTTCCAGTTCCTGGGCAATCATGCTTCCTCCATCACACACTGCAGCGGATGGCCCGCTTGCCGCGCATGGGTAACGACTTGCTCAACTTTGGTCGCCGCGACATCTCGCGAATAGACCCCACAAACTCCCCTGCCCTCGCGATGAACCTTCAGCATGATCTGTGAAGCCGTCTCACGATCCTTGTTGAAGTATTGCTGAATGATCAAGATCACGAACTCCATCGGCGTGAAGTCGTCATTCAACAGCACGACCTTGAACATCGGCGGCGGCTTTAGCTTTTGCTCCTGCCGCTCTAGAACGGTTCCGTCCTGCTTGTTCGGGATGATCGCCATACGTCCATTCTAAACATCTCGCGCCGCCCTGCAATCCGAACCTGATCGGGAATGCGCCTTTGCGTTTACAGCAACGGTCGAACGTTGCCGCCGACGTCATGTAGTGTATCGGGCAATCTGACCGATACCACGACAACACAAGGCGCAAGGCATGCAGGCCAAACGCATTGCACTCACTATGGGGAAGAGACTCAGATCGCACGCAGCGTTCAACTGCCGGAAATGTCGCGCGCTCCAACCTCGAAACCGCTTGAACAGCCTTGCCGCGAACATTGCGTCTTGACAGCTATCTTGGGCGATTATCGCCGTTTTCAAGATCGAGCGCTGCGTTATCACAATACCCCTCGATGGAAGACGGAAAAGCGCCCGGGAATGCCCGTCATACAATGGACACATCCCATTTGTGTCTTGTTTTCAGACAGCCACGCCATCAGGGAAATTTTTTTACGGCGCGACCGCCCTGCGGAAAAGTCGGGACGACGAATAGTGACAAACGTTTGCCGATCAGGGTCTTCCCCTAAAGAGAAACGCCTGCGCGGCGCACTTGCGCGCCATGCGAACTACGTATAAGCGCGTGACAAAAAAACGCTTGACAGTCGAATAAAGAGCCTCAAAAATCAAAAAGCATCTTCCCTTACACCAGTACTTACGGGGGAATGTGCTTTGGCCTGCCGCTAGGCCGCGACCCCATTCCAATGGACCGCGTGCTGTTCCATGGCGGTGTTCAGTGACAGTTGAGCGAGAAAGCGCTTCAGAGGGGATGCAGTATGGCAACAGGGACGGTGAAGTGGTTCAATGATGCAAAGGGTTTTGGCTTTATCACCCCGGACGAAGGCGGCGAAGATCTTTTCGCGCATTTTTCCGCCATCCAGATGAGCGGCTTCAAGACACTCAAGGAAGGGCAAAAAGTGAGCTTCGAGGTCGTGCAAGGCCCAAAAGGCAAGCAAGCGTCAAATATTCAGGAAGCCGCCTGATCTGATATCCGGCTCGATCATCCTGCCTCACGTCGGCAAACGCCCACGATACAGGACGATGACGCCAGTACTGCTGTAGAGAAGCGATACCTTTTCTAACAGGAAAGGTGTGGGGGCAGGATAAGCGAAGTTATCGTTTGCTGGCCCGCCTGCTTCGCTACTAGCAGGGAACGCAAACCGCCCGCTCTTCTCTCGCCCCGCTCTCACCCGGTAGAGATGCGCGTCAGACAGGGGTTGGGCCGTTTGCGCAAACGCATTGCCCTGGCTACAAATTGTCAATCAGGGCGTCGCCGAACCCCGAACAACTGACTTGTTCCGCGCCTGACATCAAGCGCGCAAAATCGTAGGTCACCCGTTTCTGCGAGATCGTCTTGCGCATTGCATCGACGATGGCGTCCGCGGCCTCGATCCATCCCATATGCCGTAGCATCATTGCCGCGGACAGAATTTCCGATCCCGGATTCACATAGTTCTTCCCTGCATATTTTGGCGCCGTGCCATGCGTTGCCTCGAAAATCGCGATGTCGTCGGACATGTTCGCGCCTGGCGCGATTCCAACCCCTCCCACCTGTGCGGCCAATACGTCTGACGCATAGTCGCCATTCAGGTTAAGCGTCGCGATGACATCATATTCACGTGGGCGCAACAGCGTGCGTTCGAGAAATGCGTCGGCAATGGCATCCTTGATCGTAATATCCTCGCCGGTGCGCGGATTCCGGATGCTGACCCATGGACCATCGTCGATCAGTTTGCCGCTAAACTCTTCCAGCGCCACCTCATAACCCCAATCGCGAAACGCCCCCTCCGTGAACTTCATGATGTTGCCCTTGTGGACAAGCGTCACCGACCGACGGTCGTGATCGATGGCGTACTGAATCGCCTTGCGCACCAGGCGCTTGGTTCCTTCGCTGGACACCGGCTTGAGACCAATGGAAGATGTATCAGGAAACCGCAGGCCCGTCACACCCATTTCCTCGCGCAGGAATCGGATCAATTTCTGCGCTTCCGGCGTGCCTGCCGCCCACTCGATACCGGCATAGACGTCTTCCGAGTTTTCCCGAAACACCACCATGTCCGTGTGTTGCGGTTCACGTAACGGCGACGGCACGCCGTCGAAATACTGGATGGGACGCAAGCAGACATACAAATCGAGTTTCTGCCGAAGCGCGACGTTCAACGAACGATACCCTTTGCCGACGGGAGTAGTGAGCGGTCCCTTGATGGCCACTGCATGATCGCGCAATGCTTGCAATGTTTCGTCCGGTAGCCATACGGTATCGCCATATAACCGATGCGCTTTCTCCCCCGCATAGATTTCCATCCAGTGAATCCGGCGCCGCCCCGTGTAGGCGGCGCGGATCGCGGCATCGACGACCTTGATCATCACCGGCGTGATATCCACGCCGACACCATCCCCTTCGATAAACGGAATGATCGGGTTATCCGGTACCGTCAATGTGTGATCGTCGCGCACGACGATACGTGCGCCTTCGGCAGGAACCTGAATGTGCTGGTACGGCATTGTTCGACTCCACTCGACGGCATACGGGCGCGAGATGCCCTGGACATGGTATTTTACGCTCTGATCGCGCGATTTTCCCGAAGTCGGCGGCGTTATCGGCCAGCCATCCGCCGCTACGACGTTCGCTGCGTCCTCGCGCCAGCTCTCACCCCGTTATGTCATTGCTCGCCCTGAACAAACCCTTTGGCACGATCTGCCAATTTTCGTCTCACCCCAGCCGTCCGACCCTTGCCGCGCATGTCCCGCTGCCCGATATCTATCCGGCCGGGCGACTGGACGCCGACAGCGAGGGCTTGTTGCTCCTGACCGACGACGGCGCGCTGCAGGCGCGCATCGCCGAACCGCGCCAGAAGCTGGTCAAACGTTACTGGGCCCAGGTAGACGGCGAACCCGATGACGCGGCACTCGCCCGCCTGGCACAAGGCGTGGACCTCGGCGATTTCAGGACGGCGCCGGCAAAGGCATGGCGCATTGCCACTCCGGACAATCTCTGGCCTCGCGACCCGCCGGTCCGCTTCCGGGCCACGATCCCAACCAGTTGGATTGCAGTGGAAATCAGCGAGGGCAAGAACCGACAAGTGCGCCGCATGACGGCGGCGGTGGGATATCCCACTCTGCGCCTGGTTCGCGTTGCCATTGGCGCGGTGGACCTGTTCGCGCTGGGACTTGCGCCGGGTGCCTACGTCCCGCTGGCGCCCGGTGCCCCCTGGAAACGATAACCCATGCGCCCAGCCCAGACCGGTACAGCGACGTGCGCGTACCTGGGACAGTCTGGCAAAAAAGTTTGCATTCGATGTCAACCGATGTCGCCGGGGTGCGTTATTGGCTATGACAGGCCGCAAAAGACGGCCGGTCTTAACCAAATTTCGAGATATCGAGGACGTCATGAAGAAACTGATCGCTGCCGTGATCGTTGGCCTGTTCGCAACCGCTGCTTTCGCGCAAACCCCGGCTTCGGACGCTGCTGCACCGGCAGCCGCTTCGACGGCTAAGAAGTCGACGCATAAGAAGCACGCTGCCAAGAAGCACGCCAAGAAGGCATCTTCGGCTTCGGCCGCTTCGGCTGCCAAGTAAGCAGCTCAGGCCCGCGCCGCGGGAGGCCTCACCGGCTTCACACAGCGGCGGCCGACGGCTCTCGCTGCGCAATACGCGCCAAGCAGGCGGATCACCCACCGGGTATCCGCCTGTTTTCAATTGTGCAGTACCATCTTGCACATTCCTTTAGACGGAGTGATCCTCTTGAATCGCCTGATGAAGCTTCTGTCACCGCGGTTGTCGCCGCGCCGGTCCCTACGGGACATTGCCGACCAGATCATGTCGCGTTTGACGCGACGGGCTGCAATGCACCCCTTACCGCCTCGCGCCGGCCTGTCCGCTGCCGTCGCGATCACGGGCATGGTGGCCGCCCTGGCGCTGCCGGTGGCGCCCGCCGTCGCCCAGCCGCTGGCTGGGGCCACGCCGCCGATCAAGCAGCCGGGCGACTTTCCGACTGTGACACTCAGCGCTGGCATCAATGTCATTCATGCGGAAGTGGCGGCGAATGATGCGGATCGCGAACAAGGTCTGATGTATCGCAAATCACTGGCGAAAAATGCCGGCATGCTATTCGTCTTTCCAGATCGCGCGGGACATTGCTTCTGGATGAAAAACACGCTCATCCCGCTATCGATCGCGTTTATTGGCGATGACGGCACGATCACCGATATCGACGAGATGCAGGCGGAAACCGAGAATAATCATTGTCCGACCCGCGCGGTTCGTTATGCGCTGGAGATGGAAAAAGGATGGTTCGCCAGCCATGGCATCAAGCCTGGCATGCGGATCGATGGCCTTACCAGTGGTGGCGCGCAGTAGCACCCGCGACAACGCCACCGCCCCGCAATGGGGCTTACGCACGTTCCCCAGGCGCTTGGAGTATGCTGACGCTTGCAATATGAACCGCTGCCTGGGGCGGTAATCTGATTGTTTCGCCCCCTTCGCCCTTCGGCTGGCAGCGGCCCCTCTCTGGAGAGACACCGTGCCCCGCAAAACCCCCATCGAGCGCTACCGTAATATCGGCATCAGCGCGCACATCGACGCCGGCAAGACCACGACGACTGAACGCATCCTGTTCTATACCGGTGTGAATCACAAAATCGGCGAAGTGCATGAAGGCGCTGCGACGATGGATTGGATGGAGCAGGAGCAGGAGCGCGGGATCACCATCACGTCCGCCGCAACCACGACGTTCTGGAAAGGCATGGCCGGGAATTTTCCGGAACATCGCATTAATATCATCGACACGCCCGGACACGTCGACTTCACGATCGAAGTCGAACGTTCGATGCGCGTACTCGATGGCGCCTGCATGGTCTACGACTCCGTGGGGGCGTGCAGCCCCAGTCCGAGACGGTCTGGCGACAAGCCAATAAATATGGTGTCCCACGACTTGCGTTCGTCAACAAGATGGATCGGGTCGGGGCCAACTTCTTCCGCGTTCGCGATCAGATCATCGCCCGGCTCAAGGGCAATCCGGTCCCTCTTCAGATTCCGATCGGCGCGGAAGATCATTTCCAGGGCGTTGTCGATCTCGTCAAGATGAAGTCGATCATCTGGGATGACGCTTCCCAGGGCGTCAAGTTCACGTACGGTGACATCCCCGAGAATCTGGTCGCGCTCGCGCAGGAGTGGCATGAAAAAATGGTCGAGGCCGCGGCGGAAGCGAGCGAGGACTTGCTCGACAAATACCTTGGCGGCGAAAAGCTGACCGAGGAAGAAATCAAGCAAGCCTTGCGCGCACGCACGATCAAGGGCGAGATCATGCCGATGCTATGTGGCAGCGCCTTCAAGAACAAAGGCGTACAGGCAATGCTCGATGCCGTGATCGAATACCTGCCGTCACCAATCGACGTCCCCGCAATCAAGGGTGTCCTCGAAAACGACCAGGAGGCCGAACGCAAGCCATCGGATGCGGAAAAATTCTCGGCGCTGGCGTTCAAGATCATGACCGATCCGTTTGTCGGACAGTTGATCTTTTTCCGGGTGTACTCCGGCTCGGTGACGTCCGGCGAGACGCTGTACAACTCGGTCAAGCAAAAGAAGGAACGTCTCGGACGTATTCTGCTGATGCATGCCAACCAGCGCGAGGAAATCAAGGAAGTCTACGCGGGCGACATCGCGGCGGCGGTGGGGCTGAAGGAAGCGACAACCGGAGACACGCTATGTGACCCCAACGCGGTCATCATCCTCGAACGGATGGTGTTCCCGGAGCCGGTTATTTCGCAGGCGATCGAACCCAAGACAAAGGCGGACCAGGAAAAAATGGGGATTGCGCTGAATCGCTTGGCGCAGGAAGACCCGTCGTTCCGCGTACAGACCGACGAGGAATCGGGTCAGACGATCATATCGGGCATGGGCGAGTTGCACCTCGAAATTCTCGTCGATCGGATGCGACGCGAATTTAATGTGGAAGCAACAGTGGGCAAACCACAGGTGGCGTATCGCGAGACAGTGCGAGGCACGGCGAAGGACGTAGATGGCAAGTTCGTCAAGCAGTCAGGCGGCCGCGGCCAGTACGGCCACGCCGTGATCACCCTCGAGCCCAACGAGGCCGGCAAGGGCTACGAATTCATCGATGCAATCAAGGGCGGCGTCGTGCCACGGGAATATATCCCGGCCGTGGACAAGGGCATTCAGGACACCCTGAAAGCCGGCATTCTGGCGGGCTATCCGGTTGTCGACGTCAAGGTCACGTTGACGTTCGGTTCGTACCACGACGTGGATTCGAACGAAAACGCCTTCCGGATGGCCGGGTCGATGGCATTCAAGGACGCCATGCGACGTGCGCAACCGAGCTTGCTTGAGCCGATGATGGCGGTGGAAGTGGAAACGCCCGAGGAATTCATGGGCAACGTCATGGGCGATCTGTCGTCCCGACGTGGCATTGTCCAGGGCATGGACGACACTCCGGGCGGCGGTGGCAAGATTGTTCGGGCCGAGGTGCCGCTGGCGGAAATGTTCGGGTATTCCACATCCCTCCGATCCGCCACACAAGGACGCGCTACGTATACCATGGAGTTCAAGCATTACTCGGATGCGCCGCGCAACGTGGCCGACGCGATTATCAGCGCGAAAGGCACGAAATAAGCGGCATGCGGCGTGTTTCTTGTCATGTGTCTTTGCTTTTTTTGCGTTATGTCATACGTTGAAAATATTTGTCACTGCGGTGTCATGTTTCGTTCACCAATCCGGAGTATCGTGATCACTCCACTGGCTGCGCGTTGCATGACGTGAGCCGTCGCCCGGTCCTTCCGTGTCCGGTGCTGGCGTGACGGATTCCCGCAGCTGTTGTGCGAGGAATGCCGCGCCCCCTAGCGTTCGAACGTTTGTCCGCGCCTTCCTCCTCGCATAGAACATCCAACCGGGGTATTCACCCCGGTATCGCTCATTGGTGACAGCGAGCGCGGTAAAATCGAAGGAGGGAGCGGTCATGGCGGGCTACGAAATTCCCCGAAGTTTTTTCAGTCACGCATTCAAGCGTGCTGCGCTCGAACGCGTACTGCTGGAAGGCAAGGCGCCGGACGCTGTTGCCCGCGAACTGGCCATGCCGCTCCAGGTGCTGCAGGAATGGCTTGATGCCGAGGAAGCCATGCATACCCCACCGCTCGTCGTCCCCTTGCCGCCTGTCGGTCGCCGTGTGGGTAACACCGCGCCGATCTCGGGAACGTCGCGTGGCGGGGCATTCGAATAGCCCGTTCTTTGCACTATCGAGTGCCGATGCCCATGCCGATGGCTAGCGTCACGTCCGTTTCACAGCAATACCTTTCACAGCCAATTGTTGCATCTGTAGCGTCAAATAATTATTTTTGACGAACATTGTTTCGTTTGACGAAACAATGTTGTTAATTTTCGTTCCAGCTTCTCGCTTATGTCCCGCCTTCCGGCCTTGATAGGCCGATTAAAGGGCGCGACGAAAAACTGGATCGGAGATTACACATGAGGAAGACGCTTTTCGCGGTAGCAGCGCTGGCCTGCGCGGCAGGTGCTCAGGCACAAAGTAGCGTGACGTTGTATGGCGTGCTGGACCAATCCGTCGGCTACACGTCGAAAGTCTTAGGAGTCAACGGGAATCAAGGGCGGCAGGTCGCGCTCTACCCCGCAGGTGGCCTGGAAGGCAGCCGCTGGGGTCTTCGTGGGACGGAAGACCTGGGCGCGGGCCTGAGCGCGTTCTTCAATGTCGAGAGCGGCATTAATCTCGCGAACGGTAAATTCGCGGAAGATGGCACGATCTTCAATCGGAAAGCCTTGGTGGGTTTGCGTAGCCGTGACTTCGGTAGCGTGTCGTTTGGTCGTCAGTCCGACATGGTGGTCGACTTCGTTGCCCCGTTCAGCCAGGTTGCACGGTATGCGCGGACCATGGGCGGTGCGCGATATGACCTGAATAATTTCGACTATTCGAACCAGTTACAGAACTCAATCAAGTATGTCAGCCCGTCATTTTCCGGCTTCTACTTTGGTGGAGCCGTCAGCATTCATGGTGTAGCGGGCGCAAACCGCGAAAATCTCGTATGGTCGGCAGGCGCCGGGTATGACAATGGCCCGTTCAAGTTCGGTCTTGCCTATACGGATTCCAAGAATGCGAATTTCAACCCTTACTTGACGTCGTCCCGCAGGCTTGGCAATAAGGTAGCGCAGGATTTGGCCACAAGGTTAGGGGCTAGCGACATCGGTAACGTACAGTCGCGTTATCGGGTAGGTGCTGTAGGCGGTTCCTATACGTTCGGTCCGGCGAGCATTGCCGCGACATATAGCAACGTTCGGACAAAGATGGGAACGTTCGATAATTCCCTCGATCTTAAGATGCATATTGCTGAAATCAGCGGTACCTATCAGGTGACTTCAGCCGTGGGACTTGGTCTTGGTTACACGTTCACCCGGGGCGACGAAAATGATACGGGCGATTCCCGAAAGAAAATCCAATTCCATCAAGTGACCGCAGGTGCGAATTACGCTTTGTCGCGTCGCTCGGAAGTGTATGTTACCGTCGCCGCGCAACGTGACGCGAAGGACGGCGGCGCATTCATCAACGGTGTTGGACCCACCGATAACAAGACCCAGATTTCAGGTCGTGTTGGTCTGCGACATGCATTCTGATTCGTAAGCAGTAATCCTATGCTGTATCAAAGGCGAGCCTGATATTCCGGGCTCGCCTTTGCTTTTCTCGGTACGCGGATACGGCGCCACGATCTACGGGTGTGGCTGTTGCAAAACACCCACCCCTATTCGGGCCATTATTTTACGGCCCCGCATCGTCGGACATTGGCTTACCATGTGACTCATGCGGTCCGTTTCTCGCTGCTCGTAACATTTGGCGTAAAGTGCGCCAGACAAGGTGAGCGGTACCACCGGTGCGCAACCATCACCCGGATGCAATGGCATCCGGTAACGTGTTAAGACAACAATCGGCACGGGTTGAGCGCACAATGGTACTTAGACTGGTGAGAAAAGACCCGGATCAAATGCAATTCTTGGCAATAACTGGACAGACCGGCGAAGCATGACGTTTTACCGGGTATTCGTTTCACGTTGGCGAGGGGAAAGCATGGATATCTACAGCAGTTTCGCGAGCCGTTTCGACAAGTCACGCGAGGAAGAGTTCACGCTCGAAGAGTATCTCGAGCTTTGTAAAAAGGATCCATCGGTATACGCGAGCGCCAGCGAGCGCATGTTGATGGCCATCGGTGAGCCCGAGGCCCTCGATACGCGCAATGATCCCCGCCTGTCGCGCATCTTCGCGAACAAGGTGATGAAGATCTACCCGGCCTTCCGTGAATTCTACGGCGCTGAGGAAGTCATCGAGCAAGTTGTCTCGTATTTCCGCCACGCGGCGCAAGGCCTCGAGGAAAAGAAACAAATTCTCTATCTACTGGGTCCGGTGGGCGGCGGGAAGTCATCGATCGCTGAACGGCTCAAGCAATTGATGGAGCGCGTGCCTTTCTATTCGATCAAGGATTCTCCAGTCAACGAATCGCCATTAGGTCTGTTCGACTATGAGGAGGATGGGCCGATCCTCGAAGAACAATTTGGCATTCCGCGCCGTTACTTGAAGAGCATCCTGAGCCCGTGGGCGGTCAAACGGCTGCATGAATACAACGGTGACATCCGCCAGTTCAAGGTAGTGAAGCGCTACCCGTCCGTGCTGCGTCAATTGGGCATTGCGAAGACCGAGCCTGGTGATGAAAACAACCAGGACATTTCGTCGTTGGTGGGCAAGGTCGACATCCGAAAGCTCGAACAGTTTTCCCAGGATGATGCTGACGCATACAGCTATTCCGGTGGCCTTTGCCTGGCGAATCAGGGTTTACTCGAATTCGTTGAAATGTTCAAAGCGCCGATCAAGGTGCTGCATCCGTTGTTGACGGCAACGCAGGAAGGCAACTTCAAGGGGACGGAAGGATTTGGCGCGATCCCGTTCGACGGAATCATTCTTGCGCACTCGAATGAGTCTGAGTGGAAGGTGTTCCGCAACAACAAGAACAACGAGGCAATGCTCGACCGGATTTATATCGTCAAGGTCCCGTATTGCCTGCGCGTGAGCGAAGAAGTCCGTATTTACGAGAAACTGCTGCGTAATTCTTCGCTGGCCGATGCGATCTGCGCGCCGGGCACATTGAAGATGATGGCACAGTTCTCGGCGCTGACGCGGCTCCATGAACCTGAAAACTCCAGCATCTATTCGAAGATGCAGGTGTATGACGGCGAGAATTTGAAAGATACCGATCCAAAGGCGAAGTCGTATCAGGAGTATCGTGATTTTGCCGGTGTCGACGAAGGGATGAACGGTACGTCCACGCGCTTCGCGTTCAAGATCTTGTCGCGGGTATTCAATTTCGACTCGACCGAAGTAGCCGCCAACCCGGTGCATTTGATGTACGTGCTGGAGCAACAGATCGAGCGCGAACAATTCCCGGCGGAACAGGAACAAAAGTACCTGTCTTTCGTCAAGGACCAGTTGGCGTCTCGCTACGTTGAATTTATCGGAAAGGAAATTCAGACGGCATACCTCGAATCGTATTCGGAGTATGGACAAAACATCTTTGACCGCTATGTCACCTATGCGGATTTCTGGATTCAGGACCAGGAATTCCGCGATCACGATACGGGCGAAAGTTTTGACCGGGCTGCGCTAAACGCCGAACTCGAGAAAATCGAGAAGCCGGCGGGCATCAGCAATCCGAAGGATTTCCGTAACGAGATCGTCAATTTCGTGCTGCGTGCGCGGGCCGGCAATGCGGGCAACAATCCGCACTGGACCAGTTATGAGAAACTGCGCAGGGTGATCGAGAAAAAGATGTTCTCGAACACGGAGGAGCTGTTGCCTGTCGTGTCGTTCAATGCGAAGGGCTCGGCGGAAGAGCAGCGCAAGCACGACGAATTTGTCAATCGGATGGTCGAAAAGGGATATACGCCCAAGCAGGTGCGCCTGCTGTGTGAATGGTATCTGCGCGTACGCAAAGCGTCGTGATGCCATCGGCACTGCCTGCGCAATGCGCAGGCAGTGCCGCACGGCGTGTGGCGGTGTCCAATAGTCCATCCACGTGTACACGCGTGCGGTGAGGGCGCCCCGCGACGACTCATCAGATGGAGACGCATCTTGCCGCAAATTATCGACCGCAGACTTTCCGGCAAAAACAAAAGCATCGCCAATCGCGAACGCTTTCTGCGGCGCTTTCGCAGTCATATCCGTGGCGCGGTAACCGAAGCAATCCGGGACCGTGGCATCAAGGATATCGAGAAGTCGGAAAAAATAACGATTCCCCGCAGGGATGTATCGGAACCCGTGTTCGGACACGGTCCCGGTGGTACGCGCGAAATGGTGCACCCGGGCAATTCAGACTACATGCGCGGTGACCGTATCCAGCGCCCCAATGGTGGAGGGGGCGGTGCGGGTTCCGGCAGTGGCCAGGCCAGCAAGGACGGCGAAGGGGAAGATGAATTTGCCTTCGAATTGAGTCGCGAAGAATTCATGCAGTATTTCTTCGAGGATCTCGAACTGCCACGGATGATCGCGAATGAATTCCTGACGGTTCCTAATTGGAAAAGCGTCAGGGCTGGCTATGCGGCGGAAGGCACGCCAAACAATATCCATATCGTACGTTCACTGCGCGGCGCGCTCGGCCGGCGTATCGCGCTGGGCGGCCCGCTGTCCGCGGAAGTGCGTGAGATGAAGGAACGGTTGCAAGCGCTGGAACGCGCGCCAGCTATCCCGGCCGATCCCGCCAGGTTGGACGAGATCAAGAAGTTGAAAGCGGAGATCATCGCGCTGGAAGGACGTATCGCGCGCATTCCGTTTATCGATCCATTCGACTTGCGCTACGTCAATCGCACGCGGCAAAGCATGCCGTCGAGCCAGGCGGTGATGTTCTGTGTGATGGACGTTTCAGGATCAATGGACGAGCAACGAAAGGACTTGTCGAAGCGTTTCTTCATCCTGTTGTATCTGTTCTTGACGCGGAACTATGAGCGTATCGAGATGGTTTTCATCCGTCACCATACACGCGCCGATGAAGTGAATGAGGAAACGTTCTTCCACTCCCGAGAGAGCGGCGGTACGGTGGTATCCAGTGCGCTGGAACTGATGGCGAAGATCATCGAGGAGCGGTATTCGCCCAACGAATGGAACATCTATGGTGCACAGGCATCGGATGGTGACAACTGGAATGACGATTCGCCAAAGTGCAGGCAACTGTTGAGCAAGGACATCCTGCCCGCTTGTCGGTATTTCGCCTATATCCAGGTCGCGCCGGAAGAGCAGAATCTATGGCAGGAATACGAACAGATGGCGGTGGATCATCCGCAGTTCGCAATGAAGAAAGTGCAAACGGCCGCGGATATCTATCCAGTGTTCCGCGAGCTGTTTGAAAAACGCGCGAATGCGAAGCAAGGCTGATCCAGGATATTGATCCGTTTGCGCGCTCCCAGCCGGGAGCGCAGAGGGGAAAGCGATGGGCGAGACGAATACGTTGATCGACCAGGCAAATGAAGTAGCGCAACGCGTATCGAAAACCGCAAGTGGCGTGGCGACAAAGCGTGACCCGTTGCCAAATCCGTCGGACTGGACGTTCGAACTGATCGAGCAATACAACGACCATATCGCCGCCGCCGCAAAGGCATACAAACTCGATACGTATCCGAACCAGCTCGAGATCATCAGCTCCGAGCAGATGATGGATGCCTATGCGTCAATCGGCATGCCGGTCAATTACCGTCACTGGTCGTTTGGCAAGCATTTCCTATCGACCGAGAAAGGCTATCGTCGCGGGCAGATGGGTCTCGCGTACGAGATCGTCATCAACTCAAATCCTTGTATCTCGTATTTGATGGAGGAGAACACGCTGACCATGCAGGCGCTGGTGATCGCGCATGCGGCGTATGGTCATAATTCGTTCTTCAAGGGTAATTACCTTTTTCAGATGTGGACCGACGCCAGCGCAATCATCGACTACCTGGTGTACGCAAAGAACTATATCGCCGAATGCGAGCAAAGGCATGGGCTGGACCGTGTCGAGGAACTGCTCGATTCGTGCCATGCCTTGATGAACTATGGTGTGGACCGGTACAAACGTCCGCAAAAATTGTCGCTCGAGAAGGAACGCGTGCGGCAACGCGAACGTGAAGCGTACTTGCAGTCGCAAATCAATGAATTATGGCGAACGCTACCGCCGCGGAAGATCGAAACGATCGACGCGATGGAAGAGCGTTTCCCGGAAGAGCCGCAGGAAAATCTGCTCTACTTCGCGGAGAAGAAGGCACCATTACTCGAGCCATGGGAACGCGAAGTCATCCGGATTGTTCGCAAGGTCGCGCAGTATTTTTACCCGCAGCGTCAGACGCAAGTCATGAATGAGGGATGGGCCACTTTCTGGCACTACACCTTGTTGAATACCCTGTACGACCAAGGCAAGTTGACAGACGGCTTCATGATGGAGTTTCTTCATTCGCATAGCAATGTGGTCTTCCAGCCACCGGTCAGCAAGCCGTACTACACTGGGATCAATCCGTACGCGCTCGGTTTCTCGATGATGACTGATATCCGGCGCATTTGCGAACACCCGACCGACGAAGATCGGTACTGGTTCCCGGACATGGCGGGCTCCGACTGGCTGGAAACGTTGCACTACGCCATGCGCAATTTCAAGGACGAGAGTTTCATCGCGCAGTACCTGTCGCCAAAGGTCATTCGCGACATGCGCTTCTTCTCGGTGCTGGATGACGAACGCGACGATGCGCTGGCGATTTCCGCCATCCATGACGAGAGCGGCTATCGTTACGTCCGGCAGGCGTTGTCCAAGCAGTATGACCTGCACCATCGGGAGCCGAACATTCAGGTATGGTCGGTGGATCGGCGTGGCGACCGCAGCCTGACATTGCGACACGTTCGCGCCGATAATCGTCCGCTGGATACGTCGACCGACGAAGTCTTGCGCCATATGACGCGGCTATGGGGCTTCGACGTAAAGCTGGAAAGCGTGGATGCCGATGGCAATGTCATCGAACGTTATAAGTGCGACGGTTTGCGCGGCATCCGTCCGTGACCACTCGCGATGCCCAGTCAACGGCATCGCGATACCGTGCAACCGCAGATGCCCGTCACCTCCCGGCGCTTAAGCTGACATTCATCAATCGATGCTCCAATGATCGCGGCGGCGTACCAGATCGTGGCATATTGACAGGCCGGGACGTCTGCCCGCACTCCGTGGCGAGTACCGTTGTATACCAACATTTGTCCGCGCCCGTGACCTGAGTGAATAAGGACCCGGGCGCCCGACGATGCTCGTCCGCGCCTTCTCCGATGTTTCCCTTTGCTAAGAATGTCCTCTCGACTCCCACGTTTTACGGTAATGGCGATCCGTACGGTGCTTGCGACTGCGTTAACACTGTCGTTGCATCCAATGACGGCGCAGGCAGAAACCGACGGGCCTGTTTATGGACCGGAACTGCAAGGTTTTGATTATCCCTATCCCGTTTCCTACTTTACGTTCCAGTCCCAACGTCAGACGCTGCACATGGCTTACATGGACGTCGCACCGCGCCCGGAAACCGCGAATGGCCGCACCGCCGTGCTGCTACATGGGAAAAACTACTGCGCGGCAACCTGGGGGCCGACGATCGGCGCCTTGCACCAGGCCGGGTATCGGGTCATCGCCGTCGACCAGATCGGCTTCTGCAAATCGGACAAACCACAGGCCTATCAATTCTCCTTTGCACAACTCGCCCGCAACACCCAGGCGCTGCTGCAGTCTCTTTCCATCGACAAGGCAACGATCGTCGGTCATTCGACCGGCGGCATGCTTGGTATCCGGTACGCATTAACCTATCCGAAGCAAACGGAACAGTTGGTACTCGTCGATCCTATCGGGCTAGAAGATTGGCGTGCGAAAGGCGTACCTCCGATCTCCGTCGACGATTGGTACGCGCGGGAGCAGAAGACCACGGCGGACCGCATCCGCAACTATGAGAAAAACACCTATTTCGCTGGGCAATGGCGCGCGGACTACGAGCCATCGGTGCAGATGTTGGCCGGGATGTACCGGGGTCCGCAGCGCGATGTCGTCGCGTGGGATTCGGCATTGCTGTATGACATGATCCTGAATCAACCGGTGTTCTACGAGCTGCCGCAGATCAAGGTGCCTACCGTGTTGATGATCGGCGCAAAAGATACGACGGCCATTGGCAAGGAGTACGCCCCCGCCGATATCCGCCCGACCCTGGGCAACTATCCGGCGCTGGCACAACATGCGGCGGCGGTCATCCCGAATGTGATCCTGGAGACCTTCCCCGATGCCGGCCATGCGCCGCAAATGCAGGAGCCCAATCAGTTCCATGCGGTGCTGTTGCGTGACATGAAAGCGTTGAAGCCGATGCAGGACTAAGGCACTGAAAAAATGTCGAGCGTCGGTGCGCGTTCGTTATCACGCGCGGTGTCTCGGCACCGTCAACCAATAAAACCCCCCCAGCGTGAACCGCGCTCCAACAGTCGGACACGCGTCCGACCTTTGAGATGCAGTTCACGAATGGGGGGCTTGGCGCCATCTGGCGCGGACCAGCAAACCGCGAGGGATGCCCGTCTATCCCGGCATCACATCGCCATGCGGAAAAAGCGATTCGTCATGCCGACCAGGGTCATCAGGCGAAGTTCTTCGCGGCAAAATCCCAATTCACGATATTCCAGAATGCCGCCAGGAAGTTCGGGCGGGAATTGCGGTGGTCGATGTAGTAAGCGTGCTCCCACACATCGATCGTCAGCAATGCCTTGGCATCGGACGTCAGCGGCGTAGCGGCGTTGCTGGTCGATACGATGTCCACCGAACCATCGGCCTTCTTGACCAGCCAGGTCCAGCCCGATCCGAAGTTGGCGGCCGCGGCGGCGGCAAACGCTTCCTTGAACTTGTCGTAGCTGCCCCACTTCGCCGTGATGGCGTCCGCCAGTGCACCGGTGGGTGCGCCACCGCCGTTCGGCGACAGGCAGTTCCAGAAGAACGTGTGGTTCCAAATCTGGGCGGCGTTGTTGAACACGCCACCGGACGACTTCTTGACGATCTCTTCGAGGGTCAAGCTTTCGAATTCCGTGCCCGGAATCAGCTTGTTCAGATTCGTGACGTACGTCTGGTGATGCTTGCCATAGTGGTACTCAAGCGTTTCAGCCGACATATGCGGTTGCAATGCATCTTTTGCGTACGGCAGCGGGGGCAGTTGGTGTTCCATAGCCGAGGACATCCTTATGTTGGTTTGCGGGGATATATTTACCTTACGTCGACCGGTTCGGTTTGTCGCGACCCACCATCACGCGATGTAATGCCGACACGATGGGCAACCCCGTCCGGCCGTGCGGCGAGGGCTTGTTCTGACCACTCCGGCGATTGTAGGGTAGTTACCGCCCCCTCGCAAACGACGGATATCGTATATGCTGCCGCGAAAACCCCGTGGCATCGGCCTCGTGCCGCTTTTTCGGTACTTGCCGATCGCCTTCGCCGAACGAGACCGCGGCCCGGCGGCCCGTCGTTCCCCGCGCCATGGTCACGCCCGGTCCATCGTGCTCAAAAATGCATCAAGCACAAAAAAGACCAGCCGCACCAGGGTTTACCTATGCCGTCCCCACGTTGTTCACATGAAAGACCGCCAAGACTGGGGACGAAACCGCGCCGGGCCATTCCTCTAAAGGCCGGACCTGTGGATAACCGATCACGCGTCGCAATGCACCGATCCCGTTCCATCAAGAGGCAAAGCGGCATCGGAAATTGCCTAAATTTTACGCACCCACAATTTTAGCTGTTCGGCCATTGGGTTAGCGCTGCCCTCCCCAAGTTGTCCACATGCAATCATCGGTTCGATGGGGATAGCATGGCGCGGGGAACCTGGCAAAAAATCGACTCTGCCCAAAAATGCATCACCTTCAAAAAGCGCAGACCTGCCAATGACTTACGAAAACGATTCTGATGTTTCCCACAGGCTTCCGGCGCGCAGCTGTGGATGACATGCGGATGACAGCCCTGCAACCCGCTTGCCGCGCGAAGACCAGCGCGTTACATTGCGCGCTCCGGCAAGCTGGGAGGGCGGCATGAGCGTGGGGAAATGGGAGGCGCGCATAACGGCGGCGTGGCAACGGCGAGGTCTGACGGCGTGGTCATTGTGGCCATTGTCACTGTTGTTCGGCGCCATTGCGGGCTTGCGCCGCGCGGCTTTTCAACGCGGCTGGCGGCACAGCATCCGCGTGCCCGTGCCGGTTGTCGTGATCGGCAACGTGACCGTTGGCGGCGCGGGCAAGACCCCCACCGTGATTGCACTGGTCGAGGCCCTGCGGGAGCAAGGGCTGACGCCCGGCGTGGTATCGCGCGGACATGGCAGTGCGGCAAGCCGGCGCCCTCGCCCAACTGTCGTCGACGCCCATGCAATGCATGCCGCCACCCCGGCCGACATTGGCGATGAGCCGGCGCTGATCGTCCGACGCACTGGTGCACCGCTGGCCGTCGGACGCGATCGGGTGGCCGCTGCCCAGGCCCTGCTGGCAGTCGTCCCCGACGTTGACGTGATCCTGTGTGACGATGGCTTGCAGCATTATCGCCTAGCACGAGACATGGAGATTGTCGTATTCGATGCCCGCCTGGGCGGCAACGGGTTTCTTTTGCCTGCCGGACCACTGCGGGAACCGATGACACGCCGCCGTGATGCCACCGTCATCAATAACGCCCCTGTCTCCATCGCCCCGGCAGACTGGTCCAACACGTTCGCGATGACGCTCGTGCCCGGTGACGCATGGCAAGTGTGCGCAGCCGGAACGCCACCGCACCGTGCGCTCTCGTCCTTTGCAGGCCGTGACGCATCACGCACGCTGGCGGCGGCCGGTATCGGCGCACCGGAACGATTCTTCGACATGTTGCGTGGCCTGGGGATCGCGACACGCACATTGCCACTGCCCGATCATCATGCGTTCGATCGCAACCCGTTCCACGGCGACCCCGCCGAGACGATCCTTGTAACAGAGAAGGATGCGGTAAAATGCGGCGATTGGCATGATCCCCGTATCTGGGCCGTCCCGGTAGAGGGCGTGCTCGATCCTCGTTTGATAGCGCTTGTCGTGGAGAAGGTCCGTGGACGCTCGTCTGCTTGAAATCCTCGTGTGTCCGTTGTGCAAGGGACCGCTGAAACATGATCGTGCCGCGCAGGAATTGGTCTGCGCGACCGACAAACTGGCGTATCCGATCCAGGACGGTATTCCCGTCATGCTGGCAGAAGAAGCGCGTACGACCGTCGATGGTCATCGGGTGAATCCGAATGGTCCGGACGCGGACGTCGGCGCCGGAACCGTCTGAGAAACGGCTGCCGATCGTGTCCATAACGACCTCCGTACTCGTCGGCGGCGACAGCACGCCCGTCTTTGTCGCTGTCATTCCTGCTCGCCTCGCATCAACCCGCCTGCCGAATAAACCGCTTGCCGATATCGGCGGAAAACCGATGGTCGTCCACGTCGCGGAGCGTGCGCAAGCATCCGGGGCGCGTCATGTCGTGGTGGCCACCGACGCCCAATCCGTCCACGACGCCGTGATCGCGCACGGTTTCGAAGCAATGTTGACACGCCCTGACCATCCCTCCGGCACCGATCGGCTCGCCGAAGTGGCAACGCGCCTCGGCTGGAGCGACGATACCGTGGTGGTCAACGTCCAGGGCGACGAACCGTTGATCGCACCGGAACTGGTGCGGGGGGTGGCGGCGCATCTGGCCGCACATCCCGATTGCGCGATCGCCACGGCCGCCCACCCCATTCATTCAATCCACGAGATATTCGATCCGAATGCGGTAAAAGTGGTCATCAACGCGAACGGGGTGGCGATGTATTTTTCGCGCGCGCCGATTCCCTGGTTTCGCGAAGGCTATGCCCGCCCGGTGGCAGCGGAATCGTCAGTGCTCACCGACGCCGTCGATACCGCCTCGACGTCCACATCGAATGCATCGGTCGCGGCTGTCAAGACCGGGGCGCCATCTGTTGCGCCCACGCTGGAGAGCGCGCTGGCGGCCTCGCGTGACGCCGCGGCCGATCGTCGCAGTCAATTGTCCGAGAATGCACCAGCACCCGTCTATCGGCATATAGGCATCTATGCATACCGGGTGGGATTTTTACGCCGCTATCCGACACTGTCGCCTGCGCCGCTGGAGCGTGCGGAATCGCTTGAACAACTCCGTGCGATGTGGCACGGCGAACGGATTGCCGTACTGGTGACGGCCGATGCGCCACCGCCTGGTGTCGACACGCCGGAAGATCTTGCCCGCGCGCGTGACGCATTTGCGAAGCGCTCCGTTTAATAAAACATTGAGATAAACGGTGAGCATCGTTCATGCCTGGCCCGCCAAACCATCGTCGCGCGCCGGTTTCATCGGCGACAACCATGGCATAATCAGCGTTCGCGCTGGAAGAACGCGTGCGATTCACACGCGTAATCGACCGACTGGCAAGTCCTGTTTGTGACCCATATCGGACGCTTCCAGTGACCACGACACGCACCCGCGACGACAACGTGACGATCCCGTTGTCCTGACGATGGGACGAAACGGGGTCGGCGCGCCGGCGTTGGTCCACCATGGTTGTCCATGGGTTGGTGATCATCTTTTTTACACACCCAATTTCGAGTTGTCGGCAGGACCGCGGCGTGAACTGCCCGCCGTGGTGCCCCGGCTGTTGCACCCGCGGTAGACCCGCGACGGGGGCTGTCCCTGATGGCATGGCACCCCGAACGGGCCGGCGACTCGGCACCCGATCCATATAAACGGAGTAATCGTCATGCGTTTGATCCTGTTAGGCGCGCCCGGCGCGGGCAAGGGCACCCAAGCTGCATTCATCAAGGAGCATTTCGGTATCCCGCAAATCTCCACAGGCGATATGCTGCGCGCCGCCGTGAAGGCCGGCACGCCGTTGGGTCTGGAGGCGAAACGCTTCATGGACGCCGGCGAACTGGTGACCGACGAACTGATCATCAATCTGGTCAAGGAACGCCTGCAACAACCGGACTGTGCGAACGGCTATCTGTTCGACGGTTTTCCGCGGACGATCCCGCAAGCGGAAGCAATGCGGGAAAGTCACGTTGCTATTGATCACGTGCTCGAAATCGATGTCCCGTTCGACGAAATCATCAACCGCATCAGCGGCCGCCGTGTGCACGCCGCATCGGGTCGAACCTATCACGTCACGTTCGCGCCGCCGAAGGAAGCCGGCAAGGACGACCTCACCGGTGAACCGTTGATCCAGCGTGACGATGACAAGGAAGACGTCGTACGCAAGCGCCTGGAGGTCTACAACGCCCAAACCCGGCCGCTGGTCGATTTCTACCAGCAATGGGCCAAATCGACCGATAGCGCCGGCGCACCGGTGTATCGACGCATCGCGGGCCTGGGTCCGGTCGACGAAATCCGCCAGCGGGCACTGGATGCGTTGAAAGACTGAGGGGCATCGCGGAGGATCGACGCACCGCGATCACCAGGTATGCCGACGTCGACCTCCGCCTGATAAAACCGACATGCCGCCAGGGTCAGAGACGCGCTTCGCCGTCCCCGCGGCGCTCGCCGGCGCGTTGCCGTAAGTCGGTCAGTTGGGTTTCGATAATCGTCGCGTCTTCCGACGCCGGCCGTTCTTCGAGATAGGCCTGCAGATCGGCAATCGCCGGCCGATACGCGTCGACACGGGCAAATGCCAGACCGCGATCGCGTCGCTCCTCGATGTTCTGCGGCAGGAGGATCGCTAGACGCTGCTGCACTGCTAACAGCAAGGGCCATTGCTCGGTCTGCAAATAAATCATCTTGAGGTTGCGCAACATCCGCGCGACGACCTCGCGCGCGGTTGCCGGCTGCAAAATCGCGCGCAACGCGCTGGCGACCGGTTGCCCTGCGCTGATCATATAGGGTTCGAGCATCTCCATCAGTTGTGACTCGCTCAACGAATCACCTGTTGTCGGGTCCATGATGACCTCCCCTGCAGGCAACGTCGCACGCAGCATGAAATGCCCGGGGAACGACACCCCGCTCACCTTCAAACCCAGTTGCTGGGCCATCTCCAGGTAGAGCACGGCAAGTGATATCGGTATGCCATGGCGCTTGTGCAGCACGGCGTTGAGATGGCTATTATCGGGATCGTAATAATCGTTCCGATTGCTGGCAAATCCCAGCTCCCGGAAGAAATAGCGGTTCAGCAAATGCAACTTCTGCGCCGCGCCGGCCTGTTTCGGCAACCGTCTGCGCAATTTATCGACAAGACCATCGATATCGGCCAGGGCCGCCTGAACGTCCAACTGCGGATACGCGTCTTGCGCAAGGGACAATGCCGCTTCCGTCAGCGGCAATCCCTCGTCGTCGGCGACCAGCGCGCCGAAGTAATCCAATACAACCGTCGACTTCGTCACGTCATACCCTCCGTCGGAAGTAGCTGTATTTGAAACCCATCAGCATCAGTATCGCAAAATATAACGCGATGAAGAGGACTATGCTTGCCGCCAGCAAGGCAATACGCAACCAGGGCGTCTGCCCCAATCCCACCCAATCAAATGACTGAGCGAACCATAACATGACGCCCGCTAGAATAAGGCACGCTCCGACCAGTTGCGCGAAGAATAGCGGCCAGCCCGGCTCCGGGCGGTAGACGCCCCGCTTTCGCAATACGACAAACAGGACGGCTGCATTGACGGTCGCGCCGACGCCGATCGATAACGCCAGTCCGGCGTGCGCGAAATATGGCACGAAAAAATAATTGCACAACTGTGTAAAGATCATGACGCCGACAGCCACGCGCACCGGCGTCTTGATATCCTGCCGCGCGTAAAAGCCCGGTGTCAGGATTTTCAGTAGCGTGAAGCCCAGCAGGCCAATGCCGTACAAGCCAAGCGCGCGCGCCACCATCGCGACGTCCAGCCCATCGAACTTGCCATAGCCGAACAGCGTTGCCGTCAACGGCACGGCAAAGACAAACAGTGCAACCGCGCTAGGCGCCGCGAAAAGGAAGGTGAGGCGCAAACCCCAATCGAGCAATGACGAATATTCTTTTGGGGCATTGTCGGAATGTGCCTTCGACAAGCTCGGGAGCAGAATGGTACCCAGCGCCACGCCGAGCAAGGCATTCGGAAACTCCATCAAGCGATCCGCGTAAGACAACCAGGACACGCTGCCAGCGGGCAAATGCGATGCGATATTGGTATTGATGATCAAGCTCAACTGCGCCACGGAGACACCGAACGTAGCCGGCACCATCTTGGCAAGCACCCGCTTGACACCACGGTGACCGAGGGCTTTCAATGGATTGAGCGCGATACGCGGTGCCATGTCAATGCGCCGCAAGGCGGGAATCTGTACGAGAAACTGCAGCAGGCCACCGACGATGACGGCAAACGGTAGCGCATAGATCGGCGTCTGCAAGTGTGGCGCGACGAACGTGGCGGCGACGATGAAGCTGATATTCAGCAGCAGCGGCGCGAACGCCGGCATGGAAAAATTCTTGTATGTATTCAGGACGCCCGCCGCCAAGGACGTCAACGAAATCAAGGCGATATACGGGAACATGACCCGTGTCATCCACACCGCCTCGGGAAAGGCTGGCCCCTCGTGCCGCAGTCCGGACGCAACCAGATAGACAACCCAGCTGGCACCGGCGATCCCGAGCAGCGACAGAATGGCAAGGAACCACGCAAGCACTGTTGCCATGGCATCGACCAGCGCCTTGGTCTCTTCGTGCCCTCGTTGGTTCTTAAACTCCGCAAGAATGGGCACAAAAGCTTGCGAAAATGCACCTTCAGCAGACAATCGGCGCAATAAGTTCGGGATGCGGAAAGCGACGTTGAAGGCGTCGGTATAGACGCTGGCGCCAAACGCGCGAGCAATCAACGTTTCACGGGCAAGGCCGGTTATACGGGAAAGGAGCGTAAAGCCACTGACCGTCAGGAGCGCTTTGAGTAAGTTCATGTTGCGCCTATTATACGGACCAACGTCGAAAAGCATCCGATCTCACGCACTTTGCGCCGCAACGCTTGCTTCCTGGAATCGAATCAGGCTACAATCGACGGTTCCGAATCATTCCATTTCGCTTCTCCGGTTGTTTTCGGTTGCCCGTCAACCGGTCTGGCTTCAACAATCGAAGCACGGTTGAAAAAACAGCCGAAGCACAGGACAAGGTACTTTTTCATGGCAAATTCCGCCCAAGCTATCAAGCGTGCTCGCCAAAGCAAGCAACGCAACGCCCTTCGCTCCGCGCAACGCGCTCAAGCGCGCACCTCGATCAAGAACGTCGCGAAGGCGCTGACGTCTGGCGACGTGTCGAAGGCGACGGATGCGTTCAAGGTTTCGGTCAAGACGCTGGATATCATGGCCGACAAGCGCGTTATCCATAAGAACAAGGCCGCGCGCCTGAAGAGCCGCCTGTCGGCGCGTCTGAAGAAGGCCGCTACGGCAGCGCAAGCGGCTGCCTGATCAGGCGGCGCGAAACACGCGCTTACTGCGGACTTGTCCCTTGGCGAGCCCGCAGTAAGCGCGTAGCCGCCTGAGGCTCCGGCCCGCCCTTTTTAGCGTGTGTGCATCAAGTGATTTCATCGATGCATGCATGAGTAGACCGCATCCCTATCTGGCTGCGCTCACTTAAAAAAGCCCGCAAGCGGGCTTTTTGTATTGGTGCGTTAGCTAGCGTGGGCGATCTTCGAACATCAGACAGCCTTCGGTAACCTGCAGATCGTTATCCTTGGCGAAATTCATCACGAAATCGAAAGCCATCGGCTCTTTGGCGCGCAGCCGTTCGTCCACGACCACGCATTTGATACCGCCGAGGATCACTGGTCTGACATAGAGCGAATACTTCAGTCGCGCGTTGGGACCGCTCGCACCGGGGCCGAACGCCGACATCACGCCAGCGAGCCGCTCGGACCAGTCGCTCGGCCGAAATGTTTTACCGGACGAGGTGATGCCCTGAACGAAATATTCGCGCGGTGGAGTATCGGCCATAGCGATGAGGTTGAAGCGTCGGTCCTGCCTCTGACGTACACGGTTCCCACTGGTGGAAAAGCGGTGAGCAGGCGCCCACCCTTTCCCAGCCGTTGGTTCCTGCCGCACACGCGATACCCGCAGAGTCAGGACAGAAGGGTTGCCCGAAGGGATGCAAACCGGGTTCTGTCGAACCAAAGACCAATTATAGCGTGATCGGCCTACCGCCGCCGCCGTGAACCTGCGCAATGCTCGTCAAAACAGGCATAATCCTCTATCCTTTCGATACGATCTGAAACAATCTCAGAGATTGACATCAGACGTCTGTTTGTAGGTAACCTCGTATATGCCCCCCGCACGCACCCGCGCACTCCGCGCACGCGTCGCTGCCGCGGAATGAACCGACACGGGGCCATCGCCATCTTATGACCAACAAAACGCCGCGCCACTATCTTCGCTTTACGGATTTGACGAACGATGAGTATGACTATCTGCTCGAACGAACGCGTCTGTTGAAGCAGAAGTTCAAGCGATACGAAACCTATCATCCGCTGCACGACCGCACGCTGGCGATGATCTTCGAAAAGAATTCGACACGTACCCGCCTGTCATTCGAGGCCGGTATCCACCAGCTCGGCGGCCACGCGGTGTTCTTGAACACACGCGACACGCAGTTGGGCCGGGGCGAACCGATCGAGGACGCGGCGCAGGTCATCTCGCGCATGGTGGACGTCATCATGATCCGCACGTTCGGCCAGGACATTCTCGACCGCTTTGCCGCGCACTCTCGCGTACCGGTCATCAACGGCCTGACCACGGAATACCATCCGTGCCAGGTGCTGGCAGATATTTTCACTTACCACGAGAAGACCGGTGGAACGATTCGCGGCAAAACGGTGGCCTGGGTTGGCGATGCCAATAACATGGCCTATACCTGGATTGATGCGGCGCGCATTCTCGGCTTTACGCTCCATATCTCCACGCCCCCTGGCTATCGCCTCGACCCCGCGCTGGCCGGCGACGTGGCGGCGCCGGGCGCCGTCGGCGGCTATCGGCTGATCGACGATCCGCTGGAAGCGTGCCGTGGCGCGCATCTGGTGACCACCGATGTCTGGACCAGCATGGGCTTCGAGGCGGAAAACGATGTCCGAAAGGCCGCCTTCGCCGATTGGTGCGTGGACGCGGAAATGATGGCCGTCGCCGCACCGGACGCGCTGTTCATGCATTGTCTGCCGGCGCACCGCGGGGAAGAAGTTACCGCCGAGGTCATCGACGGTCCGCAAAGCGTGGTCTGGGATGAGGCGGAAAACCGCCTGCACGTGCAGAAGGCATTGATGGAATTCCTGCTGCTCGGCGAATTGAATCATTAATACAAGTGGCGAGCCGCTCGGCCCGCCTTTGATCAATGCCGCGCCGGCAGAGGCGTTTCGCGCGCATGACGCCGTACTGCCATCGGGGTCATGCGTGCAAAATCCCCGGCTAGAGGCGCGGAAAATGGCAGAATACGGGTTTTCCTGTTCCGCGCCAGTCAAGAGTTCATCATGAGCGATATCAAGAAAGTCGTGCTCGCCTATTCCGGCGGCCTCGACACCTCCGTCATCCTGAAGTGGTTGCAGGACAACTACGATGCCGAAGTGGTCACGTTCACCGCCGACATCGGCCAAGGCGAAGAGCTGGAGCCCGCGCGCGCAAAAGCGCTGCAGCTCGGCATCAAACCTGAAAACATCTTCATCGATGACCTGCGCGAGGAATTTGTCCGCGACTTCGTGTTCCCGATGTTCCGCGCGAACGCGATCTACGAAGGCGAATACCTGCTCGGCACGTCGATCGCTCGACCGTTGATCGCCAAGCGCCAGATCGAGATCGCTCGCGCCACCGGCGCCGAAGCCGTGTCGCATGGCGCAACCGGCAAGGGCAATGACCAGGTTCGCTTCGAACTGGGCTACTACGGCCTGGAGCCGGGTATCAAGGTTATCGCGCCGTGGCGGGAATGGGACCTGCTGTCGCGTGAAAAACTGCTCGCCTACGCGGAAAACGCCGGCATCCCGATCGACATGAAGCACAAGCAAGGCGGCGCGCCGTATTCGATGGACGCGAACCTGCTGCACATCTCGTTCGAAGGCCGTCACCTGGAAGACCCGAAAAACGAAGCCGAAGCCGATATGTGGCGTTGGACGGTCTCACCGGAACAGGCGCCGGATGCACCGGAATACATCGACATCGAATATGTCGGCGGCGACCCGGTCGCGATCAACGGCAAGGCCCTGTCGCCGGCCGCGATCCTGACGGAATTGAACAGCCTGGGCGGCAAGCACGGCATCGGCCGCCTGGACCTGGTTGAAAACCGCTATGTGGGCATGAAGTCGCGCGGCTGCTATGAAACGCCGGGCGGTACGATCCTGCTGAAGGCGCATCGCGGCATCGAGTCGATCACGTTGGATCGTGAAGTGGCGCATCTGAAGGACGACCTGCTCGCCCGCTATGCATCGCTGATTTATAACGGCTACTGGTGGAGCCCGGAGCGCGTGGCGCTGCAGGTGCTGATCGACCACACGCAGAAGAACGTCAACGGATGGGTCCGCCTGAAGCTATACAAGGGCAGCGTCTCCGTGGTTGCGCGTGATTCGAAGGACACTTTGTTCGATAAGACGATCGCCACGTTCGATGACGATGGCGGCGCATACAACCAAGCTGACGCCGGCGGCTTCATCAAGCTGAATGCGTTGCGCATGCGGATCGCCGAAAACGCCCGTCGTCAACGCGGGTAAGACAATCGACGGTCGGGGCGTGGGATGCATTCCCATGCGCTCTGACCACGTACGCATTCCGGCACGGAACAAGCAGAGGCCCGCCTGACGGTAGCGTCGGCGGGCCACTTTTTTATCCGTGCGTGCCTAGAGCACCCGCGGCTCGGCCTCCAGGCGCACGCCAAAACGCCGCTCCACATCGTTGGCGATCCGTTCGGCCAGCGCCATGATCTGGCTACCGGTCGCACCGCCAGCGTTGGTCAACACCAGCGCCTGCCGGTCATGAACACGGGCAGGACTGTCTGCATCAAGGCCTCGCCCCTTCCACCCGCATCGATCGATCATCCAGCCCGCCGCCAGCTTGTACCCACCGTCCGCCTGGGCGTACGACACAAGGTCCGGTTCCCGGCCCTTCAACGCGGCATGCCGCACGGCGTCGATCACCGGATTCTTGAAGAAACTGCCGGCATTGCCAATCACGGCCGGATCGGGTAATTTGGCTTGGCGCACGGCGACGACGGCATCGAAGATGTCCCGCGGCGTTGGCATCGCGCAGTGACGCGCCTGCAGCACCTGGTCGAGATCCGCGTAGGCACGGCGGGGCGTCCACCGGCGAGGCAGGGCAAACGTCACGGAGAGAATGATCCAGCGCTGACCGTCGGTCTGCTTGAAGATGCTGTCTCGATAGTCGAAACGGCAGTCGTCACGGTTGAATTCCCGGATTTCACCGGTATGGCGATCCATCGCGGTCAGCACGTCGAAGAAGTCGGCGATTTCGACCCCATACGCGCCGATGTTCTGAACCGGCGCGGCCCCCACAGTGCCGGGGATCAATGCCAGGTTTTCCAGGCCGGGGCACCGCTGCGCCAGCGTCCAGTCGACAAACGCGTGCCACGGCTCGCCGGCACCGGCCCGGACGCGGACCACGTCGGCAGCCGCAGGATGGATTTCGGACCGATCGTCATGCGGGCGCGCCGACGCCGCACTCGCGACATGCCCGACCCCGGTGGCAGTCGAAGCGGATACAATCGACCGCCCGCGCAGGGCGATGCGGATGACCAGCGCATCGAGGTCGCCAGTCAGCACGATGTTGCTGCCCCCCCCCGAGAACGTGGACCGGCAGGCCGGCCACCCGTGGATCACGCAACACCGCCCATAGTGCGTCCGCGCTGTCGACGGTCGCGCCGAAACGGGCGCGCACATCGAATCCGAACGTATTCCATTGCCGTAAGGCAACGTCCGGTATCAACCAGTCCCGCACCGGTGCATGGCGCGCGGCCGTGGCCTGGCCGGTGGCATCCCCCCCCGTCACCGGATGGCTGGACGCCACGGTCCCGGTGGCGTGGCCGGAAGTGGCTGCGGAAGGGGTGGGCGAAGCATCGACGGACATTGGCGTATCGGCGGGAAACGGGATCAGTGGAGCGGCGCGATCGGGGGGGCCATATCGCCCGGCGGGCCGACAACGGTAAAATGACGCGGTCAGAGATTATAACGGCCCGCGATCTCGAAACGCGGGTAGCCCTATCAGCGCTATCAGGAGTAAAGCACCATGCCAACATTCGACGTCGTTTGCGAAGCCAACATGATCGAAGTGAAGAACGCAGTTGAACAAGCGAACAAGGAGATCTCGACGCGCTTCGACTTCAAGGGATCGGATTCACGCCTGGAACATAAGGACACGGAACTGACAGTCCATGCCGATGACGATTTCAAGCTCGGTCAGGTCAAGGATGTCATGGTGTCGAAGATGGCCAAGCGGAATGTGGATGTCCGCTTCCTCGACTACGGCAAGATCGAGAAGGTGGGCGGCGACAAGGTCAAGCAAGTCATCACGATCAAGAAAGGCGTCAGCGGCGACTTGGCGAAGAAGATCGTGAAAACGATCAAGGACAGCAAGATCAAGGTCCAGGCCAGCATTCAAGGCGATGCGGTTCGTGTGTCCGGCGGCAAGCGCGACGACCTGCAATCGACCATCGCCCTGTTGAAGAAGGAAATCACGGACACCCCCCTCGACTTCAACAACTTCCGCGACTGATTACGTTTTCTTCTTGCCGCCCAGCTTGCTTTCCGTGCCGGAGAGCAGCTTGGTGATATTGGCTTTATGGCGCCAGATCAGCAGCAGGCTCATCACCGCGACGGCCCACGTGATGCGGTTTGCACCGCCCGAGAGCCAGGCGTGATAAAACGGCGCCGCCAGCGCTGCCGCCAACGCTGCCAGCGACGAATAGCGAAACACGGCGGCCATCACCAGCCACGTTGCCAACGTCGCCAGTCCCAACAACGGGTGAATCGCGAACAGGACGCCGGCGGCGGTGGCAACGCCCTTGCCGCCCTGGAAGCGGAAAAATATCGGCCAGAGATGCCCGACAAAGACCGCGATGCCGGAAGCGGCAATCGCGCACTGGGCATCCGGCGCAGTCCAACCATGCGTGTGCACCCATAGGCTCACGAGCCAGACCGCCAGCCAGCCCTTCAACGCATCCCCGACCAGCGTCAGAATTGCCGCCTTCCGATTGCCGCTGCGCAGCACATTGGTGGCGCCGGGGTTACCCGACCCATAGGAGCGAGGGTCCGATAATCCCATCGCCGCACTGACGACGACGGCAAATGAAACGGAGCCCAGCAGATAGCTGAGCACGACGGCAATGAGTTGGCTGATCAAGACGGATCTCGCTGGAGCATCTGGAAAACGGACCGGGTCATGCCTGACGGACAACCACGGACCGCCGCGATTGTACCGCGTCGGCGGCAGCAAGCAATCGGCCCGCAAGGGTTTGCCCGATCAGCGCAGGGACCGTCGAGCCACGTCTCGGCGTCGCGCTATTGACCTTCGCAATGCAGGCCGCGATGGCGCCCCCGATCGGTCAGTCCGTGTCGTACAGCGCGCACTCGACCGGCGCGGCAGCAAGTACCGTGGTAAGAACCGACGGCGCCAGGCTTACCAGATACCCGCGACGGCCGCCATTGATGAAAATGCGTGGCAGCAACAGGATGCTCGATTCCACGTAGATCGGCATGGCCTTGCGCAGGCCGAACGGCGAGGTGCCCCCTACCAAATAGCCGGAATGCCGTGACGCCACATCGGGCTTGCACGGTTCAATTCGCTTCGCCCCCGCCTGACGCGCCAGATTTTTCGTCGACACCTTGCAGTCGCCGTGCATCAGCACCACCAGCGGCTGCGCCCGTTCATCCTCCATGATCAACGTTTTCACCACGCTGTGTTCATCGGCGCCGAGCTGTCGCGCGGATTCGGCGGTCCCGCCGTGCTCGACGTAATCATAGGCATGCCCCTCGAACGGCACCGCGTGCTTGCGCAGGAACTGCGTCGCGGGCGTCTCCGATACGTGGTCTTTCTTCTTCACTGCTATCCCCGTGGATGGTGGCGCGCGTGCAGCGTCCGCAAGCGTTCACGCGCCACGTGCGTATAGATTTGCGTGGTCGAAATATCGGCATGGCCGAGCAGCATCTGCACCGCCCGCAGATCCGCGCCGTGATCGAGCAGATGCGTGGCGAACGCATGGCGCAGGGTGTGAGGCGATAACGGCCCGCGGATATCGGCGCGCAACGCGTAGCGCTTGATCAGATACCAGAAAGCCTGCCGCGTCATGCCCTCCCCACGCGCGGTAACGAACAATGCGTTGGCGCTGCGGGCGCCCAACAAACCGGGACGCGCGGAGCGCAGATAGCGTTGCAGCCATTCCTGCGCCTCATCGCCAAAAGGCACCAAACGTTCCTTCGACCCCTTGCCGAAGACGCGGAGTACACCCTCGTTCAGTCCCATCTCGACCGTTTTCAAATTCACCAGTTCCGAGACACGCAACCCACTCGCGTACATCAGCTCCAGCATCGTGCGATCGCGCAGCCCGAGATCGGTGTCGACATCCGGTGCCGCCAACAAGCTTTCCACCTGCTTCTCGGACAGCGTCGAGGGAAAACGCGCCGGACGCTTGGCGGCACGGAGGCGCAGCGTCGGATCGCGCTGTACATGCCGCTCTCGCAACGCCCATGCATAGAATCGCCGGAACGCCGCGAGCCGTCGGTTCGCGGATGTCGCGCGTCCATCGCCGCGTGCGGCCACATAGGCGGTCAACGCCGGCTCATCAGCGACATCCAGCGGCGGCGCGCCATGTGCGGCCAGCCATTCGGCGAAGAGACGCAAATCGCGCCGATACGCTTCGAGCGTGTTTTTTGCGAGCCCATGCTCCAGCCACAAGGCATCGCAAAACGCGTCGATCAACGCGAGACTGCGCGGCGCCGCAGGCAAACTCGGAGGCGCCACGTCATCGCCGGACGGCTTTGCAGATGCTGTCTTCGTTGCTGTCTTAGGCGTTCTCTTCAACACTGATTTAGCGGCGTCCGTCTCGACTGTCCTCACCATGCTCATTTTCCTTGCGCGGCCGGGGCCGCCGTCGTGCGCGTGATCGCGTCCGCCGTTGCCATGGATGCCGGCAGGTCCGCTTGCGCGGCGGCCCACGCGACGTGCTCCCGCACCACCGCATCCGGATGGTCGGCATGCCGCGCCAACGCATCGCACAAACGCTGCCGCGCCCCTCCTGGGGGCGTCACGCGCACCGCATTGCCCAGCGCCACCGCGATATTGCGCAACCAGCGCGCATGGCCGATACGCCGAATCGCACTGCCGCTCAGCCGCGTGTCGAAATCCGTTTCGGTCCAGGCAAACAAATCGATCAGGCGACTGCTGTCCAAACCGTTACGGCTATCGAAATCCGGCGTATCGGCGCGTTTGGCGAATTTATTCCATGGACAGACGGTCTGGCAATCGTCGCATCCGTAAATGCGGTTGCCCATCGCCGGGCGCATCGCTTCCGGAATGCTGCCCTCGAATTCGATGGTCAGATACGAAATGCAACGGCGCGCATCCAGCCGAAACGGCGCGACGATAGCACCGGTCGGGCAGGCATCCAGACAGCGACGGCATGCGCCACAATGCGCGCCATCAATGGAAGATGCGTCGTCGGCGTCAGGTGTCGCGCGGTCCACCGGCAGCGGAATGTCGAGATACAGCTCGCCCAGGAAAAAGAACGAGCCGGCATCCCGGGCCAGCAACAACGTGTGCTTGCCACGCCAGCCAACCCCGGCGCGACGCGCCAGTTCAACTTCCATGACCGGCGCGGAATCCGTGAAGACGCGATGGCCGAACGGGCCGATGGCCTCGCCGATACGGTCAGCGAGCCGCTGCAGCCGTTGCCGCATCACCTTGTGATAATCGCGGCCCCGCGCATAGACCGACACCACCGCCGCGTCCGGATCGTCGAGTCGACGTACCTCCTCCACACGCCAGTCGTCACCGAGGCCTGCCGGCAGATACGGCAGTCGTACGCTGATGATCCGTTGCGTACCCGGCACCAACTCGGCAGGACGGGCACGCTTCAGACCATGTTTTTCCATATAATGCATCTGCCCATGGAACCCCGCCGCCAGCCACGCCAACAGACCCGGCTCCGCATCACGCAGATCGATATCGCTGATGCCAACCGCGTCGAAACCCAATTCATGGGCCCACGTCTTGACCTGCGCGGCAAGGCGCGCCAGGGCCGCAGCATCGGGCGGACCGTTGGCGGCGACGGACGTGCCGGGGCTCGCCGCGCCTGGCATCGCGTCCACGTTCTCTGCGCCCGGACCGGGCGGGGTTACCATCGCACTCATCGTCGCCATTTTACGCAATGCCCGCTCGTCCCACCGTGCCAGATCCGAAACCCCACCTTCCCGCCAATGCGGCCGACGACCCGGTGAATAGTGCCGCGACCAGCGCCGGTCCAGCGGATCGCACCGGCATGTCATCCACGCACCGGTTCGTCTTGTCCGATGAAGCCGCCACGGCGGCGCTGGCCGCGCGTTTCGCATCCGTCTTCGCCACCGCCTTGTCCCCTCTTCCGACTACCGCCTCAGGTCTGGCGGATACCGATGCCCCGCACGACAGCCCCACCCCGAGCATGTCGATCACCGATGATGCACCGGGCAGCGCGGGCGACGCATCGGCAGCGTTCAGCGGGCTGCAGCCCGAGACAGGCTTACAGGTGCATCTCGTAGGAGACCTCGGCGCGGGCAAGACCGCCTTCGTCCGCGGCGTGCTAAGGGCGCTGGGCCACACCGGCCGGGTGCGCAGCCCCACTTATACGCTGGTCGAACCGTATGCCGTGCCACGCGCGACACCCGTTCCGCACACGTTGCATATCCACCACTTCGACCTCTACCGTTTTGCCGATCCCGACGAATGGCGTGAAGCCGGTTTCGATGATTACCTGGCTGCCCGTGCGTTGAACCTGATCGAATGGCCGTCTCAGGCGGCGGGCGTCCTGCCAACTCCGGACCTGATCCTGACATTGCGCGTCGAGACCGACCCGGCCGCTGCGCCGGATACCGCCGCTTGCGATGCGGACCCGATAAGCGATGACAGAAGCGAGATCAACGCCTCGCCGTTGGATCACGGTTCACCGCGGACGCTTGATGCACAGGCCACGAGCCCGCTCGGAGCGGCCTGCCTGTCTATCGTCGCGAAGGGTTGATCCCGCCCGCCATGTTTCCACGCCAGATTGCCCGCATCTCAACCCCCCGTCCAACTTCACATCGCATCAGTCGCGGCCCAAACGTCACTTTTCGTTACACAGACAGGCTGAACGGGCAACACGCAATCCGCACATTCTCGCTGGATTCTGGCAAGATAACCGCAACAAGCGCAATAAAGTTTTCTTACAAAACAGATACTAGCGCGTTTTTCTTCAGATTCTTCTCCAAATGCTGATCAAGCCTTTCCGATCGATCGAGTCCGCCGCCGGCGCTGCCAGTGGCTGGAGTCGCCGCAAGGTCCTGCAAGCAGGCGCTTCCACCGCCATGCTCGGACTTGCCGTGCCGCGTCTCGCGCATGCGTCGTCCGTGCTGGCCGTCCGCGTCTGGCCTGCGCAGGACTACACCCGTGTCACGATCGAATCGGACCAGAAGCTCGAGTTTCAACAGCAGATTCTCGCCAGCCCGGATCGGCTCGTCGTCGACCTCCAGGGGCTCGATCTGGATCGACCGCTGCGCGACCTCGTCGCGAAGATCCAGCCCAATGATCCGCAGATTCAGAATGTCCGCGTCGGCCAATACCAACCGCGCGTCGTGCGCCTGGTATTCGATTTGAAAGGGGCGGTGAAACCGCAATCGTTCACGTTGGCACCGGTGGGAAATTATCGGAACCGGCTCGTGCTGGATTTGTATCCCGCCGTGCCACCCGACCCGTTGATGGCGTTATTGAAACAAACGCAGGGGAAAGAGCAGGCATTGGCGCAGCGGAACAATCCGCCCCGCGCCCCGCTATCAGGACCGTCATCGCCGCAGAACGACGACACCGAGGCGTTCTTCCGCCAGTACGCGGACCAGGCCCGGCCGGACGCGCCACCCACTGCGCCATCGGCCTCGACGTTCGCCAACGCGAAACCGCTTTCGCCGGATGGGGCAGATCCCACGATCACATCGCGTGGCGGCAAGGCCGCGTTGCCGAAGTCGGCACCGCCGACCGAACTGGCGCAACGCGACAATTACGGTTTCAAGGGGCCGGCCAAGGCGGGACCCAGGACGCTACGACTGCTGACGATTGCCATCGATCCGGGTCATGGCGGCGAGGACCCGGGCGCGACCGGCCAGACCGGCATGCATGAGAAAACGGTGGTACTCGACATCGCGCACAAACTGCGGCAAAAGATCGATAACGAGCCCAACATGCGCTCGATGATGACGCGCGACGCCGATTTCTTCGTACCGCTTTACGTGCGCACGCAAAAAGCCCGACGCGTCGGCGCGGATCTTTTCGTCTCGATCCATGCCGATGCCTTTACGACACCGGCCGCAAACGGCTCCTCGGTGTTCGCCTTATCGGAACATGGGGCCAGCAGTGCCGCGGCGCGGTGGATGGCCAATCGGGAAAACGCGTCCGACGAGATTGGCGGCGTACCGGCAGGTACCAAGGACGTCGCGCTGACGCGTGCCTTGCTCGACATGTCGACGACGGCGCAAATCCGCGACAGTCTGAAATACGGCGATTACGTGCTCAATGAGATTGGCGGGATCAACAAACTCCATAGCCGCAATGTCGAACAAGCCGGCTTCGCCGTGTTGAAGTCACCGGATATCCCGTCGGTGCTGGTGGAGACCGCCTTCATCAGCAATCCGGATGAGGAAGCCAAGCTTAAGACCGATGGCTATCGCGATGAGATGGCCTCGGCCATTCTGCGCGGCATCAAGAAATACCTGGCGGCGCACCCGCCGTTGGCGAAGAACACCGTGGTATAAGCCGCCGCGCAGTCATGCGTCGAATCAAGGCTTACGCCTTGCGCGACGAGTCGGTCGCGCAAGGCGTTCCACGCTTTTGACGCAGCATCTTGTACAGGCCACCCAACGCAACCGGCACGACGGCCGCGCAGACACCCACCAATGCGATCACGTTCAGATACTGACGGATGAACGGCAGGTTACCGAAGAAATAACCGCACACCACCAGCAACACCACCCAGAACAGCGCGCCCAGGATATTGAACAACTGGAATCGCGCCACGCTCATTCCCGACACACCGGCGACGAACGGCGCAAACGTCCGCACGACGGGTACGAAGCGGGCCAGCACCAGGGTCTTGCCGCCGTGGCGTTCGTAGAAGCCATGCGTCCGTTGCAACGCCGTACGGTCCAGGAACCGCCAATTCGACTCGTACACCTTCGGTCCAATCGCGCTGCCGATCATATAGTTGACGGTATTGCCGAGTACCGCCGCAACAACCAGCAACACCAGCAGGGTGCCCAATGACATCGCACCACTGGCCGCGAACGCCCCCCCGATAAACAGCAGCGAATCACCGGGGAGAAAGGGAAAAACGACCAGGCCCGTTTCGCAGAATACGATCAGGAACAAGACTGCATAGACCCAGGCGCCGTAGTTCGCGATGAAAGGCCCCAGGAATTTGTCGATATGAAGAATCATGCCGGCGAATTGCAGAACGGTATCCAAATCGTCTTTCCTTGTGGTTGGGTCGGTTGACGCCATCTTGGCGCAGAACATCATACCGGAATCACCCTGCACGCCGATGGATTCGCCGGTGACGTCCGGTATTGTCGCTATAATTCGTCAAAGTCCGATGCGCTATCGGCCACACAGCCATCGCGCCGCGCGGACCTGATCCTGCCTCGTTTTCCGCATCGTTCGTTAACACCGCGTTAACCTTGAATCAAGCCCACACCCCCGATCTCGATGCCGACTCCCTTGGCGTCGGCGCACCGCTGCCTGTTGCCGAAACGGCGCCCGGCCCCCGGCGTGGGCGGCAAGCCGCCCGTCCGATCTGTGCCTTGCCAGATCAGCTCATCAGTCAGATTGCCGCGGGCGAAGTCGTCGAGCGGCCGGCGTCGGTCGTCAAGGAACTGCTGGAAAATGCGCTCGACGCCGGCGCTACGTCGCTGCGCGTGGTGCTGGAAGGCGGCGGCGTCAAACGCATCAGCATCACCGACGATGGCGGCGGTATTGCCGCCGACGAACTGCCGCTCGCGCTGATGCGACACGCCACGAGCAAAATCCGATCGTTGTCGGAGCTGGAATCCGTCGCCACGCTCGGGTTCCGCGGCGAAGCGCTGGCGTCCATCGCGTCAGTCGCGCAGGTAAGCATCGCCAGTCGGACCGCCGCCGCCCCGCACGCCACGCGGATTGATGCCGATACCGGCGTGATCGCGCCTTCGGCAGGTGGCCAGGGCACCGTCATCGACGTCCGCGAGTTGTACTTCAATACACCCGCGCGCCGCAAGTTCTTGAAAAGCGAGCAAACGGAATTCGGGCATTGCCTGGAAATGGTCCGCCGCGCGGCGTTGTCACGGCCGGACGTCGCCATCTCGGTACTGCACAACGGTCGCGCCGTCGAGCATTGGAATGCCGCCGAACCGGTGCAGCGTGTCGGCGCGGTGATGGGCGAGGCGTTCAGTCGCGCATTCCTGCCGGTGGACGAGGTAGCCGGGCCGATCGCCGTCTATGGGTGCGCCGGCCTGCCCACGACCAGCCGTACGCGTGCCGATCAACAGTATTTCTTCGTCAACGGCCGCTTTGTCCGCGACCGCCTGCTCAACCATGCGGTGCGCGCGGCGTACGAGGACGTGCTGCACGGTGATCGCTTTCCCGCGTACTGCCTGTTCCTGGATCTGCCACCCGAAGCCGTCGATGTGAACGTGCATCCGTCGAAGATAGAGGTACGATTCCGCGACTCGCGATCGATTCACCAGTTCGTCTTTCATTCGGTACAGAGAGCGTTGGCGCGTCACGCGGGACAATCGCCCGACACGACGCACGGTGGCCATGCCGCGGTCATCGGCCCCGATGGCCTTGCGGCAAAGGGAGACGACGCGACCACCAGCGGCGACGCCAGTAATGTCGCGCAGACGATGCCGGCGTGGCGGTCATCCGCGCCGCTCCAACCGACCCGGCAAGCGTCGTTGCCGATCGGCCGCCTTGGCGCCGAAGGCGGTGGCACGGGCCAGTATTACGGCGGCGGCGCCGGTGGTGTCCGAGGCGGTTTCGGCACGCCGGACGCCGGTGCGACCGCTTCGTACTACGGCGCCTTGTTCGGCCGACGCGACGATACCGAGGGTGCCGACGGCACGGGTGACGCGCGTACCGGCGCCAGCGCGGAAGGCATCAGCGGACACGGCGACGATCCTCGATGGCGTCCGGCGTCGCCGCTGTTCGCAGGAGAGGCGGGGGCATCCTACCAGGCAGGCTCGGCGACCGCGCGAACCGACACAGAGGCGCAAGCCGGGTCGCCCCTTTACACGGGTCCGGGACTGGCCGGAGTGGGCGGTGACGCCAGCGACTGGGACGATGACGATGCCCATCCGCTCGGTTTCGCGCTCGGACAGGTGCATGGCATCTATGTGCTCGCGCAAAACGGGCGTGGACTCGTGATCGTCGACATGCACGCGGCGCATGAACGCATCCTGTACGAGCAATTCAAGACCGCGCTGGCGAACCGGAGCATTGCCGTACAGCCCTTGCTGATTCCAGTATCGATGCCTGCCGATCCGGTCGAGGTGGGCACGGTCGAGGAAAACCGGGAGACGCTGGAAGCGCTTGGTTTCGATATCGCCCCCATCTCGCCAACCACTCTGGCGATCCGATCGGTCCCGGCGCTCCTGAAGGAAGCCGATCTGGCGTCACTCGCCCGGGCGCTGATCGCCGATCTGCACGCCTGGGGCGGGTCGCGCGTGCTGACCGAGCATCAACACACGTTGCTCGGCACGTTGGCCTGCCATCACGCGGTACGGGCCAATCGTCGCCTGACGCTCGACGAGATGAACGCGTTGCTGCGCGCGATGGAAGCAACCGAACGCGCCGACCAGTGCAATCATGGACGCCCGACCTGGTATCAGTTGACCATCGGTGACCTGGACCGTCTTTTCATGCGTGGTCAATGACGGCAGCCTCGGCCTCCCTCCCGGTCGTCTGCGTATTGGGACCTACCGCCTCCGGCAAAACCGCGACCGCGTTGGCCGTCGCGCGTCATGAGCGCGCATCTGGTCGCGCGGTCGAATTGATCAGCCTGGACTCCGCGCTGGTGTTTCGGGACATGGACATCGGCACGGCGAAACCGAGTATCGCCGAGCGCGCCGACATCCCGCATTGGCTGATCGATATCCGCGATCCGCGGCAAGCCTATTCGGCCGCCGAATTTCGTGACGACGCCCTGCGCCTGATCACCGAAATCCGCGCGCGTGGCGCGCAGCCGGTGATCGTTGGCGGCACGATGATGTATTTCCATGCGCTGACGCAAGGACTTGCCGCGTTGCCTCAGGCCGATGCCGCGATTCGCGCGCAACTCGACGCCGATGCGGCCCGCGATGGCTGGCCAGCCATGCACCGCCGCCTTGCGCAACACGATCCAGACACCGCGGCACGCCTTGCTCCCAACGATGCCCAGCGCATCCAGCGCGCACTTGAAATCCTGATGGTCAGCGGCCACACGATGTCCTACTGGCTCGCCCGGCAAAAAGCGGATGCAAACGCCGATGCGAGCCGCAGCGGCGCCACGCCCCCGGCGCCCGCCAACGCTTATACCGTGATCTCGCTGGAGCCATCCGATCGCGCCGTCCTGCACGATCGCATCGCAAAGCGTTTCGATGCGATGCTGGAACACGGTTTCATTGACGAAGTACGGCGGCTTCACGCGCGGGGTGATCTGCATCCGGACCTGGCCTCGATGCGGTGCGTCGGATATAGACAGGCGTGGGACTACCTGGAGGGTCGAGACGACTGGCCGGCTATGCGCGACAAAGGCATCTTCGCCACGCGCCAATTGTGCAAACGTCAGTTGACCTGGCTCAGAAAGATAGGTCAACGCACGGTGATCGACTGCGTCCGCGATGATATCGTGGACGTTGCAAGCCATGCCGTGATCGACGCATTGGGTCGACTACGCGTCGCCGCGGCGGAACATTGATGCCACCCGCCTTTCCCTCATCAAGGGTGACGACGGTACGAGAAGCGAACCAATAAAAAAGGGGCGCGATGGGGTCAGTTCAGACCTCATCGCGCCCCTTTTTTCCCGGACCGACTTAAATAACGACGGTCTGAGCCTCGCCCGCGGCACGCGCACGCACCGCGCCGATTTGCCAGACCACTTCACCGGCGGCCGACAGCGCCGCGCTGGCTTTCGCCGCGTCTTGGGCGGAGACGACTATCACCAGGCCGATCCCACAGTTGAACACGCGATGCATTTCCGCATCGGCCACGCCCCCGTGCTTTTGCAGCCAGCCGAATAGCGGCGGCAGCGGCCAGCCGCGATGATCGAGTTCAGCGGTCAGGCCTTCCGCCAGAATTCGCGGAATGTTCTCGACCAGGCCGCCGCCAGTGATATGGGCGATCCCCTTGACATCGACCTGTTGCAGCAGGCTCAGCACCGGCTTCACGTAGATGCGCGTGGGCGCCATCAGCGCGTCGGCCAATGAGCGGCCATCGAAATCCGCATCCAGATCCGGTTGCGCGCGCTCGATGATCTTGCGGACCAGCGAATAGCCATTCGAGTGGATGCCACTCGATGCAAGACCCAGCACGATGTCACCTGCCTGGATGCCACGGCCGTCGATGATCTTGCTCTTTTCCACCGCACCTACCGCGAAACCGGCCAGATCGTATTCACCGTCGGGATACATGCCCGGCATTTCCGCCGTTTCCCCGCCGATCAGCGCGCAACCGGCCAACTCACAACCGGTGGCGATGCCACCGACCACGCGTGCGGCCGTATCGACATCCAGCTTGCCGCAGGCAAAATAGTCGAGGAAGAAAAGCGGCTCGGCGCCCTGCACGAGGATATCGTTGACGCTCATCGCGACGAGATCCTGGCCCACGGTATCGTGACGGTTCAGCTCGAATGCCAGGCGCAGCTTGGTGCCCACGCCATCGGTGCCGGAGACGAGTACCGGCTCCTTGTAGCGCTTCGGAATTTCGAACAGCGCGCCAAAACCACCGATACCGTTCAGGACGCCTTCGCGCATCGTGCGCTTGGCCAACGGCTTGATACGATCGACCAACGCGTCGCCCGCGTCGATGTCGACCCCCGCGTCGCGGTAGGACAGACCAGAGGCGGAAGCGTTCACGGGAAGGTCTTTCGGTTCATTCATGACGAAAAAGCGGGAGAAAAGCACATGCAAAATCGCATGGCATCGTGAAAGGACACCGTCTGCTCGCGGCAGGTTCGGTAAAATGCGGATTTTACCCCATGCAGGCTGCCGCCCGATGGATTCCCCGATGAATTTGCTGTCGTTTCGCCGCCGCCTCCGCGGCCGCGCCCTGTGCGCGGCCGATGCAGGTCCGCGCACGCGGACCGGAGAAGGGTCTTGACGCGCCCTTTGCCGTCCGGTCAGGCCGGCACGCGTCAGCCGACGCCGGGCGTTCGCGAGACCGACGTCGCGATCGCCCCCTCGGGGACATCGCCTCCCATCAGCCGCCAGTTGCTGCTCGATCTGGGAACACCACCACCGGCGACGTTCGACAATTTCATTGCCGGACCGAACGCGGAACTGATCAGTCGCTTGCAACAATTGCGCCGTAGCGTGTTTGCCACACCCGATCTCCAACGGCCGGGGTTTGCCCGCGCCACCGATGACCGCGTGTTTTACGTCTGGGGTGAATCCGGCAGCGGCCGCAGTCATCTGCTGCATGCCTTGTGCGATGCGATCGACACCGCCGACGCGCCAGCAGGCGCGGCCCGGCAACGGGTACGACTGCTGACCCCGCAAAGCCCCTTGTCGAGCTTCGGCTTTGATTCCCACGTGCTGCTTTACGCGATCGACGACTGCGATCGGCTGCCGCCGGCACGCCAGATCGCGGTCTTCAATCTGTTCAACGAAATCCAGGCGGACCCGAAGGTCGCCTTTGTCGCCACTGGCGCGGCCCCGCCGCGCGGCCTGACCATTCGCGACGACTTGCGCACGCGGCTTGGGTGGGGACTGGTCTACCGTCTGGCGCCGCTGAACGACGACGAGAAGATCTCCGCCCTGCAGATTGCCGCCCGCGACCGCGGCTTTGCATTGGCGCCCGACGTCCCGCCCCACCTGCTGCACCACTACCAGCGCGACATGCCGAGCCTGAAACGACTGCTCGACGCGCTAGGGCAATTCGCACTGGAACGTAAGCGCGCCATCACACTGCCCCTGCTGCGCGCGATGCTGGCCGATGCACCCGATGGCATCTTGGCGCCGACCGTCGACACGCCGGTCCCGACGCCAAAACCGCCCCCCTCCCCCCATTCCGCGCGAACTCGCACGGGCCGCATCAAGTAGAATCACATTCCATGACCCGACTCGCCTTATTCGACCTCGACCACACCTTGATCCCCACAGACAGCGATCATGCGTGGGGACGCTTCATGATTCAGCTCGGGCTGGTCGACCCGGTGCAATTCCAACGGGACAACGAGCGATTCTATGAAGACTACAAGAACGGTTGCCTCGATATTCACGCGTACCTGCGAGTTGCGCTCGCCCCGTTGACGCGGCATTCGCGTGATGAACTGGATGCCTGGCACGCACGCTTCATGACCGAGGTGATCGGTCCACAGCTACTACCCAGTGCGCGGGAACTCGTGCATTCGCACCAGGCGCAGGGAGACCTGTGCTGCGTGATCACGGCCACCAACGCATTCGTCACCCGGCCGATCGCGCAGGCCCTGGGCGTGGATAACCTCATCGCCATCGATCTGGCGACCGAAAACAATGCGCCGCGCGGTCGTTACACCGGCGAGATCGTCGGCGTGCCGAGTTTCCGAGAGGGCAAGATCACACGACTGCATAGCTGGCTGGCCGATCAAGGCAAGACACTTGGCGATTTTTCGCGGACCTTTTTCTACAGCGATTCGCGTAACGACCTGCCGCTGTTGCTGGAGGTCAGCGACCCCGTTGCGACGAACCCGGACGAGACGTTGCGCGCGCATGCGACCGCTCACGGCTGGCGCATCCTCGAACTCTTTAATTGACGTGATTACAAAATTTATTAAAAAACTGCTGGGCCGTCCGGAAGACGCACTGCCCACCACCGCGGAAGCGGATTCCGCGGCGCCGACCGATCCGGCACACGATCCCGCATCGACGGACACCCCGGCACGGTCGCGCTCGCGCGGCACGGCTCCGGCGCAAGGTGCCCCGGGCTCTGCCGCACGCGGCCGCGAACGTGCCGCGCGCAAGGTGGTGGCGCACACCGAGACCGCCGACAGCGCTGCTGGCGACGCAGCGCAGGCGGCCACGACGCGTAGCGACGGTGCCGGTGTCGCTCGCCGTGCCCGGTCGATTCGCGCGAACAGTGGCCACCTCATGAGCGCGCGCCCGGACGCCGTGTTGGCGCCTGCCGCTCGCTCCGACGCCGCGGCCATATCGCGTGGCGGCGCGGGAAGCCGCAGACCGGCCCGCGATGTCCAACCGGCCGGGGATCGAAAAAAATCCGATACGCCCGCGTCTCTCGTCACGCCGGATGTGCCGGTCGTCATTCCTGCCGACGTCCATGGTATCGACCCGTCGCTGATTTCCCGCAATGCGGTACGCGTCACCGATGCGCTGCAACAAGCCGGTTTCCGCGCCTTTATCGTCGGTGGTGCCGTGCGCGATCTGTTGTTCGGCGTCGCGCCTAAAGACTTCGACGTCGCCACGGACGCCACACCGGAGCAGGTTCAGCGCTTGTTCCGTCGCGCCCGTATCATCGGCCGACGCTTCCAAATCGTGCACGTGCAGTTCGGCATGGAGATCATCGAGGTATCCACGTTCCGCGCCATGGTGGATCCGGCGACAACACCCGAGACCGCTGCCGCCGACAGCGCCGCGGCGGCGGCAGCAGATGCCTCGATCGTTGCCGCTGCCGCCGAGACGGGACGACGCGACATGGCCCGGGCCGAAGTTGCGCCGAAGCGCCGTGTAGATAGCGACCATGAACACGACGACGGTGACGCGCACGGACAGGCCGAGGATGATGGGGACGACGCCGATCCGGACGTGCATGCAGACGATGTGAACGGGAACACGATCGGTTACCGTGGGCAGGACAGCGCGCGTGGCCCGGTGGCACAAGGTGGACGCGGCGGCGACCGGCGCGGCCGTCGACGCCGCGAGGACCCGGATCGCCGCCTGCATGCCGTGGATGCCAGTGGTCGCGTGGTGCGCGACAACGTCTGGGGCGAGCAGCATGAAGACGCACGCCGTCGGGACTTCACGATCAACGCGATGTACTACGACCCGTCGAGCCGGACGGTGCTCGACTACCACGCCGGCATCGACGATATGCGCGCGCGCACGCTGCGAATGATCGGCGACCCGGAGACGCGCTATCGCGAGGACCCGGTGCGGATGTTGCGCGTGGTGCGGTTCGCGGCAAAGCTCGGTTTCGATATCGAGCCCGCCACGCGGGCGCCGATCGCGGCCATGGCGGATTTGTTGAACAACGTGCCGGCCGCGCGCATTTTCGATGAAATGCTGAAGCTGCTGCTGTCCGGTCACGCTCTGGCATGCCTGACGAAGTTGCGCGCCGAAGGTTTGAACCAGCATCTGTTGCCGATGCTGGAGTCGGCACTGTCCGAGCCGGTCAGCGAGAAATTCATCACGTTGTCCTTGACCAACACGGACCAGCGCATCCGCGCGGGCAAACCAGTGTCACCGGGCTTCCTGTTCGCGGCGTTGCTATGGCATGAAACGCTGCGCAGTTGGAAACAGTACACAACCGCGGGCGAACTGCCCATCCCGGCCTTGCATCGCGCCATGGACGACGTGATGAATGCGCAGACCGGCAAGCTGGCGATCCAGCGGCGGTTCGTCACCGATATGAAGGAAATCTGGGGGATGCAGCCGCGCCTGGAAAAGCGCGCCGGCCGTAGTGCCTTGAAACTGCTCGAACACCCGAAATTCAGAGCGGCGTATGATTTCTTCTTGTTGCGGTGTGAATCGGAAGAGATCGAGGCTGCATTGGGTCAATGGTGGACCGATTTCATTACAGGCGACTTCGAGGCACGCGAGGCGTTGCTGAACAACGGCCCGCGTGAAGCCGGTTCCCGTGCTCGACCGCGACGTCGGCGGCGACGCGGTGGGCAGGGCAGGCAGGACGGCGGCCAGGAAGGTGATGGTAGTGCCGATGTCCCGACCCCAACGGTGTAACACGCACTTTGTAACGGTCTTACGCTATGACAGTTGCCTATCTGGGACTGGGTGCCAATCTCGGCGACGCGAGACAGTCGCTGAAAGACGCGGTCATTGCGCTGGCGCAACGGCCGGGCATCATCGTGCTCGGCAAGTCGAGCCTCTATCGCTCCGCCCCGATCGATGCAAGCGGGGGCGATTACCTGAATCTTGTCGTGGCGATAGGCACCTTGTTGCCGCCCCGCTTCTTGCTCGAATTGTGCCAGGGCATCGAGCACGAATTCGGTCGTGAACGGCCCTATCACAACGCCCCACGGACGCTGGACGTCGATATCCTGCTGTACGGCGACGTATGCCTGGACGAGCCGGACCTGGCAATTCCGCACCCACGATTGACGGAGCGGGCGTTCGCGCTGCAGCCTTTATTGGAACTCGACGGCGATGTCGTCGTGCCTGGCAAGGGGCGCGCGGCGGACTTCCTCGCGGCGGTGAGCGACCAACGCATCGACATCGTCGCGACGTGCCAGTGCAGGATACCGTCCGCCTCGCTGTGTTCGCCGCCCGACCCTGTCTAAGGTGCGCCGCTCGATCACATGATCGCCTGTCCGCAACCCATTTACCCGGTGCCCGACCCCATTGCCTGACGGTCACCCTTCCACCCTCTTTTCGTCGCCGATGAACCGATCTCGATTTGCACCAGCGCCATTGTCATCCTATTCCGCCAGCGGTGCCGATCGCGCGGCCGGTGAGCCCATAGGCGCGCATTCAAGCCTCGAGCCGGACGCCCTGCCACCGGACACGATCATCGGCGTCAACAGTATTGCCGACCTGCCGATCACCGCGCCGTCGCGGCCGGTCACGGCACCAGAATGGCCGGTAGACGCCGAAGGGCGGCCCCGCTATGGCTATGTGGTGATCGAGGGTCCGGTGGGAGTAGGCAAAAGCGCACTCGCAAAGGTGCTTGCCGAAAAATGGGCGATGACACCGGTGTTCGAACAGCCGCATGCCAATCCGTTCCTGGAACGCTTCTATCGTGACCCGGCACGGCATGCGTTGGCTGTACAACAGCACTTCTTGTTGGAGCGACGCCGTTTGGCTGCCGGTTTGAAGCACGCGGCGGTGGGTGTGGGACCCGGCGGTGGGCAGGGTATGACGTCCAGCGCCGCCGCGTTGGGAACGTCAGGATCGATCATAGGTACGGCCAGTGGCACCCTGGCGGGACTGGGGCCGGTAATCAGCGATTTCCTGCCGGAAAAAGACGCGTTGTATGCGGAACTCAATCTCGATCCGGAAGAATTTGCCCTTTACCAGCGACTGGCCGCGCAATTGCCGAACCCATCGCCGGTGCCGGATCTGGTGATCTACCTGCAGGCGAGCCCCGAAGCCTTATTCGCGCGAATCCAGAAACGCGGCAGCGGCGTTGAACTGCAGATGTCGGATGCCTATTTGCGCGCTCTGTGTGACGCTTATAACCAGTTTTTCTATCACTACGAGGCCGCACCGTTGTTGACGGTCAACGCCGAGAACATGGCTCCCGCCGAGGATGAAGCCGATCTCGCCTTGCTGCTCGACCATATCCACCGGATGCGCGGGCCACGCGAATTTTTTGTCAAAGGGTCCTTATGAGTTACCTACAGTCCACCGAACGCCGCGCCATCACGGTGCCCGCGCTGCAGGCCATGCGGGACGCCGGCGAAAAGATCGCCATGCTGACGTGTTACGACGCCAGCTTCGCGGCGCTGCTAGAACAGGCGGGCGTGGATGTGTTGCTCATTGGTGACTCGCTAGGCAACGTCCTGCAGGGACATGCCACCACGTTGCCTGTGACGCTCGACGACATCGCCTATCACACCCGCTGCGTCGCCCGTGGCGCCTCGCGGCCGTTGATCATCGCCGACCTGCCCTTCGGCACCTACGGCACACCCGCCGATGCCTTTGCATCGTCGGTAACGCTGTTGCGAGCAGGGGCGCAGATGGTCAAGTTGGAAGGCGGCGCGTGGCTCGCCGACACGGTGCGCTTTCTGGTGGAGCGGTCAGTGCCGGTCTGCGCGCATATCGGCCTGATGCCGCAATCGGTACATACCATGGGGGGATTCAAGATCCAGGGCCGCACGATCGAAGGGGCGCAGACGATGAAGGACGACGCCCAGGCCTTGCAAGATGCCGGCGCGCAATTGATCGTCATCGAAGGCGTGCCGGCGGTATTGGCAGCGGAACTGACCGATGCGCTCGCCGTGCCGACGATCGGTATTGGCGCCGGTCCCGATTGCTCCGGCCAGGTGCTGGTGCTGCATGACTTGCTCGGCGTGTTTCCCGGCAAGCGTCCGCGTTTCGTTCGTGATTTCGTCTCCGGTGAACCGTCGATCGCAGCGGGCGTTGCGGCGTATGTGCAAGCCGTCAAGGACATACAGTTTCCGGCTGAGGAACATACATTCTGATACGCCGGTGCGGTGATCGGAGGAGATCAATCCGATCACCGCACCCATTGGCCGACCTTCCGGGCAATATCGTTCCGCCTTGGATCGCGTCGCGCCACGGCATGCGCCGTCGCACATCGGCCATCAACGCTGGATGGATGCGGTTATCCAGCCGCGCAGACCGTTCGATAATGCATAGCCTTCCGCGCGGGCCAGGTCGTCGCGTCGGAGGACCCGCTCGCGGACGAGCGGCACCCCCGGCACAACGCCGTCAAGGATAGCGCCACGAAAGACGCCCGGCAGTAGCCCGCAATGCACGGGCGGTGTGTACCAGTGGCCGTCCAATTTCACATACACGGTGCTGCGGCCGCCCTCGGTCAACTCACCCGAGGTATTCTCGAACAACATATCGAACGCGCCTTGCGTCACCGCGGCCTGCCATGCCGTGTCGTAATGCCCGCGTGCGGTGGTTTTGAAACGCAACAGAAAATCATCGGCGCGAACCGGTGCATGACCATGGTCGACTGCCAGAAGCAAGCCGACGGGTTCCGCGCCCAACGGCGCCAGCGGCGCGATCGTGCAAACCGGCGTACCGTCCTTAGACAAGGCGAGTCGGACACGATGCGTCGGCGCGAATGTCGCCTCTGGCACGAAGCGGTCCAATGACATGGACGTGCTCGTGGGTGTTGGCGCGGATGCGGATACCGTATGCGACGGTGCGGATGACGCAACCGCCAAGACCGCTTTGAGTTGCGTCTCAATCGACGCCAATACCCGATCGATCGACCAATCGAACCCCAGTCGTTCCGCGGCCTTTTCCAGTCGGGCGAGATGGCGCGGCAGAAACGGCATGGCGCAAGTCAGCGCCGCAACGCGTGCCGCTACCGGTCGTGCGTTGGTGTCCCTTCCAGGCAAAAGCGAGACGGTCTTGGCAAGGTCAGTCGCCACGGTCAACGCCATGGTTTCGAATAACGCAAATCCCGGATCCGCACCGGTAAGAAAACGCGCCTTCAGCCAGCATTCGGCATATTCGTCGGCAGCAAGGCTGTCCAGCACGATTCCCGCGCCAATTCCGGCGCGGGCCGGCAACAGGCCGTCATTCGCGCCTCGGTCACCCGTTTGTGGGTCATCGATGGTGATGGTGCGAATCGCCACCGAAAGACAGAAATCACCACATCGGTGCTTCGCTGCATCCGCGAGATTCACTGGCGGCCCGGACGGTGGATCGATCCAGCCGATGGCACCGGTGTAAAGTCCGCGCGGCGTTGTCTCAATCTGCTGAATCAGGGCCATCGCGGCATGTTTGGGCGCACCCGTAATCGAGCCGCACGGGAACAACGCCCGCAACACATCGGGGAAGCGCTTGCCAGGCGCCAGTTCGGCACGCACCGTTGACGTCATTTGCCATACGGATGGCCAGGCGTCGACGTCAAACAAGCGATCCACCCGCACGCTGCCTACGGACGCGATACGTCCGAGATCGTTGCGCAGCAAGTCGACGATCATGACGTTCTCGGCGCGATTTTTCTCGTCAGCCTGCAGCGCACGCGCCACCGCTTGATCCGCCTCCGGATCGTGCGGTATGCGCGCGGCCGTACCTTTCATCGGCTTGGCCGACAGCACGCCATCGTCATGGCGGACGAACAGCTCGGGAGAAACAGACAGCACCCAGCTTGCAGGGGTGCGGATCAATGCGCCGAATGCCACTGGCTGCCGTTGACGCAATTGGCAATACAGCGCAACGGGATCGCCATAGACACCGAATGCCAACCGGAACGTGTAGTTGACCTGATAACTGTCTCCGGCACGCAGCGCCTGATGAATGGTGTCGATTGCGGCATCGAAGGCCGCACGGGTGACGCTTGCGGACAGGTCCGCAATGCCGCTGGGGCGCGGCGAAGCGCGAGGGGAATCGGGAGAACGCAACGTAACAGCGGCGGGAGATACAGCGCACGGTACGCATGCCGCGGTGGAACGAGGCATCGCATCCGGTAGTACAGGCGCATCAAGGTCGCCATCTGCGAGTTCAGCGTTGACTTGGCTTAGCCATGCATCGGTCTGCGCCTGCGTCAGACGCGAACAGTGCGCGAAGCAGAGGACACGAAACGCGCCGCCCGCCAAGGGAATACTGCCGGACGACGCCAGCGCGGCGCCCCACTCGTAGTCGGCAAGGATGACCGCATGCAATCCAGCGGCGAGATCGACTTCAACCTGCTGCCATGTCTGCTCGAATGTCGCGGGATGGGTGCAATGACGCGTGTGTCGATAGTCGGTATAAAGCCGGCTGGTCGCTGTCGCCGGCGCGCCGCCACCGCGCTGTCCAGCCGCGACCGAAGGCCGAGCGGCATGTTGTCCGGTGGGCATGGGCCGGGCGTCGTCCAGCAAGGCAAACGGTTCCCCCCGAAGTGGCGTCCGCACCGCATCCACCGCGACTTACTCGAAGAAGCTCTTGACCTTGTCGAACCAGCTCTTGCTTTGCGGGTTATGCCGCGAGCCGCCTTCGGCCAGGGCCGCTTCGAATTGCTGCAGCAAGGCACGCTGCTCGTCAGTCAACTTGATCGGCGTCTCCACACCCACGTGCACGTAGAGATCACCGGCAATGCTGGACCGCAGACCCTTGATACCCTTGGCCCGCAAGCGGAACGTCTTGCCAGACTGCGTGCCTTCGGGGACCGGGAACGTCACCCGACCATTCAGCGTGGGCACTTCGATATCGCCACCCAGGGCCGCCGTGGTAAACGAAATCGGCATCTGGCAATGCAGATCGTCGCCATCGCGCTCGAAAACCGTGTGCGCCTTGATATGGATCTCGATATACAGGTCACCGGCCGGCCCGCCATTGACGCCAGGTTCGCCGTTGCCCGCCGACCGTATGCGCATGCCTTCGTCGATACCAGCCGGAATCTTGACCTCGAGGGTCTTCGTTTCCTTGACCTTGCCTACGCCATGGCACTTCGTGCAGGGGTCCGGAATATAGCTGCCCGTCCCATGACACTTCGGACAGGTCTGCTGAACACTGAAAAAGCCCTGTGACATCCGAACCTGGCCTTGGCCACCGCACGTGGGACAAGTTTGCGCCTTTGTGCCCGGCTTGGCGCCATGGCCGTGACAGACATCGCATTCGGTCCAGCCCGGCACGCGGATCTGTGTGTCATAGCCGTGCGCCGCCTGCTCCAGCGTGATTTCCATGCTGTAACGCAGATCGGCACCGCGGTACACCTGCGGTCCCGTACGGCCCCCCCGCCCTCCGGCCTGCTGGCCGAAGATATCGCCGAAGATATCGCCGAACGCGTCGGCAAAGCCGCCAAAGCCCTGCGCACCGGCGCCACCACCCATGTTCGGGTCCACGCCGGCATGACCGTACTGGTCATACGCTGCGCGTTTCTGAGGGTCGGACAGCATTTCATAGGCTTGTTTCGCCTCCTTGAAACGCTCTTCCGCATCCTTGTTATCCGGGTTCCGGTCTGGGTGATACTTCATGGCCAGCTTCCGATAAGCTTTTTTCAGCTCTTCGTCGCTGGCATTCTTCGCCACACCCAGAATTTCGTAAAAATCACGTTTTGACATCGTCGTACCTTGTGTCGCCTCTTGACGGTCAGCCTATCCCTGCGCGCCGCGCGACGCGTTATCCAGTCAGGCAGCAGCGGAAAAAACCGATGGCGGGCGGCCGCCGGAGCCAGGCTCCGACGCCGTCCGCCACGATACGGCAGACTACCTGTTGCAGGTGACGCCTAGTCCTTCTTGACTTCCTTGAAGTCGGCGTCGACGACGTCGTCTTCAGCCTTGCCGCCAGACGCCGCACCCGCCGCCGCGCCTGCCGGACCGGCACCTGCCGGCCCACCTGCTGCGCCCGCCGCCGCCGCATCGGCGTACATCTTCTCACCGAGTTGCTGCGAAGCGGTTGCCAATGCCGTTACCTTCTCGTCGATCGCGGCCTTGTCGTTGCCCTTCAGTGCTTCATCGAGATGCTTGATGGCTGCTTCGATCTTGCCCTTCGTTTCGGCATCCACCTTGTCGCCGTGTTCGGTCAAGGCCTTCTGCGTGCTGTGAACCAGCGCTTCACCCTGGTTACGGGTATCGATCAATTCACGCAGCTTCTTGTCTTCCTCGGCGTTTGCTTCGGCGTCCTTGACCATACGCTCGATTTCTTCGTCTGAAAGACCCGAATTCGCCTTGATCGTGATCTTGTTTTCCTTGCCCGTCGCCTTGTCCTTCGCGGAGACGTGCAGGATACCGTTCGCATCGATATCGAACGTCACCTCGATCTGCGGCGTACCACGCGCGGCCGGCGCGATTCCTTCCAGGTTGAATTCACCCAGCAGCTTGTTGCCGGACGCCAATTCACGCTCGCCCTGGTAGACCTTGATGGTCACGGCCGGCTGGTTGTCGTCGGCGGTCGAGTACACCTGGGAGAACTTCGTCGGGATGGTCGTGTTCTTCGTGATCATCTTCGTCATCACGCCGCCCAGCGTTTCGATCCCCAACGACAGCGGCGTCACGTCCAGCAGCAACACGTCACTACGGCCACCGCCCAGCACCTCGCCCTGGATCGCCGCACCCACGGCCACCGCCTCATCCGGGTTCACGTCACGGCGCGGTTCCTTGCCGAAGATTTCCTTCACCTTTTCCTGCACCTTCGGCATGCGTGTCTGACCGCCGACCAGGATCACGTCATCGATGTCGCTGACCTTGATGCCCGCATCCTTGATCGCGATACGGCACGGTTCCATGCTGCGCTCGATCAGGTCCTCGACCAGTGCTTCCAACTTCGAGCGGGTGATTCGCAGATTCAAGTGCTTCGGGCCGCTGGCGTCCGCCGTGATGTACGGCAGGTTCACGTCCGTTTGCTGCGCGCTCGACAACTCGACCTTGGCCTTCTCCGCCGCTTCCTTCAGCCGTTGCAGGGCCAGAACGTCCTTGCTCAGGTCAACGCCTTGCTCCTTCTTGAACTCGCTGATGATGTAGTCGATGATGCGCTGGTCGAAGTCTTCACCGCCAAGGAACGTATCACCGTTCGTCGACAGCACCTCGAACTGCTTTTCACCGTCGACGTCGGCAATCTCGATGATCGATACGTCGAACGTCCCGCCACCCAAGTCGTACACGGCGACCTTGCGATCACCCTTTTCGCTCTTGTCCAGGCCGAACGCCAGCGCCGCCGCGGTCGGCTCGTTGATGATGCGCTTGACGTCCAGGCCGGCGATGCGTCCCGCGTCCTTCGTGGCCTGACGCTGGCTGTCGTTAAAGTACGCCGGCACGGTGATCACGGCCTCCGTCACCGGCTCGCCCAGGTAGTCCTCGGCAGTCTTCTTCATCTTGCGCAGGATTTCAGCGGACACCTGCTGCGGCGCCAGCTTTTCGCCGTGCGCCTCGACCCACGCGTCGCCATTGTCGGCCGACACGATCTTGTAGGGCATCAGGTCAATGTCCTTCTGCACTTCCTTTTCACTGTACTTGCGACCAATCAGACGCTTGACCGCGTACAGGGTATCGCGCGGGTTCGTCACGGCCTGGCGCTTTGCCGGTGCGCCGACGACGATTTCGCCGTCCTTCAGGTAACCGATGATCGAAGGTGTGGTCCGCGCGCCTTCCGCGTTCTCGATGACCTTGGCCTGTTTGCTTTCCATTACCGCAACGCAGGAATTTGTCGTTCCGAGGTCAATGCCGATGATCTTGCCCATCTTGTTCTTTCTCCTGGCTGTGTCAGCCGTCAGGCGGAGCCCGGCTCCGCGCAACAAATCAAATATGTTCGAAAAATAGGTCCGGTCACGCCGATTTCAAGAGCCTGACCGCGAAAATGCTGCATTCCTTCGCACATCCCATGCCACGCCGATCCACAGACCATCCGGGGCCGCGCAATATGCCGCCACAATAGGGTTTCGCGCCAGCGGCAGGCCCATGAGAACCCGGCGTCACTTCGGTGCCGCCACCATCACCAAGGCCGGGCGCAGGACACGCTCCGCAATCACATAGCCCTTTTGCAGGACCGTGACGACTGTATTCGGCTCTTGGTCGGCCGGTACCATCGAGATGGCCTGATGGAAATGCGGATCGAACTTGTCATTCGCTTCCGGCGCCACCACCTTGATCCGACCCTTTTCCAGTGCCGCCAGCAATTGCTTCAGCGTCAGGTCCATTCCTTCGCGCAGCTTCTCGGCGTTGGATGCGTCCGCCCCGAGACCGGCCTCCAGGCTGTCCACCACCGGTAGCAAGTGCTCCGCGAAACTTTCGATCGCGAACTTATGCGCCTTTTCCTTTTCTTCCTGGCCGCGGCGGCGGACATTCTCCGTTTCCGCCTTCGCCCGAAGGAATTCCTCCTTCAACGCGGCGATCTGCGCCTGCGCTTCGGCCAATGCCGCTTCGGCTTCGTGACCGCTACTTTCCAATTGGTCGCTCGACACCGACGCTGCTGCGTCCGCCTGCGCTGCCTGCTGATTCACCACGTCCGCCGCGGCATTGTCCGTCGTCTGCTGATCGCGGTTCGCTGGATTGTCTTGCATGCTCGTTTCCCGTCTGAGTCTGTGTGATTGATCCGGCGCACGGCCCTCTGTTCCCGACTTGGAGACGATTTCGTTGTTTTCAAGCCCAGATCTCAGAAATTTGTGCCCGTGAAGGCACTTGTCCCGCGCGACACAACACCGCTCGCCGCCACGCGCTGCTAGACACAGGGAGGGAGCGCCAGGACCAGGGTTTGTCACAACAGGGTGGAGCACATCGCGCACTCACCGCGCACGCTTGCCATGCCAACGGCAACAGCTCGTTACATTCTTTACCCAGAACAGGGACTTAGGGCCATGACACGGCGACGGCGGCCGCATTAAAATCAAGCCGTGCTAAGGGGCTTGACCTTCCGGAATCAGCGCGTAAAAAAAGAGGTGAATAAATGAAATTGACGTTCGCAATCGTCTTTATCCTGTCCGTGCTGATCGCTGGAACCACCACCATTTGCTTGTCAGGCGCAGTCAGTGCACGGACATCGGAGTACGGCACCGCGAAGGCGCTGACCCGCGATTGGCTCAATCCTTATCCGGCCAGCCATCAGGCGAGCCATACGAAGGATCGTGACCTGGGCTCCCTGCTTGCGCAATGACGCGCCGGTCGCGCTTCGTGGGCCGGCCATGCCACCCGGCGGCGGGCTCCCGGAACAGGTGACGTCGGGTACGTTCGGCCTCACGCGCTTGCGCGCTGGCCACGGTTTCTTCATAAAGTAGCCGTGCAACGGGCGCCGGCCCCCTCACTTCGCTGATAGTCCGCACTACGACAGTCCACCGTCCCGCTTCCAGATCGATCGTGATCACGTCTCCGATGCGCACGTCGCGCGACGCCTTGACGGCATCGTCGCCAATCAGAATTCGCCCCTTTTGAACGGCCTGCTGCGCCAACGATCGCGTCTTGAAGAACCGCGCCGCCCATAGCCATTTGTCAACGCGCGCTTTTTGACCAAGTGCATCCCCGTTTGACGAATGGCGGTCCCTATCGAGCGTCTCCACCGTGGTTGCACGGCGGCCCGATTGTCCGCGACTCACTGCGGCGCCCCTCCCGGCCAACCGCCGAGGTTGTCGGCGCACAATGTCGCGAGTCCGGCGATCCAGGCCGGCGCATCGTTCAGGCAAGGAATCCTGCGAAATCTCTCTCCGCCAGCGTGCAGGAACGCGTCGCGCACTTCAAGACCGATTTCCTCGATCGTCTCCAGGCAATCGGCGGTAAAACCGGGGGTGAAAACATCGATCCGGCGCGTGCCGGACTGGGCCAATGCAATCGCGGTGGGCTCCGTGTAAGGTTGCAACCACTCCGCCTTGCCGAACCGTGATTGAAAGGTCACGCGGCATCTATCGGCGTCCAACCCCAATACGTCGGCCAACCGCGCGCCAGTGGCGAGGCATTCGGCCTGGTAGGGATCGCCCAATGTAATCGTCCGTTTGGGGACGCCGTGAAAACTGAGCAACAACTTGTCGCCCGCGGAAAAATCCGGCGCATCGTGTTCCCGCCAGAAGCGCGCGACCTGCTCGGCAAGCGCCGCGATATAGTTGGGATCGGTCGGGTAAGACTTGACCGCACGCAATGCCGGTTGGTCGCGCAATCCGCGTAAATGATCATAGGCGGCATCGAAAGCGGTGGCCGTCGTGGATGCGGAGTACTGTGGGTACATCGGCATCAATAGAATGCGCTGCGTACCCGCGGCCTGCAATGCGTCGATGCGTGCCGCGATATCAGGTGTGCCGTATCGCATCGCGTATTCGACCCGCACGTTCATCCCGAGTTCCGCGAAACGGCTTCGCAGCGCCGCGGTCTGGCGTTCCGTATAGACCCGTAGCGGCGAGCCCTCGTCCATCCAGACCGAAGCGTATTTCTTCGCGGAAGCGCGTGATCGCAACGGGACGATGACCCCTCGCAATAACGGCTGCCATAATAACGCTGGAATCTCGACAACGCGGGGATCGGACAGGAACTGCTTCAGGTAACGGCCGACCGCACCCGCTTCCGGCGCATCCGGCGTGCCGAGATTGATCAGTAATACCGCCGTGCCCGAGGAACCGACCGCCTCGACGGGAGGCGCGCTCGCCAGAGATCGTCCTGGCGTCATTTCAAGGGGCGACGCAGGATCGACCAAGAGATCGGGTGCATTTGGCGACATCGGCACGGCGGATGCCGTCGACAGGATTGGCCCGGATGGCATCGTTGCGTCGGATGGACTGATCGGTGAATTCATGGAGAGACACAAAGGCAGATGTACTACCAGTGTACCCCGAGCGCGACGGTGGGCGGCAGCGTGCAGACCACTGTCGCGCCGTCAGTGCTGACTGAGCGCGTTCGATAACAACCGCGCGGTGATGTCCACAATGGGAATGACACGGTCATAAGCCATCCGTGTCGGGCCGATGACGCCAAGGGTGCCGACGATCTTGCCATCCACTTCGTATGGTGCCGTCACGACGCTCATCTCCTCGATGGGGACCAGATTCGACTCGCCACCGATATAGATTTGCACCCCTTGCGCGTGGCTCGACACATCCAGCAATTGGAGCAGACTGGTCTTCTGGTCGAACAGGTCGAACAAGCGACGCATCCGCTCCATGCTGGACGACAGATCAGTGACTTCCAGCAGATTGCGTTCGCCGGAAATCAGCAGATTGTCGCCATCGTCCGACGCTTCCTCACTGCCCGCTTCCACCGCCTCCTGCATCAGGTGCGTCATATCGGCCCGGACGGCGTCGATCTCCCCGCGCAAACGTCGCCGGACCTCGTCAAATGACTGGCCCGCGAAGTGTGCGTTGATGTAATTCGACGCTTCGATCAGTTGCGACGGACTGTATTCACGCTGCGTCGCCATGATCCGATTCTGGATATCCCCTTCCGGGGTCACGATGACAAGCAGGATGCGCTTGTCGGACAAGCGCATGAACTCAATCTGGCGGAAGGTCTGACTCCGGCGTGGCGTGAGGACAACACCGGCAAACTGAGACAGGTTCGACAACACGCCCGCCGCCGCCGCAACCACCTTCTGCGGCTGGCCGTGCTGAAGCTGCGCGGCAACCCGTTTCGCAAAATCAGCCACCTCGCCATCAGCGGTAAGAGGCTTGGATGTCAGCATCGTGTCGACGAAGAGCCGATAGCCACGCGGGGTGGGAATACGCCCCGCAGACGTATGAGGGCTCGTCACCAGGCCCAGCTCCTCGAGGTCGGACATCACGTTGCGGATGGTCGCCGGACTCAGGGCAAGTCCGGAAAACTTCGAAAGCGTGCGCGAGCCGACAGGCTGACCTTCGGCGATATACCGTTCGATCAGGGTCGTCAGCAGAGTTTGGGCGCGCGGGTCTAGCATTCAGGAATTCTAGCGCAATCCGCCCCGGGCAGGCCGTTCAAGGCATTGTTTACAATCGCATGGCGGCAATTCCGCCACTGCGCTGCGAGAACCCGCTGCCTCGTCTGCATTGCCGGGGCACGATGCACCTCGCGTCGGCCCATCCATAGACGCAGGGTTCCGACGCAGCGGCTGGTCACACGCATCCGCCATTAGGACGCAATCGGGCTGAAGCGGTAGAGTTTCCCCCGTCGCCTGTGGTGTAATGCGCAAATGGAAACCCGTACCTCTTTCAAGACCGTCGCGCTGATCGGCAGGCCTAATACGCCCAATATCGGCGAGCCGCTGCTGACACTGGCTCGCGCCATCGAAGCCCGCGGCTTCACGTTGATCTTCGAGGCCGCCACGGCCAGCGAGATAGACCTGACGTCCCAGCTCGGTTCCCTGCGCCATAGGCCGGCCGTCGCGACCACCGCCGAGATAGGCTCGCGCGCCGATGTGGCCGTCGTCGTCGGTGGCGACGGCACGATGCTCGGCGTTGGCCGCGAACTGGCACCGTTCGGCACGCCGCTGATCGGCATCAACCACGGGCGGCTCGGCTTCATCACGGATATCCCCATCGTCGACATGAACCGGGTCGTGCCGGACCTGTTGGCGGGCCACTACGAGCGCGAGGAACGCACGCTGCTGGAAGCGCGGATCATGCGCGACGGCAAGCAGATCTACGACGCACTGGCGTTCAATGACGTCGTCGTCAACCGCAGCGGGTTCTCAGGCATGGCAGAGCTGCGCGTGGTGGTGGACGGAAGATTCATGTATTCGCAACGATCAGACGGATTGATCGTGGCCACGCCAACGGGTTCGACCGCCTATGCCTTGGCGTCCCAGGGGCCAATCCTGCATCCACAGGTCGGCGGCATCGTGTTGGTGCCGATCGCCCCTCAGGCGCTGTCGAACCGACCGATCGTGCTGCCGGACAAATCCGAGATCAGCGTGCAGGTCATTGGTGGGCGGGAAGTCAACGTCAACTTCGACATGCAATCCTTCACGGCGCTGGCACTCGACGACATCATCGAGATCCGGCGTTCATCACACACGGTGCCATTCCTTCACCCGGTGGGTTACAGTTATTTTGCGACGCTGCGCAAGAAGCTGTACTGGAACGACCACCCGGCCAACGATACGCGGCAGAGCTAAACGCCGTCCACCATGCTTCGACAACTTTCGATTCGCGATTTCGTCATCGTCGACCGCCTTGACATCGAGTTCGACGCCGGCTTCACGGTATTCTCCGGCGAGACCGGCGCTGGCAAGTCGATCCTGATCGATGCGCTGGCGTTGATCCTCGGCGCGCGCGGTGACGGCAGTATCGTCCGGAACGGCGCGGTTCGAGCCGACCTGAGCGCGGTATTCGATGCGCCGCCGGACGTGGCCGAATGGCTGCATGAGCACGCGCTCGACGACACTGGCCACGCGGCCGAGGTTCTCGCCGCGACAGCGGCATCCTCGGCACGGGACAAGGACATGACAAAGTCATCGCGCGGGGCTAAAACGAGCCGCGCGACCGGGAACCAGGCAAGTGCGATGCATGCACCGCCCGTGATGCTTCGACGTGTCATCGATGCGACCGGCGCTCGATCGCGCGCCTTTATCAACGGCACGCCCGCGACGCTTGGGCAGCTCCGCGAATTGGGTGAAATGCTGGTCGACATCCATGGTCAGCACGCGCACCAGGCATTGATGCGCCCAGATGCGCAACGTCTGCTGTTCGACACGCATGCGGGTGCGACGCAGGCGGCCGCGCGCACCGCCGCGGCCTGGGCGGCATGGCGCGCCGCGCGGGCGCGTATCGATGATGCCCGCAAGCGTGCCGAACAGATCCAACTCGAACGAGAGCAATTGGCCTGGCAAGTCAATGAACTGGAAACGCTGGCGCCGCAGGCGGGCGAATGGGAAGAGATCGGCGTTGAACATAAGCGCTTGTCGCACGCGGCCAGTTTGATCGATGGCGTGCAGGGGGCGATCGACGCGCTATCGGAATCCGATGATGCGTTGATTGGGCGGGTCTCCGCCATCACCAGCCGCCTTCAGGCACTGGCCGAGATCGATGAAAATCTACGCGACGTCTTACTTGCGCTCGAACCTGCGCAAATTCAACTCCAGGAAGCGGCGTACTCGCTGACGCATTATGCGCAGCGGCTTGACCTCGATCCGCAGCGCCTGGAGCAAGTGGATGAGCGTATGAACGCGCTGCATGCGGCCTCGCGAAAATTCCGCATCGCTCCCGAAGCCTTGGGTGATGCGCTCGGCGAACGCCGCGGTCGGCTTGCGGCATTGGACGCGGAAGCCGATTTCACCGCGCTGGAAAAAGCGGAGCAAGACGCCGCCGTGGCGTACCGCGATGCGGCGCACGTGCTGTCCACGATCCGCAAGGCTGCGGCCGGCGTCCTGTCCGAAGGCGTCACCACTGGCATGCAGGAACTGTCGATGGTGGGTGGCAGCTTTGAAGTCGCGTTGACGCCCGTCCAGTCGACGCGAGATGGGGAGCATCCCAACGTGGTCGGTGGTCCGAACGGTCTCGAACAGATCGAGTTCCTGGTGGCGGGTCATCCGGGTGTGCCGCGACGCCCCTTGGCGCGGGTCGCCTCCGGTGGCGAACTGGCGCGGATCAGCCTGGCATTGTCAGTCATCGCCAGCGCGGCCAGTCCGACCCCCACGCTGATTTTCGATGAAGTGGATACCGGCATTGGCGGCGCGGTGGCCGAAGTGGTCGGCCGGTTGCTGCATCAATTGGGCGGCATGCGGCAAGTGCTTTGCGTGACCCACCTGCCCCAGGTGGCGGCGCGCGGCGATCGTCATCTGCGCGTGACCAAACAGGTCCGGGATGTCAGCGCCGATGTCGTGGCCGGGCAACCGGTGGACGGCGGCGCGCAGACGGAAAGCGAGACCGTCAGCGCAGTCACACGGATCGACGGCGCCGAGCGCGTCGAAGAGATCGCGCGGATGCTCGGCGGTATCGACATCACGCCGACGACTCGTCGCCACGCCAAGGAAATGCTGGCGGCGTGACGCCGGGCGAAGGCGAGTGACGCGCACCGAAAGGCGGATCACGCGCCGGCGTCTTCAATCGTGACCGCGCGCCTTCATTCGATAGCGACGCTACCCCCTCGCCATCGGATCACCCAATGCCGAGGGCCCTTCCGCGGCGACGATGTTTCCGAGCACATGATCCCAGAGTCGACAGACGGCGTGACGCTCGGTTTCTACCCGGCTCATGGCAACCCTGGCATGTAGCGCACCGTCCAGACGCACCCGATGCTGCAGTATGCGATAGCGCCGGTAGGCCGCCTGCACCGCCTGAATATCCGCCAGCGGCGCGAAGTCCAATCCCGCCAGCACATCGAGCAGCGCCAGATTCCCGCTGTTGCGAATCAACGCCGGGTGCGCCGCTGCATGGCGCAGCACGCCGTATTGGACGAGAAATTCGATATCGACCATGCCACCGCGATCGTGCTTCAGGTCGAACAACCCGCTGTGATTCGGATGCCCGTCATGCACGCGGGACCGCATGGCGACGATCTCGGCCGCCAACGCCCGAGCGTCACGCGGTGTCGCCAGAACCTCCTCGCGAATTTGTTCAAACGTCGCGCCAATGGCCGGATCGCCCGCGCAGTATCGCGCGCGCGTAATCGCCTGATGTTCCCAGACCCACGCGGTATTTGCCTGGCCGGCCTCGCGTTGTTGATAGCGACGAAAGCCATCGATCGGCGTCACCAGCAATCCCGACGATCCGTTCGGCCGTAATCGGAGATCGACATCGTAGAGCTGCCCGGCGCCGGTCGCAGTGGTCAGCCAGCTGATCAAACGCCGCGCCAGCCGCGTGTAATGCTCGGCGACATCGTCGCCCTCGCGCTGATCGTCGTAGAGGAAGATCAAATCGAGATCGGAACCATAGCCCAACTCCTTACCGCCCAACTTGCCATACGCAATGATGGCGAACCGGGGCAGGTCGCCTTCGAGCATCGGCCGCTCGGCGATCGCGCGCCAGACGGTTTCAAGCGTCACATCGAGCACCGTATCGGCCAGCTCCGACAAGCGGTCACTGACCGCCTCCACGCTCAATAGACCATACAGATCACGCAACAGAATGCGGAACACTTCCGCATGCTGCGCGTGCCGCAAGAGGTCCATCTGCTGCTCGACATCCGGCGCGGCATGGACTTTCGTGCCCCGGACGTGACCGGTCTTCGCCGTGCCATGCAATTTTTCACGCAGATCGTGTGCAAACGCCGACCAATCGAACGGTGCATGCACCGCTTCGTCATCAAGCAATTCGTCCAGTAGCTGGGGGTGCTTGATCAGATAGGTCGCCGCCCACTGCGCACCGGCCAGCACCTCAAGCACCCGACGCAACGCCACGGGAAACTCGGTCAGCAGCGCGAGATAGGCCCGCCGCCCGCAGATGCGCTCCAACAGATCGAGCCATCGCGCCAGCACTAGACGCCGCGCGGCGGGTCCCGATTCGCCGGCCGCTGCCGCATCGCGCGATGCCGCCGAGGCGTTGGCGGATATCTCCACCAACGCGCGCCGCACCAATGCATCCACGCGCTCACGGCTTTCCGATGGCAATTGCTGATAGCGCGACGCCACATGCATCGCGCGCATCCGTGCAATCAGATCATCGAGCGCCGCGTCATCGGCAGTGCCCGGACGCCGCGCCGTATCCACGCCATGGTCCCGCACCGCATCAAGATCCGGCTCGACAAGGCCAAGACACGCCGCATGCTGCCACAACACCGCACGCGCCTGCGGCCCATCGGACGCCCCTTCCTCCGACGTTTCATGCCACAACGCCTTCGCGGCGTCATCGGCGGTGCGAGATGGCGGCAACGTCCCCAGAGCTACCTCCTCCCCCGTCGCGCGCGGCACGGACGTCGCCGACGATCCATTGACCGTCACCGCCGCCAGTGCGTCCTGCGGTGCGAACAGTTGCTCGAACTCGCGCTCCACCACATCCCGGTGCGCGGCCAGCGTGGCTTGCAACGCCGCATAGTCACCCTCCCCCCGGGCGTCGACATGGCCCATTGCCGTTGCCAGGGCCGCGCGCCGCGCGGCATCCACAGGCATGGCATGCGTCTGTGCATCCTCGGCATATTGCAGACGATGCTCCAGGCGCCGCAGAAACGCATAGGCGTCGCGGAGCTGCGTCACATTCGCCTCACCAATCAAACCGCGCTGCACCGCAATCGCCAGCACCTGCAACGTGGGTCGTACGCGCAACGCCGGGTCCTGACCGCCTCGAACCAGTTGAAACACCTGCGCGCCGAATTCGATTTCACGAATCCCCCCTCGGCCGAGCTTGACGTCATCGGACAGGTCGGGCCGCAGCAGCGCCCGCCGCCGCGCCTCCTCACCGATCTGCTTGTGCAGGGAGCGGATGGCGTCGATGACGCCGAAGTCCAGGTAACGCCTGAATACAAACGGCCGTACCAATTGATCGAGTTGCACGGAGAGCCGCGCCTGCGCCTCACGCGCGGCAATCTGATCGACGCAAGGCAACAGGCGGCCCTTGATCCACGCGTAGCGCTCCCATTCACGCCCTTGCACGAAGAAATACGCCTCCAGCATCGCCATGCTGCATACCAACGGCCCGGAATCGCCGTTGGGCCGCAGCCGCATATCCACACGAAACACATAGCCGTCCGCCGTGCGCTCGGACAATGCGCCAATCAGCTTGCGGCCCATGCGCGTGAAAAAGTCATGGTTGTCGATGCCGGCACGCTCGCCTCCCGCTGTCTGGCCGGCCTCCTCGTAGACGAAAATCAAATCGATGTCCGACGACACGTTCAATTCCCGCCCTCCCAGCTTACCCATGCCGACGACGCCAAGCGCCAATGGCGCGCCGTCGGATTCGCGGAGCGGCATGCCGAAGCGTCGAACCATCGCCTGCTCGATCGTATCCAGTGCCTGCGCGATGGCCACCTCGGCCAGGTCACTCATCGCATCGGTGACTTCGGTGAGATCCGCCAGCCCCGCCAGATCACGCGCCATCACCGTGCAGAAAATGTCGGCCCGCAGACGCCGCAGGGCGGTACACAATGCGTTGTAGCGCTGATCATCGTCGAGCGGTGCGTCCGCCTGCAAGCCATGCGCGGCGCGTATGACCGCCTCGGCGTCGGCGCGGCGCGCACTGTAACGCGTCATGATGCCGTCACGCGTCACCGGCCGATCGACATTTGCGTCGACATACGCGGCCACGTCCGGCCAGGCGGCAAAGGTCCTGGCGGCAAAACCGGAAAAGGCCGCGGCGCATCGTACCGCCCGACCGTGCCAAAGCGGGCCAGGCGGCACGACCGCTGCAAGCGATGGTGTGGCGGGAAGCGCGGAAAAGTCGTTGGACATGGAGCAAACACACAAAACGCGAATAGAACCGGAAGCGTATGCCAAAACGCGGGGCCATGGTAATAGGAGGGGCACTTCGTATCATCATCACCCGCCGTCTCGGGCCTGTCGCATCACTGTGATACATTGGGACATCGCCCCAAACTTACCTAGCCGTCCTTCCACGCAGTATGCTCGATCGCCGCGCACCCGTCGCCCCGTCACCGTCGTCAGCGCAATCGCAAGACCGCGAACATCGGGCAGGTGCCGGAAACGTGGTCAGTGCCGCCGCGCATGATCCATCCGTCACGACAAGCGGCACCGATGCGCCCATCCTGTTGGAGCGTGTCGAACCCCGCATGGGTAGTGGGGGGCATGGCGGCGGCGATGGCCCCGGTGACGATCAAGGCGACGACGCGCGCGGCCGGCGCACGCGATATTTCGATTACTCGATGCGCGTACTGAAGCGTGTGCTGGCAGTCGTCACGATCATCGCGTTGATCATCTATTTTGTCTTCGGCGCGGTGGCATTGACGCTACGCTATGTCGTGATGCCGAACGTGGACCGCTTTCGTCCCAGGGTGGAAGCGATAGCCAGCGCGGCATTGCATACGCCCGTACGCATCGGTCATATCTCGGCCCAGTGGCGCGGGTTCAAGCCGTCGTTCACGGTGACGGATCTACACATCGGCAACGGCGATACGCCCGGCGCGGCCACGGCGGCCGCGTCGACATCAATGGTCCCGGCAACCATCACCCTCCCCGCCCCGACCGCCGATGCCGACGCCTATGTCGACCGGGTACAGGCGACGCTCGCGTGGCGCTCGTTGCTGCGGCTGCAACCCATCTTGTCGCAACTGGTCATTGATCACGCGCGGGTGAACGCGGTTCGCGACGGCACCGGACGAATCATGATTGCCGGTATCGCGATCGGTCAGGGTGACGTGCGCAATCCGTATGCCTTGCCGAGCTGGCTGCTCGGCCAGCGCGAGATCGTGGTGCAAGACCTCGACTTGAGCTGGGTCGACCAGGCGGGTCCGGGACATGGCGCGCCGCCGCCACCGCCACTCCAATTGACGCATGCGCGCCTGGCCCTGATCAACGGCGGGCGGTATCACCGCGGCGGACTCCAGGGGAACCTTGTGGTCGACGCCGAGGGCTGCGCACGGACACCTTGCACCGGTGCCCCACGCGCCACCATGCCGATAGACCTCCGCGCCAGTTTCCAGAGCGCGCCTTTCAGGGCGTGGTTGCCGGGCCGGGCCGGCCGCGGCAATCCACGAAACTGGCACGGCGAAGTCTATATGGGGGCCACCCGGTTGGACCTGGCGGCATTGAACGACTATGTGGATAACACGATCGGCGCCCGTGCCGGCCATGCCGATATCCGAAGCTGGTGGCAATTCGATCACGGGGATGTCGGGCGCGTTCACGGCGCGATTTCGGCCCGCGGGCTTGCGCTGCAACTGCGACAAGGCTTGCCGCCCTTGCGCATCCCCACCGTCGACAGCCAATTCGCGGCGAGCCAGCACGACGGGGACTATCGCGCATCCGTACGCAACCTGGCGCTGGAGCTGGACGATCAGTCGTCGCTACCGGACGGAACGACACTGGGCCGCATGTTGAATGTCTCCCGCTTCGATGGCGAATATCGAACGCCGCGCGTTGGACGTGGCGAGAAGATCACCTTGTCCGGCGACGTGCTGGACATCGGCCTGCTTGCGGATTTCTCACGGACGCTGCCGCTGCCACGCCGCCTGAAACGCAATATCGATCGTTACGATCCGAGCGGCGTTCTCTCCAACTACCAGTTGGAATGGGAGCGCGAGGCACCGAAGGACGCGGCCGCCGCATCGGCGGCGCGGGTGCAAGGCGATGTGCCGCTACGCCGCTACAAGCTGCATGCAACGCTCGACGGCGTAACGCTGGCCGCCATGCCACCGCGTCCCGGTGTGAACGCGGCCGGGCATCCCCATATCGGACAGCCCGGCTTCTCCAATCTACGCGGCGTGATCGACGCGGATCAGGATGGCGGGACGGTCACACTTGATTCAAAGGAAGCCACGGTCACGATTCGCGGCATGTTCGACGATCCAACCCTCATGTTCGACACCCTGAGCGGGGCGGCGAGATGGCGGATCGTGCCTCAGGGGGATGCGAAGCGCATCGATGCCCATATCGATCATTTGACCGTGTCGAACACCGATGCCGCGGGACAGGTGCAGGCACGCTTCCGGGCGCTGCTCGATGCGGCACAGGACGGCTATCTCGATATCGACGGAAAACTGGACCGCGCCAACGTGCCGATGGTGCCGCGCTACCTGCCGACATCCATCACCCCATCAGTCCGGCAATACCTGACGCGCATGCTGAAAGCGGGTAGCACGCACGGCGCCACGATCGAAGCGCATGGCCGTTTGAATGACCTGCCCTATCCGCATGGCGCCTATCGCATTGCAACGTCGCGCGCCGCATCGACGCCCCCGTCGGAGGCAGGCAGAACGCAGGCGACCACGGCGATCGACTCACCGGACGACGGCGCGCCGCCCGGTGGCACGAGCACATTCAAGGTCAGCGCACCGTTTGCAAATGCCTCGGCTGATATCTCGCCGCCCCCGTCTGTGCGACTATCAAACGGGGAGCCGGAAAAATGGCCGGTGTTCGACGGACTGGGCGGACACTTTTTCATCGATGGTCGTCAGTTGGGATTCGATGTGGACAGCGGCCACTACCGGCAAGTGCGCATCGATACGATGCAGGGCCGCATCCCGGACCTTGGCGACCGTAAGCGTGACTTGCATATCGAGGGCCGGGTGCGCGGGCCGTTGTCCGATTTCGTCGACTTCGTCGGGCATAGCCCGCTAGGCTATTGGAGCAACCAGCTCGCCGCGCCGGCGAAAGCGCAAGGCAATGCCACGCTGGCGCTGCGCATCGATGTCTCGCGGCAGCAAATTGAAGGCGCGACAAACACCAGCACCGCCATTGTCGCGGGCGCGCCACGTAGCACGACCGCAACCGCGCCGGCGACGCCACCGGATAAGCAGACGACCGGGAACGCGACCGCCTCGACCGATGGCGCCGCGGGCACGACACTGGCTCGCCCGGAACCGGTCAAGGCCTCCGGGACCGTGCGCTTCGAGCGTAATCGCGTGATCTATGGCGCCGCGCCGCCGATCGACAACCTGACCGGAGAGGTGAATTTCACGAATCACACCGCCGTCTCCCGCAATCTGCAAGGGCGATTCCTCGGCGGTGACGTGCGTGCGGACGGCACGATGACAGCCGACGGCGGCTTGAATATCCAGATTCGAGGCCGCGTCGCGCCCGAGCGCGTGGCGACGGCGAGCGACCCACGATATGCCTCGCTATTGCGCCATTTCTCGGGCACGGCACCCTATCAGGTGCAGGTGCGCCGCACAGGTCACGAGCCCATCCGCATGACGCTACGCTCCGATCTGGCAGGGCTTGGCATCGACTTGCCCGCACCGCTGCACAAGGCGCCGGACAGTCCGATGACGGTGTCGATGGATTGGCGCACGCTCGGCGGCACTGGCGCCCGGGGCAGTACGGAACCATTGCAGCGAATCGATCTCGTGGCCGGCCCCGTCTATGCGGCCTATCTGAGACGGGCCAGCACGACGACCCCGTCCGCCATGACGGGTATGGGCGGCAACGCAGGCACATCAGGTACGATCGTCGCTGGCGCGATCGGGCTCGGCGGCCTGCCGGCGCTTCCAGAACAAGGCGTGCTGGGGGAATTGCACGTCGCGCAATTCGATGCCGACGCGTGGCGGGCGGTCCTCGCGGAGGTCGACCTGTCCGGCAGGACCACGACCAGGCGCGACTTCACACCGGACCCTGCCGATGCCTCATCATCGGATGCGAATCGCCCGGGCGACGGCTGGTTGCCTGATCACGTGGATATCGCCGTCGATGACCTGCATCTGTTGTCGCGCCACTGGCACGATGTCCGTCTCAACGGCAGCCGCATATCCCATAAGGGCTGGCGCGCAAACGTCGACGCGCGTGAAGTGAAAGGAGAAGCAAGTTGGCAACCGCAAGGCGGCAGCGCCGTTCATGCACGCTTTTCGAGATTGCTGATTCCCGCCGGCGACGCCGCGACCGAAACCGGGACCGCGACGCCCGCGGCGCAACAGCAAGCGGCGCGGACCACACGGGTGCTCGCCACGGCACCACAGGCGGCGACGCACTTCCCCGCCATCGACCTGAAAGCCGATCAATTCGGTTTCGATGGCCGGCCCATCGGCAAGCTGTCGCTATTGGCGCACAACGTGGCGACCGCCGATGACACCTTATGGCAGGTCGACGATCTGACCCTCAGCCACCCCGCCGCCACGCTTCACGCCACCGGCGACTGGCGCGTTGACAAGTCAGGCGACGTTGCGCACACCGGCGTGGACTTCCAACTGAACTTGCACGACAGCGGTGCCTTGCTGACCGCGCTCGGCATGCCTGACACCGTCAAGGGCGGCAAGGGCACACTCGACGGCGCGTTGAATTGGGAAGGCAATCCCGGCACGCCGGATGTCAGGACACTCGATGGGAAGCTCAAGCTCGACTTGCATCGCGGCCAGTTCCTGAAGGTCAACCCCGGCGCGGCACGGCTACTGGGCTTGCTGAGCCTGCAAGGCCTGGTGCGCTTCCTGCAGCTCGATTTCAAGAGCGTATTCGGCAAGGGTCTGGCCTTCAACCGCCTCTCCGGCACCACCACCGTTCGCAAAGGGGTGGCCAGCACGCAGGACGCCACGCTATCGACGGCGCCGGCGCTGTTCACGATGTCCGGTACCGCGAACATCATCGACGAGACGCAGGATTTTCATGTGACCGTCGTGCCGCACTTGAATGCCGTGACGGCATCCGTTGCCGCCGCGGTGCTGAACCCGATCATCGGGCTGGGGACGCTCGTCGCGCAATTGGCGCTGTCCGAGCCAATTTCCCGCAGCCTGACGCGACACTATCTGGTGCAGGGAACGTGGGATAAACCACAGGTTCGGCGTGCCGACGGCAATCGCGGTAACATTGCCCCAACGGCCGACGCAGTCGCCACGCAGCAGTCGGCCCCCGCGCATTGATACGGTAAATCTTGCCGTTACGCGCGTATCCTTTTTACGAGGACTCTGCATGCATCCGACCGATTCCGCTATCCGATCCCTGAGCATCGCGCAACAAGCGTTGCTGGCGCCGCATGGCCTTGACGAAGCCCAGTTACTGCGCACGCTCGGCTCGATTTTCAAGGCCCGGGTCGATTACGCGGACCTGTATTTCCAGACGACCCGCTCCGAAGCGTGGAGCCTCGAGGAAGGCATCGTCAAATCCGGTTCGTTCAGCATCGATCAAGGTGTCGGCGTCCGCGCCATCGCAGGCGACCGTACCGCGTTCGCCTATTCAGACGACCTCTCCCCTCAAGCGCTGATGCAGGCGGCCGAGGCCACGCGTGCGATCGGCACGTTCAACCAGGGCAGCGGCAAACGCAAGGTGCCTGGCAATGGCAACGGCGGCAAGCGCATCGTGCCCGCCAACGCGCTGCACGGTGTCTACGGGCGCGATCTCTACCTGCCGCAGGATCCACTGGCCTCCCTTGACGCGACCGCCAAAGTGCAATTGCTGGAACGGATCGAGAAGATGGCCCGCGCACGCGACTCGCGCGTCACGCAAGTGATGGCCGGACTCGCCGGCGAGTATGACATCGTCATGGTCGCGCGCAGCGATGGCGTGATGGCGGCCGACATCCGCCCACTGGTTCGTATTTCCGTAACGGTCATCGCCGAACAGAATGGTCGCCGCGAAGTAGGCAGCGGCGGCGGCGGCGGCCGCTTCGACTACCGCTACTTCGACGACGAAAAGCTGGAAAGCTATGTCGACGACGCGGTGCGCGCGGCACTGGTCAACCTCGACGCCAAGCCGGCTCCCGCGGGCAATATGAGTGTGGTGCTCGGCCCGGGCTGGCCGGGCGTGTTGCTGCATGAAGCCGTGGGGCATGGCCTGGAGGGTGACTTCAACCGCAAGGGCTCGTCGGCATTCGCGGGCAAGATCGGTGAACGCGTGGCGGCAAAAGGCGTCACGGTCGTCGACGACGGCACGCTGCCACACCGCCGCGGCTCGCTGAATATTGACGACGAAGGCAATCCGACGCAGTGTACGACGCTGATCGAGGACGGTATCCTGAAAGGCTATATTCAGGATTCGCTGAATGCCCGCCTGATGGGCATGCCGGTGACCGGCAACGCGCGACGCGAATCGTACTCGGCGTTGCCGATGCCCCGCATGACGAATACCTACATGCTGAACGGCGACAAGACGCCCGAAGAAATCATTGCATCGGTCAAGAAGGGCTTGTATGCGGTGAACTTCGGCGGCGGCCAGGTCGACATCACGAACGGTAAATTCGTGTTTTCCGCATCCGAGGCCTATATGATCGAAGACGGCAAGATCACCTATCCGGTCAAAGGCGCGACACTGATCGGCAGCGGTCCGGAATCGCTGAAGTACGTCAGCATGATCGGCAACGACATGGCCCTGGACCGTGGCGTAGGCGTCTGCGGCAAGGACGGCCAGAGCGTGCCGGTAGGGGTGGGCCAGCCTACGCTGCGGATCGACCGGATGACTGTCGGCGGCACGGCCTGATCGCGGCGATGCGATAAGACAACGCCACGACTGCGGCACGCATAAAACGTCGAATCAACGCGGATTATTCGCAGAAATTTGGCGCTTTATGCTTCTTATCCGCGAAATCACCCCCTCTACTTGCGTTGTGCGTAACCAGGGCGTATAAAGTTTCCTTATCGATGCGCCCGCGACGTCTTGCCGCGGGACGGCGAAAACGCGTAAAGCGCTTCCCTTTCGCCGCATCTCTGAATGTGCATGTATCGCCAGTGACGACAATGTCTCAATCTGCCCGCCTTTATTTTGCGTTTTATTTTTATCTCGAGCCCATGGCGGACGGAGAGGGGTGCTGACGCACTGAACACACCGAAACGAACCGCCGCCCAGTCTGGCGGTTTTTTTTTATTCCATTTTTGCGGTACCGCTTTTTGCTGCATCTCCGCCACCGCCGGGCCGGGCCAGCGGTTGATGTGCTCCTCGAACGCCTCCGCGGGATGTGAAGGGAACACTGGCCGAGCGCAGACCAACAGACAATTAGGAGACCGATATGGGCCTGCACAATACCGATGACGTCCGGATTCGCGAAATGAAAGAGTTGACGCCCCCCGCGCACCTGCTGCGTGAATTCCCGTGCGACGATGTCTCGTCGCAACTGATCTTCCATACCCGCGCCGCACTGCATCGCATCCTGCACGGCATGGAAGATCGTCTGATCGTCATCGTCGGTCCCTGCTCGATTCATGATACGAAGGCCGCACTGGAGTACGCGGATCGCCTGCGTGCACAACGAGATCGCTTCAGCGGTGAACTCGAAGTCATCATGCGCGTGTATTTCGAAAAGCCGCGCACCACGGTTGGCTGGAAAGGCCTGATAAACGACCCGAGGCTCGACAACAGCTTCAAGATCAACGAAGGTTTGCGGACCGCGCGTGATTTACTCGTCGAGATCAATCGCCGAGGGGTGCCGGCCGGCACCGAATTCCTCGACATGATCAGCCCGCAATACATCGCCGACCTGGTGTCATGGGGCGCGATCGGCGCACGGACGACCGAGTCGCAGGTACACCGCGAACTGGCATCGGGACTGTCCTGCCCGGTCGGCTTCAAGAACGGCACGGACGGCAATGTGAAGATTGCCGTGGATGCCATCAAATCGGCATCGCAACCGCACCACTTCCTTTCCGTGACAAAGGGTGGTCACTCGGCCATCGTCTCGACCTCCGGCAACGAGGATTGCCACGTCATCCTGCGCGGTGGCAAGACACCCAATTACGATGCGGCAAGTGTCGATGTCGCATGCAATCAGATCGGCCAAGCCGGTCTGGCCGCCCGCCTGATGGTGGATGCGAGCCATGCAAACAGCGAGAAGAAGCACGAGAACCAGATCCCGGTCTGCGCCAATATCGGTGCACAGATTGCCGGTGGCGAGCAGCGGATCGTAGGCGTGATGATCGAATCGCATCTGGTCGCCGGCCGCCAGGACCTGACGCCTGGCTGCACGCTGGATGCATTGCAATACGGCCAGAGCATCACCGATGCCTGTATCGGTTGGGAAGACAGCGTTGGCGTACTGGAGACACTGGCCGCCGCGGTCCGGCAACGACGCCTCCTGCGTAGCCGCGGTAACTGACCTCGCTTTTACGGCTGCACGGGCAGCGTCCTAAGCGCGCGGCGCACGTAGTCCCATCGTTTATGGAGGATGGACGCCTTGTGGTTTCGTGACGGATCGTCCGAACGTGGTGTCATGTACTTGCCACCGCGCATCATGCGTGATTCATTGCGTTTGTTCACGACCACTCCATCGCGCCGGTCCGCTGAAATCGCGCCGATCTGGCGCAACGACGATGCATGCTTGTAAAATGCGGACGGAAGGTTCAACGCCTCCGCCTTTACCACCGTCGGCCAATCCATGCATGATGCCGGCGCGTCAAGATTCTCACGATGCCATCGCGCGGTCTGCTCGCTCGTCATTTTCCTGGCTAAAAACAAACAGAACATCGCGTAGTCCTGCCGTGGTTTCTGAAGACCCATGGCGATGACACAGCGATGCAGGGCCGCAATAGCGTCAAACGCATCAAGCAACGTCGCGCCGAAGAAATCGTGATAAATCGCTGCGGTAGGAAGCCCCATTGTGTGCATTGGACTCAGCCACTCGTGCTGGACGACTTCAGCCACGTCGTCCGCCGGCAACACGGCGCGATCCAGACTGTTGTTCTGAAAGTCGATCGGGCGGTGCGTCTCCAGACTACGCTCTATACGCTTGAGTATCTCGTGCGCCGCCTGCTCATCAGACCGCGTCGGCGTGCCGTGAACATCGTCCAATGGTGCCTCGCGCCCGGTCATACCTCTTCGACTTGACGGCGTGAGGCTCGGATTGCGTGCTGTCTTGATACATTTTATTTCTTCTCCTAAATAATTTATCAATATCTTCCAAATTTCTGACTTTACGCATTGCAAGCAGGGACGGAAGCATCCCGCTATTTCTTTCCCATCTCGACGGAGATTACGCGAATCGAATATCGATCAACGCTGGCGCTGAAAAAAGCAGTTCACAAATGTCGGACGCAGACACCTGTCTTACATCACAGGATCTGCCTACGATAATGCCAATCGGATCTTTTGAAGCTTAACAGGCATCCAAGGTATTTTTATAACATGCGCCGTCAAAAAGACGAGACTCAGCGCATGCCTCCACTACGCTTCCCTTGATTCGATCGGCAAAACGATTTATCCACGAGGGAGCATCATCATGCCTAGCGCCTATCCGCCAGCAACCGTCACAGTCGACCAATTACAGCGAGGCGACATCCTGCTATATATCGATGAACCGGAGACGACGACCGCCGCGCACTTGTTGATCCATATCGCGCAGTTACCGCAGCAACTAGCACGTTGGCGCACTCGCCACGGCAACTCGAGAATAGTCCATGCACTACTTTGGACGCGACTGTCCGATGGTGCACACGACGTCACGGAAATGTCAGGCGGGGACGTCCTGAGAATCCGAAACGCGCGGTTGGATGCAGGCTTTTATCGCGTTTACCGAATGATCGATAATCACGACATGGCACATACGGCTGCAACAGTCGCGGCGGCGTGGGGCGCCGAGGGTAACGTTCCCTATAGCAAACGAGGGGCGGCAACCTCAGTCGTCCGGTCTTCTCATTATGGATCGATGGCAAGAGCCGAAACTGAGAAACACGCGGCGGACGCGTTTGTTTCACATCCGGCATGGGCGAGTGAGGGTGCGTTCTGTTCGCAGTTAGTCATCGCGGCGTACCAGGCAGCCGCATCGATGTGTGAGGTCAAGCCGAAGCGGGTGCTCAACTTGCACGCGGCGGCGACATCGCCCGTCACGCTGCACCGCGGATTGAAGAAGAGCGAACACTTTCATGAATGCGGGTATTTACGGCATGTTGCGTGACAGCGCATACGATTGCGTAGCCCATGACCTTACCTGCCGATGTTATTCGTTCCCTTGTTCCTTCTAACGCCCGCCCCGCTCGCGTGGAGAACGCCAATAGACTTCGTCGTGCCCCTCGGTGCGATTAAGCTGCCGCGCAACAACAAAAAGCCAATCGGACAGCCGATTTAAATACAGGCAGCCCACGCGCGAACCACCGTCCTCCGGATCGTCAGCCAACGACCACAGACTACGCTCCGCGCGCCGGCTGACGGTTCTTGCAACGTGCGCAGCGGCGGCTGCGGCGGTCCCACCCGGCAAGATGAATTCTCGCAACGGCGGCAAATCGGCATTGCCGTCCTCGATCCATTGCTCCACGGCCAACACTGCTTTTTCGGGAAATACGCTGATGCCCGGCATCGCGAGTTCCCCGCCAAGATCGAACAAATCGTGCTGCGCCGCGAGCAAGCACGTGCGGATCGACTCCGGCAACGCATGCGTCAATAGCACGCCTAGCGTCGCATTCAGCTCGTCCACATCGCCAAGCGCGGCAATCCGCAAGGAAGTCTTGGCAACCCTACGCCCGTCGCCAAGGCCGGTCGTCCCGGCATCCCCCGTGCGCGTCACGATTTTCGTCAGTCGATTTTTCATTTCGTTCCCTCATTACACGGCAGCGCCACCCACCCTTGCGCCGCTATCGCGCCGCCAGACATGTGGCAAACACCTGGCATTGTAGAATGGAAGGCACATACCGGATCATGTACATCGCATTATCCCTCTGCGTGATAATGCAGCAATAAAGCGTAGAATTCAGGTCATCCCACGACCTTTCTGTGGTGCTTCGGCACACGCCTCCCATCATGACGTCTGGCCTTCATTCGCCTTCCGCCGCACCGTCCGCACATGCCGCGCGCGGTGTACCGCGCCGCCCGCCCCTCTCACCCGCGCTGCTCGACGCGTTGCAAACGCGTTTTGGCACCCGCGTCACGACGGCGGATGCCGTCCGCGAACACCACGGTAGCGACGAATCACCGTACGACCCGGTGCCGCCCGAAGCCGTGGTGTTCGCGCATTCCACCAAGGAAGTCAGCGACATCGTCACGCTCTGCGCGCATCATGGCACGCCGTTGATTCCCTACGGCGCGGGATCATCGATCGAGGGGCAACTGCTGGCCATCGAAGGCGGCATCTCGATCGACCTGTCCGAAATGAATGCCATCGTGTCGGTGCACGCCGAGGACCTGACCGCGACAGTGCAGGCCGGCGTGACGCGCAAGGGGCTGAACGAACACCTGCGCGACACGGGGCTGTTCTTCCCGATTGATCCAGGCGCCGATGCCAGCCTGGGCGGCATGGCATCCACGCGTGCGTCGGGCACGAACGCGGTCCGCTACGGCTCGATGCGTGAAAATGTACTGGACCTGACCGTGGTGCTGGCCGACGGCCGCGTCATCAAGACCGGTACGCGCGCGCGCAAGTCGTCGGCGGGCTACGACCTGACACGCCTGTTCGTCGGTTCCGAGGGAACACTGGGCATCATCACCGAGGTCACGGTCCGGCTATACCCGCAACCGGAACATCTGTCGGTGGCAATCTGCACCTTCCCGACGATGAACGAGGCAGTGCGGACGGTAATCGAGACGATCCAGATTGGCGTTCCGATCTCGCGAGTCGAATTCATCGACCCGCTGGCGATCCGCGCGCTTAACGACTATTCAAAGCTGTCGATGACCGAGGCGCCCACGCTGTTCTTCGAGTTCCAGGGTTCGCAATCGGCGATCGACGAACAGATCGCGGCGGTGCGCGAACTCGCCGACGGGCATGGTGCATCCGATTTTCAGTGGGCGACAAGGCCTGAAGAGCGCAACAAGCTGTGGACCGCGCGACACAACGCACTGTTCGCCTTCCTGCAATTGCGCCCCGGTTGCAAGGCCATCACAACTGATGTCTGCGTGCCGATTTCGCGTCTGGCCGACTGTGTCAACGAGACCGCGGCGGATCTGGCCGAGTCCGGGCTCTTGTGTCCGATCGTTGGTCATGTGGGTGACGGCAACTTCCACGTCCTGATCCTGGTGGACCCGAACACCGAAGGCGAATTTGAAAAAGGCGAAGCGCTGAACCAGCGTCTGGTACGCCGCGCCATCGCGATGGACGGCACCTGCACCGGCGAACACGGCATCGGCCTGCACAAGATGGGCTTCCTGGTGGAGGAGCATGGCGAGGATGTCATCGGCGTCATGCGCGCCATCAAGCAGGCGCTTGATCCGAAAAACCTGATGAACCCAGGCAAGATCTTCGCTTTCGAGGGACCGACGGTGCCCGCGTTATCCGTCTGACACCGTTCTCCACCAGATACGATGCCGCGCAGGGTTGCGTCGCGCGGCGCCGCTGACTTTCATTGCTACCCGCGTTCTCATGCTTGCTGCCTTCACGGCCCTGCTGGGCTTTCAATTGCTAGGCGAGGCGCTTGCCTTGCTGCTACATCTGCCGATCCCGGGTTCGGTCATCGGCATGATCCTGTTGTTCCTTTTCCTGTTGTGGCGTCCGAGCGTGGCGAAGTCCGTGGAACCTGCGGCGGATACGCTGCTCAAGCACCTATCGCTGTTGTTCGTGCCGGCCGGCGCGGGCGTGATGACTTTTGGCGCCCGTATGGGCGACGAGCTGCCTGCCCTCGCTGTCACCCTGCTTGTCAGCACGGTCCTTGCCATTGCCGTAACGGCGCTGGTGACCAGTGCGCTGATGCGTGACGGTAGGGGTGACAAGCCCAAAGGCGGACAGGTGGAGCAATGACCACGACGACCACGCTGCCCGCCATCTGGATCACGCTGTCGGCATCGCCGTTGTTTGCATTGATCTTGACCATTGGCGTGTACCTGATCGCACTGGCCGTGTCGCGGCGCACCGGCTCGCACCCCCTGGCCAATCCCGTGCTGATGTCAATTGTCCTGATTGTCCTCGTGCTGTCCCTGACGCATACGTCGTACGCGACGTATTTCCACGGCGCGTGGACGATCCATTTCCTACTTGGCCCCGCAACGGTCGCGCTTGCCGTGCCCTTGTTTCGGCAATCGGTGAAACTGCGACGCACCTTACTGCCCTTGTTGGGCGGCCTCGTGGCGGGTTCGCTGACCGCCATTCTCTCCGCCGTGTTCGTGGCGCGTTGCCTGGATTTGCCCTGGCAGACCGTGGCGTCGCTGGCACCGAAGTCCGTCACGACACCGATTGCCATGGCGATTTCCGAAAAGATCGGTGGCCTGCCGTCGCTGACCGCCGTGTTGGTGATTGCCACGGGCATCATCGGCGCCGCCCTGGGACCGACGATCCTGCGCCTAGTGCGAGTGCGAGAGCATGAGGCCGGCGGCTTCGCGATCGGCGTGGCGGCGCATGGCATCGGCACCGCACGCGCCTTTCAAACCAGCGCCGAGATGGGCGCATTCTCCGGCCTCGGCATGGGTATCAACGGCCTCTTCACCGCTATTGTCGTCCCCTTTCTGCTGCCCCTGCTTTCCGGCTGGCTGGGCCACTGACAAGCGGAGCGACGTGGCGGACGCCGCATCCTCGAGCAACATGCGCGTTCCTTGCAGATCGCGGGCGGCGATTTGAACGTCGTCGACCGCTGCGCTCGCCAAAAGTGATACCTTGACGACTCTTGTTCCATGTTTCCCAGAACGCCCCATGCTATCGTCCACCACGCCTCTCGCCAATGACGGCACACGCCTGCGGCAGCAACTCGACGCGGTGCGCGCCCGTATCGCGGAGACCGAGCGGCTTGCGCATCGTCCACCGAACAGCGTCGGCCTGCTCGCCGTCTCGAAAACGTTTCCCGCGGAAGATGTCCGTCAGTTGCATGATCTTGGCCAGCGTGCCTTTGGCGAGAACTACGTGCAGGAAGCGCTTGAAAAGATCGCAGCGCTGCGTGATCTGCGTGCATCGCTGGAATGGCATTTCATCGGTCCGTTGCAAAGCAACAAAACACGCGCGGTCGCCGAGGCGTTCGACTGGGTTCATACGGTGGACCGCCTGAAAATCGCAAACCGGCTGTCCGAGCAGCGGCCGGCGCATCTGCCGCCGCTGAATGTCTGCGTGCAGGTCAATATCAGCCACGAAGCGCGCAAGCATGGTGTGGCGCCATCGGACACGTTGGCGCTGTTGCGCGAGGTTGCAAAGCTTCCTCGACTGCGCCTGCGTGGATTGATGGCCATTCCCGCCGCACTTGGCAATGACACGTCTTCATCGACAGACATGGAGGCGCAGCGGACGCCACATCGTGCGTTACATACTTTGCGCGATCAAGCACGCGGTGCAGGGATCGACCTCGACACGCTGTCCATCGGCATGTCCGCTGATCTGGAAGCCGCCATTTTTGAAGGAAGCACCTTGGTGCGCATTGGCTCTGCGATCTTCGGACATCGCGCCTACGGCACTACATCCATCGGTTAGGTCGTCGGCACGCGCGCGCCGCATTAACATGACTTGAAGCGCGGAAGATGCTTCTTATCAAGCTGAGGGCCTTTGTTGCATTCTCGTATTTGCAGCGAATCAACCATTCGCCGGCGACCATCCACCAATACGTCGTTCACGGCGGCCAAGCCTTACGATGCAGCCCGGTCGAATGACGCGCAAGCGCGAACCGCCTCATGGGTCGAAAACACAGTCGGCATGGCGCATGCGGATGGCGCGGAAGAGAGCACCGATATCGAGGACATCGACTACGCCAGGCGCAACCGATTCGAGATCGTCAGAGCGTGGGGGGAACGCCGGTCACGACAGATGGCAAACAAGGTGGAACAAACGGGATGCCCGGCCAGTGCTGATGCCAGGCGCGCGATGCGTCGATTCCTGAAGCGTTTCCAGAAACCGACCGCTTCATCGGAGCCGATGGCGACCACGGAAAGAAAGGCCAGACCTGGCCCTCTGGCCGACTATCTCGACCTTCGCACGTTCAACGTAGCCGAGAGAGAAGCATTCGATTTGTCTCGCCTGCGCGCGCCACCATCCATCGTGCCGCAACCGCCTTGCCCAGCGACCTTTGGGTGGGAAACCGACTTATTTTCCAGCAATGCCCATGATGGCGACATCGTTGCCGCGAGGGCTTTAGCATTGGATGCGCTTCGGGCCGAGCATGACGATATCGCGTTACCGGAAACGTTGACACGCTGTGCGACAGGCTTGTTAGGACGCGAAAATTTTTTTGTCATGTACCGTGTCGACATTCGACCCGCCGAGGTCCTTTTGCGCACGGGCTTCGGACGATCCCGATGTTTCCTCGGCGTCGATCCAATGCTTTATTCCGGCGACCCTACCCGCGGCGCGAAAGAAGCCGGACAAGATGGCGCCTATGATCCCTTGATCGGCAGCGCATCGTTACGCGGCGCACGGTACGTGTTCACGCGCGGCATCGTCAACGTCACCGGGCACGATATCCCCCGCCTCTACGCAATTCGCGCGGACGGTATTCGCGGCGCCTCCAATGCGGAAAATTTTTGCTATCTCGACCGCGCTATTGATCATTATTCAGGTGACGCGCTACGTGAAATGGACGAGATGCATCTCGACGCGGAACCGGTCACCTCGGCGCATATCCATCTGCTCGATTGCGAAGATCCCGCCGAACGCAGACTGATCGCCACGTTGCTGCATAAGCTGCCTTACGATGTCTTCGGCGTGCCGTTGCGCGATTTCGTCGCGTTCGAGGCGTTGGCGAAACGCCACGGTCATCCGATCATCGATACGTACGATTTTCCAGAGGCGGAAGCGTTCTTCAAGGCACGCTGGTTACCCGTGCCATGCAATGACGCGTCATTGCGCCGCGTGGCATGGCCCCATGACGGGCTCGACCAAGGCGGCACCGGGGATCACCCCCAATAGCGATGCCGTGGATGCCGCACGGTTGAAACCTACCCGCCTTCGCGCCGCGCCCGCCGGCACGGCCTGATGGATCACATCACAACCGACAGACCCAAGGTCAGCGCGAGTGCCACCACGGAGATGATCGTCTCCAGCACGGACCAGGTCTTAAACGTCTGCGCCACGGTCATGTTCAGATATTCCTTGATCAGCCAAAACCCACCGTCGTTGACATGCGACAGGATCAACGAACCTGCCCCGGTCGCCAGCACCAACAGTTCCGGACGAGTGCCGGTAGCCACTGCCGCGATCGGCGCAATGATGCCCGCAGCGGTCGTCATCGCCACCGTGGCGGACCCCGTCGCAAGACGGATCAGCGCCGCCACCAGCCATGCAAGCACCAACAGCGGTACATGTGCGCCCGTGGCCACGTCGACGATCGCCTTCGACACGCCGCTATCCATCAAGATGCGGCCAAAACCGGCACCCGCACCTACCACCAGCGTGATGCTCGCGGTGGGCGCCAGGCAGTCGTTCGACCATTTCAGAATCATTTCACGCGTAAAGCCGCGTGCCTTGCCGAACGTGTAGAAGCTCAGCAACACCGCCAACAGAAGTGCCATGTCGGGGTTACCGATCAGGCGTAGCAGGTCGTTCGCCGTTGATTTCGGCGTCGTGAACAGGTCGGCCCAACTGCCGACTAGCATCAAGACCACGGGCAGCAACACCGTCACCAGCGTCAAGCCGAAGCTCGGCAGTTGCCGTGTGCTGCCGTCCTCCTTCGCCGTGAACTGCTCGGCGATCGGATTGTGCTCCGGCAGCGTGATATGCGGCGCGATGAATTTCGCCCAGAGCGGGCCAGCGCAGATCGCGGTGGGAATACCGACGATCAGCGCGAACAGGATCGTTCGACCGATATCGGCGTTATAGGCGCTGACCGCCAGCAAGGCCGCCGGGTGAGGCGGGACCAGACCATGCACGACGGACAGACCTGCGATCATCGGCAGACCGACCTTGATCATCGACACGCCGGTACGGCGCGCGACGTTGAACGCGATCGGCACCAACAGCACGAAACCCACCTCGAAGAACACCGGCAGACCGACGAGAAAGCCGATGCACATCATCGCCCATTCGACATTCTTTTCGCCGAACGTATTAATCATCGTGCGGGCGATACGTTCCGCCCCACCGGACTCGGCCATCATCTTGCCAAGCATCGTGCCCAGCCCGACGACGATGGCAATGTGGCCCAAAGCGCCACCCACACCTGTCTCAAAAGACTTGACGATCGTCGGGATCGGCATGCCGACGACCAACGCCAGAAGGACCGACACCACCATCAGCGTGATGAATGGATTCAGCTTGAACTTGGCGATCAGCACGATCAGTGCGATCACCGCCACCAGCGCATAGACCAGCAGCATTCCACCATGAACGGGTGTCATGACTTCCCCTTTAGAATCGGACGTGTATTGTATTGAAATTGCAGGCTACGGCGGCGTATTGTCAGGATCTCTTATAGGCAACGCAGTCGACTTCGACCTTGCAGTCGATCACCATGCTCGATTGCACACACGCGCGGGCCGGTGGATTCGCGCCGAAATATTCCGCGAACACGCGATTGAACGACATGAAGTCCCGGGCATCGTCAAGCCAGACACCACACCGCATTACATGCTCCGGACCATAGCCGGCCTCTTCCAGAATAGACAGCAAGTTGCGGATGGCCTGGTGCGATTGCGTGACGATACCGCCCTCGACAACCTCGCCATTGACCATCGGCGTCTGGCCCGACACCCACAGCCAGCCGTCCGCCTGCGTCGCGCGCGCAAACGGCAGGTTTTGTCCTCCCGTGCCCTTGCCGCCCTCCACGCCATAGCGCTTGATATCCGTCATCGTTGATTCTCCTGCATCAGTAAAGTAAGCAAATGCTTTCAACCGTCCCACCGCCCTTGTTTTATCCAACAGGCATCGGCATGCGTCGTGCCTCACCCTTCATCGAGCGGCGATGTCGATCCCATTGTCATCGGACCCCGCGCGACGAAGCGCCCGCTGCGCTCGCCCGTGAGCTGTCCGTCCCGATAAGTGAGGGTTCCGTTCACCCAGACCGCGACAATGCCCGCCGCCGCCTGAACCGGATCGTCGAACGTCGCCACATCGATGATCGTCTCCGGATCGAACAAGGTCAGGTCAGCCCAATACCCGGAACGAATCTCGCCGCGCTCGGTCAGGCCGAAGCGCGCGGCCGGCAAGCCCGTCATCTTGTGTACCGCCATGCTCCGCGGCATCAACGCGAGATCGCGACTGTAATGACCCAGAATCCGCGGAAAGGCGCCCCACAGGCGTGGATGCGGGCGCGGATCCTCCGGGAGGCCGTCCGATCCGAACATCGTCAACGGATGCCGCATGATCCGCTGCACATCGTTCTCGTCCATGTTGTAGTAGACCGCCCCGGCAGGCTGCAACCGACGTGCCGCATCTTCTAGCGACAATCGCCAATCGGCGGCGATATCCGCCAGGTGCCGTCCCGCTTGTTCCGGATGCGGTGTCGACCAGGTGATCTTGATCGGAAAGTCGCTGGTCACCTGCTTTATATCCAGCGTCGACGAACTGGCCGCGTAGGGATAGCAGTCGCAGCCTACCGGCTGATAGCGCGCGGCACCGGCAACGCTGTCCAGCACCTCGGCGCTGCGGCCCCAATTGCCGGCGCCGGCGCATTTCAGATGCGAGACGATCACGGGCACGCGCGCCTGACGACCTACGGCGTAGGCTTCATCGAGCGCCTCCAGGATAGGGGCGAACTCACTGCGCAGGTGCGTCGTGTACACCGCGGCATGGTCGGCCAGCACCCCGGCAAGCCCTTGCACTTCTTCCGGCGTGGCCGCAAACGCATTACCGTAGGCAAGGCCGGTACTCAATCCCAACGCACCATCGGCGAGTGCGGCATCGAGCTCGGCGCGCATGGCTGCCACTTCGTCATCGGTGGCGGCGCGGTCGAGGCGGTCGAGATGGTTGCTGCGCAAGGCCGTATGACCGATCAGCGCCGCCACGTTGACCGCGGGCTGCGCGGCATCCACTGCCACGCGATACGCCGTGAACGTCGGATAACGGAACGCGTCCGGCGTGCCGAGCAGATTCATCGGATCAGGCACCGGCGCCGCCGGGTCGCGTAAGCGCACGGGTGACGCGCTGATGCCACAATTGCCGACGATCACCGTCGTGATGCCCTGCGATACCTTCGGCAGCATGTCCGGTGAACGGATCGCCATCGTGTCGTCGTGCGTATGGGCGTCGATGAAGCCCGGTGCCAGTACCAACCCGCGACCGTCGATGTCGTCGTGTCGCGCGACGGCTTTCAGTCGCAGCATATCGCCCGGCGCCATGATATCGATGATGCGGCCGTCGCTTAGACCAATATCAGCACGATATGACGGTCCACCACTGCCATCTTCCACTTCAACGTCGTGGATGATCGTGTCATATGCCGGCTTTTCCTCGGCCGAACGCACACGCCGCATGGCATTGTCGTTCCCCATCGTTCTGGCCGCTTCGTGACGGTCCGTCATCATTGCCTCCTGTCCATTCAATCACCGAGCGGCAACCTGTCATGCCGGCCGTCGTCCCGGTAGCTATCCAACACCAGCTTCACGCGACGCAGCCGTTCCTGGTTCGCCTCCGCGTGCAGCAAGGCAAATTGCGTCATCAGGATGTCGATCGCCAGCAACATGCCGTAGCGCGCGGCAGTCGGCTTGTAGATGAAATCCGTTTCGTCCACGCGCAACGGCAAGGTCACATCCGCAAGGTGCGCCAACGGCGAATCCGGCATCGTGATGGCCAGTACTTTCGCGCCATAGCCCTGTGCAATGCGAATCGCGTCCAGCAACTCGGGGGTCAGGCCCGTCAGCGACAACGCGATGATCAGATGATCAGGCCCGGCAACCGCGCTCGCCATCCGCATCAGTACCGGGTCGTGGTATGCCGCCACCGCTTTGCCGAGCCGGACGAGCCGATGCTGGCACTCGTCCGCCATCACCGTCGATGCCCCGCCCATCCCATAGCTGTGCACCGTCCGTGCATGGTCGAGCAATGCGACGGCCGCCTCGAACATCGGTGAATCGAATTGTCGCAACTGCCCATGCAGAATCGTCTCGATGTCGGCTACCACGGCGCCAAATACACCGGAACGCGTGCCGTCTTCCTTGGCATGCGCGGCAGCACGCGCGTTAAAGCGCGCGCCTACGGTCTGGGCCTGCGCCAATTGCATTCGCAAATCGCGGATGTCCTGGCAACCCATGGTTTTCGCGAACCGCGATAGCGCCGAGCGGCTGACGCCGGCCCGCGCCGCCAGCTGATCGATCGTCGCCGAGGCGGCGAAGGTCAGATCTTTCAAGCAGGCGTCGGCGATACGGTGCTCGGTCGCGCTGAAACGCGCACGCAATGCGCTGATCTGATAAACGAGATCCATCGGACGAAGAGAATGCGGCACGAGAGGCGGGTGAGGCGACTGGCGCTATCGGTTGGATGACAGGCGTGGTCATCGGCGCGGTCGGCGCGCGCGGCGCAGCGTCTCCGCGTCAGACCGCCATCGCCTAGAAAAACGTCGTTACCGCGCCGGTCACTTTGTAGTCTTCATCGACGAGCAAGAGCTGCTTCCATTTGTCGAACGTCAAGCAGGGATGGGAGATATCGAAGCACAGCATGTCTCCTGGCTGGATATCGGCGCCGGGCGGCACCGTCAGGAAAGCATGCTGGTCCATCATCGCGGTGATCTTCCAGTCGGCGGGCGCCGCCACGGGCGGTCGCTCGCCCACCGCATCGGCCGCATTTGCCAGCGATGACGGCCGGTAATGCAGCGATACCTCTGGAAAACCGGCGTCGAACGCCGCATCACGTTTGCCCAGCGCAACGATGGCCTTGCCCGATTCGGGCACAGACTGCACATGCGCCCACAATTGCAGCGCTGGCAGCAAGCTGCGCTGCATCTCGCGCGCTATCGGGTTGTCCGCCTGGATACGCTCGTTGGCGCGTCGGTAGATGCCGACGTCATGGGTGAGGTAGCAGCCCGGACGCAGCACCAGTTCCATCGTGGCGGCGCCGGCAGTGAACTCCTCGGCGACCACGTCATACCATGCGGAACCAGCGCCGGACAGGATCGGCGCCATCGACGTCCCTTCATGCTGAAACGTTGCTTCACCCGTCGCGAAATCACCGGCATCGGCAATCGCCTGAACCCGGGCGCAAACCCGTCGCAGGAAATCACGGATCGCGCCCTCTTCATTCAGCACGCCTTCGTACAACTCGACACCGACTAACGCCAGCGCTGGCCAGCGACGCACTGCCATGCGCACGGCTTCTTCCTGCGCCACATCGCGCACGCCGGTGCGTCCACCCGGCACGCCATATTCGAGTAGCACGCGCAAACGCTGGCCGGCTGCCGTGAAATAAGCACCCAAGGCCTCGACGTTCTCAACGGAATCGACACAACAACAGAACTCGAAAGCGGGATCGGCTTGCTGCAGAGCGGCGATGATGGCCATGTTCGCGCGACCGATCAACTGATTCGCCAGCAGCACGCGACGCACGCCATGCCCGAAGGCAGCACGCGTCTGCGCCGCCGTCGCGAGCGTGATGCCCCACGCGCCATGCGCCAACTGACGCTGGAACAACGCCGGGCTCATGGTCGTCTTTCCGTGGGGAGCAAGTTTGACGCTGTAGCGGTCGATAAACGCCTGCATCCATTGCAGGTTGTGCGTGATGCGTGCCTCGCGCAGCACCGCAACCGGCAGGCTGACGTCTTCGCGCAGAATCTGCCAGCCGGCTTGCGCGACGTCGGCGACGCTGGCGGCGGCGATCTCCACCCCGAGGCCCTTGCCGAAACGATCGAGCATGGGATGCGTGTCCGCCTTCCACGCCGACACCGGCGCTCGTGACTGAAAATTATTTTCACGCATCGCATCCTCTCCAGAAAGCCAAATACCCGATTACCGCTGATCGGATGCTAGGCGAACCAAAAGCGAATGGCAATAGGTGAAAATAATTTTCGTCAGCCGATGCCGCGCAGCAGGTATTGCGCGACGATACCCGCGAAGAGCGCGGCGCCGAGCCAATTATTGTGCAGGAACGCCTTGAAGCAGCCGTCGCGATCGCGATCCCGGATCAATCGGTGGTGGTGGATCACGCACGCCGCGGCCAACACCAGGCCGACCATGTACGGCAGCGAAAAGCCCAGCGCGGCGCCAATGCCCGAATAGGTGGCGAGGAACACCAGATAGCACGCCATCACGGCTGCCACATCATAGCGACCGAACGTAATGGCAGAGGTGCGCATGCCGATCTTCACATCATCGTCGCGATCGACCATCGCATACTCGGTGTCATAAGCGACCGCCCAGAAAACGTTGGCGGCGAGCATCACCCACGCCAGCAGTGGCACGTGATCTTGCACGGCGGCGAAGGCCATCGGAATGCCGAAGCCGAACGCAATCCCGAGATAGGCTTGCGGAATCGCGAAGAAGCGCTTGAAGAAGGGATAGGTTCCGGCCACGAAGACAGCCACGAGAGAGAGCCACTTCGTCAGCCCATTCAGTGGCAGGATCAGCAGGAACGACAGCACGGCAAGCCCCGCAGCCAATGCCAACGCTTCCCACGCGCGGATACGTCCCGACGTCAATGGGCGATTCGCGGTGCGTTTCACGTGCTTGTCGAAATCGCGGTCCGCATAGTCGTTGATCGCGCAGCCCGCGGAACGCATCAGGATCGTGCCGATAATGAAAATCGCCACCATACCCGGCTTCGGATGCCCATCGGATGCAATCCACAATGCGTTCAGCGTGGGCCACAGCAACAACAAGCTGCCAATCGGCTTGTCCATCCTGATCAGACGCAGATACAGCGGCAGCCGCGCGCGCAATCGCGCGATCGGGCCGTCAGGCGAACCTGCGGGCGGAGGGGACGAAGGGGAAGGTGAAACGTGCGGCATCATGCATCCTCGCTGGGGTGAATGCATGATACACGCTTCACTTGAACAGGCCGTCGATGGCGCACCCTCGATGCGGCATGCACGGTAAACGTAGCGCGGGCCATCGTCCCCCCCTGGTAAATCAAGGGAAAACGATGGCCCGCCAAAATCAACGGTCCACCTTCGCACGAGCAGCATGCGTGGACCGGTTCACGCGTCAAGTCCGCGGCGTCACGGCAAGTCCGATCACGTGACGCGGCTTTTTACGCCAGCAGGGAGCGTAGCATCCACGCGGTCTTTTCGTGCGTCTGCATGCGTTGCGTCAGCAGGTCGGCGGTCGGCTCATCACTGGCGGCATCGCAGATCGGGAAGATGGCGCGCGCGGTGCGCACCACGGCTTCCTGGCCTTCGACCAGTTCCTTGATCATCGTGCTCGCGTCCGGCACGCCGTCCGTTTCCGCGATCGTCGTCAGCTTCGCGAACTCCTTGTAGCTGCCCGGCGCGAAATATCCCAATGCCCGGATACGCTCCGCGATGTCGTCGGAAGCGACAGCCAACTCCGTGTACTGCGTCTCGAACATCGTGTGCAGCGAGTTGAACTGCGGACCCGTTACGTTCCAGTGGAAGTAATGCGTCTTCAGGTACAGCGTATACGTATCGGCCAGCAACCGGCTCAAGCCTTCCGCCAGCTTCTTGCGGTCGTCATCACCAATGCCGATATTGACCGCCACGCTTTTCTCTTTCTTGCCCATTGCAGCACTCCTGTTATTGTCCGCTCAAGTTTATCGGAACCTTTTCCATCCTGCGCGTCTTGCGCAGGCGCGCAGATAGCATACCAAGCGCCTTTTCCGCTCGCGCACTCGTCATGACACCCGCGCATTCACTTGCGACGAGAACCCTTATCAAGAACGTCCTCGACACCCTTGAACGCAGTGTACAACGGCTTACATAATTAATAAAATTAATCGAGTATATTATTTCGATAGCTTTTAAAAATCACAAGGATTGCTTCATTTCGTCTGTTGCTCAAGCACGCGGCCATCCGTCATCGTGCCGCGCGGGGCAATGCCGGCGTGGGTGACCGCGATGAAGCGCACTCAGTGCGCGCGGGCGAAATGGGCAAACAGGCGGGTCAACGTCGACATCGGCGTGCGATTTCGATGTTGCGGGCGAACGGCAGGGGTCGTCGAGGCGTTGGAAGTGCGATTCGTGCTCATGGTATTTCGTCTCCTTACATGCAATATCTATCAACGCGGCGCCCGGGGTGACGCCATGAAAACGAATTTACATTAAACTATCGAAAAGTTGAAATTGATTATTTTTATCTATCAGATAGTCTGACAGCAGCACCGGTCGGACATTTATTTAATACGCACCGCTCTTTGGAAATACGCGCGGGTTGGCAAGTTCTGTGGCCGAGGACGTGCCATCTGCAATCGGCCGGTGGAAATCAGATGTCGCGCGCCCTTCTCGACCGTGCAGGCCAGACGTCCGCACAGCGCCACGCGATGGCCACACAGGATGGTGGCGTGATCGGCTTACTGCGCGACCGCGGGCAGGTCGAGTTTTTCCACGCCCTGTAGCTCGCAGGCCAGGACTGCCTGGCATACGGCTTCGATCGCCTCGTTGCGCGTGAAGCTCTTGCGCCACGCCAGGACGACGCGACGGTCCGGTGCGGGTGCCGTGAACGGCACGTAGGACAACAGCCCGCTATCTGTCGTGCGATCCAGCTCGGAGATCTGGGGGACCGATGTGCGCGGCAGCACCGTGATTCCGACGCCGCTCGCCACCATATGCCGAATCGTTTCCAGCGATGAACCCTCGAATGTCTTCTGAATGCCGTCGGCGTTCTGCGAGAAGCGCATCAGTTCAGGGCATACGCCCAGCACCTGGTCACGGAAGCAATGGCCATTGCCAAGCAACAACATCGTCTCTTTCTTCAGATCGTCGGCGACGATCGCCGGACGTCGTTCCCAATCATGACCACGCGGCACGGCAACCACGAATGGCTCATCGTAGAGCGGGCGCACCATCAGCCCCGTTTCAGGAAACGGCAATGCCATGATGGCCACGTCAAGTTCACCCTGCTTCAGCAATTCGAGCAGCTTCAACGTGTAGTTCTCTTGCAGCATCAGCGGCATCTGCGGCACCAGCTCGATCATGTTCTTGACGAGCGCCGGCAACAGATACGGGCCAATCGTATAGATCACGCCAAGGCGCAGCGGACCGGCCAGCGGGTCCTGCCCCTGTTTGGCAATCTCCTTGATCGCCAGTGTCTGCTCCAGCACCCGTTGCGCCTGTGCGACAATCTGGTTGCCCACTGGCGTTACGCTGACTTCGTTGGTGCCGCGCTCGAAAATCTGCACTTCGAGCTCGTCCTCTAGCTTCTTGATCGCCACCGACAGCGTCGGTTGGCTGACAAAGCAGGCCTCTGCGGCACGGCCAAAGTGACGTTCGCGCGCTACTGCGACGATATATTTCAGTTCAGTAAGCGTCATGACAATCGAAAAAGGGAACGCGATAGATTTTTTCTCTCACTGTGGTTTATACACGCGTTGTCCTCATCCGCCAACCCGCGCCGGCACGACATTCTTGTCGTGGCAGTCTTTATGCCTTCAGAAATTGTGCCCTTGTGCCCAGCCAGCGGTCCAGATGCGCCTGAGCCGCATCGGGATGCGTCGCCAGTAGCTGCTGTGCCAGCGCATGCGCCGGCTCGACCAGCCAGCGGTCGACTTCCAGGTCGGCGAAGCGCAGCATGGCGGCACCGGATTGACGCGCGCCAAGGAACTCTCCCGGACCACGAATTTCCAGGTCCCGACGTGCGATCTCAAAGCCGTCCGTGGTGTCGCGCATGGTTTGCAGCCGTGATTTGGCAATCTGCCCGAGCGGTTGCGCGTACATCAGGACACACGCGGACGCGGTACTGCCCCGGCCCACGCGGCCACGCAACTGGTGCAACTGCGCCAGGCCAAACCGCTCGGCGTGCTCTATCACCATCAACGATGCATTCGGAACATCCACGCCGACTTCGATCACCGTAGTCGCCACCAATACCTGCGTACGGGCGGCGGCGAAATCGTCCATCACCGTCTGTTTCTCCGCCGCGGACAGCTTGCCGTGGATCAAACCGATGCGCAGCTCCGGCATGGCGGCGGCCAGTGCGCCATGCGTGTCCACCGCAGTCTGCAATTGCAGCGCTTCGCTTTCCTCGATCAGTGGGCAGACCCAATAGATCTGCGCACCACGCAACGCCGCCTGGCGCACCCGCTCCACCACCTCGGCGCGGCGCAGGTCCGAGATCGTTTTCGTGATGATCGGCGTACGGCCGGGCGGGAGAGCGTCAATCGTCGACACGTCCAGATCGGCGTAATACGTCATCGCCAGCGTCCTCGGGATGGGCGTGGCGCTCATCATCAGTTGGTGCGGCTGCACCCCCTCCGCCAGCGGCGCAAGTACCGGCGGGCGGGCGATCGGCGTATCCGGGCCCGCCGCGGTGTCACGCGCGCCCGCGTCCATGCCGATGCGCGCATCACGATGCGCAATGGTGCCCGCATGGCGCGCCTTCTGACGTAGCGCGAGGCGCTGCCCGACCCCGAAGCGATGCTGCTCATCGACGATGACCAGACCCAACCGCGCGAACGTGACGGTGTCCTGGATGATGGCATGGGTGCCGATGGTCAATTGCGCCATGCCGGAAGCCGCGGCCTCGATGGCCGTCCGCTTCGCCTTCGCCCCGAGACTGCCCGCGAGCCATCCGACATGCACGCCCAAGGGCTCGAGCCAGCCACGCAGTTTTCGCGCGTGCTGCTCAGCCAGGATTTCCGTCGGCGCCATCAAGGCAACCTGATAGCCCGCATCGATCGCCTGCGTGGCCGCCAACGCCGCCACGACCGTCTTGCCACTCCCCACATCGCCCTGCAGCAATCGTTGCATCGGATAACGGACCGCCAGGTCACCCGAGATCTCCGCACACACCTTGCGCTGCGCCTCCGTCAGTTGAAACGGCAAGGCCCGCAGCAGGCGTTCGGTCAACGACCCGGCATGAGCGTTGGCATCAACACCCGCACGTGCGCCAGGCGCCGGTCCCGCCGTCCTCGTCGCGGGGGACACTTCGCCCTGTTGCAATGGTTGCGGCACCGGCATGGCTGGCGCCGCCTGCGCGCGCCGCTCGGCACGCGCCCGCGCCAGCGACAATTGCTGAGCCAGCAATTCATCGAATTTGATCCGGACCCATGCGGGATGCGTGCGATCGATCAGGGCCTGCGCATCGACATCCTTCGCCGGATGATGCAATGCCCGTACCGCATCGGCCAAGGTGGGCAAGCCGCGCGCGCCGTCACCAAACCGCCCGGCCCTGGCAATCTCGTGTGTCGGCATCACGTTTGCCGGAATCACTTCGTGCAAGGGCGTGCGTGCCATCGCATTATCGATTGCCTTGCGCAGATAGGCCTGGCTGACCCCGGCCGTCGACGGATAGACCGGTGTCAATGCAGTCGGCAGCGGCGTGTCCGGCTCCACCGCGCGATAGGTCGGATGCACCATTTCAAGACCGAGAAAACCGCCGCGCACTTCCCCGCGAACCCGCAGCAGCGTACCGGGCGCGAAATGGCGCAATTGCGAACCGTAGAAATGCAGGAAGCGCAAGCTCAATGGTTCGCCAAAACGGCGCCCCGACATGTCGTGCCCGACGGGACGCTCGACATCCGCGCCCGGCGTATCCTCAAGGGGAGCCGTGCCGCGCGTGGCCCCCATCGCCGCGGCATCCTCCACCCGTACGACGAGTTGCTTCCGGGGCCGATAGGACACTTCCGAATCCACGACGCGCACCTCGACCTGCGCAAGCATGCCAGGCAACAACTGCGCGAATGGCGTGATCCGGGTCTCATCCTCATAGCGCATCGGCAGGTGCAGGACGAGATCGATGTCGCGCGCCAAACCGAGCTTGTTCAGCTTGGCGGCCGCGTCGCTGCCGGCGGCTTTTTTCGCAGGAACCTTTTTCTCCGCGGGCATAAGTACACTTCACCAGTACAATAACGACTTTTGCGCATTCGCCCGGGCCACCCTGGCCCGCATGCCCTCCGTGTCCGGATGCCGGAATTCCCGGCTCGTAAGGATCCGCAGGGCATCCCGGAACCGCTCTGCCGTGCTCCCGGTGCCGCGTTTGCGCGCGATTACAGCATGTCCGTCAAGCATGCGTTCCTTTATGTACACGCTCTCCGATTTCGATTTTAATCTGCCCGAGGCGCTTATCGCGCAATATGCACTGCCCGAACGCAGCGCCAGCCGCCTGCTGCACGTCGGCCCACCGGCTCCGGGCAGCACATCCCCCCATCTGACCGACCACCATTTCGCCGATCTTGTCTCCTTCCTGCGTCCCGGCGACCTGCTGGTGTTCAACGACACCAAGGTCCTGAAAGCCCGTTTTTTCGGAACGAAGGCCAGCGGCGGTCACGTCGAGGTACTGGTCGAGCGTCTGATCGAAGACCCGCCCGGCACGCGACCGGTCGGCGCTGGCGGCACAACCGCCCTTGCCCAGATTCGCGCCAGCAAATCGCCTCGCGCCGGCACCACGTTGCGGCTGGCCGATGCATTCGATGTCATCGTCGGCGAGCGCGTGGGGCCCTTCTACACGCTGACGTTTCCAGGCCCCTGCCTGGACCTGATCGAGCAGTACGGCCGCTTGCCGCTGCCACCGTACATCCAGCACACGCCGGACGCAAGCGATGAGACCCGCTACCAGACGGTCTATGCGGCCCATCCGGGTGCGGTCGCGGCACCCACCGCGGGGCTGCATTTCGACGAAGCCCTGCTTGCCGCGCTGGATGCCGCCGGCATCCAGCGCGGCACGTTGACGCTCCACGTGGGGGCGGGCACATTCCAGCCGGTGCGGACGGAAAACATCGCCGACCATGTCATGCACAGCGAATCATACGAAATTCCAGCAGCGCTGGCCGACGCGATTTCCACGACCCGCGCCGCCGGCGGCCGCGTCATCGCTGTAGGCACGACGTCGATGCGTGCGCTCGAATCCGCCGCGCGCGATCAGGCCACGGCGACAGGGGCATCGGACCTGGGCACGCCCGCCAATGTCGCGGTCGATGACCGGTCTTCAACCGCGCCGCAACTGCGCGCGCATCGCGCGGAAACCGACATCTTCATCACGCCCGGTTACCCATTCCGGATCGTTGATTGCCTGATCACGAATTTCCATTTACCGAAATCGACCTTGATGATGCTCGTATCGGCCTTTGCCGGCATGGCGCCGATCCGCGCCGCCTATCGCCACGCGATTGCCGCGCAATATCGTTTCTTCAGCTATGGCGATGCCATGTTCCTGACCCGCACGCCCGAGGCTCCTTCCGATGCTCAAGTTTGAACTGCTCGGCCACGATGGTCATGCCCGTCGTGGCCGTATCACCGTGAACCATGGCGTCATCGAGACGCCGATTTTCATGCCGGTGGGCACCTACGGCACCGTCAAGGCGATGACCCCACGCGACCTGCACGAAATCAACGCGCAAATCGTGCTGGGCAATACCTTTCACCTCTGGCTGCGCCCGGGCCTGGATACGATTGCGCAACACGGCGGACTGCATGGCTTCATGGGGTGGAACAAGCCGATCCTGACCGATTCCGGGGGCTTTCAGGTGTTCAGCCTGGGTGATCTGCGCAAGATCAGCGAGGACGGCGTGCGCTTTGCCTCGCCCATCAACGGCGACAAGCTGTTCCTGTCACCGGAAATCTCGATGCAGATCCAGCGGGTGCTGAACTCGGACATCGTCATGCAATTCGACGAATGCACGCCTTATCAAGTCAACGGTGTTCCTACCTCGCAAGAACTGGCGGCGGAATCAATGCGCATGTCGGCGCGCTGGGCTCGGCGCTCGCGCGACGAGTTCGATCGCGAGGGCAATCCGAACGCCCTGTTCGGCATCGTCCAGGGCGGCATGTTCGAGGACCTGCGTGACGAATCGCTGGAGCGGCTGCGCGACATCCCGTTCGACGGACTGGCGATCGGCGGGTTGTCCGTGGGCGAGCCGAAGGCGGACATGATGCGCATCCTGGCGTACACGGGGCCGAAGCTGCCGGCCGACAAGCCGCATTACCTCATGGGCGTGGGCACGCCGGAAGATCTGGTCAACGGTGTGGCCAACGGCATCGACATGTTCGACTGCGTGATGCCCACCCGTAATGCCCGCAACGGGTGGTTGTTCACGCGCTTTGGCGACTTGAAGATCAAGAACGCCTCGTTCAAGAACGACCTGCGGCCCCTGGACGAGACCTGCGGTTGCTACACCTGCAAGAACTTCACGCGGGGCTATCTGCACCACCTGCACCGGACAGGCGAGATTCTCGGGGCGCAATTGAACACGATCCACAACCTGCATTACTACTTGGCATTAATGCAGGAGATCCGGGACGCGATTGATGCGCGGCAATTCGACGCATTCGTAAAGCGCTTCCAGACGGACCGTGCACGTGGCGTGACCTGACATGGACACGGTGCCGATGCGTGCGCAAAACCGCGCCAGGCACCGCATTCGACGATCCGGCACCACGTCGCCAAGCCACGTGATTTCGGTCCTCACGCCACGCTTTCCAGGAATTGGACACGTTCCCCGGGTTTGGCCGTACGGCGGCGGGTCGCGAGGGTGCTAGAATACGCCGCTCTTTTTGGCTTTTGTTTTCTTTGCTTTTCTTTTTTAGATCGCTTCAGACACACGCGGAGACTGTAACGTGTTTAATCTACAAGGCGCTGGCGGCGAATCCAGCCTGATGAGTTTCCTGCCACTGATCCTGATGTTCGTTGTGCTGTACTTCATCATGATTCGTCCGCAGATGAAGCGCCAAAAGGAACATCGGAACATGCTGGCCGCCGTCGACAAGGGTGACGAAGTCGTCACCAGCGGCGGCCTGGTTGGCAAGATCAGCAAGGTCGGCGAAGCCTATGTCGGCATTCAGATCGCTGAAGACGTCGAGATCACCGTGCAGAAGGGCGCGATCACGACCGTGCTGCCGAAGGGCACGATCAAGTCACTGTAACGCCGTGCCCGCCCTGCCGCGTGACGCATGCGCGGCGGCGCTTGGGCGAGACAAAACTTGCCGAGGCACATTTCGTGGCACGTTTTGTCCGCGCCGCCTTCGGGCGGCATTGCTGTTTTGAGGGGGCGGGTCTGCGCCTGAGTGCGCGACCGCCCCGACGAGCCTTGGGCTCCGCGAGCGCCCGTTCGATCCCCGAATGGAACGCCGCGCCATTCTTCGTCAGCCTGCCATGAATCGTTACCCCCTCTGGAAGTACATCGCGATGCTGGTGGCGGTCGCCATCGGCCTCTTGTATACGTTGCCGAATCTCTTTGGGGAGACCCCCGCGGTCCAGATCCAAAGCTTGAAGGCGACCGTCAAGGTGGACGCATCGGTGATGGCGCGCGTCGAACAGACGCTGCAAGCCAATCACATCAATGCCGCCGACGTCTCGTTCGAGAACAGCGCGACCAATGCCAGCATCCACGTCCGCTTGCACGACGGCGACACGCAACTGCGTACGAAGGACCTGCTGCAGCACGCGTTGAACGACGATCCGTCGAACCCGACCTATATCGTTGCATTGAGCCTGCAAAGCGCGTCGCCGCATTGGCTCACGGCGTTGATGGCGCGACCGATGTACCTGGGGCTGGACTTGCGCGGCGGCGTGCACTTCCTGTTGCAGGTGGACATGGCCGGCGCGCTGCAAAAACGGTTGGAATCGGACGCTTCGGACGCACGCACGCTGCTGCGTGGCAAGAACATCCGCGATGGCGGCATCAACCGTGTGAACGACACGCTGACCATCAATTTCGCCAACCCGCAGGTCGCGGCGCAGGCGCGTGATGCACTGGTGGCGAGCGGCTCGGATCTGCAATGGAAGATCGTGGACGCCGGCGGCAACGGCGCCCAGGTCGTCGGTACCTTCTCGGATGAAACGCGCCGCACGGTGCAGGACGACGCCGTCAAGCAGAACATGCAGACGCTGCATAACCGCGTAAACGAACTGGGCGTCTCCGAACCGGTGATCCAGCAACAGGGCGCGGACCGGATCGTCGTCGAACTACCCGGCATCCAGGACACGGCGAAGGCGAAGGACATCATCGGTCGGACGGCGACATTGGAAGCACGCCTGGTCGATACGAACGCCCCATCGAATCCGCAGCCCAACGACCCGGTGCCGCCGGGTGACGATCTGTTCACACAAGGTCGCGGCGCACCGGTGTTCCTGAAGAAACAGGTGATCTTCTCCGGTGACCAGATCACCAGCGCGTCCGCCGGCTTTGACGAGCAACAGCGGCCGGCCGTGATGATCAAGCTGAACGCCGCCGGCGGCCGCATCCTGCGCACCGTCTCGCGCGAGAATCTCCAGAAACCGATGGCGATCGTCCTGTTCGAACGCGACAAGGGTGAAGTGCTGACGGTGGCGACGATTCAGTCGGAACTGGGCGAAAGTTTCCAGATAACCGGTTCCGCCGACACGCAGGCCGCGAACGACCTGGCGCTGTTGTTACGTGCCGGAGCGTTGGCGGCACCGATGAACATCATTGAGGAACGGTCAGTGGGTCCGAGCCTGGGCGCGGACAACATCAAACGCGGCTTTGACTCGGTGGCGTACGGCTTCGTGGCCATCGCCGTGTTCATGATTGCCTACTACATGCTGTTCGGCGTGTTCTCGACGATTTCGTTGTCGGTGAATCTGCTGCTGCTGGTGGCAATCCTGTCGATGCTGCAAGCCACGCTGACACTGCCCGGCATCGCGGCCATCGCGTTGACACTGGGGATGGCAATTGATGCGAACGTGCTGATCAATGAGCGCATCCGCGAGGAACTGCGTAACGGCCAGCCACCGCAAACCGCGATCTCCGCCGGTTTCCAGCACGCCTGGGCGACGATCTTCGACTCCAACGTCACGACGTTGATCGCGGGCCTGGCGTTGCTCGCCTTCGGCTCAGGCCCGGTGCGCGGCTTCGCGGTCGTGCACTGCATCGGTATCGTGACGTCGATGTTCTCGGCGGTCTTCTTCTCACGCGGCCTGGTCAACCTCTGGTATGGCGGTCGGCGCCGGCTGCAATCGCTGGCGATCGGCCAGGTCTGGGGGCGCCCCGCCTCCGGCCCGGAAGCGGCGGGCGCGCTGGGTCATGGCGCCACGGCCGGCAAACCGATACCAAAGTCCAGTCAGTTGATCGGTTCGAACACGACGACGTCCAAGAAAAGCAAGCTGAGCCGCGCGCAAGCAGCACGGGACAGTTCTCAGGGCAGCGCGTCGGTCGGGGACGCCGGCAGCAACGCGAACAACAATACAAGCAGCGCCGGTGGCAATGCCGGCGGCACGGGCAACAAGGCCGCCCAAGGCAAGCGCGGCGGCAAGTCGCGCTGATACCTAGAGGACATCATGGAATTCTTTCGTATCCGCAAAGACATCCCGTTCATGCGGCATGCGCTGATACTGAACACGATCTCGTTGATCACGTTCGTTTTAGCGGTGTTTTTCCTGTTGCATCGCGGGTTGCACCTGTCCATCGAATTCACCGGCGGGACCGTGATCGAGGTGCAGTACACCCAATCGGCGAATCTGGAAGCCGTGCGCGGCAACCTTGACACCATCGGTTATGCCGATGCGCAGGTCCAATCGTTCGGGACGTCGCGTGACGTACTGATCCGCCTGCCGCTGAAGAAGGGTCCGGACGGCCAGCCGCTGTCCTCGGCCATGCAAAGCGATCAGGTGATGAATTCGCTGAAGGCGCAGAACAGCGATGTGTCGTTGCAGCGCGTAGAGTATGTCGGTCCGTCCGTGGGCAAGGAGTTGGCGACCAACGGGCTGTTGGCGCTGGCGTGCGTGGTGGTCGGCATCATGATTTATCTGTCGATCCGCTTCGAATGGAAGTATGCGGTGGCAGGGGTGATCGCGAACCTGCACGACGTGATCATCATCCTGGGCTTTTTCGCGTTCTTCCAGTGGGAGTTCTCGTTGTCGGTGCTCGCGGCAGTGCTTGCGGTCCTGGGCTATTCGGTCAATGAATCGGTCGTGATCTTCGACCGGATTCGCGAAACCTTCCGCAGGGAAAAGAACCTCGGCACCGTCGGCACGATCAACCACGCGATTACCAGCACGATCTCGCGGACGATCATCACGCACGGCAGCACGGAAATGATGGTGTTGTCGATGTTGCTGTTTGGCGGCGCGACGCTGCACTACTTCGCCATCGCGCTGACGATCGGCATTCTGTTCGGTATCTACTCGTCGGTGTTCGTCGCCGCGGCGCTGGCGATGTGGCTGGGCGTCAAACGCGAGGATCTGATCAAGTCATCGAAGACCGCGCACGATCCGAACGACCCGAACGCCGGCGCGCAGGTCTGACCCGCCGCCACGGATCCTCGGCGCCCCGGCGGGGTGCCGCAGGACGACACGGATAATAAAAAAGGAGGCGCACTGGTGTGCGCCTCCTTTTTATTATCCTGTTACCCGATCGCCGACCGGCGTAAATACTTACTTCGTCACGACGAGGTGGAACTTGATGTCCACTTCATCGGCGACAACCGAGGTGTCCTTCCACTCGTTCGCACCAATGCCGTAGGCCAGGCGCTTGATCGACGTCACACCATCGAAGGTCTGGGTCGCGCCGGCCACTTGGTACGACAGCGGCACTGAGACGTCCTGAGTCTTACCCTTGATCGTCAGCTTGCCTTTGACGGTCAGCTTGCCCGGGCCGGCCGAGGCGATCGATGTCGATACGAACGTCGCCTGCGGGAACTTGGCCGAGTCGAACCATTCAGCGCTCTTCAACGTATTGTTGTACTCGTCCGAGCCAATGTCGTAGCTGCCGATATCGATGGTTACCTTCGCCGAACCCGCGCTCGGATTGGCCGGATCGAACGTCACATCGCCGCTGAACTTCTTGAACTTGCCGTCGACAGCCACGCTCATCTGCTTCGACGTCGTGATCACGGAGCTCTTCGCCACGTCGATCGGCGCCGCCGATGCCGATGCGGCGCCAAACAGCGCGCATGCCGCGGCCGCGAGCAATGCCGATTTCAGAACGATCTTATGGGCCATCGCGGACCGCGCGTTTACGATCGAAAACATCATCACATTCCTTCAAGTGTGCCCGACCGGCCTCGCATGAGACCGACGGATGCTGTTGCCTTGCAGCCTTGGCCCGCCGTCCGCACAGATCTCGCGCCCCGGCGACCCGAAAAGAGCGCGCGTGAGCCGAAACGTGGTGCCGATTGCGTGCCGCGGCCGTCCTTCCCCCTTGGGAGTCATCGTACCTTAAGCGATTTGTTTGCGCCGAAAAAACACCGTATGTTACGTAGTCACGGCAGCACCGGCCTGCCGGGACATGCACATCCTCACCGCCCCCGTGGCGGTGACACACGCCGGTAACCGATTTGGTAAGATGGATCGCACCATTGCCCCTGCAATACTCATGGCTTATACCGAACTCGTCGCCTGCAAGTACTGTGACAAACTGCACCGCAAGGTTCGGCTGCCTCGGCGTTCGGTTGCCCGGTGCACGCGCTGCCACGCAATCCTGTATCAGCATACCGACGGTCGCGTCGACAAATTGCTGGCAGTGGCACTGACCGCGTTTATTGCCTTCCTGATCGCCAACGGCTTCCCCATCGTCGAATTGGAGGCACAAGGCATCAGCACGCAGACGACATTGGTCGGGGCGGTCTATCAGCTTTGGGACGACGGGCGCTGGATCATTGCGCTGATGGTGCTCTGCTGCACGCTCTTGTTTCCGATATTTGAGACGCTGGCGCTACTTTATTTGTTGATTCCATTACAATTTCGCCGGCGTCCCCGGTATTTCGACCCCGTACTCCGCGCGCTGCTCGCCGTGCGTCCCTGGGGCATGATCGAAGTCTTCATGCTCGGCGTGCTGGTCACGCTGATGAAATTGTCCAGCCTTGCCCGATTGATGCCCGAGCCCGCATTGTTCGCTTTTGGCGCGCTGACGGCCCTGACGGCGCTGACGCTGTCGTTCGACCCGCACACGCTTTGGGATGTCGCGGATGCCCGGTGTGGGCGGTGGCGCCGGTCGCGCCGCCGTCTGAACGCGTTGCGCGCCGCGGATACCGCGATGGCACAATCGATGCTCCCGCCCCCCTCGCCATGACCTTGCACGGTACGCCGCCCTCCCCGGAAACATCGAATGCGTCGGATACCCCCGATACGCGCTCCCCGTTGCAGGACCCACGCGCCGTCATGCCGTTGATGGAGTACGACGACGTACCGTTGCCGGAGATCGATGCGCCGGCGGGTGAGCGACGTCACCGAAATCACCGGGTCAGCGCCCGGACGCGCGATCTCGTCGGTTGCACCGATTGTGGCCTGGTCACACCACGAGTGCGGACGATCGACGTGCAGTACTGCCTGCGTTGCGGGTCGCCGTTGCTGTCACGCAAACCCGACGCGACCGCCCGCGTCTGGGCGCTGCTGGTCTCGGCGGTGCTGCTGTATATCCCGGCGAACCTGATGCCGGTCATGCATACCGCATCGCTGCTGGGGGCATCGGACGACACGATCATGAGCGGCGTGGTGTACTTCTGGACATCCGGCTCGTACGCACTGGCCATCATCGTGTTCGTTGCCAGCATCCTGGTGCCAATGCTGAAGCTTGCCGCCCTGTCGATCCTGAACTACTCGGTCCAGACCCGCTCGGACTGGCGCCCGGAACAACGTACGCGGCTTTACCACGTCGTGGAGGCCATCGGCCGTTGGTCGATGCTCGACATCTTCGTGATCACGCTGACTGTGGCGTTGGTGCGCTTCCAGTCGCTGGCGGTAATCACGGCCGGGCCCGGCGCGGTGGCGTTCGGCGCCGTCGTCGTGTTGACGATGTTCGCCTCGCTGCAATTCGATTCCCGGCGTATCTGGGACCCTATCGACGAATCTGGAACCGCGCGTAAATGAGCGATCAGCAGCACACGCCCCCTCGGACCGACGACCGTACCACCGGCGTGTCCGGCCCCCCTCGAACGGAGAATACCGCCGCGACCGGCCCCGGCGGCCTGCCCGACTGGCAAGAACCGGTGGTCGCGCCACGCGGCCGCTGGCTGCCGTCGCTGGTCTGGTTGGTCCCGTTGATCGCGGCGCTGATCGGCATTTCGCTGGTGGTCCGGCAGGTGGTCCAGCAAGGGCCCACCATCACGATCAGCTTCAAATCCGCGGAAGGCATCGAAAGTGGCAAGACCAAGGTCAAATACAAGGACGTCGACATCGGCGAAGTAAAATCGGTTCGACTGGCGGATGACCGTTCCCGGGCGATCGTCACCGTCGATCTCACCAAGGAAGCGCAGGGATTCGCGGTCAAGGACACCCGCTTCTGGATCGTCAAGCCGCGCGTGGCGGCCAATGGCATCTCCGGCTTGAATACGTTGCTGTCCGGGTCGTATATCGGCGTGGATGCGGGACGCTCGCCCGACTCCGAAAAGGAATTCACCGGACTGGAGAACCCGCCGGCGGTCACCCGTGACCAAAAAGGACATCAGTATGTATTGAAGGCAAGCGACCTGGGCTCGCTCGACATCGGTGCACCGGTGTATTACCGGCGCATCCAGGTCGGCCAGGTGGTTGCCTATAATTTGAACCCCGACGGCAGCGGGGTCACGCTGCGTGTTTTCGTCAATGCGCCATACGATCAATTCGTCACCACGAATACCCGCTTCTGGAACGCGAGTGGCGTGGATGTTCGCCTCGATTCGGGCGGTTTCAAGCTGAATACCCAGTCTCTGGCGGCCGTGCTGTTAGGGGGCGTGGCGTTCCAGGCACCCCCGAACGAAGCACCGGGCCAGGTTGCCGCGGACAACCGTGAATTCCGCTTGAACGCCGACCTGGGCACGGCGATGAAACCGCCAGACACGGACCCCGTACCGGTCGTCCTGAACTTTAATCAATCGCTGCGCGGCCTGACCGTGGGCGCGAACGTCGATTTCCGTGGCATCACGGTCGGCGAGGTCACGCATATCGGCGTCGACTTCGACCCAAGGAAGCAGGAGATTTTGATGCCCGTGACGGTGAACATCTATCCGGAACGGTTGGGCAAGGCCTTCGCCAACGCCATCCGCAAGGACAATGCCGACCGTAGCCACCAGATGTTCATAACGATGATCCGGCGCGGCCTGCGCGCGCAATTGCGCACTGGCAACTTGCTGACCGGCCAGTTGTATGTCGCGCTGGACTTCTTCCCGAACGCCCCGCCGGTTTCGGTCAACTACGACAGCGAGCCGACGGAATTGCCAACGCTGCCGAACACGTTGGACGAGCTGCAGTTGCAGGTGGCGAATATCGCGAAGAAGATCGACAAGATCCCCTTCGACCAGATTGGTGCGAACGTCAATACCGCCTTGATCAACGCGAACAAGCTATTCGACCAGTTGAACACCCAGGTGGCGCCGCAAGCCGCGCAAACGTTGCAAGAAGCAAAGAAGACGTTCGCCAGCGCACAGCAAACGTTGTCGTCGGATTCGCCGCTGCAAGGGGACGTCCGCCAGGCAATGCGCGAATTGACCCGTACCGCGCAGCAATTGTCGGTGCTGGCCGATTACCTCGAACGACATCCGGAAGCGCTGATACGCGGAAAAACAGGGAAAGATAAATGACGATGCGCCGTACGCAGAACTATCGCCGGGGCCGCCTGGCCCTGGGGTCGTCCCTCTTCCTGGGGCTGGCGCTGGCCGGATGTGCCAATTCGCCGGACAGCCAGTACTACACGCTTTCCGGGGGCGGAACGGGCGCGATCTCCACCACTTGCGGTGCGCAACGTCCCGCGCAAAACGGGCAGTCCTGCGGTACCGCGGATCCGGCGCATCCATTGATGATCGAAATGACGCCGGTCAATATCCCGGATGCGGTGGCCCGTCCGCAATTGGTCACGTCCACCAAGCAGGGGCAGGTCGACATCCAGGACTACCACCGATGGTCCGGCCCGCTCGCCGATGAGATCGGCGGTGCGCTGTCGACATCGCTGACGCAAGCGCTGCCCGCCATCGATGTCTACCGCGCACCGCGGCCAAAAGGCGCCACCGTGTATCAACTCACCGTCAATATCCGACGTTTCGAATCGGTCCCCGGTGAACGCGCGACAATCGATGCGGTCTGGAGCGTGGTGCGCTCGACGGATCACCTGACGATGACCTGCCAATCCATTGTGTCGCAGCCGGTTGCATCAGGCTATGACGCACTGGTCGCAGGTCATCGCAAGGCGCTTGCCCGCGTCGCGAACGACATTGGCGCCGCGATACAGCAAGAACGCGCCGAGCCGGTACGGATGCCGATGGATTCGCTCGATACCATCGGCGGTGCCGATAAAGGCGGCACAGCCGGCAAGGGTACGAGCGGCAAAATGCCCGCGAATGCGGGCTTGGGAAGTACGGCATCCGGCGTCGCGGCCCGCAGCATGCCGCTACCGGTACTCCTTTGTCCGAGCAACGCGGCAACGTCGGATTGACCGCGCCGCGGCGGATTATCCGATCCGCTTGGCCAGTTCGATCGCCTTGCCGATATAGTTTCCGGGCGTCATCGCCAACAGCACGTGTCTCGCTTCGTCGGGGATGGCCAGCGTGCCGATGAAAGTATGCAGCGCGTCCCGGGTGATACCTTTGCCGCGGGTCAACTCCTTCAATTGCTCGTACGGATTCTCCACACCGTAGCGACGCATCACCGTCTGCACCGGCTCCGCCAGCACTTCCCAGCAGTTGTCCAGGTCGTCGTTCAGGCGCTGTGGATTCACCTCCAGCTTGTCCAGGCCGCGCATGCACGCATCGTACGCCAACAAGCTGTAGCCGAACGCAACGCCGATATTACGCAGCACTGTCGAATCCGTCAGGTCACGCTGCCAGCGCGAGATGGGCAGCTTCTCCGACAGATGGCGCAGCAGCGCGTTCGCCAGACCCAGATTGCCTTCCGAATTTTCGAAATCGATCGGGTTGACCTTGTGCGGCATCGTCGACGAGCCAATTTCGCCGGCCTTCAGCTTCTGCTTGAAATAGCCTTGCGAGATATAACCCCAGACATCGCGGTTCAAGTCCAGCAGAATCGTGTTGGCCCGGGCAACCGCGTCGAACAGTTCGGCCATATAGTCGTGCGGCTCGATCTGGATCGTGTACGGATTGAACGTCAGACCCAGCCGTTGCTCGACCACCTGCTTCGAGAACGCTTCCCAGTCCATCGACGGATAGGCCGACAGGTGTGCGTTGTAGTTTCCTACCGCACCATTCATCTTGCCCAGCAGCTTCACCGCCTCCACGCGCTCGATGGCGTGCGCCAGGCGAGCCGCGACGTTGGCCATTTCCTTGCCGAGCGTGGTGGGGCTGGCAGGCTGGCCGTGCGTCCGTGAAAGCATCGGCTGTTCCGCTTGTGCCTGCGCGATCGCGACAAGCTTGCCGTGCAGCTTGCGCAATGCCGGCAACATCACATGCTTGCGCGCGCCCTTCAGCATCAGGCCATGCGACGTGTTGTTGATGTCTTCCGATGTGCAGGCAAAGTGAATGAATTCGCTCGCCGCTTCCAGTTCCGGCTGCCCCTTGACAGACTCCTTCAGCCAATATTCGACTGCTTTCACATCGTGATTGGTGACACGCTCGATGTCCTTGATACGCGCGGCATCATGAACGCTGAAGCGTTCCGCAAGCGCCAATAGAAAGGATTCCGATGCAGCCGAGAACGGCGGCACTTCGGCCAGACCGGCCTGCGACAGCGCGATCAGCCAGTGGATTTCCACCGTCACGCGGTGGCGCATGAATGCCGCCTCGGACAACCAATCACGCAGCGCCTCGGTCTTCGTGGCGTAGCGGCCGTCGAGCGGCGACAGCGCGGTCAGCGCATTCAAGGATTCGATCTGGGGCGTGGACATGAGGAAATCGGATAGAAACGGTTAGAGACGACGGGCGGCTTGCTGTGCATGCCGGGCCCGGCCGGCCGCACGGCGACGGGCCTCGTCGGCCTTCGCGGCGCGATGGGACGCCTGCAAGGCGTCCCAGGCAGCGGCGGCATCACTGGCGGCCGCGATTTTACCATCCATGTCGCCCACCGCCTCGATGATCCCGCCCCCCAGGCATTCGTCACCGTCATACAACACCGCGGACTGGCCGGGGGTCACGGCCCATTGCGCCGTATCGAAATGCAACCCAAATGGCACCGCCGCAGGCGCGTAGCCTGGATTGCCCGCCACGGCGAACGCACCGAGTCCAGCCGCGACCGGGTTGTCGCGGTGTGCCGACCGTCCCGCCCGGGCCGCGGCGGCGGGATCGAGGCGGCATGCCGCGTCGGCCTGCCGGTAACGGGTCTTCGCCGCCAACGCCGGATAACGCGCCGCGTCCGGGGCGGCCGCGCTGGTCCAACTCACCTGCCCTGCAGCCAGCGTATGCGACAACAGCCAGGGATGATCGTGCCCCTGGACCACGTACAGCGTGTTGGCCGCCATGTCCTTGGCGGCGACAAACCACGGATCGCCGCTGCCGTCCTTGCTCCCGCCCAGACCGATGCCCTTGCGCTGGCCGAGCGTATAGAAGGCCAGACCGATATGCTCGCCGACCACCTCGCCATCGGTCGTACGCATCGGCCCCGGATCGGTCGGCAGGTAGCGATTCAGGAAATCGCGGAACGGTCGCTCGCCGATAAAGCAGATTCCGGTGGAGTCCTTCTTCGCGGCATTCGGCAAGCCAATTTCCGCCGCGAGACGCCGCACCTCGGTCTTTGGCATCTCGCCCAACGGGAATAAGGTACGCGACAACTGATGCTGGTTCAGTCGATGCAGGAAGTAACTCTGATCCTTGGTCGCATCCAGCGCCTTGAGCAAGGCAAAACGACCGGCGGCGGCGCCGTTGCCCACTTCGCGCACACGTGCGTAATGGCCGGTTGCGATGGTTTCCGCACCCAACGCAACCGCGTGATCGAGAAACGCCTTGAACTTAATCTCGGCATTGCACAGTACATCCGGATTCGGCGTGCGGCCGGCCGAGTATTCACGCAGGAACTCGGCGAATACACGGTCCTTGTATTCGGCGGCAAAATTGACTGCCTCGACGTCGATGCCGATCAGGTCCGCCACCGATACCACGTCGATCCAATCCTGCCGCGTCGAGCAGTATTCGCCGTCATCGTCGTCCTCCCAGTTCTTCATGAACAGGCCGACGACGTCGTAGCCCTGCTGCTTCAACAGCCACGCGGTCACCGACGAATCGACGCCGCCCGACATGCCGACGACCACGCGCCGGCCACGGCCCACATTCTCGAACGCACGCGTCACGATGGCCGGCGCGCCGGCAGGATCCGCACCCGTCGAAATGGGGGTGTCACTCATCCTTCTGCTCCGGAAGCATCCACGGGCGGTTGTCCCCTGGACGGTTTCAACGAGCCGGCCTGCATGTCGAAACGGAATAGCCGGCATTCCAGTGCGCCGTTGTATAACGGCGTTTTTGCGATTCGCGCAGGCGCATCAGACCCGGTAACCCCCGGTCCGACGTGAGCACGAAAGCCCGCCAGTCCGTGAAGCGCTGCTTCAATGCATCGCCAAGCGCATGGAAGAATTCCGGATCGACCGATTCCTCGGCGCTCGGTTGGGCCCTGGAAAAACCACGGTCATCCCCGTTGCCGTCGCGGTTGCGCTCGATCCGCTCGCCGCGCGCATTGCGTCCACGCACCTCGATCCGTTCGCCATACGGCGGATTCGCGATCAGAATGCCCGGCACGTTCACCGGTGGTGTCATCGATCGCGCGTCCTGCTGCTTCAGCGTCGGCATCGGCAAGCCGGCACGCTCGAAATTCTGGCGCACCTTCTGCAGCATGTCGCCAGAAATATCGCTGCCGTAGATGCCCAGGTGCGCACGCGAGGACTTCGCCTTGCGGCGCAGATCCATCGCATCCACTTTCATCTGCTGCCAGGTGCCCACGTCATAGCCGCGCAGTTTCTCGAATGCGAAACGCCGGTCGCTGCCCGGAGGCACGCCGAGCGCCATTTGTGCCGCCTCGGCGATGAACGTGCCGCTGCCGCACATCGGATCGTAGAGCGTTTGCCCCGGCGCCCATCCCGACAGGCGCAGAATGCCCGCCGCCAAGTTTTCGCGCAGCGGCGCCGCGCCTTTGTCCAGACGCCAGCCCCGCTTGAACAACGGCTCACCCGAGGTATCCAGATACAGTGTGCAATGCGTGGCAGTCACGAAGGCGAACACGCGCACCTCGGGGTGCGCGGTATCGATATCCGGACGGCTGCCGGTTTTCTCGCGCAGACGGTCGCATATCGCATCCTTGATCCGGAGCGTCGTGAATTCAAGGCTCTTCAGCGGTGACTTGACCGCCGTGACGTCCACGCGCAACGTCTGGCGCGCCGAAAACCAGTCCTCCCACGCCTGGGCGAGAGCCAGCGCGAACACGTCGCGCTCGTCCTTGTACGAACCAGTGGCGATTTTCAGCAGTACACGGCTGGCAATGCGTGAATGCAGGTTGACGGCAAACGCGGCCGCCCACCCCCCACGGAAATGCACCCCACCAGGCGTTTCCGCACCCGGCACGATGCCAGCGGCAGCGCCGACGCCACCGGCCAGCTCGCGCAATTCCGCCGCTAACGGCCCTTCCAGGCCGCGCGGGCACGGTGCGAAAAAATCAAATTGAGGCATCGTATCGCTTGGTTCGGATAAAAATTAAAACGACTATGACCCGTCTGGCGGGCAGCGCATCAGGCCTGCTTTGGCAACGCCGCCATGACCTTGTCGACGATTTCATCGAGCGGCGGCGTGATGTCGATCGTGATGGCCTCCGCGCCATCGGGCACTTCCAGCGTGTCGACCTGGCTCTTCAGCAACGCCGGATCGAAGAAATGGTTGGCCCGCTTCGCCAGCCGTTGTTCGAGCAGCGCGAAGCTGCCGGACAAGTAAACGAAATACACGTCCTTGTCACCATTGCGCAAACGGTCGCGGTAGATCTGTTTTAGCGCCGAACAGGCGTAGACATGCGTCTCGCCGTTCGCGATGTTCTCGGCAATGGCCGCACGCATCGCATCCAGCCAAGGCCAGCGATCATCGTCGGTCAGAGGCGTGCCAGCCGCCATCTTTGCCTTGTTGGCCGCGCTATGGAACGCATCCGCGTCGGCAAAACCGCAGCCGAGGCGACGCGCAACCATCTGCCCCACGCTGGTCTTGCCCGAGCCAGACACGCCCATCACGATAATGATCATTGCCACACCCTCTTCTGTTGTTTTCCGATGTCGTAGACCGGCGTACCCGGCGCGTGGCGTCGCCACGCGCGGTGCCTCACGCGTTCTCGCGCAGCGGCCCGAGCGTTGTTGCTTCCTTCGCCAATTCGGTGATCCGCGCCCAATCCTTCGCGGCGACCGCTTCTTTGGGCGTCAACCACGAGCCGCCCACGCAAACCACGTTCGGCAAGGACAAAAATGTCGACGCCGACGCCTGGGTTACCCCTCCCGTCGGGCAGAAACGCAACGATGGGAACGGCCCATGAAGGGCGCTCAACATCTTCACGCCGCCGGCCTGTTCCGCTGGGAAAAACTTGACGATTTCGTAACCGGCGGCGATTGTCGCAAGAATATCGGACGGCGTCATCACGCCCGGCAACAACGGCAGCCCGGCATCCTTCGCGGCGCGGTCCAGATCAACGGTCAAACCTGGCGACACGCCGAATGTCGCCCCGGCGCGCACGGCCAATTCGCATTCCGCCGGGCGCGTCAACGTCCCCACGCCCACCGCGATATCGTCGGCAATCTTCGATGCCTCACGGATGACATCCAGTCCAACCTTGGTCCGCAACGTGATCTCGAGTACTTTGACGCCACCGTCGTACAGCGCCTTCGAGACCGCCAGCCCTTCCTCGACGCTGTCGAATTTCAGGACGGGAATCACCGGACCCATCTTCACGATCTGGTCCACGGTGAAACGCGTTGCCGATGCCTTGCCTGCCGTAGTGCCACTCATTGTCTCTCTCCTTGGCCCGTTGCGGGCTTTAATCATGCGCGTCGTAGAGGGTGTCGTCCAACCGCGCCCGGTGAGCGTGGGTATCGGTTTTTCCGTACCGCTGCGTCGTCAGGCACTTCCCGGCATCGCGCCAAAGACACCGGCGCCCGTCTCGGCGCTTGACGCCGCCTGCCGGAACACGGCGAACAGGTCGGTACCCAGGGTTGGCTTGCCCGAATCGGTCACGGGTGGCCGTTCGCAGGCGCGCGCCTGCCATTGCGCATCGTCCATGACCACCTCCAGTGTGCCTGCCTCGGCGTCCAGTTCAATCATATCCCCGGTGCGAAGCTTGCCGATCGGACCGTCGAGCAACGCCTCCGGCGATAAATGAATGACCGCCGGGACCTTGCCCGATGCACCGGACATCCGGCCATCCGTCAGCAGTGCCACATGGCGCCCCTTGTCCTGCAAGGAGCCGAGCAACGGCGTCAGTTGGTGCAGTTCCGGCATGCCGTTTGCCCGGGCGCCCTGAAACCTGACGACGGCAACGAAATCGCCGTCCAGTTCGCCAGCCTTGAACGCCGCCTGCACGGCTTCCTGTGAGTCGAAGACGATGGCGGGTGCCTGCACCTTGCGATGCGCCGGCGCCACCGCCGAGATTTTGATCACCCCACGGCCAAGGCGCCCCCGCATCAAACGCAAGCCGCCATCTGGTGAGAATGGGTCCGTCGCCGGACGCAACACCGCCGGGTCCAAGCTCTGCGCCACGGCATCCACCCAGATTGGCACGGGCGGCACGCGCGAGGCGATCGCGACGTCAGCACCGGGCTGGCGCGCCGTGCCATCCGATGCGATCGGTGCCGCCACTACCGCCGAAGCCTCGATCGGTGCCCCCGCTGCCGCCGCGCGAGCCGGCGTCTCCGACAAACGCGGCTCACGCGCGTACCGACGCAAGCCCGCGCCGACGACAGTGGTGACGTCCTCGTGCAGCAGACCCGCATCCAGCAATTCGCGGATCAGGAAGGCCATGCCGCCCGCCGCATGATAGTGATTCACGTCCGCCTTGCCATTCGGATAGATGCGGGCCAGCAACGGCACGATCTGCGACAGCGCATCGAAATCGTCCCAATCGATGACGATACCGGCTGCCCGTGCGATGGCGACCAGATGCAAGGTGTGATTCGTGGAACCGCCGGTGGACAGCAAGCCAACGATGCCGTTGATGACCGCCTTCTCGTCGACTACCCGGCCGATTGGCGTGTACTCGCCGCCATCGGCGGTGATCGCCAGCACCCGACGCGCGGCCTCCGCCGTCAGCGCATCGCGCAGCGGATCGTGCGGGTGGACAAATGCGGCGCCCGGCAAGTGCAGCCCCATCACCTCCATCAACAGTTGATTGCTGTTGGCGGTGCCGTAGAACGTACACGTGCCCTGGCCGTGATAGGCCGCCGATTCGGCTTCCAGCAGCGCGTCACGCCCCACCTCGCCGGTGGCGAACCGTTGTCGTACCTTCGCCTTCTCGTCGTTCGACAGGCCACTGGACATGGGGCCGGCGGGTACGAAGATCGTCGGCAGGTGCCCGAACTGCAAGGCACCGATCAACAGACCTGGCACGATCTTGTCGCAGACGCCCAGGCAGAGGGCCGCATCGAACATATTATGTGTCAGCGCCACGGCGGTCGACATCGCAATGGTCTCGCGCGAAAACAGCGAGAGCTCCATCCCGATGTTGCCCTGCGTCACGCCATCGCACATCGCCGGCACGCCACCGGCGAACTGGGCGGTGCCACCTGCTTCGCGCGCCGCACGCTTGATGATGTCGGGAAAACGCAGATACGGGGCGTGCGCCGACAACATTTCGTTATACGACGACACGATGCCGATATTCGGGGTTTTCAACGCCTTGATCGCAAATTTGTCGTCGCCTTCGATGGCCGCAAAGCCGTGAGCGAGATTCGCGCACGACAGCGCGCCGCGTATCGGAAAATGGCCCTGCGCGTTGTCGATCCGTTGCAAATAAACCTGGCGCGTGGGCGCACTGCGCGCCACCACGCGTTCCGTGACTTGGCGCAGCGTCGAGTGAATCGTGGGCATGGTTCTGTCTCCTGGTCGGATACCGGCAACAGGCCATCGTCATGTGGCCCGTTTGCATGCTTCCAGCGCGTGATTACACCTTCGGCACCGGTTCCAATTTTATAAAACACACGGCCGGACGGCGAACCGGTCGCATACCGGGGGCGTTGGGCGGGTCTTAAAAAGGTTTGAAAACGACGAGACAGACCGCGCTCAGCAAGCCCAGGACTGGAATCTCGTTGAAGATACGATACCACCGGTGGCCATGCCGGTTCTGCCCGGCTTCGAACTGGCGTAGCAATCGACCGCACAGGTGGTGATACACCAGGATCAACACGACCACCGCCAGTTTCGCATGCATCCATCCGGCGCCTTTGCCGATGCCGATGCCGAACATCAGGTAAAAACCCAGGACCAAGGCCGGTACGGCGATGATCGTCATGAAACGGTACAGCTTGCGTGCCATCAGCAGCAAGCGGTTCACCGCCGCCGGCTCGGTTTCCATCGCGAGGTTCACGAACAAACGCGGCAAGTAAAACAGCCCCGCGAACCAGGATGCGACAAAAACGATATGCAGCGATTTCGCCCAGAGATAAGCCATGCTGTCCTTTTTTCAGCAGCCGGTCGTTCCAATCCGAAAGAGGGGAACCACGAATGCGCCCTCAGGCGCGCTGTTCACCGTGTCCGAAAACGATATATTTCAGCGACGTCAGCCCTTCCAGACCAACCGGACCGCGCGCATGCAGCTTATCGTTCGAAATGCCGATCTCCGCCCCCAGACCGAATTCGAAACCGTCGGCGAAGCGCGTAGAAGCATTGATCATCACGCTGGCCGAATCCACCTCGCGCAGGAAGCGCATGGCGTGATCGTGGTGCTCGGTGATGATCGCTTCCGTGTGCGCGGAGCTATAGGTGTGAATGTGATCGATTGCCGCGTCCAGGTCGTCGACGATCCGCACCGACAAAATAGGCGCCAGGTATTCGGTGCGCCAGTCTTCCTCGGTGGCCGCGACGATGCGCGCCGCACCGTCCGGGCCCACTTCCCGCGTATCGACACCGCGCGACACCGGCAATCCGGCTTCCGCCAATGCATCCAGCGTACGCGTGCAACCACGCAGCGCGACGCCTTTTTCCAGCATCGCGCGGGCAATCGATGGCAGCAACGCGACCGGCGCCTGTGCATCCACCAGCAACGTTTCCATCGTGTTGCATGTGCCGTAGCGTTGCGTCTTGGCATTGACGCAGACGTTAACGGCCTTGGCCGAGTCCGCATGACGATCGACGAAGATGTGGCAGATGCCGTCGAGATGCTTGATCATCGGCACGCGCGCCTCAGCCATCAATCGGGCGATCAAGTTCTTGCCGCCACGTGGCACGATGACATCCACGTATTCGGTCATCGTGATCAGCGCGCCCACTGCGCGACGATCGGTCGTGCCCACGACCTGCACCGCATCGCGTGGCAAGCCGGTGGCGGCCAGCGCATCGGCAATCAGCGTTGCAAGCAAGGTGTTGCTGTCGATGGCCTCCGAACCGCCGCGCAGGATTGTCGCGTTCCCGGATTTCAGGCACAGCGCCGCCGCGTCGATCGTGACGTTGGGGCGCGACTCGTAGATGATGCCAATGACGCCCAGCGGCACCCTCATCCGGCCGACCTGGATACCGCTGGGCCGAATCTTCAGGTCCGACATTTCACCAATCGGATCGGACAGCGCCGCCACCTGGCGCAGACCTTCTACCATCGTACGCAACGCTTTCTCGGACAGCGTCAGCCGATCGATGAAAGCCGCATCCATCCCATTCGATGCGGCACGCGCCACATCACGCCGATTCGCCTCCGCGAGCGCGTCACGATGGGCGTCGATGCTGGCGGCAATGCGCAGCAGCGCGTCGTTTTTCAATGCGGTGGACGCCCGCGCCATCGCCCGCGAGGCCGTCCGCGCCCGCTTACCGATGGCCGCCATATAGGCCACGACGTCCGTATCCGGACAATCCGCTGCCGGAATCGCCGGCAGGGGCGACGCCACCGATGCGGACGTCGGCGCGGCCGGGTCGATCTCGGGAGGACGGACGAGTGTGGAGAGGAGCGTGGACATCGGCGTGATATCGGTTGATCGTACTTAAAACAAGTCTGTCATTGTAAGCCAATTGCGCCTTGGCACCGCTTTTCAACCGGCGAGCGCCGCATGGTGCGCGGGGCGCGGCGAGGCAATCCGCATCGCCAGTTCGAACAGACCGTCCCAGGCATCCCCTGGCAGCGCCGCATGCGGCGCCATTCCCCGGTCCGGATGCAGGCCTTTGACCTGCCGATCCAGGCGCGCGGCAATGGTCAACGCCTGTTCCAGCGTGGTTGCATCCAGCCGCTGCAGCGCTGGCCCGATAAGGCGTTCGCGCGGCCCCCAGACACGGTATTCGCGCAACAATGTCGCCAACGGCTTGCCCCCATCCATCCCGCGACGCACCCGGAGCAAGGTACGGATTTCTTCCGTGACCGCCCACAGCACGAGCACGGCAGCCTCGCCCTCACCGCGTAGCCCGTCGATCATCCGCATCAGACGGGCGACATCGCCGGTCAGCATCGCTTCGTTCAGCTTGAACACGTCGTAGCGCGCCACGTTCATCACCGCTGCCTGGATCTGTTCCAGCGACATCTCGCCCTCCGGATAAAGCAGGCCGAGTTTCTGAATTTCCTGGTGTGCGGCCAGCAGGTTACCCTCCACCCGCTCTACCATGAACTGCAGCGCTTGCCGCCCGGCCTCGCCGCCTGGCACACGCTGGCGTTGCATCGCCAGACGTTCACCAATCCATTGCGGCAGACGACTGCGATCGATCGGGTCGATCTTCAGCGCCACCCCTGCATCGCTCAGGGCGGTGAACCATGCACTCTTTTGCGTCGCGCCATCCAGGCGCGGCAACGTGACGAGGGTCACCGTATCCGGCTCCGCCGCGCCGTGGGCGTCGGCTGCCGATGACGCCAGCCGCTTCAGCGCATCGGCCCCCTCCTTGCCGGGCTTGCCGGAAGGAATGCGCAACTCGACGAGGCGCCGGTCACCGAACAGCGACATCGCCTGCGCCTCGCCCAGCAACGTGCTCCAATCGAAACCGCGCTCGACGGAATAGACCAGTCGCTCCGAACAACCCGCCGCGCGCGCGGCGCGGCGGATGCGATCGACGCACTCCTGCACCAGCAGGGGTTCGTCACCCCAGACCGTGTACAGCGGCTTGATGCCGCGGGCGAGTTGCGCGTCCAGCGCATCGGCGCGAATCAGCATCGGACCACGCTCACAACGGCGGTGTCGGCAGCGGTGCGCGTTGATTCACGCCCGGCGCCGGCGCGCGCGCTGGCGACATCGACTGCACCACATCCAGACGGCGTAACAGCTGGTCGACGATATCGCTTTCCATGTCCTTGTACAGCAACGTAGACTCGGTCGACTTCGCAAGTGCGTAAGTGGTGTTGTAGCCCATCGCCCGATTGACGCTCAGCGTACTCTGCGGAATCAACGTGACCCCGCTCGTGCTTGTCAACGAATACGTGGCGGACGTCGTCAACTGATATTCCTGCGTGACGCCGTTGACATCAAAGCTGAGCGAGTTCTGCCCGCGGCCCAGCGACACCGACAGGATCGCGTCCGCATCCTTTGCCGTATTGACAATCCGGGTGTCGCTACCGGATTCGATCAGGCGCTTCATCCGCGTCTGCATTTCCGCCGACAGATTGCCGGTAATCAACAAATGCTTGAACGGGTAGTTGTGGCTCCCGCGCAATTGGAAACCGCAGGCCCCCACCGCCAATAACATGGCCAGGCCAGCCACCATGCCGACCCACCGTCCCCAGATGCCGCCCGCTGCGTGCTGCGTTGCTGCTGTCTTCACAATGATCCCTTCACGTTGACGCTTTCCGATCCCGTCCGATGCGGTGCCTGTCATTGGACACGGCACCGCACGCGGATCAGGCGACGATATTGACCAGCCGACCCGGCACCACCACCACTTTCTTCGGCGGCTGACCGTTACCAAATCGCGCGAACATCTCATGTGCCAACGCCGCCGCTTCGATCGACTCACGGCTAGCGTCCTTCGCCACCGTCAAGGCGCCGCGGACCTTGCCATTGATCTGCAGCACCAGCTCGATCTCCGAGACCTCCAGCGCCTTGTCATCCACCTGCGGCCAAGGCGCATCCAGCAAATCGCCAGCCTCCCGTGCATAGCCCATTTCCTGCCAGAGCGCATGCGTCACATGCGGCACCACTGGATACAGCACGCGCAACAGGACACCATACGTCTCGCGCAGGACCGCCGCGCCGTTCGCCCCTTCGGCCAGCACGTCGACACGCGCCTGATCAATCGCGTTCAACATCTTCATAGCGGCCGATACCACGGTGTTGTACTGAATCCGCTGATAATCAAAATCCGCCTGGCGAAGCACCGTATAAATCTCGCGACGCAGCGTCTTCTGTGCATTGCCCAGCGTGCCGGCCTCGTCCAATGCACCCGCCGACGCAATGATGTCGCGCGTGGCATGACCGAATGCCCACAGGCGACGGAGGAAGCGGCTCGCCCCTTCCACGCCGCTGCCCGACCATTCGAGTTGCTGCTCGGGCGGCGCGGCGAACATCGTGAATAACCGCGATGTATCGGCGCCATGCGAATCGATCAGTGATTGCGGGTCTACGCCGTTGTTCTTCGACTTCGACATCTTCTCGACACCACCAAGCTGCACCGGCTGGCCGTCCACCTTCGACACGGCGCCCGTCGGGCGCCCCTTGTCGTCGGTCATCACGTCGACGTCCAGCGGATTGAACCACACCTTCTTGCCGGTGGCATCGTCGCGGAAGAACGTGTCGTTCAGCACCATGCCCTGCGTCAGCAATCGCTTTGCCGGTTCATTGAAGCTGACCAGTCCCAGGTCGCGCATCACCTTCGTCCAGAAACGCGAATACAGCAAATGCAGGATCGCATGCTCGATGCCGCCGATGTATTGGTCCATCGGCATCCACTGCTCGGTGCGTGCGTCGACCATCGTCGGCGCGTCCGGGCAGGTGTAGCGCGAGAAGTACCAGGCCGAATCGACGAAGGTGTCCATCGTATCGGTTTCGCGTTTCGCCGCGGCGCCACACTTCGGGCAGGTCGTGTTCACGAATGCCGCGGACTTCGCCAACGGATTGCCGCTGCCGTCCGGCACCAAGTCTTCGGGTAATACCACCGGCAGTTGTTCTTCCGGCACCGGCACGTCGCCGCAGTGATCACAATGGATAATCGGGATCGGCGTGCCCCAGTAACGCTGGCGGGAGATACCCCAGTCCCGGAGGCGCCACGTTGTCTGCTTATCGCCAAAACCACCCGCTTGCAGGTCCGCCGCAATCGCTTCCACCGCTTGCCCAGGCGTCAGGCCGTCATATTTGCCGCTGTTGATCAGCGTGCCCTGTCCCTTGTCGCCATACCACTCCTGCCACGCGGTATCCGAATAGATCTGCCCCTCCACCTGTACAACCTGGCGGATCGGCAGGTCATAGCGGCGCGCGAACGCGAAATCGCGTTCGTCGTGCGCGGGCACCCCCATCACGGCACCCTCGCCATAACTCATCAGCACATAGTTACCAATCCACACTTCGACCGGCGCACCCGTCAGCGGATGCGCGACGAAGAACCCGGTGGCCATCCCTTTCTTTTCAGCGGTGGCCATGTCGGCTTCCGCGACGCTGCCGCTCTTGCATTCGTCGATGAATGCCTGCAATTCGGGCTTGTCCCGCACCAGACGTGTTGCCAGTGGATGTTCCGCGGCAATGGCGCAAAACGTCACACCCATGATCGTGTCCGCACGCGTGGTGAAGACGCGCAATAGCGCCTTCTGGCCATCGATCTCGTAAGGGAAACCGAAATTGACGCCAAAGCTCTTGCCAATCCAGTTCTGCTGCATCACCTTGACGCGCTCGGGCCATTCGAGGCCTTCAAGATCGTCCAGCAAGGCGTCCGCGTAGTCAGTGATCCGCAGGTAGTACATCGGGATCTCGCGCTTTTCCACCACGGCACCGGAACGCCAGCCACGACCGTCGATCACCTGCTCGTTCGCGAGCACGGTCTGATCAATTGGATCCCAGTTGACGGTGCCGGTTTTCTTGTACGCGATGCCCTTTTCCAGCATTTTCAGGAACAACCACTGGTTCCACTTGTAATAGTCCGGGCTGCAGGTGGTCACCTCACGCGACCAGTCGATTGCCAGCCCCATCGCCTGCATCTGCTTCTTCATGTAGGCAATGTTGTCGTACGTCCACTTCGCCGGCGGAACGTTGTTCGCGATCGCGGCGTTTTCCGCCGGCATGCCGAACGCGTCCCACCCCATCGGCATCAGCGTGTTATAGCCGTTCATCCGCAGATAGCGGTACATCACGTCATTGATCGTGTAGTTCCGCACATGGCCCATGTGCAATTTCCCCGACGGATAGGGCAGCATCGACACGCAATAGAATTTCTTGCGCGCGTTGTCTTCACGGGTCAGATAGGCGTCGGTGTCGCGCCAATGCTGCTGGGCGGCGGACTCGACTTCGGCGGGAACGTATTTCTCTTGCATGGCGTGTGGTCGGGCGAAGCGGCGAACGCGCCGGCCAGACACGCCATTGCAGGCAGCGTCCGGGCAGCGCGCCGCAAGGGCGATCGGATCAGCGCCGCTCCATCATGAGCGGCGTCTTGATGACTATTGTCGGCGTAAAACCCGGATTATACCGTGCCTGCCGTACCCGCAAGCACCGTCTGCAGGCCGGTCCAGCCGGGTAGGGTCAGGCGCGCACCGGCGCCACGTGACGCTCAGTGGTTCGGCTGCAATGGCAGCTCGGATGCTGATCCGGGGCCGGAGTGGATGTCGAGCGTCGATCCGGGGCCAGCCGCCGCCCCACCAGTCGGCGTGTCGACGACGAAGCCGAATCGGGTCAGGCCCACGCGTTGTGCGGCCGCCATCACCTCCGCGATGCGTGCATAGGGGGTGCGCTGATCGGCCTGCAGCGCGATCTGCGGCTGCGGATCTCGGGCGGCAGCCGCCCGCAATCGCGCATCCAAGCCCGCTGCATCAACCGCCGCCCCGTTCCATTGCCGCGCCCCGTTCACGTCGATCGAAATGGTGATCGTCGGCGGCGTCGGCTCCGCTGGGCCCGGTGACCGTGGTGCCAGCGCCGTCTTCGGCAATTGCAGTCCGATCTGACGTGGCGCCAGCGACGAGGCCAGGATAAAGATTACCAGCAGCACCAACATCACATCGATCAGCGGCGTCATATTGATGATCGCCAGCGGCCCCGGACCGTAGCGGCCCGAGGCACTGGATTGTTCGGTGCCTCCGTCTTGCCCATTGCCGTGCGGATCGAAGCCACCGAACCCCATCAGCTGCTCCTGCTCACACCGGACAGCCGCTGCAAATCGCCGGCAAAACCGTCCAGGACCTCATGCAGCAACCGTCCCGAACGGCCAAGCAAATTGTAGGCAACCAAAGCCGGGATGGCGACGACCAGTCCCAACGCGGTCATGATCAACGCTTCCCCCACCGGACCGGCGACAGTGGTGATCGACGGCTGGTCCGTGCCAGCGATACCGATCAACGCATGATAGATGCCCCATACCGTACCCAGCAGGCCCACGAATGGCGCGGCGCCGGCAATCGTCGCGAGCCAGGTCTGACCGGCGTCGATGCGACGTTGCAGCACCAGAAGGACCTCTCGCAATGCGCGCGTGACGCGATCGGCATGCGAGGCACGGGAGGCCAGCGACGAAGGCGGGCGAGACGGCGAGCCAGAGGCCGCGGGCACCGGCATCGCGGGAGAGCCGGCCTCTGACGCAGGCCCGGTTGACGCATCGGCCGACGTCGCATGATTTGCAACGGTCGCCGATGGCGCGGGCGCGGGGACGGGCGCGTGATCGGGAAACAGCGCGGCCAGCGCCAGCGGGGAAAGCCACGCATCGGCGCTGGTTTTCTGCAACGTTTGCAACGCTGCCTCGGGACTCGTTTCACGCCAGAACCGCGCGATCGCAGGGTCCACGCCGCGGCGCGCGCCACGGAGATTCCAGGCTTGATACAGCGCGATGATCCAGCTCAGCAGCGACATGGCCAACAGCAATAGCGCCACGACGTGGGTCACCACGTCGCCCTCTTCCCAATACTGCATCAGACCGGACATGGCGGTCATTGCGCTCTCCGAAGCGGCCGGCCCGCTTGCACGGTCGGCCGACGCTTGACTTACTTGAGGCCCAGCACGTCCTGCATATCGAACAGACCAGCCGGCTTGCCTTGCAGGAAACGCGCGGCGCGCACCGACCCTTGCGTATAAGCCACCCGATTCGCCGATTTGTGCGTGATCTCGATCCGCTCGCCAATACCGGCGAACATCACCGTATGCTCACCGATGATGTCCCCGCCGCGAATGGCCGAGAAACCAATCGTCGACGGGTCGCGTTCGCCGGTCACGCCGCTGCGACCGAATACACCACATGCGTCGAGGTCGCGACCGAGCGCCTGCGCGATTACCTCGCCCATCGCCAACGCCGTACCGGAAGGCGCATCCACCTTGTGCTTGTGATGCGCCTCGATGACTTCGATGTCATAGCCGGTCGCCAACAACCGTGCCGCGACATCGAGCAGTTTGAACGTGATATTGACACCCACGCTCATATTCGCGGAAAACACGATCGGAATCGTTCGCGCCGCCTGCTGGATCGCCGCCTTGCCCGCGGCATCGAATCCGGTAGTGCCTATCACCACGGCCTTCCGCAGCCGCGTGGCCGCTTGCAGCAACGCAAGCGTGCCGTCGGGGCGCGCAAAATCGATCACCACATCCGATACCGCCAGAACGGCATCGACATCCGCCGAAATCGGCACCCCGGTATCGCGGCCCAGGAATGCGCCGGCATCGCGGCCCAGCGCGGCGCTGCCGCCCGAGGCCAGCGCACCGGACAACGTCAGATCCGTTGCATCTAGGACGGCTTCGATCAACATGCGGCCCATGCGGCCGCTCGCACCTGCAATGGCAATATTCATCTGGAAAGGTCGCTGTCAGTCCGTGATCGCGTCAATTGGCGGACGTGCCGGACGCTGGCGTGGCGTCATCGGCGCCGGGCGGACGCGCCAGCAACGACGACCCACCCGCCGGCCGCAGATGGTTCGGCGTGGTCAGATGAAATTGCGGTTCCGGCGTCGCCTGCACCGGCGACGCCGGACCCGCACGGACGACGTTGGACTGCGGGACGTTCGGCGCCCGTACCGTCACGGCGGGCGTCGATGCCGCCAACGCGTTGTTCGCGGCATCGGCGGCACGCTGGTTGGCCGGCACCGCACCGGCGCTTGCCGGCACGACCGCCGCCGGGGTGGAAGCCCCCGCGGCCGCCTGCGCCTTGGCCTCGCTGGCGCGCTGACTCTGCCGCTCGCGCAGCCAGTTACGTTCACTTCGAGAGCTGTCGATCATCTCGATCAGGTCCTGATTCGACGGCAGGTCGCTGGTACCGCTCCAACCGACGACCTTATCACCATCGAAATTGACCACGACGTCACGTTGTTCGACAACGGCCGTCGAGCCCCGCTTGAAGTAGAAAATGTAATCCCAACGTTCTGGGTGGAACATATCCGTCAGCAGCGGCGTGCCGAGCGCGGCGCGCACTTCGTCCCGCGTCATGCCCACGCGCAGCTTGGCTGCCGCGTCGCTGGAGACGAAATTGCCCTGCACGATCGTCACGCGATACGGCGTCACATGCTGCACGATCCGAGCCGTCACGCTGTTGTACGCCGAACAGCCTGCCAGAACGGAAGCGCCCAGCGCAGCGGCCAGCGCCGCCAGGCGCATCTTATGCTTGTACGAAGTCATTGAACCTCATCATTGAAGCCGTTTTGTTCCATCCGGTCGCCTGCGGCCGTCCGCCCGACCACCCGGCCGATCGGTCGCTTCCGCCTGCGATCATCCCCCGACAGCAGCCCGCATTGCGGTCTTTTCATCCGGTAGCATCCGGCGACACGAAAACCCATTATTATTGGGGCCTCGTATTGTACTCTAGGCAGAATCAGCGATGACCAATCCATCCGACCTCAAAAGCAAGGGACTGAAAGCGACGCTGCCGCGCATGAAGATCCTCGACATCTTCCAGAGCAACGGCGACCGACACTTGACGGCGGAAGATGTCTACCGCGAGCTGATCCATGACGAGCTGGATATCGGACTGGCGACCGTCTACCGCGTCCTGACCCAGTTTGAACAGGCCGGCATGCTGTCGCGCTCCACGTTCGAATCAGGCAAGGCCGTGTTCGAACTGAAAAAGGACCATCACGACCACCTGGTCTGCGTCGACTGCGGACACGTCGAAGAATTCTTCGATGCAGAGATCGAGAAACGGCAGCATAACATTGCCGAGCAGAAAGGTTTCAAGTTGCAGGATCATGCATTGGCGCTTTACGGAACCTGCACCCGCGAACACTGCCCGAATCGGAAGGCTTAAGCACGGAAATGCCCTGCAACCGCGGGCAACCGCATGGCTTCGCGGCGTAATACGGTGAAAAATTAAAAAAGGGAAGGAACGCCGGCGTGACCGGTATTCCTTCCCTTTTTTAACGGCAATGGACTTTTCTGTACGGTCCTATCGCTCTCGGCAACCGCGGCAGTGCCATGAACCGGCAGCACTTGCGCCGGAATCGACTGCTGCGCTCGCTGGCCATTCCGGCCGAGGCACGCCCGCCCAACCACACTGATCAAACAGGCGTGCCCGATACTTACTTTGCCGTGGCGAAGGCTACCGTCGTGTCGAGCATCCGGTTCGAGAAGCCCCATTCGTTGTCGTACCAGCTCGAAACCTTGACCAGGTTGCCCGTCACCTTCGTCAGCGTGGCATCGAACGTCGACGACGCCGGGTTGTGGTTGAAATCGACCGACACCAATGGTGCCGTGTTGTAGGCAAGGATACCCTTCAACGGACCCGATTCCGACGCTTCCTTCAGGATCGCGTTCACTTCGTCGACAGTCGTGTCGCGCGCCGCAACGAACGACAAGTCGACGATCGACACATTGATCGTGGGTACGCGAATCGCGTAACCGTCCAGCTTGCCGTTCAGTTCCGGCAGCACCAGACCCACCGCGGCTGCCGCACCGGTCTTCGTCGGAATCATGCTGTGCGTCGCGGAACGCGCACGGCGCAGATCCTCATGGTAGACGTCAGTCAGGACCTGATCGTTCGTGTAGCTATGGATCGTCGTCATCAAACCGCTGACCACGCCCAGCTTGTCATGTAGCGGCTTGACCAGAGGGGCCAGGCAGTTAGTCGTGCACGATGCATTCGAGATGACGGTGTCGCTGGCCTTCAGCACGCCATGGTTCACGCCATAGACGATCGTGGCGTCCACGTCCTTGCCGCCCGGCGCGGAAATGATGACCTTCTTCGCCCCCCCTTTCAGGTGGGCACTGGCCTTTTCCTTCGTCGTGAAGAAGCCGGTGCATTCCAAGACCACATCGACGCCCAGCTCGCCCCACGGCAATTCCGCGGGATTACGGTTTGCCAATACCTTGATCTTGTCGCCGTTGACGACAAGATACTCGCCCTCGACCGACACGGTTCCAGGGAAACGGCCATGGGCCGTGTCGTACTGCGTCAGATGCGCATTGGTATTGGCATCGCCGAGGTCATTGATGGCCACGATCTCGATGTCGTGTTTCTTGCCACCTTCGTAGAATGCGCGCAGGGTGTTACGGCCGATCCGGCCATACCCGTTAATTGCAACACGAACCGTCATGGTACGTCTCCTATCGATTGAAAAAAATCAGTCGAGCACCGTCTTCACGGCATTCACCACATTGTCGACGGTGAAGCCGAAGTGCTGGAACAGCACTGGCGCCGGGGCCGATTCGCCGAACGTGTCGATACCGACCACGCCGCCCTCGAGGCCCACGTATTTGCGCCAGAAGTCGCTGACTCCCATTTCGATCGCGACCCGTGCCACGCCCTTCGGCAGCACGCGTTCACGGTATGCGGCATCCTGCCGGTCAAACACATCGGTCGACGGCATGGACACGACCCGGGCGCCGATGCCTACCTGCTGCAAGGCCTCCACAGCCTCCATCGCCAGACCGATTTCGGAACCGGTGGCCAGCAGGATCACTTTACGTGCCGGGATTTCTTCATTCCAATCCCGCAGCACATAGCCGCCACGAGCAATATTGGCAATCTGCGCATCGCTGCGCGCTTGGAACGGCAGGTTCTGCCGGCTGAAAATCAGCGCGGCAGGTCCGTCCTTGCGCTCAACGGACTGCGTCCACGCCACCGCGGACTCGACCGTATCGCATGGACGCCATACATCCAGATTCGGAATCAGACGCAGGCTGGCAACGTGTTCGATCGACTGGTGTGTCGGACCGTCCTCACCCAAGCCGATCGAATCGTGCGTGAACACGAACAGGGACCGTGCCTTCATGAGGGCCGCGACACGCAATGCATTGCGGCTATAGTCCGAGAACGTCAGGAACGTGCCGCCGAACGGGACGAAGCCGCCATGCACCGCGATGCCGTTGATCGCGGCGCTCATACCGAATTCGCGTACACCGTAGTTGATGTAGTTGCCACCCTGCGTACCCTCGGCGCTGCCGCGGACCGGCTTGGCAGCTTTCCAGTTCGTCAGGTTCGAACCCGTCAGATCAGCGGAACCGCCAAGCAGTTCCGGCAGCACCGCAGCCAAGCCCTCGATCGCCTGTTGCGAGGCTTTACGCGTGGCCACCGTCTCGGCCCGGCCATTGGCACCTTCGACGATCGCGGCGGCTTTCTCGGCCCAATCGGCCGGCAGCGCACCACGCATCCGACGCTCGAACTCCGCTGCCTCGGTCGGGAAGGCGGCCCGGTAGGCGGCAAAACGCGTATCCCACTCGGACTCCGCTTGCTTACCGGTTTCACGCGCATCCCATGCCGCATAAATTTCCTCCGGCACGTCAAATGCCGGGTATGGCCAGCCCAGCGCCTGGCGCGTGGCCGCGATCTCGTCCGCACCCAGGGCAGCGCCGTGAACATCGTGTGTACCGGCCTTGTTCGGCGAACCCTTGCCGATGACGGTCTTGCAGCAGATAAGCGACGGCTTGCCCGAGGCCTTGGCCGCGGTGATCGCCGCGTCGACCGCATCGATGTCGTGACCGTCCACACCGCGTACGACATGCCAGCCATACGCTTCGAAGCGCCTCGGGGTATCGTCGCCGAACCAGTATTCGACGTGACCGTCGATCGAAATCCCGTTGTCGTCGTACAGCACGACCAGCTTCGACAAGCCCAGCGTGCCCGCCAGCGAGCAGACCTCGTGCGAGATCCCTTCCATCAGGCAACCGTCACCGACGAAGGCGTAGGTATGGTGATCGACGATATCGTGGCCTGGGCGATTGAATTCCCGTGCCAGCAGCACCTCGGCCAATGCCATCCCGACAGCGTTCGCGATGCCTTGGCCCAATGGACCCGTGGTCGTCTCGACACCCGCGGTGATGCCCCACTCCGGGTGTCCAGGCGTCTTGCTATGCAGTTGACGGAATTGCTTCAGTTCACCGATCGGCAAGTCATAGCCGGTCAGATGAAGCAATGCATACAGCAGCATCGACCCATGACCGTTCGAGAGGACGAAACGATCACGGTCGAACCAGAGCGGATTCGAGGGATTGTGCTTCAGGTGCTTCTGCCAGAGCGCCACGGCGATTTCCGCCATGCCCATCGGCATGCCCGGGTGACCCGATTTGGCCTTTTCGACGGCGTCGATCGCAAGAAAGCGAATGGCGTTGGCGAGGGGCGTCGTCGGGCTACTGGTCTGAAGAGTCATGGTGTCGAGAGCTGGCGCCGCTGCGAGCCAGGGCGGATCGCCCGTCGGCGGCAAAAGCCGCGCCGTGCGCGTCGCGCCCCGGCCGACGTCGGCGCGGGATGCATGGAGAATACGTCCACGATACGTCCCCACCGGTTGCCTGCATTCACGATTCGCGGCACATGCCGTGACGAAAGCACACACCAGTCGGGCTCTCCATTCTATCAGAACCCCCGGTGTAGAATGGCCGCATGTCCAGCCCCCGATTCTTTGTCGATCTGCCGCTCAGCACCGGCACATCGCTAACGCTTCCCGCCGAAACCGTCCGGCATCTGCAAGTCCTGCGACTACGCGAAGGCGATTTGCTGACCGTATTCAACGGCGACGGCAACGCCTATGACGCGCGGCTCGATGCCCTGGAAAAACGCAGCGCGCACGCCACCGTGCTGACTGCAACGGTGAATGCCGCTGCCGCGGAGCCACCCTACCGGATCGATCTGGTGCAAGGCGTGGCGAGCAACGAAAAGATGGACTGGCTGATCGAAAAGGCCGTGGAACTGGGGGTCGACACGATCACGCCGATACTCGCGCACCGCAGCGTCGTCAAGCTACAAGGCGAGCGGCTCGAACGGCGGCACGCCCACTGGGAAGCACTGGTGCGGGCGGCGTGTGAGCAATGTGGGCGCAATGTGATCCCGACGGTGCGGGTCCCGCAGCCGTTCGATCGCTGGTTGGAGGCAACGACGCGGAACACGGCGGAGACAAGCGGCTCGCAAGAGGGTGCGCTCACGCCATTGCGCTGGTTGCTATCACCGCGCGCTGCAACCACGTTCGCCGAACTGCCAATCACGCCCCCCGCCGCGCCGATCCAGTTATGGATCGGTCCCGAGGGGGGGTGGTCCATGGAAGAAGAGGCTGCCGCGCGCGCGGCCGGTGTCACCGCGCTATCACTCGGGCCGCGGGTGTTACGCACTGAAACCGCCGGCATGGCCGTCCTCGCCGCGTTGGCCGGACGCTGGGGCGGATGGTGACACCGCGTTGCAACAAGAGATCAGATAAACGAGTAGAACACCCGGAAGGACACGCTCCGTTCCGCCCAGAACTCGGACGCTTCGCGAAAAACGTCCAACAGGTTCTCACGGGCTTCCTTGTCGAACTTTTGCACAGCCGGCAAGCTATCCAGGACGATCACAAAACCCGTCTGACGTCCTGACTTGGCAACCAGATCCGTCAGCGAGTCGTATAACGCATCGAAATTCTTCCCAAAGTGCTTCGGGAAATAAAACGCGCGTGAAATGGCTTCCAGTACTTCGGCTTTCGTGTTCGCCGCGGAGCAATCGGCATAGAAGAAATGCTGGTCCAGGCGCTTCGCCTGTTCGGCGAGATCGACGATGCGGAACGCGCGGATCGACTGCACGATGTTTGACCGCACCGTGCGAAACATGTCGACCGTCGTGTCGTCGGGTGCGCTCGGAGCCGCCGGCTGGCGCTCCACCGCACTATCGCGCAGTGACATGACCCGCCGAAACAGGTTCAAGTCGCTACGCCCGAAAAGATCAACTGCGACCACGGTCTCTTGCGCAGAATGGTTGCCGCTCATACCGTTGTCATCCCTGGATTCGTTTGAAACTACTGTAATGGTCGTCCGAGTAGAAACAGGCATCTGGCTGTCTCGGTGGCCCGCCACACACAATGCGCCGCGCTCCGCGATCCCTCGCGCGCGGCGTTGGCACCGTATACTCCCGATAATAGCCGCGGGGTTCGCGCGGCAGCAACTTTTCGCGGTTGCCGAAAACGATGCCGTCCTTGTCATACCGGAACGGCCCGCCATCACGAATCTGGATCAATACCCGCTGCGCCTCAAGGGGTAAGGCGTGCTTCTCGAGCGTTGGCCCCGCGAACGTCGCCGCACCGTTCGGGTCCCCCGCGTCGCCATTTTCGGAGTAGCGCGACTGCCGCGCATCGGCGGCCGCAACGATCCGCAACCCCTGCCCATGCACGCCAAACCCGGCAGCCGGCAAACCGTCGACGGCGCTCCCCGTTCCAACACCTAACCAGGCAAACGCCATCAACGCCGCTGCCGCGGTACGGGCCGCCCACTTCCCCATGCTAAGACACCAGCCAGGCGGCCGAGTTCATCGCCGCATTAGAAAAACCGCGAAATAATACGCGCCAAGGCGTTAGCCTACCCCGAAGGCACAAGCAAATCAATCAGATATCGGAATTTACGACGATTGCGACGCGCACCATGAGGTGACGGTTGTCCCCGCACGACGGGGGACGGAAGGGAGTAAAGCGAAACGTGTCGATCACGAAAATAACCGACACATGCGCGCGATCAATGCCGCAGTTCCTCGGCAACGATATCCGCCACCAGCAACGCTGCCATGTTGACGATTCGTCGCACCGTCGCAGATGCCGTCAGAATATGCACCGGCTGCTTTGCACCCAGCAAGATCGGACCGATCGCTACATTGTTGCCGGCGGCGACTTTCAACAGGTTATAGGCAATATTTGCCGAGTCTATATTCGGCATGACCAGTAGATTCGCGTTACCTTGCAACGTGGAATCCGGCAATTGGTCCGCACGCAATTGCGCGTCCAATGCGACATCGCCGTGCATTTCGCCGTCCACGTCCAGATCCGGTGCTGTTTGCTGCAGGATCTCCAGCGTATCGCGCATCTTCTGCGCGCTTGGACCCTTGCTTGATCCAAAATTCGAATGCGACAACAGTGCGATCTTCGGCTCGATGCCGAAACGGCGCACTTCCTCGGCCGCCATGATCGTGATTTCGGCCAGTTCCGCCGGTGTCGGATCATAGTTGACGTGGGTATCCACTAGGAAAATCTGGCGCCCTGGCAGCAGCAGCGCATTCATCGCCGCGTAGACGGTCGCGCCTTCCCGTTTGCCGATTACCTGGTCGATAAAGTGCAGATGGCGATGCGTGGTACTGATCGTGCCGCAAATCAGGCCTCGCGCCTCGCCTTTCTTCACCAGCATCGAGCCGATCAGCGTGGGACGACGACGCATTTCCAGCTTGGCCGATTGGGCGGTCGTGCCTTTACGGGCCTGCATCTTGTGATACGTCTGCCAATAGTCGCGATAGCGTTCGTCGAACTCCGGATTGACGATACGGAAGTCCTGATCCTGAACCAGACGCAGTCCATAACGCGTAATGCGTTGCTGGATAACCGCGGGACGACCCACGAGGATCGGGAAGCAGATCTTCTCGTCCACCAGGATCTGCACCGCGCGCAGGACCCGCTCTTCTTCCCCTTCGCTGAACACGATGGTCTTCTGCTCCGGCGTGGCGGCGCGCGCCACCTGGAACACCGGCTTCATGATCGTGCCGCTTTGATAGACGAACTGCTGCAGATGCTGTTCGTAGGCGTCCATGTCCTCGATCGGCCGCGTGGCCACGCCGTCGAGCATGGCCGCCTTTGCAACCGCCGGTGCGATCTTCACGATCAGGCGCGGGTCGAATGGCTTGGGAATAAGATACTGCGGACCAAACGACAGGTCTTCGATGCCGTAGGCCGTGGCCACCACGTCACTTTGTTCCTGGCGGGCCAATTCGGCGATCGCATTGACGACGGCGATTTCCATGTTCTTTGTAACCGTGGTCGCGCCGACATCCAGTGCACCGCGGAAGATGAACGGGAAACACAGGACGTTGTTAACCTGATTCGGGTAGTCGGTGCGGCCGGTGGCGATGATGGCGTCCGGCCGCACTTCCAGCGCCGCCTCCGGCATGATTTCTGGATTGGGATTCGCCAGCGCCAGGATCAGCGGATCCTTCGCCATCTTCGCGACCATCTCCGGCTGCAACACGCCACCGGCCGACAGGCCCAGAAAAATATCGGCGCCTTCAATCGCTTCGGCCAAGGTCCGATGCGAGGTATCGCTCGCGAACTGCTCCTTCTTGGGGTCCATCAGTTCGGTGCGACCTTTGTACACCACCCCGGCCAGGTCGGTCACGATGATGTTCTCGAGCTTCAACCCGAGATCGAGCAGCAACTCCAGACAGGCGAGCGCCGCCGCGCCGGCGCCGGACGAGACGAGCTTGACTTCCGAAATCGGCTTGCCGACCACTTTCAAGCCGTTCGTCACTGCCGCGCCCACGACAATCGCCGTGCCGTGCTGGTCATCGTGAAAGACCGGGATCTTCATCCGCTTGCGGCATTCGCTTTCGACGACGAAGCAGTCCGGTGCTTTGATGTCTTCGAGGTTGATACCGCCGAACGTCGGCTCCAGCGCCGCGATCACGTCCACAAGCTTATGCGGGTCCATTTCGTTCAGCTCGATGTCGAATACATCGATACCGGCAAATTTCTTGAATAGAACAGCCTTGCCTTCCATCACCGGCTTGGACGCCAGCGGACCGATATTGCCCAGCCCCAGCACCGCCGTACCGTTCGATACCACCCCCACGAGATTGCTGCGGGCCGTGAACCGCGCCGCATTCAACGGGTCCTTGACGATTTCCTCACACGCGGCGGCAACGCCGGGCGAGTACGCCAGCGCAAGGTCACGCTGGTTTATCAGTTGTTTCGTCGCGGCGATGGCGATCTTGCCCGGCGTCGGAAATTCGTGGTAATCGAGCGCGGCTTCGCGCAGTTTGGCATTGACGGGTGTGGACATGAGAACCTGGCAGAAAGCGGTCGCGTAACGACCAAAAAGCAAAGACGATCCAACAGCAGCCTGGCGACAGCATCGCCACCGACGATATTGCCACGATCGTTGCAACGGCGGTCACTGACACTGCCGCTCCTTGCCCGTCATCGTGCATCCGGCATCCTGTAATCGAAACCTTGCGCCATCAGGAGAAACAGCGCGCCGACGTCGCGGGCACCCCACCCAAAGCGGGCCGCGCGCAGACGCCAAAAGATCAACGCGTCGGCGCATTGTAGCGCCAATTGTTCCAACAAATATGAGCATCGCTGCGTGAAATACGCTATTGCACCATCGTGCAAGCGGTATTGCTGCGTCGCAGCAGCGTCGTGATTCACATAAGGCGTAAGGGGCGATCGCCGTGGCATCGTCCGCGTTGCGCGTTACGTCCCACCACCCTCCCCGATGTATTGCCATGGGCCGCGCATCGGTGCGGCAAACCGCCTGGGACGCGATCTTACAAAGACATCTGGAGACCGCCGGCGCAACCACCCTGTCCGCCGCGACATGAATGCGGGCACAATACCGGGCGAGGCAGTCCATGTCGCCGATCCGCGTTTTCCACTTTCGACAGACCGCCCACGCAGGGCGAGTCCCCCAGTCCGCATGCCAACAGAATTCGAACTGATCGATCAGATTTTCTTGCGCCGCGCGCGTGCGGCGCGCGTGCGCGCCGAAGTGCATGCCGCCCGCGACGGGTCCGCGCCGTCTCGCTTGCGTTCCACCCGCCTCGGCATCGGCGACGATTGTGCGCTGCTGGACCTGCCTGCGGGACAGTCGTTGGCGGTGTCGACGGATATGCTGGTCTGCGGCCGCCATTTCCTGCCTGACGTCGATCCGCGCAAGCTCGGTCACAAGGCGCTGGCGGTCAATCTGTCGGATTTGGCGGCGATGGGTGCCACTCCGATGGCATTCACCTTGTCGCTGGCTCTGCCACCGGAGATCGCGGCCGATGTGAATTGGCTCGATCGCTTTGCGGAAGGGCTGTTTGCGTTAGCGGAACCGCACGGCTGCGAATTGATCGGGGGTGACACGACAGCCGGTCCGTTGACGATCAGCATCACGATCTTCGGCGCCTTGCCGCATGGTGCCGCACTGCGGCGTGACGCGGCACGCGCAGGCGACGACATCTGGTTATCAGGGACATTGGGCGACGCACGGCTGGCATTGGGGCTGATGCGTCAGGACTGGCCACTGACCACGCTTGGCACGTCCGACGCTGCCGGGACGCTGGCAGCGGTACGCACCGCGATGGAGGCGCCGCAACCACGCATTGCGCTAGGGGAGCAATTGCGCGAACTGGCGCATGCGGCGATCGATCTCTCGGATGGCCTCGCCGGGGACCTGGCACACATCGCGCGGCGCTCCGGCCTGGTGGCCGTCGTCGACGTTGATGCCGTGCCCCGCTCGGGATGGTTGGCCGCGTGCGCACCCGAAATCCAGAAGGTCTGCACGTTGAGTGGCGGCGACGATTACGAACTGTGCTTCACGGCACCGATCGCATCGCGCGCGGCGTTGGAAGCCCTGAACGCTCACGGTTCGATCGATGGTGTCGCCCTCACCCGGGTCGGTACGATGCGGGCACCGGAAACCGCCGCGGCGTCGCCAACCGGCACGCCAAGCGATATGCCCGCGACGCATCATGAATCAATGCGCTCAGGCGCATCCGAGGACGCCTTGGCATCCCGTGCCGTGATCGAGGATATACGCGACACCACCGCGCCGCTACGACTCGCGACGGGCACCCTGAATCAGGCAGGTCAGGTACACTGGGTCGCCTCCGACGGTACCCCTCTTTCTCTTTCGCTGACCGGTTTCGATCACTTCGATGCAGCCTGACCCTACTCTCTCCGATACACAGGCACGCGTCGAGCGCCAGCCCGCGACGCTGCGTTTCATGCTGTCTCATCCGGTACATATCGCCTCGCTGGGTTTCGGCAGCGGGCTTTCGCCGATCATGCCCGGCACCTGCGGCACGTTGTTCGGCTGGGCCGCGTTTGCCGTGCTCCAGCCGTGGTTGTCCAACACGGCCTGGGCGCTGTTGATCCTGATCGGCTTCCTGGCCGGCATCGGCTTCTGCGGCTTTACCGCGCGCCGCATGAATGTGCCGGACCCGGGACCCGTCGTATGGGACGAGGTCATCGCGATATGGCTGGTCCTGTGGCTCGCCGCACCAACGGGTTTCGCTGCGCAATTGCTTGCCTTCGCCGTGTTCCGCTTTTTCGATATGGTCAAGCCACCGCCGATCCGTTGGTTCGACCAGCGTTTGAAAGGCGGCTTCGGCATCATGTTCGACGATATCGTGGCCGCGTTTTTCGCGTTGCTGGTCCTGGCGATCGGACATCGTCTGTTCGGCTAGCGTGGCCGATACGATCCGTCCCGTGCGCCCTTGTTTCTCGCTTACCAGGAGGAAACGCCGATGTCCTCAGACACGCTTACTGTTGACTTGACGATCGCAGAGGCTGCACCACCACCATCGTATGACGCACTGGCTCAGCAAGCGGCCCAATTAGGACAGCAGCTGATTCAGCGCGGCTGGACGGTGGCGACGGTCGAATCATGCACCGGCGGCTTGATCGCCGCTGCGCTCACGGAAGTGGCGGGAAGCAGCGCGTGGTTCGAGCGGGGCTTCGTGACCTATTCGAATGCCGCGAAAACCGGCGCGGTGGATGTCGCCACCGCGCTGATCGATACGCATGGCGCGGTCAGCGAACCGGTGGCGGCGGCGATGGCGCGTGGCGGGTTATTGGCGAGCCAGGCTCGGATAACGGCATCGGTCACCGGCGTCGCGGGACCCAGCGGTGGCAGCGCCGAGAAACCAGTGGGAACGGTTTGCTTCGGGTGGGCCTATCGATCGGCGGAAAATACGGCGCCAGTGGTCCACACGGTCACCTGTCACTTCGATGGTGATCGTGCGTCCGTTCGGCGGCAAAGCGCGCGGCATGCACTGCATGGTCTGGCGCTGCTCGTCTCGCACACTACGACGGGCACATGAAGCACGGCAAACCACGGCGCATCACGGAAGCAGGTCGCCGTGCGAATCAAACGCCGCGCGCGACATTGATCGCGTCACGGGTCGCGCGAGCCGCGTCGGCCGCGCGCTGGGCGAAGTCCGCGCCGTTACCCGCATAGAGGATCGCACGCGACGAATTGATCATCATGCCGGTGTTGTCGGCGGTCTTGCCGGCCGACACCGTTGCTTCCACATCGCCGCCTTGCGCGCCAATGCCTGGAATCAACAACGGCATGTCACCGACGATGCCCCGGACCCTCGCAATTTCCGCTGGAAAGGTCGCGCCCACGACCAGCGACAGCTCCCCGCTGGCGTTCCATTCACCGGCGGCCTTTTCCGCCACGACCTGATACAAGGGTCGCGCCGTTGCCGCGCCGTCGGTGGGCGATACATCGAGGAACTGCAGATCCGAACCACCGGGATTCGATGTCCGGCACAGCACGATGACGCCCTTGCCCGGATAAGCGAGATAAGGCTCGATCGTATCAAAGCCCATATACGGATTCACCGTCACCGCATCCGCCTGAAAACGCTCGAACGCTTCACGCGCGTACTGCTGCGCGGTGGAGCCGATATCGCCGCGCTTCGCATCCAGGATCACCGGCACCCCCGGATGATGCGCGTGAATATGCGCAATCAGCCGTTCGAGCTGCCACTCGGCGCGATGCGCCGCGAAATAGGCTATTTGCGGCTTGAAGGCGCTCGCATACGGCGCGGTGGCATCGACGATATCGCGACAGAACGTGAAGAGGTGCTCAGGATCGGCGTTGCCCCTGTTCCCACCCAGTGCGGCGGGAAAACGCGTGGGCTCCGGGTCCAGTCCGACGCACAGCAATGAACCGGTGCGTTGCCAGGCGGCACGCAGCATGCCGTTGAAAGAAAACGTGGCGGAAGAGGGGGGCACGGAAGAATGAGCAGACATGAGATGAACGGGACGCGAATCGGAACGCAAGCGCGATTCTACCCTACCGCGGGACCGTTACCGCGTTCATCCGCGCCTGAATGACGCCGGTGCGTTGCCGCAGATACGGCGAGCCAGGATGGGCGTCGTAGTAGCGCGGATCGGGCAGCATCACCGCGAGGCGCGCTGCCTGGGCCGCCGATAGCCGCGCCGCGGAAACATGGAAGTAATGTCGCGCGGCCGCCTCCGCACCGTACACGCCATTGCCCCATTCCACCGAGTTCAGGTAGATTTCAAGGATACGACGCTTGTCGAGCACCATGTCGAGCATGCCGGTAATGATCAGCTCCTGGCCCTTGCGAATATAGCTCTTTTCCGACGACAGAAAGAGATTGCGCGCCAATTGCTGTGTGATCGTCGACCCCCCGCGCGCCACGCGTCCCGCACGCTGATTGCGATCCCAGGCTTGCATCATCGCCTCGGTATCGAAGCCCGGATTGTCGACGAAGGTGGCATCCTCGGATGCCACCACCGCGCGCTTCAAGTTGATCGAGATGGCATCGTACGGCACCCATTCATGTTCCAGGGAACGGTGATCGCCGTCATGCGCCATCCGCCAGCTACCGGCCCGCATGTAGGCGGTGGAACCCGGGTCGACGAAACGCCACCAGACGATGCTCGCCAGGTAAAAGACCTGCGTCGCGCACCACGCCACCAGCAAAAGCGTCAACACCCGCATGACGCGGGAGGTCAGCCATCGCCGGCGTGGGGAGCGGGTCGCCACTATCGCACTTATCCCTTCAACCGTGCGCGCAGCGCGGTCAGCACCGGGCGGCCATCAGGGCGTACCCCCCGCCACGACAGAAACGACTCGGCAGCCTGCTCGACCAGCATCCCCAGACCATCGGCGATATCGGCACCGGCCGCCCGCGATGCAAGCAGGAACGGCGTAAGCGCAGCGCCGTACATCATGTCATAAACCAATGTACCAGCGCCAATCGCCCCGGCCGGCAGATCCGGCAACGCGCCGCCGAGACTGCTCGATGTCCCGTTGATGACGATGTCATAGCGCGCAGCCGATGCCGATGCTACGTCGAGTGCCGCCGCGGTTCCGGCTTCCGTCGCGCCCGTCATCGATGCCGGAGAACGATCGGAAGCAGACGGGACGACGGCCGCGTCGAACGGCAGCAACTGTGACGCTTCGAGGGCTTCCAGCACCACATGCCGCGCCACGGCATCAGCGGCAAAATGGTCGCGCAACGCGTGTGCGCGCTGCACGGTACGATTGGCGATGTGCAACTGCCTGGGTCCACGCTCCAGAATCGGAAGGATCACGCCACGCGCCGCGCCACCTGCGCCCAACAGCAAGACGCGCTTACCCGCGAACGGACAACCCAGATTGATCTCGATGTCCTGCACCAGACCGGCGCCGTCGGTGTTGTCGCCTTCGATCCGCACCGTGTCACCTTCGCGCAAAAAGCGCAACGTATTGACTGCGCCCGCAGCGGCGGCGCGCGGCGTCAACGTATCGGCCAGGGCGTGCGCTTCCAGCTTGAACGGCACGGTGACATTAATCCCTCGCCCGCCCGCGGCGGCAAACGACCGCACCGCGTCGGCAAAACCATCGAGCGGTGCCAGCAGACGGTCATAGTGCAGTGCATGACCTGTGGCTTTCGCAAAAGCCGCATGGATCTCCGGCGATTTACTGTGTGCGATCGGATGTCCCACCACCAGGTAGCGATCGACATCCATGATTGGTTGCCCGCCCGCTTGGTCATGCGACGTATTCGCGATCATGCTCGCTTCTCCAAGTCCCCGGTGCCCTGCAATGCGGCCTGATCGCGGTTTTCCGTGACTGCCGCCTCCTGGTCGAATGCGTTGTCGTCGTCCCGCGCCCCCGTATCGGTGTCGCCGTCCGGCGGCGCGGCAGCGTCTTCCGTCGTGGCGCCGTCGCCCGCCTTGCCCGCTTCGGCCGCCAATTCCACCTCCGCCGCGTCCTCGCCCGTCTCCTCGGCGTCGGCGCCATCGACCGTGTCCGCGCCATCGACGGGCGGCACGTCCAGCACCTGTACCAGTCGACATGACAAGTCGACGTTGAGTTCATCCATCTCGACGATATCGAGCAGCAGGCGCGTGCCGCGCGCGTGCACGCCGATCGCGGGAACGATCATCGTGAGCGGGATCTCCTCGAAACGTACCAGATCGCCCTTGATGACCTGTGCCACCATCTGCTTGCGCTCCTCCTGCCGCAACCAGCGCAGGCACCAGAACTTTTCCATCTTGTGCTGATGCTCGGCGTAGGCCGAATACGTCTCGTCGAAGCCCTGAACCACCGCATAAAGGTCCGCATCCTTCGGCTTGAACGGCGCGACCATCTTTGCAGCCACGCCATGACGCGTGATGGCCACCAATTGCCATTGATTCACCAGATCGACATACCGACGCAGCGGAGAGGTGCTCCACGCATATTGCGCAACGCCTAGACCTTCATGCGGTGCCGCCGATGTCTGCATCCGCGTGCGATTCGGACCGAAGGCGCGTTGTGCCCGATAGATGCCCGGCACGCCATGTTCGGCCAGATACGCGCCCCAGTTGCTGTTTGCCGCAATGGCCAGCTCGGCGACGATCAGATCCAGCGGCGCGCCACGGCGACGCGGCGAGATGGTGACGTGCTCGCCTTCGATGTAGAAGTTGAAATCGGACGAGCGTTGCACCTCGCGGCGCAAGCCGTTGGCGATCCGCGTCTGCTGCCGCGTCTCATGGAGCGCCTGCGCCAACGGCCACAATGCCACGATGTCGTCGCGATGCGGGTAGTCGCCTTCATTGGCGGCCAGCGATTCCTCGGTCACGATCGGGTCGAGAATATTTGTACGCAGATTGTGCGAGATGAAGACCTTCTCGACGCGCGTCTCGGTGGCAACCACATCGTAGGTCTGCTTGTCGACGATCAGGTACAGCGACACCGCTGGCCGGAAGTCGCCTTCGTTCAGCGTGAAGACCTCCACCACCTCCGGGGGCAACATCGTGATCTTGTCACCCGGCATATAGACGGTGGACAGACGCGCCCGTGCGATGGCGTCGATCGCATCATCCTTCATGATGCCGAGCGATGGCGCCGCGATATGCACGCCCACCCTCAACCGATCGTCCGCCAGATGTGTCACCGAGATGGCATCATCGATTTCAGTCGTCGTGATGTCGTCGATCGAGAAAGCGCGCACACCGGCGTCCGGCAGTTCGTCTAGCGGCGCAGCGACACTGACCGCCGGGAAACCGATACCGTCGGGAAAATATTCCGCGATAAACTTGGTCTCATGCCACATACGGGGCGACTCGATGCCGCCGCACGCGATCATCAACTGCGCCGCCGTCATGCCACGCGCGGCGGCGGCGGCTTCCATCGCCTTGTATTCGATCGTATTCTTGTCGGGCCGCACCAGCAAGTTCACGACCCGCCCCTTGAAGGCGTCCGGCAGTCGACCTTCGATCAGTTCCTGTACATAGCCATCCTGGACGCGTGCCTGCTCGGCCTTGCGTGCCAATGCCGACAGCGCCGCCTTCAATTGCTCTTCCGGCGCCCGCTGGTAATTTCCCCGGCCCTTGCGCCGGAAATAGACCGGCGAGCCGTGAATACGCAATGCCAGTGCCGCGCGCTGCACCGCCGTCGGCTTCTCGCCAAAGTACTCGGTCGCCAGCGCGGCGAAATTGAATTCGTCGACGCCGGCTACCTCCCAAAGGAAATCCAGATCGATGTCGCCCGCTTCAGTGTCGGCCTGTTTGATCAGGTCGGCGGGCGCGGGCGACGTAAACTCCACCATCACGTCCCGGCCCTTTACTTTCGCCCGACGACCACCCGGCAACTCCACCTGCAGCGCGTCACCGTTCTGCGAGAGCACGGTGCCCGCCTTGAAACTGCCGGATTCTTCAAAAAAAACGTTCACGCTCTACCCTTTCTCCGCATTCGACTGCGGTCGTTCCCATCGTGTGCGCGATGACGCGATGGTGTCGGTGGTTGCCATCGGGCCGCCACCGACACATGTTCAATTTGCCATGCGGCGCGTTCCCGTCACCACGGGCGGTACACCACCAATCGCCAATGCCGGGACATCATCCTGCGCAACGATATCGGCATTCGGACAGGTTGCCACCGCGCCCGGCAGCGGTGCGACATCGATGCCACAGAATGCCAGCACCGCGTCCAGATAATCGTCGAATTCGCTGATAGCGTGGTTGCTGCCTTCGATAAGCGTCGTTTTTGCGCCCGCGTAATGCACCAGCATATCCCGATAGTCCAGAACCTCGTCACCCGTGGCAGCCAGCAGAAAATACCGACCCGGGTCACTTAGCCGCTCGACCCGCAATGCCTTCAATTCATCGAGATGCCGTGGCTCGACGACGATCGTGCCACCGCCGTGCCACAAGGGTTGCTCACCCAGAAAGCGCTCCAGGCTCGCGTCCGGCATCGTCGCCGGATTGATCACCACGGCACGGCATCCGATCCGCTCCGCAAGCCATGTCGCGTAATAACCACCCAGCGAACTTCCGACCAGCGTCAAATCCGATGCGGGCGTCTGACCGATAATCGACTCGGCCAGACGGATTGCTTCATAGGGACTTACCGGCAATTGCGGGCAACGCCATGCATTGATCTGTCCAAGAACAGCCAAGCGTCCGGCAAGCCGCCGCGCCTTGAAGGAGCGCGGAGAGGAACGGAATCCGTGCAGATAGAGAATCAATGCGCTTCCCGGTTCTTGGGGCGCTGCGACAGCGCATCGAGCAACAGCTGATGCACGCCGCCGAACCCGCCATTGCTCATGACCAGCACCTGATCGCCGGGACGCGCCTCACGCACGACGGCGGCAACCAGCCCGCGCAGATCGTCAAATGCCTGCGCACGGCCGCCCAGCGGCGCCAAAGCGTCTGCCAGATTCCAGTCCAGCGCCGTTTTACCGGTAGGCGCGTGATAAGCGAACGTCAAGTCCGCGCCCATGAGGCTCTGCGGCAATGCAGCCTTCATCACCCCTAGCTTCATCGTATTCGAACGCGGCTCCAGCACCGCCAGGATGCGACCGTCACGCCCGGCAGCATCCCCCCGCGTCATCGCCGCGCGCAGACCGGCAATCGTCGTACGTATCGCGGTGGGATGGTGGGCGAAGTCATCATAGACGGTGATACCCATCACATCGCCGCGCCTTTCCATTCGACGCCGGATACCCCGGAAAGTGCCCAATGCTTTCGCGGCGACGCTAGGCAGCACGCCGACATGATGCGCCGCCGCCACCGCCGCCAACGCGTTCATGACATTATGCCTGCCCTGCAATCCCCACTCGACCTCGGCCACCTGGCGACCCTGCCACGCCACGCCGAAATGCGCGGCGTCGATGTCGTCGCTCGCTCGGTCGGCGACCTGATCGCCCGGTGTCGCGGTGGGCGGCATTGCGGCCGCGACGGGTTGCAACAACGCCCGGGCTTCCCAGCCGTTCTCCACGCCAAAGCGCTCGACCTCGCTCCAGCAACCGCGTTGCAGCACGCGATCCAGCGCCGCTTCGGTCCCATTCGACACGATACGTCCGATGCCCGGCACCGTCCGCACCAGATGATGGCACTGTGTCTCGATGGCCGCGAGATCGGGGAAAATATCAGCGTGATCGTATTCGAGGTTATTGAGAATCAGCGTCCGCGGCCGGTAATGCACGAACTTCGACCGCTTGTCGAAAAACGCGGTGTCGTATTCGTCGGCTTCGATGACGAAAAACGACGAATCGGTCAAGCGGGCCGAAATCCCGAAATCCTGCGGAACCCCGCCAATCAGGAAACCAGGCGCGAAGCCTGCCTGATCCAGGATATGCGCCAGCATCGATGTCGTGGTGGTCTTGCCGTGCGTCCCCGCGACGGCCAGCACCCACTTGTCCGCCAGGACATGCTCGGACAGCCATTGGGGCCCGGACGTGTAAGGCAGGCCACGATCGAGGATGCGCTCCATCAACGGATTACCGCGCGTGATGACATTCCCGATCACATACAGGTCCGCGCCAATCACGGCCGGATCGGCGTCGTAACCATCGGTCAGGTTGATTCCCTGAGCGGCGAGCTGCGTGCTCATCGGTGGGTAGACCGCCGCATCGCACCCCGTGACCTGGTGCCCGGCTTCTCGGGCCAGCACGGCCAAACCACCCATGAACGTACCGCAGATACCGAGAATATGAATATGCATGGGAACGTGCCGAACGACTGATATCAAAACCGGTGCATTGTACCCGAGGGGCCGCCTAGCCCCCCTCGAATCTCAGGTATCATGGCCCGATGGCACGTAAACCCGCACTCGATCCCAGGCGCGTACGCGAAGAAATCGCGGCGGTGGCAGCGAAGTTGATCGCCGAGGACGGCTTCGACTTCGCTAGCGCCAAGCGCAAGGCCGCGCGACAACTGCTCGGAGACTCCCGGATTTCCGGTGAATGGCTGCCGGACAACGACATGATCGAGGATGAAGTCCGCGAATACCAGTCGCTTTTCCTGTCCGACAGCCAGCCCGCAATCTTGCACGCAATGCGACGGATCGCTCTCGAATGGATGGCGCGCCTGTCCGCGTTCGACCCGTACGTGACCGGCGCCGTCTGGAATGGCACGGCCGGAGCGCACTCGGACATCCACCTGCAATTGTTTTCCGATGCAAGCAAGGACATTGCCATCTTCATGCTCAATGCCGGCATCGACTACGACGCTGGCGAGACCCGTCACGCGGGCGGCAAAGGCATGGTAGAGACGCTGAGCTTTGTCGTGCGCGATGCCGCGTTGCGCGACGCGCGGGCAGGCGATACCGACGGCCGGCATGGCTTAGGCGGCATGGGCGCGCTCGCCGACGGCACCGTAGGCATCCAGTTGTCCCTTTACCCGCAGAACGACCTCCGCGGCGCTACGCGCAACGACCCCCGCGGCCGACCGATTCGCGGCAGCATGCGAATGCTGACGGATATGCTCGAAGCACAGGCCGATGCCCAGGAAGGCGCATAGGGCATTACCACGACCGCGCCACCAGGACCCATTGCCAAAGACGTGACCTGACGGGCACGACATCGTGTCGACAGACACGATGTCCGATCGACCGGCCAGGCGTCCTTGCTTTCGTGCGCCCTCTTCCAGGATCTGCTTGCGATGTCGCGGAATGCAGCATGGGCTTTGTATCGTCCGCATTACCGTTGCTGTCGTTTTGTGCCTGTCTTATGCGAAAGGACCGGCGTGCCCTATGGCGTCCGCGCCGACAGACAACGACGTCGCGCGTAACGCCCATCGGATCAGGGCGCCACGCGCCTTTGCCCCCGCTGAAATAAGCTGAGTCCTATTTTTCACTGGACAGTTTTTTTCAAATAGCGGTAAAGTCGCGCAACTTCGCGAATTTTGCTGCGAACCATCACTTTGTTGCAACCAGGCGACAGTCAATTGTTTCTCGACAGAATACATGTTTGCGTCACAGCATGCGATCCTGGAAATACGCTGAAATTAGCAGAATTTTTCGCAAAAAGCGTGCAGATTGGACGAAGTTAGGTTACATTGACGCTAATCAGGAATTGACCCCGACGTCCGTGGGGTTGATCCCGCGATCGTGACAGATCCGACATGCGAGGGGTGACCGAATGGCTCGGACCATTGTCGTCTCCATAAGCGCGGCCGCCGTGTGCGTGGCGCCGTTCGAGGGGCGCCAGGGGTAAGCCTGCCTGTCGTAGTTCCGATCATAGATCAATTTAAACGGAGCTTTTTCGATGGACCTACGTAAGCTGAAGACTTTGATCGACCTGGTGGCCGAGTCCAGCATTTCCGAACTCGAAATCACGGAAGGCGAAGGCCGCGTGCGCATTGTCAAGAATGCGGCGCCGGTGTACGCGGCGGCGGCGCCGGCGGTCCATTACGCACCGGCAGCGGGCGCACCGGCGGCGGGTGCGCCCGCTGCCGGTGCGGCGCCTGGCGCAGCACCCGCCGAGCCGGCGGCGCCACAAGGCCATATCGTCACGTCACCGATGGTCGGCACGTTCTACCGCGCACCCTCACCGGGTGCGGAATCCTTCGTCCAGGTGGGCGACACGGTCAAGGAAGGCCAGACGATCTGCATCATCGAAGCGATGAAGCTGTTGAACGAAATCGAAGCCGACAAGAGCGGCGTGATCAAGGAAGTACTGGTCGACAACGGCCAGGCAGTCGAATACGGCCAGCCGCTGTTCGTTATCGGCTGATACCGCGGGCGGACAGCCCGGCGTGCCACGCGCCCCCGGTCCCCAGGACGGTGCGCGTAGCCCGCGCCGATGTCGTCGTCGGCACGAAGACGCGTTTCGGCGGATGAGACAGAGTGAAGACCGCATGGTTCTCCTGCGCGTGCGTGATGGCGTATGCCGAGAAGAAGGCGCCGGGACCGCGACATTCGCAGCGAACACGCCGTCCCGCCCTGTTCCGACAGTTTTCGTGCCTTTTCGATTGATCCCGGCGATCGGTAACGATCGTCCGACATTCCGCTAGGCTTTTCAGCTATGTTCGAAAAAATTCTCATTGCCAATCGCGGGGAAATCGCGCTGCGTATTCAGCGCGCGTGCCGTGAACTCGGCGTTAAGACCGTGGTGGTCTACTCCGAAGCCGACAAGGAAGCAAAGTACGTCCGGCTGGCGGATGAAGCCGTGTGTATCGGTCCGGCTCCGTCGAATCTCAGCTATCTCAACATGCCGGCGCTGATCAGCGCCGCGGAAGTCACCGATGCCGAGGCAATTCATCCCGGCTATGGCTTCTTGTCGGAAAATGCCGACTTTGCCGAGCGCGTCGAGCAGTCCGGATTCGCGTTCATCGGACCCCGCCCGGAAACCATCCGTATGATGGGCGATAAGGTGTCTGCGAAGCAGGCAATGATCCGTGCCGGCGTGCCGTGCGTGCCCGGTTCGGAAGGCGCATTGCCGGAAGATCCGAAGGAGATCATCAAGATCGGCCGCGCCGTGGGCTATCCCGTGATCATCAAGGCCGCGGGCGGCGGCGGCGGTCGTGGCATGCGCGTGGTCCACAGCGAAGCGGCGTTGATCAACGCGGTCAACATGACGCGCGAGGAAGCCGGCCGAGCCTTCGGCAATCCCGAAGTCTATATGGAGAAGTTCCTGCAGAATCCGCGTCACGTGGAAATCCAGGTTCTTGCCGACACGTTCAAGAACGCCATCTGGCTGGGTGAGCGCGACTGCTCGATGCAACGCCGCCACCAGAAGGTGATCGAGGAAGCGCCGGCCCCGGGTATTGCACGCCGCATCGTCGAAAAAGTGGGGGAACGCTGCGCCGAGGCCTGCAAGAAGATGGGGTATCGTGGCGCCGGCACGTTCGAGTTCCTGTTCGAAAACGACGAGTTCTATTTCATCGAAATGAACACGCGCGTGCAGGTCGAACATCCCGTCACCGAACTGATCACGGGCGTCGACATCGTGCAGGAACAGATCCGCATCGCCGCAGGCGAAAAACTGGAGATCCGTCAGCGCGACGTCGAACTGCGCGGGCATGCGATCGAATGCCGTATCAATGCCGAGGACCCCCTCAAGTTTACGCCGTCACCGGGTCGCATTACGTCATGGCATCCACCGGGCGGCCCTGGCATCCGTGTCGATTCGCATGCCTATGATGGCTATTTCGTGCCGTCGAACTACGATTCGATGATCGGCAAGGTCATTGCCTATGGTGCCACCCGCGATCAGGCGATCAAGCGGATGCAGATCGCGCTGTCGGAAATGGTGGTCGAAGGCATCAAGACGAACATTCCGCTGCATCGGGAACTGATGGCCGACGGTGCATTCATCGCCGGCGGCACGAGCATCCATTATCTGGAAGAACGCCTGGCCGCAAATAAAGCCGCCGAGCAAGGCAACCAGGCCTAAACGTAACCGGCGCGTGCAGGGTTGCGCCTCGTGGACAAGCCGAACCACTGCCGGGAACGTTGCCAGAAGGACCACCGCGCGGGTGTACCGTGGGACTGACGCAGTGCATGCGCCGCCCCGGTGCCCCGCGCTTTTTTTCGATACGTCCCTTCGATACCACGACGGGCGCGGTGTCGAACACCCGGTGACATCGCGTATCATCCGGGTTTGGACGGCTGAACAGGAGTATCCGCGTGAGTTACCGCGAATTAGTCATTGATGCGGCGCGTGACACCGCCGAAGCGCTCTCCGACACGCTGATGGACCTGGGCGCCCTGTCCGTGTCGATCGAAGACGCCGATGCCGATACGCCGGACGAGCAGCCCGTTTTCGGCGAGCCCGGCATGGTCGTGCAGTCGCACAGCTGGCATCACTCACGCGTCGTCGCGCTGCTATCTGCGGATCAGGACCCGGACGTCCTGTTGCGCGCGGCGGCGAACCACCTGCTGTTGCCCGTACCGTCGTTCGAGACGCGTGAGATCGCGGACCAGGACTGGGTCCGCCTGACGCAATCCCAGTTCGCACCCATCGCGATAGGCAGACACATCTGGGTCGTGCCATCGTGGCACGATGCCCCGGACCCCGACGCGTTGATCCTCGAACTGGATCCCGGCCTGGCCTTCGGCACCGGCAGCCATCCGACTACGCGGCTGTGCATGGAATGGCTGGAAAGCCAGGTCCAGAATGGCGATACCGTGCTCGACTACGGTTGCGGCTCCGGTATCCTGGCCATTCTCGCCGTCAAGTGCGGTGCGCGCGATGTGGTAGGAATCGATATCGACGCTCAGGCGGTAGCGACCGCGCACGACAACGCGGCCCGCAATCGTGTAGCCGGCCAGGCGCTGCGCTTTGGCCTGCCAGACGCCCTGCCCGCAGCGGCCTCGGCGCCTGGCAGCGCCACGGGCGCGCAGGCAGTGGCCGAACCGGGAGCGACGTTCGATATCGTCGTCGCGAACATCCTGTCGAATCCGTTGAAAGTACTGGCATCGATGCTATGCGGGCGTGTGCGGCCCGGTGGTCGCATCGCGCTCTCCGGCGTATTGGCACGCCAGGCCGAAGAAGTGGCCGCGGCGTATGCGCCGTGGATCGACATGCATGTCTGGCGTGAACACGAAGGGTGGGTCTGCCTCAGCGGCACGCGCCGCGCTTAGTACATCGCGCACGCCAGTTCGCAATGATGGCGGGGGCTGAGTAAAATACCTCATAGCCGCCATGATGGTTCATGGCACATTTACTTTTTCTGGGTAAAACACTTTGGCCTCGCTCATTTGCGGATCGCTCGCCTACGACAACATCATGACGTTCGAAGGGCGTTTTGGCGAACATATCCTTCCGGATCAGGTGCACATTCTGAACGTCAGTTTTCTCGTGCCAACGATGCGTCAGGAATTCGGCGGATGCGCGGGCAATATCGCGTATAGCCTGCGCATGCTGGGGGGGGACGCTCGCATCATGGCCACCATCGGCGGCGTCGATGGTCAACGCTACCTCGACCGCTTGGGCGAACTGGATCTCAAAGCCCATCATGTCCGCGTGATTGATGGCGCGAGCACCGCTCAAGCGATGATCACGACCGACCTCGACAATAATCAGATCACGGCCTTCCATCCTGGCGCGATGATGCAATCGCATCAAAACGACGTCGAGCGGGCATGCAACGATGATGGGGCGATCAAGGTGGGCATCGTCGCCCCCGATGGCCTCGATGGGATGATTGCGCACTGCGAACAATTCTCAAAAGCGGGTATTCCCTTCCTGTTTGACCCCGGTCAGGGCCTGCCACTGTTCCAACAGGACACGCTACGTCGTATGATCGAACTCGCGACCTATCTGGCGGTCAACGACTACGAAGCCAAATTGGTTGAGAACAAGACAGGCTGGTCGTGGGACGAAATCGTCTCACGCACGCAGGCCACCATCGTGACCCGTGGCGAGAAGGGCGCGACGATTTACCGCGACGGCCAACAGGATGACATCCCCGTAGTGCCGGCGGAACGTATCGTCGACCCGACCGGCTGCGGCGATGCGTTCCGCGGCGGTCTGCTGTTCGGCATCGAAAACGGTCTGGATTGGCCTACGACCGGTCGGCTGGCGAGCCTGATGGGCTCATTGAAGATCGCGACGCAGGGTCCGCAGAACTATGCATTGACCGTGGACGAACTGCACGCCGCATTCCAACGTGCGTTTGGATACGCATTGGCTTGACCTCGCTCACTGCCTCGTGACGTGCCCACCGTCGGTAGCGTTCGCATTGGCGCTGAGATCAATGTCTAGGCGTATATAACTAAGATACGCAACGCCATTCCCCTCGCCGAAGTGGCGCGGAAACCAGGCTGGCGTTGCAGCGACTATCACGTAATAGTGGGCAGCGGTAACAGGAGAAAATGCAGATGAGCAAGACGACGCTATGGCAAGTTGCTGTCATCGTACCGATGACAGCAACGTTGTTGGTCATGCAGGGATGTGCCACCGGCGGTGCCTCCGCGGACTCGTACACGGTGTCCCAAGCACAGCGCGAACAAACGGTCCGCATGGCCACCGTGGAATCCGTGCGGGCCGTACAGATTCGCGAAGGCGAGACGACCGGTGTCGGCGCGATCGGCGGCGGCGCCCTCGGCGCGGTTGCAGGGAGTGCGATCGGTGGTGGACGCGGATCGCTGGTGACCGGCATCCTCGGCGGTCTCGGAGGCCTCGTGGCAGGCAACGCGATCGAGAAAGGCATTGGCACCAAGCAAGGCGTCGAGATCACTGTACGCCTGGACAACGGCGACCTGCGTGCTATCACGCAAGCGCCAAGCGCCGAGACGTTCGCCGCGGGCCAGCGCGTCAGGCTGCTGACAAGCGGTGGCATAACGCGTGTGACGCACTAAGCCGTTTCCCCGCGCGTCAAGACGGTTCGGGATGGCATGAAGCCATCGACCGACGTATCGGTAAAAAAACCCGCATTCGCGTAAGCGAGGGCGGGTTTCTTTTTGTGGCAAGCGGATGACGCGTACGATGTTGCTTATCGCAAGATCGTACGCCGAGGGTCCGGTCGGGGCTCGGTAAGCTGGCAGTGCGGTTGCCGCCAAGCCTGACCATCGCACCGGATGACCGGTCGTGCCTGCCTTCGGTGAGGCCGCGCGAACGCGGCAGCGCATTACGGCTTCGGGCTGGTGGGAAACGGCCAGGCACCCGTGGTGCTCAGCGTGGTCTTCACCGCCGGTGACGTAGGCGTCGTCGCACCGAGCGCAGGGGCAGGCTTTGCCGCCGACTTCTTTGCCGAGGCTTTCTTGGCGGCAGCTTTCTTCGCCGGCGCCTTCTTCGCGGCCGTCTTCTTCGCTGCTACTTTTTTGGCAGCGACCTTCTTTGCAGCAGCCTTCTTCGCGGTGACCTTCTTCACGGCGACCTTCTTCGCTGCCGCTTTCTTTGCCGGCGCCTTCTTCGCGGCAACCTTCTTCACCGCTACTTTCTTGGCGGCGACCTTCTTTGCAGCGGCCTTCTTCGCCGGTGCTTTCTTTGCGGCGACCTTCTTAACGGCAACCTTCTTGACCGCTACTTTCTTTGCGGCAACCTTCTTGACCGCGACCTTCTTGGCAGCAGCTTTCTTAGCCGGTGCTTTCTTTGCAGCGACCTTCTTTGTAGCAGGTTTCTTTTTGGCGGTAGCCATGTTTTTCTCCTTCAGTTGTCGGATGAAATGTGAAGCAACAACACCCTACGTCGGGAACCCGTTGACGGCTTGACGCCCAGGCTTTGATGCCAGGGACGTGGCATGCCGTTGAAACGAGCTATTCGTTCGCTGGGAACCGATAATCGGTGCCCAACAGACGAATGCGGCAACGCGCACGCGACCGGAATCGATCGCATGCGCGTGTAACGCGATCGGCCACCATCGGCAGGTCGATCGCATCGTGACGGTTGATGAGGCGGTTCCGCGCTGCCGAAGGCGTCGGCGCAGAGTTCGGAACCTGACTTGTAATCGGATCGCTTGAAAACGGGTCCTTTTTTTGGAGGGGCGTTGGTCCCTCCCACTGAAGGGATCGCAAAGAGCTCTCGGTCATCCAGGTGGGCCGATTGGCCGCACGAAGCGCTCTGCATCAGGACGACTTTCCCCACTTCGTTAATTGGCACTATCCATCCGGTACTGTCGAGGTCACACGCTTTCTAGGATGTCCTATCTGTTCACGCGATGTTTGCGCGCGGGACCGCCGTCAGTACACTCCGATTTACCGCCTTGTCCGTTGGGGCGTCATATCACGCGCTTACCAACGTCTGTTGCCATGCTGTCTTCTCCGACTGCTTCCTGCCAGTGCGTCACTGGCGACAACGTCGCTGCGATGCGTCGTTGTTCGAATCAGGTATCACTGCTGGCGGTCACATGGCTCGACCACATGCGCCATGCTACCGCCTTCACGACAAAAGTAGAGCAAACATCATTCCACCATGTGACGTAATCGCCGCATTCCGTGTCAATGCGATGCACTTTCACGTCACTCTCGCGCATCTCGCCACCGACGGACTGCCTACGATCACTCCCAAGAGAGTGCGCCACCTGTCTGGTACTCGATGACTCGCGTCTCGAAGAAGTTGCGCTCCTTCTTCAAGTCGATCATCTCGCTCATCCACGGGAACGGATTTTCCTCGTTCGGGAACATGGCGTCCAGGCCGATCTGTTGACAACGGCGATTGCATATAAAGCGAAGATACCCCTTGAACATGCTTGCGTTTAAGCCCAACACGCCACGCGGCATCGTATCTTCCGCGTACTTATACTCCAGATCCACTGCCTGACGGAAGATCCCTGTGATCTCCGCCTTGAATTCCGCAGTCCACAGATGCGGGTTCTCGAGCTTGATCTGATTGATCAAGTCGATACCGAAGTTACAGTGCATCGACTCGTCACGCAGGATGTATTGGTATTGCTCTGCCGCGCCGGTCATCTTGTTCTGACGACCAAGCGCCAGAATCTGTGTAAATCCGACATAGAAGAACAAACCTTCCATGATGCAGGCGAACACGATCAACGAGCGCAGCAGTTGTTGGTCGGTTTCCAAGGTACCGGTCTTGAACGCGGGATCTGTCAACGTATCGATGAACGGCAACAGGAACTCGTCCTTGTCGCGGATCGATGTCACTTCGTGATACGCGTTGAAGATCTCGCCTTCGTCGAGACCCAACGATTCGACGATGTACTGGTACGCGTGCGTATGGATGGCCTCCTCAAACGCCTGGCGCAACAGGAACTGCCGGCACTCGGGGGCAGTGATATGCCGATACGTGCCCAACACGATGTTGTTGGCCGCCAGCGAGTCCGCCGTCACGAAGAATCCCAGATTGCGCTTCACGACCCGACGCTCGTCTTCGGTCAGACCGTTAGGATCCTTCCACAGCGCGATGTCGCGCGACATGTTCACTTCCTGCGGCATCCAATGATTCGCGCAGCCGGCCAGGTATTTTTCCCATGCCCATTTGTACTTGAACGGCACCAGCTGGTTGACGTCGGTCTGACCGTTGATGATCCGCTTGTCGCTGACATTCACGCGGGCTGTCGGATTCGGCGCTGCCTGTTGCGGCGCTGCCGGTGCCTTCGCGACATCTTGCGCGAACGCGGCCTGGGCTTCCGGCATCGCTTGCGGCAACGTCGCACCCGTCACTGCGCCGCCTGCATTCTGCACCGACGACACCCCTGCTCGTTGCGTCGCACCGGCAGGTTGCATCACGGAAGTTTCTTCATCCCAGTTCAGCATTCGCTTTCACCATTTATTCAAGTCGGGTTGTACCATTTTTTGTCAAACGATAAAAGCACCGCTTGCACAAAAAAGCTGTTTTGTCTTTGCATGCATCGCACATTAGCAACATCTGGATCGCAAAACCCATCCAGGGTGCTGAACGCGATGTCATTTGCCTCATGGCTCACATCTTTCGGCGTCCATCATGCGTCGGTCGCTTGCCGCCCCATGCGGCGGTGCGCGATACCGTCGAGCAAGTGCCGCCGCAGCGTCGTTGATATGTCGCGCACTTCGCGTGCGATATGGGACGGCCTCGCCTCGACATCATCCACACGACGCCTCCGCATCGTAATGGCACCAACGCGGCAACACGCGTGCCGATGGACGACATCCACATTCGCCGCGTCACACGCATGGCAATGCGATCACGATCGCTGCCCACATGACCATCGATGCGTTATGCATGCCGCACCGCTGGATCGTCCGCCATTGCACTTGTCTTGTGGACGTTCCCGCACGGCATTCGCATTGCGACGTCACGGGTAGATGGCGCACGAGGCCCTGCACGAAGTCGCGGAACCAAGTGTAGCACCCATCCCTGTGTTCGCCCACCCAAAACCACTAAATATAGTACTCGCCATCGCCAAAAAGGGCCATATATAGCGACACAGGGTCACTGTGCGCGCGCGCCACATGATGCAACGTGCGCCACCAGCGCCGTGCCGCTTCGTCATACATACAGGTCACGGCAACGGTGAAGAAAAAGGTCGAACGGTGCGGGCATCGTCTCACCTTCGACACGATTTACCCGCCACACGTTCGACCCCGTTACGACTGTTACTTCAGTGACACTAATGTCGACAACGACCGTTGCACATCGCGGCCGGATCGATCGACCCGGCCACTACCTTTACTGGCACGCCTCGCACTCTTCGAAGCCGTCATCGCCCGGACGCATCATGCAAACCGGACCATCGGCTTCATCCACTGCAGCGGCTTGCATCGTCGCCGTAACCGCGGCGGCAACCGCTGGCGCGGCCGACACCGCGCTGGCGGACAAGCCACCGTCGCCGCTTGGCACCGCGTTCAACGCACCATGTGCCACCGTTGACTTCTCGACGTGCGTGGCCGCCATCGTACGCAGGTAATACGTCGTCTTCAAACCACGCAACCATGCCTTCTTGTACGTCTCGTCAAGCTTCTTGCCCGATGCGCCGGCCATGAAGATATTCAACGATTGCGCCTGGTCGATCCACTTTTGACGGCGCGACGCCGCTTCCACCAGCCACGTCGGATCCACTTCGAATGCCGTTGCGTACAACGCACGCAGGTCAGCCGGAATGCGATCGATGCGCGACAGCATGCCATCGAAATACTTCAGGTCGGCAACCATCACCTCGTCCCACATGCCGCGCGACTTCAAATCACGCACCAGGTATTCGTTGACGACTGTGAATTCGCCCGACAGGTTCGACTTCACATACAGGTTCTGGAAGGTCGGCTCGATACACGGTGACACGCCAATGATGTTCGAGATCGTTGCCGTCGGCGCGATCGCGATGCAGTTCGAATTGCGCATGCCGTACTTGGCCACGCGCTCACGCAGCGGCGCCCAGTCCATGCGGCTCGACATGTCGACTTCCAGATAGCCGCCACGCGCTTCGGCCAACAGTTTCAGCGAGTCTTGCGGCAAGATGCCGCGATCCCACAACGATCCCTTGTAAGACGAGTAGCGGCCGCGCTCTTCGGCCAACTCGGTGGAGGCGTAGTAAGCGTAGTAGCACACCGCTTCCATCGACTCGTCGGCAAATGCCACCGCCGCATCCGATGCGTACGGCGTACGCAGTGCGTGCAAACAATCCTGGAACCCCATTACCCCCATACCCACCGGGCGGTGCTTCATGTTGGAGTTGCGTGCCTTTTCCACCGCGTAATAATTGATGTCGATGACGTTGTCGAGCATCCGCATGGCCACACTGACCGTGCGCTTCAACTTTGCATGATCGATCTGCATCTTGCCGTCGACTTCATGCAGATGCGCAACCAGGTTCACCGAACCGAGGTTACACACGGCAATCTCGTCCGGACCGGTGTTGAGCGTGATCTCGGTGCACAGGTTCGACGAGTGCACGACACCAACGTGCTGTTGCGGCGAGCGCACGTTGCACGGATCCTTGAACGTGATCCACGGATGGCCGGTTTCAAACAACATGCCGAGCATCTTGCGCCACATCTGGTTGGCCGACACCTTCTTGAACAGCTTCATCTGACCATTGGCCGCCTGCTGCTCGTAGGCCACGTAGGCTTTCTCGAATTCCGCACCGAACTTATCGTGCAGGTCCGGGCAAAGCGACGGCGAGAACAGTGTCCATTCACCGTTTTCCATGACCCGCTTCATGAACAGGTCGGGCACCCAGTTCGCCGTGTTCATATCGTGCGTACGACGGCGATCGTCGCCCGTGTTCTTGCGCAGCTCCAGGAATTCCTCGATGTCCAAGTGCCATGTTTCCAGGTAGGCACATACCGCGCCCTTGCGCTTGCCACCCTGATTGACCGCCACGGCCGTATCGTTGACGACCTTCAGGAACGGCACCACGCCTTGCGACTTGCCATTGGTGCCCTTGATGTGCGAGCCCAGCGCGCGCACCGGCGTCCAGTCGTTACCCAGGCCACCAGCGAACTTCGACAGCAGCGCGTTTTCCTTCAACGCTTCGTATATGCCTTCGAGATCATCATCAACCGTCGTCAGATAGCATGAAGACAACTGCGAACGACGCGTGCCGGAGTTGAACAACGTCGGCGTCGAGCTCATGAAGTCGAACGTCGACAGAATGTCGTAGAACTCGATCGCCCGCGCTTCACGGTCGGTTTCGTTCAGCGCCAATCCCATCGCCACGCGCATGTAAAACGCTTGTGGCATTTCAATGCGCCGACCATCGACGTGCAGGAAATAACGGTCATACAGCGTCTGCAGACCGAGATAACCGAACTGCAGGTCACGGCTGGCATTCAGCGCGGCGGCAAGGCGCGGCAAGTCGTACGACAGCAACTTCTCGTCGAGCAGCTCGGCATCCACGCCGCGTTGCACGAACTGCGGGAAGTACTCGGCGTAACGCGACTGCATCTGGCCTTGCGTGACTTCACCACCGAGAATCTCGCGGCGAATGGTATGCAATAGGATGCGCGCGGTGACCTGGCTGTAGGCCGGGTCCTGCTCGATCATCGTCCGCGACGCCAGCACGGCCGACTCATAGACCTGGCTCATCGGCACGCCGTCGTACAGGTTCTTGATCGTCTCGGCCAGAATCGGCTTCGCCGATACCGCACTGCCCAAGTTATCGCATGCCGATGCAATCAGTTCGTGCAACGCTACCAGGTTCAGCGGACCACGATACTCACCGTCGACGACATTGATCGTGACCTCCGGATGCACCGGCACCGCGCTCAGACGCTCTTGCGAACGTTTCTCGCGATACAGCACGTAGGCACGCGCGGTGTTGTGCTCGCCGGCACGCATCAAGGCCAGTTCGACCTGGTCCTGGATGTCTTCGATATGGAACGTGCCGCCATTTGGCCGACTGCGCAGCAGTGCGCGCACGACGTGCCCGGTCAACTGCTCGACTTGCTCGCGCACGCGCGCCGATGCAGCGCCTTGCCCGCCATTGACCGCCAGGAAAGCCTTCGTCATCGCGATGGCCACCTTCGACGGCTCGAACGGCACAACCGAACCGTTACGGCGGATCACCTTGTGGTCCGGGTAGGTTGGCGCCCCGGCACGTGCGGCACCTGCCGCATGGCTGGCCACACCGCCCTGGTCGCCGGGCAACGGCGTCTCGCGTACGGACGTCGCGACGTTCTCGGTCGATTGCATAAACAAACACTCCTGGTCTGGGCAACGAATAATCGAATGTAAGATGGAAGACTTGCCGCCCCGCTGTATCAGCAATGCGAAAGGCGGACGGTGTGCCGGGCATAGCGGGTGTAGAGACGCCCCGTTCTCTATCGCCCCTTCCGAACTGCGTCCTGCGATGCCGCGGCACCCGGTTACTGCATCTATAAAAAAATGTGTCGAAGGGCCACGCTCATACCGGCGTCCATCGTCCTTACGTGGCTTGCAGTACAAGCACGCCCCTTGTGGAAAACTGTCCCGCAAACAGACCGCATCCCCTCCGTATCCTGTACCGCCTGCCCACACGGCCCTCCACGCAAGACTCAGGTACCGAAGCAGCACGGTTAGGCACCGGTTATCCCCGGGTTACACACCACTTATCCCCAGAATAACACCAGATGTAGTGTGCAGGCCCGTCGCTCCGCACTAAGTATAGTGGGTACACGATGCCATCGCAAAATGATTTATCGCCCCATTTTTTTACTGCATTAGCTTGACAGTAGCGCTGGTGAGGGGGTTGCCCAGGCGCAACAAGGGCCTTGCCCATTAACTTGGAAATGCGCTAACCGGGCAGATCGGGAAGGTCCCGATGCCCGGCGTCAGATAGGTAGTAGCGACGTCGGCAGACGTGCCGCATGCGCATACGCCGCCCAATCGAAATAAGGGCCGGGGTCGGTCTTGCGACCGGGGGCGATATGCTCATGCCCGACGATCGCCTCGATCGGATGGCGGGCGCGGATGGCATCGGTCAGCGTCGCCAGTGCCGCGTATTGCGCCGGCTCGAATGGGGTCGTATCGCTGCCTTCCAACTCCACGCCGATCGCGAAGTCATTGCAACGCGCGCGTCCGGCAAAC
>NZ_LAQU01000012.1 GCF_000970345.1 Robbsia andropogonis | reverse complement strand
GACATAGACAAGCTGCGTCTTGGCCCAGACGGTGTCTGGAATGCTGTCGTAATCCGGCGCGAAATTGCGTGCCGGCACCGCGTTCACGTAGTACGGTGTCGCGCCGGCGAGGAGGGCCGCGCCTTCGTAGATCTGGTAGAAGGGGTTCGGGCAGACCACGATGGCGTCGCCGGCGGACGGATCGATCACCGTCTGCGCGATCGAGAAAAGCGCTTCGCGCGTACCCGCGACTGGCAGGATCTGCGTTGCCGCGTCCACCGGCTTGGCCGCGATCGCCGGATAGCGCTTCTTCAGCCAATCGGCCGCGGCCTGCCGCAACGCGTCGCTGCCGGCGGTGGCCGGATAGACTGCCAGGCCGCCCAGGGCGTTCTGGTAACCCTCCAGGATGAAAGGGGGCGTCGGATGTTTCGGCTCGCCGATGCCGAAGCTGATCGGTTTCAGCGTCGCGGGTGGCACAACGTCGCGAAACAGCAGGCGCAACTTTTCAAAAGGATAGGGCTGAAGCTTCTGGAGGAGCGGATTCACGGCAATCGGGTCGGATAGCGGACAGGCGAGGGAGATAGATGCCATTGTCAGGCAGAGGGCATCGATTATACCTCGCGCGGTCCGGCGCGCCGCGCCATGTGTGGCAATGTTCCGCCTGCTTGTCCACGCCGTACACGCGTGAGCGACATGCCGCCGGCTCCATTTTCGTCGAATGTCATGAAATCGTCGCGTTGTTCTGCGCCGTATGCCCGTTCGGGGTGTGTCGGGTGCGGAACGGGGCCGGTCGCGATGGTATCATCCGTTGCATTCTTGTCGGCCTTGGCGCCGGCGATCCGTTTACGACTTTTTTGGCAAACCCGTTACGATCCCGTGCGTCTTACCTCGATCAAACTAGCCGGCTTCAAATCCTTCGTCGATCCGACGCACTTTCAGGTGCCCGGGCAACTCGTGGGTGTCGTGGGGCCGAACGGCTGCGGCAAATCGAACATCATCGACGCCGTCCGGTGGGTGCTGGGCGAATCGCGCGCTTCCGAATTGCGTGGCGAGTCGATGCAGGACGTCATCTTCAACGGTTCGACCAACCGCAAACCCGGGAGTCGGGCCAGCGTCGAACTGGTCTTCGACAACAGTGGTCACCGTGCCGGCGGGCAGTGGGGACAGTATGCCGAGATCTCCGTCAAGCGTGTACTGACGCGCGACGGCACATCGAGCTACTACATCAACAACCTGCCGGCGCGCCGGCGCGATATCCAGGACATTTTTCTCGGTACCGGCCTTGGACCGCGTGCGTACGCGATCATCGGCCAGGGCATGATCGCGCGCCTCATCGAGGCCAAGCCCGAGGAGCTGCGCGTGTTCCTGGAAGAAGCAGCCGGTGTATCGAAATACAAGGAACGCCGTCGCGAGACCGAAAACCGCCTGCAGGACACCAGAGAGAACCTGACGCGGGTCGAGGACATCGTCCGCGAACTGGATGCGAACCTGGAAAAGCTGGAGGCCCAGGCGGCTGTTGCCGCGAATTTCCGCGACTTACAGCAGGAAGGCGAAGAAAAGCAACAATTGCTGTGGTTGCTGCGGCAGACCGAGGCCGAGGCCGAGCGTCTGCGGCATCAACGGCAAATGGAAGCGGCGCAGAACGAAGTGGAAGCGCAGACGGCGAAGCTGCGCGAAGTCGAGCGCGATCTGGAAACGCTGCGGGTGGCGCACTATTCGGCCAGTGACGCCGTGCAAGCCGCGCAGGGGCGGTTGTATGAGGCGAATGCCGACGTCTCGAAGATCGAGGCCGAGATCCGCTTCATCATCGACGCCCGGAATCGGGTCAGTGCGCAAGTCAATACGCTCGAGTCACAACGCCAGCAGTGGCAGACGCAGGCACAGAACGCCCGTGCCGATGCCGATGCGGCGGATGCCGCGCTGGCGGACGCGGGCGCGCGCAACGAGGAAGCAGCGGCCGCTGCGGTTACCGCGGCCGATGCCTTGCCGGACCTCGAGCAGCGCTGGCGCGACGCACAGACCCATTTGACCCAGGCGCGTGCAACGATCGCCGCATCCGAACAAGCGCTGAAGCTGGAAGCAGCGCAGCGGCGCAATGCCGAACAGCAATTGCAACAGCTCGACATGCGCCGGGAACGGTTGCGTAACGAGGCGAATGGTCTCGATGTCCCGGATGACGCGGCCCTGGAGGCGGCGCGGGTAGCGCTTGCCGAGCAGGAAGCCATCCGCGACGACGCATTGGCGGCGCTGGCGGAGGCGCGTCAGACGGTGCCGGCGCTCGATGCGGCCCGGCGCGAGGCCGACCAACGCTTGCGCGACGAGACAACGAAGATCGGGCAACTTGATGCGCGTCTGGGTGCGTTGAAGGCATTGCAGCAAAGCGTGCAGACCGAGGGGCAGGTACAACCCTGGCTGCAAAAGCACGAGTTGCAGGACCTGCCGCGTCTATGGAAGCGGCTGAACGTCGAGCGTGGCTGGGAAACGGCCGTCGAGTCGGTGCTTCGGGAACGATTGGCGGCGCTCGAGATCTCGAATCTCGACTGGGTCAAGGCGTTTGCCTCGGATGCGCCACCCGCCAAGCTGGCGTTCTACTCGCCACCGACGGCAGGGCGCGCCGCCCCCGTCGCCGAAGGGTTGCGACCCTTGGCGTCGCTCATTCGCATCGACGAGCCGGGCCTGCGCGCGGTACTGACGGACTGGCTGGCGCATGCTTATGCGGCCGATGACCTCGCGGCCGCGCTTGCCAGTCGCGATACGCTGCCGGACGGCGCCTGTCTGGTGGTGCCCGCCGGCCATCAAGTCAGCCGCGTGGGTATCGCACTGTATGCCGCCGATTCGGAAAATGCCGGCATGTTGGCGCGGGCGCAGGAAATCGAAAACCTGACACGCGAGGTTCGCGCGCAGGCGTTGCTGGCCGATGATGCGAAATTGCACGCGGGTCGCGCCGAGGCGGCGCACACCGAGGCAGTGACGCGCGAGGCTGCGCTGCGCCAGCAAGCCGATGCTGCGACGCGCGACGCGCATGCGCTGCAACTGACGGCATTGAAGTTGAACCAGGCGCACGAGCGTTTCACGTCGCGGCATACGCAGATCAGCGAGGAGCTGGACGAGATTGCCGCCCAGGTAGACGAGCAACGCGCGATTTGCGAGACGGCCGAGGCCGCGTTCGAGCAGCACGACCAGGCGTTGGCCGAGAGCCAGGCGGCGTTCGAGGACCAGCAGGTCGCCTTCGAGCGACTGCAACGCGAACTCGACGATGCGCGGCGCGCGTTACGCGAGTTGGAGCGTGCTGCACAGGACGCCGGTTTCGAGGAGCGCAATCTGCGCGCGCGTATCGAGGAATTGCGCCGCTCCATCGATGTCTGCGGCGAGCAATTGGAACGTATCGATGCCGAACTGGAAGAGGCCCGCATCGAGCTGGCCGGGATAGAGGACAAGACGCAGGATACGGGCTTGCAGGAAGCGCTGGAAGTGCGTACGGCGCGGGAGCAGGCACTGGCCTCGGCACGTACCGAGCTGGATGACCTGACTGGACGTCTGCGAGGCGCCGACGAACAACGCCTGACCACCGAGCGCTCGCTGCAACCGCTACGTGAACGCATCACGGAATGCCAGTTGAAGGAACAGGCGGCGCGGTTGAGCGCCGAGCAGTTCGGCGAGCAATTGCAGGCTGTGCAAATCGATCTCGATGCGTTGCGGGCGCGGTTGACGCCTGATCTGAAAGCCTCTTGGCTACAGGGCGAGGTCACACGGATCAACAATGCGATTCAGGCGTTGGGGGCCGTGAACATGGCGGCGTTGGAGGAGCTGCGTGCCGCCCGCGAACGCAAGACCTTCCTTGACTCCCAGTCTGCCGACCTGACCTCGGCGATCGAGACATTGGAGGATGCGATCCGCAAGATCGATCAGGAAACGCGTCAGTTGCTGCAATCCACGTTCGACGAGGTCAATCGGCATTTCAGCGAGATGTTCCCACGCCTGTTCGGCGGAGGCCAGGCGAAGCTGCAGATGACAGGCGACGAGATCCTCGACTCCGGCGTTCAGGTCATGGCGCAGCCGCCGGGCAAGAAGAATTCGACGATTCACCTGTTGTCCGGGGGGGAAAAAGCGCTGACGGCCACTGCGTTGGTGTTCGCCATGTTCCAACTGAATCCGGCACCGTTCTGCCTGTTGGACGAAGTGGATGCGCCGCTCGACGATGCGAACACCGAGCGCTATGCAAACCTGGTGCGTGCCATGTCGGACAAGACGCAGTTCCTCTTTATCTCCCACAATAAGATTGCGATGGAGATGGCGCAGCAACTGATCGGCGTGACAATGCAGGAACAGGGCGTATCGCGGATCGTGGCCGTCGATATGGAATCGGCGGCAGGTTTCGTCGAGAATAGATAGTAAGACCAGAACACCAGAAACGTGGCCGGCGCGGCCGGCCATTGGGCATGGGATGGAGCATGCATGAACGAGTTGCAACTCGGATTGATTGTCGCGGGCGTCATCATCGTCGTCGCGGTTGTCGTTTATAACGGCGTACAAGGAAAACGGGTCCGCCGGCGTCTCCCGCGTACCATGGACGACGCGCCCGGCGAGGGCGTCGCCGCGGGCATGCCGGAGAACGAGGAGGCGCCATTCATCGCGCCGGACCGGGTGAGTCGTCGCGAGCCGCGGCCGGGTGCACCGGGCACGTCGGATGCCGCCGGTGGCGCGCCTGTGTGGTCGGACGCACGCGGCACAAAACCCGCCGCCGCGCCTGGCGCCGTTACCACGGTTACCAGGTCCGCGGTTGATGGCGATGCAGCCAGGCAGGAAGCCCGCGAGGTTGCGGCGCGCGAACGTCGCGAGCCAACCTTCGGCACATTGACGCAAACGCAATCCGAGGCGTCAAAAGCCGACGACTTCATACCGGTGGTCGAAGGGGTTTCCGCGGCGGCGATGGGTGACGGTGCGAGCGTGGAAAGCGATGCCGTGCTGGCCAGTGTCGATGGCGCAGAGGGTGCGTCTGCAGGGGCGGTGCACGGTGGTGACTCCGCCGCGCATGCCGATGATGCGCAGTCGGGCCAGCCGCTCGTCCAGGGCCGTGACCTCGGGGCGAGAGCGACCATATCGAACCTTCCGCCCGTCGTGGTCGATTCACGACTGGACTGCATCGTGCCGTTGACACTCGGCGAAGCGGTGACCGGCGACCGGGTGATTCCGTTCGCGGTTCGATTGCGACGCGCCGGCAGCAAGCCGGTGTTCGTCGAGGGATGTGACACCCAGGGCCAGTGGGGAGCGCTGCGTCCGGGTGCCCGCTACGAGAGTCTGCGGGTCGCCGTGCAGCTTGCAAACCGTTCGGGTGCGTTGAATGAACTGGAGTTCAGCGAGTTTGTCGGTAGCGTCCACCAGCTGGCGGATGCGCTCGACGCGTCGGCGGATTTCCCGGACATGGGCGCCGTTGTGCAGATGGCGCGTGAACTGGACGGTTTTGCCGCGCAATGCGATGCACAGTTGTCGGTGAACGTCCTGACCGATGGCGCCCCCTGGTCGGGCAGCTATGTGCAGGCGGTGGCGTCGCAGGATGGCATGCTGCTTTCTCGCGATGGCACGCGTTTCGTCAAGCTCGATGCGCAGCAGAACCCGGTGTTCACGATGACGTTCGAGAACATGAATTTCCTGCGCGACGACTTGACTTACAAGGGTGGCCAGATGATCACGCTGCTGCTTGATGTGCCGGTGGCGGACGAAGACATCCTGCCATGGCGCCTGATGTGCGATTACGCCCGTTCACTGGCGCAACGCATCGGCGCCCGGGTGGTCGATGATCAGCGCCGCGTGTTGCCGGATGCCTCGATGCAGGCGATCGACGACCGCCTGATGACGTTGTACGCGCGGCTCGAACAGGCGGGGCTGCCCGCCGGGTCGACCGCGGCCCGGCGTTTATTTTCTTCCTGACCGCGTAATCCGCACGATGGCATGCCGGGTGCGCGGACGCGTTCAGCCGCTTGCCATGCGTCATGGTGTATCTTGAAATCCGATGAGCCATCCTGCCTCCAAGGCGGCGCCCCGTGCCGCCCATCCCACGCCCGCTGAACGCGAAAATGCTGATCCGGTAGTCCGCGCGGCCGCATTACGGACCGAACTGGCGCGGCTGAATCATGCCTATTATGTCGAGGATGACCCCGAGGTCCCGGATACCGAATACGACCGGTTGTTTGCGGAATTGCAGGCGGTGGAACACGCGAATCCGGATCTGATCACGCCGGATTCTCCCACGCAGCGGGTAGGCGGCGAGGCATTGACGGCTTTTGCCAGTGTCACGCACGCGGTACCGATGTTGTCGCTGAATAACGCGTTCGACGATGAGGAAGTGGAAGCGTTCGACCGACGTTGCGCGGAAGGTCTGGCCAAGCTGGCCGCCGGTGCCACGGTCGATGCAGCGGTTACCCCGAAGGATCTGGAGGCGATCGCACCGGCCCAGGGGCGTGATGCTCTCGCTTACGCGTGTGAGTTGAAATTCGATGGCCTCGCCATATCTTTGCGCTATGAGCACGGCCGCTTTGTGCGCGGCGCGACGCGCGGCGATGGCGCCACCGGGGAGGACGTCACTGACAACATCCGCACCGTGCGAACCATTCCGTTGCAATTGAAGGCCGTCAAGGGCGTGCCGATGCCGGATGTGCTCGAAGTGCGTGGCGAGGTGCTGATGTACAAGCGCGATTTCGAGCGCTTGAACGAACGTCAGCGTGCGGCAGGTGAAAAGACCTTTGCCAATCCGCGCAATGCCGCCGCCGGCAGCCTGCGACAGCTCGATTCAAAGATCACCGCCAAGCGCCCGTTGTCGTTCTTCGCTTATGGCATCGGCGCGCTCGAAGGGGTGCCGATGCCTGCGACACATGATGCGTTGATGAACTGGTATGACGCGCTCGGACTGCCGGTCTGCAAGGAGCGTGCGGTGGTGCACGGTGCAGCCGGCATGCTCGCCTTTTTCCGCGGGATCGGTGCGCGCCGCGAGGCGTTGCCGTATGACATCGATGGTGTCGTCTATAAGGTGAACGAGACTGAGCAACGCGCGGCGCTGGGTTTTGTCTCTCGCGCGCCGCGATTCGCGCTGGCGCACAAGTTCCCTGCATTGGAGGCCATGACCCGGTTGCTGGATATCGATGTGCAGGTGGGGCGTACCGGCGCCATCACGCCCGTGGCGCGATTGGAGCCGGTGTCGGTCAGCGGTGTGACGGTAACGAACGCCACGTTACATAACGAGGACGAAATCACTCGTAAGGACATTCTGATCGGCGATACGGTAATCGTTCGGCGGGCGGGTGATGTGATTCCCGAGGTGGTCGGCGCGGTGCAGGCGCGGCGTCCCGCCGATGCTCGTGCGTTTGTCATGCCTACGGCGTGTCCGGTTTGCGGCTCGGCCATCGAACGGCTAGCGGACGAGGCCGTGGCGCGGTGTACCGGCGGTCTGTTCTGCCCGGCGCAGCGCAAGCAGGCGCTCTGGCATTTCGCGCAGCGTCGCGCGCTTGACATTGATGGACTAGGTGACAAGATCGTCGATCAATTGGTCGAGCAGAATCTGGTGCGTACGCCGGCAGACTTGTTCCGGCTTGGTTTCGCCACGCTTGCCGCGCTCGACCGATTTGGCGACAAGTCGGCCCAGAACTTGCTGGATTCGCTTGAGAAGGCGCGGCATACGACGTTGCCACGTTTCATCTTTGCGTTGGGCATTCGGCAGGTGGGGGAAAGCACGGCGAAAGCGTTGGCGCAGCATTTTGGCACGATGGACGCATTGATCGAAGCCGATCGGGAAGCGTTGCTTGCGGTTCGTGATATCGGCCCCGTCGTGGCAGAGGCGATTCTTACGTTTTTTGCGCAACCACACAATGTCGAGGTGATTGAGCAATTGCGTGCGTCCGGTGTAGAGTGGGCGGAAGGCGAAGGCTTGGCCCGGTCGCAGGCCGCAGTGCCGTTGTCCGGCAAGACCGTGGTGTTGACGGGTACGCTGCCAACGTTGAGCCGCGATGATGCAAAAGCGATGCTTGAGGCGGCTGGTGCGAAGGTGGCGGGCTCGGTGTCCTCGAAGACGTCGTTCGTCGTGGCGGGCGCCGATGCGGGCAGCAAGCTCGTGAAGGCGGAAGCATTGGGGGTCGAGGTGATCGATGAAGCAACGATGTTGACGCGGCTTGCGCAAGACGGTGTGTAGCGCCGGTTCGATCGATGGGAAGACGCGCTGCGGGGCGGCGCTGAGGAGAGGCGGATGATTCGTGAAATTCTGAGAATGGGCGATCCCCGCTTGCTGCGGATTGCCAAGACGGTCGACGAATCCGAGTTCAACTCCCCGGAATTGCTGGCGTTGATCGCGGATATGTTCGACACGATGCGTGCGGCCAATGGCGCGGGACTGGCCGCGCCGCAGATTGGCGTGGACAAGCAAGTGGTGATCTTTGGTTTCTCACCGGATGCACAACGCTATCCCGACGCGCCACCGGTGCCCGAAACGGTTTTGATCAACCCGGTGATCGCGCCGAAGTCGCATGATATGGAAGAGGGGTGGGAAGGATGCTTGTCGGTGCCCGGCATGCGCGGGCTGGTGAAGCGTTTCTCGATGATCCGCTATGAGGGCTACGATCAGTTCGGCAATGCCATCGATCGGGTTGCCGACGGGTTCCACGCTCGCGTCGTCCAGCATGAGTGCGATCATCTGATCGGTAAACTGTATCCTATGCGGATGGACGATTTGTCAAAGCTCGGCTTTGTCGATGTGCTGTTCCCGGACGCCAGTTCCGCACCTGGCGACGATTGACACAATGCGCCGGAGCCGGTCAATCGGCACGTTGTCTGGTCGCAGCCTTTGCCATGTTCACCGGCGCGACCGCAAGACCCATATGCGATTGCGATGCCGGGACCTTCGGCGGCATGCGCGGGCGGTCAGAACGTTTCGCCTTCCGCGAGGTAACGCCATTGACCTGGTGGCAGGGCACCGAGCATGACGCCGCCGATCCGTACTCGCTTCAAACCCAGCACTTCCAGCCCAACTGCTTCGCACATGCGTCGGATCTGGCGTTTGCGCCCCTCGCGCAGCACGAAGCGCAACTGCTCGCCGTTTTGCCAATCCACCTGCGCTGGTTGCAGTTCGACGTCATCGAGCGACAGACCATGACGCAGCAGTGCCAGTTGGTCTTCAGGAAAATACGACGCCAGGTTTTCGGTATGGCGGCCATAGCGCACGCGGACCAGGTATTCCTTGTCGACCTCCGATTGTTCCCCGATGAGTTGCTTGGCGACGCGACCGTCCTGCGTGAAGACCAAGAGCCCGGTGGAGTCGATGTCGAGACGACCCGCCGGCGCCAATGCGCGTAGATGCAGCGCGGTGAAGCGCAGCATCGTGCCGTCCATGTCCCAATGATTTGAGGGCGTCACGAGTGCCACCGCCGGCGGATGGCCGTCTTCCGGCTGTCCGGAGACGTGCCCGACCGGCTTATGCAGCAGGATGGTCACCAGCTTTTGTTGCGCGGCCATCGCCTGCGGCGCGATATCGATTTTCTGGTCTGGTTTCACGCGCACGCCCAGCGTATCCGCGACCTGGCCATCCACTTTCACCCAGCCTTTTTCGATCCATTCATCCGCTTCGCGTCGCGAGCACATGCCGAGTTCCGACATGCGTTTGGACAAGCGCACGCCTTCATCCGTTGCGGCCGCTTCGTCGAGGTACTCCCGGACGCTCTTCGTGCGCGGTGCGCCGATGTCGCCGCTCGACGAGCGCGCCGCGTTCGCGCGCGGCAGTGCGCCATCATCGCGGCGGTCCGTGCGGGAGGGACGGGCACGGGTGGGCACGGCCGGCGGCAACGGCGCGCGGCCGTGCCGATTCGGCTCCGATGTACGCGCTGGCCCGGTGTAGCGTGAATCCGTGCGGTTTCGGGCGTCACCAGCGCGACCTTCCGCGGCAGCATGGTTGCCGGGGCGGCCGCCAGGGCGGCCAGTGGCGGTACCACGGCTGTCTTTACGCGCATTATCACGGGTGTCGCCGCGCGGGGCACCGCGCGAGTCGACGCGGGGCTCGCCTCGTGGGGCGTTGCGCTGATCCGGTCGCGCCTCCTCGCGGGCGCCCGCCGGGCTACCACGGCGATCCCCCCCGCGCCCCTGTGCAAAACCGGCAGGGCGCGCGTCGGTACGGCCCGTGCCGACGGGACGACGATCCCCCGCCGTGCCGCGATCCTCCCGGCGACCTTGACCACGTGGGTGATCCTGGCTTTCCTGTCTGTCTGGGCTCGAACGTGAACCTTCACTCCTGCCGCCACGCTGACCTTGGCCTTCGCCCCGTCCGGCGATCCCACTGCCGGACCGCGGACCGCCTGGCGTGCCGGGGCGGCCGCCTGAAGCGCCAGCCGGTCGCGCCGCCGAATATTTGCCGTCTCCCTGACGCGCGTGCGGTGCGGCAGCGCTGCGTTGCCCGCGCTGCGCGCCGGCGACGCGTTCATTCCGTAGCCCGGTGCCATCACTATCGGAACGGGGCGTGCGCGGTGATCGCGGTGCTGCCGTCGCGTCGCCGCGTGGGCCGGTTGCGGCGCCAGTGCGGAAACGCCCGTTCTTTGATGTGCCTGCCGCCGCACGTGGACCGGCGGGTCGCGGCGCCGTGCGCGGCCCACTCCCGCGTGTCCCGCCATCGACGGATTTGCGATCAGTGGTACCTCGGCCTGGCGGCGCTTTGCGCTTGTCGCCGGTGCTGTCGTCGCGGACAGGTTTTACCCGCCGCGCCAACGGTGACGCGGCGCGAACGGGAGCCCGCGCGGAACTGCGCTTGGCCGCCGGCTGCGCGGAGGTGGATGAATCCTCGCCGGAAGCGGGGCGAGAGACGGAGAGTTTGGTTCGCATAATGTTTCCTGGGGGCCGCGCCGCCGTGGAGGCGTTGGCTGGCTGACCCGCATGTTCGGCCGCGGTGTCGCCGCGGTCAAGACAAAAGGTGAGATCTGCGTCCGGAAGTATGCCGGCGCCGCGTGAGGTGCACCGTGGCGTGTCAGGGCACGACGGTGAAACGGACGGCGATATCGATCCCGGCGACGACGCGTTGTACCGGCTCGGCCGGCGGCCCGGACCTTTTCGAGCGTCCGGTCAGGGAGAATCGATAAAGCAGGGTCAGATCGCCAGCGTATCGAGCAGTTCCGTTTCGAGTTTCAGTTGCAGTCGGCTATCCACAAGCCGGTCGCTTTGGATCAGGAACACGTCTTCGACGCGGTCGCCCAGGGTGTGGATGCGCGCGCTCCGCACTTCGATCCGATGTTCTGCCAATATGCGCGCGATGGTGTACAGCAGGCCCGCGCGGTCGTTCGCCGAGACGGACAGGATAAAAAACTGACCACGTTCATCGGGACGCAGGTCGATGCGCGGCGAAATCGGGAACACGCGCGATAGACGGGACAAGCGACCTTTTACCGGATCTGGCAGGCCGGCATGCGCCTCCAATTGCTGCGCCAATTGCTGTTCGACGAGGTTGGCGATGTGGCGGTGATTATCAAGATTCCCGGCTTCCCGATCCGGGTCCAGCACCAGAAAATCATCCAGTGCATAGCCGTGGTGCGTCGTATGGATGACCGCCTGTTGCACGGACAACCCCTGGCGGCTGAAATAGCCGCAGATGCTCGCGAACAGGTCCGGCCTGTCCTTCGAATACACCAACACCTGCAACCCTTCACCGATCGGGGAGGGGCGTGCGCGGACGATGACGCGTTCGGTCGTCAGGTGCGGCAATAACTTCTGTGTTTGCCAGGCGATCTCGTCCGGGTCGTGCCGCAGGAAGTAGCTGACGTCCAGTTGTTCCCATAGTGGCTTTTCGGCGTCCGGGGAGACCAATCGATGCCGCAACGCCGCGCGAGCCGCGTCCCGGCGCCGGATCAAGTCGGTATCGGCATCCGGCGCGGCGCCGCCGAGGACCTGGTAGGTCAGGCGGTACAGGTTTTCCAGCAATTTCCCTTTCCAGGCATTCCAGACCTTCGGGCTGGTGCCGCGAATGTCGGCGACGGTCAGCAGATACAGTGCCGTCAGCCGACGTTCACTCGCCACGGTGTCGGCAAAGCTCTTTATCACGTCGGGGTCGCTCGTATCCTGCTTCTGCGCCACCTGGCTCATTGTCAGGTGATGCTCGACGAGCCAGACTACGAGCGCGGTGTCGTTCTCCTCCACGCCGTGTTCCCGGCAGAATCGGCGTGCATCCACCATGCCGAGCGTCGAGTGGTCGCCGCCCCGGCCTTTCGCGATGTCATGGAACAGCGCGGCGATATACAACACCCAGGGTCGTTCGAAGTTCGCGAATAATTCGCTGCAAAAAGGATATTCATGCGCATGCTCGGCACTACCGAAACGCCGAATGTTCCGCAGCACGGTCAGAATATGCTGGTCGACCGTGTAGACGTGATACAGGTCGTGCTGCATTTGCCCGACGATGCGGCCGAAGTTGGTCAGATAACTGCCCAGGACGCTGGTCTGGTTCATCAGCCGCAGCGCATGGGTGATCCCCGACGGCTGCTTCAGGATCTCGAGGAACAGGCGGCGATTCTCCGGATTACGGCGCCAACTCAGCGTCATGCTGCGGCGTGAGTGATAGAGCGCCCGAAGCGTGCGCGCCGACAGGCCTTTAACACCTTGCACCTTCTCGTACAACAGGAAGGCTTCGAGGATGGCAGTCGGCTCGCGCTCGAAAAGATCGTCGGAAACGATTTCGATCATGCCTTGTTTTTCGACGAAATTCTGCGACAGCACGCGCGTGATGCCGCTTTGGTCCGGATTCAGGCGCGCATCGATGTTTTGCACGAGGATCGTGCTCAACTGCGTCACTGCCTTCGCGGCCCAGTAGTACCGTCGCATCAACGGCTCGCTGGCTCGTCGGCTGGCGCTGGCGCGATACCCGAATGCTTCGGCAAGCGCGGTCTGCAGATCGAAGACGAGCATGTCCTGGCGGCGATTGGCCAGGATATGCAAGCGCGCCCGCAGCGTTTTCAGAAAGAACTCGTTACGCCGCAGCTCGTGCGCCTCGTGCGCCGTGATCAGCCCGGAATGTTCGAGTTCCTGCCACGTTGAACCAAAGCCCGCTGCACGCGCCATCCAGATAATGACTTGAAGATCACGTAGCCCGCCGGGGCTTTCCTTGCAATTCGGCTCAAGGCTATACGGCGTGTCCTGATATTTCGCGTGGCGCTGCCGCATTTCGAGCAGCTTGCCCTGGAAAAAAGCGCGCGGGTCGAGACTGTCTTGAAAAGCCCTCGTGAAACGTTCGAACAACTGCGTATTGCCGACGATGCGACGTGCTTCGAGCAAGGCGGTCTGGATCGTGATGTCACCGTGTGCGGCCTCGATGCAATCCTCGATCGTTCGTACGCTACTGCCGACATCGAGCCCCGCATCCCATGCGGCGCCGATGAAACGTTCGAGCCGTCCGGCAAGCAATTCATCGGGTTCGGCCGGAAGCAAAACAACGATGTCGATGTCGGAATGCGGCGCGAGTTCGCCTCGTCCATATCCCCCGACGGCAACCAGCGTCAGCATGCCGGGCAACTTGCAGTCATGCCAGATGTCGGTCAACACCCTGTCGGCATTGCGCGCCAGATTGCGCATCAGCAAGTCGATCTTGCCGTTGCCACGGTATTTGTCGATTTGGGCGGTTTTCTCGCCACGATAGTATTGCCGCAGTTCGGCACTGTTCATCGGAGTGCCGTTCGGATGTGGAAGACCCGATTGGGAAGGCGATGGGGAGGCGGACGCTGTCATGGTGTTCCGTTGGCCGGACGGCCGAAGCGCAAAAATTTCAGACGGCCGGGAAAGGCTCCGTCCGTCGATCGATGACGCCAAGTCTCGATCATCGCTTAAACAATATTAGACAATATTCAAAAGGTGCCGGTTTTTAGACCGTCCCGGCATATGACGTCGCGTACGCGCCGCCTTGCTTCACGCGCGCGCCCGAGCCGAGTGCAACGCTGTCGGCATGCAGTTTGTCAGGCAAGCATCCCGCCAGACGCCGATGGTCCAGGCGAGCCCATGCGTCAGACTTCCGCCAGCACTGGCCGTGGCTGTGTCAATGCCGAGACGGTCAGGACGTCGAAGCCATCCGGCGTCACCAGCACGGTATGCTCCCATTGGGCGGACAGGCTGCGGTCACGCGTCTTGACGGTCCAATGGTCAGGCATCGTGCGGATATCGCGCTTGCCGGCGTTGATCATCGGCTCGATCGTGAAAATCATCCCGGCTTCCAGCGTCATTCCGGTGCCCGGACGGCCGTAATGAACGACCTGCGGTTCCTCGTGGAATACCGTGCCAATGCCATGACCGCAATATTCGCGCACCACGCTGAAGCCCGCGCCCTCGGCATGCCGCTGGATCGCATGACCGATATCGCCCAACGTCGCACCAGGACGCACCTGCTCGATGCCCAGCCACATGCATTCGAATGTCGTTTGCACGAGTCGCTTGCACAGGATCGATCCTTCTCCCACGATAAACATCCGGCTCGTGTCGCCGAAGTAGCCTGCCTTGATGACGGTGATGTCGATATTCAGCGCATCGCCGTTCTTCAAGACCTTGGTGCCTGGAATGCCATGGCAGATGACATCATTCACCGAAATGCAGGTGGCGGCCGGATAAGGCGGGTAGCCGGGAGGCTGGTAATTCAGCGGGGCCGGCACCGTGCCTTGTTCCTTTACCATGTATTCATGGCAGAGCCGGTCCAGTTCGCCAGTGGTCACCCCTGCCTTGACGAAGGGCGTGATGTAGTCCAGCACCTCGCTCGCCAGTCGGCAAGCGACGCGCATCTGGGCGATGTCGTGTTCGGATTTCAGCGTAACGGCCATGATTCCAATCGGTAAGCGCAATCAAGGCCGCATTATCTCACAGACGATTGATCCGCTGGACGATGGACGGCCAAACCTCGCTGTTGAGTCCATGGCCGTACTGGTGCTATAATCGCGGGCTGGATTTCTTGCGCCCGGCTTGTGTGGCGGGTAACGGCCCTGTTTTCGGGGCGGAAGTTCAAATCGCGAATCGGTGCACCCAGGGTGTCGCTGTCCCGGCAATTATTTTGTGCGTGCCGGACAGTGATGTCGCAGCCGGTTTTAGTCCGAACCCTCATGGAGTAGAAAAATCATGGCAGTCTCGATGCGAGAAATGCTGGAAGCCGGTGTCCACTTCGGTCACCAAACGCGCTTCTGGAACCCGAAGATGTCCCAATACATCTACGGTTCGCGTAACAAGGTGCACATCATCAACCTGGACAAGACCTTGCCGCTGTTCAACGACGCGCTGAAGTACGTGCGCACGTTGTCGGCAAATCGCGGCACGGTGCTGTTCGTGGGCACGAAGCGTCAATCGCGCGAAACGATCGCCGCCGAGGCGACGCGTTCGGGTATGCCATATGTGAACAGCCGTTGGCTGGGCGGCATGATGACGAACTTCAAGACGTTGAAGGCGTCGATCAAGAAGCTGAAGGAAATGGAAGCACAGGTCGAAGCGGGTGACCTGGAAAAGATGACCAAGAAGGAAGGCCTGCTGTTCGAGCGCGAAATGGCGAAGCTGGAGCGCTCCATTGGTGGCGTGAAGAACATGCCGGGGATTCCGGACGCGATCTTCGTGGTCGACGTTGGTTACCACAAGATTGCCGTCGCCGAAGCAAAGGCGCTGGGCGTGCCGGTCATCGCCGTGGTTGACACGAACCACTCGCCGGAAGGCCTGGATTATGTGATTCCGGGTAATGACGACTCGAGCAAGGCGGTTGCGCTGTACGCGCAAGCGGTGGCTGACGCCGTGTTGGAAGGTCGTGCGACGGCGGTGAAGGAAACGGTTGAAGCGGTTCGTGGCGAGCAAGGCGACGAATTCGTCGAAGTGGCTAACGAGGCGTAAGGCTTCAGGCCGGGCTGGGTCGGCGTTGTGTGCATGTCATGCCGCCCGGCCCGCCGAGTCTCGCGTCGGCATCCCATGGCGCGGTTTCTTACCGGGTTACCGGCTGCGGATGACGGCCGGCACGGGTTCGTGACACGACAGGGTCGCGATGGCGGCGGGATTGACGGCGAAAAAGGGGCTCTCCATAAGCCCCTTTTTTTTGAACTACAGATTGGCGTTTTTCCATGTCGATGTTTTGACATGCTGATGTGCCACCCTTTTGTTTTCCCTTGCGGGGCGTGCGTTGGGTGGCCCGAATGCATCGGCATGCAGTGAACATCGATAAGACTGAATCCAGGAGCAAATAGACATGGCAGCGATTACTGCAAGCATGGTGGGCGAACTGCGCGCGAAGACTGATGCGCCGATGATGGAATGCAAGAAGGCACTGACTGAGGCGGATGGCGATATCGTGCGCGCGGAAGAGATCCTGCGCGTCAAGCTCGGTAACAAGGCCAGCAAGGCCGCATCGCGCGTGACGGCGGAAGGCATCATCGTCGCCCATGTGGGCAATGGCGTTGGCGTGCTGGTCGAGTTGAACTGCGAAACGGACTTCGTGGCGCAAAACGTTGACTTCCTGACGTTCGGCAAGGCGGTGGCGGAGCTGGTCGCGACGCAACATCCGGCTGACGTGGCGGCGTTGTCGGCATTGCCGCTGGAAAGCTCGACGGTCGACGCCGTGCGGCTGGCGCTGGTTGGCAAGATCGGTGAAAACCTGTCGATCCGTCGTTTCGAGCGTATCGAAAGCGCGAAGAAGCTGGCTTCCTATCTGCATGGCACCCGTATTGGTGTGTTGGTCGAGTTCGACGGCGGTGACGAACAAGTTGGCAAGGATGTGGCCATGCATATCGCGGCGATGAAGCCGGCGGCATTGCAAGCCAGCGATGTCTCGGCCGAGTTGGTCGAGAAGGAGCGCAAGATTGCCGCCGAGAAGGCTGCGGAATCGGGCAAGCCGGCCGAGATCGTGGAAAAGATGGTCGAGGGTTCGGTGCAGAAGTTCCTGAAGGAAGTGTCGCTGCTGAACCAGCCGTTTGTGAAGAACGACAAGCAATCGATTGAACAGATGCTGAAGGCCGCCAACGCGACGGTCAGCCAGTTCAAGCTGTATGTGGTTGGCGAAGGTATTGAAAAGCGCCAGGACGACTTCGCGGCGGAAGTGGCGGCCCAGGTTGCCGCGGCAAAGCAAGCGCAAAACTGATCGATCGGGCCGCTCTCATCCATGGTAACCACCGGACGGCGCCACGAACCGGCGCCGTCCGCCAGGCCATGGGATTTGTTCGCGGTCGAGTTGTGTCATGATGACGGAGGCAGTGCCTCCGTCATCGGTATTCAGGGGTCGCCAATGTGGGTGGCCGGTCATGATGGCGTTCTGACCGGCCCCCATCGGCGACCGGGCGTGCGGGAAACACGGTTGCCTGCATGCCGTTTCCTCTCTAAAGTTCTACCGTTGCCGTCGCCGGCGTTATCAGGAATCCCCTATGCCAACTTCCTATAAGCGCGTCTTGTTGAAACTTTCCGGCGAAGCACTGATGGGCGATGATGCGTTTGGCATCAATCGCGCGACCATCGAACGGATGGTGGGAGACGTTGCCGAGATTGTCCGTCTGGGCACCCAGGTAGCGGTCGTGATAGGTGGCGGCAACATCTTCCGCGGTGTCGCGGGAGGTGCTGCCGGAATGGACCGCGCTACCGCCGACTACATGGGTATGCTGGCAACGATGATGAATGCCTTGGCGCTGCAGGATGCCATGCGGCATGCTGGTATCGTGGCGCGTGTCCAATCGGCATTGCGCATGGATCAAGTCGTCGAGCCATATATCCGCCCTCGCGCCATTCGTCAGCTCGAGGAAGGAAAAGTAGTCATTTTTGCCGCCGGAACCGGGAATCCGTTTTTTACGACGGATACGGCCGCGGCGTTGCGTGGTGCGGAAATTGGCGCGGAAGTGGTCTTGAAGGCGACCAAGGTGGATGGCGTATACTCTGCTGACCCGAAAAAAGACCCGTCCGCGATACGGTATGCGAACATTACGTTCGATGAAGCGATCAGCAAGAATTTGCAGGTGATGGATGCCACGGCGTTCGCGCTGTGCCGCGACCAGAAACTGCCGATTCGCGTGTTCTCGATTGTTAAGCCGGGTGCGTTGCGCCGGGTCATCCTCGGTGAGGAAGAGGGCACGCTCGTTCACGTTTGATAAAGGAGGCGCTCGGCAGCGAGCGTCGCCTGTGTGGTGACGGTTTCGAACCTGACAGACGTTTGTTCGTTCCGCGCATGCTGGGTGCGCCTTTCCGGGCGTGGCATCCCGCGCGGCGCCGAGGGGTCGATAGGATCGTCGCCGCACACTGCAATATAGGTTGGGAGAACAAGATGACAGTCGCTGAACTCAAGAAACAGCTCGATCAAAAGATGCAGCGCACGATCGAGTCGTTCAAGGCCGATCTGGCAAAAATCCGTACCGGTCGTGCGCATACGGGGTTGTTGGATCATATTCAGGTCGAGTACTACGGGTCGCCGGTCCCCATCGGGCAGGTGGCGAACGTGACGCTGGTCGATGCGCGTACCATTGGCGTGCAGCCGTGGGAAAAGAACATGGTCGGGAAGGTCGAGAAGGCGATTCGCGAGTCGGACCTGGGTCTGAATCCGTCGACGATGGGCGAACTCATCCGCGTGCCGATGCCGATGTTGACCGAGGAACGTCGTCGTGAGCTGGTCAAGGTGGTGAAGAGCGAGGCTGAGTCGGCGAAGATCGCGCTGCGCAACCTGCGCCGCGACGCGAACGAGCAGTCGAAGAAACTGGTCAAGGACAAGGAAATCTCTGAAGACGACGACCGTCGTGCGCAAGACGATGTTCAGAAGGCTACCGATAAATTCGTTGCGGAAGTCGATAAGCTCGTGACGGCGAAGGAAGCGGAAATCATGACCGTCTGATTGACGGAATGACCGCAACAACCCTGCGTAATCACCGTGGTGCGCGGCACCGTGGCGAGCGTTGCTCATACGGCATGACGTGGGAGCAGAGGGTATGTGATGCCGTCCACCGCGATGCGACGTGGCATGACGCGGTGCGGCACGCGGTTTACGCCGGCCGGCTGCAAGTTGGGCCGCTTTGCAACCTGTCTGGCCAAGGGCTGGTTGGCGCTGTCGCCAGGCTCCTGGTGTTGACCATTCACGATCCGAACCGGAAACGGCCTCGGCGCCTATGACTCATACCAGCTCAACCTTGAGTGTTCCTGATCCGTCCTCGATTCCGCGTCATATCGCGATCATTCTGGACGGAAATGGCCGTTGGGCGCAAAAACGCCATCTACCGCGTGTCGCGGGGCATACAAAAGGCGTGGAAGCCATTCACCGAACCGTCTCGCTGTGCCTCGATAGCGGGGTTCAGTATCTGACCCTGTTCGCCTTCAGTTCCGAGAATTGGCGCCGACCGGAAGACGAGGTGTCTTTCCTGATGCGCTTGTTCGTTGCCGTGCTTGAACGCGAGGTGGCCAAGATGCATGCTAATGGCATCCGCTTGCGCATCGTTGGCGACCTGTCGCGCTTCGACAAGCGCATTGTCGAGCTGGCCGCGCGCGCGGAGAGCAAAACAGCACGCAATACCCGTATGACGCTGACCATCGCGGCAAACTACGGTGGTCGCTGGGACATCCTGCAAGCGACGCGCAAAATTGCCGAGCAGGCGGTGGCGGACGGGCAGGTCGGCATCGTCGACGAGCAACGTCTCGAGCATTATCTGGCCATGTCGTACGCGCCGGAGCCGGATCTTTTTATCCGGACCGGTGGGGAACAGCGGGTCAGTAATTTTCTGCTGTGGCAATTGGCTTACACCGAATTGTTTTTCACGCCTACGTTCTGGCCCGATTTCGACGAGAAGATTTTCAGCGAAGCCCTCGCGTCGTTCCGGAAACGGGAGCGACGTTTTGGGCGTACCAGCGCGCAGGTAACGCCTGGTGGCGCGGCGCTTGATGCGGCGAAGCAGGGCAGCGAGCAGGGAATGGGTTCGTTGCCATGTTGAAGACCCGTGTGATTACCGCCATCGTCCTGCTGTTGATTCTGGTGCCTGTTACCTTATGGGCGCCGATCTCCGGCTTCGGCACGATGATAGGCATCGTGCTGGTCTGTGCCGCGTGGGAGTGGGCTCGCCTGCTGAAATTGACGGGCATCAGGCCTTACGTCTACGCCGCGGTCGCGGCCCTGGCGTTGCTGGCCAGCATGCGTGGCGCGGCGACCGATGCCGGCGCACCGCTTGGTTTGTACAAGGCCTGTGCGGTGTTCTGGGTGTTACTCGTACCGTACGTGTTCATCCGTCGACCGATACTCGCCGCGGGAGCGTGGCGCACTTTCATGTTGCTCGCGGGCATCATCGTCTTCCTCGGTTGCTGGCACGCGCTGGTGTCGGCGCGCCGCGATTGGGGGGTGGCGTTGGTGTTGTCGATGATGATCGTGGTCTGGCTGGCCGATATCGGTGCTTATTTTGTCGGGCGGCGGTTTGGCAAGCGTAAGCTGGCGTTGACCATCAGCCCCGGAAAAAGCTGGGAAGGGGCGATTGGTGGCGCGGTTGTCGTATTGATTGTTGCCGGGCTTGCCATTGCAACCCATGTCTTTGCGCCAACGATTTTCACAGAATATGCGGCACGGTTCGGAATTGGCCGCGCTTTGGCCGCGGTGCTGCTGCTCGTGGTATTCAGTGTGATTGGCGACCTCTTCGAATCATTGATGAAGCGGCAGGCCGGCGTCAAGGATTCAAGCCAGCTGTTGCCGGGGCACGGTGGTGTGCTGGATCGCGTTGATGCGTTGTTGCCGGTGCTGCCGTTGGCGATGCTCCTGCTGGGCTCGGGCAATCTGGTGTAATGCCGGCGATCTGCGCGCCGGAAGGTTTTTTGAGTGTGATATGACACAACGGATTACGCTGCTCGGGTCGACCGGGTCTATCGGCAAAAGCACGCTGGATGTGGTAGCTCGCCACCCTGACCGGTATAGCGTGCATGCGCTGTCGGCGCAACGCAACTGGGAAGCGCTTGCGGCGCAATGCGCGGTTTTCCGTCCCGCGGTCGCGGTCATTGGCAGCGCCGATGCCGCCGCCCCGTTGCGCGACGCGTTACGGCGGCACGGACTCACTACCGAGGTAGCGCACGGCCCTGATGCATTATGCGATATCGCCTCCGCGGCGGAATGCGATACGGTCGTGGCCGCCATTGTCGGCGCTGCAGGGCTGCCGAGCGCCTTGGCGGCGGCACGGACCGGCAAGCGGATTCTGCTTGCCAATAAGGAAGCATTGGTCATGTCCGGCGCGTTGTTCATGGCCGCCGTGAAAGAGAGCGGCGCCACGTTGCTGCCCCTGGACAGCGAGCACAACGCGATTTTCCAATGCCTGCCATCCGCGCAGCAGGCCGGTACGGCGCCGATGCTGGACCCGCGGGGAGGCATCGAGAAGATCATCCTTACCGCGTCGGGCGGCCCGTTCCGCACGCGTGATCCGCTGACCCTCGCCAATGTGACGCCGGATCAGGCGTGCGCGCATCCGAACTGGGTCATGGGGCGCAAGATTTCGGTCGACTCGGCCACGATGATGAATAAGGGGCTGGAAGTGATAGAGGCCCACTGGCTGTTTGGCCTGCCGCCGTCACGGATCGATGTACTGATCCATCCGCAGAGTGTGATCCATTCAATGGTGTCCTATGCTGACGGGTCGGTGTTGGCGGAGTTAGGAAATCCGGACATGCGCACGCCGATCGCGCATGCGTTGGCCTATCCGGATCGCATTGGCTCCGGCGTTGCGCCGCTGGATCTCGCGGCCATCGGGCAATTGCAGTTCGAGAAACCTGATCTGGGCCGGTTCCCCTGTTTGCGTCTGGCGTTCGCCTCATTACGCCAGGGTGGTACCGCCAGCGCGGCGATGAATGCGGCAAACGAGATCGCCGTGGACGCATTTCTGGCCGGTCAGCTTCGCTTCACCGACATCGCGACGGTGGTGGAAGCCGTCATGAACGCGATGACGCATGGGGCCGCCACGCGGCTGGAAGATGTATTCGCGGCCGACGAGGCCGCGCGATCGGAGGCGCGCGCGCGCCTCGAAGGTCACCGCTGGCATCATTAAGAGGTGGTCTCTCCTATGTTCGACTTCGTGACATCGGTGATCGGATTTTTTGTCGCCATCGGCATCCTGGTGGTATTCCACGAGTTGGGTCATTACAGCGTTGCACGCTGGTGTGGCGTCAAGGTGCTGCGTTTCTCGATCGGTTTCGGTAAGCCATTGCTGCAACGGCAAGGACGTGACGGTACCCTGTGGACCATTGGCTGGCTACCGCTGGGTGGCTATGTACGCATGCTGGATGAGCGTGATCCCACCCAGGTGCGATCGGATGCGGTGGAGGACGCTGATGGAACGGTCCGCGTCACCGCAGTGTCGGGTTCAGGAACAGCGGCGGCCGACACGGCGGATGCCGTCACCTATCGAATCGCCCCCGCCGACCTGCCCCACGCGTTCAATCGACAGTCCGTCGGCAAGCGCTTTGCCATTGTCGCCGCTGGACCGATCGCCAATTTCCTGCTTGCCATCCTGCTGTTCGCCGGTCTCTCTTGGTACGGCCAACCGGAGCCGGAGGCCATCCTCGGTACACCGACGCAAGACAGCATGGCGCAGCGCGCCGGCATCGCCAGTGGCGAACGCGTCGTGGCGGTGCGGGTCACGCAGCGCGATGGCAGCGACGATGGCGATGTGGCATATCGGTCCGTCCGATCCTGGCCGGAATTGCGGCACTGGCTGGCGCGCCACGTCGACGCTGATGCCAGCACGGTCATATTGCGCACCCAGCGTCCGGATGGCGTCGCAACGCACACGCTATCCCTCGCCGCATTGCAGGGAGACACGCCCGGGAAGCGCCGCGCCGACATGGTCGGGGCGGGTGGGGGGCAGGCCGATATCGCCACGCGCCTGGGTTTGGTGCCTGGCGGCGCCGCGCCGTTGATCGCCAGCGTGCAACCGGGCACGCCGGCAGCCAAGGCGGGTTTGCAGGAAGGGGATACGGTACTTCGCGTGCAAGGCGAAACAGTCGACGACGCCAACGCGCTCGTGCAGATGATGCGTGAACGCCCTGGTCGTGACACCGTGCTTGATATTCAGCGGGGAAACCAGAATGTTACCGTTCATGTCGTACCGGAGGCGGTAAAGGAAGCCGGAGGCGGACTGCCATATGGTCGTATCGGCGCGGCGCTGGGTATGCGTCTGCCGTTGGTCGATGTGCATTATGGACCGGTGGAATCCGTGCGGATGGCCGTTGGGCGGACCTGGGACGTGGCATCGTTCTCGGTCGAGATGTTCGGTCGGATGCTGACTGGACAGGCTTCGTTGAAGAATTTAAGCGGGCCTGTGACCATCGCCGACTACGCCGGACGCAGTGCGCGAATGGGCGTATCGGCTTTCATCTCCTTTCTCGCATTGGTCAGTATCAGCCTGGGCGTATTGAATCTACTGCCGATTCCCGTTTTGGATGGGGGGCATCTGTTATATTATGCGGTCGAAGCGCTGACCGGTCGGGCAGTATCCGACCGGTGGCAGGCCATCCTACAGCGGGCGGGGTTGGTCTGTATCGTAGCGCTGTCGGTTGTCGCACTGTTCAACGATCTGACGCGGCTCGCCCATTCCTGAGCAAGTGCCGCGCCAGTCGATGCGGTGCCGTGGTCGATGCGGGATATCGCGGGAGCGGCATCTCGAATTGCACAGGCCCTGGGCCCGGACCCATTCTTCGCCAAAAACTTCCATTGAATCGGGAGCAAGTTGTTGAAATCTCATCACCTCGTGCCGAAGTCGGTTGCCGCTGCCGCCATTGCGGCGCACACCCTCATCGCACATGCGGCAGCGCCGTTCGTGGTTCAAGACATTCGGATCGAGGGACTGCAGCGTGTCGAGCCGGGCACCGTTTTCTCGTACCTGCCTATCAAAAAGGGCGACACCTTCACAGATGACAAGGCCTCGTCGGCGATCCGTGCGCTTTACGCGACCGGTTTCTTCAACGATGTCCGGATCAATGTGGAAGGTGGCACCGTCATCGTGCAGGTTGCGGAGCGGCCGTCCATTGCGACCATCGACTTCGCCGGCACGAAGGAGTTCGACAAGGACACGCTGTCGAAGGCGCTGCGTTCCAGCGGCATGGCCCCGGGGCGCTACTTCGACAAATCGCTGGCCGACAAGGCCGAGCAGGAGTTGAAGCGGCAGTACCTGACGCGCGGCTTTTACGCTGCGGAAGTGACGACGACGGTGACGCCGGTCGATCGTAGCCGCGTTGCCATCCTGTTTTCGGTGATCGAAGGGCCGAGCGCGAAGATCCGCCAGGTGAATTTCATCGGCAATAAGGCGTTCTCCAGTAGCACGCTGCGCGATGAAATGCAGCTTTCCACGCCGAACTGGTTCTCGTGGTACACGAAGAACGACCTGTATTCGAAGGACAAGCTGACCACCGACCTGGAGCACGTCCGCAGTTATTACCTGGATCGGGGGTATCTCGAGTTCAGCATTGAATCGACGCAGGTGTCGATCACGCCGGACAAGAAGAGCATGTACCTGACGCTCAGTCTCCATGAAGGCGAGCCGTACAAAGTATCGTCGATCGAGTTGTCGGGCGAGCTGCTGGACAAGAAGGCGGAGCTGGAAAAGCTGTTGAAGCTGAAGGCCGGCGATCGTTTCTCTGCGGCAAAGTTGCAGGATTCCACGAAGGCGATCGTCAACAAGCTGGGTGAGTACGGTTACGCTTTTGCTACCGTTAATGCCGAACCGCAGATCGATCAGACGAGCCATACGGTTGCGCTGAATCTGAAGGTGGAAACCGGCCGTCGTGTCTACGTACGCCATGTGAACATCACCGGTAATACGAGGACGCGCGATGAAGTGGTGCGCCGTGAGATGCGCCAGTTCGAATCATCGTGGTTCGATAGTAATCGACTGAAGTTGTCGCAGGATCGGATCAACCGCCTGGGCTATTTTACTGATGTGAATGTCACCACGCAGCCGGTCCCCGGAACACCGGATCAGGTGGACGTGGATGTCGCCGTCAAGGAAAAGCCGACCGGTGCGATCACGCTGGGCGCGGGCTTCTCGTCCTCGGACAAGGTGGTGCTGTCAGCCGGCATATCGCAGGACAACGTATTCGGCTCGGGAACCAGCCTGGCCGTGAACGTCAATACGTCGAGCTATTATCGGACATTGACGGTCACGCAGACGGACCCCTACTTCACGGTGGACGGCATCAGCCGGATCACTAGTGCTTACTACCAGACGTCCACGCCGTTGTACTATTCGACGGACAGCAGCTTCCGGATCATCACGGCCGGTGCTGACTTGAAGTTCGGTGTGCCGTTTTCCGAATATGACACGGTTTTCTTCGGGGTGGGCTTCCAGCAGTACCGCATGGACGTCGACTCGGCCACTCCGCAGGCGTATAAAGACTACGTCAACGAATATGGCCGAGTGTCGAACGTCGTGCCGGTGACGATGGGCTGGTCGCGCGATGCGCGCGACAGCGCCTTGGTGCCAAGTCGCGGCTACTTTACCCGCGCGAACGCCGAAGTAGGTACGCCCGCGGGTGGCACGAAGTATTGGAAGGTGGACTTGCAGCAGCAGTATTATTATTCGTTCGCGCGCGGCTTCGTACTTGGTCTGAATGGGCAACTGGGTTACGGCAAGGGCATTGGCGGCACCTATCCGATCTTCAAGAACTACTACGCCGGCGGTATCGGCTCGGTTCGGGGTTATGAGCCGAGTTCCCTGGGACCGCGTGACAAGACGACCAACGATCCGATCGGTGGCGCCAAGATGGCGGTGGCCAACGTCGAGTTGACGTTCCCGTTGCCGGGAACCGGTTACGATCGTACGCTTCGGGTATTCACCTTCTTCGATGCGGGCAATGTTTGGGGGGATTCTCAGAGCATCAATTTCAGCGATCTGCGGTATGGATATGGTCTGGGTCTTGCCTGGATCTCGCCGATCGGACCGCTGAAGTTAAGCTTGGGTTTCCCGCTGGTCAAGCATGCGGGCGATCAGTACCAGAAATTCCAGTTCCAGATAGGTACCGCGTTCTAACGTCCGGTTCCGGCGTAGTATTTGTTGTCGGCGGTACCGGGGACATTGCACGTATGTTGCAACGTCCCTGGTACCGTTGCATTTGATGAGGATGGGCTGAGTGACCTCGACAAACACCTGTTCTGGCGCGGCCGGAATGCCTGTAACGCCACCCGCGCCGACAATGCGGCGCGCGCCGTGGTTCATCGCGGCCACGCGGATCCTGTCCGGCTTGGTCGCCGGATCAGTGTTATTGGCCTGGTGTGCACCCGCGGCGCGTGCGGATGAGCATATCGCCGTTGTCAAATCGGATCAGATCCTGAAGGAATCGGTGCCGGCCAAGGCCTTGTCTTCTCAGATCGATGAGATGTTCCGCAAGCGTGGCGCGGATTTACAATCTCGCGTGAACAAATTCCAAAGCGATGCGTCCAACTTCGACAAGACGTCGGCGTCGTTGAGTGCGGACGAGCGTGCCGCACGCCAGGCACGGTTGCAAACGGTCAATATGGCGTTGCAGCGTGATCGACAATATTTCGCCGATGATCTGACGCAGTGCCAGAATCAGGCCTATCAGGCGGTGCTCGCCATCGCGAACAAAGCAATCGAACAAGTGGCGAAGCAAGGAAATTACGACCTGATCGTTGAAGAAGGGGTGTATTTCAATCCGCGGATCGATATCACCGACAAGGTGCTCGCCGCGCTAGCGTCCCAGCCGGTGCCGCCGCTGCCGGATATCTGCAAGCGCAGTAGTAAGTAGGAGTGTGGATGGGCTATTCGATTCAACAACTGGTGGAGCGCTTCGGTGGCAGCATCGAAGGGGATGCGGGCTTGACCATTCGCGGACTTGCGCCGCTTGATCGCGCGCATCGCGACCAGTTGTCGTTCCTCGCGAACCCGAAGTATTTTCCCCAGGTGGCTGAAAGCCAAGCCGGCGCGATACTGATTTCCGCGCGTGACCTCGACAAATTTCCAAAGGAAGCGCGCGCGGCCGTGCCGGTGACCTGGGTCATCGTACCGAACCCTTATGCGTATTTCGCGCGCGTGGCGCAGTTGTATGTGGCTGCCGGAGAGCCGGCCTCGCAGTCTGGCGTGCATCCTAGCGCGCGTGTCGACCCCAGTGCACAGGTGGCGGCGTCTGCGTCGATCGGTCCGAATGTCAGTATCGAAGCCGGTGTGGTTGTCGGCGAGCGCGTGCGTATCGGCGCGAATGTCGTCGTGGGTCGTGGCGTCAAGCTCGGCGACGACGTGCGTCTGTATCCGAACGTCACGATCTACCATGGTTGCCGGTTGGGTGCGCGCGTGATCGTGCATGCGGGCGCGGTTATCGGTGCCGACGGCTTTGGTTTCGCGCCGGATTTCCCGGAAGGGGACGGGGCCGATATCGAAGGCGAATGGGTCAAGATCCCGCAGGTGGGCGCGGTGACGATTGGCGAAGATGTTGAAATCGGTGCGAACACGACGATCGATCGGGGCGCGATGGCCGACACCGTGATCGAGCATTCGGTGAAAATCGATAACCTGGTGCAGATCGCCCATAACTGTCGCATCGGCGCGTATACCGTCATTGCGGCTTGTGCGGGTATCGCGGGCAGCACGGTGATTGGCCGCCACTGCATGATTGGTGGCGCGGTAGGCATTGCCGGACATGTCACGCTGACGGATCGTGTGATCGTGACGGCGAAGTCCGGCGTGTCGAAGTCGTTGACGCGTCCCGGTCTGTACACGAGCGCCTTCCCGGCGATCGAACACCGGGACTGGAACAAGAACGCGGCGGTGATGCGCAACCTCGATACAATGCGCGTTCGCCTCAAGCAACTCGAAGCGACTGTTGAAGCGCTGAAAGACAAGCAGTGAAAATTATGGAACAAGAAAATACAAGCGCCGGGATCACGTTGGATATCCACAAGATCTTGACGTTGTTGCCGCATCGTTATCCGTTTCTATTGGTGGACCGGGTCACGGAATTGGTGCAACACAAGTCCATTCGTGCGCTAAAGAATGTGACGATGAACGAGCCGTTCTTTCAAGGCCATTTTCCGTCACGCCCGGTGATGCCGGGTGTGCTGATTCTTGAGGCATTGGCGCAGGCTGCCGCGTTACTGACGTTCGCGGAAGATACTTCAACGTATGATCCGGCGACGACGCTGTACTACTTTGCCGGCATAGACAATGCTCGCTTCAAGAGGGTGGTGGAGCCAGGCGACCAGTTGGTGCTGGACGTGACCTTCGAGCGGAATGTACGCCACATCTACAAGTTCAAGGCCAGGGCGTCCGTTGACGGCGCGTTGGCCGCGGAAGCCGATCTGACATGCGCGGTGCAGCATATCGAGAGGCCGACGGTAGCCGATGCCTTGCCGCTCGTGACCGCCGGCAAAGCCAGCTGATTCGCGGGGCAGAGAGCCATGACTATTCATCCGACAGCGATTATCGAGGCGGGCGCGCAAATTGATTCATCGGTAACGATCGGACCCTACGCCGTAATCGGCGCGCACGTCCGCATCGGTGCGCACACCACGGTGGGATCGCATACCGTAATCGAGGGACAGACGACAATCGGCGAGGCGAACCGTATCGGGCATTTCGCCTCGGTCGGCGGGGCGCCGCAGGACATGAAGTACGCCGGTGAGCCCACGCGCTTGGAAATTGGTGACCGAAACGTGATCCGCGAGTTCACGACGATCCATACGGGCACGTCCCAGGATCAGGGCGTGACGAAAATCGGCAACGACAACTGGATCATGGCGTATGTGCATATCGCACACGACTGTGATGTGGGAAACAACGTCGTGTTTTCGAGCAATGCGCAGATCGCCGGACATGTGACGGTGGGTGACTGGGCCATTCTGGGAGGGATGTCCGGCGTGCACCAGTTCGTACGCATCGGCGCGCACGCTTTCCTGGGGGGCGCGTCCGCCTTGGTGCAGGATTTGCCGCCATTCGTCATCGCCGCGGGCGAAAAGGCCACGCCGCATGGCATCAATGTCGAGGGGCTGCGTCGCCGTGGTTTCGCGCCTGGAGAAATCAGCGCATTGCGCTCGGGCTACCGGACGTTATACAAGAGCGGTCTGTCGCTCGATGAAGCGAAGGTGCAGATCAGCGCCGATATCGACGCGTTGGACGAGGGCAAGCAACAGTTGAGCGCGTTCCTCGCATTCATCGATACGGCGAAGCGTGGCATTATCCGTTGATGGACGCTTTGGCACAGACGGCGGGTCCAGTCACACGCCAGATATCGATGGTCGCCGGTGAGGCCTCCGGTGACCTGCTGGGCGCGGCGTTGTTGCGGGGTCTTCGCGAATATGTGCCTGCGACGGATGCGTTTCCGTATGCCGTGCCGATCACCGGGGTCGGTGGTCCGAGGATGCAGGCCGAAGGTTTTGACGCATGGTGGGCGTCCGATCGCCTGGCCGTCCGTGGCTATGTGGAGGCGTTGTCGAGCATTCCCGGCATTTTGCGCATTCGACGGGCGCTAACCCAGCGGTTGCTTGCCGATCCACCGTCGGTGTTCGTGGGCATCGACGCGCCCGATTTCAATTTTTCTGTTGAGCGCACCTTGCGGCAGGCCGGCGTGCCGGTCGTGCATTTCGTCAGTCCGTCGATCTGGGCCTGGCGTGCCGGGCGTATCAAGACGGTTGCAAAAGCCGTCGATCATATGCTCTGCGTGTTCCCGTTTGAGAAAGCGATCTACGACAAAGCCGGTATCCCGGCATCGTACGTGGGTCATCCGCTCGGGACGATGATCCCGATGACGCCGGACCCCGCCGCGGCGCGTGCACGGCTGGGTCTGCCGGCGGACTGCCCGTTGATCGGCGTCATGCCGGGCAGCCGGCGTTCCGAGATCCAGCTGATCGGCCCGACGTTCTTCGCCGCAATGGCGTTGATGCACCAACGCGAGCCCGACTTGCATTTTGTCCTGCCGTCGGCATCGCCGGCGGTGCGCGCCTTGCTGGCGCCGTTGCTGGCGACCTACCCGGAGTTGCCATTGACAGTAACGGACGGCGCATCGCACGACGTCATGGAAGCGTCTGACGCGTTGCTGATCAAAAGCGGGACCTCGACGCTGGAAGCGGCGTTGTTCAAGAAGCCGATGGTGATCTCGTACAAGGTACCCTGGCTGACCGGGCAGATCATGCGTCGCCAGGGTTATCTGCCCTATGTCGGTCTGCCGAACGTGCTGGCCGGCCGATTCGTCGTGCCGGAAATCCTGCAGCATTTCGCCACGCCACAAGCGCTTGCCGACGCCACCTTGAAGCAATTGCACGACGATACGAATCGGCGAGAATTACAGGCGATTTTCACGGATATTCATGCATCGTTGCAGCGCGATACCGGTACGTTGGCGGCGGAGGCCGTGATGCACGTGGCTACGCGCACGCCGGGAGCAGTGCGATGAAGCAGGCCAAGCGCATGACGTCCCCGGTGCGATTCGCGCCGCAAGCCACGCTGTGTTTCGACGTGCCGGGGCAGTTGGCTTGCGGTGTTGATGAAGCCGGCCGTGGGCCATTGGCCGGATCGGTGGTGGCCGCCGCCGTTATTCTCGATCCCGCACGACCGATCCCCGGTCTCGACGATTCGAAAAAGTTATCCGCTAAGACCCGTGAGCGACTCTATGGCGAGATTGTCCGTGACGCACTGGCGTATTCGATCGCGGAGGCGAGTGTTGCCGAGATCGATTCGCTGAACATCCTGCAGGCGACGATGCTGGCAATGCGCCGAGCGGTGGAAGGGCTGTCGGTCACGCCGGACCTGGCCTATATCGATGGTAATCGCTGCCCTGCCATTGCCGTGCGCGCCGAGGCCGTGGTGGGTGGCGATGCATTGGTGCCGGCGATTTCGGCCGCATCGATTCTGGCCAAGGTGACCCGTGACCGGCAGTTGGCGATGTTGCACGTGGCGCACCCGCACTATGGTTTCGATGCGCATATGGGCTATGGCACGACCCAGCATCTGGCCGCGCTGGCCAAGCACGGGCCGTGTGTGCATCATCGCCGGTCCTTCGCGCCGGTGCGCGAGGCGTGGGCGCGCATCGAGGCCGGATCCGCGCTGTGACGACTTCCGAATCTCGTTCCGCATTGCCGGTCGTGCAATCGCGTTCGAACCCGCTGTTCAAGCGCTTGCGGATGCTGGCCGGCGCGGCGCAAAAGCAGCGCCGTGAAGGCGTGGCAATTCTTGAAGGCGTGCATCTGGCGGATGCGTATTTGCAAGCACTGCGCTCGGGCACCCCGGCGGTTACCACCACCAATGAAGCGTCGCGACATGCCACGGCGCGTGAGGCGATGGCGCTGGAACAGGTCGTGGTATCGCAGTCGGCCGCCTTCCGTGACGATATTCAGGGCATTCTGGCGCGAATTCAGACGGTATGGTCTGACCGGGTGACGATCTTCGATGACGCGCTGTTCGAGCAAGTCTCCCCGGTCACTGATGGTGGGGTAGGCATCCTGTTACTGATTGCCGCACCGCACACGACTCTGTCCGCGTCGTACGGGGACGCATCCCCACAGGCTAGGTCGGTTGAGGGAAGTACCCATGCCTTGCTGGCGGGGGGGGCGGATGGGGCAACGATTACGGAAAATTGCGTCATCCTGGATGGCGTGCAGGATGCTGGCAATGTCGGATCGATATTGCGCAGTGCGGCAGCGGCGGGGGTGACGCTGGCATTTTGCCTGCCGGGCACCGCGACGGTCTGGTCGACGAAGGTATTGCGCGCGGCGATGGGGGCGCACTTCGTGATGCGTATCGTCGAGCAGGTCCCGCCGGAAGGGTTGGCCCCGTTGCTGGGCATACCGATTGTCGTCACGGATTTGCACGGTGCGGCATCACTTTATGACACCAATCTACGCCGGCCGCTGGCGTGGGTGATGGGGAATGAGGGAGCGGGCGTTTCCCCTTTCTGGCGCGAGCGTGCCGACCTGCGCGTGACGATTCCGCAGTCTGGTCGAATTGAATCACTGAATGTTGCCGCGGCCGCGGCGGTATGCCTGTTCGAACAGACACGCCAACAGCGGAGCGCCGCGCAATAAATCAGCGGCGCGGACGTTGGCGGACGGAAATGATCAAAAAGCCTGGAATGGAAGTGATATCGCTTCTATTCCAGGCTTTTTTTGCAATGCGGAGCGTTGGTCAATACACTGCGCGATCGATCTTGATTTCCTGGAGCACGGTCGTTGCGATCTCCTCGATCGACTTGTGTGTCGACGAGAGCCACCGGATGCCTTCGCGGCGCATCAGGTCCTCGGCTTCATTGATTTCGTATCGGCAGTTCTCTAGCGCAGCGTACTTGCTCCCCGGACGGCGCTGGTTGCGGATCTCGGAGAGTCGGGCGGGTTCGATCGACAAGCCGAACAACTTCGACTTGAATTCGGCCAACCCGGATGGCAGTTTGCGACGTTCGAAATCCTCGGGGATCAGCGGATAGTTCGCCGCCTTGACCCCGTATTGCATGGCCAGGTATAGCGTGGTCGGCGTCTTGCCGCAGCGCGACACACCCACCAGGATGACATCGGCTTCCGCGAGATTGCGATTCGACTGGCCATCGTCATGTTCGAGCGAGAAGTTGATTGCCTCGATGCGATTCTTGTATTCATCGGAATCGGCCTTTTTATGGCCGCGCCCGATTTCATGACTGGACTTGACGCCCAGTTCATTTTCAAGCGGTTCGACGAAAGTCTGGAACATGTCCAGCACCAACGCATTGGCCCCTTTGAGAATGGCATTTGAGACACTGTCGACCAGTGTCGTAAAGACAATGGGAGAGGTGCCGTCTGCCGCTCTTGCATTATTGATCGCCCGTGCGGCCGCGGTCGCTTTGTCGGCGTCGTCGACAAAGGGCATGCGTACGAGCCTGAATTTCAGGTCGAACTGCGAAAGGATCGAGTGCGCGAAGGTCTCGGCGGTGATGCCGGTGCCGTCGGACACCACATAGACGGTGGGCGGAGTAGTCAAGGCGGATTGACCCGAAAGAACAATGGAAAAGTCGCGATGCAACGCATCGCGCGCCGGTGAACAATCCCACCAAAGTGCCGTCTTGCGGGTCTGGGCATCTTCCCGATACAGGCGGCACGCAGTTGGGTAGTGGCCACGGTAGAATAGCACGGTACAATGGTCTCTCCGCCCCCGAAACCGGGCGGCGTCGAGTGCGTTCGATAAGCGATTGCAAAGGGCATGGTGCTGGACAAGGCCGTGTGCGACCGTTTATCCAACTGCTTGACGATGCGCGAGTTTTCGCAGCCTGGGCAAGTATTGTGCGGTTGATGCCGCCGGTGTCTTGTCCGTGGCGCGGTCTCGCCAGTCCCGAATCGGCAAGTGAAGATTTTTTTTACTTTAGGGGCTGTAACATGACGCAAACCACTCAACAAGGAGCGTTAGACGCACTGGTTGTCCCGTTTGAACAACTACGAAAAGAAGATGTCGACACCGTCGGCGGCAAGAACTCGTCCCTTGGCGAGATGATCAGCCAGCTCGCGGATGCGGGCGTCAGCGTGCCGACGGGTTTTGCGACGACGGCGCAGGCTTTCCGTGACTTCCTGCACTTCAATAATCTGACGGCGCGTATTGCGGACAAGCTGATTGGCCTCGACGTCGACAACGTCAAGACGCTGGCCGAGTCCGGCAAGCAGATCCGTCAATGGATCATCGATGCACCGCTGCAGCCGGAACTTGAAAAGGAGATCCGCGAGCAATACGACGTCTTGACGCGTAGCTCGCCGAACGAACTGTCTTTCGCGGTGCGGTCGTCGGCTACCGCCGAGGACTTGCCGGATGCGTCGTTTGCCGGTCAGCAGGAAAGCTATCTGAATGTCGAGGGGATCGACAATGTTCTGGTCGCGATCAAGCAGGTGTTTGCATCGCTCTATAACGACCGCGCGATTTCCTACCGCGTCCATAAAGGATTCGAACATGCCGAGGTGGCCTTGTCGGCCGGCGTGCAGCGGATGGTGCGTTCGGACGTCGGCGCTTCCGGCGTGATGTTCACGCTGGATACGGAGTCCGGTTTCCGCGACGCCGTGTTCATTACGTCGAGCTACGGCTTGGGCGAAACCGTCGTGCAGGGTGCGGTGAATCCCGATGAATTCTATGTGTTCAAGAAGACGTTGGCGGACGGCAAGTATCCGATCATTCGTCGTTCGATCGGTTCCAAGCTGATCAAGATGGAATTCACGCAAGCCGGTGAGGAAGGTCGCGTGAAGACGGTCGACGTGTCGAGCGATCAACGTAACCGCTTCTCGATCTCCGACGAGGACGTGATTCAGCTTGCGAAGTATGCGGTGATCATCGAGAAGCACTATGGCCGTCCGATGGACATCGAGTGGGGCAAGGATGGTCGCGACGGCAAGATCTTCATCCTTCAGGCCCGTCCGGAAACGGTAAAGAGCCAGTCGGCGGGCAAGGTCGAGCATCGCTTCAAGCTTAAGGGCCAGGCACCCGTGCTGGCGACAGGGCGCGCGATTGGTCAGCGGATTGGCGCGGGCACCGTGCGTGTTGTTCGTGATGCGGCGGAAATGGATCGTGTGCAGCCCGGCGATGTGCTCGTCGCGGATATGACCGACCCGAATTGGGAACCGGTGATGAAGCGCGCGGCTGCAATTGTCACGAACCGGGGCGGCCGGACCTGCCACGCGGCGATCATCGCGCGTGAACTGGGCGTGCCGGCCGTGGTGGGATGCGGCAATGCGACCGACGTGCTGAAGGATGGCGCGCTGGTGACGGTGTCCTGTGCTGAAGGTGACGAAGGCAAGATCTATGACGGCATGCTTGAAGCCGAAGTGACGGAAGTCGAGCGTGGCGAGCTGCCCGAGATTCCGGTCAAGGTCATGATGAACGTCGGGAATCCGCAACTGGCGTTTGATTTCAGCCAATTGCCGAACAAGGGCGTAGGTCTCGCGCGGCTCGAATTCATCATAAACAACAATATCGGCGTTCATCCGAAGGCGATTCTCGATTATCCGAACATCGATGCGGACCTGAAGAAGGCGGTGGAAAGCGTGGCGCGCGGTCATGCATCGCCGCGCGCTTTCTACATCGACAAGCTGACGGAAGGCATCGCGACGATTGGCGCGGCGTTTTACCCGAAGCCCGTTATCGTGCGACTGTCCGACTTCAAGTCGAACGAGTACAAGAAGCTGATCGGTGGAACGCGCTATGAGCCGGACGAGGAAAACCCGATGTTGGGTTTCCGTGGCGCGTCGCGTTACGTCTCGGAATCTTTCGCGGAAGCGTTCGAGATGGAGTGCCGTGCGTTGAAGCGGGTCCGCGAGGACATGGGCCTGACCAACGTCGAGATCATGGTGCCGTTTGTGCGGACGCTGGGTCAGGCCAAGGCGGTGGTGGACCTGTTGGCGAAGTACGGTTTGAAGCGCGGCGAGAACGGTCTGCGTCTGATCATGATGTGCGAAGTCCCGTCGAACGCGATTCTGGCGGAACAGTTCCTCGAGCATTTTGATGGGTTCTCGATCGGTTCGAACGATCTGACGCAGCTGACGTTGGGGCTGGACCGCGACTCGGGTCTGGAGTTGTTGGCAAAGGACTTCGACGAACGTGACCCGGCCCTGCAGTTCTTGTTGAAGCGTGCGATTGATGCGTGCAAGAAGCAGGGCAAGTATGTGGGTATCTGCGGTCAGGGTCCGTCCGACCATCCGGATTTCGCGCAGTGGCTCGCCGATGAAGGTATTGCCTCCATCTCGCTCAACCCGGATACCGTAATCGACACCTGGAAGGCACTGGCGACGAAGTAACGTCCGTGGTTGCGTCGCGGTAAGCGCGACGTCTGCACGTGGCGGGTCTCCCGAACACACCCCGGTACTGCGCGGCTGGTCTGCGGCGTGCCGGGGTGTTTTTTTATGTCCTGATCATGGCAAGGACGGACGTCGATATCGCGGAAGTCGATTGATCTTCAAGGCTCCGAGGTGTAGGGCGAGCCATCACCTATCGGTCGTTCAAGCATTCGCGCAAGAGAATGAAAGATTGCAGACGCAATGATGTTATTGTCCTATCGCGCGCCTAATGGCGATAAGGTGCGTGATTGACGTAATGGAGTATGGGCATGACGGAAAGCGTATTACCGTGGGTATGGTGGGCTGCGGCAGCAGTATTGGTCGTCGCCGAGATGTTGACCGGGACGTTTTACTTGCTGATGATCGCCGTCGGCCTCGCGGCGGCAGGCATCGCGCATCTCCTGGGTACGTCGCCGGCCGTCCAGATATGCACTGCGGCGCTTCTGGCCTTGGTGTTGCTGGTAGTCTTGCATCGTCGCCGGATGTCGCATGCACGCGCTGCGTTGGTGCGTGCGAGTGCTGAAGAACCTGATGCTGTTGGTGCCATGTGGAGCGCCGCGTCCCGCGATACGTCGATGAACGCGGACGGGTGTGCATCGCCGGGAGTTGATGGCGTTTCATCTGGTGCTGCCTCGCAATTGCTTGATATCGGCGCGGAAGTCGATGTCTTGCAGTGGGAGTCCGGCAACAGGACGCGTGTGCGGTATCGCGGTACCGAATGGCACGCCGTGGCGGAAGTAGCGTCGTTGTCATTGATGCCCGGTCGATACCGGATCGTGGGAATGGACGGCATTCGTCTTGTATTACGGGCTGTGGTGGAATCTGTCCCCGCTGCCGTTTCCGCCGCGGCGCTCGCTCCCAATAACGCATCCGGGTCGTTTGTCGGGCAATCGCCGGCAACCGCTGCATCGGCGTCATCGCCACAAACCACACCATCGACGCAAACGGATACGCCGTAATGGCGCACCGTTCAGCTTATATGTGCAACTAACAGGCTGTTCTCGTGGGAAGGCAAAATCGGCAAGCGTCGAACCCGACCCGATAATGCGAGGGCAGCCGAATAACAGGGGGAAGCATGGCCGGAAATCTCGTCGCACTGATTTTATTGTTCGTGGTCGTTGTCATTGTGGCGCGCGCCGTCAAGATCGTGCCGCAGCAGCATGCATGGGTCATCGAACGGCTTGGCAAGTATCACGCCACGTTGTCGCCGGGTTTGACGGTCGTGATCCCGTTCATCGACCGCGTTGCCTATAAGCATGTGTTGAAGGAAATCGCACTCGATGTGCCGCCCCAGGTCTGCATTACCCGGGACAACACGCAATTGCAGGTAGATGGCGTGCTGTATTTCCAGGTGACGGACGCGATGAAAGCGTCGTACGGATCAGCCAACTTCGTCATGGCCATTACCCAGTTGTCGCAGACCACGCTGCGTTCCGTGATCGGGAAGCTGGAGCTGGACAAGACGTTCGAGGAACGCGAGTCGATTAATCGCGGTGTTGTCGATTCGCTGGATGAAGCAGCGGCGAATTGGGGGGTCAAGGTCTTGCGCTACGAGATCAAGGATTTGACGCCGCCGCAAGAGATCCTGCGCGCGATGCAGTCGCAGATCACCGCGGAGCGGGAGAAGCGTGCATTGATCGCCGCATCCGAAGGGCGGCGTCAGGAGCAGATCAATCTTGCCGATGGTTCACGTCAGGCCGCCATCCAGCAGTCCGAGGGAGAACGTCAGGCGGCGATGAACCGGGCCGAAGGCGAAGCGCAGGCGATTCTCGCCGTTGCTCGTGCGAATGCTGAGGCGATTCAGACCGTGGCGGTAGCGATGCAGACCGAGGGAGGACTGGAGGCCGTCAATATGAAAGTGGCGGAACAGTACGTTGCGGCGTTTGGGAATCTCGCCAAGACCGGCAACACCTTGATCGTGCCCGGCAATATGGCCGATATGGGCACGATGATCGCTTCGGCGCTGCAGATCGTGCAAAGCGGCCCGGGAAAGGGCGCCGCTAACCTCACGCCCACCGGCTTCGGTGGGAGCGCGCCGCGGTAAGCTGCCTACGAAGCGACGCCGCGACAGAATCAGGAAGAGGTCCGCACGATGCGGGCCTTTTCACGTTCCCAGTCACGCTTCTTCTCGGTTTCCCGCTTGTCATGCTGCTTTTTGCCTTTTGCCAGGCCGATATCGCACTTGATCAGGCCGCGCGCGAAGTGCAAGTTCAGAGGCACCAGCGTGTAGCCGCGCTGCTGGACCTTGCCGATCAGCTTCCTGATCTCCGTACCGTGTAGCAATAGCTTGCGTAAGCGCGTCTGGTCAGGATTGACGTGGGTGGACGCGGAGCCCAGCGGGCTGATGTGCGCGCCGAGTAGCCACAGCTCCTCGTCGCGAATCACCACGTAGCCTTCCTTGATTTGCGCCCGGCCCGCGCGAATGGCTTTGACTTCCCAGCCCTCCAGTACGATCCCGGCCTCATAGCGCTCTTCGATAAAGTAATCGAAATGCGCGCGTTTGTTTTCTGCAATGCTCATTATGGGCGCGTCACCGTTTGATCCGGCCAAGTCGGATAAAATGACATTCTAGCAAAACGCTTGCGCGCCATCGCCCGATTGCCGCGGCATCTTTCGTATCACCTCCTATGGCCGACGTACAGAAAACGCTTCTTATCCGGTACTCCGCCGCCCAGATGTTCGATCTCGTCACGGACGTCGCCGACTATCCCAACTTCCTCCCATGGTGTGGCGGCTCGGAAGTGCTGCATTCCGACGATACGTCGATGGATGCGCGCATCCTGATCAACTTCAAAGGGGTCAAGCAGCAGTTTGCCACGCACAACGAGCATCAGCGGCCCACCCGGATCGATATGGTGTTTCGCGAGGGCCCTTTCAAGAATTTTACTGGGAGTTGGCGCTTCACGCCGCTTCGAGAGGATGCCTGCAAGATCGAATTCGCACTGCACTACGAATTTTCGAATTTCATCGTGGAGAAGATTATCGGGCCAGTCTTCAATATGATCGCAAACACGTTTGTCGACTCCTTCGTCAAACGCGCCGAGACCCGTTATGGTAAGCGCTGAGCCGACCGACGTTGTCGCGGACGGACATCTTCGCGTGCAGATTTGCTATCTGGCGCCGGGCGTGCAGGTTTTACTGCCGGTCGTGGTGCCCGCATGCGCGACTGTACGCGATGCGGTGACGCAAAGTGGGGTGCTGGATGCCCATCCGGAAATCGACATCAGTACGCAGAAGGTCGGCATTTACGGCAAGGTGCGTGCATTGGACGAGGTCGTCCAGGCGGGGGATCGTATCGAGATTTATCGGCCGTTGACCGTCGATCCGAAAGTGGCGCGGGCGCGGCGTGTCGCCAAGACACGTCGCGCCGGTAGCCGCGAGGGCCGTAAGTGGGTGACGAAGGAACATCGCTGAAACTGCGCGCCGGTGGTCGCCGGCGCGCGGGTTCGCGGTAAGCGTGCCCGGGGTCAATCCGCCTGGGTTGGCGTGGGCGATTGTCGTTGGCCGGGCGCGTGCAACCGTACTGACCACATCACGCCAATGACCAGTAATACGATGGCCGCGATCTCCAGGAGTCGTGGCAATCGCTGCGCGTGGATGAAGCCATAGAGCAGCGCGAACAGCGTCTCGAATACGATCATCTGTCCCGACAGCGTCAGCGGTAGGCGGCGCGCCGCGGCATTCCATAGCGTATTGCCCATCCATGAAGCGCCCACGGCCAATGCGATATTGACGGACCAGAAGACGATCTGCCGGTCGAATGGCGCGTGGTGGATGCCCAACACATTGCCGTAAGGCAATGGTAGGTAAAGCAAGACTGCCAGGACGGCCCAGATCATGAGTGCCATCACGCCGCTTACCAGGCCTTGCAAGCCGGCCCATTCGGCGTTCGTGAACGTGGGATGGGCGTCCAGGCCACGCGCGTTACCCACCGCATACCAGGTCCATGCGGCCAGCGCGCCGACCGCCGCGCTGATGCCGAGTACCGCTTCGTGCCAGTCGCCACTGCTGCCCTCGGATGTCGCGGCGGCGTGGCCCGAGAAAACGTCCGCGTTGATGCAGGCGATGCCCACCAGGATCAGCAACAATGCCGGCGCTAGATCGCGTAATCGCGGCCCGTGGAGCCCCGGCCCCGCATCCTGTAGTCCATGGCTGTCGCCGGGCGCGGCGATGTCGCGTCCGCGCGCGCCGAGCAGCGTAATGGTCACCGGCAGGGTGCCGATGATCAATGACGCGGCTGCCACGCCGACGTTCTGGACGGCGGCACTGAGGAGCACGTAGTAGACGAGGTTGCCGATCAGGGCTAGACGGGTGGCCAGCCACCAATGCTCGGGACGTGTCTTGCGAAGCAGGGCCAGCGCCGATGTACGACCGGACAGCAGCATCGCCAGGAGCGACACGACACCATAGCAAAGGTACCGTCCGGCGCTCAGTTCGATGGTCGTGAAGTCCGGGACAATGGCAGGCGCGAGGAAAACCAGGCCCCATAGTGCCCCGGAACCCACGCCACAGGCCAGACCGCCTCGCATCGACTTCTCCATCCGATACTGCTCCAACGTGTCAACAAACGGCTACAAAATACCGCGAGAATAGCATGGCCGCCCGGGCTTCCCGATCCCGCCCCCATTTCCCGACGCCTCGGAAGCGCGTATAATCTGCTTTTGCGCCTATAGGATTTGCCATGCGTCTGATCCAAACCGCACTCACGTTCGATGATGTGCTTCTTGTTCCGGCGTTCTCGAACGTCCTGCCGACCGACACGGTCCTCAAAACCCGACTGACCCGCAACATCGCCCTGAACATCCCGTTGGTATCCGCGGCGATGGACACGGTCACGGAAGGCCGCCTGGCGATTGCCATGGCGCAATCGGGCGGCATCGGTATCGTTCACAAGAATCTCACTGCCGCGGAGCAAGCACGTGAAGTATCGCGTGTGAAGCGGTATGAATCCGGCGTCGTGCGTGACCCCATCACCGTCACTGGCGACATGCGCGTGCGCGATGTGCTGGAACTGTCCCGCCTGCATGGCATTTCTGGTTTTCCGGTGGTAGAAGGGTCGACGGTCATCGGCATCGTGACGAATCGCGACCTGCGTTTCGAGCCACGCCTGGACGTGGAGGTCCGGACGGTGATGACACCGCGTGAGCGTCTGATTACCGTCAAGGAAGGCGCGTCGCTGGCGGAAGCGAAGGAATTGATGCACTCGAACCGCCTGGAGCGCGTGCTGGTGATCAATGACGCGTTCGAATTGCGCGGCCTGATGACGGTCAAAGACATTCTGAAGGCCACGGAACATCCTGCCGCGAGCAAGGATGACCAGGGCAAGCTACGCGTGGGCGCGGCTGTTGGCGTGGGCAAGGACGCCGAGGAGCGTGTCGAGGCGCTGGTGAAGGCGGGTGTCGACGTGATCGTGGTCGATACGGCGCATGGCCATAGCCAGGGCGTGCTGGACCGGGTCAAATGGATCAAGCGCAATTACGACGGCGTGGAAGTCATCGGCGGTAATATCGCCACGGCGGCTGCGGCGCGGGCGCTGGTCGAGTATGGCGCGGACGGCGTCAAGGTCGGGATCGGTCCGGGATCAATCTGCACGACGCGGATCGTGGCAGGTGTAGGCGTGCCGCAGATCACGGCCATTGCTAATGTTGCCGAAGCGTTGAAGGGCACCGGGGTGCCACTGATCGGTGATGGTGGTGTGCGCTATTCGGGTGACGTCTCGAAGGCGCTGGCCGCTGGCGCGAATGCGGTGATGATGGGTGGGATGTTCGCAGGCACCGAAGAAGCACCGGGCGACGTGTTCCTGTATCAAGGCCGTTCGTTCAAGTCGTATCGTGGCATGGGTTCCGTCGGCGCGATGAAGGATGGCGCCGCCGATCGCTATTTCCAGGACAGCTCGGCAAACATCGAGAAGTTGGTGCCGGAAGGGATCGAAGGACGCGTCCCGTACAAGGGTGCATTGACCCCGATCCTGTTCCAACTGACGGGCGGCATTCGTTCAAGCATGGGGTATTGCGGCTGCCGGACGATCGACGAGTTGCACGAAAAATCGGAATTCGTCCAGATCACGTCGGCCGGTATTCGTGAATCGCATGTGCATGATGTGCAGATCACGAAAGAAGCGCCTAACTATCAGATGGAGTAATCGGCGATGAAGCCCTTGCTACGGACGTTCCTCGCGATCAACGCGGTAACTGTCGCGTTGCTCGGGCTATTTTTTCTGATGACACCTTGGTTGGCGGTGTCCGCGCCGCTCGCGCCGCTTGCCAGTTCTCCGGCGCTGATCGGGCAATTGCTGGGCGTGTTGCTTCTGGGTTTTACCTGGATGTTGTTGGCCGGCATGATCCGCGGGTCTGCCACTGCGACGATCGGTTGGGTCTCGGGGCACATCCTTTGGCTTGCCGGCGCCACGGTATTGATCTGGCAGCTTACCTATCATCAGCCGGTGCTGGAGCCGGGGCCGGCGTTTGTCGTACCCGCCTACGCCGTATTGGTTATCTTGCTTGGTTTGATTCAGGCGCGTCTGGCTTCGATGGTCGGTCGTCGCGAACGCCGTGACCTGTCCGAGGCACGGTCTGCGTCGCGTGAGGCACTTAGGCGTCAACGCGCGGCGGAGTCGAGCGATGGCCATCCCTCGGGAAGCCGTTTCGGCGGCATGACCGAGCAGGGAGGGACACCGATGTTTTACGGTTCTCCGCGTGCGGTCTACGGGGCGGTCGATCGGGATCCGTATATCGGTACACCGCCTGCGGCAGCTTCACGGGATACAACGGCCAATCCTTTTGCCGAAGAAGTAGGAACGGTTCGCGCGACGCGTACTGTCGATATTCCGACACAAGAGGATCGGCATGCACTGGTCGAGGGGGGGACGTTGCCGCCATCGACACCAGGAACCCCGGCGTCCGAAGCGCCAGTCACACGGCCGGTGCCGCCGTCGTTCTAGCCAATGGTTGCGCGATCGCAGCATGCCAGCCATCGGCGGCCAGGCGCGAACCGATGACGCCAATGGCATGCCGGCGCGCAAGTGCGCGTTGGACAAGATTCAACGCGTGGCGTGAAAACGCGACGCGAGTAGCGCTCCTATAACATTCCAATTCAGCGCATGGTCACATGCGAGCCACGATGCACGACAAGATCCTTATTCTCGATTTCGGTTCCCAGGTTACGCAACTGATTGCCCGCCGTGTGCGTGAAGCGCAGGTCTATTCGGAAATCCATCCGTATGACGTGAGCGAGGCTTTCATTCGCGAATTTGCGCCGAAGGGCATCATTCTGTCCGGAGGCCCGAGCTCGGTTACCGAAGGCGATACGCCGCGTGTACCGGATGCGGTTTTTACGGTGGGCGTGCCGGTGTTCGGGATCTGTTACGGCATGCAGGCAATGGCCGAGCAGTTGGGCGGCAAGGTCCAGAGCAGCAATACGCGCGAGTTTGGTTACGCGGCGGTGCGCGCACACGGGCATACGAAATTGCTGGAGGGCATCCAGGATTACGCGACCGCGGAAGGTCACGGCATGCTGGATGTATGGATGAGCCATGGTGACAAGGTAGAAGCGTTGCCGGACGGGTTCAAGTTGATGGCCTCCACGCCGTCCTGTCCGATCGCCGCGATGGCGAACGAGGACAAGGGTTACTACGCGGTGCAGTTCCACCCTGAAGTCACGCATACGAAGCAGGGTACGTCGATCTTGCGCCGTTTCGTACTGGATATCTGCGGGGCGAAGGCCGATTGGGAGATGGGTAATTACGTCTCGGAAGCGGTCGAGAAGATCCGCGCGCAGGTAGGTGACGAGCAGGTGATCCTGGGCTTGTCCGGTGGGGTGGATTCATCGGTCGCTGCTGCGTTGCTGCACCAGGCAATCGGCGATCAACTGACCTGCGTGTTCGTCGATCATGGCTTGCTGCGCTTGAATGAGGCAGAGCAGGTGATGAAGACGTTCGCGGACAATCTTGGCGTGAAGGTCATTCATGTGGACGCAAGCGCGGATTTTCTTGGCAAGCTCGCGGGCGTCAGTGACCCGGAAGCGAAGCGGAAGATCATTGGTCGCGAGTTCGTCGAGGTATTCAAGGCAGAGTCCGCTAAGCTGACGTCGGCAAAGTGGTTGGCGCAAGGCACGATCTATCCGGATGTTATTGAATCCGCGGGGCACGGCAAGAAAGGCGCGGCAAAGATCAAGAGTCACCACAACGTCGGTGGTCTGCCGGAAGACATGCATTTGAAGCTGGTCGAGCCGTTGCGCGAGCTGTTCAAGGACGAAGTGCGGGCGCTGGGCATCGAGCTGGGATTGCCGCACGACATGGTGTATCGCCATCCGTTCCCAGGGCCCGGTCTGGGCGTGCGTATCCTGGGCGAGGTGAAGCGCGAGTTCGCGGACCTGCTGCGCCATGCGGATGCGATCTTTATCGAGACGCTGCGTGATCCGCGTTTTGCTTGTGAGAAGACCGGCAAGACATGGTACGAGTTGACCAGCCAGGCATTCGCCGTGTTCCTGCCGGTGAAGAGTGTCGGCGTGATGGGCGACGGGCGGACGTATGACTACGTTGTGGCATTGCGCGCCGTGCAAACGCAGGACTTCATGACCGCCCACTGGGCCCACCTGCCGCATGACCTGCTTGGGCATGTGTCGAACCGCATTATCAATGAAGTGCGGGGGATTAATCGCGTGGTGTACGACATTTCAGGGAAGCCACCGGCGACGATCGAGTGGGAGTGAGGGAATTTTAAATAACTGATTTTTAATGTTATTTAATTTGGTCGTTGATCGTTCAACTCGAATGATCAACGACTTTTTTGCTCAACGGTAGTCCGCCCACGTTATTGAAAGAAGTGCGCCAACGCATTAGCGACGGCTTCTGGTTGCTCTTCAGGCTGGAAGTGTCCGCAGGCCGCGATTGTCTCGCTGTGCACGTTGTCCCCATACGGTCGAAGGGTTGCTGCCATGTCTGGAATGGAGCCTTGATCCGCGGACAGTCCCAAAACAGGCATGATCAATCGCGCCGTTTGCGCCAGAGCCTTGTTCTGTGTCGCCGATTCCGACAAGGACCGATAAAAAGCCAGTCCCGCGCGTAAGCCACCAGGTGCTTTAAGCAGGCGCTCATACTCGGTGATTTCAACGTCACCATAGCAGGCAGGATTGGCGGTCTTCTCTCTGAAGAACCACTCGAGGTAGATTCGTTCACGACCCTGGAGCAGGGATTCGGGCAGGTCCGCAACGGCATGGAATGAGAAGTGCCAGGTCTTCCATGACTTACTGGAAGACGAAGGCAGCATTTCCGGAAGCGATACACCTGGAATACCGGAATCCATGAGGCTTAGCGCGCGGATTTCATCCCCGAACATCATCGCATAGGGAAAGGCGACCCAGGCCCCCACATCGTGTGCCGCAAGGTAATAACGGTCTAAGCCGAGGGAGGCAACAAAGTCGTGCAAGCGCTGGGCGACCGTTTGCGTGTCGTAGCCCGATAGCGGTTTGTCGCTGTCACCTTGCCCAGGTAAGTCGATGGCGACAATCCGGTACCGATTAACGAGGTGTGCCATGACGTGACGCCAAGCAAACCAGCTTTCGGGAAATCCAGCCAGGAGAACCAGGGCAGGGCCATTTGCCAGTCCCCCTGTTACATAGTGAAACCGCAGATCATTCACCCGACCAAACTGATGGGTAAAACCTAAGGGAGCATCCGGAAGCATCAGAGACGGCATCTTGAAAATCCTAACGAATGAGAGCCGCACCTGCCAACACCAGAACCGCGGCAATGGCACGTTGCAGGGTAATCGGTTGCGCTGATACACCAAACAAGCCAAAGCAATCGAGCGCAATCGAAAAGGCGACTTGGCCAGCAACCACGAAAGCCACCATTGCGGCTGCGCCAAGGCGAGGGGTGCAGGCGGCGACGCCTGCCAACGTAATGACGCCGCAGAAACCGCCGAGCCATGCCCAGACGGGTAGCGTTTGTAAGTGTGTCCCTCGCGGTATTGAGCCCGTGAGGCTAAATCCGACGGCGCTTAAAGCGATCGACGAAATGATTGCTGACACCATGGCTCCCCAAATTGGCGAGCCGAGTGCATTGCCCATGCGTGCATTAAAAATCGCTTGCAACGGCAGCATTGCACCGGCAAGCAGAGCGATGATGACGTACATGACTATTCCAGCAGCTTCAACGCCCGACGCACGAAAGCCTCTCCATCGTCAGTGAGCGTTGATGCCTTGGCCACGACACGCATACCTTGCAGCAGCGCGAGGAGCACCCCAGCCGCTGCGCGGCAGTCGATGTGCGCGGGGATCGATTCATCATGGCATCCCTCCATAATCAACGCTTCGAGCATCGCCCTGCGCCGGTCCAGTTGGCGACTCAGCACCTCCGACGCAGCGCCAAGTTGCTCCAGATCGATGACGCCGGCGACAACCATGCAGCCGAGCTTGCCGTCCTTGCCCTGGCTCAACGCGACATAAGCGCGTAGCAGTTCGGCAATCTTGCTCTTCCCGTCTTTCGCTTGATCGAGTCTTTCGCGAAGGCTCACTTCTCGTTGTTCGATATAGCGGGCCAACGCTTTAGCGAAGAGACCTTCTTTGTCTTTGTAGGCCTTGTACAGACTTCCTGCCGTCAGCCCTGTCGCGTGGGTGATGTCACTGATGCTTACGCCACTGAAGCTGCGACGGCGAAATAGCATGATCGCCGCATCGAGAAAAGGCACTTCGTCGAATTCACGGGGCCTGCCTCGGGGCCGCCGTGTTGAACTGTCATCGGAAAGGGTGGGCATGATCCATATATATTGGAAATGATCGTTTCCAATATATATGGATCTCGGAACATTGTCAAATGGACTTCCTGCGGTACGGTAGACATTTCTGGCCTATGATTTGCGCATAGGAGGAAGTGCATGAGCAGCCAGCGATTTACCCCGGAATATCCTGATAGTGATTTCAAAGGTACGCTCGCGGACCTGTGTCGGTAGCAAGCCGAAGGCCGCGCGAATGACGGGCATTGACCGTCTTCAAGGCGATTGGCACCGCGCTGGTGGACCGGGCCGCTGCTGTGCAAGGTTATAAGCGAAAAGACAGCGGATGCACCTTCATGGAAGGAGACGATAGATGAAGAAGATGTTCAACGCAAAAATGGTACAAGCCCCGCTAGGGAAAGAGGGCGGGAAACTCGAACGGATGGCCGCCAGTGTAACCAAATGGTCTGAAAAGTGGTTTCCCGATGCCTACATCTTTGCGGCCATCGCAGTGATCGTGGTTGCACTGGGTGCGATCGCAATTGGTTCGCCAGTTCAACGTGTGGGCATTGCCTTCGGAGACGGATTCTGGAGCCTTATCCCGTTCACCATGCAGATGGCCGTGGTCGCCATTTCAGGTTACGTGGTTGCTGTTTCGCCCCCGGCATCAAAGTTCATTGGCTGGTTGGCGCGCATTCCGTCCTCGGCAAAGGCAGCGGTTGCCTTCGTCGCATTGATCAGTATCGTTGCTTCGCTGTTCAACTGGGCCGTCAGTCTGATCTTTAGCGGTTTGCTGGTACGTGCGTTGGCCAGAAGAAGTGATCTGCGGATGGACTATCGCGCGGCGGGAGCGGCAGCATACCTCGGCATGGGAGCAACCTGGGCTTTAGGACTGAGTTCTTCGGCAGCGCAGCTTCAGGCCAATCCAGATAGTCTGCCCAAGGCCCTTCTTGCCATCACCGGTGTCATTCCGTTTTCTGAAACGATCTTCCTTTCGCAGTCCATGCTGATGGCCGCGGCCCTGACGGTCATATCCCTGTTGATCGCCTATTTATCTGCGCCGGGCGAGCAACGAGTCAAGACCGCGGCTGATCTCGGGTATTTCGCTCGACGACGACGAACTGCAAGTCAAGAAGCCATTGCGTCCTGGCGATTGGCTCGAATACAGCCCTTTGGTTTCCATTTTCATTGTGATACTCGGCGGCATCTGGGCGTGGCATGAATTCAGTACGAAAAATCCCCTGATTGCCATCTCGAACCTCAACACCTACAACTTCCTGTTCCTTCTGCTCGGCATGCTGCTGAACTGGCGTCCGCGCCGTTTCCTCAACGCGGTCGCGAAATCCGTGCCGTCAGTTGCGGGAGTATTGATTCAGTTTCCGCTGTATGGCGGCATTGCCTACATGCTGACTAAAGCGAATGGGGCGACGGGTCTGCCGCTCGCAGACCATTTGTCGCACTTCTTCGTAGCCGTTTCCTCGCAGTCGTCATTTCCTGCGGTTATGGGGATCTACTCGGCGGTGCTGGGATTCTTTGTTCCCTCGGGCGGTGGGAAGTGGATCATTGAAGCCCCTTATGTGATCGAGGCCGCCAAGCTCCTGCATGTACATCTTGGCTGGGCGGTGACGGTCTACAATGCAGCGGAGGCATTGCCCAACCTGATCAACCCCTTCTGGATGCTGCCTTTGCTGGGTGTGCTCGGACTTCGTGCAAGGGATGTCGTTGGTTTTACCTTTATTCAGTTGGTCGTGCACCTGCCGTTGGTGATCTTCATGTTATGGGCACTTGCGAGCACGTTGACGTATCATCCCCCCGTCATGCCGTGACATGGCATGCCATGCCATCATTCTCGTCAACAGCGAGACCGTACTCGCGGCCCGGCCCACAGATAGGTGCCTCAAAAATAGCGTCCATGTGCGACCGCCCTTCAGGAGACATCGAAGCACCAACTCACGCGGTATCGGCGCGCAGGCATGCAACACGACTATCGATTCCGCCGGCCTGAACAGCACGCAGCACGGGCGTCTCGATGGCACAGCGTTTTTCGCTTATCGGGCAACGCGTATGAAACACGCAGCCTTCCGGCGGATTGATCGGACTTGGAATATCGTTCGCAAGAATGTGCACGCTTTTGTTGCGTGCGGCGAGTGGGTCGGCGATCGGAATAGCCGATAGAAGTGCTTGCGTATAGGGATGCCTAGGCATGCCATACAGACTGTTTTTATCCGCCATTTCCATTACATGCCCCAGATACATCACAAGCACCCTGTCCGCAATGTGCTTTACGATCGCGAGGTCGTGAGAAATGAAGATCAATGCCAGCCCCATCTCCTTTTGCATTGCTTTCAGCAAATTGACGATCTGGGCCTGAATCGAAACATCCAGGGCCGACACGGGTTCATCACATACGACCAGCTTTGGTGCAATGATCAAGGCCCGTGCGATGCCGATACGCTGACATTGCCCGCCCGAAAATTCGTGGGCGTAACGGTTCAACATGTCTTCCCGTAAGCCTACCTTGACCATCATCTTCCTGACCTGCGTCACTCTCTCAGCCTGTGACATATTCGGACGATGCACTTGCAGTGGCTCGGCAATGATCTGTCCGACCGTCATTCTAGGATCGAGCGAGGCCAGCGGATCTTGAAAAATAATCTGCATGTCGCTTCGTGTCGCATGCCAGGCCTTGTCCGTACCGGTATCAAGCGTCTTTCCCATCCAGGCCACCGAGCCGTCGGTGCGTGGTATCAGATTCAGGATCGCCCGTGCCAGCGTGGATTTGCCGCAGCCTGACTCGCCCACGACGCACAAGGTCTCGCCGGCATATAAATCGAAACTCACGCCGTCAACCGCCTTTAACTGCCGCGCGCGGCTCCATGGTAGCGAACGCGCCGGCTTGACCTTGAAATGCACACGCAGATCGCGGACTTGCAAAATCGGTGCATCATGCATGATGGAACTCCCGTACATCAACGACGGGTCGATAGCATGCACGCTGCCACGACGCGTCGTCTCCGAAAGCCGTGAGGGGCGGCTGCGCTTCGCCGCAATCGGGCATCGCCATCGCGCAACGTGGGTGGAAAGGGCATCCCGTCGGCGGATGGGCCATATTCGGTGGATTGCCGGGAATAGCGACCAGCGCGGCGTCGGTTTGGTCCAAGCGTGGTAATGCTTCCAGCAGTCCGACGGTATAGGGATGTGATGGCCGGGCGAAGAGGGCGCTGGCGCTGCAGTGCTCCATTACACTGCCGCCATACATCACCATCACCTTTTCACACAATCCTGCTACCACCCCCAAGTCGTGCGTGATCAAGACGATTGCCGTGCCAAAGTCGTGCTGCAATTCGCGAAGCAATTCGAGCACCTGTGCCTGGACGGTGACGTCCAGGGCGGTCGTCGGCTCGTCGGCGAACAACACTTGCGGCTCGCATAGCAAGGCCATCGCGATCATCACCCGTTGACGCATGCCGCCTGATAGCTCGTGCGGATACTGCCCGATCCGATGGGCCGCCTCGGGAATGCGGACTGCTTCCAACATCGTGATGCATCGGCGTTTGGCCTCGCGTCGGGTCATCTTCTTATGCAATTCGAGTACCTCCGTCATCTGTCGTTCGATAGTCAGATAGGGGTTGAGCGAGGTCATCGAATCTTGAAAAATCATTGATAGCTGGTTGCCGCGAATCCCATTCAAGGTCCGGGTCGACATCGTCAACAAGTCCTGACCTTGATACAACGCGCTACCGCTCGCCTTACCATTCTCCGCCAACAAGCCCAGGATCGCCAATACACTCTGACTTTTGCCGGAGCCTGACTCGCCGACGATGCCCAAGGTGCTACCAGGCTCCAGATCGAAACTGACGCCATTGACCGCCTGTACGGTGCTTTTGTCGTGCGATGTAAATTGCACGGCAAGATCTCGCACTTTCAACAAAGTCATGGCGCTTACCGTTCCTTCGGATCAAGAGCATCACGCATTCCATCGCCGACGAAATTGATGCAATACAAGGTGGCCGACAATAACGACGCTGGGAACAATAACGTCCATGGTGCCGCACTCATCGATGCAACGCCATCTTGAATCAGGACACCCCAACTGGTCATCGGCTCCTGAACGCCCAGGCCGAGAAAAGACAGCACTGATTCAGTCAAGATCACGCCTGGCACGGTCACCGTCGTGTAGATCGCTACGATGCCGAGCAGATTGGGAATCACATGGCGCCAGATTATTCCTGACGTCGACACACCGATTGCACGCGCCGCCTCTACGTATTCCTTCGAGCGGATCGCCAGCGTTTGCCCCCTTACCACTCGGGCCATATCCATCCACGAGAACACGGTGATGGTCAGCACGACAAGATAGAAGTTCCGACCCAGCAACGTCACCATCAAGATTGCGATCAGCAGGTAGGGAATCGCATACATCATGTCAATGAAGCGCATCATCAGATTGTCGACGCGCCCGCCTACGAAGCCAGCGACCGCACCCCATAGTATGCCCAGGGCGACCGATGTGATAGTGCCCAGGGCACCCACCAGCAAGGAAACGCGTCCGCCGATCAAGCATCGTACCAGCAAATCGCGGCCGTTTTCATCGGTACCAAAAAGATGCCACGCCGTCCACTCGGGCGTGGCGTTGATCGCGTTCCAGTCAGACGTCTCGAAATCATTCGGCAACAACATCGGGCCGACGATACAGGCGACCGTTATGACGATCAAGACGACGACGCTGACGACGGCCGCACGGTTGCGGCCAAAGCGACGACGTGCATCTTGCCAGGGACTTCGTTCCGGGGCGGGCAGGGCATTCGCTGCAGCGGTCAATGCCGGTACCACGGCACGCTGCTTCGCATGAGTTTTCATCTTGCTTGAGGCCTCAATAGCGGATCTTCGGATCAAGCCACGCATAGGCGAGATCGACCACAAGATTCAAAAGCACCGCGACGACGGTCACCAACACGACAAGACCCAACACCAGGGTGTAGTCTCGGTTCGCGGCGCCGTTGACGATCAGTTTGCCCAAACCCGGCAGCGAAAACACCGATTCGGTCACTACCGCCGCGGTGATTGACGAGATTGCCAAGGGGCCCAACACGGACACCACGGGAATCAGCATTGGCCGCAAGGCATGTCGCAGCACGACGGTCCGCCGCGGCAATCCTTTGGAAAATGCCGTTCGAATGTAGTTCGCATGCATCACCTCGATCAGACTCGCACGGGCCACGCGGCCGATCGTCGCGATATTGATGATTGTCAGCAATGCGACCGGCAACACCATATACCGCACGTCGAAGTTGTCCCAACCGCCCGCGGGAAACCATTTCAGCATAATCGCAAAGACCAGGATCAAGACGGGGCCGATGACGAAGGAGGGAAAGGCACTGCCGGCGTTGCTAACCACCATCAACAGATAATCGATCGGGCCATTACGATACAAGGCGGCATACATGCCTAACGCGATGCCGAGCAGGATCGAAAGCAACATCGACACGCTACCGATCGTCAACGACACGGGGAAGGCCTGACGCACCAATGCATTCACGCTCCAGTCGGCATACCGAAAAGATGCTCCCAGATCACCATGCAACAAGCTCCACAGATAGAGCAGGTACTGCTTCCATAACGGTTGATCGAGATGATATTTAGCTTGCAGATTTGCCAGCACGGCGGCCGACACTTTGCGGTCGCCGTCGAAGGGTCCGCCCGGTGTGGCATGCAGCAAGAGATAACAGATCGTGATGACGATCAATAATGTCGGGACCGTGAAAAGCACGCGCCGTAATGTATAAGCCCACATAACACCTCCAGCGACGGAAACATGTCGGCGCCGACCCGCTAGCGCTCTCATGCCCGTCGGCGTATATCCCAATAATCGCTAGTGCTTCAGGATGTACAAATCTTTGCCGCGGAAACGGTCCAGCATATTGTCATCGGTATAGCCGCCGACATATGGCTTGACCAGACGAGGTATCGTATATTGAGAGAGCGCAATGATCGGATAACCGTCCATGATCGCGTCGGCTGCCTGAGTCTGCAGCTTACTCCGCAAGACGAGATCGTTCGATGCAGAGGCCTGATCCAGCAGTTTCTGGGCTTTCGGGTCGCAGTAGTTCGAGTCGTTCTGATCGGAATGGCAGGCAACCAACGTCAGGAATGTACTGGCGTCGTTGTAATCGCCAATCCAACCGTTGCGCGCAACCTGATATTGACCGGTATGACGTTGTTTCAACAGTACGCGAAATTCCATCGCATCGACCTGTGCATTCAATCCGAGTTTGCTTTTCCACTCTGACGCCATGAAGATCGTTAGACGCTTGTTTCCTTCGCTGGTGTTATATGCGATATGCAAGGTCGTGCCCGCCGCTACGCCGGCTTCGCTCAGAAGCTTTTTGGCTTCCGCGACGCGTTTTGACATCGGCCAGTCAGCCCAGGGATAGCGCGTTACATCCGCCCCGATCGTGCCTGGGACAATCAGGCCATACATTGGAATCTGACCATCCGCTAATACCCGTTTTACCAGCAGATCGCGGTCGATCACCATTGACAAGGCTTCCCGGACACGCACGTCTTTGAGAAGAGGGTCCGCGGCATTCAGGGAAAAATAACGCAAACCCAACATCGCGTTATTATGTATTTCCTTTGGGTATTGCTGCTTCATCCGTTCATACGAACCCGGCGGCAATTCATACACCCAATCGTTCGCACCCGACTGATACATTTTCACGTCGGTGTCTTCGTTCTCGACCGGCAAATAGGTCACTTGTGATAACTGCACGTTCGCCGCATCCCAATAATAGGGATTCTTGACTACGACGATCCGATCGTTGACGGTCCACGACTTCAGCATGTAGGCGCCGTCACTGACTATATTGCCTGGCTTTGTCCAGTTTTCGCCAAACTTCTTCACTATTGCGGCATTGATCGGGCCTAAATTGGTATTTGCCATCAACGCCGGTAGAAATGGCACTGGATTCGGTGTTTTGATCTCCAGCGTGTGCGTGTCGATTGCCCGCACGCCCAAGGCTGACGGAGGTTTCTTGCCTGCGGCGACATCAAGGCCGTTCAGCAAGAACACACCGTATGCCGTTGCGTAGGGCGAGGCGGTTTTCGGATCGACTAGACGTTGCATCCCGTAGACAAAATCCCCCGCTACAAGCGAATCGCCATTCGACCATTTCGCATTCTTGCGAAGATGAAAGATCCAGGTGTCGGCATCTTTCTGTTCCCATGTTTCAGCGATGCCAGGTACGATCGCGCCGTGATTGTCGTTAGCTGTCAAGCCTTCGAACAAGTCTTCCGTGACGGTATGCGCGGGCACGGATTCCGCAATATTCGGATCGAGCGTCTCAACCTCGCTGCCTATATTGCGCACGAGTGTCTGTTGTGCGGCAAGCTGGGTTCCGGGTGGAATCGTTGCTCCCGATGCCAAGTGGCTCAGCCCCATCAATAACGTCGTCAGCGCACACACGGTACCGGTGCCGATGCCGCACCTTCGTCGATACAACACATTATTCATACGACTTTCCTCTATTTTGCAACCGTCTCACGGGGGGAGGTGAGGTACGGCTTCTGCATTTGCACCGGCATGCCAAAACCGGCGATGCCGGGGTGGTCTTCACGCGTGAATTGACGCGCCGCCTACTTATTGGTCGTCGTCATCGCTTCCGGAAGTTGTCTTGAAAGAAAATACAACCTCACCCACGTACGATGTCGCATTTTTCTGGCACTTATAGGCTTTCGCTGCCGTGATCACTGCTTCATTGAATACCGTTGTCGGAGGCGAGGCGCGCACTATTGTGACATTGCCGATACTGCCATCCGGATTGATGGTCAGATGTGCGGTAACGTCCGACGAGATGCCGCGCTGCAACGCAGCCTTGGGAATCGTCGGTTCAACGGACTGACAGTGACCGCGCCCGTCGACCACGCCATGCAAGGCGGGCGGTGCCGGCGTCGGCGTCGGTACCGCCACAGGGGTCGGTGGCGCGGGCGGTGCCGCCGCAGCGGTTGGCGGCGTCGGCGCGGCATAGGCCGGAGCGGTGGCCAGGGGGGGGGGCGTGCACCGCGGGATGACGGGCGGCCGGTATTACGGCGGGCTTCAGGGCCGGCGCGGGTCTGGCCGGGGGCGTCTTTGACGGCGGTTTCGGCGTCACGGGCGTCGGCGCCGGCTCCAGCTTTTTGACTACGGGTGGAGGTGGTGGTGGCATGGTCACGCGCATCGTCCGCGGTGCCGGCGGTGGCACGACGTGGACATGTGACACGCCGAGGACGATCAGGCCCTCAACAATCATCGCGCCGATGACCGCCAGGACCATCGTGCGGTGATTGGGCCTTGTCGCCTCGGCGTGCAACGCCCAAAGTGCGCCGCCCAGTCGATTGCCGTTTATCTTGGACAAGTCGGTCATGGTATGCAATTGGCTCATGGAGCCGGATTAGTAACCAAGGCGACCGAGCTGATTCCGGCGGTGCGTACGATGTCCATCACGCCGATGATCTTCTTGTAATCGACGCCTTCGTCGCCAGCGATGGCGACGTCGACTTCCTTGTTTGTTGCTTCGAGAGACTTTAGTTGCGTATTAAGCGTAACTGCATCAACTGGTTTGCCATCCATAAAGAGGCCGCCTGTCTTGGTAACGCCAATTGACACTTTGACGGTTTCTTGTAATTGCTGAGCGGTACTTGACTGGGGAAGATCCAATTTGATACCGGCACCCTGAATCATCTTCAGTGTTGCCAACATGAAGAACACGAGCAGAAACATCATGATGTCAATCATCGGAATGATCTCGATTCGTGCCTTCTCTTCCGCGCCCAGGTAATGACTGCGGTGATTTCGCATCTACGGCCTCTCTATCTCAATGGTTCGGCTTTTGCATCGCAGGGGTGCCTTTGCAACGTCGTGCATTCACACAGAAAAGCGAGAGACAAGCATCGACTTGATCAAGTCAAACTGATTGACCGTCATGCGGATACGTTTGTTGAAATAGTTCAAGAAGATCACGCAGACGATCGCGATCAAGAGACCGCAGGCTGTTGCGGTCAATGCGTGTCCGATGCCGCCCGTCACGCCATTCGGGTTCGCCGTGCCGCTCGCACCCAGCACATTGAAAGATTGCACCATCCCGAAAATCGTTCCGAGCAAGCCGAGTAATGGCCCTAGCGTGACGGCGGTATCGAGGATCCACAGATTGCGATCAAGACGGGGCATTTGAAACATGATGGTTTCTTCGATTTCGCGTTCCACAGCTTCTTCCGTGCGCCCATTCATCTTGATCGCCGAGCGCAAGAGTTCCGTCTGCACCGAACGCGCATAGTGCGCGACCAGCTTCTCTGCATCTTCCGTATTGTGTTCGCTGAGTAACTTCAGATCGTGTTCGATCGTTTTGCCGCTGAAAACAGCATGCGAGAAGAACGCAAGTCGTTCAATGATGACGGCGACTCCTAACAAAAAGATCAGCGCCAGCACGGGAATCAAGCCCAGCGACTGGGCGGAATACTGGATCAAGGTTTGCAGCACTGCGGACTCCGGTTAGGACAAAGTCAGATTGAATGCGAACCAAAATCGATCGCACGTCAACGAACGACGGGAATAGACAGCATCGTCTGGTGCCCGTCTAAAGCATCGTCTGTGCCAGATTTCTTACTTTCATATCTCTTTCTATCCTTTCAAATAATGCAAGTCCTTGGTGTGGTGGCGAATACGAATTCGATATATTGATAAAGCAAATTCTTTTGCCGCGAAAAAGCGATGATTTAGACCAAATTGTAATCAATTGTATAACGATAAATGCGAATTCGTTGATTCTGTTTTGGTGCATCCCAATGCTTACATCAATAAATGCACTGAGGTAGTGAAAAGTACAACTTTTTGCTAGTGCGTAAAGTAAAAATATATATACTTATCAAATATATATATAAGTTTTTCCTATTATTTTATTGTCATGCCTAAAACTTTCATATGTTTTTCAATGAAAGCGTTGCAGGCGTAAATTTACTTCTTTTATAGTTATGGTTGGTTTTTTTTACAAAATTATTACGCCACAAAATAGTGCTGAGATATCAGCGAGTATATCAATATGAAATTACTAAACCATCTTTTATTATTATTGGTTTGTGGTAAAGATCGTTCCTATTTGTCTTGTGAATAATTTCCTAAAAAAATATTTCTAACCTTGTATAACTAAATATTTCATTTACTTAGCTCAAAAAAATTTACGCCAAGTGATCAGGATTGCAGATCGCTGGAGGGCTGTATGGCACAGCTCATGCTCTGGATGCGACCAATTCCGGGATCGGCATCCTCTCGATGCGGTCGAGAAAGCAGGGATGCCAAGTGTGCGTTCATCCAGCAAATCACGATTCGCGTTCACGAATTACCCAGCACTAGTAGGGTTAAAACGGACGCGAACGCCGTCAGGTCGCGTTCATGCGCTATGAAGTGGTCAGGCTGGGGGACGATCAAAAATTGCCAGATCATCAGAAGGGGTGGTGCGTGAGACAGAAGAAAATGGTTTCGGCGATCAAACGCATTCTCTACGCAGAATTGCTGTTTGGTGCTGCAATGACGTCGGTTGCGTATGCGCAAACCGCTATTCCCGCGACTGGGGCAAGCACCGACACCAGTACCACCGATGCGACAAGTGGCACACCGGCTTCGAAGAAGAGTGCTAGCACCCCAACATCCACGCCTGTCAGCAAGCTCCAGACCGTACAAGTGACAGGGTCATTGATTCGGACATCTGACAAGGTCGGGAGTACCGAAGTACAAACGGTGACGGCACGAGAGATTCAAGCTTCGGGTTATACGACAGTGGCAGACTATCTGCGCAGCATGTCGGCCAATTCCGCGAGCAGTTGGTCGCAAGCAACGAGCAGTACGACGGCGCCTGGAGGCGCCGGCATTGCACTCCGGGGCCTGAGCGAGAAGTACACCCTTGTGCTGGTTGATGGACAACGCGTGGCGAACTATGCGAAGGCCGTCAACTTCACCGATACCTTCTTTGATATCAATTCGATTCCTTTGAATATGGTCGATCGCATAGAAGTGGTGAAGACTGGCGCCGTCTCCCAATACGGATCTGACGCAATTGCCGGTGTTGTCAATATCATTACGAAAAAGAACTTCCAAGGCTTGCAAATCGACGGCAACCTCGGTAAAGCGCAACATCCCGGTGATGGTGTAGGCAACTTCAGCGTGCTGGCGGGTAAGGGCAATGTCAACACCGACGGATGGAACTTCACTGGTGCGGCAAGCTGGTATCGCGACTCGGGCTCTTCGCTGGCGGACCGGGACATGACGGCGAACGGTGATTTCAGCGAATACCCTGGCGGCTCGAATGCTCCTCCGAACCAGCGTGCATCCTATTTCACTTTGCCGGACGGTTCGACTGCCGCCTTGTCACCCTGCCCGCCGGGCAGTTCGTCAGCACTGACGTCCGGTGCATCTTGCTCCTACAAAAATAGCCAAGCGGTGTCGTTGATGCCGTCTACAACACGTTTGAATGCGAAGGCGCGAGGCACGTTCCGCATTGATGACACCACGCAAGCCTACGTCGATGTGTGGGCGAGCCGTAACGAAACGCTTCAATGGGGCGGCTATCAGTCATTGACGAGTTCGACCAATGCCTACGATCCCGCCACGAACTCGGTGTCACCGATCTCGCGTGTCGTGCCGGCCAGCAATCCGTACAACCCGTATGGGGTGCCGTCGACGCTGAACTACACCTTTCCAAACGCCATCACTGGCAACGACACGGTTTCAACGTTCTGGAAGACGTCGGCAGGCTTGAAAGGATCCTATTCGCTGCCGAAGGCGGGCGACTGGGATTGGAACGTCGATGCGGGGCACTCGCAAAGCGTTGTCGACACGACATATTACAATCAGTTCAATGTCGCGGCCCTGAACGGCATCATCAACAATGGGACACTTGACTTTCAGAATCCAAGCCTGACGCCCAATGGCGAAAACGGCCTGTTCCAGAATGACTATCAACAGGCTATTTCGAAGGTCGATTCGATCCAGGCAACCACGTCGACAACGAATTTGTTTCACTTGCCCATGGGTGACGTCGGCTTGGGTCTGGGAACCGAATTTCGCCACGAAAGCGATACGATCAATGCCCAGACGTACTCGTCATTGGGCATCGTCGCCCCTGCGGAAATTCAAACGGTGGATGGTTCGCGAAACGTTGCGGCACTGTTCTATCAGGCGCAGATTCCGCTATTGCGGAACCTTGTGTTTACCCAAGCGGGCCGATACGATCACTACAGTGACTTCGGCGGCGCCTTCTCACCGAGTTTCGCGCTGCGTTTCCAGCCCGTGCAGGCGATCACGGCGTACGCTTCTTATTCGCGCGGCTTCCGTGCCCCCACACTTGTCGAGAACTCCCAAGCCACATACATCGGTCACCAGAACCTGTACGACCCCTATGCGCCAGGTGGTGGTGCCACCTCGTTCACGACCGAGCAGACCAACGGCAATCCGAACCTGAAACCGGAGCGCACGAAGAACTACAACCTCGGATTCGAACTGTCGCCGAACCGGAGTACCGATATCGGGGCCGCGTTCTATAAGGTGGTTATCGATAACGTTATCGGCACGGCCGACCCGGAAGCCGTGATCGTTGCGAACAACCCGGATTCAGTGGTACGCACATCGACCGGCGCCATTGCTTATATCAATCAGCCATTCGTCAACTTGGGATCGCTGGACACCGATGGCTTTGATATGAACTTTCGCGAAACCATGGGTTCCCCGGCCGGTGTGTTCACCCTTGCTGCCGATTGGGCCTACGTCTGGCACTATAAGTTGCACAACACCGATGGCACTGTCCAGGACTTCGCCGGGAACAACTACGCATTGAATCAACCTTTCGGTGCCAGTAACCCGCGCTGGAAGGGCACGACCACGCTGACATGGGCATTCAAACGATTCGTCACCACGCTGACGTGGCAATATACGGGGCCTTACACCAATGCCATTGCCGAGGAGTACGGTGACCCCGGTACGAAACAAGTGGCATCGTATAGCCAGTTCAATCTGGTCACGACGTATCGCGGTTTCAAGCACTGGACCATTTATGGCGGCATCACGAATCTAGCTGACAAGAAGCCGCCTTTTGACGTCGAGTGGCAAGGCTATCCCTATTACACTGGCTATGACCAGTCTCTCTACACCGACATCGGACGGACGTTCCAGATAGGTGCCACCTATCGTTTTTGATAACGACAAGCGCTTGCCCCGTTGTTCCTAACTTTGTTGATAAGGAGAAAATCTCACGGTCCATTTTGTTGCATTTATTTTATGAGGCATCATTTCTTCGGCCTCCGTTCTCCGTTGCTTGCCTGCCAGAGATCGACAGATCACCGAAACAGCAAGCAACCCTTCACAGGCATTGCTGAATTGACCTCTCACGGCCAGCGCCGCTGCTGATAGGCAGCAGGTTGGTGTCTGCGATTCAGCGTCATCCCGCCATCGCCCGTACAAACGGTGAACCGGATCGTGTGTTCGATCGCAGGAATCCATCCAATAATTTGATTGTATTGATTTCGCGTTATACGATCGTGCATCACACGTATCGTCAACCACCAAGAACCGGTTGCGGCCACAGGTCTCGGATCGGACATGACATGGGAGAAAGCCGAATGACGCGTCTCGCGGTTACCGAAAAAATCATTGCCACCAAGGTGGCGCAGGACATCAAATGGGCCGACGTGGCCAAGAAAGTGGGACTTAGCAAGGAGTGGGTCACGGCGGCCTGCCTTGGTCAGATGACTTTGGACAAAAACCAGGCGTTCATTATTGCCGATATCTTCGGGCTGAGTGAGGAGGAAGCGAAATGGCTCACCGTGACGCCCTACAAAGGCTCGCTGCTGACGTCTGTACCCACTGACCCGCTCATCTATCGGTTTTATGAGTTGGTCAATGTGTATGGCACGACGTTCAAGGAGCTCATTCATGAAGAGTTTGGCGACGGCATCATGAGCGCCATTGATTTCAAGATGGATCTGCAGCGCCAGCCTGACCCGAATGGCGACCGTGTCAGTATCGCGCTCAGCGGCAAATTCCTGCCTTACAAGCAATATTGATTTTCCTGTCGAGGAAGGCGCGTGAGACATCCTATGCCTCGCTATCCTGGCTTTCGAAGGCACCAACAGGCATTGGATTCTTTCATAGCCGTTGAGCCTGCTCCAATCGCATGAAAATGTCCGGCCAGCGTGTATCCATCGTCAGCCCTATAGCGAAGTGATGTCATTCCTTTGCTGGGCTCCGTAAAAGACCGAAAAATCGTTTGGATTTCAGCGTGGCGTGATCAATAGTCATCAGCAGGGCGCTAACAAAATATTGAAACATATATTGTTTTGATGTATATTGTTTTCGGAAATCGTGCGATTTAATGGACTACTCGGTGCCGTGCCAAAGCAAATTGATTTACTGAAACTGCAAGCAGCAGCAGGGGAAGCATGCAGGCTGTTGAAGGTATTGTCGAACACCGATCGCTTGCTCTTACTGTGCCAGATGACACAAGGCGCGTTCTCGGTGAGCGAATTGGAGGCAGTCACAGGCATCCGGCAGCCCACGCTGTCGCAACAACTGACCGTGCTACGCGAGGAGCAGCTCGTCCATACGCATCGCAGCGGTAAGCAGATTTTCTACAGTATCACCAGTAATGAAGCGCTGGCCGTGTTGCAGTTGCTGGATAAGCTTTACTGTCCAAAAGAATAGGAGTCCTGGGCAATGACGATCAACTGGAACGATTTCACGCCCTGGTCGGCGCTTGCGGGCGGCCTGATGATTGGATTCGCAACGACGCTGCTTTTGACGTTTAACGGAAAAATCGCCGGCATCAGTGGAATCGTCGGCGGTTTGTTGAAGCCGTCACGTGGCGATAACCTCTGGCGCATCGCATTCGTCGCGGGCCTGGTGATATCACCACTCGTGTTTTCTTGCATCGGCCCTCTGCCGCAAGTACGCGTGTCGGCCAGCAATACGGTCATCATCTTGGCGGGACTGCTGGTAGGGGTGGGTTCGCGCTATGGATCAGGGTGCACCAGCGGACATGGTGTGTGTGGGCTGTCGCGCCGTTCACCGCGTTCCATGGTGGCGACTGCCGCGTTCATGCTTGCTGGCTTCGTCACGGTCTACATCGTTCGTCATTTTGTACGCTAGGGGCGAAAATGAAAGTGTTCATGGCGTTGTTTGCCGGCCTGTTGTTTGGTTTGGGACTTATATTGTCGGGAATGAGCAACCCTGCGAAGGTGCTTGGCTTTCTCGACTTGGCTGGAAACTGGGATCCATCGCTTGCTTTTGTCATGGGCGGCGCGGTAGCCGTTGGCTCGCTGGTGTTTCCCTTTGTACTCAAACGGCCGAGGGCCATCCTGGGGGACGCACTGCACTTGCCTACAGCCACGCGGATCGATCGGCGCCTTGTGTTCGGTGCGCTCGTATTTGGTATTGGTTGGGGTTTGGCGGGTTACTGTCCGGGACCGGCACTGGCATCGCTTGTACAGGGCGGCCCGAAGCCCGCATTTTTTGTTGTTTCGATGTTGGTTGGCATGTGGCTATATGCCGTGCTCAACCGAATAATCATCAGAGCGCAATCAGTCTGACGCCGGCGCGGTAGATTCGGCATTCCGCGTGGCACCCCTGCATGCTTTGGGAGAACGGCCTGTTACGCGTTTGAAGGCATGGCTGAAAGCACTTTCTGATGTATAGCCAAGCGATTGCGCGACAATCGCTATCGGCGTGTTCTCGTCTCTCAAGGCACGTTCGGCAAGACGCATGCGCCATTCGGTCAGATAAGTCAGTGGTGCGACGCCTGCAATTGTCCTAAAGTGAAAAGCGAACGTCGTTCGGGACATTGCGCATGCCTTGGCGAGTTCACCCAGATGCCATGAATGCGCCGGATCGCCATGCATCAATCTGAGTGCTGGCGCGATACGCGGATCACTTATTGCGCCTAGCCACCCTGTTGGCATGGGGGAAGCTGTTTTCAAGTGCGCTCGCAGAACCTGGATGAATAGCAGTTGCGCCAGTTGCGCCGACGCAAGCTGCGCACCGGGCAGATCCGCCGTGCGCTCCTCGACGAGCTGACTAAGAAGCCATTGGAAGGTTGTTGCCTGCGACGATGCCGCCGACACATGAATCCATGGCGGCAGAACATCAGCAAGCAGTCTGCCGCTTGTCGGGTCGAGCAAGACGTGGCCTCCGATGTGGCCGAAATCGTTGCCATCCCCCAATGTTGCGGTCGTTTTGCCGGCGCCGGAGAACACGCTCATTGCATCAATGGGAGCAAGATCCAGGTCGCTAGCCAGGACAGAAGCGCGTTTCGCGGTCAGAAGACCAACATCTCCCGCCTTGAAATGCATCGGTGCCGCTTCACCTTCGATGCGCACCCAGCAATTTCCCTTCACCACGGCAAAAAACTTGATTTTGTCGGGCGCCGGAAAGCGGATGGCCCATGCGCCTCCGGCCGTAAAACCACCGGTTATGAGTGATTCGACTCTTGTGAATTTGAGAATGTCGGAAAAAGGATCGATGCGCATGCTCGTACTTTTACACAAGTAATTCGCACTTTCAAGCATTCACAATCCGAATGTTGGGTTTTACGCTCTCTCTTGCTTGTCAAGGCACCGCATCGCCGAGGCCCGTGGTCGGATGGCTAGTGGCTAGGAAAATTCGAGAAAATCTTATGAATGAAAAAACAGTATTGGTTACAGGTGGAAGTGGATTCATCGCGCAGCATTGCATTCTCGCGCTCTTGAATAGCGGCTATCCCGTGCGGACCACGATTCGTGCGCCGGCGCGGGAAAAAGAAGTGCGGCAGAATCTGCGGGCCGGCGGCGTGAAGTCGGGTGATTACCTCTCTTTTGTCATCGCCGATCTGTGTGCCGATGACGGTTGGGAAACCGCTGCCGCCGGGTGCGCCTATGTGTTGCATGGCGCGTCACCGACACCCTCTGGCGGTCAGGTGCATGAGGACGATTGGATCATGCCCGCGGTGAATGGCAACCTTCGTGTGTTATGAGCGGCGCGGGATGCCGGCGTCAAGCGAGTGGTGCTCACCTCTGCCTTCGGCGCGATTGGCGTAGGACATAAACCAAGCTACCGTCGACCTTTCGATGAAACGGATTGGAGCGATCTTCGCGGCGACATTGCCCCGTATCAGAAATCCAAAACGCTTTCGGAAAGGGCTGCCTGGGCATTCATCGCTGAGGAAGGGCGTGGGCTTGAGCTATCCGTCGTCAACCCTGTCGCGGTTCTGGGTCCGGCGCTTGGCCCTGATTACTCGCACTCCATCAGATTGATAACGAGTTTGATGGAAGGTCAGGCTGGATGCCCTAAAATCAATTCCGGCTTTGTCGATGTGCGGGACGTCGCCGACTTGCATTTGCGCGCCATGACTGATCCTGCCGCTAACGGCGAACGCTTTCTCGCTATTTCTGGTGAGAGCATGTGGATGGTCGATGTCGCAAAGGTGTTGCGCAACCGGATGGGCGATGCAGCCGCGAAAGTATCAACACGGCTGCTATCAAATAGGTTCGTACGCGCTGCTGCGCTCAACAATGCAATGCTGAAAGGGATGGTGCCGCTGCTTGGCGTGAATATGAACGCCACGAGTGAAAAGGCCAAGCGTTTGCTCGGATGGCGCCCGCGTTCACCGGAAGAGGCCATTGTCGCGGCGGCGGAGAGCCTTATTCGGCTAGGTCTGCTACAGGGTTCAAAAAATATGGCATAAGCCGGCCGCGCTGATGTCTTCATCCTATGCGGCACGAGTCGTTGAGGGACAGATGCCATTCTCGCCGTGTGCAATGCAACCAGCCCGCTTGGTCAGCAAGAGGCGTCGATGGGTCGGCATGCCGACGATGTCGTTATATTTTGTATAATGAAATGATTTCATTTACTGCCAGGGACATCGTGCCATGTGCATTACGTTGTCATCCATATGAGTACTAGCGGAAGCAGCCCGGCGCACCAATGGGCGGCGACGGATTTGTTGACAGACAAAAACCTTGGCGCCGACGTCAGTCTGGCCCCGGCGTTGCTCGATGCTTATTGTCGAGCAGACTACCGGATCCTGCTATCTGAACCGGTCATCATGCGCATCGGTCAGCGCAGCGCGGCGCTGGACGGCTTGCTGACCACGCAGGACGCGAAGTACGGTCTTTTCATCAGTGCCTGGAATCCCCGCAGCCGCCCGCTGTCGGTCCTTTATAACGCGGCGCGCCACGCGGGCTTGATTCACGGCATGAAACAGCGAAACCTACGATGGTTGCCAGCGATGGGTGCCGACGAGACAGGGGAGTGGCCGGCAGAGGAGAGCGTTTTCATCTTGGACGCGACGGTGCTGCTGGCGGATCGATTGATGACCGAATGGGATCAGAATGCAGCGGTCTGGGTCGAGCACGGCAAGGCGCCGGCATTGGTGTTGCATCCGCGTTTTCGAGGCGGTGCCTTGCTGCGTGAATTTTGATACACTTCTGCCGTGGGATGCATCGACGCAGTCCATCGTAAGCGTTTACGTCAACCAACGCGCAACTTGTCGTCTTGTCAGGCGGCCGGGGGCGTGTGGATGCGTGAGCGCTTTTTTGTTTTGCGGACGGCTTGTCACGCATTCGCATTGAAGCGTGCGATGTCGCACCGGACTCCCGCGATCCGCTTGTCCTCTGGACGCACTTCATAAGGGATTGTCCAATTGTCCACCCGTGCCACTTCCTCTCCATCAGCGCCAGCCGGCGGCGACCGCGCGCCGGCCCAGGTCCTTCGACTGACCGTCGTCTTGTTCTTGTCATATCTGGCGGTGGCTTCGGCATTGCCGATCGTTTCTGCCTATGCTGTACACAGCTTGCACCTGTCGAATGCATTGGGTGGGCTTGCCGTCGGCATCGCGTTTTTCTCGACCATTCTTACCCGAAACATCGCTGGCCGGTTGGCGGATCAGCATGGCGGTCGCTATACGATGCAACGCGGCTTGTGGATTTACAGCGCTGCTTCGTGTATCTGTCTGCTATCTGTCGCGCCGGTTTTTCCGCATACCCTTGGCTTTATCGTGCTGCTCGCAGGTCGCTTGTTGCTTGGCGTGGGTGAAAGCTTCGCCCTCGTTGGCATGCTGGGGTGGAGCATCGGCTTGATGGGGACGCCCCGGTCGGGCAAGGTAATGGCTTGGATGGGGGCCGGCATGTATGGGGCTTTCGCCGTGGGCGGACCGCTGGGACTGGGCTTATATCATGTGTGCGGTTTTGGCGGCGTGATGGTGGCTGCGATTCTGTTTCCATTGTTGGGACTGCTGCTCGTGCAGGGGGTGCCAGGCGTTGCACCGCAGTCCGGCACGCGAGAACCGTTTTGGCGGATCATCGGGCGCATCTGGCGGGCCGGCGCAGCAGTTGGGCTGCAGGGTGTTGGTTTTGCCGCGTTGGGTGCATTCATTTCGTTGTACTTCCAGCAAAAAGGTTGGTCCTATGCAGGCATGGGCCTGACTGCATTCGGCGTGGGGTTCGTGGCTGTCCGAATGCTGTGTGGCAATCTGCCGGACCGTATCGGCGGCACGCGGGTGGCAATGGTTTCCCTGGTGGTCGAGGCGTGCGGCCAGTTTCTGATATGGAGTGCGCCGGGCCCCGCAGTGGCGCTGGTCGGTGCCTTATTGACCGGCCTTGGCTGTTCCATGGTCTTTCCTGGCATGGGCTCGGACGTGGTCAAGCAGATACCGCCGCAGTTGCGAGGCACCGCCGTGGGCGGCTTTGCCGCATTCCAGGACATTGCGTACGGTGCCACCGGTCCGGTCGCAGGGGTGCTCGCCGACCATGCCGGCTATGCGGTCGTGTTCCTGATCGGCGGCATCTGCGCCTTGCTGGGTCTTGTGGCCGCGGCATCGGCGCATCGCCAGCCTACGGCACAGTCGTCATAATGCCCGGTGTACGCGGAACCGATGCAAACCACCACAAGTCGACGTCATGGCCGCGGCGGCCAGCTCAACACGGTTTGCCTGTTCGCGACGCCGTACCATGACGTTTCATAAGGGAGAAGGGACGATGTCGGACACCAACGCAAAGACGCCGGCGCCAGACCTTGCGCCAAGGGTCGCGACGCATGATATCTGGCATGACCCCGTGGTAGCACTCGAAACTGGTTTCACGGGCAACACTCTCGATCGATGCTCGGAGCGTCGGGACGATCTCGTTTTCATCAGCGCCTTGAGACGTGATCCCCGCGCGCGTATCGTCCTGTTCGCCGCCGATGCGCCGCTCGTATGGACCGGCACGCACGTACCGGTGGATGAAGCAAGCCCGCCGTGCAGTGCAATGGCGCCGGAAACCGTTTCGGTGCAGACCATACATCTCGAAAATGGTGTCGGAATAACATCGGCCGATGTCATTGCATCCGGAGACATGACGGCCGGTACGCCTTATGCACTGCACGAGACCGTGGTGCGGATACTGTCCAATGCAGGTTTTGGTACCGCGGCGCGCGATCATGCCAATGCGGATGAAGAGAGCGTCCTGCTCGGCATCGATTCGAACGGGGTGCCGTGGTTTGCGCAACGTGCGGACGTGGCGACGACCGATATCGAGTCGCAAGAAATCCGTCCCCGCCCGGTGACATTTCCCGAGACCGTGTTGACGTGGCCGGTGCGTGAGGTATTGGTTACCTCACCTGGCTTACCGATAACGCCGCAGTCGGCGAGCGATGTTGCCGCGGCGAATGATACGCTGACCGTGCGTGCCGTCGGGCTTCGGGCGCTCGCGACGCAAGGTGCGCTCCCGTCCGTGGAACTGGCCATGATCGCCCAGGCGAAGGCGGTCCTGGAGTGGCATGTACGGCATCGCTTTTGCGCGCGTTGTGGGAGCGCGTCGCGCGTGGCGGCGGCGGGCTGGCGCCGTGAATGCCCGACTTGCGCCGCCCTGCATTTTCCACGTGTCGACCCTGTTGTGATCATGATCGTGATCGACCGCTCTTCTCCGGAGGCTCCGCGGTGTCTTCTGGGTCGACAACCCCAGTTCGCGCCTGGCATGTACTCTGCGTTGGCGGGCTTCCTCGAGCCGGGTGAAACAATTGAAGACGCGGTTCGACGGGAGGTGCGCGAAGAAGCCGGCGTGCAATGTGGGACAGTGCGCTATCTGAAGTCGCAACCCTGGCCTTTCCCGGGCTCGTTGATGCTGGGTTGCGCGGCGGTGGCAACCAGTACGACGTTACGCATCGACCATAACGAGCTCGAGGATGCAGGGTGGTTCAACCGCGAGGAGGTGCGAGACATGCTGGCCGGCACGCATCCGCGGCAGTTGAAGACACCGCAGCCCCACGCAATTGCAGCGACGCTGATTCGCGCTTTCGTGGATGGTTTGCTTGATTGACGCATAGCGCCGCAATGGCGTTCGAACGTTTGTCTCAAAATAACGTGTTTAGATGGTATTTGCCGGATTTTTCCAGTAATTAACGTGTGATTGTCGCGCGGGGTGCACTGTCTGGGTGTTTCCCGGTTTATCATGATCACCGAACACGCTGAGCACTGCGCAGTTGCGCGAGTTCCTGAAAGCAACGTGATGATGGGAAATCCGCAGGCAACATGTCCGCTTTGTCCACGCGTATATAGAAAACGATTCCGCACGCTTCGCAAATGGGAGGGTGCGCTCTAGGGAGTGGAACATGGCAATCCAGCATCATCTGGTTGGTGTGAGGCAATGGGCGGGAATCGGCGTCGCGGCATTGTCGTTGGGCTTTCTGTCGGCACCGCCGGCGAATGCCCAGGCCAGTGCAACGGTAAGCGCTGGGGCGTCGAAGGAAATGCATGGTGACTGGGCCGTCACGTGTGCGGACCGAACCCAGGGCCAGCAGCGCGCCAAAGCTTGTGTGGTGTCGCAGACGCAAGTCGATCCTAAGACACAGCAACGGGTGGTAACGCTTGAACTGGCGCCTTCCACCACCAGCGGAGGAGACACGGCCGCCACGTTGTTGATGCCTTTCGGCCTCGTACTCGATCGCGGCGTCGCGGTGCAGATCGACAACGCACCCAGCGGCGCACCGGCACGATTCCAGACCTGTTTGCCGGTAGGATGCGTGGTGCAGTTGCGTCTGGATGCAAAGACCTTGAGCATGTTGCGCTCCGGCACGGCAATCAGGCTTGTCGCGATCGCGGCGACGGACGGACGCCGAATGCTGTTCACGGTGCCGTTGCAGGGCCTTGCACCCGCAGTGGACCGGGCGGTGACCCTGTCGAAGACCTGAGTACCGCGCACGCACCTTGGGTGCGCCGTTTTCTTGCATGTCCCGGCGGCTTTCCCACGGCGATCGATTCGCGTATTCGCGCCCATGCCGATGGCGGTGTGTCGTGAATCTTGGCGCGCGGTATGATGCGGAGGGTCGGAGATCGTCGGCAGCAAGGATAGCGCTTGAAACTCTACGAGAAATTGGCTGCCGATATCGAAGGGCAGATCCGTCGGGGTGTGTTTGCGGCTGGTGAGCGCGTGCCCTCGGTGCGGCAAGCGAGCCAACATCATCGCCTCAGTATTACTACGGTGCTCCGCGCGTACTTGCTGCTCGAAAGCCGCGGGTTGATCGATAGCCGGCCCCAGTCCGGCTACTTCGTCCGCCGGCAAGGCGATGCGCCGCCTGTCGCGCAACTCCGCTCCAGCGCGCCGATCGCCGTTTCTGCCACGGTTGATGTAAGCCGTCTGGTGCTGTCGACGCTGCGCTCGATCGGTAGCGGTAGTGCCGTGCCATTGGGGTCACCCTATCCCGATCCGACCCTCTACCCGTCGTCGCGCATTCATAGTTATGTTCATGCATTTGCGCGTCGTAATCCGGGTGCCGGAATCATCGATGATCTGCCGCCAGGCAACCCGGAACTGATTCGGCAGATCACCCGGCGCTATCTCGAGAACGGCATGGTCGTCGACCCGAACGAGATCGTCATCACGTTAGGGGGGACGGAGGCAATCAACCTCTGCCTGCAGGCGGTTGCCAAACCCGGCGATGTGATTGCCGTGGAATCGCCTACTTTTTACGCCATGCTGCATGCGATCGAACGGATGGGCATGAAGGCGCTGGAGGTGGCCACGCATCCCAACGATGGCATTGACCTTCAGGCGTTGTCGCTTGCAATGGCGCAGCAGCGTATCGCGGCGTGCATGGTGATGCCGAATTTCCAGAACCCGTTGGGATTCCAGATGAGCGATGAGCGCAAGCGGGCGCTGGTCGCGCTTTGCGCGCAATTCGACGTGCCGCTGATCGAAAACGACGTGTATCAGGAGTTATATTTCGGCACACTTCATCCAAGTGCGTTGAAGCATTACGATCAAAACGGCCTGGTACTGCACTGCTCGTCGTTCTCGAAAAGTCTGGCACCTACCGCGCGAGTGGGATGGGCGATACCGGGCCGATTTCGCGATCAGGTTGAAAAGCTGAAGTTTCTCAATACGCTGACGACGTCATCGGTGCAGCAGCAGGCACTTGCCGAGTATCTGCGCAAGGACGGCTATGAGCATCATCTGCGGCGCGTGCGGTCGCAGTATCGACAACAATCGCACTTGATGACGGCAATCGTGCGGCGTTTCTTTCCGGAGGGGACCCGGATTTCCACGCCGCAGGGCGGCTATGTGCTCTGGATCGAGTTGCCCCCGGCCGTTGATTCTATGGTCCTGTACGAACGTGCGCTGCGCGCGGGGATTACGTTGGGGCCCGGCTATATGTTCTCGACCACGCGGGCCTATCGTAATTTTATTCGTTTGAATTACAGCTATGCCTGGAATCCGCAGATCGAGCACGCCGTGATCGCGCTCGGCCGGATAGTGCAGGCGATGGTACAGTCGTCGGCGGCCAACGTGTGACACGCGCGTGACGGACCATCGGGGCAATCGGTTTAGCGTACGTTGCCGCCGGATTGTGCAACCGTCTTTGCATTGTCGCTTTGGCTGGCCGAGGCGACTTGCCGGATGTCTTGTAGCCAGTAGCCAGCACCCATGAATATCGCGCCACCGACCAAATTGCCCAGCGTAACGAACAGTTCGTTGTGGATGGCACCACCCAGCGTTACGTCGATCGGGTGGTCTCCCATCAACGCCAGCGCGAAGATGAACATATTGGCAACGCTGTGTTCAAAGCCGCTGGCGACGAAGGCAAAGATCGCCCAGAAGATGACGCCCAGCTTTGCCGCATCGCTGCTTGTCCTCGCGGCCATCCAGACGGCCAGGCATACCAGCCAGTTGCATAGAACGCCTTTTGCAAACAATACGCTGCCCGGCGCGGACATTTTCAGCGTGACGGCCTTGTAAAAACCGGTAGCACCGTCGGTCAACAGCACGCCGCCGCCAGCGGTATGCAGGATAGCTGCCAGGAGCACTGCGCCAACCAAGTTGCCGATCCAGCAAACCATCCAGACAGCGAGCACACCGCCCAGCGATGCTTGACGACGCAGCATTGCGATCGGCATATACATCGCGGTGCCGGTGAAAAGCTCCGAGCCTGCGAACACGCAGAATGTCAGGGCGCAGGCGAACACGCCGCCCATGACGAGATGGACATATGCCGGGTCCACATGAACACCGACGCTGAACATCAAGATGTCCCCGAAGCCGATATAGACGCCGGCCATGGCGGCGCCGATCAGATAGGCGAGCGGGTTGCGGGCAATCAGCGCGACTTTGTCCGCGCCCGTCTTGGCAAATTTATCAATGGTCTCTGCGTACATGATGGGGTTCTTCCAGGGACTGCGGCGCTTATGTCGCGCCGTTGGGGGTGCGTCAATCTGGCGCACATCATAATGCTCGCAGTCTCATTCTTGAGGCGATGGCGTGCGCAAATGCGGCGTGGTTGCCAGATTCCAACGCTGTAATGGACGCCAATAGGCATGGCTGTACTCTATTTTTGTTATTTTGTAAGAATTGAAAGCAGCATTTGGGTACAGTTTTGCCAATGCGATGAGGCAAGCGAGCTGATGCAATAATGCGCGTAACAGGGCTACCGATCCGGTGCGCGGCCCACTATTGACCAGGAGCATTATCCGATGTCCTCTTCCGCCCATTCCGACTCCGCAGCATCGCCGTCGCTGGACCATGAGCCCCCCATCGAGATTGAAACCGGTGCGAATCCGGGCGCCAGCGTGATTTGGTTACACGGTCTTGGCGCGGACGGCAGCGATTTCGTGCCGATCGTGCCGGAACTGCGGCTACCCGAACATCTGGCCGTACGCTTTATTTTTCCGCATGCACGCCGGATGCCGGTGACCTGGAACAACGGGCATGTGATGCGAGCGTGGTATGACATTGTCTCGGTGGACGACGATAAGCGGCACGCGGACGAAGCCGGCGTCCGTGCTTCGCGCGATGCAGTAAGGGCGTGGATCAAGCGGGAGGAGGCGCGTGGCATTCCGGCGACGCGGATCATCGTGGCGGGATTCTCGCAAGGCGGTGCCATCGCATACACCACGGGCATGACGCATCCGGAGCCGCTCGGTGGCATTCTGGCGTTGTCGACCTATGTCCCAATACCCTCGATCATTGCTGAGGAAGGTCGCTCAGGAAGCGAAAGCACACCGGTTTTTGCCGCACACGGCAGCGATGACGCCGTCGTGCCGATGCCGTTGGGGGAGCGAGCATGCGGAATCGTCCGGGATGCCGGGCACCCTCTCAGATGGGAAACCTATCCAATGGGGCATTCGGTGCATCCACGCGAGATCGCGGACATTGGTGCGTGGCTGATCGAACGCCTGGGCTAGTTTGAAAGCGTCGGCACGGAGCGGGGCTGGCACCCAGCGTCGCTCCGACACGCCTTTCAATTCGCCATTGGCGTGTACGCCTTTACCAGGGTCGGCTGACTTGGCAAGCGGTGCATCCGTCACATAAGATCAGATGAGCCTTATGCCGCAACCAATGCCTGGCCTGGCACCGCTACCGGATAGACGGCATCCAGGACCGAGGCCTGTGGTGCCGTATCCTGAAGGTTTTCCCGGGTGCCGAGCAGCGTGCGCATTGTCGAAGCCAGGAGCCACAAGGTATTGACCTTGGACATCCCTTGCTCGCTGACGGCCTGACTGATCATCATCATGGTATTGGCATTCAGTCCTACACCGGGTAGGGCAAATGCTAACGTATTCAGATGCCATCGGACCGTGTCGGCGTCTAGCCAGGGGGTGCTGCGGCAAAATGCGGCGACGAATCGTGACTCGACGTGCGCATAACGCTGTGTCAGGAACTGGCGCAGCGGTTGTGACAGGTCCGTGCCCACGCGAATCATGAAATCGCGCTGATCAGGGGAGTCGATGATGTCAAAGGTATCTTGCATCAGGCTCTTGGCAAGCACGGTCATGACATGCTCGCTGCTTAATTGGTCGCCGAGCGCTGACTCAAGCCGGGTCAGTTCGGCAAGGCGCAACTCGTTGATGACATCGAGGCGCCGCGCAACCATTGCGCATACCAATGCGTTTTTTGAGCCGAAGTGATAGTTCACCGCGGCTAGATTGACGCCGGCATGCTCGGTCAGGTCACGTAAGGACAAGCTATCCGGGCCGGAGCGGGTGTACAACTGCTCGGCGGCATCCAGCAAGCGGGCCTTCGTGTTTCTGGACGAATCGTCACTCGATACGCGATCCATGGCTTACCTCTCGAATGAATGCAACATGTGGATCTGTTTTGGCCCGGCTGCGATGTCGCGATGTCACGTTTCTCGCGTTATCGATTTTTTGCCGGACTACAGGAATTAAAGCAATACGAGCTGCTGCGGCGCACATTCATCCATCAGCCATGGTGACATACATGGCCCTATGCGTACCGCCAACATCTGTGAACGACGGTGAAATGTCACCTGCGCAAACATTTGCAGCAACGAATCAGCAGGTCATATGATGGCAGCATATCGAGACAGTACCACTTTCTCATAATTAGTCCAGTTGATAGGAGAACGTTGCGTTGACGCGCGGGCTGCGGTGGCTGCTGCCCGAAGGCTTGTCGCCCACGGGTTGCGCCACCGACAGGTCGAGGGAATAGAAACGGCTATCGGAAACCCGAAAGCCCAGCGCCAGCGACTGCAGGTCCAGCGGCAGCGAGTTTGGCGCATTTAAATAGGTGCGCGCGATGGCGTAGGAGGCATACGGGATCCAGGTCTTCAGGTACCGGGCGGTATAGCTAAATGATCGATTCAGTTCAATCGACACCCCCCAGCCTTTGTCGCCGGCGGCTTCACCTGGTTGATATGCCAGGGAGTAACGTTGGCCGCCAAAGGTGATCTGTTCGCTTGCGGGGAGCGCCTGGCCGCTATATTGACCTGTCGCGGAAACAACGGTCGCGAATCCTAGCGGCCATTGATTGTTCTGCATGGCTGATGCACCCACACGGAAGAAATCGAGGTCCACCGGGTTCGGTACCACCGCGCCGATGACGTTGGTATAACCTTCCTTGGATGCCCCCAGTGTATCGAGTCCCTTCGCAAGCGTCATGCTGACCCGTCTTGACATCTTGGGCCGGTTCTCGGTATAGACGATTTCCGTTTGCAGCACGCGAGATTGTGAACGCAACCCGACATAGGCGCCGGTATCCGCGGAATAGCGGTCGTCGTTGCGTACCGCATAGGCGGACCCGTTGACCGTCAATGCGCGTGTATTGTTCAGGATGATGGGATAGCCGAGAGAGACGCCAATGCGATCCTGCTCGGTACGACGATGTACGCTGGACGGTAGTCCGGGCGTTGTCCTCGGCTCGCCCGCGAAGCGTGATGCATCGATCTTCGCTGTCAGGCCGTCGCTGCCAAGAGGCTGTGTGTAGTTGATGCCGTAATATGTCTGGCCATCTCTTCCACGTGGCGCCAACGCGGAAATGCTTAATTGTTCACCGAGGGACAGCAAACCATTCTCCGAGACCGTAAATAGCCCTTGAATGCCTGGCTGGTTGAACGAGACGCCGGTGGTGAATCCAATCTTCTGTCGCACGACGCTGAGCTTCAGCTCGGTCGCGCCGTCGGTATTTTGCGGTGGTGCGATATTCGCGGCTACTTTCAAACCGGGAATCTGGCCAAGAAGCGCCGTATACCGTTCGAACGCGTCACGCCGTAAAGGTCGTTGATTTACGAGATGGTTCGCGATGGCGCGCAGGTGACTTTCGGCATTCCCTATCGCACCTTCTATCGTCACTTTGGACACATAGCCTTCGACCGCCACCACGCGAACCACGCCGTTTGCGAAATCCTGTGCTGGCACGAAGGCAAATGACAATGCGAAACCACGATCCTGATAGCGCTTCGTGATCGCGTTCGCTGCCTCGATCAATTGCTGAACGGTCGTCGATTTTCCGACAAAGCCGGAAAACATGGCCGACGCTTCTTCGAACGGAATGCTTTTCACCCCTTCGATTCGAATCGACTTTGGCACAATTGTCTTCGAGAGCAAACCTTCCATCGTATCGGGTTCCGTTGTGTCAACCGTGACATTAACTTTCGGTGTCGACGGTGGCGCGACCCGCGGCAGGCTCTGCAATCCATTGCCACGGGCTTGTCCCTGTGCGGTGCCAGGCAGCGCAACTGCGCAAAAGTATGCGATGCCCGTCAACAGCACGGACGCGTACGCGGCATGGCAAGGCAAAAAGCGATATGTCATGTGTCGGTGTTGACCCAACGACGTTTCCGCGAATGCAATCGACGTTATCCTATTGTAAGGTTCCCGGCGCATCTGTGGGCAAAATTACTACATTAAGCGCACGGCGTGCATGCATTCGCGGTACGTGATGACCGACGCGCCCTGGAGGACGCTTCGGCGCGACAGGCCGTCGATCGAACCAACGGACCACGCAGACCTGCGATAGTCTTCTGCTTTCTTCTGCTTCTATGTGACCGCGGCGCAATCGCTGCGGAACCACTTTTCAATGGCGCAACAACGCGCCGGTGCTGTTCAATAGTCCACCAATGCCGGTGCTGCCCGTCGTGGTGCTTCCCGTTCCAGTGGCTGTGGCTGTCGATCCGCTTGTCAAGCCCCCAACAACACCGTTGATACCGGATACCGCATTGGATACGACACTTGCTCCCGAACTGGTCGAGATCGATGCGCCTGCGCTGGCGACCACCGTCGTCACCGGCACCAACGTGGTCACCGTGCCCAGCGTGTTGTTCAGCGTCGATCCCACGCTGTTCAACGTGGTGCCAACAGTCGATCCCGTACTGGACGTCACGCCTGCGACGAGCGACGTGACGGGCGTCAAGACACCCGTAAGAGAGCCGGCCGTGCCGCCCGAGGTCGCCCCGGAGACGATGCTGCTCAATCCGCCGGCGCTCGAGGTCAGATTTGACGCAAGCGTGGTAACCGGGCTCAGCGTTCCCGCCGTCGTTCCGGAGGTGAGGTTGGACGCAAGGGAGGTAACCGGCGCCAGCAGTTCGTCTGCATCGTCGTTGTTTGCACTGTTCGCCGTACCGGCCACGATCGTCGTGACAGGCGCTAATAATGTCGTGCCGCTACCGGCGTTGCCGGACAGGGCAGCAGGCAGATCGGACAACAGCACCGATACCGGTGCCGTCACCGAGCCGATGGTGCTTGCCAGGGAGCCGGTACCTGTCGCCCCCGAAACACCCGTCGCCGCGCTGCCCAGGGTGTTGCCTACACCGGCAATGGTCGTCGTGACTGGCGTCAGGTCGACACCGCCGAGGGACAACGGCGAGGCTGTGCCACCCGCCAATCCGGAAACCACGGATGTGACCGGGCCAAGCAACGTCGTCAGCGTACCGTTGCTATCGGTTGTTCCATTCGCTGTACTAAACAGCGTGCCAATGCCAGTAACCAGATTGCCGGTTTGACCCACGGTATCACCGAGGCTGCTGGACAATGTCCCAGTCGTGCCGCCCGCGATAGCCGTTCCCGCAGCCGACACCGCGTTACCTGCTGTCGTCAAGACGTTTGTCAATGGGCCGCCCACGCCGAGTGCATCGCCGGTCTGTTGGACCGTGCTGGACAACGACATTGTGATTGGCGTAATCGCGCTGGATACGCCCGCGGTCACATTCTCGATCCCGCCAGTACTGACAATGTTGTCCAGGGACGTCGCGGCATTGGCAATCAGGCCCTCGGTTGTACCGGCGGTACTGTTGACGGTTGCGGTAATCGGCGCAAGACCCGCCAGACTTCCCGTTCCAAGACTGCCGACCAGTGCACCCGTATCGCCTACCGTGCTTGCGGCGTTGTTCACGGTCGCGGGAACGATCGCAACGGTGGCGCCGACAGGATCAGTGGACGAACCGATTTGCCCCAGTCCATTGGACAGCCCTAAACCGATCGTTGTCACCGTCGTTCCGACATCACCGACGACAGTGCCAGCCGCGTTGTCGACGCCGTTGGTAGCGAGCGTCCCGTCCAGTACAGCGGCATTGTCGACAGTACTCCCCAGAGACGACACCGTGCTGCCCACGCCTGTCACGACATTGCCGGATGTGCGGGCAACCGTCGCCAAACCGTTGGTTGCGGTAGTGGTCTCATCACTGCCTGGCGTATTCGCGCCAGTACCTGCTGCACCGCCAGTACCGGAACTCCCCGTGGTCTGCGTGCCGCTGCCGGTGGAGGCCTTGCCGACGGTCCCACTGCCGGCGCAGGCACCTAACGTCAACAGCGCCGTCACGGCAGTCGCGAATAGTGTTTTTTGGAAGATGCGATGTTGGTATAGCACGGTTTTTCTCCGTCGAAGTTGTTTCCGCATCCCGGTAATGCAATTCCGATACCAGCAATTTCGCGAGGCGTTGTTTCATTTTTAGATTAGCCGAGGAGACGAGAAAAACAAAGGCCTTGAAAGATTTTTTTAAATATTTAATTGGAATTTGTGGTGTAACGGTAACGTCTTGTTACCTGCATTCTAAGTCGAGTCGTAACGTGACGACGTAACAAAATCGCAAATTCCGTCGTATTTAATTGTGGTCGTTTGTTCGTTTCATTCAAACGGTTGTTTTATTTAATGACTCTATATGTATAGTCATTTTATGCAATAAGAAAATTGAATTAAACGAACGATTTATAAAAATAATATCATTAAAAAACAAAGAGATAAAACGGTTCTTCACAAAATTTACATTCCTTTCTTGATGATTACAGTGTTTTGTTGTATTCCGCATATATCGACCCTTCGTTTGAAGATCGCATTGCGAGAAACGTTGCCATGTTCAATCGGGTATGGCAAATTAAGGTTGTGTTCACATTTTTGATTTTCACCGTGAGTGGAATTGAATCGCTGTGTGAAAGTGGTAAAAATTTACTACTATTCGCATGCTTGGATGGGAAGCGTGTCGGCATGCTGGTTGAATAAAGGCGAATAAGCCGCCTCCTTGCGCGGTTGATAAGAATAAATCTCTCTTAAAGGGTGGCGACGATGAATGCAGCGCAGGTTCAATTAGTGAAAGCCCGTATTCAAACGTTTGGTCGCGATGAAGATGGTGCCACCGCGGTTGAATATGGATTGATTGCGGGATTGATTGCCGTCGCGATCATCGTCGCGCTGACGACGTTGGGTGGGAAGCTAAGCACAATGTTTTCTAGCATCGCTTCCACTGTCGATGCGCAGGCCACAAAAGCAGGTAGCTGATTTCAGATTGGTGTGTGCTGCTGCTCGTGAATACGGTCGGAGAGAAGGCGATCGTTTGGGCGCGGTGAGCAGAGCGGGAAGACGTCGCTGGACGAGATGTGTGCAGTGAGAAGTTGATGGGTGGTTATTTTTTCTGTTTTGGTGACTGTTGCTGGCGATCAAGTGCTGGTATGGCGCCAAGTCGACTCGAGGTGAATCATGTCTTTTGAAATTTTGAAGCGAGCCACGGACAAGTCGGTAGCGCGAGTGAAGGAATTTGCGCAGGACGAAACCGGCGCCACCGCGATCGAATATGGTTTGATAGCCGGACTGATCGCCGTGGCGATCATCGTGGCGGTGACCCTGCTGGGCACGAAACTGAGCACGCTTTTCACGAATCTCAGTGGGAAGATTCCCTCCGGCAGTTGACCGCTGGCGGAAGGACGCCTTCCGTCCCGGTTATCACGGTGCCGATGATGACCTAATGACCGTGGCGGTAGACGAGAGGGCCGGAAGCGTGCAATTGCGATTTGCGTTGATGCGAAGGTTGCCGGGTGATGCAGATTCCGTTGCTGTTCTTCGTCTGTCTGGTCGTGATCATATGGGACTTGGTTGCGCGTCGCGTACCAAATCCTTTTTTGATTGTCTGCGTTGCGATGCAATGCGCGCTCACCGCATCAAGTCCGTATGCAACCAGTTGGATGCAGGCGGGGGGCGGATTTCTTCTTGCCGCCGCATGTACGTTGCCTTTTTATGCAATGCGCTTGATGGGGGCGGGGGATGTGAAATTCGCGGCACTGTTGGGGTTGATGACCGGCCCGCGGGCTTTTATCGCGGCATGGGTGATTGGCAGCCTGCTCGCTGGATTGCATGGCGTGATCGTGCTTCGTTGGAGAGCCAGCCCCAATTTGTCTGGAATGCTTGCCACGGTGAAAAGTGGATCACGATGGACCGCGCTGGCGGTGCCTTCCCCGCGACGAAAGTGGGTGTCGGATTACGTCACGCGCAAGCGTGAGGGGCGCAAAGGCATTCCCTATGCGGCGTATCTCGGGATGGGCGGCATGGCGGGATGGTGGGCGTTGTCGCAGTGGCTTTGACGTGGATGGCGTGGGTTGTTGGTGGGTGCATGATGCATGGCGAACGGGTAGGCCAATGATGCGAGTACTGAAGTCCGCATGCCACATCAAACAGCCGACTGAAGTGTGGCGGGAAAACGAAAAAGAGAGGGCGTGCTACAGGATCACATGGGGGCGTGATTGGTGAGCAATGACACGCTGACAGGTCCAATGGGCGCGTGGCGCCGGGGCGGCGCGGCGCAAGGATAGATAGCATGGTAAGACCGTTTGCGCAGCATCGGTGTCCCGGGCTTGAATGGCCTGAGTGTGATGATGTCGCGCACGGCAATGCGCGCGCGGCACCAGGCCAGTCGTTGTTCGCCGTTCGCCACCGGGCGGCGCCGTGTCGCAAACCGGGTGCCGTTTTGCCGATGAACGGAAGATTTCGCAGCGCACACGGTGATAGGTCCTCGCTGCCGGTGGAGTGGCTGCGATGAGCGCTTCCACCAGGATCATCGCAGCCGTGCTGGTTGTGTTGGCGCTGTTGCTCGGCGTACTGTCAATTTTTGTCGGAAGACGACCAGCCCCAGTTGCCACGAGTGCCGTACCGGCACCGGTCGCGACGTTCCCTGTCGTCATCGCATCCAGGCTGTTGCCTGCGGGGCAGCCCATTGCCCCCGACGCCGTCCGTGTGATTCAGCTACCCGTACAACCCACTGGCGCTTATACGAAAGTCGAGGAAGTAGTGGGCCACACGCCGCGCGTACCGATCGACAGCGGATTGCCGTTGACGCTCAGCGGCTTGGCGCAGGGTTTGACGTTGACGTTGAAGCCTGGTGAACGCGGCGTTGCGGTACCGGTGGATGAGGTCAGCGGTGCCGGGAACGCGGTTCAAGCCGGTGATTACGTGGATGTGTTCGTTACGATGAAGGCGCCTGAAACCGGCGCGACAGGCGGGCAGAACGACCGCAACATCGCGCGCTTACTGATCTCCCGGGCGCGTGTGCTGGCGTATGGCGCGAGTTCATTGACGAACGGCGCGCCGGCGCAGGGCACGGCGCCGGCGCCTGGTGCGAACGCGCAGGCAATGGTGGATCAGCAGCGGCAGATGGCTCGTAGCGCCGTGCTCGCGGTACCGGTAGATCAGGTGGATGGTCTGGTGCTGGCGACGCAGATGGGACGTTTGACATTGGCGTTGCGCTTTCCCGAGGATGGCGGTGCGGTCGACAGCGCCTTGTTTCAGGCGCCGGGGCCGGTGGTGCGGGCACGAAGCGATCTGCCCGCCGCCGAGCGCGACCGGCTCGCTGCGCCAGATAACAAGGCGTTCGCGGGTATGGACAGTGTCGGTTTAGCGGGGGGCGTGTCTTTGCCGGCGGCCATGGCAACCGTGCCTGCTTTGCCTGACGCCTCGACGACCATTCGATCCTCGCGCTTGGGTGCGCTTGGCGGTATGGCGCACGCGCGGGGCTATGTCGAAGTCATTCGCGGCATGGACATCAGTCGCGAAGCCGCGAACGGCTCGACCCCGCGATCAGCGGTAGGCACGCCGCCGTTGCCGGGCCTCTCGGCGGGAATGGATCAGGCGACGATACCGCTGCCCTCGCCGAGCAGCGTGATCAATTCCTCGGGAGGCGGACGATGAGTCTCCCGACAATGAAGCGTCTTCTTACGGGGCACTTGCTCGCCGCGATGGCGAGGTATGCCCGGGGGGCGTGGCATCTGAAAATCCACGAAAAAGACGCCTGGGCGCATCGGAGACAGGACGCAATGCGCGATGGCGTGCCGTCGAGGCTGGGATAGTGATGGCAATGTTGGTACTGCCGATGTGGGCGAGTGCGCAGTCTGACACGACGGCCGACACGGCGCGTCGTCTCGCGCCCGCGCCGTTTGCGATGGTCGTCAGCGAACAACGCATTCTTCCGGCATCGCGGTTGTCACGCCTGGCGGTGGGCGACCCGACCGTGGCCGACGCACGGCCTATCACCGGTGGTGTATTGATCGTTGCCAAAAAGCCCGGTACGACGACGCTGTCGTTATGGGAAGGCAGCCGCACTACCCCCCGCGAACTGGCGGTCTCGGTGCGCGCGTTGTCGTCGGACGCCATGTTGGCGAAGACGGGGGGATCGGTGCAAGTCTATGGGGACACGGCGGTGTTAAGCGGACAGATCGCAACCACGGCGGATCACCAGGCTGCGTTGGCGGTAGCACAGCAGTCCGGTGCGAAGGTGGTGGATCGGTCGACGGTTGGCACCGGCGGTGTAGTGCAGGTGGATGTCAAGGTGGTCGAATTCAGCAAATCTGTATTGAAGGAAGCCGGGTTTAACCTGTTCTCCAGCCGATCGAACGGTTTTGGTTTTGGCGTTTTTGGTCCGTCCCAGCTCAGCTCGTATACGGCATCGACGACGGGTGTGTCATTCGGCAATTCGGTCGGCACGAACATGGCGAGTGCATTCAATCTTGTGGCTGGGCCGTTCGCGAATGGCTTGTTCGCCAACATCAGCATCATGGAGACAAACGGCCTGGCGCGCGTATTGGCGGAGCCCACATTGGTGGCGTTGTCAGGGCAGTCCGCCAGTTTTCTCGCCGGCGGAGAATTGCCCGTTCCGCAATCGGGAGGGCTTGGCACAACGACGATCGTCTACAAACAGTTCGGTGTTGGTTTGACCGTAACACCGACGGTGCTTGGTCCCGGCCAGATTGCGTTGAAGGTGGCACCGGAAGCCAGTGACCTCGATTACACACACGCGATCACGGAGTCGGGGATCTCGATTCCGGCGATTTCCACGCGCCGAGCGGATACGACAGTCCAGTTGGGCGATGGTGAAAGTTTTGTGATTGGCGGACTGGTGTCGCGCAGCACGGTGGCCAGTGTGAACAAGGTGCCGCTGTTGGGCGATCTACCGATCATCGGGACGTTTTTCAAAAATTTGAGTTATACGCAGGACGACCGGGAACTGGTTATTTTGGTGACGCCGCATCTGGTGAAACCTATTGCCAAAGGGGTGGCATTGCCACTGCCTGGCGCCGGCCGTGATTCGAGCACACAGCCTGTCTGGAGAAGTTTTCTGGGCGGTGCGGCATCCGGCAACGATGTGCCGGGATTCAGTCGCTGAAGGGTGGGGCAAGCAGGTCATGGATAAAAACTTCGAACAGCCGCGCGTGCTGTCGCGCGCGCAGAATTTTGTGTTCTTCACACCCTCGGCGCAGCGCGCCGACGTGTTGTCGCGCGCGCTCGATGGGATCGGACGTGTGGATCGCCTGGCCGGGGATGCGGCCTATATCACCCGCTCCGTGGTCATCTTGAAACCGGCCCTGGCCTTTGTGGACTTCACGGCGATGTCCCCCGGCGCGGGTGCCGGACAGGAAGGCGCCGATGGCGCGCTGGCGCCGCAAGCTGTGGTGGAGACATTGCGGCGCTGCTTGCCGGAGGCGTTGCTGATCGGCGTCGGTAATGCCAGCGACGCGCAGATGACGCTGACAGCCTTGCGCAGCGGCGTGGCGGACTTTCTTGATCTCGAGGGCCCCGCCGATGTGATGCGTGCCTCCGTCACGAAACTGACGGACAAGTTGAGCGCTTCCACCCGTCGCGCCGTAACCATCGCCATTGCCGGCGCGCGAATCGGCGTGGGGACGAGCACGTTCGCGACCCATCTCGCCACGATGCTCGCCGCGGACGAAAACGCGCCGCGGCGCGTGGCGTTGCTTGACCTCGGTCTGCCTGTCGGTGACGGCCTGCTTTATACCAACACTCCGACCGGTTTCGACTTTGCCGATGCGGTTACGGCGCTGAGTCGTCTTGATGAAACGTTGGTGCGCACTGCGTTGCCGGTGTCTCCGAAGGGTGTCAGTGTTCTTGCCTTGCCGGCCGATTTAAGCCGGATGCGTGCGCTGCCCCAGGCCGATGCCGTGTCGCTCGTCGACCAGATTCGCCGGTATTTCGACGCCATCATCGTCGATCTCGGCGGCGCTGGTAGTGCCGATTTGACTGCCAGCGTATTGAATATGGCTGACCTGAAGCTGGTGCTGACGGATCAGGGTATTGCATCGGTGGTGTCGCTGTCGGACCTGCTCAGTCAACTTGATGAGCGTTCGGTCGACCGCAAGTCGCTCAGGCTGGTGGTCAACAAATACGACGAGAGTTATGGGATGGCCGCCCAGCAACTGACCGAGCGCTTCGCCATCGCGTTGGGGGGGACGTTGCCGGATCGCCGGCTCGCGCTGGGCCGAGCCGCGTCGCTAGGCCAGTTGTTGAGCGGCAGCAAACAGGACCCATACATCCGCGGCGTACAGCAATTTATCGAGATGGTTCAGGCGTTGGCCGTGGAGGTAGGCGGCTTGTCGATTGGCGCGGCTGCGCTGCCCACCGCACGCGGCGGTAACTCGTGGTCGAATGTCTCCAAGCTATGGCGGCGGGGTTAGCGCGATCGATTGGTCGAGTGGTACCAGGGGTCGGCGATGCGAGCGTCAGGCAACGTGGTGGAAGTACGAAGCACAGGGTGGGCGGTCCGCTGTATCGATGGCACGCGGTGCGTTCGTGCTGGACGGCTGGGTGATTGGCAGGCGTGGCTTAGGAGGGCCAGATGTTGAACGAGATCGAGTTCGCTGACGACAGTGCGTCGGGCTTTGTCCATTCGCAGCGTTTCGCGGAAATCAAATCCGCGGTACATGCTCATTTGTTGAGCCGGATCGAGGAGCTAGGTACGGAGTTTGGCCGATGGTCGCGCCGCGCAATCGAGCAATTTGTTGAATTGGAAGTGGACGGCTACGTTCGCTTGCGGCGCGTTGGCATCAACGAGAACGAATTGAAGATCGTCGTCGATTCACTGACGAAGGAGTTGGTGGGGTTGGGGCCGTTGGAAGATCTCCTGCAGGATGTCGGCGTGGAAGACATTCTGATCAATGGCTTCGAGGACGTCTTCGTTTCGCGCAAGGGCGTGCTGCGTCGTGAGGCCGTGCGCTTCACCGACAACCAGCACGTCCTGCGTATTGTGCGCCGCGTGCTGGCGCCACTGGGAAGGCGCATCGACGAATCAAACCCGATGGTGGATGCTCGCCTGCCTGACGGCGGGCGCTTGAACGTCGTGATCGAGCCATTGGCGGTAGACGGTCCGATGGTGTCCATCCGGAAGTTTCGCAAGCAACCGTTGACGCCGGAGGAACTGCTGGCGATGGGTACGATGGACCGTGGCATTTATCAACTGCTGCGGCTGGCGGTGAAGGGGCGATGCAATATTCTCGTATCCGGTGGAACCAGTTCCGGGAAAACGTCGTTGCTGAATGCGCTTGCGAGCTTTATCAATGAGTCGGAGCGCATCTTGACGGTGGAGGATACGGCGGAATTGTCATTGAATCATCCACATGTGGTGCGCCTGGAAAGCCGGCACGGCACGTTCGAGGGCAGCGGCGAGGTCACCATTCGGGATCTGATCCGTAATAGCTTGCGGATGCGTCCGGATCGGGTCGTTGTGGGCGAAGTCCGCGGCGCTGAGGTGTTGGAAATGTTGCAAGCGATGAACACGGGGCATGATGGATCGATGGCGACGATCCATGCGAACAACCCGCGTGAGTGCTTGTATCGAATCGAGATGCTGGCCGGTTTCGCCGGGTATGTCGGTAGTGAAAGCAGTCTGCGACGGCAGATTGCCAGCGCGCTCGATTTCATTATCCAGATCGGGCGCTTGCCCGGAGGGCAGCGGCGCATTCTCTCGGTCACCGAAGTCACCGGCTATGGCGACAATATCGTGACCACGCAAGAGCTGTTCCGTCATGAAACGCGCGTCGACGGCGACGGCAATGAGAGCGATTTCTGGCATGCGCTCGGCGTGGCACCGCACACGCCGAAGCTGGCGCGTTTCCGTGACCAGTTGCTGCCTGGCAATCTGCAACACGACGGAAACGGTCAGGGCGAGGATCCCCATGATCCCGGCGCGCAGCAAGGGGGAAAGAGCGCGGGGGGTGGTCATGCCGGTGGGCCGGGCAATGAGGGCCAGTCGTGGGGTGGCTGGTTCGGGAGGAAATAATGAGCAGCACGATGTTATTGCTCGCCGCTGTCTTGCTCGGGGTGGCCGGCATCGTGATCTGGCAGTCCCACCGTATCGAGCGTCGTCGTGCGCAAAACGCTGGCGCTTTCGCCGATCGACGCATTGAAGCCGCACGTGCGCCACCGCCGGTGGTGCGCCCAGGGTTCGATGGCAACGGCGAGCGTGGCGGCGTGCAGGGCGGCAACGCCGCCGCCATCTCGGCTGGCGCGTGGACGTCCGCGGGCGCGAAGGCCAGGAAGGACGGTACCGGTTCGCCGGTGCGGCAATGGTATGCGGGTGTGATGGCCGCGCCCTGGGTCGAAAGCATGGTCCTGCGTGCGGATATCCCGGCACCCGGTCGTTGGCTGGCGACCCGCATCGGCGCCCTTGTTGGCGCGGCGTTGCTGGCTTGGCTGCTGGTGGGGTGGGAGATGAGCGCGTTCGTGCTGGTGTTCGGCAGTGCCGTCTGTGCGTTGCTTTTGCACCTGCGCATCGGGCGCCGACGCAATCGGATCGTGCGACAACTGCCGGTGTTTCTGGATCTCATGGTGCGCCAGGTCACGGTGGGCACGAGTTTGAATTCCGCCTTTCAGCAATTGGCGCCGAAGACGGCGCAGCCTTTGGGCGCGATTCTCGAACGCGCGGCGCAGATGAATCGCGCGGGCGTCGAATTGGATACGGCGGTAAAGCAAGTGGCGCGGCTTTATGGCATCGACCAATTGCTGATGATCGGCGCGGTGCTGGGCGTGTCGACGAAGTTTGGCGGTAGAAGTGATCAGGTACTCGAACGGATCGCGGGCTTCATGCGCGACACGGAACAGGCACGGGACGAACTGGTGGCGTTGTCCGCGGAGACCCGCCTTTCCGCGTGGATTCTCGGCGCACTGCCGTTGGCCGTCGCGCTGTTTCTAATGTGCTTCAACCGTCAGTTCTTCCTGGGGATGTGGGAAGACCCGATCGGTGCGCGAATGTTGTTGGGGGCTGCCGCATTGCAGACGCTGGGTAGCGTCATGCTTTATCGGATGGCGAAATCGGTGTGACCACCAGGACGCAATGAACGCGAAATGATGAATGCCACCACGGAAGGACTGATCGCACTGGCGCTGATCTTGGCCGCGCTTGCAGCCGGCGTCGTTGGCGCGGCACTGATGTCGCGGGCACGTTCGCTGCATAAGCGTTCGATGCGTCTCGACGAAGCCGTTGCCGCAAGGGCGGGCAAGACGGTGGCCGCAAAGCCATCGAAGCGGCAGGGGTGGCGCGACCGCATTGAAGACATCGGCGTACGCGGGTTGGCGACATCGATAGGTCAGTCCCTCGTGGCGGATGAGGATCGCGTGTTGCTGGATCAGTGCGGTGTGGACACGGTGGTCGGGCGCGCGTGGTTCTTCCTCGCGCGTGCCGCGTTGTGTATCGCATTGCCACTGGGTAGCTATCTTTTGTTAGGCAAGGGTTCGGTGCTGGCTGCTTGCCTGACCGTGTTCTTCGGGTTTGGCGTTGGCTACATGGCGCCGAAATACGTGATGAGCAAGCGCGCCGCGGCACGCCGCAAGCGCGCGGACGCGGAATTGCCGTTGCTCGTCGACCTGTTGCGGTTACTCCAGGGCGTGGGCCTGAGTGTCGATCAGGCAATGCAATTGATCGAGCAGGATTTTGCGCCATCGATGCCGGTGTTGGTGACGGAATTGCAACATGCGAGCGCGCAGTACCGCAGCGGACAAACCCGTGAGTCCGCGCTGCAACGTTTTGCCACCGTCTACAAGAACGACGACATGGCATCCATTGCGGAACTGATCGTCCAGGTCGATCGTTATGGCGGTGGCGTTCAGGAGCCGTTGCGCCAGTTTGGCGACCGCATGCGGGAACGTCGCCGATTGGACTTGAAAGCGCGCATCGGTCAATTGACGGTGAAGATGACCGGCGTCATGGTGACCACGCTGTTGCCTGCGCTGATCATCGTGACAGGTGGCGCCGGTTTTATCGCGATCATTCGTGGCGTGTCGCAATTTGGAGGGATGGAATGAAGCCTGTCTTCATCGGGCATCCGAATCTACGTCGCGCGACGCGGCAGGGCGCGGCGCCGCTCGCGCTCATCGCGCTTGTCGGCGTGGTGCTGTCCCTGGCCGCCTGTGCGTCGCGCACCACCACGGCTGATACGCTGTGGCGCGACCAGCAGATCGCGCGTCAACAAATCGACCAAAAGCCGCAGGCGCCGAATGACCGCGGGTTATATCTGTCGCTGATCGTACAGATGCAGGCAAAGGGCTTGTACTTCGCCTCGCTTGCACACATCGATGCGTTCGAGAAGCGTTATGGACAGGCCGGCGACATCGCGCTGCTGCGCGGTGATGCATTGCGCGAGACCGGGCAGCCAGCCGCCGCGATCGCGGTTTATCGACAGTGGACGAACGGCGACACGGCCGCCGCCGCGCAGCATGGTTTGGGGCGGGCGCTGGCCGACGAGCATGATAACGCCGGTGCCATGGTGGCGTTGCAAACGGCCGTGGCGCTTGATCCAACGAACGTGTCCTACCTGAACGACCTTGCTTATGCGCGCTTGCTGAACGGCGATGTTGCGGGTGCGCGGATTCCGGTCGCGCAGGCGGCGGAACTCGCCGCGGAAAATCCGAAGGTGATCGCGAACCTGGCGCTTTACTTGATGCTTTCCGGGCAGGCCGCGCAAGCCGATGCCGTGATGGTTCGCGCCAAGATGTCGCCTGAAGCGCAACGTACCACCCGATCGATGGCGGCATCCATGCGCGTCGGCCACGGTGGCGCAAGCACGCATGATGGCGGCGAGCGGGCCACTGGCGATGCGGGTCCGGCTGTGTACGGCCGCGACGACGGTGCCGTGCGTCCGACGATGCCTGACGATCCCACCACACGCCAGGTACGCAATGATGCCGTGGCGTGGCAGGGTGGTTCCGTTTTGCAGCGGTTTGCACAAACGCGCTGACCGGGCGAGGTGATGCGGTGCCAGCGAAGTCGGGGTATCCACGCAATATCTCATTCAGCGTATCAGCGCCGTGATGAAGCCGCGTTTGGAGGGAGTGGCGAGATGAAGGATCAGAGAACAATGCACGCGGATGGGCTGGGTCGTTGTCCCAACGTGCACCGCGGATGGAGGCGGACGGCGATCGGCGCGAGTTGGGTTATGGCGCTGGCAATGCTGTTGCCTGGCGCGCGGGCCTGGCCGCAATCGAGCGGGTCCACACCAGGAAGTCATGCCGCCGACCCCAATCGATTGGCGACGGCGGATGATCCCGACGAACGCGATGGATTGGGGCGTGCGACCCGTCATCTGCTGTCGTTGCAGGTCAGTGGCGCGGCCGCCGGGCCAGCGCAACCAATGACGGGTGACGCCACATCGGCCGCGTACAAGCGGTACAGCGACACCTTCACGCATCCGGTGCCGGAGTTCTTTCAGCAACGGGTGCGCAGTGATAACAGTGGCGGGTCGTAAGCCGCCTTTGACGGATGTGATGACAGCGTCGACCGGGTAGGCGCGAGCGTGAATGGATGTGAGGCGGTGATGGCCGCCGTTGCGCGGTAGCGAATGGCAGCGCGGGCAGGGGCCCGAAAGCAGGGTGCGGAGAGGAATGATGGAAGCTAGCAGGGGGATGCGCGCGACAATGCGCGCGCAAACGCGTCGGGCGGGGCCCGCGATGGTGGTACGCGTGGTGCGCGTCCTGGCCGGTGCCGCGGTTGCGCGTGCCGGCGCACGGTGTGTCCCGACCACTGCGCTGGGTGCGCATGGACAAAGCGCCGGTCCGCATGTAACGGCTGTCGATCGAACGCCGTCGCGCGGGCGACGGCGCCCGCGTGCGCAGGACACGCGTGGCCAGCAGCGCGGCGTGGCCGCGGTCGAGTTTGCCTTGGTGTTTCCGGTGGTATTCCTGCTGGTCTATGGCTTGATCACCTGGGCGCTGATCCTGCTGGCACAGCAGACATTGACGCTGGCGGTCGGCGAAGGCGCGCGTGCCGCGCTGCGCTATAGCACGAGCCCGATCACGGCAGCGTGCGCGGCGGTCAACAACGCCACCACCTGGCTGGGCAGTACCGCTTGCGTCACCTCCACGCCAAGCGCCACGGCTTGTCCGTATCTGTCGACCCAATCGTGCCTGAAGGTCACGGCCAGCTATAACTACGCCTCGAAACCCCTGGTGCCAACATTGCCGTTCCTGAATCTCGTTCTGCCGACGACGCTCACCGCCAGCACGACCGTGCAACTCGAACCGGACGTGCTGATCAAATGAACCCGAGGCGTGTCGCCGGCGTGTCGCGCTTGCACGATTCGCACACCTTGTCATTCCAGCATGGCCGGCGTGGCGCGCAACGCGGCTCGATGGCCGTGACCATCGGGCTATTCATGCTGGTCGGCATCGTGCTGCTCGAGTCGTTGGTGCTGGGCTATCAATACTATCTTCGACGGCAGATGCAGAATGTCGCGGACATGGCGGCGTTGGCCGGTGCGCAGACATTGAGTGGTGTCAATTGCAGTTCCGCGATCGCCGCTGCGACGAGCAATGCCGCATTGAACGCCACGACAACCTCGCTGGTCGTCGACTGCGGCAACTGGAGTCCGAGTTCCGCGGCCACCGATCACTACACGATTCTGAGCGGCATACCGGCGACCGATCCGAATGCCATCCGGGTATCGGTCACGGGGCAGATGCCATTCGCGCCGGATTGGATGCCTTCTTCCCAGGTCTATGCGCAAGCCATCGCGATCCGCAACGGCACGCCGGTGGCGGTTTTCTCGATCGGTTCCGGTTTGATCTGTTCGCTGTATGCCTCCGCTTTGTGCGGCAGCGCGGTGGCCAATGTGAATGTGAGCATGATCTCGTTACTGCGAGCACTGGGTTATACGGTGCCGACCAATATCACGCTGGCCGGGCTGAACGCGCTGCTATCGACGAATTCGGTAACGATGAACCAACTGGTCAGTGCGGTCGCCTCGGTTACCGGCGTGTCCAGCCTGTCCACGACGCTCGGACTGAGCGGCGTGGCGGGCAATGCATCGATTCCGTTGTTGTCGACCGGTGCGACGTCGCGGGGACTGATGACGATGGACAGCCCGTCCTCCACTTCCACCTCCGTTGCCACCAGTGTGTTGAATGCGCAGTTGAATGCGCTCGATGTAATCACCACGGCACTGGGCATCGCGAACAAGAACAGCGCGATCGGGGCGGCGATCGGTGCCGGCGGCATTACCGCGCAGACTTACCTGGTCGCACCGCCTTCGATCGGCATCGGTGGTGTTGGCGCGACTGCCTACGCTGCGCAGGTGCGCGTCTATGCGCATATCACCTCCGCGGGCTTGACCGGATCGGTACCGTTGCTTGGCCTTGTTGCGAGTTTCGATCTGCCGATCGAGATTGACGTCACCGGTGCGCAGGCCACGTTGACATCGCTTTGTACCGCACGTGACAGCAGCTATAACGACCTGGCCAGCTTTCATGTGACGAATCCGTTGCTGCAGTCGTGCGTGGGCAATATCACGGCGGCATCGGTCATGAATCCGGCCACCAGTTGCAGCGCCGGGGTCGGCTCCCAGACGATTCTGTCGCTGGTCGGTGGGTTGGCGAAGATCAACGCCGGACTGACGTTGCAGGGTTTCGCGAACGACGGCGATTACACGCTGTCCGCCGGTCAGAGCGTGACCACGGGCAGCAATCCGCTGTCCTTGGGTACGACGTTGTCGCAAGTGCTGACTGCGCTCAATACGCAACTGGTCGCGTCCTTGCTGCCGGGGGCGTCCACGGCGACTGGCGTGACAGGCTCTTCCTCAGGCAGCAATAGCGCGACCGGCAGTACGACGTTGGCATCGGCGTTGCTGGGCGCGACGGGTAGCACGCTGTCCACCGCCGCGACTGCGGCGCAGACCGGTCTGAGCGCGCTCGCCACGTTGTCCTCCGCGCTGACTTCCACGGGAACGCAGGTCCTGAGCGGGCAGCAAGTGACGGTGGCGAGTTTGCTGACCGGGACGGTGAGCGCGGTGTCGTCATTGTTGACGTCGGTGCAGCAGATCGTCGGCGGCCTGGTGTCCGGGCTGCTGTACCCGTGTGGCTTGCTGGGCAACGCCCAGGCATGTCTGGCGTCGAAGTTGTCGGGTACGGCAACGGCGAACGGCACAACGGTCTACAACAGCTTGTTGGCAACGGCGGGACTTGTCGCGAATTTGCTGCAGCCGGTTCTGAATTCGCTTGGGCTTCTTTTATCAAACGCGCTGCAAAGCTTGTTGGGCGCGAATCTGGGTCAGGCCACGTTGAAGCTGCTGAGCTTGAACTGTCTGGGAACCGACGTGCGACTGGTCAAGTAACGTCGCACTACGCCGCATGCGGCACAAGAGGGAATACGCGTTTCACGCGATTTGAACATGATTAAAGACCTGACCTTTCTCGACGGACTGGAAGTCTATGTAGTCGAGGGCTATGTCGATATCTTCGACCGCGTGGAACGTTGCCTGAGCGGGCCGGACAGCACGGTACGCCGAGTCGACCATGACATGCCGGCCGGCAAGCGCTCGCCGCGCAGCCTCGCCATCGTGAGCGTGAGCGCCATCGACGGGGCAAACTGGTCGCGTGACTGGGAAGCCACCCAAGGCATGGTGGTGATCTGGGTGGGAGCGGCGCCGCGTGGTCATGACGGTCGCGGCGTGGGTGATTATCCCGCGGACTATCGCTATGTCCTGCCGTTGGACTTCACCGCCGCCGAGCTGCGCTCGCTCGTGATGAAGGTCGTGGAACAGGTCAACGCGTCGCTGTCTCCGATTCGCGACACGGATGTGTTCATCGCCGACTCCGAGCCGATGCAACAACTGTTGACCGAAGTTGATCTGTTTGCCGATTGCGATGCAAGCGTGCTGATTCACGGCGAGACCGGGGTGGGCAAGGAGCGCATTGCTAATCGACTGCATCAAGGGCATACCCAATATGGGAAAGGCCCTTTTGTTGCGGTAAACTGCGGAGCGATCCCGGAAGGACTGTTTGAGTCACTATTCTTCGGTCATGCGAAGGGCGCTTTCACAGGAGCGGCGGCACAGCATCGTGGTTTTTTCGAACAGGCATCGGGCGGCACCCTGTTCCTGGATGAGATCGGCGATCTGCCCGTGTTCCAACAGGTCAAGTTGTTGCGGGTGCTGGAGGACGGCACATTGATGCGGCTCGGTTCCACCGCGGCAATCAAGGTGGACTTCCGGTTAATCGCCGCGACCAACCGCGACATGCTGGAATTGGTCGCCAGTGATCGGTTTCGTGCCGATCTGTATTATCGAATAGCGGTGATCGAATTATTGGTGCCAAATCTGGAAAGTCGGGGAGCGGCCGATAAAATCGCCATATTTAAGTCTTTTTTTACCCATGTTATTGGGGCGGAGCGCGCGAAATCATTGCCGGAAATACCGTACTGGCTCACAGATGCGGTGTCTAATATGCGTTTTTCGGGTAATGTGCGGGAGTTGCGAAATTTGGCCGAAAGAATCGCTGTCGTGGTCCGACAGCTAGGGCATTGGGATGTTGTCCGTATACAACGAATGTTGCTGGCAGCACGAACCGAGCGCGAAGCAGTCGCGGTGTCGTCCTTGGCCACGCCTAGTGTGGATCGTGGTCGGTGGGATACGGGCGAACGATCCCGCGTGATGGCGGTTCTTGAGGAAAACGGCTGGCGCCGACAGGCCAGCGCGACAGCGTTGGGCATCAGCCGTAAGGTGTTGTGGGAAAAGATGCGCAAATATCAATTATTCGACGAAGAACCGGCAACGCGAGAAGGGAGAGGGTGAATGATCGCAGTTGATGCGAGTGCGGCGGGCATCCGCTTGGCAGTAGGCGGCATGCTGGCTGGTGCGGTGTGGTTCTGCGTAGTACCTGTCGTCCATGCGCAGTCGCTTGCCACTCAGCAGGCCGGGCAGGCCGGTGTTCAGCAAGTGAACGGCGGCAAGGAAAACCTGCCGGCGCTGAATGCGGACGCATCGCGTCAGGCACAGGCGATGCGTCCGCAATCGGGGGCGCCTGCGGGCACGCCGACGGCGCAGGATGTGGCGACCAATGGGGGGAACGTCGCGGAGTTGCAGCGTCGGATCGCGAATAAGGAATTGGCCGAACTTCGCACCGTGTATAACGGCAGCTACGGTGCCAGTCTGTTGATGGCAACCAACGACACGACGTACTATGTCGCGTTGTTCGAGCGCAAGAATTTCTGGCGTGTTGTCAAGACGTCCGATATGGCGCGTGCCGATGCGATTTTCCGCGATTTCGCCGCCCAGACATCGGATCTGGCGCAGTCCGAGATTCGTGCCGTGCAATTGGCGGCGCAGCGTAGTCAGACCGAGATGCTGATCGACGTCAATAAGGAACGGGCCGCGCGTATCCAGGCCGACCTTGCGATTCAACAGACGCAGCAGGAAGCGGTCAACGAACGCCAGCGCCAGTCGGAAGCGCAGATGGCGCAACTGGCGGAGGAAAATCGTGCCGCCCAGGCGCAATTGGCCGACCTGCAAAAGCAATTGGCTGACCTGCAACGTCAGCAGAACGCGGGCTTGCCGACCGCTGGGACGCCGACGCGTACCAGCGGCAAGCGCAGTCGATGACGGCATGCACGCCGCCGGTTGTGTTAGGGACGGTTACCGCCGTCGCTGACACGTTACCCTTGTCACCGGCGCCATTGGTGCTGTCCGTACAGTCCCATGTCGCGTTCGGCCATGTGGGCAACGCCGCTGCCGTGTTGCCGCTGCAACTGCTCGGCATCCAGCCCGTGGTGGTCAATACGGTTCAGTTCTCGAACCATACCGGTTACGGCGAGTTCAAAGGCCAGGTTTTTCCGGCGTCCCATATTGGTGAGGTGCTGGAGGGCCTTCGTGCGCGCGGCATCCTGCAGCGTTGCGTCGCGGTGCTGTCCGGTTACCTCGGTGACGCCGCCACGGGCGAGCAGATCCTCGCCGCGGTAAGCGAGATTCGTCGTGGTCATCCCGATATGCTGTACCTGTGTGATCCGGTTATCGGTGATATCGGCCGCGGTGTCTTCGTGCGTCCCGGTATCCCGGCGTTCTTACGTGATCGCGCAGTGCCAATGGCGACGGTGATCACGCCCAATCACTTCGAATTCGAATGGCTGCATGGCGCGCCGGTCCGCAGTGTCGACGAGGCAATTGTCGCGGCGCGCGCCATGCTGGGCGCGCCAGGACGGCCGGGACCGCGTATCATCGTGATCACCAGTTTCACCGGTGATCACACCGCGCGGCGAGAGGTCGACACACCCGCCTCCGCGTCCGGCGTTGCCGATGTTGCCGCGCCAGCCGATGTCGAACTGCTGACGCTGGGTATCGATGCCGACGGCGCCTGGGAAGTCGCCACCCCGCGTGTGCCGCTTGATCCCTTGCCGAATGGCATGGGTGATGTGTTTTCGGCATTGCTGCTGGGGCATCTGCTGCGCGGGATGCAGTTTCCCGCTGCATTGTCAGAGACCGTCAGCGCGTTGTACGCCTTGGTGGCTGCCACTGCACCCGGCGAGCGTGATCTCCCGTTGGTGGCCGGCCGCGAACAGTGGGTGGCGCCGCGACACCGTTTCGCGGCCGAAGCGCGCTGATTCGAAACGGCACGGCGGTTCATATACTGCCTTACATGTCGTCTGACCGCTGTTAGATAAAAGAGCCTTTCCTTGAAGTCCGATTCCACCGATGACGGATTCTCGTCGCCTGCCAAGGTTCCGGACCTGTGGTCGGAGCGGGACGCGCGCCTGATGCGGTGTGCGCTCGACGCCGCGCGGCAGGCACGGGCACGCGGCGAAGTGCCCGTGGGCGCGGTCATTGTCCGGGGGGATGAGATCATCGCCACCGGATTCAACCAACCGATCGGGCGACATGACCCCTCGGCCCATGCCGAGATGATCGCATTGCGTGCGGCGGCCATCGCATTGCAAAATTACCGTTTGCCAGGCTGCGAATTATTTGTGACGCTGGAGCCTTGCGCCATGTGCGCGGGTGCCATCATGCACTCCCGAATCGCGCGTGTGGTCTACGGCGCGCCGGACCCCAAGACCGGAGCGGCCGGAAGCGTGGTGAACCTGTTTGGCGCGCCGCAACTCAATCATCACACCCAAGTCCAGGGCGGCCTGCTGGAAGCCGAATGCGCAGCGGACTTGCGGGCGTTCTTCGCGGCGCGGCGGGCGGCCGTCAAGGCGGCTCGGATCGCGAAAGCCGAGGCGCCGGTAGCGGAGGTAAGCGTGTCGGACGCGCGCGACGGTGACGGCCAATAGTCGATCGACCCAGCGAGACAGTAATGATTTGGAGGCTTCATGCGCACTTTGCTTGACCAGATGACTAGCCAGATGATGTCGACGGCGGGCCAGACCGATGGTGATGCGTTTGATGACGCGTTGTCGTGCGATGGCGGCGATTCCCTTCGCGACGTCCCGCAGCGACCTTGCGATATTCGCTTGGTTGCGCCGTCGGGTTATGCCGATTTGGCGCGGGTCGCCCGTGCGGTCGCTTATTTGCGAGCGCGGGGGCATCACCTCGCCGCCGCCGGGGCGGCGAGTCGCAAGTTCGAGCGCTTTGCCGGGACCGACACCGAGCGCCTTTCGGACTGGCTGGACCTGGCGAATCCCGCCGTCGCGGTGCCCGACATCGTCATGGCGGTGCGAGGGGGCTACGGGGTGGTTCGTGTTCTCGACGGCATCGACTACGGCGCGCTGCGCGAACGTTTCACTGCACCGGGCGCTCGCTGCCCCATCATCACCGGCTACAGTGACATTACCGCACTGCATCTCGCTCTATATCAAAAAGCGGGCATGGTGACCTTTGCCGGGCCGATGCTGGCATCGAATTTTGGTGCTGACATTGTCAGCCGGTTTACCGAAACGCATTTCTGGTCATTGATCCAGTCGTCCCGCTACACGATCGACGGGACGCTGCCCGATCAGCCGCACGTCGATGTGGAGGGCATCCTGTGGGGCGGCAATCTGGCGACGCTCGGCGCATTCGCTGGCACACCCTATATGCCACCTATCGAGGGAGGCATCCTGTTTCTGGAAGACGTCCACGAGCAACCCTATCGGATCGAACGAGTGCTGTACCAACTGCATCTGTGCGGTATTCTTAAACGGCAACGTGCCATCGTACTCGGTCATTTCACCGGTGCCGACGGCGCGCAAGACTATAACAACGGCTACACGCTGGCCACGACGATGGCGCAGATCGGTGCCGTGTCCGGCGTGCCGATTGTGTGGGGCTTGCCGTTCGGGCATGTTGACGACATCGTTACCTTGCCATTCGGTGCAACGGCCCGTTTGCAGTCCGGCTCCCATGGTTTTACGTTAACCGTGTCGGACTATCCCACGTTGTCGACTTCTTGACCGGCACGTCATATCGCGCGAACGCCTGCACGGGCGCCGCGAATGGTAAAATACCGGATTGACGTAGGCGTGTTTTGGCGTTCACCCGTGTGGCGCTGTCTGGGCCGTCCGCGATGCGCGGGCGTGTCATCCCTGTTTCCCGACATTCCGGCTCCGCTTTCCCGGCCCCGCATCACGGTTGTGGCGGGATGGCGAGCGTGGTCCGCAACGCGCCCCGCGCCGTTTTTGGCATTCATTCGTATTTATCGAGATCACCAGTGCTGTCCACCGCGAATATCACCATGCAGTTCGGGCCGAAGCCCTTGTTCGAGAACATCTCGGTCAAGTTCGGCGAAGGCAATCGTTACGGCCTGATCGGCGCGAACGGTTGCGGCAAATCCACGTTCATGAAAATCCTGGGCGGTGACCTTGAGCCGTCGGCTGGCAATGTGTCGCTGGATGCGCACATGCGACTGGGTAAGTTGTCGCAGAACCAGTTTGGCTATGAGGACATGCGTGTCCTCGACGTCGTGATGATGGGGCACACCGAGATGTGGGCGGCGATGGCCGAGCGCGACGCGATCTACGCCAATCCGGATGCCACCGAGGATGACTACATGCGCGCGGCGGACCTGGAAGCCAAATTTGCCGAATATGACGGCTATACTGCGGAAGCCCGCGCCGGGGAACTGCTGCTTGGTCTGAGCGTGCCGATGGAACAGCATAACGGCCTGATGAGCGAAGTCGCTCCGGGCTGGAAACTGCGTGTATTGCTGGCGCAGGCCCTGTTTTCGAATCCTGATGTGTTGTTGCTCGATGAACCGACCAACAACCTGGACATCAACGCGATCCGTTGGTTGGGTGACGTACTGGATCAGCGCGATTCGACGATGGTCATCATTTCCCATGATCGACACTTCCTGAATCAGGTCTGCACGCACATGGCGGATATGGACTACGGGACGTTGAAGGTTTATCCGGGCAACTATGACGACTACATGCGTGCATCGACGGAAGCGCGCGAACGGGCGGTGGCAAACAACGCGCGGGCGAAGGAAAAGATTGCCGAACTGCAGGATTTCGTCCGTCGATTCTCGGCGAACAAGTCGAAGGCAAGCCAGGCAACCAGCCGTCGCAAGATGATCGATAAAATCAAGGTGGAGGACATCAAGCCATCATCGCGGCAGAATCCGTTCATCCGTTTCGAGTTCGAAAAAAAGCTGCACAATCTGGCCGTGACGGCTGAAAACCTTAAGAAGTCGTACGACCGGACGTTATTCCAGAAGACGAACGTCACGGTCCAGGCGGGCGAGAAGGTGGCCATCATCGGTGAGAATGGTGCCGGCAAGACGACACTGTTGCGCACGCTGCTCGGTCAGTTGCCCCCGGACGAAGGCGTGGTGAAGTGGGCCGAGAACGCCAATGTCGGCTACATGCCGCAGGATACCAACGAGATGTTCCCACAGCCGATGACGCTGACAGAGTGGATCTCGCAATATGCGCAGGAAGGCGACGACGACCAGGTGCTACGGGGAACGCTGGGACGTTTGCTGTTTGGCGGCGACGATGTGGGCAAGTCGGTCAAGGTGCTGTCCGGCGGTGAAAAGGGGCGGATGATCTGGGGCAAACTGATGCTCGGCAAGCACAATGTGCTGCTGATGGACGAGCCGACGAACCATATGGACATGGAATCGATCGAATCGCTGCAAGCGGCGCTGGATCGTTTTCCTGGCACGCTCGTATTCGTCTCGCACGACCGGGAATTCGTCAGCGGCCTGGCGCAGCGGATCATCGAAATCCGCCCGAACGGCGAAGTTGTCGATTACCACGGTACCTATGAGGAATACCTGCAGTCGCAGGGTATCCATTGAAGTCGTCCTGCGCGTTGCCCGCTGACCGGGCGACGTGGGGAGAAATGCCTCCTGACGGTGCCGTATCGACGCCCGGACCCACGTCCGGGACGCATATGTCACGCTACCGGGAGGTTTTTTTCATCACCATGCGATGCGCGCGCGTTTATTCAGGAACCTGTGCTCATGTGCCGGATTTGGGGGGCGTATGACGCGTAAAGCGCAGCGCGGTACCCTCGGCGTTGATGCGGTGCCAGACCGCACGTTTCTCTTCATCGCTGAGGAACACCCAGTTGCTGACCTCGACCGCGGTCCGGCCGCAGCCCTTGCAGACGTCGTCGAACAACGTTGAGCAAACGCCGATGCACGGACTGTCCGGTGTGTCATGAAGGTCGGAGGCAGAGACGGTCGTTGCGTCGGTTTTCAGGGTCATTACGGTGAATCAGACATACATCGAGGTGAAAATACGATGGTCACGCCCCGTGCGCCTTTACCGTGTCACCGATAAATGCTGTAGCCCACGCGAACGTTCCAGTGCTGGCGGTTATTGTAATCCAGCAAGCTCTGTCCATACCCGTTGAAATACCCCACCCATACATAGCCGCCGAAGGCACCGCCGAACAGGCGCTGTGCCGGATAGGTCAGTTGCGCGTCGATACTGCCGTACAGCGCATGATTGCCCTTGCGCAGCGTCGTGAACAATTCCAGCCCGTCCGGACGGCCGTACCGGATCTGGAAGTCGGTGTAGCCGCGGTACTTCGCGATGTCCGAGTTTTCGCTCTTCTGCAGGTAATAGTAAATCTTCGGCGCCAACGTCAACTGGGTCGACCACGGCATCGAGAAATGAACGATCGGCTGCACGTAGGCAATGTTGATGCTGCGCGAGTCGTTGCCGGCCTGGCCGTTCGATTCGTGTTCGAGCCCCGCCTGGAAGCCGAGCGAATCGAACCAGCGGCCACGCAGGCCCGTATCCGGTAGATAGTAGAAAATCGATGGCTTGTAGCTGGTGTCGCGGAACGGCTTCGAATTCGCACTCAAATCCCATATTGAGACCTGTGTATAGCCGAAGTACAGGTTGTCGACGAGGCTGCGCGAACGGGGATCGGCCGGCTTGACGATCCGGTATTTGAAGCTCAACTGGAAGCGTGCGGTGGTATGGCCATTCCGGCCTACGCCGATATACATCGGTTCATAAAAAGACAGACGGCTCTCCGGGTTCGTTGCCGCAATGGCGGCCTGTTGCTGACCGATCGACGCATCACTTGCCGGTACCGCGCCGGTTGCCGTCGTGGTTGTTGGCGATGCTGCCGTACCCGGAGTGGCGTTCGGCAGTGTCGCGGCTGGACCATGCTCCGCACCATGTGCGCGCTCGCTGCCTTCGGCGGCACCCGGTCCGATCGCGCTTGCTGCCTGGTTGGCGGCAATCGTCAGATTTTGCTGTTTGCCTCGATCAAGTGTGACCAGGGCGGGCGATGCATTGAAGTCCGCCACCTGTACGCGGACTGTGCCGCGAGCATCGGTCGGCCAGGGGGCGCTGTAGGAAATGCGTCGGAACTGCCCCGGCCGCAACGACAGGAATTCCGGCGCTTTCGGATCGCGGGTCAGTGTCAAAGTTTGTGGGGGCAAGTCTCCGCTGGTGAGCGCCACTTTCAGCGTGGACGGTACGGTGTACCGCACGCTGTTGCGCCTCGCGCCATTGGTTGGATTTGCACGATTTTCCGTATCTTCGGCGAATAACAGCGTCACGCGCATCGGCAGCGACGCTGGGACGACGGTCGGGGGGGAGACAACGGTCACATCCGCACGCGCGGTTCCAGCGGCCGCGGCCAGTAGCACGGTGCCTCCGAGCATCTTCGTCAGCAGTGGCGAGATACGGATCGGCGCCAAGATCGGCATGGCCGGTGACGTCGGCTTCACAAGACGCCGCGCCGCTTTCGGGTGCGTTTGCACGTCCGAAACGTTGGATACGAGATCGTCCAGAAAGCGGACGACGATGCCGGAAGGCACGGTAGCGTGCGACGAAGCAGGTAGTGGCATGGCTGGCAGGGCGAAGGATGCGTATTCAGAAAGTTCTCATCGACTATACCGTGCGGAATCCCTGCTTGCTTGCAATCCGATTTCGCGCGAATTTACTGCAGAAACTGGAGGATTAGCATGCCGTTCAACATCAGGATTGCCGCCGTGATGGCCCAGTTTACCCAGCCACGGATACCACGCACGGCCCATTGGCCCATCAATTGACGGTTCTGCGCGAAGATCATGAGGGGGATCACGGCCAGCGGCAATTGCATCGACAGGACGACCTGACTGGCTACCAGCAATCTATTTGATCCTTGAGGGCCGAACCATGCCACCGCCCATAATGCCGGACCTAGTGCCAACGCGCGGGTCAGCAAGGTGCGCTGCCAGTCACGCAGCCGCCATCGCATGAATCCTTCCATGACGACCTGGCCGGCGAGGGTGCCCGTGACAGTCGAGTTCAAGCCGCAGGCGAGCAAGGCGGAGGCGAACAACGTTGCCGACCACCCGTTGCCAACCAGGGGAGATAGCAGTCGGTGGGCGTCACCGAGGTCATCGACCTGGGTCCAACCGGCTGCATGGAATACCGATGCCGCTAGTATCAGCAGCGCGGCATTGATCAGAAAAGCGAACGTCAAGGACGCGAAGGTATCAAAACCGACGGTCCGCAGCGCACGATCGATCAACGCCGGTGCCCCTGGGGATATAGGCTCGCGTGGCAGCGCCTCGCCTGTCATGGCCGCACGATAGCCGCGGATGAAAATCCCGGTCACACGGTTACGCCGCGCGGTGTCTTGCTCCCTGGCGCAGGCAGTGGCCACGTGCCCGACGCCATGGTCAGCATGCGCGTAGTGCTTGACCAGCGCTGAATGGAGATACAAGTTGTGCGGCATGACGGTGGCGCCGAGAATACCGGCGGCAAGCCAGAGCATGCCTGCATGGCGAACCAGGTCTGCCGTGGGCACCAGGCCTTGCGCAACGGCGTGCCAGTCCGGATGCGCCACCGCCAGTTGTGCCGCGAACGACGCGCCGACAAAAAGGATCAGCGCCGTCACTACGATCTCGATCGCGCGAGAACCAAATCGCTTGAGGCCCAGCAAGGCAATGGTGCCGACGGCGCACAAGACGACGCCTACCGTCAGCGATACGCCCAACAGGAGTTGCAACGCCACGGCGCTCCCGACCACTTCCGCGACATCGCAGGCAATGATCGCGACTTCGCTGGTGATCCACAGGTATCGCGCGGTGCGTGGCCCGAAGCGCTCGCGGCAAAGCTGCGCAAGATCACGGCCAGTAACCAGGCCAACGCGCGAGGCGGTCCATTGCAGCAACATGGCCGCCACGCTGGCCAGCAGCACGACACTGAGCAATGTGTAGCCGAACTGCGCGCCGGCAGCCAGGTCAGTCGCCCAATTACCCGGGTCCATGTAGCCCACCGCTATCATCGCACCCGCGCCGACGAACCGTATCCAACGCGTGGGAACCGCCGTAACACCCGATCCGGCGTGTGAATGCGCCGTTGAGTCGGTGCCGTCCATCGCGGGTTGTCCTTCGACGTTCGCATCGTCAACGCATCCGGCCGCGCCCGCGTGGCCCAATACACAGATAGCACGCGCGCCGGAGGCAGGCTCGTTGACGACGTCATGATTCATAGGCAGGTGCTCCAAGGACAGGCTAGGTTAAACGTTCAGAACGTTATTCATCGATTTGCGGCAGGTGTGACGACGCCATAAATCATTTACAAGTAAATTTTTCTTTATGATAACGATTCCTATTCGCATTTGTAGAATATTGAAGCGTCACCGCGGTGCAGCAGCAACAACCGTGCCGTTGCGCAACAGCGGCGGTACGGACATCGGACTGAAAGTGCTTCGTCAGCTAAAAGCGATTTCTTTTTGTTCATGTCCGAAATAATGATAGCTTTCGCTTTTTCGGTTGGAAGGATGATGGTGTGTTGCGCGATACCGTCGAAACCCGCCGGTGTTCGGTTTGCGCACAAAGCTTGATTTTGTCACCGTTTCAGGTACTTTACTCCGCGTCAACATGCGGGGTATTCGCGGAGGAAGCAAAATGAGAAAACAGCGGTCGGTGGCACCTGTCCATGTCCAATCGCAACGGCGTTCTGCCGTGCGCGGCATGATCGCCGGCGTGCTCGGTTCCGTGGTGGCCATCGCGGGACTGGGGATGGCCCTGGAGGCGCATGCGCAGACGACATTGAATGTCTACAACTGGTCTGACTATATTGCCAAGGACACGGTTTCGAACTTCGAGAAGCAGACGGGTATCAAGGTTCGTTATGACAATTACGACAGCAATGACACGTTGCAGGCGAAGATGCTGACCGGCAATTCCGGCTATGACATTGTCACGCCCACGAGCAATTACGCCGGCCGCCAGATCGCGGCGGGGATGTTCACGCCGCTGGACAAGTCGCAGCTCCCGAATTTGAAATATCTCGATCCGGCCCTGATGAAGCTTGTCGCGGGTGCGGACCCCGGCAACAAGTACGTCGTGCCGTGGGCGTACGGCACGACGGGCCTCGGCTACAACGTTACGAAGGCCAGGCAATTGCTGGGTGACAAGGTAGACCTCGATAGCTGGGATGTTTTTTTCAAACCGGAAAATCTGTCGAAGCTGAAGCAGTGCGGCGTATCGGTGCTGGATGCCCCAGACCAGGTGTTTGCCGCGGCCTTGCACTACCTGAACCTGCCGACCGACAGCACGAAGCCGGAGGATTATCAGAAGGCCCTGGCGTTGCTGAAGACGGTTCGACCGTACATCACCCAATTCAGTTCGTCGGGCTACATTAACGATATGGTTGGCGGCGACGTGTGCTTCACGCTGGGCTGGTCCGGCGATATCACCATCGCCCGTCACCGCGCGGAAGAGGCGAAGAAACCGTTCAAGATCCAGTACTTCATTCCGAAGGGCGGTGCCCCGGTGTTCTTCGACGTCATGGCCATTCCGAAGGATGCGAAGAACAAGGAGGCAGCGCTGAAATGGATCAACTATATCGAGACGCCGCAAGTGCACGCGGCCATCACCGATACCGTCTACTATCCGAGCGCCAACATGGAAGCGCGGAAGTATGTCAGCAAGGCGGTTGCCGAAGATCCGGCGATTTATCCTCCGCCTGATGTCGTGAAGACGTTGTTCCTGATGAAGCCGTTGCCGCCGGCGATCCTGCGCCTGCAGACGCGGCTGTGGACCGAACTGAAAACGGGTCATTGATCGGCCCGAGTGGCAGGGTGAGGGCCCGGTACGGGGTGAGGCGCCGTTGGTGGCCTCACCCTTTTCCTTATTCAAGAGTGTGAAGTGAGTATCCAGTAATGAGTAGAGCACGTGACGCATCGTCGCGCGCCGCCGCGCGTACGGCGTCGGACGAAGGGTTTATTCAGATCGTCGATGTCGTGAAGCAATTCGGCGATACGACGGCCGTCAAGCATGTCGCGCTGTCGATCGCACGCAAGGAAATCTTCGCGCTGCTCGGCAGCTCCGGTTGCGGCAAGTCGACGCTGTTACGCATGCTGGCGGGCTTCGAGGCTCCCACCGCGGGCCGCATTCTGATAGACGGTCAGGACATCACCACGTTGCCGCCGTACAAGCGGCCGGTCAACATGATGTTCCAGTCCTACGCCTTGTTTCCCCATATGACGGTCAGCGGCAACGTTGCTTATGGATTGAAGCAGGAGGGCGTGCGGGGCGGCGAATTGCGTGAGCGGGTTTCACGCGTGCTCGAACTGGTGCAGATGGGGAAGTACGCGAACCGCAAACCGCATCAGTTGTCGGGTGGCCAGCAGCAGCGTGTTGCATTGGCGCGTAGCCTGGTGAAGCAGCCGAAATTGTTGTTGCTGGACGAGCCGATGTCGGCGCTGGACAAGCAGATTCGTCAACGCACGCAGTTGGAACTGATCGAGATTCTCGAAGCGGTGGGGGTGACGTGCATCATGGTGACGCATGACCAGGAAGAGGCGATGACCATGGCCGATCGTGTCGCGGTCATGAGCGAGGGCGAAATCGTCCAGGTCGGGCCGCCGAGTGAAGTGTACGAATTCCCGAACTCACGGTTTTCCGCGCAGTTCATTGGCTCGACGAACTTGTTCGAAGGCCAGGTTATCGAGGACGCGTCGGATCACGTGCTCGTGCACGCACCCGCGGTGTCGAGACCGATCCTGATTTCGCACGGCATCACGGGACCGGAAGGCATGGCGGTTGCGGTATCGGTGCGCCCCGAACGCGTGGAAGTCGGTCGCGAGGCGCCAGCGGCACCACATAACTGGACTATCGGCACGGTGGAGCAGACTGCTTATATGGGTGCTTATACGATGTGCCATGTCCGGTTGCCGTCGGACATGGTCGTGGTGGCGAATGTCTCCAGTCTGACGCTGGCGCGTCTCGGCGTGCCGGAGATTGGCGAGACGGTCTATCTGAGCTGGGGCGCCGATGCCGGCGTCGTGCTGACATCATGAGTACATTGCAACCCGGATCGACCGGCGACCGGCATGCGCGCGGTGGTGTCGAAGGTGGTGCCCAGGGGCAGCCGGGCAGCGGCGGGAATGCCGGCCAGGGTAATGGCCTTCTGGCGCGGCTTGCGCGTCGCGCGCATGTCGGTCGCTCCGCCGTCATTGCGGTGCCGTTCCTGTGGCTGATGCTCTTCTTCTTCATTCCGTTCCTGCTGGTCATCAAGATCAGTTTCGCGGACCAGGAAATGGGCATCCCGCCCTACACGCAGTTAGTTGACTTTGCCGACGGCATGCTGCGGGTGAGCTTGCAGCTGGGGCACTATGCTTTCTTGCTGACGGACTCGTTATATTTCGCGACCTATGTCAGTTCGCTGAAAATCGCCGCCATCTCGACGTTCTTCTGCCTGTTGATCGGCTATCCGATGGCGTATCAAATCGCCCGTTCAGACCCGGGTCGGCGCAATTTGTACTTGATGGCGGTGATGCTGCCGTTCTGGACGTCTTTCCTGATTCGCGTCTACGCGTGGATCGGTATTTTGAAAAACAATGGCCTGCTGAACCAATTCCTGATGTCCACGGGTCTAGTGCATTCGCCCATCGCGTTGTATCACACGACCTGGGGCGTCTATATCGGCATGGTGTATTCGTATCTGCCATTTCTCGTCATGCCCCTGTACGCGCACCTCGTGAAGATGGATCGATCGGTGTTGGAAGCGGCCTATGATCTCGGGGCGAAACCCTGGCAGGCGTTCTGGCAGATCACGGTACCACTGTCGCGTAACGGCATCATCGCCGGCTGCATGTTGGTCTTCATCCCGTCGGTCGGCGAGTATGTGATCCCTGGCTTGTTGGGCGGCGCCGATACGCTCATGATCGGGCGTGTCATGTGGGACGAGTTTTTCAGCAACGCCGACTGGCCGATGGCCTCTGCGGTCACTTGCGCCATGGTAATCCTGCTGCTGGTACCGATGGCGTTGTTCCAATATTCACAAAACAAGGAGGCGCAGAGCCGATGAGTCGCGCATCTTTGTCCGCCAGCGCGTCGGCCAGGCCGAAATGGTCGATGGTCCGAGGTCTGTCGCTGGGTGTCGGTTTTGTGTTCCTGTATGTACCGATCATCTCGCTGATCGTCTATTCGTTCACCGCATCGGAGCTGGGCACCGTCTGGACGCATTTCTCGCTACGCTGGTACGGCGCGTTGTTCCACGATGACGAACTGATCTCGGCGTTTTGGCTATCGCTGAAGATCGCGGTGGCAACCGCCTTCATGTCGGTCGCCATCGGCACCTGGGCCGGTTTCGTGTTGGCGCGGATGGGCCGCTTTCGTGGATTGACGCTTTATAGCGGTATGTTGAACGCGCCGTTGGTAATTCCCGAAGTGATTCAGGGCATTTCGCTGCTGTTGCTGTTCGTCGAAGTCGCCAAGTACATCGGCTGGCCCGCGGAAAGAGGCTTTTTCACCATATGGATCGGCCATGTGATGATGTGCATGTCCTACGTGGCCGTCATCGTCCAATCGCGTGTGCGAGAGTTGAACCCGTCGATCGAGGAAGCGGCGCTCGACCTTGGCGCCACGCCGTTGCGGGTGTTTTTCACGATCACGCTGCCGATGCTGTCACAGGCGTTGGTGGCGGGCTGGCTCCTGGCATTCACGTTGTCATTCGATGACGTTGTGTTGTCCGCGTTTCTTTCCGGGCCGGGATCGACAACGTTGCCGTTGATCGTGTTTTCGCGCGTGCGTCTGGGTCTGAATCCGGAAATGAATGCGTTGGCGACGCTATTTATCAGCGTGGTGACAATTGGCGTGGTGATGGCCAACCATCTGACCCTGCGCCGTCAACGCGCCCGTGAGGGGCGCACGCCAGTTGCTTGACTTGATCAAAGGCTGCGCTCAGCATAGGCACGCAGCAATTGCTGCGAATAGACGTCAGGATCGGTATTGCTGCCGCTGAGCACGATACCCACACGCTTGCCGGCCAACTCGCGCCGCAACGGTCCGAGCAGGGCCGCGAGCGGTGCCGCGCTACTCGGTTCCACCGCCATTTTCAACTGGTCGAACAAGCGCAACATCGCATCGCCCAGTTCGGCATCGGTGACGGTGACGACGCGATCCAGATAGCGTCGACACAATTCATAGCTATATTGCCCGACGTCGTTTGGCGCGAGGCGCTCGTCGAACGACGCGCGCGTACCCGTACGCACCGGTTCGCCGGTCATGATGCTGCGGGCTAGGGCATCGGCATCGCGCGGCTCCACGCCAAAGACACGGCAGTCGGGATTAGTGAGTCGGAACGCGATGGACATCCCGGCCGCCAATCCGCCACCGATGGGAACGATCACGGCATCCAGCTTCGATGCTTGCGTGGCCCATTCATAGCCGAGCGTCGCGGTGCCGAGTACGGTGCGATAGCCGTGAAAGGGCGACAGGAAAGTTCGGCCTTCCTCCGCGACGATGCGCTCGACTTCATCGAGTGCCGCGTTGGCGCTGCGGACAACGACGACGTCGGCGCCGTAGTGTTCCGCCAGCGCGGTCCGCGAACGGATCGCACCGTTGGTGACGACGATCTTCGCGCTGATTCCCAACCGCATTGCCGCGTAGGCGACCGCCACGGCATGATTGCCGGCGCTGGCGCATGTGACGCCCATGCTGCGCTGCGTATGACTCAACGCCAGCATGTTCGAATAGGCGGCGCGGGTCTTGAAGGTCCCTGCATATTGCAACAACTCGAGTTTGAAATGGAGTTGCGTGTCTTCCAGCGAGATGAAGTCGTTTTTCTCGAAATGGGGCGTGCGGGTAACCCAGGGCGCAAGCGCCATGTGCTCGGCGGCAATATCGTCGAGGGTGGGAACCGGAATGCCAGCCACGATATCGGCCGTGGCGGCACTGCTCGCAGAGAAGGTCGGAAGTCCCTGAAGTCCTGATGTATTCGACGGATAGGCCATCGTCTTGTCGTTCATCCGGTTAGCCCCGTTCGACCTGGCGCTTGCGCGCGGGGTCCCGTGGCGCGTTTCCCTTTCCCTGCGCAGCAACCGACCCACCGGCGCGAGGCCAGTCGGCGGTGCCGCCGGCCGTCGTGCCGCCCGCAATGTGCGAGGGTGGCACTGGTGCGCCCAGCGCGCGCAGCGTTTCCTTGATCGTCCCCACACGGACTGCGAGGTCCGGACTGCTGGCTTCGATTCTCAGCTTGTCTTGACCCGCCAATTTGATATGGCGGTTCTTCTGGACCATCGTGATGATCCGCATTCCATCGATCGGTGGATTCGGAATGAACTGCAGTGCGATGGCGACCTCCGAGGCATCGATTTTCGCGATGCCCAACGGTCGCGCCTCCAGTCGCAATCGATGAATTTCGACCAGCGCCTGCGCCTGCGGCGGCAGCTTACCGAAGCGATCGATCAACTCTTCATGGACCGTATCCACGGCCGTTGCAGTCTCGCAGTTTGCCAGACGTTTGTACAGTGACAAACGTTCTTGCACATCGGTGCAATAGTCGGAAGGCAGAATTGCCGGTACATGCAAGTTTATTTCGGTCGTGGCCGCCAACGGCGATATCAAGTCGGGTTCGCGGCCGGCCTTCAATGCGTTGACCGCATCGGCCAGCATTTCCGTATAGAGCTGGAAACCGATCTCGGTGATGTCGCCGGACTGCTTGTCGCCCAATACCTCGCCTGCGCCCCGGATTTCCAGATCGTGCATGGCCAGATAGAAACCCGATCCCAACTCCTCCATCTGCTGAATCGCTTCCAGTCGACGCGTTGCCTGCGTGGTCAAGCCGTCGACATCCCGTACCAGCAGGTACGCATACGCTTGATGGTGCGAACGCCCGACGCGGCCGCGCAACTGGTGCAACTGTGCCAATCCGAAGCGGTCCGCGCGATGGATCAGGATCGTGTTGGCACTCGGCACGTCGATCCCGGTTTCGATGATCGTTGTGCAGAGCAACACGTTATAGCGCCGGCCCGTGAAGTCTCGCATGACGCGTTCGAGTTCGCGTTCATGCATCTGGCCGTGGGCGACGACGATGCGCGCTTCCGGGACCAGCGCCTCGAGCATTTCGCGCCGTGCGTCGATCGTTTCGACCTCGTTATGCAGGAAGTAGACCTGGCCGCCGCGCTTCAGTTCACGCAGCATGGCTTCGCGAATCACGCTGTCTTCCTCGCGACGCACGAAGGTCTTGATCGCCAGCCGCTTTTGCGGCGCCGTTGCAATGACCGAGAAGTCCCGCAGCCCCTCCAGCGCCATGCCCAGCGTTCTCGGAATCGGCGTGGCGGTCAATGCCAGCATGTCGACTTCCGCGCGCAGCGCCTTCAATTGCTCCTTCTGCCGCACGCCGAAACGATGTTCTTCGTCGATCAGCACCAGACCGAGGCGTTTGAATTTCGCGTCGCCAGAGAGTAGCTTGTGGGTACCGATGACGATGTCGACGGTACCGTCGGCCATTGCCTGCAGTGCCGCCGTTGTTTCCTTGCCGGTGCGAAAGCGTGACAATTCGGCGATACGGATCGGCCATTGCGAGAATCGGTCCGAGAAGGTCTGCGCGTGCTGCTCGGCGAGTAGTGTCGTCGGGCAGAGCAGGGCGACCTGTTTGCCGCCCATGACCGCGATAAAGGCGGCACGTAACGCAACTTCGGTCTTGCCGAACCCGACGTCGCCGCAGACCAGCCGGTCCATCGGCCGGCCGCTTGTCATATCGGCGATCACCGCGGCAATCGCGGCGGCCTGGTCCGGGGTTTCTTCGAAGCCGAAGGTTTCCGCGAACGCCTCGTAGTCGCGCGGCGATAGATCGAACGCATGGCCTTGACGCATCGCGCGCCGTGCATACAGGTTGAGCAACTCGGCCGCGGTATCGCGGATTTGCTGCGCCGCACGGCGCTTGGCCTTTTCCCATTGGCCTGAACCCAGCGCATGAAGCGGCGCGGTCTCAGGGTCCGCACCGCTATAGCGCGAGATCACGTGAAGTTGCGAAACCGGCACGTAGAGTTTGCTGGCGCCGTTGTATTCAAGATGCAGGAATTCGGTCTCGCCTTCTCCCATGTCCATTGTGACCAAGCCGTGATAACGGCCAATGCCGTGCTGGCTGTGGACAACCGGATCGCCGATCTTGAGTTCCGACAGATCCCGCACCATCGAGTCGACCGAACTGGCCTGCTCCTGGCGTCGACGGCCGGCACGGCGCGCGATCTGTCCGTATAGTTCCGTTTCGGTGATCAGGGCGATCCGTTCGTCCGGCAATGTGAAACCGGACGCGAGCGGAGCAATGCCCAGCGCGAAGGTCGTCGCCTGTTTCGCCGCGGCGTTCTTCGTTGCCGGAAGTCCCCCGAGGAAAGCGGCAAAGTCATCGAGCAGGACCGGCTTAAGGCCGGCGTCGTTGAGCATTTGCACGATCGTCTCGCGCCGGCCCGCGGATTCCGCCGCGAGGAACACGTGTCGTCCCGGCTTCGACACGAAGGCACGCAACGCGCTGACGGGATCGTCCGCATGGCGGTCGACGGCAAGCAGTGGCAGCGCGGTCGCGAAAGCGTGTCCGGGTGTACCGGCGGCGGCGTCCGTATCGGCATGTGCGGCATCCGGCGCGTCGGATGCCGTGGTGTGCGCCGGGGCAGTCGTCGTCGCGGCGTCGGTGTCGCCACGGGGACGTGTCAGCGCCAGCCGTGCAAAGGGCCTGGCCCGCGTGAAGAAATCCTCGGCAGAGAGAAACAGGCGTTCCGGCGGCAGCAGCGGCCGGTCGCGATCGTGCCCCAGGAAGCCGAAGCGCTGGCGCGTGTCGTTGCTGAAGCGGGTGATGGCTGCTTCGATATCGCCGAGCATGATCAAGTGCGCGTTCGCCGGCAGGTAATCCAGGAACGTGGCGGTTTCATCGAAAAACAGCGGCAGGTAGTACTCGATGCCGCCGGGCGGTACGCCATTGCCGATATCACGATAAATCGTCGAACGACTCGGGTCCCCTTCGAACACCTCCCGCCAACGGCGCCTGAAGGCCGTCCGTGCCGTTTCGTCGAAGGGAAATTCCCGGCCGGGCAGTAACCGCACATCGGGAACCGGGTACAGGCTGCGCTGCGAGTCCGGATCGAAGGCGCGGATCGATTCGACTTCATCGTCAAACAGGTCGATCCGGTAGGGCAGCGGCGAGCCCATCGGAAAGAGGTCGATGAGGCTGCCTCGTACGCAGTATTCGCCGGGCCGCATCACCTGGCTGACGTGCTCATAGCTGGCCAGCGTCAATTGTGCCTTCAGGCGGGCCTCGTCGAGCTGGGCCCCCTGCTTGAAGGCGAACGTGTAGGCGGCCAGGAACGAGGCCGGTGGCATCCTGTAGGTCGCGGTGGTGGCCGGGATGATGACGATGTCGCAACGGCGCTCGCCGATTGCGCTCAACTCGTGCAGCGTCGCCAGTCGTTCCGAGATCAGATCCTGGTGTGGCGAGAACGAGTCGTAGGGCAGTGTTTCCCAGTCCGGCAGCATGCGGATGCGCAAGCCCGGTGCAAAATACGGCAATTCCGTCGCCAGTCGCTGCGCATCGAGCGCATTCGCGCAAACAACGGCGAGCGTGCCCGGTGCGTTTGCGTCAGCGCCGGTTTGTACAGTAGCGCGCCCATTTGCCGTCTCACCCGACAACCGGTGCGGCGCGTAGGCGGCGAAGTAGCGTGCGATCAACAGCGCATCGGAAGAGCCGGGCGGCGTGCTGACGGCATAGCGCTTGCCTGCCTTGACCAATGGGACCGGCGATCCGGCCGCGGTCATCGCCGCAAAGGCACTTGCGGCGGCGGCCTGCGCCTGGGGATCCGGGATTGCGGCTGGGTCGGCCGATGGATTGGCGTTCGACGTGGGGGTGCCTGCGCGTGCGCGTGCGCCTCGCTGGGAGGATTTAGACGTATCTTGCATAGTGTTCCGTTCGGCGCGCCGGAGGGTGTGGCGTGTCGTGCGGCAGGGGCCGCGCGACACGTTGCACCGGTGCGAAGAACATTATTATAGAATCCGTCGGCGTTGCTGGCGTTTCTCGAGTTTTTCTATCCGCCCGGTTGGAAGATCGGGATGGACGAATACAGCGATGAGAGGCAGCAGGTTCTGTATTCCTAGACAACGGACAAGATGGTTGAACCTCCGGTATTTGATGGCGGCAACGCCGATTCCGACGCATCGCCCACGATCGTGGCGGCAACGGGCGGCCGCGGCACCCAGGGGCGTGCTGCGCATGCCCGGCTCTTTGCGTTGATTCCGTGCGCCGGTACCGGCACGCGGGCGGGCGGCGGCCTGCCCAAACAATATCGCAGCGTGGCGGGACGCAACATGCTGTATCACGCGTTGGCGGCATTCGACGCGTGCGCCGAGTTTGCGCAGACGTTGATTGCGCTGTCGCCGGATGATACCGCCTTCGATCCGCGTCGTTTCGAAGGGTTGCGCTACGCGATCAGGCGATGCGGCGGAGACAGCAGGCATGCCACCGTACGCAATGGCTTGACGGTGCTACAGTCTGATTTCGGTGCCCAGCCGCATGACTGGGTATTGGTGCACGATGCCGCGCGTCCCGGCGTGACCCCGGCACTGATCCGGACGTTGATTGCCGCCGTCAGCGGTGATTCGGTCGGGGGCATCGTCGCATTGCCCCTTGCGGATACCCTGAAACGTGAACGTCTCATCGTGGAAGCGGCTGGCACGGGTGGCGCGAACGACGTGCCGGGCCAGGTGCGTATCGCCCATACCGAGCCGCGCGACGGACTCTGGCTCGCGCAAACGCCGCAGATGTTCCGTCTCGGTTTATTGCGTGACGCGCTTGACGCGGCGAACACGACCGGCCGCGTGGTGACGGACGAGGCCAGTGCAATTGAAGCGGCCGGCTATGCTCCGCAGCTCGTTCGGGGTCATATGCGCAATTTCAAAGTTACCTATCCGGAGGATTTCGCCTTGGCCGAAGCGTTTTTGCAGGCCAGGCAGTCCTCCTAGTCAGGAAGAGCAGATGAAGATTCGAGTAGGACAGGGGTATGACATCCACGCGTTGGTGCCGGATCGTCCATTGATCATTGGTGGCGTCCGGATTGCCTATGATCGCGGCTTGCTGGGCCATTCAGATGCGGACGTTTTGCTGCACGCCATCACGGACGCCCTGTTCGGCGCCGCCGGCCTTGGCGATATCGGCACCCATTTCCCAGACACGGCGGTGGCATTCAAGGGCGCTGACAGCCGCGTGCTGCTGCGCGAGGCCGTGACACGCGTGACAGCGCGCGGATGGCGCATCGAGAACGTGGACAGCACCGTCATTGCCCAGCAACCAAAGTTGGCGACCTACATGCCGGAAATCCGGAAGACGATCGCGGAGGATCTGGGCATTGCGGTGGACGCTATCAACGTCAAGGCGAAAACCAACGAAAAACTCGGTGCATTGGGTCGCACCGAAGGCATTGCGGCGCAAGCGGCCGTGTTGCTGCTGCAGGACTGACGCGCCTGGATCAGGCTAACGCATCGCCGCTGGTCGCAAGCCCTCCTGCAGGGCTGCCAGCCTGATGCACGATGGGGAAGACCAGCGTGATTTCCAGCCCTGGCCCGGGGTCGCGATTGGCAAGGCGCATCATCCCGCGGTGCCGCGTCACCAGGCGTTGCACGATGGCCATGCCGAGTCCGGTGCCGTCCGCCTTGGTCCGTGCTTCATCCACGCGATAGAACGGGCGGGTGATCAGCGGCAGTTGTGCTTCCGGAATGCCGGCGCCAGCATCGGCCACGGTCAGTATCGCCCGGTCGTCGGCGGTCGCGGCCAGCCGTAGCGATACATGGGTTTTACCGTCCTCACTTCGACCATATTTCTTTGCATTCTCGACGAGGTTGTCGACGATTCTTCGCATATCGGTCGGCTCGGCCTCGACGACCACGTCCTCCACCAGTTCAAGAGCTTCGAGTATCACCTGGTCATCGCTACCGAGCCGCGCGGCGATGTCGCGGCACATGCCGGTAAGGTCGAAACGCTCCATGCCACGCTGGCCGGGGCGAGCATAATCGAGGAAGCGACCAATGATGCGGTCCATCTGCTCGATGTCATCGACCATGGCGTCCTTGGTCGCCTCGTCGGCGGGGCTCATCTCGGTCTCAAGACGCAGTCGCGCGAGCGGAGTACGCAGATCGTGCGAAATGCCTGCGAGCATCAGCGCGCGATCCGTCTCCAATTGTTCGAGGTCCCGCACCATCTGGTTGAAGCTGCGATTGGTATCGGCGGCCACGCCGAGGCCCCGTTCCGGTAGCGGTTCCGGCATCTGTCCCGAACCGACTTTCCGTGCGGCGCGTGCGAGGCGGGCAAAAGGACGATTGACAAGACTTGTAATGAACGCGGCGCCGAAGAGCGACAGCGCCAAGGCGAACACCCCCCATCCTAGCCATTGGAGTCCCGAGGCGTTGTCGAGTTGGTCTCGATTCAGGGACACCCAATAATCGTCATCGTCGATCTTGAAACTGATCCATACCCCGGGGATCCCGTTGACCGACGACGCAATGGCGGTGTCGTCGCCGAGGCGTTTGCGCAGTTCGAGTTCGATCAGCCGATTGACGGGATCGTCGGGCTGCCGCGTGAATCGGTCAGCCGTTTCGCGCGGATAGACCCGCACCCCTTCATTGCTTTCCAGGTCTTGCAGCAACGCGCGACGCAAGTCCGGATCCGAATACAGCAACGCGGTACGAGTCAGTTTGACGATGGAGACGAGTTGGAGCGCCACGCGCTGCGCACGTGGCTCGCGTTCGATCACGCGGAAGCTCTGGAACCAGGCGGTCAGGCTAACGGTAATCAGGAGCGCGATCAGCAGGAACGTGCGCCAGAACAGACCGCCGAAAGCCAGCGACAGCAGACGCCGATCGATTCTGACCAAGACTTACGCTGCTCCGTCGGGGATGAAGACGTACCCCAGGCCCCAGACCGTTTGGATAAAACGCGGACTGCTAGGATCGGGTTCGACCAACTTGCGCAAACGGGAGATTTGCACGTCCAGGCTACGATCAAAGACCTCGTATTCGCGGCCGCGCGCCAGTTCCATCAGTTTTTCGCGTGACAAAGGTTGGCGTGGATGGCGGGCAAATACCTTCAGCACTGAAAATTCACCCGTCGTTAGCGGGATTTCCTGTCCGGCCTTCGTAAGCGTGCGGGTAGCCAGATTCAGCGAGAATTCGCCGAATTCGAATACCTCGGTGGTTTCCGACGGTGCGCCCGGTAGTTCGGCCGGCGCGCGGCGGCGCAGCACCGCGTGGATACGGGCCACCAGCTCGCGCGGATTGAACGGCTTTGGCAGATAATCGTCCGCACCCATTTCCAAGCCGACGATACGATCGACGTCTTCGCCTTTCGCGGTCAACATGATGATGGGCGTACGGTCATTTCCGCCACGCAGACGGCGGCAGATGGACAGGCCGTCTTCGCCGGGAAGCATCAGATCCAGAACGAGTAGATCGAATCGCTCGCGAACCCAAAGCTTGTTCATCGACGGGGCATTTTCCGCCACGTAGACGTTGAAGCCTTGTTCCCCGAGGTAGCGGCGCAGCAGGTCGCGAAGACGGGGATCGTCATCGACGACAAGTATTTTTGATGGGCTTTTATTTTCCATGTCGTCATCTTATCGCGGTTTTGCCGCGTGTACGATTTGCAAAATGAACGGATTTACAAAGCGTTACGTGATTTACCAATGGCGCCGGAGGCCGTCAGCCTTTCCCGCGCCATGCGTTGGATGACCATCACCCGGACCGCGCCCCGAAAGGCGTGTTGCGTAACCCCTTACGCCGGCCCGAACGTTAGCGAACATCCCTCCGACATTGTGTCACGACTCTTGCCTGGCGCGCTTGCGGCAAACAGCGATGCGAGTCTCCCCAGTGAGCGGTCGCGTGGATGCGTGCGACCGGCCTTACCTGGAGCCCCACCAGGACGCGAGGAGATTGCGCACGGGTGTCAGCGCAATGCGCTGATGTAAAACTTGTACGCCATCGCGCAGAACCTCGTCAAGCAAACGCTGCGCCATCGCTGCTTCGGCAAGTAGAACCCTGTGGTGTCGCCTGCGTTGCCGTGGAATGGCAGGCGCGGCTGCACGAGCAGCAAGCAACCCGTCCCGGGCGCGATTTGCTTGTTCCAGGAGCAGCGCCAACATGGCCGGTGTATAGCGTCGGTTGAGGACGTCCGAGGCCGGGACCTGATGCGTTTGCATGTCATCAACTGGCAAATAAATACGCCCATGCCGTGCATGATCGCCAATCAACGTGATCACGTTCGCAAGCCGGGTGGCAGCGCCCAATGCGATCGCCCATTCCGGCAGGTCGGCATCGGTCAAGGCCGGTGCGCTGCTACTGGACGTGTCCGGGCCTTGCATTATCGACGTATCGAGTCGCGGTGCACGGCCGGTATTCGATAGCGTGGGCGTATGCTGACGATCGGGCTCGCCGTTGGCGGCATCGCTGCAATACGCCAGTATGCCGGCGATGCGTCCACTGCTTTCCCGGAAGTGGCGTTGCAAGGCCGCAAAATCCAGATAGCGCGCCTTTTCCACATCCTCGCGATGGGCGTCGATAACGGCGATCAGCAGCGGCGCCAGTCGTGGCAGCCAGCCACCGGGCGCGGTTGCCAGGGCCTGCGTGGCAGGATGGGTAGGCGGCCGGCCTGGATCGGCGCTGGCGGCTGTCGCTATTTCCTGTGCCCACCAGGCGAGCTTGGCTTGAGCGATCGATGGATCACTCGCCTGCGTTACCGTGTCCTCCCATTCCTGGCGTAGCGTGAACAACGGCATGAATAGTGGCCGTTGCGACAGGGACGCGTAGCGTAGCGCATAGTACGCGGGAGAGCCTGGAGGGGCCGCTTGCTGCTGACAATAATCGATTGGATTCACGCGGGAAGAGACTGAATTTTTCCGGCTATCGAGAGGCAACAGGCATGGAGAGGGCCCAGCTTGATGGCGAATAAAAGCAAAAATGGGTCGAAGACATACTAACGCTGTAGTACGCCTTCAACCCATCGTCAGCGCAAGTAATTGCGCTGATGCAAATTTATGGTGCGAGGAGCGGGACTCGAACCCGCACACCATTGCTGGCGTCAGGACCTAAACCTGGTGCGTCTACCAATTTCGCCATCCTCGCACGCTTGTTCATGTCGCATCGCCAGACGCTCCATGAACAGCCGGCGAGTATACCAGAGCGGCGGCTGGGCAGCTAATCATTTTGTCCGGCCGCCAGAGCCCTCCGTCCCGCAGGGAAGGCGGCCGTCCCCATCGATACGGGAGGGGCGCATTCGCATCGTCTCGATTGCGCGCGGATTAGCGGCCGAGGTTGCGCAGAGCCTTGCCCGCGAACAAGTTGCGTTCGATATGTTCGAGCGATACCCCTTTCGTTTCCGGCACCAGGAAAATCGTGAGAAGGATGAAGATCGCATTCATGACGGCGTAACCGGCAAATGTCGCTGGTGCACCATAGTCGTTGATAAACGTCAGGAACGTTGCGCCGGCTGCCATGTTGGCGATCCAGTTGGTGAACGTGGAGATGCCAATCCCGAAATCACGGCCCTTGGTCGGTTGGATTTCCGAACAGAGGATCCAGATCAGCGGACCTGCCGACATGGCGAAGCCGATGATGAAGATCAGCAGGGTTGCGGCCGCCGTCATTTGTTGTGCCGGCGTATGCACGCCGAGGTGCAGCAACAGACTCAGCGTGCCCATGCCCGCCGCCATGACGACAAAGCCCGTGTAGAGGATCGGCTTGCGGCCCCAGCGATCGACCAGGCCGATTGCGATAAAGGTGGCAGCGACGTTGACCGCGCCGACCAGCACCGTGCCCATCAATTGATCGTGGGCGCTATCGTAGCCCGCCAAGCCGAAAATACGCGGTGCGTAGTACATGACCACGTTGATGCCGGTCAACTGTTGCATGACTTGCAGCAAGATGCCCAGCCCGATCGAGCGACGGAAGTTCGGATTGGCCTTCAGCAAGGAAAATCCTTCCTGTTTGACACGCAATTGCTCCTTGATTTCATTCACTTCCTGCTGCGCCGTTTCACGGTCGGGGCGCAATTGCAGCAGCACGTCGAACGCTTCCTGTTCGCGCCCGCGCATCATCAACCAACGGGGGCTGCGTGGCAACACGAGCACGCCCAACAGGAGCAATGCCGCAGGGAACGCGATCACGCCTAGCATCCAGCGCCAGTTACCGGTAGCCGATAGCGCCGTGTTCGAAATGAACGCGGCAAGAATACCCACCGTGATCATCAACTGATACAGCGAAATCATCGCGCCGCGCACCGAGTGGGGTGCGATCTCGGACAGGTATAGCGGTGCGGTGAATGACGCGATACCCACTGCCAGGCCTAGTATGATCCGCCCGAAGATCAGCGCCGTAGGCGACCAAGCAAAGCCACAAATCAGCGAGCCCCCGACAAAAAGGATGGCGCCCAGTACCAGCGAGTACTTTCGGCCCAGTTGCCAGGAGAGGTAGCTCGCCAGCACGGCCCCAACGGCGGCGCCGAACATCATGGAGCTGACAATCCACTCCTGCATCTTGTCGGAAATCTCATAGGTCTTCGCGATAAACGGCAAGGCACCTGAGATTACGCCAATGTCCAGGCCGAAAAGAAGGCCGGCGAGAGCGGCCATCACACACGTAAAAATGACTTTGGCGCGCGAAGCGTTAGGCGCCGTTGCCGATAATGTATTCAAATGCTGTCTCCTGCGGCATCCGGCCTTAAGCCGGCATGCCGCGCTGTGTTGATCCTGCGGCAACCCGCACGCCGCGTGTTTTTATGCGTTCCAGCAAATGCCTGGATCGCGATTGGCTCGCGACCGGGAGTTTGCCAGAACTACCGGTCTCATCAAGCAATTTGTACGCCAATCTTGCCATGAACCGAAACAAAATGCGCGCAGGGTTCGTCCGAGCAGTACAAATTACGCTGACGAAATCCGAGGTTGCCAATCTTCCGGGATGGTTGCCAACACTGCTTTTCCATGCAATCGCATAAAATTGATGTGCGTTTTATTAGGCGTTTCCGGTGCAACGGTGTATTTCTGTCTTCTTTTGTAAAAAAGTGGCGATCAAGCGGTTCAGACGTTTCGGAATATGTCTTGCAAAACGGCAATCGCCGCGAGGGTGGGAAAAGCTGTAACAATAAGATTAGAGGATCAATGAGTGATGTGCCTGTCTCGATCGATGCTGTGGGGTTGTCGCCATCGATTTAAGAAGGCGGGTTCGGTTCTCATTGCTCTGTCCACGGACCATCGCGGTGCTTGCGCACCGCGTCTTACGCGACATCCGATGTCTATACGTTTTTTGTCTTCCGCATCCATCGTGACGCCTTGCATGCGCGCCGCAGATGCCGATATCGCCTTGCCTCATGATTCTCCGGGCCTGGGTCGCCATGCCTTTGGGAGCGTGTGCTCCCGCATGGCGATGCTGTCGATCACCGCGCTCTTCGCGTTGGGTCTGTCGACATCGCCAGTCAACGCGCAGGGCATGTCCAGCGCCGCTGCGTCTGCCGCGAGCGCGCGTCATGATCCATTCATGTCAACCGCCACGCCGTCGGCACCGGCGTCCGGCACGGCAATGCCAACGGATACGGTCGATGCGCACGGCAGTGCGCTGGCGGCCAGCGGCGTGCCACCAGCGGCGTCGGATACGCAGGCGTCGAGTGCCGCCTCGGCGCGCCCGATTCTCACCGCGAGTGATGTATCCCCCGCGACGGCGCAGCGTGCGCTGCGGGTGCTGCAAGACAGTCGTGAGCGGGAAGAAGCGGTGCATACGCTACAGGCCATCGCGGCGGTGTCGCCGGCCGCACCCGCCCTGGGCGCCAATGCGGCAAGTGGCGCAGCCACCTCTGCCCCGCATGCGGCCTCGGTTGTTGCACCCGTCGCCCCGCAACCGGTTGCATCCACGTCATCAGCACCGGCCGCAGCGGCGACGAGCGCGGTGGCAACCTCCTCGGCGTCGGCGGCATCGGCGGCATCCGCCAGCGCACCACTCGAGGCAAATGGCCTGATTGCGCAGTTGCTGCGCCTAGTGGCGCATTGGGCGGACGGGATGAGCGATCAGATCCAAAAAGTCGCACAGTCGGTCGTGACTTTTCCGGCATTCCTGGCATGGCTGGCCGCAACGTTCAGCACCTCGCGCGGACAATCCCTTGGCTGGCAAAGTCTGGAGGCGCTCGGCGCCGTTTTCGTCGTGGGCCTGGCATTGGAGTGGGGGTTGCGCTTTGCGTTGAAGCGGCCGCGGGCGGCGCTCGTGCGTCAGGCCGATGCGGTAGAGCTTCGTGCAATCTCACGGGAGCGCGCGCGTGAAATGGCGGCGCGCAAGCGTGAGATCCAGGAGGCCCGTGACGAAAGGCTGGCGCAGGCCGCCGCGGAGGCAGCCAGCCGGGAACGCGGGGACGATGCCGCCAAAAGCGGCGGCACGCCGTCCACTGATGATGCGCATACGACGTTGCCCATCGATCGCGACAAGGTCGGGGCCGTCGCGACGAAGGCCACGCAGGCGGGCGCTGTTCCCGCGGCAGAGGGCGCAACGAAAGGCGTGCCCACTGACGTCGCCCTCGTGCTGACCGTTGTTGACGGAGAGGAGCGCATCGAAGCGGTGCCGGTGGATGCCGGCGATGGCGTACCCGTGCGCACGGATGACGACGAGGATCATGCCGGCAAGTCGGGGAAAGCGCAGCGTGATGGTGGTGATGACAAGGATGATCCCCAGATGATCGAGGCGGCGCGCAAGGCGGCCGCCGAATCCGCGCGGCACTGGAGCACGCTGCGACATGCCCCGTTCGCGATAGCGATGCTGCTCGTCGAGTTGCTGCCGCCGTTGCTGTTCTTCTTCGCCGCGGGACTGATGCTGCGCTGGGTCGACGTCGACAGCGCACGCATCGACGATATGACCGACGCTTTCATCGATGCGTATCTAACGACGCGCGTCACCATGATCGTGATCCGGCTCTTGTTCGCTGCGGACGCCAGGGGCATGCGGTTGCTCGATGTGACGCGAGATACCGCCGAAGTTGTTGAACGCTGGGTGCGGGCCGTCATCGTCGTCGCGGCGTTCGGTGTCGCGCTGGTGAAAGCGGGGGCGGCGTTTGGTGCAAGTCATCAGGGCCAGATCGCATTCATGAAGCTGGTTTCGCTGATCGTTCACACGTGCATCGTGGTGCTGATCTTGCGAACGCGTGACGCCGCCGGCCGTGCGATCGCGGGAGCCAGGGATGCCAAGGGATCGGTTGCCGGCGTCCGGCGTTGGCTGGCGGACGTGTGGCCTATTTTCGGGTGTTTTGTCGTCATCACGGTCTGGGTGGTCTTTGCGCTGGGCGTGGAGGACGGTTTTCAGAAACTCGTGCATTTTATCGGCACGACGGTGGGCATCATCGTGGGTGCCCGCTTGCTGGCAATCGTGTTGTTGGGTGGGTTGGGGCGTCTATTCCGCCGCGAGGCGCGGGATGAGGAGGAGGAGGTCAGCGCCAGCGCCAAACTCACGAATCGCTATTACCCCATCATCCGGGCGGTCGTGACGGCGTTACTGATCGTGTGCGCGGGTGTCACGTTGCTCCAGGCGTGGGGGTATGACGCGATTGCGTGGTTTACGCGGGGTACCGTTGGACGCAACCTGACATCGGCGATGCTGACGATCGGCATCGCGGCGCTTATCGCCGTCTTTGTGTGGGAGTCCGCGAATATCGGGGTGGAGCGGCGCCTGAAACGTTGGCATGATCGTGGCGACACGGTTCGCGCGGCGCGCCTGCGTACGTTGCTGCCAATGCTCCGCACGAGCCTGTTCATCTGTATTCTCCTGATCGTTGGGCTCACCGCGTTGAATGAGATTGGCATCAACACCACGCCATTGCTCGCGGGGGCCAGCATCATCGGCGTGGCGCTCGGATTTGGCTCGCAGAAGCTGGTGCAGGATTTCATCACCGGGATTTTCCTGCTGATGGAAAATGCCATGCAGGTAGGCGACTATGTGACGGTGGCCGGTGTCTCCGGCAACGTCGAGAACTTGTCGATTCGGACCGTGCGCCTGCGGGGTAGCGACGGGTCTTTATACATCGTGCCGTTCAGTTCGGTCTCCACGGTGAACAATGTAAATCGAGGGTTGGGCAACGCGGCTGTTCGCGTGAGTTGTGCCTACGATACCGATGTTGACCGCGTCATTGCCGAACTGAAGAAAATGGGTGCGGCCATGCGCGAGGACCCGGATTTCAAGGACCTGATCATCAACGATCTGGAGATCTGGGGTGTCGACGCGGTCGACGGCGCATCGGTTACCGTGGCAGGCCAATTCCGCTGTCTCGACAGAGGTCGCTGGGGCGTGCAGCGTGCGTTTAACAAACGCATCTACGAGCGTTTCCGCGAACTCGGCATTGAGATCGCCAACCCGCGCATCAATTACTGGGCCGATGCTTCTGGCGACAGTGGCGCGCATGGCCGGCAAGGCGATGTGGGACCGCGGATGCCCGGGCGGCCCGCGAAATCGTCGGAAGCGGCGGAATAGTTTGCTAGAATAGAGCGCTTTAACGCTCAATGCACAAGCCCTGGGCGCGCGCCACGCCGTTTTGCGTGGTGTGATGCAAACGGTTTTTCCAGCGATATCCAGGTCCTAGCGGATCTTGGCATCGGAAAGGCCGCGCGAGTTAGGCGGCGCTACCGCCCGGGCGAGAATTTAAGAGAACGGATCGGAATCCATGGCAAACGTTGTAGAAACGCTCGGCAAGCTCGAACGGCGCGTCACGATCTCGGTGCCGCGCGATGCGGTGCAGCAAGAGGTTGACGGTCGTCTGCGTCAAATCGCGAAAACCTTCCGCATGCCGGGCTTTCGCCCCGGCAAGGCGCCAATGAAGGTGGTTGCATCGCAATATGGTGGTCAAGTCCAGGCGGAAGTGCTGAGCGACAAGGTCGGCAGCGCTTTCTTCGAGGTGCAGCAGGCCGAAAAACTCAAGGTTGCGGGTCAACCGCGTTTCGAGCCGAAGGTGTCCGCCGAGGGCGCAGACGAAGCCGCTATCGCGTTTGACGCGACATTCGAGGTCTACCCCGAGATCACGCTTGGTGACGTTGCCACGGCGGAAGTGAAGCGCACCGTCACCAATATCGGTGATGACGAAGTGACGCGCACGCTGGATATCCTGCGCAAGCAGCGCGTGACGTTCGCGCCGCGCGGCGAAGGCGAGAAGGCGGCGGACGGAGACCGGGTGACGGTCGATTTCGTCGGCAAGATCGACGGTGAGGCATTCGCCGGAGGTTCGGCGGAAGATTTCGTCTTCACGCTGGGTGAAGGCCGGATGCTGCCGGAATTCGAGAAGGCATCGATTGGTTTGGGTGTCGGTGAGTCGCGCGAGTTCGACCTGGCCTTTCCAGAGGACTACCACGGTAAGGATGTTGCCGGTAAGACCGCGCAGTTCACCGTCACGATCAAGCAGATCGAACTGCCGCAGTTGCCGGAGCTTGACGGAGAGTTCGCCAAGACGCTGGGTGTGGCCGACGGCGACATCGACAAGATGCGCACGGAAGTAAAGGATAATCTTGAGCGCGAAGCGAAGCGTCGTGCCCAGGCGGAGTTGAAGAACAGCGTGATGGATGCGTTGTTGAAGCTGGCGACGGACCTGGAAGTGCCGAAGGCGCTGGTGGAACAAGATCAGCAACGCTTGGTGGAACTGGCGCGGCAGGACCTGGAGCAACGGGGCGTGCCGAACGCGAAGGATGCACCGATTCCGGCGGAAATGTTCCGCGAGCAGGCGGAGCGCCGCGTCAAACTGGGTCTGATCCTGGCCGAGCTGGTAGCAGCCAACGACTTGAAGGCAAAGCCGGACCAGATCCGAAAGGAAGTGGAAGAGTTCGCGAAGAGCTACGAAGATCCGAAGGAAGTCGTGCGTTGGTATTACTCGAATCAACAACGGTTGTCCGAAATGGAAGCGTATGTTGTCGAGAATAACGTCGTTGAATTCGTGACGTCGCGAGCAAAGGTGACGGACGAGGAAGTGCCTTTTGAAAAGCTGGGCGCAACGGCCTGATCGGGGATCTCACTGACCCTAGCGACGTTGCATGAGCGCACGGCGGGGGCGCACCACGGATTTCCGCGGCGCGCCTTTGTCGTTTGTACGGTGCGCTATGCCGCGTGGCGGCAATGTATCGCGCCGCGTGGCTATTGTGAAGTGCGGGGCACGGCCCCATATAGGAAAGAATGGTCCGAGCCGCGTATCATGGCGGCAAGGCCGTACGCTCCGGTGAACGTGCGCGGGTTGTTGTCGTGGGCGGGTGACGATGACAATGCGCGTCGGTGCGCTTCGATGCGGAGACACCGGTTCAGACGTTTCATTCCTGCTAGACATACTCGCAAAGGATCGATCGCATGACGTTTCGCGAAAATTGGCAGTATCCCGCGCAGTGGGGTTCCGCCGCAATTGACGGCGCCCGCGCGGCTTCCGACCTGGAACCGAAGGCACTCGGCCTGGTGCCGATGGTGGTGGAGACCAGCGGTCGCGGTGAACGCGCGTATGACATTTATTCCCGTCTGCTAAAGGAACGCGTCATCTTCCTGGTGGGCGAAGTGAACGATCAGACGGCCAATGTTGTCGTGGCGCAGATGCTGTTTCTGGAAAGCGAGAATCCCGACAAGGAAATCTCGCTATATATCAATAGTCCAGGCGGTTCGGTGTCTGCCGGGATGGCAATATACGACACGATGCAATTCATCAAGCCGAAGGTATCCACGCTATGCATGGGCCTTGCAGCGAGCATGGGCGCCTTCCTGTTGGCTGCCGGTGAGAAGGGCATGCGTCGTGCGCTGCCCAATGCACGCGTGATGATTCACCAGCCGCTGGGTGGTGCGCGCGGGCAGGCGTCCGACATCGAGATTCAGGCGCGCGAAATCCTGTACTTGAAGGAGCGCCTGAACGCGCTGCTTTCGCATCACACAGGCCAGCCAATCGAGCGGATCGCCAGCGATACCGATCGCGATAACTTCATGTCCAGTGAGTCCGCGAAAGATTATGGCCTTATCGATGAGGTGTTGGCGAAGCGGCCCTGATGTTGCTCACGGGTACGTCATCCGGCGGGGGGGGGGTCGGGATGACGGGCGCTAAGTCGGTAGCATTTACCGGATTGGGCTGCCCTTATTGCGATCGATCTCGACACGGTAAAGGATGGGACGCGCCAGGGGGCGGCGGAAGCCGCGCGCCTGGTTTCGCGTTTTAATCCTATCCCTGTCAGTACGTTTCGATCCAGCCAACGTCGTGGCGGCGCGGTGTACAGGTACCATCGCATTCGCGATTGAAACTGCCAGGAATGGGGTTTTTCGCCGTGTCAGTCGCAAAAATGCATCTGTTTGCGTTGTTTTCCAGATGCATTTCGCTCGGCCGCGGATGTCGCGTTCTCATGGCGTAGCACGCGATCATGACAGGCGTGGCGGTCTTCGTTGCTCGGCGCCTGACCATTGCGGCGCGAGAAATAAGCGATGAATCAACGATTTGTCGATAGCGAGAAGGGCTTGTGCCCACGTCGGATTGTCGCCGAGGGCCGGCGGGTGGTGCATCCCTATTCGACCGGATGGTTCGTGTAGAGGGGCGCGGAATGCGCATTTCCTACCGCTTCCGATGAATCGGCGTATGATGAAGTCAACATGTCCGGAGGCATGAATACTTATGGCGGACAAGAAGGTAACGAGCGGCGAAAAGCTGCTGTACTGTTCGTTTTGCGGCAAAAGCCAGCACGAGGTCAAGAAGCTGATCGCGGGCCCCTCGGTGTTCATTTGCGACGAATGTATCGATCTCTGCAACGAGATCATTCGCGATGAGGCGAGCGGTGCGGGAGACGAATCCAACAGTGCGAAGTCCGGACTGCCGGCGCCGCAGGAGATCAGGACGATCCTCGATCAGTATGTGATCGGTCAGGAGCGTGCCAAGAAGATCCTGGCGGTGGCGGTGCACAACCACTACAAACGCCTGAAGCATCTCGCGCCGGGCGGTAACGACGTCGAACTCTCCAAGAGTAACATCCTGCTGATCGGACCAACCGGTTCGGGAAAGACATTGCTCGCACAGACATTGGCGCGACTGCTTGACGTGCCGTTTGTGATCGCCGATGCGACTACGCTGACAGAAGCTGGATATGTTGGCGAGGATGTCGAAAACATCATTCAGAAGTTGCTGCAGAACTGCAATTATGAAGTCGAGAAGGCACAGCGCGGCATTGTCTACATCGACGAAATCGACAAGATCAGCCGCAAGTCGGCCAATCCGTCCATTACCCGTGATGTATCGGGGGAAGGCGTGCAGCAGGCATTGTTGAAATTGGTCGAGGGCACCATGGCCTCGGTGCCACCCCAAGGGGGGCGCAAGCATCCTAACCAGGATTTCATCCAGGTAGACACGACGAATATTCTTTTCGTGTGCGGCGGTGCGTTCGATGGCTTGGAAAAAGTGATTGTCGACCGCACCGAAAAGACCGGCATTGGTTTTGGTGCGGCGGTAAAGACCGCGCTCGAGCGGGACTCTGGCGAGGTGCTCCAGGAAGTCGAACCCGAGGACCTGATCAAGTTTGGATTGATTCCAGAGCTGATCGGCCGTTTGCCTGTGGTAGCGACGCTTGGATCGCTGAACGAGGAAGCACTCATCCGGATTTTGATCGAGCCGAAGAATGCGGTGGTCAAACAGTATCAGAAGCTGTTCGCGATGGAGCGCGTCGAGCTCGAATTGCGTCCCGATGCGCTGCATGCCATTGCGCGCAAATCGATTCGGCGCAAGTCCGGGGCACGCGGTTTGCGGTCTATCCTGGAGCAGGCGTTACTGGACACGATGTACGAGTTGCCGACGTACGAGGGTGTCTCAAAAGTCATCATCGATGCGAATGTCATCGAAGGTGACGGAAAGCCGCTGTTGATTTATGAAGAAACGCCACGCGTCTCGGGATCAAACTGATCCTGGATCGCGGCCCGGTCGGCGGATGGTCACTCATGGTGTTGGATGGTGTGCACCAGCGGCCGACCAGCGCGCCTCCGGCAATATGATGTATGACTTGTCGTCATGGCCGGTCTCCGGCGAATTGTTTTACGTGTTCTTATCGTCAACCTCTCGATGGTGCGGATTGTCGTAAAAATGTGCCCCGTCGTCCTAACCGGCATCTTCGTTCTTTGTCCCGTTGCGTTCCCGCGATCGCTTGACAATGGTACGCCTTCCCGGTTTCCGGGCAGGATGCTCTTGAAAGCGGTCGCAAACGACCCCAACTAGGTTCAAACCCGATTCCATTCATGGGGAAATGAAAATGTCAGGAACCCAACTCCTCCCGTCGGAACCCACCCGCCTGCCGCTGCTCCCGCTGCGGGACGTGGTGGTGTTTCCGCACATGGTAATTCCGCTGTTCGTTGGGCGTCCGAAATCGATCAAGGCCCTTGAGTCCGCGATGGAAGGCGGCAAGCACATCATGCTTGTTGCTCAGAAAGCCGCGGCCAAGGACGAACCGACTGCAAAAGATCTGCATGAGGTAGGGTGTGTTGCCAACATCCTGCAAATGCTGAAACTGCCCGATGGCACCGTCAAGGTGCTGGTGGAAGGTATTCAGCGCGCGAAGACGATATCGATCGAAGAAGAAGAAACGCAATTCACTTGCGAAGCGCTGCCGCTCGACCCGGATCGTGCCGATAGCGCCGAAACGGAAGCGCTGCGCCGCGCGATCGTTTCCCAATTCGATCAATACGTCAAACTGAACAAGAAAATCCCGCCGGAGATTCTGACCTCGCTGTCAGGCATTGACGACGCGGGTCGCTTGGCGGATACAATCGCCGCGCATCTACCGCTCAAGCTGGACCAAAAGCAGAATGTGCTGGAGATGATGCCCGTCATCGAGCGACTTGAGCACCTGCTTGGGCAGCTCGAGTCGGAAATCGACATTCTGCAGGTGGAAAAGCGTATCCGTGGACGTGTGAAGCGTCAGATGGAGAAGAGCCAGCGCGAGTACTACCTGAACGAGCAGGTCAAGGCGATTCAGAAGGAACTCGGAGAAGGCGAGGAAGGGGCGGATCTCGAAGAACTCGAGAAGCGCATCGTCAATGCCAAGATGCCGAAGGAAGCCAAGAAGAAAGCCGATGCGGAGTTGAAGAAGCTGAAGCTGATGTCACCGATGTCGGCGGAAGCGACGGTGGTGCGCAATTACATCGACATTCTGGTAGGCTTGCCATGGCGCAAGAAGAGCAAGGTCAACAACGACCTGGCGAATGCCGAAAAGGTATTGGACGAAGATCATTACGGTCTTGAGAAGGTCAAGGAACGCATTCTGGAATATCTGGCGGTCCAGCAACGGGTAGATAAGGTAAAAGCCCCGATTCTTTGTCTGGTCGGGCCGCCGGGTGTTGGTAAGACATCGCTCGGCCAGTCCATTGCGCGAGCAACAAACCGCAAGTTTGTCCGCATGGCATTGGGCGGCGTGCGCGATGAGGCCGAGATCCGTGGGCATCGCCGGACATATATTGGCTCGATGCCGGGCAAGATCCTTCAAAGCCTGTCGAAGGTGGCTGTGCGTAATCCGCTGTTCCTGCTCGACGAAGTCGACAAGATGGGCATGGATTTCCGCGGTGATCCGTCGTCAGCGTTGTTGGAAGTGCTTGACCCGGAACAGAATCATACGTTTGCGGATCACTATGTTGAGGTGGATTTCGATCTGTCCGATGTGATGTTCGTTGCGACCTCGAACTCTCTGAACATTCCGCCGCCGTTGCTGGATCGGATGGAAGTGATCCGCTTGTCCGGTTATACGGAGGACGAGAAGGTCAGCATCGCGCAGCGTTACTTGCTGCCGAAGCAGAAAAAGAACAATGGTCTCAGGGAAGGCGAGATCGTTGTCGAGGAGAGTGCGGTTCGCGACATCATTCGTTACTACACGCGTGAAGCGGGCGTACGGTCGCTCGAACGTGAAGTCTCGAAGATTTGCCGTAAGGTCGTGAAGTTGCTGCTGCTAAAGAAGGACGAGAAATCGGTCACCGTCAATAGCACGAATCTCGACACGTTCCTGGGCGTGCGCAAGGTGGATTTTGGCCTGGCAGCAAAGGAAAACCAAGTCGGTCAGGTGACGGGTCTTGCGTGGACGGAAGTGGGCGGCGACTTGCTGACCATCGAAGCGGCGACGATGCCTGGCAAGGGCGCGGTTATTCGGACGGGTTCGCTTGGCGACGTGATGAAGGAATCCGTGGAAGCCGCGCGGTCGGTCGTGCGTAGCCGTGCTCGCAAGCTGGGGGTACGAGACGACGCGTTCGAGAAGCGTGACATGCATATCCACGTGCCGGAAGGGGCGACGCCTAAGGATGGTCCGTCCGCCGGCGCGGCGATGACGACGGCCATGGTGTCTGTACTGACTGGCATTCCGGTTCGCGCGGATGTGGCGATGACCGGTGAAATCACGTTGCGTGGCGAAGTATTGCCGATCGGCGGCTTGAAGGAAAAGCTGCTGGCGGCGCATCGTGGCGGTATCAAGCTGGTGCTGATTCCGGAAGACAACGTCAAGGACCTGGCGGACATTCCGGACAACGTGAAGAACAACATCGAGATCGTACCAGTCCGCTGGATCGACAAGGTGCTGGAAATGGCGTTGGAACGGGTGCCTGACGCGCTGCCGGATGAAGAGCCGAAAGAAGTACCCGTAGCGGAAGCCGCGGCGGAGCCGCGCCCCACCAGCGGTGTTGTGAAGCATTGATGCTGGCCGGCGGGCCTTAGGGCGTGCCGCCTCCTGCATCAAAGCGTGTTGTATCGAGTAGGGCGCTTGCCGCATGAAAACCGCGATTTCGAAGAGAGATCGCGGTTTTTTTTTGCCCACGCGGTGGTCGTTACCCGCACAAGTATGGATGCATGGCTGTTCAGCAGTTGATGGCGGCCAGGCGCGTCCCTGAGAGCGGGGGAGTATAATCAGGAGGTTTGCCCATGGTGCGGCTCAAGAGGTTGTTCGCAAGGGCGCACAAGGGGCCGCATCCCAAGGCCCGGTTCCTTTTCGCGATTTTTATCTGTCCCTATCATGCCCGCATACCGTTCTAAAACTTCTACCGCCGGCCGCAACATGGCCGGGGCACGCTCGCTGTGGCGTGCCACCGGCATGAAAGACGAGGATTTCTCCAAGCCGATCATTGCGGTAGTCAACTCGTTTACGCAATTCGTCCCGGGTCACGTCCATCTGAAGGACTTGGGCCAACTCGTTGCACGCGAGATCGAATCCGCTGGCGGTGTCGCCAAGGAATTCAACACGATCGCCGTTGATGATGGCATCGCGATGGGACACGATGGCATGCTGTATTCACTGCCGAGCCGCGACATCATCGCCGACTCTGTTGAATACATGGTCAATGCCCATTGCGCGGATGCGATGGTATGCATTTCCAATTGCGACAAGATCACCCCAGGCATGTTGATGGCCGCCATGCGGCTAAACATTCCGGTCATCTTCGTTTCGGGGGGGCCGATGGAAGCGGGAAAGACGCGCCTGGCGAATCCGGTTACCAAGACGATGGAGTTCAAGAAGCTCGACTTGGTCGATGCAATGGTGATTGCCGCGGACACATCGTATTCGGACGCGGACGTCGCGGAAGTCGAGCGCTCCGCGTGCCCGACGTGCGGTTCGTGTTCGGGCATGTTCACCGCGAACTCGATGAATTGCCTGACCGAGGCGTTGGGCTTGTCGCTGCCGGGGAACGGCACTGTTGTCGCGACGCATGCGGACCGTGAGCAACTGTTCAAGCGGGCAGGCCAGGGCATCGTCGGTCTGGCGCGTCGGTATTATGAGCAGGAAGATACGCGCGTGCTGCCACGCTCGGTGGGTTTCAAGGCATTCGAAAATGCGATGACGTTGGATATCGCGATGGGCGGCTCGACGAACACGATCCTGCATTTGCTGGCCATTGCCCGCGAAGCGGAGATCGACTTCACGATGGCCGATATCGACCGGATGTCACGCATCGTGCCGCAATTGTGCAAGGTCGCGCCAAATACCAACAAGTATCATATCGAGGATGTACATCGTGCCGGCGGCATCATGGCGATTCTGGGCGAACTCGATCGTGCAGGCAAACTGCACACCGATGTGCCAACGGTGCATACGCCCACGTTGAAAGATGCACTCGACCAGTGGGACATCGTCCGGAGCAAGGATGAAGCGGTTCGCACGTTTTACATGGCGGGTCCGGCAGGTGTCCCATCGCAGGTGGCGTTCAGCCAGAACACGCGTTGGCCGAGCCTGGACCTGGATCGCGCCGAGGGTTGCATCCGTTCATATGAACACGCGTTCTCCAAGGAGGGCGGGCTCGCCGTCCTGACCGGCAACATCGCCCGTGACGGCTGTGTCGTGAAGACGGCTGGCGTGGACGAAAGCATCCTGGTGTTCGAAGGGACCGCGCACGTCACGGAATCGCAGGACGAAGCAGTGGAGAACATCCTTGCGGGCAAGGTGCAGGCGGGGGATGTCGTGATCGTCCGATATGAAGGTCCGAAGGGCGGTCCGGGGATGCAGGAAATGCTTTATCCCACGAGCTATATCAAGTCAAAGGGTCTGGGCAAGGCATGTGCGCTACTGACGGATGGCCGGTTTTCCGGTGGGACGTCCGGTCTGTCGATCGGGCATTGCTCGCCGGAAGCGGCAGCAGGTGGTGCAATCGGTCTCGTTCGCGATGGTGATCGTATCCGCATCGACATTCCGAATCGCACAATCGATGTATTGCTGTCCGACGAGGTACTCGCTGAGCGTCGGGTCGAACAAAACGCCAAGGGCTGGAAGCCTGCCAATCCGCGCCCGCGCAAGGTTTCCTCGGCATTGAAGGCCTACGCCAAACTGGTGATGTCAGCGGACAAGGGCGCCGTACGTGACGTATCGCTGCTGGATGATTGAGTCGCCGACGGTCCGTTGCCTGTGCGGCGGTTGCCTTGGATGTCCGGTGTTGATTCGTGCGTATTTTGCTTGACAGTGACAGTTCATTACGACGATAATTTTGGTCTTCGCTGCGAATCATTCGAACGGGTGCTTAGCTCAGTTGGTAGAGCGGCGCCCTTACAAGGCGTAGGTCGGGGGTTCGAGCCCCTCAGCACCCACCACGTTCGAGCCGGCGATGCCGCGATTGCAACTAGCGTCGCAGCCGCGTGAAAAGATGAGATTTTTCCCCGGTGCATTCTGTGTGGGCGCACTGCCTGCAGAAAAGACTACCCGCACGGCATTTGCTCTGCGGGTTTTTGTTTTTAGCGCCTGGCAGAAGGATATATGCCGGCGGATTCCTCGTTTTGTTGGCCCGCGCGACGACTGCGCAGGCCGCCTGAGGTAATATTCGGTCTTTCCTCCTGGTTCGGTAAGCATGTTAGATTTCATCCGTAGCCATCGCCGCCTGATGATGATCATCTTGGCGCTGTTCGTCGTACCTGGTCTGGGCCTGGTAGGTATCCAGGGTTTCCGTGGCATGTGGGACGACAGCGCCAACGCGGCCAAGGTCAATGGCGACATCATCACGCGACAACAATTCGATGCCGCGGTGCGCGACCAGAACCAGCGGGCGCAGCAGATGCTGGGTGCAAGCTACGATGCATCGACGTTCGATACCCCGGCAATGCGCCGCTCGATCCTTGATAACATGATCCGGCAGCAACTGGTCGCACAGAACACGCGCGACTTGAACCTCACGGCCAGTGACAACGCCGTGCGTCAGTCGATCATGAGCATTCCGGCGATCGCCTCCTTGAAACGCCCCGACGGCAGTTTCGACCAGCAGGCTTATGCGCAACTGTTGGCGGCACAAGGCCTCAGCGGTCCGCAGCTCGATGAGATGCAGCGTTTCCAGCTTGCAAGCCAGCAGATCGCACAGAACATCGTCAATACCGCATTCATTCCCGCGGCGTTGGCGCAATCACTGAACGCCATGATCACGCAGCAGCGTGATGTGCGAGGCCTCGTCCTGCGAGCGGCGGATTACCGAGCGCAGGCCCAGCCAAGCGAGGCGGACATCAAAGCCTACTACGATGCCCACCATGCGGACTTCACGACGCCCGAACAAGCGCGGATCGAATACGTCGTGCTGAGCGCCCAGGCGTTGTCCGCGGCATCGGTACCGAGTGATGCGGACATTCAAAAGTATTACCAGGCCAATCTGAAACAGTACCAATCCGAAGGCCAGGTTCGTGCGAGTCATATCCTGATTGCCGTGCCGAAGGACGCCAGTGCCGACGTGCGGGCGAAAGCGAAGGCGCATGCGCTGGAGGTGCTGAAGGAAGTGAAGGCGCATCCTGACCGGTTCGCGGCCATTGCCAAGAAAGAGTCCGAGGATCCCGGCTCGGCCGACAAGGGCGGGGACCTCGGATTCTTCGATCATTCGATGATGGTGAAGCCCTTTGCCGACGCCGCTTTCGCCCTGCAAAAGGGACAGATCAGCGATCTGGTGCAATCGGATTTCGGGTATCACATCATCGAAGTCACCGATACGAAGCCGACGGTCACGCGACCGCTGGCGGACGTACGCGACGCGATTGTCCGGACGCTGCAAGCACAGGCTGGCACGGACAAGTACGCGGCCGACACAGAGGGCTTCTCGAATGCTGTCTATGAGCAAGCGGATAGTCTGAAGCCCGCCGCGGACAAGTACGGCCTTGCAATCAAGACAGCCACGGTGACACGTCGTCCGGCACCGAATGCGAATGCAGCGGATCCGGCGAATAATCCCAAGCTGCTGGCAGCCGTATTCAGCGACGACGCGTTGAAGAGCAAGCACAATACGGCGGCGATCGACCTTGGCAATAATACGATGGTATCGGCGCGGGTAACGTCGTATCAGGCAGCGGCGTTGCAACCGTTCGATCAAGTGCGGGAAGCGGCACGCAACAAGGTGGTCGACGAGCAGGCATCGTTGCTCGCGCGCAAGGACGGTGCCGCGAAGCTTGAGGCATTGCGCAAGTCGCCAAACAGCGTGAGCACCGCGGGTTTTTCGCCAGTGACGTCCGTGACACGTTCGAACCCGCAGGGTTTATCGCAGCCAGTGTTGAGCGAGGTGTTCAAGGCGGACGCCAGCAAACTGCCGGTGTTCGTGGGTGTGGATGTGCCAGATGGCGGCTATGCCATCTATGAAATCACGAAGGTAAGCAGCGGTGCCGCCGCCGACCCCGCGCAGGTGACGCAGATCGAAGCGCAGCTTTCCCAGATGGAAGGACAAGCCGAAAACGACGCCTATCTCACAGCGTTACGCAAGCGTGCATCTGTCAAGATCTACGATCTGTCCGGTGACATATCGCAGCAGCAGGATGGCGGCTCAGGAAACTGAGCGGCCACGAGGACGTAAAAAAACCATTGCTTATTACCATTCGCGGCATGTGCAGGGCCGCGAATCGGTGATGCAGCAATGGTTTTTTGATTGCCGCCGACCGGGTGTCGGCTATGCGTTGTGTTGCAATCCGAAAATCAGAGGCAGCTACTAATTGCTGCGGTAACGGATGGGTCAGGTGCCGCGTTGGTTGTCGAGCGATAGCCAACCCATGTACCCTGGCCACCAGGTGCCTGGCGAACCACGGCGGCGTCCCCCCCCGGTGGTTGGCCGGGAACCAGTACGTCGACGCCGAAATCATTGGCAATCGCCGTTTGCGAGACGATGGGTGTTTGGGTCTTATCGGCCCAGCCTTGTGCAATGCACTGTGCCACGGCTTGCGGCGGTTTCGCGCTCTTGCCTACTGAGCTGATGGTAGGTTGATGGGTTGCGCATGCGCCCAGTGCGACCAGTGCACCTGCTGCCATGAGGGTCGGTATAAATTTCACGTCTTCATCTCCTTGTAGTTGTGCCAAAGCGTGCCAATCGTGACCGGGCGCCGCGCCTTCCGCCCACCAAAGCGGGTCATTTCAACAGCGGAGACAGCGGTGCCCACACGTTTTCAAGTAATACCGGTTGCGCTTTTGCCAGGGGATGTATTTGATCCGCCTGGAACATCTCCGGTTTGTCGGCGATACCTTCAAGCAAGAATGGGACCAGCGAGGTGTGATACTGCTTTGCCAGCATTGGGAAGAGGGAAGAAAATGCTTGCGTGTACACCGGTCCGTAATTCGGTGGAATTTGCATGCCGACCAGTACGACGCGTGCACCGGCCGCCTGGCTTGCTTCAATGATCGCCTCTAGGTTTGCGCGCGTCACTGACATTGGCAGTCCTCGCAACGCGTCGTTCGCGCCCAGTTCGACGATGACAACAGCAGGATGCGTGCGCGACAATGCGCTCGGCAGCCTGGTTCGCCCGCCGCTCGTTGTGTCCCCGCTGATGCTGCTATTGACAACGGTATAATGATTTTTACCCAACGGCTTATCGGCAAGGCGTTGCTGCAATAGTGCCACCCAGCCTGTGTTCGGTGCCAGGCCGTAGCCTGCGGAGAGACTGTCGCCCAAGACTAGAATGGTCTGGGAGGCGGCCTCCGGTGGGACGGTTGCCTCTGCGCCGGGCTTGCGTTCCATCCGGGATTGTGGCGCGCCTCCCGCATAAAGCGATGGCGTGGTGATGCCACAGGCAAGCGCGAGTGCCAGGCCCATCACGGTAGCGGGGGCGGGCATGACAGACCGTCGGCGCATGATCGCCGTCGACAAGTGTCTACTGACCACCTTCAAGCGGGTTTTCATGCGGGAAAACAAGCGGGCACTTATGCAGGAATCCATGCGGAAAGAATCGGGTCGGGTCATAGCAGTGGAGGGCGTCAGCAAGCGCGTGGTGGATGCATCCGGTGAATTGTCCATATTGGATGATATCGATATGTACGTCGATGCAGGCGAAACAGTGGCGATCGTCGGCGAGTCAGGTTCAGGAAAATCGACGTTGCTGGGCTTGCTTGCCGGGTTGGATACGGCCAGCGCCGGCACCATCCGTCTACTTGGTCAAGAACTGGGCGCTCTCGACGAGGATGCACGTGCGGCGGTTCGCGCACGAGGTGTGGGTTTCGTATTTCAGGCATTCCAACTGATGCCGCATTTGACCGCACTTGAAAATGTCATGCTACCGCTTGAATTGCGGGGTGACGTGTCCCGTCGGCAAGCACGTGAACAAGCAAGGGCATTACTTGACCAGGTGGGGCTGGGAGGGCGTATCGCGCACTATCCTCGTGTTTTGTCGGGCGGCGAACAACAGCGGGTAGCACTGGCGCGCGCGTTCGTGACCACACCATCAGTGCTTTTCGCGGACGAACCCACGGGGAGTCTTGATGCGGCAACGGGCGAGGCTGTCAGCGCGCTGATGTTCGACATGAACCGGAACCAGGGCGCGACGCTGGTTCTCGTCACGCATGACTTGCAACTGGCACGGCGCTGCGATCGTATCCTCACGATGCGCGCCGGCAAGTTGCTCGCGGCCTAGCGGGGACCGCTTTACCGGCCACATCGCGCGTGATATCGGTAGCGACGATGGCGTATTTTAGTTTGCTTGAAGGGCCGCACGCGCACGCGCGATCAATGCGCTGGTCGACGAGTCGTGTTGACCGTTGCTCTTGCCTTCGAGGTCAGCCTCGACGACCTTGCCTAACACCTTGCCAAGCTCGACGCCGTATTGATCGAACGAATTGATATTCCAGATGGTGCCTTGTACGAGCACCTTTTGTTCGTAGAGCGCAATCAGGGCACCGAGAGCATGCGGCGTCAATGCATCCAGAATGATCGTCGTGCTTGGACGGTTGCCGGGGAAGGCGAGGTGCGGCGCCAGATCCGGGTTGTCCGGGCCGGCGATCTTGCGCGCTTCTTCCAGCGTGCGGCCGAGCATCAATGCCTCGCTTTGTGCAAAGCAGTTGGCCAGCAATTTTGCATGATGGTCGACGAAGCGATGTTCCGGCGTCAGCACAGCGATAAAATCAATCGGTATCAGCGTGGGGCCTTGGTGCAGCATCTGGAAGAACGCGTGCTGTCCATTCGTTCCCGGCTCACCCCAGATCACCGCGGCAGTGGGTTCACGCACCGGATCGCCATCCAGTCGCGCCGACTTGCCATTGCTTTCCATCTCCAACTGCTGCAAGTAGGAAGGCAGGTAGTGTAACGCTTCGGAATAGGGGGCGACCAAGACGCTTTGCGATTCGAAGATATCGCGATACCAGATGCCGATCAAGGCCATCAACACCGGGAGGTTGCGTTCCAGTGGCGTATCGCGGAAGTGCTGGTCCATTTCGGCCGCGCCAGCCAACAAGGCATCGAAATGTGTCGGACCAACCGATAGCATGATCGACAGGCCAACCGCGCTCCACAGGGAGTAGCGTCCACCGACCCAGTCCCACATTTCGAAGACGTTGTCGCGAGCGATACCGAACTTGACCACTTCGTTCGAATTTGCCGAGACGCCAACGAAGTGATGATGCAACTTGTCCTCGGGGCAGCCGTTTTGTACGAACCATTGGCGCAGCGAGCGTGCGTTGGTCATCGTCTCCAGCGTCGTGAATGTTTTCGAGACGATAATGGCCAACGTCGTTTCAGGATCGATTTGATCAACCACGCGTTGCAGATCCGCGCCATCTACGTTCGATACGAAGTGCGTCGTGATCTCTGGATCCGCGAGATGATGTAGCGCATGGCAAACCATCTTCGGCCCGAGATCCGAACCGCCGATCCCGATATTCACGATGTGCCGGATCGGCTTGCCGCTATACCCGCGCCATTCGCCGCCCCGTACTTTCTCGGCGAACGCCGCCATTTTCTTGCGTTCGGCTTGCACTTGCGCGAAATACGGCGATGCCGGGTCTGTCGCCCGCAATGCGGTATGCAATACCTGACGTCCTTCGGTCGGGTTTGCAATGTCGCCCTTGAATACGGCATCGCGACGTGCTTCGACCCCTGCGTCGCGTGCCAACTGCGTCAGCAGTTTCAATGTCTCGTCGGTAATGCGGTTTTTGGAGAAATCGATCGATAGACCGCCGCCGTCGAATGTGTAGCGCTCGGCACGCGTGGGCGCATGGTCCTGCGCCGGATCGAACCATTCGCGCAACCGGGCGTCACGAATCTGATCGTAATGCGCACGGAGCGCGGCCCAACTGGGAAGTACCGGCACGGAAGCGGTCTTTGGCGAATGTGATGTCATAAGTTTGTCTCATTGTTGTGGTGAGCAAACACGTGCGCCCGGGTGCCGTCTGTCAGGTTCAGGCGCGAAGGCGCGATAGGGTGCGCGGTTGCCAGGGGTGCCGTTTCAACACTATCGGTCAAGTATAAATCGCGATGCCAAAGTACGCCGGGCAGCGGGTTCAACCAACGATCAAGCCGTGTTCACGCAGATGGGTATTCAGCAGTCGACGGATCATCGGTGCCAGCTCTCCCGCTGTCAGCCCTGCGGGACCGTCACCGTGGGCCGCCAGTGTCTCGGCGGCAAGGCCATGCAGGTACACGCCAGTTAATGCCGCCTCTTTCGGTGGCAGGCCCTGCGCGAGCAGCGCGCCGATTACGCCGCTCAACACATCGCCGCTACCGCCGGTGGCCAGGCCGGTATTGCCAGTGGTATTCAGCACGATGTCCACGGAAACGACGCTCTCCGGTATATCGCCGCATGACGTGGCCGTGGCCGTGCCGGAAGCGGTGGCTGCCGCCAAGGACGGCGCGGCAATCAATGTGCCGGAACCTTTCAAGACGATCGTGCAGCGGAACCGTTCAACCAGCGCACGGGCCGCGGCGAGTCGATCTTGCTCGACGTCCCGCGTACCGATATCGAGCAGCCGCGCTGCTTCTCCTGGATGAGGTGTCATGACAAGCCACTTGCCGGCGGCTGCCACCGCGGCGCAGAGCGCCGCATCGCGGGCGATCACGTTCAACGCATCGGCATCCAGCAACGCCCGGCAATCCTCCCCCACCACGTCATGCAAAACGCGTTTGACGATGTCGCCCGCACGCGCCGACGTACCAAGGCCGGGACCGATGCTCAGCGCATCCATCGTGTCGAGCGCGATGGCGTCGATGCGACGCAGCATGATTTCAGGATGTGGAGGATCGTACGGCGGCGCACCTTCGCCGATCAATGCCGTGTGTACGCGTCCCGCGCCCGCATAAAGCGCAGCGCGGGCGCAAAGGATGGCCGCACCGCAGGTGCCCGTATCGCCGCCGATAATCGCGACGCTGCCGAATGTGCCTTTGTGCGAGGACGGTCGACGCTTCCTGAAGCAATGCATGAATAGCGATGGCGCGTTCAATTGCAGCGGCGCAACTGGCTGGCTATTGCTTCTGACGCGTGCGTCTTGCGCGGAGGTTGCATCGATGAAAGGGTAGGCGGATGGCGTGGCAAGCGTCGATGGCGCCCGCACGATGAAATCCGGCAAGGACAGCGGTGATAGAAACAAGGCGCCGGTGTGGTCACGTCCCTTCCCGGTGAAGAGGCCGGGCGTGGCGCCAATGAAACTCAGCGTATGGGTGGCATACACCGCGCAATCATTGTCCGACGCGGGCGATACGCACTGGCCGGTCATCGCGTCCAGGCCGCTCGGGATGTCCAGCGCCAACACGTGCGTGCCGTGTTCGCCTAGTGCATTGATCAGCTTTATATATTGGTCGTACGGCGCGCTTACCGGACGGTTGAGGCCGATGCCGAACAAACCATCGACGCACCATCCGCCTTCGCGAAGCGCGGTGCATTGCGTATCGTCGGGAGCGTCCTGCTGGATTGGCACCGCGTCGCGGCGCGCCTCGGTGTACGCCCAGAGTGCATCGCCATGGGTGGGGGGCGCCGGAAGTGTGACGCGCACAGGTACGCCCAGACGATGCAGCCGCGTGGCCGCCACCAGCGCATCGCCGCCGTTGTTTCCCGGCCCTGCGAAAAACCAGATCGGTGTCGATGCCAAGTCGTGATCGTCGGTGCCGGGAGAGCCAGCACCGGGTGTCCCGGTTGCGGCGATATGGTCGTCGTCGCTGCCGGGGCGGCGCCTGGTGCGGCGTTGATGCAGCAGGAAGTCTGCCGTCGCGGCACCGGCCCGTTCCATCAAGACATGCGATCCCGCGCTTTGCATGACGCGTGCTTCCACGGTGCGGAGGTCCGCGACCGTCGCGAGCGGCCACGCCAGGCGGTGCGTGTCGATTGGAAACCAGCCTTGCGTGTTCGCCGGACCGCCAGCGTCGTCAGGAGGCGTCGCCGCGCGACGATCGTTGTGCGTGAGCGGCGTGGGAGCAACGGGACCGGCGGACATGGTGGCAATCAATGGTGAACGATCTTCTCACCTTACACCGGATGGGCGGTGTCCACGACGGAGGTGTGTCCGGTCACGCCTTATGCGGATGCCCCTGCTGCGTCAACCGTGACCGAAGCGCGCGGGGGATAGCGCCATGCGCGTACTCGGGTCGAAGCGATCCGCCGCGGTGGCGGCGACCCATGCGGCTCCGCCATCGCCCGCCATGCCCTCTTCCGTCACAGGGTGGGCATTCGCTTCGATGGCTTGTGTGCGGTTGTCGTCGCGCATGCTACCCATCGCGGCATGCGGGCCGGATGGCCATTGCGCGAAAAGCAGATCGGCCGCGCCAAATGCCAACCCCCAGCCTCGATGCGCACCGCTCAGGACCACATGCAGGCGGTTTTCGCCACGGCGGGTCTTCAGCGTGCCGATCACCGGCAGGCCGTCCGCGCCGACGAGTGCCACGGACTCGCCGACGCCGGCATCGAACCGTGCGGCGCCCGGCACGAGCGTGTCGCGCCAGGCATGGAGCTGGGCCGGCATCGCTTGCAGGGCTTTTTTAGCCGGGCCGGGAGGGAGAGCGGCCGCTTTGTTCTTGACCTTCCCGATCGTGGTGGTGGCCGGTCCTCGGAGGCAGGCGCTGACGCGCACGCGGCGATCGAAGCGCACGATGGCCACGCTGTTTTCGGCATCTATCAGCAAGCGCCGCGGCGCGTAGTCCTCGCGCAGGACCGTACCGGTCAACACCGTGCGCGTGACGCGCTGCAGCGGCAATGGGACGCCGGCGGTGCCGAGCAATTTCGCACTGCCCGCGCCGGCGGCGATGACCACGTGCGATGCATGGACCTGTTCGACATGTCGCGCCGCATCCGATTGTCGGGCATCCACTCCTAAGATAGAAGTGGTGGACGGCGCGGTGAAGCCGCGGGCCTGTACGCCTGAGAACGCCCCCCCGGCTTGTTGGGCGGGGCGGATGGACACATCGACGCCATCGTTGTGAACCTCGACGCGAAGGGCCTGCCGCGCAAGGAAAACGTTACCTCGGCGGCGTCCAGCAATTGCTTGAGTCGCTTCGCCATCACCGCGGCGTTGCCGCTGGACAGTGTGTCGAACGCGATGCCGCCTGCCAGCGCTTCGGCATGCTCCAGTGCCGGCTCGGCGGCCCGGCAGGCTTGCGCGTCCAGCACGCGTGGGGCATGGCCGTGGAGGTCGAAACGCGGCGCGGTTCCTGGTGGTGTGTTGCCGGGCGCGCCATTGCCTTCTAGGTCAACATCGGCAAGCGCCTGGGCTGACTTCCCGGTGCGCGCGTGTTGAGCATCGGTGGCGACATGATCGACCGCGTCATCGCCGCCGATATCGCTTGGCGTGGCGTGTGAGGTCGTGTTCCGTGCCCCGGGAGGCGCGTCGTTCTTCGGCCAATCCACGAGCAACGCCTGGGCCCGCTCGAATTCCACCGCGTTACGCCAGACGTACAGCGCGCCGTCACGTCGCTCGTGTTCGATACCGTGGACCTGCGCCAGCGTATCGAGCCGTGCCGCGGATTGCGCGATCAGCGCTTCCCACGGTGCCAGTCTCGCGTGGCGCAGTGCATTGCTGGCCCGTTCGCGCGCGGCGCGGCGCCACGGCACGCCGCCGGGCGTCGGCATCGGCGCATCCGGCCCATACCATGGGTCCAGCGGAGAGGGCAACGCGACCCCGCTGTGGAAAAAGGACGCACCTTCGCCGACGGTCGCATGTTCGTCGATGACGGCGACGCGCATGCCGGCCTCGATGGCCCGCATCGCGACGGCCATGCCGCCGATGCCGGCCCCAATCACGATCAGGTCGAATTGCTTCATTTCAAGATTTTTCCCTTGGCCACCGGGGCGCCATGATAACGTCTCCGCCCCTGACGAACCATCAGATAAGTTGTGCACGTCCGACATTCGTTGTCCGGCCAGTGTTGCAGCGTAGCAAGAACCCGGCCGTCCGGGGCGTCAGGCGCGGTATAATCCTTGTCTTCCTTTCGTTTCCCGCCGCGCCCGCGCGGTGCATCCATTTCCGCTCAATGGCCCATTTCTCGTGCTTTCCCGGCGCTTCGGCCCTCTCCGATTTCCGCAAGACCCGTTTGCTCGCGACGCTGAAGGCGATCGACGCGAATATCGTCGATGTCAGCGCGGTCTATCTGCATTTCGTGCACAGTGACGCCGTGCTCACGCCGGAACAGGTCCGCGTCGTGGATGCGTTGCTGGAGTACGGCCAACCGGCCGTTGCCACCGATGCGCCCAAAGGCACTGCGTTGCCGGTGCTGGTATTGCCGCGCTTCGGCACGATCTCGCCATGGGCGAGCAAGGCGACCGATATCGCGCACAACTGTGGTTTGCAACATGTGCGCCGGATCGAACGTGGCGTCGAATTCACGATTTTCCTGAAGACCGGTTTGCTCGGCGGCCGCAAGGCGCTGGACGCCGCCTCGCTCGACGCCGTTCACGCGGCGTTGCACGACCGCATGACCGAGTCTATCGCGGCGGATCGCGAGCAGGCATATCGCCTGTTCGACGAACTGCCGTCCGCACCGCTGACGCGAGTTGATGTCATCGGTGTCGGTCGCGCGGCGCTGGCAGAGGCCAACGCGACGCTGGGCCTGGCGCTCGCGGATGACGAAATCGACTATCTGGTCGACGCATTCACGCAATTGGGCCGCAATCCTAGCGACGTCGAATTGATGATGTTCGCCCAGGCCAACAGTGAACACTGTCGCCACAAGATCTTTAATGCGAATTGGACGGTGGATGGCGAAGCGCAGGAGTTGTCGCTCTTCGCCATGATCCGCAATACGCACAAGTTGCATCCGGAAGGCACCATCGTCGCCTATTCGGACAATGCGGCCGTGATGCGGGGCACGACGGTACAGCGCTGGTTCCCGCGCGGTGAGGGCCAGGTCTATGCGGCCAGCGAAGCGCTGACGCACACGCTGATGAAGGTGGAAACACACAATCACCCAACGGCGATCTCGCCGTTCCCGGGCGCGTCCACCGGCGCGGGCGGCGAAATCCGCGACGAAGGCGCGACAGGCCGTGGTGCGCGGCCGAAGGCCGGGATGGCCGGTTTTCCGTTTCGAACTTGCGCTTGCCGGATGCCGCGCGACCGTGGGAGACGGCAGCCGATGCCGCGACGCCATTCGCCCAACGCACGCAAGCGCTCGCCGATGGCGCGGGCAATGCCGCATTGGTGGATGATGGCTATGGTCGCCCGGACCGAATCGCCTCGCCGTTGCAGATCATGACCGATGGTCCGTTGGGTGGCGCCGCCTTCAACAATGAATTCGGCCGACCCAATCTCGCCGGTTATTTCCGCGTCTATGAGCAGAACGTTGGCGGCACCGTGCGGGGCTATCACAAGCCGGTGATGATCGCCGGCGGTATCGGCAATATCGACGATAGCCATACGCATAAGAACGACCTTCCCGCCGGCACGTTGCTGATTCAGATTGGGGGGCCCGGCATGCGGATTGGCATGGGCGGCGGAGCGGCGAGTTCCATGGCGACCGGTGCCAACACGGCTGAACTGGACTTCGACTCGGTGCAGCGCGGCAACCCCGAAATCCAGCGTCGGGCGCAGGAAGTGATCAACAGTTGCTGGCAACTGGGCGCGGACAATCCGATCCTGAGTATTCATGATGTGGGTGCGGGGGGGCTGTCGAACGCGTTTCCTGAATTGGTGGAAGGTGCCAACCGCGGCGCCCGCTTCGCGATCGATGCGATCCAGCTTGAGGAGTCCGGCCTCGCGCCGCGCGAGATCTGGAGCAACGAGGCACAGGAACGGTATGTATTGGCCATCGCGCCGCAAAGCGCGGAACGGTTCGAAGGCATTTGCCGGCGTGAGCGCTGTCCGATGGCAATCGTCGGTATTGCAACCGATGAGCAGGTACTGAAACTGGCCAGGGCAACGCAGCTCGCCCAGGGCGCTGATGCCAGGGTCGATGGCGATGTGGCCGTGGACATGCCGATGGATGTGTTGTTCGGCAAGGCCCCGAGGATGCACCGCGACGTGCGCCGGGAGGCCCGACGCTGTCCGCCGCTGGTATTGGACGACATGACGCTGGAGCAGGCGGTGGAAGGTGTGTTGGCGCATCCGACGGTTGCCAGCAAATCTTTCCTGATCACCATTGGCGACCGGACCGTGGGCGCCATGAGTGCGCGTGACCAGATGGTAGGCCCGTGGCAGGTGCCGGTTGCGGACTGCGCCATTACCACGATGGACTATCGTGGTTTCGCGGGTGAGGCCATGACCATGGCCGAGCGCGCGCCGCTGGCGGTGATCGATGCCCCGGCGTCGGGCCGGATGGCGATTGGCGAGGCGATTACGAATATTGCGGCGGCACCGATCGATGCCTTGACATCGATCAAGCTGTCGGCGAACTGGATGGCGGCGTGCGGCACGCCGGGCGAAGACGCGGCGTTGTACGATACCGTGCGTACCGTTGGCATGGAGCTATGCCCGGCGCTCGGCCTGTCGATTCCGGTCGGCAAGGATTCGCTGTCGATGCGCACGCAGTGGCGAGACGGCGAGACGGCCAAGGAAGTGGTGGCGCCGGTGACGTTGATCGTTTCGGCCTTTGCGCCGGTGGCTGATGTGCGTCAGCACCTGACCCCGCAACTGCGTCGCGCGGACGACACGTTCCGTGGCGAGACCGTGGGTGAGACGTTGCTGGTCTTGATCGACATCGGTCGCGCGCAGAACCGGATGGCCGGTAGCATCCTGGCCCAGGTCGCGCAGCAGATGGGCGACAAGGCACCGGATCTGGACGACAGTGAAGACCTGAAGCGCTTCTTCACCGCCGTGCAGCAATTAAACGCCGACGGCAAGTTGCTCGCGTATCACGACCGCTCGGATGGTGGCCTGTTCACGACCGTCGCGGAAATGGCCTTTGCCGGCCACGTTGGCGTGTCGTTGAATGTCGACATGTTGACACTGGACCCGGATCACGAATCCGATTTCGGCGATGCCAAGGATTGGGCGAAGCAGACGTCGGGTCGGCGTCACGACCGCACGCTGCGCGCCTTGTTCAACGAAGAACTGGGAGCCGTGGTGCAGATCCGCGCAAGCGAGCGCGATGCCGTGTTCGCGGTCCTGCGCGAGCAGGGGCTTGCCGCGTGCAGTCACCAGATCGGCAAACTGAACGACCGCGGCGATATTGAGATCTACCGCGATGCGAAGCGCGTCTATCATGCCGCGCGTACGGACTTGCAACGCCTCTGGACCGATGTCAGCTGGCGCATCGCGCGCCTGCGTGACAACCCGGCATGTGCCGATGCGGAACTCGAGGCGATTGCCGATGTGGCGGATCCCGGTATCTCGCCGGTCTTGACGTTCGACATCGCAGAAAACGTTGCCGCCCCGTTCATTCAGGCTGGCGCCGCCCGTCCGCGCGTCGCGATTCTGCGCGAGCAGGGCGTGAACTCGCATCTTGAGATGGCGCATGCGTTCGACCGGGCCGGATTCGAGGCGCGGGACGTCCACATGAGCGACCTGATCGAAGGGCGTGCGACCCTGGCAGATTTTGCCGGCGCGGTGGCCTGCGGCGGCTTTGCCTACGGCGATGTGCTGGGCGCTGGCGAAGGCTGGGCCAAGACGATCCGTTTCAATCCAGTACTGGCCGACATGTTCGCGGCTTTCTTCGGCCGTCAGGATACGTTCGCCCTGGGTGTGTGTAACGGCTGCCAGATGATGTCTAGCCTGGCGTCGATGATCCCGGGTGCGGAGCACTGGCCGAACTTCACACGCAACAAATCCGAACAGTTCGAAGCGCGGTTTGCGACGGTGGAAGTGACGCAATCGCCGTCGATCTTCTTTGAGGGCATGGCGGGTTCGCGGATTCCTGTTGCAGTGTCACATGGCGAAGGGTTTGCGGATTTTTCGAAGCAAGGCGATGCTGCAAAGGTATTGGGTGCGCTGCGCTATGTCGATAACCGTGGCCAGAAGACGGAGCAGTACCCATTGAACCCGAACGGTTCACCGGGTGGCCTGACTTCGGTGACTACCGCAGATGGCCGTTTCACGGTGTTGATGCCGCATCCGGAACGGGTCGCCCGTTCGGTGACGATGAGTTGGCATCCGGAGGGATGGGCTGCTGGTGAGGGCGACAGCCCGTGGATGCGTATTTTCCAGAACGCACGTAAGCGAGTGGGCTAACACCGCCGTTGAGGTGCGAAGTAGCCGCGATGTCGGCACTCCTGCGCAACGGTCGCGGCGATTAAGCATAAAAAAGACCTGTAGGGCTTGGTGCCGTACAGGTCTTTTTATCGTGGTGAAACGCTTGAGGCGGAGTGAGGCAAAACGGTCTACCCAAACGGGAGTATTGAATGATATTTTCGTGTCCCGTATGATTTTCTATTCGATATTTCGTAAATAAATTGGTAGTACGAAATAAATATCATGATCGTGATTGTTTGTACATCACCTGACTAGCGAGACCCTGCAATGCCCCAAGCGAAACGTCCTAGATCCCCGTCACCGGCCTCTTGCGATTCGCTTTCCGATTCGGTCACTGCACCGCTACGTACGCGGCAGCGGACGGAGGCTGCCGCTGTGGCGGGACCTTCCCACGATACGGGACGTGCTCCGGTAGATCACCGCGCGCTTGCCAACGCACTCGTCGATTACGACAGCGATAGCCGCGACGACGTCGAACCGACATTGCGCGCATTGCCAAATCCGATCCAACACAGAGAAAATCCGTATCGAGAGAATATCGAGGCAGGCATATCGCCCGCGGGCGCGCACGATAGCTTGCTTGAGCGATTGGATGTCATACCGCATGTGACCGAACGGATTGCGAATTATTTGCTGGCGGCACCGCTACCGCAACGCCAGGCGGCCGAGTTGGCATCGTTGGGGGGCAATGGGATCGGCACCTCGATCGCGGTGTTGAAAGAACAGCGGTCAAATGCCATGAAACAGTTGCGTGCAGCTGTGGCCAAGATGCGAGACGATCAGGGGCGGGTGGTTCCAGCCGAGCGGGACGCGGCGATAGCCGCGTTTGTTGACATCACGACAGTGATAGACGGAGATAAAGCGACCGCAAAGGCATTTTTTCAGAAGGTGATCGACGCATGGATTGCGGATGGTTTGCTGAGTTCCCACGCGGTGGCGGGGCTGAGCGATTTTTTATTTTTCAATCGTATTCCACGCGAGGAGATGGATGCCGCTCTTCGTTTGGCCGCGATTGAATGCGACACGGATTCCGAACCTGAAAACGACGAGGAAGACGAAGAACAAGACTATTTTGCACTGGTAGGCCATAGCAATTGGCCTGAAGGCTATCGCCGTGTACTGGAAGATAGAAACATTTCCATGCACGATGCGAACAGATGGTTTGATTGGCTTTGTGCTCCTGAAGACAGGAGAGGTAGGCAAAGCTCGCGCCTTGAGTACCAAATCTGGCGCAATATCGTCGAGCGTGAGCATGACGACGCATTGACCCTCGAGCGTTTGAATGATCTGGACAATACGGCATTACCCAGTCATTTCGGCAGGGCGTTACGTACGGAGTGGTTTGAAACCGTACTGTTTGATCCCGTGATCGCGCCCTATGCATCCAGTTTGATAGCAATTGCCGAACGGGTCTTACCTGAGGCTTATAGTCTAGAGAATGTCCCGTTCGAATGGGTGCGTACCGGACGACGCACACCGCAGTTCGTGGCAGACCTGCTGCAACAGGCCGCACCTCTTGCGAAGGTATCTGGCATTGCACCGATGCAGGTTGAAACACATCACTACTTGTCGATATCACCGCTTTTCGACAGGCTATTGCTGGATAACACGATCTCGGAGCACCGTGCCCAGTGGTTCTTGACGCATTTCCGCGTGATCATGGCAGCGTTGGAAGAAAGCAAAGCCGAGGTGGGGGCACAGTGCATCGCTTTGCTGCTTTCGGCGCAATGGTCCGACTCCACAGTGTCGCAATTGCTGTCCAATCTGGTAGCGATCGGGGAGACGTGGGTGTTGGGCAATACAGAGAAGCTACAGACGGCACTGAACGCGCTCGAAATAAATGCGGCATGACATTTCGGTCATCCGCAGCGGGTATGAGACGCCGGGCCGACTGCCGAATATGCGCGTCATGCGAAGGCCATTGCGCCACTCACCCGTCGCCTATTTTCGTCGGATCGGTTCGGTTACGGGTGATGTGGCTCGCCGTTACTGGATCTTCGCCTGGCCGCGTAGCTTCGATTCCAGGTCCTCGATCTGCTGCTTCTGCGCTTGCTGGGCCAACTGGCTCTTCACGCTATCGAACGGCGGCAGGGCGGGAGCTTGCGCATCACGCTCTCCATCGAGGCGGATGATATGCCATCCGAATTGCGTATGCACCGGCGTATCGGTGACTTGGCCGTCCTTCAGGGCTTCCGCGGCCTTCGCGAATTCCGGGACATACGCGTTTGCCGGCGACCACGGCAGGTCGCCGCCGTTCTTCGCCGACCCCGTATCTTTCGAGAATTGCTTGGCCAAGTCTTCGAAATTTGCGCCGCCCTTGATCTTTGCGATCAAGTCCTTTGCCTGCTGCTCGTTATCCACGAGGATATGGTGCAGATGGTATTCCTTGCCAGCGCTCTGCGCCTTCATCTTGGCAGCGATACTGTCGTACAGCGCGTGCAATTCCGCGTCCGAAGCCGGGTGCGTCGCGACGTACTTCTCCAGATAGGCACGGATCACGACGGTTTGCGCGGCGATCGCCATTTGCTGCTGGACCACCGGATCCTTCGTCAGGCCGTCTTTCGTTGCCGCCTGCATCAGCACTTCCCGATTGATCAGCTCGTCGCGAATGAGTTCGCGCAATTGCGGAGAGGCGCTCTGGCTGCCTTCGGGCAAGGTCTGGATCATGGCGTCCACGCGAGCAGACGGTATTGCCGTGCCGTTGACGATGGCGGCGTTCTGCGCGAACGCGGGCATGCTCACGGCAACAAGGGTAAAGGCTGCCGCCGTGGCAACGCGGGTCTTGCTGAAAATCATCGATCAGTCCTGTTTGCGTATTCTTCGGGGGTGAATGCCACGATCGCGAGCGCGTGCAGTCCGGCCCGGATCGCCTCAGCGAGGGCATCATACACCAGCCGATGGCGCGTCACCCGGGACTTGCCGGCGAACGCGGTGCTGACGATCGTCACGTTGAAATGCGAGCCGCCAATGCTGCCGTCCTGGTTGCGTGCTCCCGCGTGCCCGGCATGGCGGTCACTGTCGTCCTCGACGTCGAGCCAGTCGGGGGTAAACGTAGCGCGTAAACGGCTCTCGATCCAGTCACGGCGTGCAGCGCCCGCAGGAACCACGTGTGACAAACTGTCAGACGGTGAAGCGGATGTCGTGTCGATCATGATGTGCTCACTCGCTCTTCAAGTAACGGGCGAGCCAAATGCTCTGAGCGATCACGAAGAGGATCATCAGCGCAGTCCCGCCGAACAATTTGTAATTGACCCAGGTATCGGTCGAGAAGTGAAACGCGATGATCAGGTTCAGGATGCCCAAGAAGACAAAAAACATGGCCCACGCGAGATTCAACTGGCGCCAGACCGCGGCGGGCAGCGTCATCTGTTTGCCCATCATCGCTTCAATTGGATTTTTCTTCAGCAGATGTGCAATACCCAGCGCGACCGCAAAGGCCCAGTACAGGACCGTCGGTTTCCATTTGATGAAATTCTCGTCATGCAGTACCAGCGTGGCGCCCCCGAAAACGACGACGATCGCGAAACTGACCCACAGCATCGGTTCCACACGACGGTGTCGGACCGCCACCCAGACGATCTGGCAGACGGTGGCCGCGATGGTCACGGCTGTCGCCGTATAAATTCCCCATATCTTGAACGCGACGAAGAACAGGATGACGGGGAATAGGTCGAAAAGAAATTTCATTGTCCGAATGTCATTGACGCGGAGTTGATGCAGTAGCGCAGGCCCGTCGGCGCCGGACCGTCTTCGAACACGTGGCCCAGGTGCGCATCGCATGTCTTGCATTTGACTTCGATGCGAAGCATGCCATGCGAGCGGTCCGTGTGTTCGGCAATCACTTCGCCGTTGATGGGTTTGAAGTAGCTAGGCCAACCACATCCGGCATCGAATTTGGTCGAGGACTCGAATAATGGCGTGCCGCAGCAGACGCAATAATACGTGCCTTTTTCCCAGTGATCCCAGTAATCGCCCGTAAAAGGGCGTTCCGTTGCCGACTGACGCGCCACGCTATATTGCACCGGCGTCAATTCCGCACGATATTCGGCGTCGGTCTTGGGTGGTTTGCCGGCGTGGCCAGGCGCTCCAGCGGTAGGGCTGACGTCGCTGTCAAGCGGCTTCTGAGGGACGTTCGGGTTTTGCGGGTCATTCATGGTCTGTCTCCATTAAGAGCGACAGGCGGCAGTCGTCGGCGCCGCCGAGAGAGGTCAGGAGGAGCAGCTGACTTCCAGCCCAGCGGCCCAGTCGGGCGGCTGCGCGGCATAGGCCGCGTGCTCCGGTTGTTCGTCAAATGGGCGACGCAGTACGGCGGCCAGTTGTCGGGTTTCGGAAAAATCGCCGTCTTGTGCCGCGCGAATGGCCAACTCGGCTAAATGGTTGCGCAGCACGTATCGTGGATTGACGCGGGACATCCGCACCCGGCGGCTGGCATCGTCCTGCCCTTGCTGGCGCAGACGCGCTCGATAGTCGACCAACCAGGCATCAATGGCGGGACGATCGAGAAAATAATCGGCAAGCTTCGGCGCGCCATTCGCCGTGATGTTCGCCGTGTGCGTTTCCTCGTGCTGCGAAACCTGGGCCAGTGCGCGAAACGTCAACGTGAAGTCGGCGTGATTGGCGTCCATCAATTGCAGCAGCCTGTCGAGTAGCGCACCGTCTTCCGGCGTGGGCTGCAACAGGCCAAGCTTGGCGGTCATACGCGCCTGATAATATCGGTTGAATTGCTCGCCGTAGGGCGTCAATGCGGATTTCGTCAGCGCGATCGCCGCATCGGCCTCGGTCGTACCGGCTTCAGGCATCGCGCTGGCGGCATCCGGCGTGGCAATCAAGGGGAGCAGCGCCTGGGCCAGGGCGAACAGGTTCCAGCGTCCGATTTCCGGTTGGCGATGATACGCATAGCGCCCGTGGGTGTCCGTGTGATTGCAAATGTGCCGTGCATCGAAGCCATCGAGAAACCCGAAGGGACCGTAATCGATCGTCAGTCCAATAATGGACATGTTGTCCGTATTCATGACCCCGTGACAGAACCCGACACTTTGCCATTGCGCCATCAAATCCGCGGTGCGCGATGCCACCTGCTCCAATAAGCCAAGATAGGGGTTCTCGGTCTCCCGCAGCGCCGGATAGTGGGCTGCAATCACATGGTCTGCGAGCTGGCGCAGTGCATCGAAGTCATTTATTGACCAGAAATGCTCGAAGTGACCAAAGCGGATAAAACTTGGTGCGAACCGGGTCACGACGGCGGCGCTCTCCAGCGTTTCACGTCGCACCGGCAGCGCGGAGCCCGTGACCGCCAGGGCGCGTGTGGTGGGAATTCCCAACGCATGCATGGCCTCCGAGCACAGGAACTCCCGGATCGAGGACCGCAATACGGCACGACCGTCCCCCATGCGCGAGTAGGGCGTCAGGCCGCCGCCTTTCAGTTGCACTTCTTGCCAGACGCCGTCACGATCGGCAAGCTCGCCCAGCAGCAAGGCACGCCCATCGCCCAGCTGCCCGGCCCATTGCCCGAATTGATGACCCGAGTACACGCTCGCCAGCGGCAACTGCGCGTGCGGGATCTCTGCGGGCCATGGACGCGCGTCGGTATTACCGGGGGCAGCGCCGGGTGGGTGCCCGGACAATTGCAAGACCAGGCCATGATCATCGACGCAGTCCGCGGGCAAAGCCAGGTCGTGCAACGCATCGGTGGAAGCGGCAACCAGATAAGGCATGGGGAGGGGTTGCGGGGGCAAGCGGGTGTAGAATCGCTCGCCAAGCGATGCGAACCCGCCGCCAGGCCGTTGCGTGCTGCCGAGCGCGGACAGCGGGGAAGTGGGCTTCATGAACAATGGCGGCTCGCGCGGATGGAAATTTCTATTTTAGAACGTGGTGCGCCAGCTTGCGCATCGCATGGTCTCGAGGAAGGCCGTACAAAGGAGGAAGCCCTGATGTTGACACACATTGTGATGTGGAAAGTGAAAGACGAGGCCGAGGGCGCGTCGAAGGTGCACAACCTGGAGAAGATGCGCGAGTTGATGCTGGCATGCGCGACAATCGTGCCAGGTATCCATAAGCTCGAAGTGGGTATTGCCGCTCCGGCTGGGCCGGGCGTGGCTTCGACGTTCGATATCGTTTTATATTCCGTCTTTGCCGATGCGGACGCGCTGCAGGCTTATCAAGTGCACCCGCAGCATCAGGCGCTGGTGGCCTTTGTCCGCAAAGTCACGGAAGGACGCCAATGCGTCGACTACGCGCACTAAAACGCGTGTGGTCGTCCTTCCCATCAATACCATAACGATAACGAGATGCATGGCAGGGTCGCTTTCAGCGAGAAAAGCGACCCCGCGGCAACCCTGAAAGGGAGACCGGGCATGGTAACGGCAGATCAGCCAATGGAATCCGACGCTATTCATCCGGACGCCGCCAACCCTTTCCTACGGGAATTGGGGGTGCGCACGGTGCGCGCCGACGCGTCGGGTAGCGAAGTCGTGCTGGCGCTGTCAGGTCGGCATATGAATCGATGGGCGATTGCGCATGGTGGTGTCACGATGACGCTGCTCGACGCCGCACTCGGACATGCCGCCCGTGAAGTCGAACGGCCGCCAGGCGACATGGCGGTGGATCGCTCGCGTGGCGTGGTCACCGTTGATATGAGCGTGACGTTCATCCAGCCGGGACAGGGGATCTTGACTGCGTACGGGCGTGTGCTGCACCGCTCGACGACCATGGCGTTCTGTGAAGGCGAAGTACGGGACGCTGATGGCGGCCTGGTCGCGAAGGCGTTGGGTACGTTTAAATATCTGCGTAAGCTGCCGCTGGGCCGGAAAGTCAGGGCCGAGGTCACGCATGTACCGCCGTCGGCCGCTGACAGTTGAGCGGATCCAACGACCGGTTGTCATGCGCGCGCGTGACGCACGCCTTGATTTACGCTGTCGGCAAGGCGTATGGTAGGCCGTAGACCGTCAAGGCTGCCGTTGCCGTCGACGGTGTTGCCGACACGTCATGTTGCGGCGCGGATGCCGAGGCGTCGACCGCCGTTGCACGAAGCACCACACGCAATGCGGCGTCCGCGGGCGTCGCCGTCTTCAGTTCGATCAGGCAATCGACGCCTCCCTCCGGCGCGGGGGCGGCATTGACCACGCGGCCACATGGCTGCCATTGCTCCGCCGATCCAAGGTTGACCGGATCATGGAGGTCGATGATTTCGTCACCGGCCCGCGCTTGTTCGGCGTGGGCCAAGGTCGCGCGCCGCTTCACGGTGCCGCGATATTGGCTGCGCGCTACCACTTCCTGGCCTGGATAGCATCCTTTGCGAAAATTGACGCCGCCTATCGCTTCGTAATTCACCATCTGCGGCACGAACGCATCCTGTGTCGGCGCGGTGATCTCAGGCTGGGCCGCTTGTATCGCCAGCCAATCCCAGTGCGCCGGGTCAATGGTACTGAACCTGTCGGCCAGCGCGGCCAGCCACGCATCACGTGTAGGGGCAGGCACGCAAAGCAGAAAGCGACGTTGTCCGGCCGCATCGGCCAGACGTAACAGTGTGACGGTATCGCCGTTGTCGCTATCCTGCCGGATCAGTGGCAACGAGCCCCCGGTCATGCTGGTTGCCTCGCCTGCCGTCGTGCCCAGCACATTGGCTAGCGGCGTGGAGCCGTTACGTACCCCGGGAAACGCGACCGCGTAGTCAGGAGGATTCGGCTCCGAGGGCACGCAGACCCCCTTATGAAGCAGTAACGCGGACAATGCGGCATCGAATGCCGCGTCGTCATGACCACCGCTCAGGCCGAACAGGGCAACGTCGTTGCTATGATCGACAAGCTTTACCTTGGCCCGTAACACGAACATATGCAACCGCTTTCGAATCGCGTCGGCGATGTCGGCGCTGATCAGCAGCCGGATATCGGGCCAGTGGGCAAGGTCGTCGTGATGGGTCGGACTTGGGACCGCATGCGGTGCTGTCGTCGGCACGGCATTGTTTGCGCCGGCAGCATTTATCGGCGGTAAAGGCCAATACAGTAGCGAGGCGAGCATCCGTCCTTTTGGCGAGCAGAAGGCACCCCGAGCTGCGTGGGCCGGTGACAAGTGCGTGACGTCGTTCGTCAACTGGTTGTGGAGGAAGCTGCGCGCATCGGCACCGCGCGCGTCGATGACCGCCCAGTGACTATCGGTCGCAAGCGGAGCGAACCCGCCACCGGGGGGAACCAGGCGGGATGCCTGCGCCGCCTTGGTTTGCATCGTGGTGGCGGATGCGTGAAAATTCACCGTCGCGGCATCGGTCGACGACGTGGGGGAAAGGGGTTCGGACGTATCGGACATGATCTGGCTGGGTGCCTCGCCGTGCAGGGTAGGGGAACGACCGTGTATGAGGGGCGTGCGGCCTTGATCGCCACCGGACGATCCACCGTCCGGAAGGTAGCGAGAGTCACACCGAATCACAGTATTATATTGGGTTCCAGACAACTGTTGGAAACGTATGTCCCTTGGAAACTTTGGTCGATGGGTCCGGAGATCGATCGCAACCGCTGTCATCGTCATGGCCGGAGCCGCCGCCGTGGCCTATTGGTGGGCAAATACGCCCATGCGGCTTGCCCAGCCTGAAATCGATATCTCGGTGGCGCGAGGGTCTCTGCGCGCCGTCGCCGCGCAGTTGCGGCAGAACGGATTGCCGATGAACCCGCGTGGCTTCGAGCTGATCGCGCGCTTCCTCGATCTGTCGACGTCATTGAAGTCGGGCAATTACGCGTTCGAGACCGGCATCACGCCTTACCAAGTGCTATTGAAGCTGGCGCGCGGTGACGTCAACCAGTCGTCGGTTACGGTGATCGAGGGCTGGACCGTGGCGCATATGCGCGCCGAGATCGATGCCAATCCGGCTTTGCGCCATGATACGGCCGGTATGAGCGACGCGCAGTTGATGGCCGCGATCGGAGCACCCGGTATCGCCGCGGAAGGCATGTTCTTTCCTGATACGTATTTGTTCTCGAAAGGTGTGAGCGATATCAGCGTCTATCGTCGCGCCCATGACGTCGCGGAGCAGCGCCTGGCACAGGTGTGGGCCGAGCGCGCCCCCGATTTGTCGCTGACAACGCCCTATCAGGCGCTCACGCTGGCATCGCTGGTAGAGAAGGAAACCGGCAAGGCGGTGGAGCGCGCGGAAGTGGCGGGCGTCTTCATAAACCGGCTGAAGATCGGCATGCCCTTGCAGACCGACCCGAGCGTTATCTATGGCCTTGGAGCGGGGTATGGCGGGCGCTTGACCAAAAAGGACTTGCAGACTGACACCCCGTACAATACGTACACGCGACGCGGCTTGCCGCCCACGCCGATCGCGCTGCCGGGGATGGCGGCTTTAAAGGCGGCGACGCATCCGGCCAGCTCTAAGGCGTTGTACTTCGTGGCGAAGGGCGACGGCACCAGCGTCTTTTCGGATTCGCTCGTCGATCACAATCGCGCGGTCAACTTGTATCAGCGCAACCTCGGGATGGCCGGACGCACGGACGTCGGAGCGCCGGCGATGAATGGACTGGCCGTTCCGGCATCGGCCTCGGCGACGAACCCGGTGGGGGAAGCGGCAGACGGTGTCGCAAGCGACGCGGCAGGTGCAGCGGCAAGTGACGCGGAACATCGTGCGCCGATCGGCCGTGCGGCGGTAAGCCCACCGGCCAGCGCGGTGAAGAACGCGGTTGCGGCGAGCCCGGTGGTAAGCGCCGGGTCGAAAATCAGTCAACAGCGCATCAATGTACCGGGGAGGCAGTAAATGCGGGCGCCAGGAAAATTCATTACGTTCGAGGGAATCGATGGGGCAGGTAAGACCACGCATCTGTCCTGGTTCCGCACGCAGCTCGAAGCGCGCTTGAGGGGTGAGGGGCGGCGCGTGGTTCAGACC
>NZ_LAQU01000011.1 GCF_000970345.1 Robbsia andropogonis | reverse complement strand
CGTCGTAATGCTGCGTCGGCGCGTTCTCGTCGCCCGATTCAAGCGACACCGAATACGCACCGAGCTTGGCGGCGTGGGGGATCTCGAAATGGATATCCGAGGCGTGGTCGTCATTCCAGGTCAGCGGCACACGATATGTGTCCCCGCTGCCGAGGTGCGTGATGATCGCGCGGGAGGGATAGTCCGCGGGGAATGCGAGACCGGTAAGGGTTTCAGTGCGGAGGAAGAACTTCATCGACACCGTCTCGCCCAGGCGCAGCAATGTGCGATCGAAGACCGCATGGGCGCGCACCGTCGGCGTGCTGTCGGTGTCGGTCGGCACGTCGAAGCGCCAGGATTCGATGCCACGGTTCCAGTCCGCGCGCACGAAAGCCATGTCCGGCCCGGTCTTCGGATCGTCGATGCGGGCAGACACGAACAGGCCATCCACGCCATTCCTGTAGGCGCAGGTCCGTTTGTTCGCCAGCGACGCGTCGATGCGATACAAGCCCTGGGCATCGGTCACGCCGAGCGCGAGTTCGTCGCCATTGCAATCGGAGACCCGCACGGTGGCATTCGGTACAGGCAGACCTTTGTCGAGCGAGGTCACCCAAACCAGGCTATTGTCGCGCCCTCGCTTGAAATGCACGCTGAGATTGGTGACCAATACGGCCGTGCGCACATACATGTCCTTCGGTGCCGCGAGCAAGGAGCGGCCCAAGGCTCCCGATGCCAATTCCAGTACATAGAAACCCGGCTTTTGCAGAGGAATGCCGATGACCTCGAAGGGACGGGGGCTGTTGGCCTGATCCTCTCCGGTGCCCGGTATCGTCATTGCCTGCACCCCGGACTGTCCGGCGAGCAACGACAGCGACCGTATGTCGATTTCCCGGTCTTGCGGTTTCGGTGCGGGCTGGTCCGGCGCTGGCGGTGGATATACCGGGTCTTGCCCTTTTGCAAGAAGACCCGGACGCGCATCCTCGATGGACTTGACGGTCATGGCGCCGTTGTCGAAGCGCTCCACCAGGCGCATCCATTTGCGGATAGCGTAATCGTCGTCGATACGCAACGTGTTCAAGCGTGCGCCCTGAGCAAGGGGCGACATGGTTTGCGCGCCGGCATGACCATTGCCGGTGACCGAGATCGATGGTTCGATGCGGCGCAAGGTTACGGGAACAATGGCCGGCATGTTCGGTTCGGCAAACCGTTCGATGATGCCGAAGGTGCCGGACGCGAACTTCGCCAATGGCGGCAATGCTGCAGTGCGCATCGAGAGCGGGAAGCCGTCGGCGTTTGATAGCGACCGTCCTGCCACGTCCCGCAGGTTCGGGGGAAGCGTTACCGTCAATGCTGCATCGATGGGCAGCGGCGCGGCAAATTCCACCGATACGACCTCGGTGGCGTGATCGTCCGCCTTGAACACGGGCGATAAGGTGCCCTTGGGCGTTTGCACGCGTATCGCCTCTGCCTGGGCGCGCGGGATCGGTGCGTTGAACGCGATTCGCAACGGGCTCAACGGCGTGCATGGCGCGCTCGCGTTTTCGCGCTCGCACGAGAACGTGGCTGTGAAGGGATCGTGTACGGTAAAGTCGAAACGCTTTTCCGATTCGTTGCGCACGCCGTTCGGCGCGGCGACGCCGGCACCAAATACGAGCTGCATTTTTGCCGCGGCGGGCAGCGCCTGTGCGCAGGACAATGTCAGCACGCGCGCGGCGTCTTTACCGAGCTTGAAGTGCGCAAGCACTGCCTTGCGTGTTGCGTCATCCGCGGACTGGACGGGAATACGGTTGCCGATGCCACTGACTTCGCACCAGATATTCTCAAGTGCCGAGCGGGTCTCGACGGGGCTTGTCAGACGCAGCACGAAGACCTGATGTTCCTCGATTTCGGTATATTGCGAAGGCTGTACGGACAGCGGATAGGGCCCTCCGGTGTTGAAGCGATACAGCGGTGGACCACTGAAGGCCGTGCCCGATATCGCGCGGATGCCTTGGTTCAGACCAATGCGGCAACGACTGCCGGCAGGCAAGTCTTGTTCGAAATCGTAGAGCCAGGTCCTTGCATCGCGCCAATGTCCCTGACCGCGAATACTGCCTTGCGTTGCATCACATTCGACCGTGGCGGGCGCGGGCGCCGCTGCGTCGCCGAAGCGCACCATCGCTTCATCAAAGGTAGCGACGACCTGTCTTGCTTCGCTTGCCGTCCCTTGCGGCGACATCGAGACAATGCGCGCGGCGTATGCGCCGGGCATCGACATCGCGGCGGCAAGGGTCACTCCCAAGATCGTTCGCAAGGCGACGGCAGTACGTCGCGGGATGATCGTGCGGCGTCGGCAAAAAGGAGCGGCGAGCTCTTCCTTGACAGCGCGCTGCAACACGAAAAGGCCAGCGCTCTCGAGACGCCAAGTCTTTGCATCGTCGAACTGCCGGTTGTTGCCTGATGTCATTGCACGATCGCTTCACATTGATGGTCACGCCCCATTGGACGTGACGTGGCGGGACAGCTCGCTCGCTTGGTAACGCAAATAAGTGATCGGTTCGAACGACTGTGAGACTGTTCGTTGTCGTAACTTGCCGTAATACTATCTTTTCAGGTATCGAGTCGTCACCTACTTTTCATGTCGACCGGAAAATAGCGGTGATGGGTTGTCGGTTGCTAAATCAATGGATGTCGCGAGGGGAAAACGAAAGAGACAGGGGGAAGGTGGTCTGAAGAGAAGAAAGGTGGCACACGCATCGAGGGACGCCAGGGCGGTGCTCCCGACGCACTCGTCAGCGTTCTTTATGGTTGTGAAGTAGGTGCCGGAACGCGTGTGTCCCTGGATATCGCTGCTATTTACATTACAACATCGACCCTGTCTTCTGGTATCGCGTATGCCAGGAAAGTGCCTCTTCGAGGAGATGCGGGGTTTGGCCGCCACGCTGCATTCGGGCCCGGGATGCATAATCACGCAACGCGGGCTGGTATGTCGGGTGAACACACTGCTCGATGATGATTTCCGCGCGCTCTCGTGGCGCCAACCCGCGAAGGTCGGCTAGTCCGCATTCCGTGACGACTACATCTACATCATGTTCGGTGTGGTCCACGTGCGAGACCATCGGCACGATGCTGGATAGCTGGCCCGCTTTTGCAATGGATTTGGTGACGAAGATGGAGAGCTGACCGTTTCTCGCGAAATCACCGGAGCCACCAATGCCATTCATCATGTGCGTGCCGCACACATGCGTGGAATTCACGTTCCCGTAAATATCGCATTCCAGCGCGGTGTTGAGACAGATCACGCCGAGTCTTCGGATAATTTCGGGATGATTGCTGATCTCCTGGGGCCGCAATACGATCTTATCGCGGTACGCGTCGATACGGGACACGAATCGATCGTATATGCCCGATGAAAGGGTAATCGAAGAGGTCGATGCGAATGAAACCGTGCCCGAATCGATCAATGCGATCGCGCTGTCTTGCAACACTTCCGAGTACATCGTCAGATCCCGGAACGGCGAATCGATCAAGCCGTGCATCACGGCATTGGCGATGGAGCCGATGCCAACCTGGAGCGGCAGAAGCGACGAGCCCATTCGACCACGTTCGACTTCACCGATGAGAAAATCCACGATGTGTCGCGCAATAGCGGACGTTTCATGATCCGCTGGTTGCACCGACGATGGGCTATCGGGCTGATCGGTGATAACGATCGCGGCGATCTTCGCTGGATCGACCTTGATGCTTGCATGCCCGATGCGTTGCGCTGGGCGAGTCAACGGAATGGGTTCACGTTGGCTTACCGGTTCAGGCATATAAATATCGTGCATGCCGGCCAATGCCAGCGGGACGCTTTTGTTCAGCTCGACGATCACCTTCGTGGCTTGCGCAACAAAGCTTGCCGAATTACCAACGGACATCGTTGGCACGATGTTGCCATCTTCGAGAATCGCCGCTGCTTCGATGATCGCGACATCTACGGGTGGAAGATGTCCTGAGCGTAGTTGTTCCGCCGTTTCCGATAAATGCTGGTCGAGATACATGATCTCACCGGCATTGATCTTTCTTCGCAAGACGGTGTCGACCTGGAACGGCAACCGTCGCGCCAAGAGGCCGGACTCGGCCATGATGCCGTCGCTGTCATGGCCCAGCGAAGCGCCACTTAAAACCGTGATGGAAAACGGCTTGTCATGAGATGCGTTACGCGCCCTATCTGAAAGCGCTTGGGGCAGGGCCTTTACGTCGCCGGCTTTCGTGAAGCCGCTCATGCCAACGGTCATGCCATGCGATACCAGCCGTGCGGCCTGTTCGGCGCTACAGACGCGGTTTAACAGATCAACGTGATGAATGCGATCGAGTCCGTCATGTGCGTCGGCGTCGCTAGGTTGTACGGTCGAACATAAGGGGGAGGTCATCTGCATGGTTTGTCTCCATCGGTATCAGGGGCTTTCGTGGACCGTTGCTTTTGATACCCAATATAAAACCACTTAAAAGTGCGTCGTATGATTTAAAATCGCTAGAACCAGTCGTAAAATTCATACTTCTTCCCTGGAGTCAGGCGGTGGATATACGCTCGGTCCGCTACTTCATCGAGACAGTCAGGCTCAAGAGCTTTACGCAGGCTGCCGAGCGCCTCAACGTCACGCAATCGACGGTGAGCAAGATGGTTCGCTTGCTCGAGCAGGAGGTTGGCGAACCACTGTTGATTCGCGAGGGCCGGAATCTGGCGCTAACCGATACGGGCGTCGTTGTCTTTGCGCGTGGTGAGCAGATGCTTGCCACGCTGGACCTGTTGAAAAGGGACGTCGAAGATACGAAATTATTGCGAAGGGGCACGCTTCGGATTGGCATCCCCCCGATGGTGAATGTGCTTTTCACCGGGGTGCTGAAACGTTTTCGGGAACGTCACAAGGACATAGAGCTGGTCTTGTCCGAGGGCACCGGGCAGGAAATCGAGCGCGAAGTGGCCGCGGGGCATCTGGATATTGGTTTATCGGTTTTGCCTACTGATCCAATGCTTGATCTTCGCAGCCAGGGCGTGGCGCGCTATCCCGTGTGGGTCGTGGCTGCCGAAGGCACGTTCCCGAAGCATCACACGACGCTCCCGGTGAAAGTATTACATCGCATGCCAATGGTATCGCTCAGTGACGAATTCGCACTGACCCGGCGGATTCGACAGGCATTCTCCGAGGTAATGGTACGGGATGATAAGACGCCAACTGTACGAAAAATGCCTGTTTCGCCGACGATCGTGGCACGAAGCAAGCAATGGGATTGGGTCGCCGCGATGGCTTCCGCGGGGATTGGCGTGGCGTTATTGCCGGAGCCTTTTTTGAATCGCCTGTCAGATTTGCCGAGCCAGTCGGTGCTGCTCACCGAGCCAGCCGTTTTTTGGGAAGTCGCCCACGTCTGGTCGGGAGATTACCTCTCACGCGCGGCAATCGCATGGCTGGAGATCAGTAAGGAGATGCTTGGCGCGTGGTGAAACGTCGCGGCGCATGGTGTCTGGTCATGGCTTGCTGTCGCTTGAAAGCATCCTGCCGCCCGAGTCAATCAACCGGCCGTGGGCCAATATAGATTGCCCGCGGTCTGATTGGCTCCTTGATCATGGCTTGTTCCTTCGCATGTGCTATCCATCCGACAGCGCGACCGATACCAAACAGCGTGAGTGCCGACGTCACCGGTAACGCCAGGGTTTCCTCGATTGCCGCAAGAGCGAAGTCGAGATTGGGACGCAGGTTGATCGCGCGATGGATGGTATTGGCAATTTCCTGGATGCCGCTCAACCGGGCGCTTTCGTCCCGGCAGGAACGCAGTAGCGCCAGTAGGCATGTGGCGCGAGGATCGCCATCTGGATATAGCTTATGGCCGAAAGAGGCGAATTGCTCACCACCGTTCAGGCGTCCGACGAGATAGGTCGGAATATCTGACTCGCGCAATGCTTCACGAATCAAGGTTCGGGCGTTGCCGGTTGCGCCGCCGTGGCGGGGGCCGAACAACGCGCCTAATCCGCCCATGACGGCGAGCAGGACATTCGAGCCTGTCGAGGCAATACAGCGCACCGTGTAGGTAGACGGATTAAGTTCGTGATCCACGCAAAGGATCAAAGCGGCCCTGAGCACGTTCACCGCGTTCGGGTCGTCGATCTTCCACGCGCGGGCAAGCTGCTGGTGAATCGGCTCGGACGTTGGCGCGACACCGGTCACGCAGGCAAGCATCATCTTCAGTACGAAAGCGCCCGCAGCGGCGGTGGCGCGGTCATCGCGCAGCCAAAAATGACCATGCGTCGAGGCTGCGAACCCGAGGCCTATCAACGCGCGATGCAGAGGCGATGCATCATCGCCAGCGTGACGGATACGCTCCAATGCCAAGCGGAAGATATCATTGTCGCTAGCCGATCCTTGATCGAATTTGGAGACTTCCCAGAGCATGGACGCGACCTCTTCAATCGTGGAAGTCTGGGCTAATGTGATTGCGCTACGGCCGCGATACCACAACATTCCCTTGTCGATCAGCGCAATGCGTGACTCGATCGGTACCCCGAAGACGTCGCTGCTACCCCGAGACTTGTTGGACGTCTGCCGGGCGGTTCGTGTCGAAATAAGGCGATAAACATCCTCCGCAAAATAGGATCGCGCTCGGCGCTCTTCGCCTTGGATCGAGCGGATCAATCCGCGACTAACGTATGCGTACAGCGTCGGCAGCGATATCTGCAGCAATGCCGAAGCCTCGTCAGAACTCAAGAATTCTTTCATATTGCCCGGTAAAAATAGCGTCTATCACGTAGTTTACGTGCTGAGTAATACGACCGAGCGTGATCGGAAAGGGGTTCAATTGTACCTAATGCTTCCCAATTTTTGCGTGGCTGCATACGGAAATTGTGTTTGCAAACACCTGGTCTGCGTTATTCGAGTTACCTGTCTTGGATGCGTTAATTGCCCTGCCGCCGTTGTCATTTCAGGCAGCCAGATTATCTCCGACCTGCTTTTGTCGACATGCGGCGCGGAATGCCCGGGTGTATAGCGCCAGGGTCGCCAGCGAGCCTGGCGTGCGTTGCGCCGGATCCCGCTGACGTGGATTCATCGGTCGCATTACCTGGCGCGATATTCCGCCGTATTGCGATGAATCGGGACATCCTGTTTGCCCATTTCCGTCCTCCGTTCAACCGACGCCAACGCCTTTGCCGAGCGTATTTCAAGGGAACAATATACATTGATTACATGAATCAATGTTGCATATATGTATACATGTAAATATCATAAGCTCTGACTTATTGGATGTCCATAAGGGCTGGACGCTCTAAAAAGCGATTCATTCAATCAGGGGGAACGAAATGGAACTGCACATTGGTCTTGAGGATATTGCGGTAGCGGAAAGTGCGATTAGCCACGCGAACGGTGAGAAGGGGGAATTGATTTATCGCGGGTTCTGGGCGGGCGATCTCGCGCTAAGCCACTCCTTCGAAGAAGTAGTTCATCTGATCCTGATCGGAAACGCTCCTGGAATGCTGGAATTAAGCCGCTTTAAGACGCAACTCGCATCTCTGCGTGAGCTGGATGACGCGCTGCTAGGTCTGCTCCGTTCCATGCCGCGGCATGTATCGTATATGGCCGCCTTGCGTGCCGCGATCTCGTGCCTTGACACACCCGGCGCGGACTGGCCTCCCACACTGGAACAGGCATTGACCGTCTTTGCGAAAGCACCGACCATTCTTGCCGCCCGGTACCGCTTGCTTCAGGGCCTGGAGCCGGTGCAACCTCGCTGCGATCTGTCCCATATCGAAAACTATATGTACATGCTGACCGGAGAGGTGCCCGATCCGGAACTTGCGAAGGCGCTGTCAGCCTACCTGATCCTGTGTATCGACCACGATACCAATGCATCGACGTTCACCGCACGCGTGATTTCTTCCACGCAAGCTGATCTTGTGTCATCGATTTGTGGCGCGATTGGTGCGCTGATCGGTCCACTCCATGGCGGCGCGCCATCCAAGGTCGATGAACTACTTGATGACGTAGGGTCTGCAGATCAAGCGGAGAAGGTATTGCGGGATAAACTGGCTTCCGGGGCGCGGTTGATGGGTTTCGGCCATCGGGTTTACAAGACATGGGACCCACGTGCCGCCGCGCTGAAGAAAGTTGCCAGCGCGTTGGAGGGGAAGGATCACATGCTCGATTTGAGTCTTGATGTCGAACGTATCGCCGTGCGCGTGCTGGAAGAAGTGAAGCCGGGGCGCAATCTCTATCCAAATGTAGAATTCTGGGCAGCGGCAGTACTGCGTGCCGTGCGAATGCCCCAAGCGTTATACACGCCCACGTTTTGTTGTTCACGCATTGTCGGATGGAGCGCGCATGTGCTTGAGCAGGCCGTCAACAATCGGCTTATCCGTCCAAAAGCGATTTATGTGGGCGCACGCCCGGAGCAGCCTCAAGCCGTTGCTTGACCTTACGCTGGTGCGATCAACGATAACGGCCGCATCTGAGATGAAAAGGGCGATGGTTTCATTGGTGGATGGCCGTCATTTCCTACTCGGATATCGGATGAGACATAAAAATGTGGGATCGCCTCCGGTCTCTCGCGAAGAAAGATAACCGGCCAATGCCAATCAGCGTTACCGGTCGACGTCTCCAAATCAGGTGGCGGAAAGTAATTAATACGACCGGGCTGGCGTTCGTAACGTATTAACCATGCTGTGAGATGGCCTGAACAACGTTGACTCGGACACCGCATCGACCTTAAAAAAGCTGACGGCTTCTCGCAGACTGACCGCTTGGGCAGCCATGGCTTGCGTTGCTGCCGAGGCCTCCTCGACGAGTGCCGCATTTTGTTGCGTGACATCGTCCATCTGGCTGACGGCGATATTGACCTGTTCGATTCCGTTACTTTGCTCAGATGAGGCGGCAGCAATTTCGGCCATGATATCGGTCACTTGCTTTACCGCATTGACGACTTCGGCCATCGTGGCGCCGGCATCCGCAACCTGCTGCGTCCCCACCGATACGCGCGCGACGGAATCGCTAATCAAACCTTTGATTTCCTTCGCGGCGGTGGCGCTACGTTGCGCCAGTGTTCGCACCTCTCCGGCAACCACCGCGAAGCCCCGACCCTGATCACCGGCTCGTGCCGCTTCAACGGCAGCATTCAACGCCAGAATATTGGTCTGAAAAGATATCCCCTCGATTACGCTGATGATGTTCGCCACTTGGTTCGAGCTATGCGAGATGCCCTCCATTGTTTCGACAACGTTGGCCACCGCCGTGCCACCCCGTACTGCAACGTGCGATGCTTTTTCAGCAAGCGAATTGGCTTGTTTTGCATTCTCTGTGTTTTGGCGAACCGTCGCGGTCAGCTCTTCCATGCTTGCCGCAGTCTCTTCCAATGAAGCGGCTTGCTCCTCCGTGCGCTGCGATAAATCGGTATTGCCTTGCGCAATTTGTCCGGAGGCAACCGAAATAGACTCACTTGAGCGCTGTATTCCACTGACAATCGTGGTCAAGCGATCCTTCATCGTTCCTAGTGAATATAGCAGGCTCGTTGCATCCCCTTGCTTCAGGTTGACCGGCACGGCAAGGTTGCCACCGGCAATGTTGCTTGCCAAATCGGCAACATCCGCTGGCTCGCCGCCCAATTGTTTCGCGAAACTTCTGGCGATAGTTAACGCAATACCCAGGCCAAATGCCAACGCTACTGCAATAGCGATGATGACAAAATAGACTGTACGCGAATAGCCTTGTGCCGCCGAAGCTCCTTCTCGTGTTGCCCCGTCCTCGTTAATGGCAACGATATCTTGAATATCCTTTTTTATCGCGTTGCGCGTCGTACGGGAAGGACCGTCGAGCAGCTTCAAGGCGTCGTCGCGCCGCCCCGCTGTCATCAGAGCAATCAACTGTTTCTGCATATCCGTGTACTGGGGGGTAAGTCTTTGAATATCGGCAAAGGCGATTTTTTCCCCAGGTTCGGAAATGAGTGCTTCATACTCTTTCGCGGCGGAAAGATATTCACTCATGCTCGAGTCAATCGACTCACGTGCCTGCTTTAACTCCCCATCGTTTTGCGCATTGACCAGTCGCACTTCAGTGAGGCGCAAGTCTGCGAGTTGGACGGCCATTTGCAGGCTGGTTCGCACCGATGGCAACCAGTTATCACGTAGCTGGGCAACGTGGTTGTTTTGTTGATAAATCTGATAAAGCGAAAATCCACCGAGCAGCGAGAGCAACAAAAGAATCGCCGAAAATCCGGTAAGCAGTCGTGCAAATACGGTCATCTTTTGAAACCATTGCATCACGATTCTCCACGGGGTGATAGTAAATGACTATTCAATTTGGCTGTATAACGATCATCACAGAAAAAACTTTAGGAATATTTTGTAATGTTTACCCTCGATAGGGAGCGCGGGCACAAATAAACAAGAAAATGCATGCCAAAGCAATTGAAATGACGTATTCAGTCGAATGACGAGATGAGCGCAATCGCTTATGAATCGAGATCCAGACAATCGAATCATGGTGCAGTCGCCGGAAAGGATGCATCGTCAAATTCGAGATTCTTGAGTATTTTGCATTTTAATTTCAGAAGGTTATAAATTATGTTATTTATATATTAATATTTTATGCAACACCATTTCGATGGTAACGAAAGAAACCTTGCAAATATTTCGATGTGAAATAAATAATGTATATTCACTCAATAGAAATAATAAGTTATTATTGGATGGAATTCATTATCAGGTGTGACGGTTGTTTGAGCGTGCGTAGAAAAAATTGCTACGCAATATTGCAGTTACTGGAAATTTACGTTTGTAGTTTTCTTGCGCAAAATAATTCATCGGAATTTCGTTAATTTTTCTGTCAGAGTATGAGAAGTATCTTGACAGCAATGCTTCCATGGTAAAAGTAGTGAAGATTTCAATGAGTCTGGCGTCAGCAGAAGGTGGAAAGGGTATGAGAGGGAAGCTCGCCAAAAAGATCGCGATAGTTCGCGGAAAAACGTCCCAAATGCCAGAATCCCCATTTGGTGGCGATGTCCGTTACCGATGTGGTTGCGGGGTCGGAACGTCGTAATTCGCGACGTGCCGCGTTAAGACGAGCCATCCGGACGTAGACGGCAGGCGGGATTCCCAACATCTCGTCAAAACACGATTGCAGCGTGCGACGACTCGTTCCTACCGCAAGGCACGCGTCAAGAACAGTCAGCGGGCTTTGGCGTTCGGACATCGCTAGTTCACGCACTTGCTCAATGATTTTGTAACGTTTCGACGGATCAATGTAGAGGGCTCGACTTGCTGATTTAAACAATCCAAGAACTTCCAAAACAATTGAGTCCCGAAGGGTTTTCAATAAGCCTGGGTGCTGTTGGAGTTCGCCTGTCGCTATTGCCTGAGAAAATACATTAGTGAGCCATTTAACGGTTTCTGCTTTGCGCTGTGCGCCTAGTATGGCGACTTGTGGGGCTGTCACTGAAAAATCGATGTTGGTCGCGTCACAAATGTGAGCGATCAGGTTGGTATCAATCGCGGCAATGACGATATCTTGCACGGGTGAGGTCCGAAACTCAGGTATCTTTTTGCCATGCGAGATGAAGATGCCGTTTCCATCCAGTGTGACGCGGCCGCACCTTCCTTCGCCGATAACAGACAGCGGAATACAGAAAGTCATTACGTCATGTAAGGTGACTCTGCGCTTAAGGATTGCGCAGTTAATCTGCTCTCGTATCAACTGCAATCCGTCGAATTGAATTTCCTGCAAGCGACCCAGAAATGGCCCCGCGCTAATTTGATCGAATGATTGCTCCCAGTGACTTAGACCTTTCGCTAACTGTGCAACGTCTTGGAAATCGTGACATCGGACCGACGGAATTTCAGCATAATGTTCATGCATTGGTTTGTTGCTTGTGAAGTCGTTGAATCGCCAGGTATCGATGTGATGCCTAGCCTGCAATGGGAATTCGAGAGTGTGCCAAGACACGTTTTCATTAACAGCCCGTCTGGGCAAGCCATGCCTTGTCGCTGGCTTTGTCAGGCGAGAGAAATTGGGCAAGGTATTCGATACATCGCGGTTGCATAGCTAGTGGTCGATCAGCTTAGCGTGGTCGGTTAGGCTCAGTCGTCATTAACCGTCTTGTCAGTCATCGACCAGGCGGCGATATTCGAAATGCAACGACTCTTACACCTCAAGCGCTCTTTGTTTCGCACTAGTGCAAACTTACACCACGTTCATAAAGTCGTCCCGCACATGCAATCAATCTAATGGCGTCAGACGTCGTTTTTTTGTCGCGATTTCCTCATCTTGTCAGTGATTGCCAATAATGGATAGTGGGTGCGGTTCTTCTCGTGCAGCCTCCTTTGCTTGAGACGGTCGGCATGTTTTATCGTGACGGCAAAAATCCATATAACTGCAAGAAGACAGTGAATTGTTATTCGCACGGCACACTACCTGCAAGGTTACCGTGCGGGCTGATGCTATGGGTATCGTCTCAAAAAAGGCTTTTATGAAATTTCCTTTTCTTTCCGTTCACACGCGTCCGATGAAGGCTTTTCTGAACGTGCATGTTGAGTCAGTCATCGTAATCACAGAAATAGCTGAACGCCATCGTTTTATTAGCGGGGGTTTGTACTTAAGCCCGCACACCATTCTTTTGTCACAGAAATTTTCGGATGCGCGGTAGCCTTCGTGCACTCGGAAAATCGCTATTGTACGGAATCACGTTATCCATGTCTCATACAGATGCCTGGGTAAGACGATGAGTACGAGGCAATGCATGCAATTCCTATTTGAAAAGACGGCGCAAGATGAATACATAGTGAGTTTGTTGAATGATTTGCTTGTACGAGCGTTTTACGTAACTCGTGATCTGATAATTCATTTTCTGCGAAATATAGTTCGTCAACATGGCGTAAGCGTGATGGATTTATTTTTCGATTCATCTAGGAAAGGAGAAAGAATTTGATTTATCTTATTAAATAAATTCGTGCTGGAAGGTAATGTATTTTGCCGAATGGTGATGTGACGGTCTGCTGTTGTCAACGATTGCAATAAAACAAGGAATGATAAATGCAAATTTCAAAATTAACTGTCGCCGCTCGCTTGAATATTGGCTTTGGTGTGATGGTTGCCCTATTGCTTGCTATTTCGAGCATCAGCGTTCTGAAGCTATACGCCGTTAACACGTCCATAACGAAAGTGGTTGATTACGGAGGAGCGGAAACGGACCTCCTTTCGCAATGTTTGAGCGACGCGCAGGATGCATCGGCCGCCATGCGTAATCTGATCATCTTACAAGACGAAGCGAGTATGAAGCTTCAAAAAACGATCTATGACCAGAAGATTGCGGCATATCTTGTTACTGCAAAGCAGGCCCATGATTTGTTCGATGCTGACCCCAGCGTCACGCCCAGGGAGAAAGAGCTTCTCGCGCTGACGGCCGAGACTAGGCAAGCGGCAATGCCTCTCGTGGAGCGCGCTGCCGCGCTTGGTTTTACGAATGATCCGGCTGGCCCGGATTTTTTGATGAAAGAGGCGGGTCCGGCTATCGATAAATGGACCGATGCGATAAAAACGTTTGTGGCCTACAAAGTTGAGCGGGGCGCGCAAGAGGGGGAGGTTGCGCACAATGCATACGCAACCGGGCGCAACGTGGTACTCGCATTCAGTGCGGTGAGTTTGATCGTCGCGGTCTGGATCGCGTTCGCAATCGCGAAGAGCATCCAGCGCCAGCTTGGTGGCGAACCTGCCTATGCCGCTTCGATTGTCGAGCGTATTGCAGATGGGGATCTTACGCAAGAGGTATCGATTGCGCGGAATGATCGTACTAGTCTTCTGTATTCCATGTCTATGATGCGGCAGAAGCTCGTGGCGACTGTCGGAAGCATCCAGGTATCGAGCGACCATATCGCGACCGCTTCTCAGCAGATAGCCAGCGGTAACGCTGATCTTTCGACGCGTACTGAACAACAGGCAGCCTCGCTCGAGGAGACCGCGTCGAGCATGGCTCAGCTTACCCAAACGGTGAGGCAAAATGCCGAGAATGCGTCGCAAGCGAACACGCTTGCCGTAAACGCCACGGGTGTGGCCGATGCGGGGCATGATGCGGTGCAAAATCTCGTGGAGACGATCGGACATATCAATAGTAGCTCGGGGAAAATTTCAGAGATCACAAGTGTGATTGAAGGCATCGCATTTCAGACAAACATCCTGGCTTTGAATGCGGCAGTAGAAGCGGCGCGAGCAGGAGAGCAAGGCCGGGGGTTTGCGGTGGTGGCCGGCGAAGTGCGTACGCTCGCGCAACGTTCGGCGGCGGCGGCCAAAGAGATCAAGGAGTTGATCAGCGGTTCAGTGATGGTTATTCAGGAAGGTGTCCAACAGGCGACGAATGTCGGCGATACAGTCGCCAACGTGAGAGTGGCGATAAAGCAAGTGTCAGACATCATTGGCGAAATCGCCGCCGCATCGAGGGAGCAAAGTCAGGGAATCGAGCAGGTCAATCAGGCGGTAAACCAGATGGATGATGTAACGCAGCAAAACGCGGCGCTGGTTGAAGAGAGCGCAGCGGCTGCGAGTTCGCTGGAAGGGCAAGCCTCGGAATTGCGAAAATCCGTAGCGAAGTTCAAGGTGACGACTACCTGAATCGCGCCTTTGGATCAATCGCGTGCTGGCCTGCTTTACAAGGGCAGGCCCGTTCATGAACGTGGAGAAGGCGTTCCACCGTTCCGCGCGTGGCGGTCATATCGCATTAAGGTGATATTTCTTCCAGGGTGCGATTGGTTGTCTCCACCATTCGCATGGAAACCAGGAGACCCGCACCGCAGACCAGGGCGAAAAGGATAAAAACGGTCGCGATGCCTCTATCGATCAATACAACCCCTACAATCGCCGGCGCCGCGGCGGAGGCAGCACGTAACCAGGAGGTTGCAAATCCGGTTCCGATCGCCCGCATCCGTGTCGGATAGATTTCAGGCGTGTAAAGATAGAGGAGTACGGTCGTCGTCGCCATCACCGCGTAAGCGGAAGACGCGAGCAACATGACCGACCAAGCGGTACCTGCGCCAAGGATGCCTAGCGCCGCGAGCAATATTCCGCTGACGGCGAAGCACCCCATTGCCCAACGCCGCCGTCCCACCCGATCGATGAGTAATGCACACGCCACGACGCCGAACACACTCAACACGTTGGAGATGGACGCCATTCGGAGCGACGTTTCCAAGGGGAGATGATAGACGGTCTTGTACAGACTGGGCAGCCAATTATTGATGCCATTTGCCACGAAGTAGGATGTCGCCCAGAGCAACCAGACCACGATCGTGCGCGTTCGGTAGAACGATGAAAAAAGTTCCCTCCAAGACGCTTTTCGCGACACTTTCTGATCAATGGCAAGCCTTGCCACGCGTTGCTCCACGTCGGTTTTTTTTGCGTGGCAATCGAGCGCGCGCTTCGTTGTACTTGCCTCAAGGCGTTCGATTACCCGTTCGGCCTTGTCATAGCGGCGTGTAGCGATCAACCATCGCGGTGACTCCGGGAGTCGGGCAATACAGAATGCCACGAGTAGTCCAGGGATGCCGCCGACGAGAAACATGTATTCCCAACCGAAGCGCGGAACCAGAAATGCCCCCAATTGCGCCGCGGCCAGTAAACCCAAGGGAAAGATGAGTTCGTAGAGAATGAAGAATCGCCCTCGGCCATGCGCCTGCGACAGCTCATTGATGTACGTTGCTGCAATCGGCACTTCTCCGCCAACACCAATACCCTGTACGAACCGCAGGGCAAACAACATCTGGAAATTGCCGGCAAATGCGCACGCCACACTCATGACGGACATGATGCCAACCGTGAGCGTTGCACTGGATACTCGACCAATGCGCTCCGCCAGCCACCCGAACAGCAGCGCCCCCACGACTTGTCCGAGATAGCCCGCCGCGATGAGCGATCCGATCTGCGCGGGCGAGAGATGCCATAGTCCTAGTAGCACTGGTAGAACGAATGCGAGCGACAGTGCATCGAATGCGTCGAATAGCGTTGCGCTACCCATGATGATGCGCGCCTTCATGTGCCATCGGGTATGCGGCACGTTCTCCAAGCGAAATAGTAATCGTGCGGCGCGCCACCGCGCGCTTGTATCTTGCGCGGCGTTGTTACTGTCTACAACGCTTATGTCGTACGCAGTCTTCGGGGTACTCATGCCGTCTCCTGAATTGCTGCATTTTTTTGTGTCTTTTTATTTTGAGAGGCATCGCGTTCGTGTCGTTCGCACCGCCATTGGCGGCGCTTGGATCGCGATCGCGGTGCGGCTTGCTGGGTCCAGGACACTGTCCCGGCCGGGTTGCTTAGTCGATCAAGCCAGCGGAACGGAGCGCCTGTGCGATATCGACGTCCGCGCCGTCGGCAAGCGGCAGCAGCGGCGAGCGCACCGTGGCGTGCTCGAGGATGCCGCGCGCAACGAGGCCGTGTTTGAGGGCCACCGTTCCTTCCATGTGAGATCCGCGGTGATAGACGTTGCGGGTGACGGGAAGGAGGCGATCGTGGATCGCGCGAGCGGCTTTGTAGTCCTTCGCTTTGCCCGCGGCAATCAACTCCAGCAGTGGTTCCGGTGCCAAGCCGCCGTAGCCGACGAGGGCACCATCGACATCGAACATCGTGTGCAACAGATATTCATCGTGGCAAGTCAGGATTTGAAGTTCGGGGCGCTCGCGACGGATGATGGGAATCTCGGTATCCCAGCGGCGCATGTTGCGCACGCCGTTCTTCATCGAGAAGACGCCAGGCTGCGCGGCGATCTCCAATTGCGTCTCAAGGTTATAAGTCGCCTTGGTCGCGTCTGGATATTGAAATAAGATGAGGGGCAGGCCGCTTCCTTCATGGATCGCGCGGTATCGGTCCTGGGGCGCGCCTTTCTGGTAACCGAAACGCAGCCAGCCATGGGACGGATAAACCAACCCCGCCGCTGCGCCGGCTTCGACGGCGCGTTTTGCTTCTTCCGCGGCAACCTGCGTACCTTCCAGCGTGATGCCGGCAATTACCGGAATCTTGTTGTCCACGGACCTTACGAAACTTTCGATGACGGCAGCCTGTTCTTTCTGTGTCAGGAATGTACCTTCGCCCGCATGACCGAGAACGGTTAACCCCTTGATGCCTTCAATACTGCCGAGCCAGGAACCCAGACGCTTGATTGCCGCGTGATCGACGGCGCCATCGCGTGTGAAGGGGGTGACGGGTGCCGGGACGAGGCCGCGCAAATCGAGTGCTTTCATGTTGTCTCCTTCCAGATTGGAATTGATCCGCTTCTCAGCGGGGATGTGCCGGAAAGTGTCCGACGCGTTCGAGGCATTCAGGGGAGTGCATCGTCGCGTGAATTTCAGTGTATGGATCGACGACGTATGCGGGAACTGCGTAAATGGGCATTTCAGCTATACTGCTTGCACATATCCGGATCGTGAGGTTGGCGTGGACTATGCAGCATGGAAGCTATTCATCGATGCGGCGGAACTCGGCAGTTTGAGTAAAACCGCCGTGTTTTATGAGACAAGCCAGCCGCATATCAGCCGGCAGATCGTCGAGCTGGAGCATTATTGCGGAGGCCGCCTTTTTCATCGCACCGGAAGAGGGGTGGTTTTGACGGAGCTGGGCGAACGTATCGCGCCAAGAGTACGCGCCTGGGTCGCCAGTACGGAGCAATTGTCAAATGACATTCGGACCACGGCAGGAGAACCTATCGGCATCGTCCGGATCGGAATCTTGCCGTCCACCGCATACCCCCTTGTCAGCACACTGTACCAGCGCCTGAAGGCGCACTATCCGTCAGTGCAACTGCGGGTACGGGAAGGGCAAGGTGCCCTTCTGGAAACGTGGTTGGAGAACGGCAACGTCGATCTTGCGATCCTTTTCAGGCATAGTTCAACGCCGAAGAACGGCGATGAATATCTTGTCGAGACAGCGACATATCTGGTCGGCGCGGCTGGCGATCCACTGACGAAGCGGCCTACGATTTCATTTCGCGATCTGGACGGTGTGCCGCTGGTGTCATTTTGTAGGCCAAACAGTTGGCGCGACAGGCTCGATCAACTCAGCGTCATTCACGGCGTTTCACTGAATGTCGCTGTCGAGGCGGACTCCCTGATCCTTCAGTCACATATTGTGGCGGAAGGGGGCATGTACGCTTTACTGGGCCCCTATGCAATTGCCAATGCCGCAAAGGAATGCAAGCTCCAATCCGCAATGGTGATTGATCCTCCGGTACCACGATTCATCGCGCTCGCCATGTCGCCCCACGGCGAACTCACGCTGGCCTGCCGGACCGTCATGCGGCTGACTAAGGAAATTGCGCACACTCTCATCCCGCCATCGGAACTACTGGGCAGCACGTCTGCGTCGCTTGCGTAACGACATGAGCCGCTTAGGAGCGCAACCCCATTGCTCGCAACGGTGAGTACCGTGTGTGGCTTTCTTCCGACAACACCGCGCTAACGCATCTGTTCATTTCCAGCGCTAGCTGTCCCTGTGACAATGGACCGCAAAGTCACGTAGAATCTCGCCGGCCAGGGAAGGGCCGCCGCCATCCAGCGGTGCGGCGGAGGTTGCGATCGAAGAAAGGAACGCGCAATGCATGTGTCAGGAAAAAAAACGGCCGAACAGGATTCGACCAGCATGGCCAAGTCCCGGTCTCGTCGCGGTGTCTTGAAATTGGCAACGGTAGCAGTGGCCGTGACGAGCGTGCCATTTGGGGCTGCCGCGGCGGCGTCGGCTACGGCTTCCACGTCTACCGTGGCAGACGACTTTTCGTTCGTCTCCACGTTCTTGACCGGGAAAGCCTCTCTTGATCCTGACATCCAGGCGGCGCTTTTGAAAGCGTTCGCCGCGCTGGATACGGGGTTTGGCGCGAAGCTCGCCGCTTTGCGCACCGTTATCGCCAGGGATAACGTGACGGCTGAAAATCTTCACGAGACGCTGAGCGCGAACGATCCTGATCTTGCAAGCTTGCCACAAGTGATTCTCGCCGGGTGGTATCTCGGTGTGGCGGGATCAGGAAAACATGCGATATGCGTAACGTATGTGAATGATCTGGCCAATGCGGCGGTATCGGACGTTCTATCGCCGCCAAGCTATGCCTATGGCCCGTGTAACAGCTGGGCACAAAAACCGATATGACACGCACGATGTGTTGATCTTGAATCATTCGATATCCTTGACGAAATGAATAACACGCTCTCCGCCGATGTAGTGGTGATCGGTGCCGGAATTTGTGGCGCCATGGCGGCTCGCAGAATTGCCGAAGCCGGCGCGTCAGTGCTGATGCTGGAGGCGGGCCCCCAACTTTCCACCGCGCAGCTGGTTCACAATTACCGGACATCCACGAATAAAGCCGACTTCGTCGCGCCTTATCCGTTCTGGCCGCAGGCTCCGCAACCGATCTACGCGCCGAGCAACAACGGCTATTTGGAGCAAGTCGGGCCGCACCACTTCGATGCGCAGTATTTGAAGCTCGTCGGTGGCACGAGCTGGCACTGGGCGGCGCAAACATGGCGGTTCTTGCCGAATGATTTTCGCATCCAGAGTCTGTATGGCGTCGGCCGGGATTGGCCGATTTCGTACGATGATCTGGAACCCTGGTATTACGCAGCCGAAGTCATCATGGGGGTGGGGGGCGAGGAAACGCTGTCTCCGCGCAAGCAGCCCTGGCCAATGCAACGTGTCGCCGAGCCATGGCTGCAGCAGCGCTTTCGGGATCGGCTTGCGCCGGACTTTACGCTGGTCAGCGATTCCACCGCGCGTAACAGCCGTCCTTTTGATGGGCGTCCCGCGTGCTGCGGCAATAACAACTGCATGCCGCTTTGTCCGATCGATGCGCAATATCATGGCGGTCTGTCGGTTGATGCGGCGGTCAAGGCCGGCGTCAAGCTTCAAACCAAGGCGGTCGTCTATCGTCTCGAACATGATGAAAAAGGACGGATCGTAGCGGCCCATTTCTACGACTGGGACAAAGGCTCCCATCGCGTGGTGGCCGATACGTTCATTCTTGCAGCCAATGCCATTGAAATTCCGAAACTGCTGTTGATGTCCGCATCGGGTAAATTTCCGAATGGCTTGGCCAACAGCTCGGGGACCATGGGCCGTAACCTCATGGATCACCCCGCGGTTGGCGTGACGTTCGAAGTGGATGAGGATGTCTGGCCGGGGCGCGGTCCTGTCAGTCCCTGCTCCATTGGTGATTTCCGGGACGGAAGCTTTCGCAGCGAACACGGTGGTTTCCGTCTCGATTTATCGAATGCTTCGGCGGTTGCCGGTGTCACGGCCGCGCTTATCAAAAAGGGGGTTTACGGTGTGGCGTTGGACCAGGCCATACGTAAGCATGCCGCGCGTCAGGTATCGTTGAAAAATTGCCTCGAACAGCTTCCCGATCCGAACAACCGCGTCACGTTGAGCGATCGTAAGGATGCGTTGGGCCTTCCGACACCGAGGCTGTCGTGGCACATCGATGACTATGTGATACGAGGTACGCAGAAGACCCGCGAAATGTACGATCGGATTGCCGCAAAGATGGGAGGGACGAATATTGTCCACTCGAAGGAGGGTGCGTTTTCGAATCGGCAACATATAACGGGTACGCTCGCGATGGGATCAGACCCGGCGACCAGTGTCACCGACGCATTCGGACGTGCACACGATCACGAGAATCTCTATATGGTTTCCACCGGGGTCATGCCCACGGTTGCCACCTGCAATGCCACGCTGACCGCCATCGCGCTGTCATTGCGAACGGCAAACGCCATCAAGCACGCGGCCTAAGGAGAACCGGATGCGATTTCAGAACGTCCTGTGGCCCATTGCGGGCAGCGTGCTATCTGTCATGCTCTATGTCGCGCCGTTGGTAGTCCATGCGGTTGAACCCGCCAGCGCGCATTCCGTGCCTGACGGGTTGATCCCGGCAACAGGCGGCGTGGCGAATGTCTCGCCGTCCGCCACGGACAACAGCGACCCGCTGGTCATCCGTGGCAAGTATCTCGCGGTGGCGGCGGACTGTGCGGCATGCCATACCGTGGCCAACGGGCAGCCGTTTGCAGGTGGGCTTGATATCGAAACACCCATCGGTCGTATCGTCTCGACGAACATTACGCCGTCCCGGACAGCAGGGATTGGCGGGTATACGCTTGAGCAGTTCAATCGCGCGATTCGTCGTGGCGTTCGTGCCGATGGCATGAATCTGTACCCGGCGATGCCCTATACGGCGTATGCGAAATTAACGGACGATGATGTTAAAGCGTTGTATGCCTATTTCATGAAAGACGTTGCGGCGGTCGACCGCGCACCGGCGCATTCAACTGATTTGCCATTTCCGTTCAATATTCGCATATCAATGGCGATTTGGAATCGCTTGTTCCTTGACGACACGCCATTCGAAATGGTCGCTGGCAAAAGCGCGGAATGGAACCGAGGCGCTTATCTTGCTGAAGCGCTGGGCCATTGCCAGACATGTCATACGCCGCGTAATTTTCTGATGGCGGAGAAAACGGGCAGCGGGTTATCGGGTGCATCGCTGGGGACGTGGTATGCCCCGAACATCACGTCGGACAAGGCGACGGGGATCGGGATGTGGTCGGATGACGATATTTTCTCTTATCTGAAGACGGGGCATGCCGCTGTTGGTTCGCAGGCGGGCGGTCCAATGCGCGAAGCGATTGATAAAAGCTTCTCGAAACTCGATGATGGTGATCTTCGTGCACTTGCGACGTGGGTGAAGTCGGTCCCTGCGATACGTTCAGGAAAGGTCGACAAAGGAAACATCGCGCAGCATCCCATTCCGAATGATCTCACGTTGATGAGCGGGAGCGCGGAGAAGGGCGCGGTGCTGTACGCCGATAATTGTGCCTCATGTCATCAGGCCAGCGGGCAGGGTGCGCGCGGTTTGCCCGCGCTCGTTGGCAATGCCGCGTTCTCGCGACCGGTGGCGGACAATGTCATCATGGCGATTCTGGATGGCATGACGCCGGCATCAGGGCAGGATATGCCGGGCTTTGCCGAAAAGCTTTCGGACGGCGATATCGCCGACCTAACGAACTACCTGTTCCGACAGTTCGGTGTGGCGGAAATCCAGACGAATGCTGCACATGTTACGCAGTTGCGGGCAGGTGGACCACGGTCGCCGCTGCTGTTGATGGCGCGCGTCGGTTTGGTTGCGGTCTTGCTAATCGTGCTCTTGCTGGTATTTATCGCGATGAAGCGTCGTCGCCATGTGGCTCGCTGATGACGCGTTGCCATTGCGACATGCCATTATCCATGCGCCAATCTAAATACGGAGACCGATGCGCGAAGCGTGTCGGCTTGTCCTGATAACGACTGCGTGGCGGCGGAGGCTTGCTCGACCAAGGCGGCGTTCTGTTGCGTCACCGCATCCATCTGCATTACCGCCAGATTCACTTGCTCGATACCGCGCTGTTGTTCCTCCGATGCCGACGTAATTTCGCCGACCAGGCCGGTGACCTGCTGCACCGTGTCTACGACCTGGGCCATGGTCCCGCTTGCGTTTCCGACCAGTGCCTCACCTTCGGCGATGCGGGCTCCCGAGGCGTCGATCAACGACTTGATCTCCTTGGCTGCTGCGGCGCTGCGTTGCGCGAGCGTGCGAACTTCGTTGGCGACAACGGCGAAGCCGCGTCCTTCGGCTCCCGCACGCGCGGCTTCCACCGCCGCATTAAGGGCCAGGATATTGGTCTGGAACGCAATGCTTTCGATCACGCCCACGATATTGGCAACCTGTCTGGATTCGCGCGTGATGTCGCCCATCGTTGCGGCGACCTGGCCGACAGCGTCATTCCCTCGCGCCGCCATTTCCGATGCCTTGCTGCTCAATGCACTTGCGCGTACGGCATTTTCGGTATTACGTTTCACGCTGTCGGTCAGTTCCGCCATGCTGCTCGCCGTTTGAGCAACCGACGCCGCCTGCTCCTCGGTTCGCTGGCTGAGGTCGAGGTTGCCTTGCGCGATTTCCGAACTGGCGGTGGCCACGTTCTCGCTATTGTCGCGTACCAGTCGAACGGTCTTTACCAGATTGCCTTGCATTTGCGAGAGCGCATTGAGCAATTGTCCCGTCTCGTCACGATGGCCCGGCCTTATGGCTGCGTCCAGCCTGCCCTCGGAGATGCGGGCGGCCACACCCACTGCATCGCGCAGCGGCGCCGTGACGGATCGCGCGATGTACCATCCGGAAATCGTCGCCAGGATCAACGCAAGCAACGCCGCGCTGGCGACGTAAAGGCGAGCCATCTGATAGGCGCTATTCGAATCGTTCGCCAGGGTTTCTATCTGTGCATCTTCGAATTTGGTTACCGCACTCAGCGCGGTAACGTATTGCCCTTGCATCTGCGCGTTGGATGCGGCGAAAAGATAGTCCGTCGCACCTTGTTTGTCACCACTGAGCGCCAGGGACGCGATGCGGTCGACGAAAGTAAAGTATTCGCCTTGATGTGATCGGAGTGTATTGAACATCGTCCGCTCGTCATCGTTATTGATACGGCTTTCGATCACCGACATTTGCGCTTCGATCGCCTGCTTGTTGGCGTCGAAGGTAGCTTTGTTCTTCTTCAGCGATGCGGGTGTGGACTGCAAAATTAAATTGCGCGATACGCGGCCGATGTCGGTAACCAGAAGCGTGATTTTCGCGGCCGCTTCCGATTTCGGATAGGCAACCTTGGTGATGGAGTGCGTTGTGGCGTTCTGGCTAGATAAACAAATCAGGCTGAGCCATGTCGTCAACGCAAGCAGTACCATCACCACGCTGAACCCCAGCCCCAACCGTGCACCGATACGGATATTCTTCATTTTTTACTCGTGGACGCACTGCGGTTCACACAGCGCGAAAGCGTTTTGTAAAGAATATTGCGACCGGAATGGATCGTTGCCACTTGCCGGTGGCGGCATGCCATGCAACGGTCGCGATAATGAAAGATCTCTATTCGCCTCGGTTAACGGCGATAGATCGCGGGACTTGAGCCATTCCCGTCGATGCGCGTCCCGCATGGCAGGCACCCTGTCTTTCGATAGCATCGCAAAGCATCCCGCGGATCACGGTGCGATCACATTTGTTATGATGTTCCGTGGCATGCACTAAATAGACCGGTGATAGACGTGAATGTCGCGCGTCATGAACAAGCGTAAGGGCAGATGAAATTAGACCTCGGGAGGCGCGTCTTGCTGGAACGTGCGGAGCGCTTGCTGCGCATTCCGTTTTCGACACAGCTCACGGCGTTATGGATTCTTGTCGCTTTTCTGTGCGCCCTTCTCACCGCGGCGGTGTGGCTGATGCTTTTTTCCGCGCTCGGGGAACGGATCGCGACTGTGAAGCTGCAGGCGGGCGAGGCGTGCACGACGGTTGCCGCGCGCTATGACGTGTCGGCGCAGCGCCCAGGCGCAGTCGACGTTGATCTCATGCATGCGGTGCTCGATCTGGTGCTGATCCGGATGGATGGTATTGAAGGCGGTTTCTGGGCTGACGCGTCGGTCGCGGGCGTGCCGGAAGGTTTCCTCGCCTATGCCTTTCCCACTTACGAAGGCAGTGGTGTGAAGCGCGATATTCCAGAAGCGGAGACGCCACTTATTGTGCGAACGCTGAAGAACGTCGCGCGCACGGGGAAAACGCAGACCGATTCGGTCGCAAGCGGCGCGGATGCCGTGATCGCCGTGGCGTGTCCGGTGCCGCATCACCCCGGACTGTTCGCATGGACGCTTGTCCGTGCACGACCACCGTTGGGACCGTATGGGGAGCGTGCCGTTACCGTTCTGGCAAGCGTGCTGGCAATCATCGCGGTACTCGCGTTGTTGCTGGCAATGGCACTGCGGCGTTGGCGGCGTAATCTCGTGCGGCTCGAAGGCGCACTTGAGCCCGCCGGCGGGCTGGGGCAAGGCGGGCGTCTTGAGCCACTCGGCGAGCCCGATCTGGATCACATCGTCCATGCGTTCAATCGGTATGTGGAACGTGCCGAGCGACTTCAGCGTGAAAAAGAGACGTTGAGCGCGCAACTCACGCAGGCCGAGCGTTTCAGTCTACTGGGGAAGATGGCCGCGCAAATCGCACATGAAATACGCAATCCGGTGGGTGCAATGCGCCTTAAGGCAGAGAATGCACTTGCGGGCGACGACGCCCGGCGCGAAGCGGCATTGCAGACGATCGTCGGACAGATTGGTCGGATCGAAGCGCAGATGAGCAGTCTGCTCGCGCTCACGCAGCCTGTGACGATTCACGCGCGCGATGTCGATCTAGGCGGATGGTTGCACGATATCGGTCAGGTGCATGACGCATCCGCACAAAGCCGTCATGTTACATTGACAGTGGAGTCTGAGCCCGTCACGACGATGCCTGCCTTCGATCCGGCACAACTAGCGCGCGCGCTTGACAATCTGATCGTGAACGCGTTGCAACATGCACGGCAGGGCGGCCAGGTGACGGTGCGTGCGTCTGTGTTGGAATCAGAGGAAGGCAAACGGCTTCGGTTCGAAGTGATCGACGATGGTCCTGGCGTTGGCAAGATCGAGCGCGAGCGTATTTTCGAGCCGTTCGTAACGGGCAGGCCGCAAGGTTCCGGCCTTGGTCTTGCGGTGGTGCGCGAAATTGCCTTGGCGCATCGTGGTCGTGTCTGGCTTGCGGAGGATAGTGTGACGCGATTTGTGATTGAGTTGCCATGGCGACCATACTGATCATCGACGACGACGACGCGTTCCGTGAAGGCCTCGTCGAAACGATTTGCGATCTTGGTCACACGCCAGTGGAAGCGCGATCGGGTGAGGAGGCCTTGGAACAGTTGCGCGCGCGTGCGGCACCGGCCTGCATCTTTCTCGACTTTCGGCTGCCGGGTGCGGATGGCCTGGCCGTGCTCGAATCGCTCCGCGACATAGCCTCCTTGCAAAGCGTGCCGGTTGTGATGCTTACGGCTTATGCGACCAGTGACAACACCATCGGCGCAATGCGGCTTGGTGCTTTCGAGCATTTGACGAAGCCCGTCGGCCGTAACGAGATTGCGGCGCTGCTGACGCGTATTCTCGCCACGCACGCCGATATGACCGGCAACGAATCGACACAGGCGTTCGTCGATGAAACGGGCTCGAGCAAAAAGCCACAGTTGCTTGGCATCAGCGAGGCGATGCGTGACGTGCAGAAGCGTTTGGGCCGTGCGGCGGGCACGGATGTGCCTGTTCTCATCACTGGCGAAACCGGCACTGGGAAAGAGGTGGCAGCGCAGGTGCTGCATCGGGCATCGGCGCGCGCGGCGGGTCCGTTCGTGGCGGTGAATTGCGCTGCGATTCCGGGGGACTTGCTTGAAAGCGAGCTGTTCGGGCACAACAAGGGCGCTTTTACTGGCGCGCATGCGGACAGGCGCGGCCACTTCGAGGAAGCGCACGGCGGCACGCTGTTTCTCGATGAAATCGGCGATATGCCGCTTGCAATGCAAGCCAAGTTACTGCGCGTGCTCCAGGAGCGGCAGGTCACGCCGCTCGGTGCGAATCGTCCGGTGACCGTCGATGTCCGCGTCGTCGCAGCGACGCATCGTGACCTGACCGAGATGGTCGCCGCCGGTACGTTCAGAAACGATCTCCTGTACCGGCTGAATGTGATCCCGATGCATCTGCCGCCGCTGCGAGAAAGAATAGCGGATATCCTCCCACTCGCGGAGCATTTCCTGTCACGCATTGCGGCAACGCACGGAAGGCCAGTCAAGCCGCTGTCGGCAGATGCGCAGCATCTGCTCGTTACCAACGCGTGGCAAGGCAATGTACGCGAACTTGCCAATGCGATGGAGCGTGCAAGTGCGCTTGCGCCGGGCACCATGCTCACGCGCGAAGACTTTGCATTCCTCTCCAACTCGCATTCCGCCGCCTCTCTTGCCCTTCCTGCCGCGTTCACTGATCTGTCGCTGAATGATGCCATTGCGCTGCTCGAACGTACGTTGATCGAGCGCGCTCTGGCGCTTACGAACGGCAATCGCACGGAAGCCGCACGGCGGCTGGGCATCAGCCGTCAATCGCTTTATACCCGTCTGGCGAGCCTTGGCGTCTCCGATCCCGAAAACTGACGGCATGCTGCGGGTGTGTCGGGAAATCGGACGGCTGGTGTCTGATTCGTTGACACATGACGCTTTATTTCACCGACGAAACCCCCGCCAGCCGGGGCGCTAGCGAAGGCACAGCTCTTGCATGACACTCCTTGCCAACTGGAGGAGTGAATCATGCAATCCATATCGATGTATTCAAGCCAGCGCTTTGTCGGCGCGGTCCTTTTCTCCGCACTGCTCGCCGCGAGCACCAGCGGTGTAGCACAAACCACCCCCGATGGCACAGCGCTGCCCCCTCCGGCAGCGGCTGCTGGCTTGCCACCACCCGGTCCGGGCATCGCGCCACCGCCACCGGCTGCCGACGGCACGGCGGTCAATATCCAAGGAACCGTCTCCCGCTTTCTCATCAACCCGGATGGCGATGTAGATGGTTTCCTGACAAGCGATGGCGGACTGGTGCATTTCCCCCCGCACCTGAGTACCCAACTCACCTCGGCCTTACGACCGGGAGACAGCGTGCAGATCAGCGGATGGCGTAATGGCGGCGGCGAGATCACGGCGCAGCGGATCATCAACATGAGAAGCAATCAGCAATTGGTCGACCAGCCGCCGCAACCTGGTGCCTTACCGCTTCCGGGTCCGTTGCGTGGCGATAGGTTGTCCCGTCTGAGTGTGCAGGGCCGAGTGGCACGTATCACGACTGCGCCGCGCGGTGAGCCTGATGGTGTGATCCTTGTGGATGGCACCGTCATCAAACTCACGCCGCCCGTCGCGCAGCAGTTCGCGGGCATCCTGCGCTCTGGTGCGTTGGTCGCCGCAGAGGGCTACGGCTCGCGTAATCAGTATGGCACCGCGCTACAGGCCACGGCATTCGGTGCGCCCGGCAACCTGACCCAGCTCTACGATCGCATGCCACCCAGCCCGTGATCGGTGCGACGAGAAAGTCGCTTTTAACCATTTCCAACGAGGACAAGCAATATGCATTGGATTGATCCACAGAGTCTTCCAGAGACACGCGGCGTGGTGACACGCTTTCTGCTGAACTCACACGGCGAAATCGACGGCCTGGTACTTGGCACAAGACGATCGTCTCAAGTCCACTGTCCACCGCACCTGTCATCGCAGATTGCCCGAAACGTGAAGTTGGGCGATACGATCCGCGTGCGTGGCGTCAAGCCGCGTGGCGTGGACATGATCGCGGCGGTATCTCTTGTCACGGCGGGCGGCAATGTCATTCTTGACGAAGGTCCCGATCACCATGGTCAGAAGCATCAGAAGCCGCACGTCGAACACAAGCCGATGCAGGTCAGCGGCGAGGTGCTGTTGTCGTTGCACGGCCCGAAGGGGGAGTTGCGCGGCGCGTTGCTGGACGACGGCACGTCACTGCGCATGCCGCCGCATGCTGCTACCGAGCTGGTGTCGTACCTTACACCGGGCACGCATGTCCAGGCGTGGGGGCACGGTGTGGCAAATCGGCACGGTCGCACGATGGAGGTAGAGGAGATCGCCGAGCTGGTCGAGGCGGGGTCTGATGACAGCCTCGATACACAGGAGCTTTGACATGTTGAGCTGGGTGCATTTCGGCGACCTTCACGCGTCTTCCGATGACGGGTTCAAAAGCCTGAGCGTACTGCAGGAGATGGTTGGGTTGGTGAATCGCCATTTCAGTGAGCGCATCGATTTCGCCTATTTACCGGGTGATAACGCGAATAATGGTACGCCTGAACAGTTCGAACGCATCCGCGACGCGCTGCGCGAACTGAACGTACCGCTCCATGTGATTCCCGGCGATCACGATTTTGAGCCGGGGCACCTGGGTGCATTTCAGGCATTTGCAAATGCACCGTTGCCCACGTCACGCATCGTGAAGGGCCATCGGTGTCTGTTCCTGGATGTCGTATCGGCGGGAGGCGGTGGACCCGATTTCAGGCTTTCCGCGCCGGATCGCCAATGGCTCAACGAAGAGCTCGAACGCGCGACGCACGATCGCGGTTCACCGGTGGTGTTCATGCATGCCTACCCTGGCGATCTTGTCGATGGTGGGTCGCTGGCTTGCGCGTTCGCTTACGCGAACGTTGCCATCGTCGATACCGGACATACGCACTACAACGAACTCCTCAACGATGGGTATGTCATTTATGCTGCCACCCGTTCGACGGGACAGATCGAAGAGGACGATGGGTATCCGGGCTTCGCCGTCGTGGCCGTGGACGGACCCGCCGTGAGCTGGAAGTTTCACCGGCTCGACGCCGGGTTCCCGTTCGTCATGATCACGCAGCCATCAGATCGACGAATGTATCGCAAGCACTTCGGTTTGTACGCCACGGAGGCAAAAGCGCAGGTACGAGTGCTGGTTTCCAACGACGACGTGGTATCGGTCTCCGCTGACCTGGACGGCGTGCATTTCGCGCTTGCGCGAGTCGCGGACGAACCAGGTGTATGGCAGGCACCCCTTCCTGCGGTGACGTCGATGCACCGTCGCGCCCTGAGCGTAACGGCGCGCACCGCCGATGGACGAATCGGCCAGGACGCGATCGAGCTGCCTGGCGCGGATGAGGCAGATCGCAACCCCAGTCCGCCGGATTCGCTCGGTACCGACGTTCACGCGGTTGATGCCTGGCCCGAGCATGGGATTATCGGTTCGCAGCTCGGCCCCAATAAGAACGGACATGGTTGGTAATGATCGATGAGTCCTCTATTTGCGCTTGTAGCGTTGAACTTCTTCATGGCCGATGTGCAGAACGGCCTTGGCCCGTTTCTAAGCGTTTTCCTGCAAGCGCACGGCTGGCTGCCCGGCGCGATCGGCACGGTCATGACCCTCGGTGGCATTGCCGGCATGTTGGCCACGTCACCTGCCGGTGCACTCGTTGATGCGACCCGTCACAAGCGCGGCCTGATCGTGGTTGCTGGCATAATCATCGCGCTTGCGGCACTTGCGCTGTGGACGTTTCCGCGTTACTGGATGGTCGCGGGATCGCAAATACTAACGGCGATAACGGGCGCGGTACTCGGTCCCGCAATTGCCGGCATAACCCTTGGCATGGTGCGCGATGGTGGTTTCGACCGGCAATTCGGGCACAACCAGGTCGCCAATCATGCTGGCAATGTTGCGGGCGCGGCGTTATCTGGCTGGCTTGGCTGGCGTTATGGGTTTGGCGCGGTATTCGCGCTGGTAGGGGTATTTACCGTGCTGGCCATTATTTCGACGCTGCTCATTCCACACGATGCCATCGATCACCGCCGTGCACGTGGTCTTTTGTCCGAACCCGACGCATCTGGGCCGGAGCAAGTAAAGGGTTTCTACGTGTTACTGTCGTCCAGACCCTTGTTGCTGCTCGCCGCCGCGCTCGCGATATTTCATCTCGGTAATGCGGCCATGCTTCCGCTTTATGGCTTGGCAATCGTGGCCGCACACAAGACCGATCCGAGCGCCTTTACCGCCCAGACCATTGTCATCGCGCAGTTGGTGATGGTTATCGCTGCCTGTTTCGCCAACCGCCTGGTTAGTCGTATCGGTTATTGGGGGGTGATTTTAATCGCATTCCTTGCGTTGCCGCTGCGCGGCGTGGTGGCGGCGATGTTCATGAGCACGTGGGGGGTGTGGCCGGTGCAGGCGCTTGACGGTATCGGTGCGGGTCTGCAAAGCGTGGTCGTGCCAGCGCTCGTCGTTCGTCTGTTGAAGGGAACGGGGCGTGTGAACGTCGGCCAGGGCGTGGTCATGACCGTGCAGGGCGTTGGCGCGGCGCTGAGTCCCGCATTGGGTGGGATGCTCGCCCAACACTTCGGTTTTGCAACCGCATTTCTCGTGCTCGGTGGGATATCTACCGGATCGATCGCGCTGTGGCTGTGCTTTGGGGCAACCCTCAAGAAAGCCTGCGGCAATAATCACGAACGCGCTATCGTGCCCCAGGGCAGCGGTACCACTGATCAGTCTCTTCCTACATGAATTCAATTTTTTTATCTTGGGGTATTGCCCTGGCGGCGACAGCCGGTGTGATTTTGCGTCCTTTCAAATGGCCTGAGGCAATCTGGGCCGTGGCCGGTGCCTTGCTGCTTGTCGTGCTTGGATTGCTCCCTGTGTCTATCGCCTGGGACGCAGTTGGAAAGGGCACCGATGTCTATCTCTTTCTCATAGGCATGATGCTGCTCTCGGAGCTGGGTCGTCGTGAAGGGTTGTTCGAGTGGATCGCGGCGATTGCGGTGAACCATGCAAAAGGTTCGCCGCGTCGACTCTTTCTGCTGGTGTATCTCGTCGGTGTGGTGGTGACGACGTTTCTCTCGAACGATGCGGCGGCGGTCGTGCTGACACCCGCGGTTTTCGCCGCGGCCAAAAAAGCGGATACGAATCCGATGCCGCTTTTGTATGTATGCGCGTTCATCGCCAATGCGGCGAGCTTCGTATTACCGATATCGAACCCGGCTAATCTCGTACTCTACGCAAACCATCCTCCCGCGCTGGGCCTGTGGGTGGCGCGGTTCGCCGTACCTTCAATTCTGTCGATCGTCGCGACATTCGCGATGTTGCGCTGGACACAACGCGGCGACTTGGTGGGTACATGCGCGCGCGATCTACCAGTCGAGAAGCTTAGCGCAGCCGGAAAGGTGACGCTCGCCGGTATCTGCCTCACCGCCATCGCGCTGCTCATCGTCTCCGCTTTCGACATGCAACTGGGTCTGCCTACCGCCATACTCGGCATCCTCACGGCTGTCGTCGTGATGGTAAAGGAACGGCAGTCTCCGTTCGCGCTCGTCCGCGATATCTCGTGGAGCGTCCTCCCACTTGTCGCGGGATTGTTCGTGCTCGTGGAAATGCTCGTGCATACCGGTGTCATCGCAAGACTGTCAGCGTTGCTTACGATGGCCGTGCAGCACAATCCTTCTGGCGCGGCGGTGGTGTCCGGCGTCGCCGTCGCGTTCGGCAGCAATGCGATCAATAACCTGCCTGCCGGATTGATCGCCAGCGCGACGGCGCTGTCCGCGCATAGTCCCGAACGGGTCGTCGACGCCTTGCTGATAGGCGTGGATCTCGGACCAAACCTGTCGATTACGGGTTCGCTTGCCACGATCCTCTGGCTTTCGTCCATCCGCCGGGAAGGAATGGACGTTGGCTTTATGCAATTCCTGAAGGTCGGCGTGCTTGTGATGGTGCCCGCACTCGTGCTGGCGCTGGGTGCAAGACTTCTGATCTCGTGATTTCTCGCTTTCTAGATTGCAGACATCGAAAGAACGCTTACAGGGAAGAAAAATGAGCCAGGCTTGGATTTATCTGTTCATTATCATCGGCGGTGTTCTCCAGGCGGCCGGCGCGCCGATCAACGGGCAGCTCAAGGGCGCGCTCATCAACCCCTGGCTTGCTACCAGCGTGTCGTTCCTGCTTGTCACTTTCGTGGCGATCGCCGTATTGTGCGTGCGGCCGACACCGGTCCCGACACTTGACGATTTGCGAGGCATGAAGTGGTGGGCGCCACTGGGTGGCATCGTGGGTGCTGTTGCGGTGGTGGCCGGTTTGACGTTGGTGCAGAAGGTGGGAGTAGGAACGCTGAATGGGCTGACCATCTGCGCGAACCTTGTTGCCTCGGTCGTGATCGACCATTTTGGCCTTATCGGCGTGGCGGACCATCCCATTACCTGGCTGCGTCTGCTTGGCACGGTATTGATGGTGGCGGGCGTGTCACTGGTCATGCGTTTTTGAGCTGCTTGATCCGGCGGCGGCGTTGCCGCCGACCATCCAACGCCGTGCGCCGATGTGACTGCTCCCGAGCAGTGCGAAACAGCGTGTTTCCTCAAGATATCGTGCGCGAGCAACACGCCCATCAGGCGTCGTCATGCGTCTCATGGGAGCGCTGTTTTCTGCCCATACATCTGCTCGCAAAATCCCGTACTTGCGCCAAGTTTACGCGATAGGTCCGAAGCAGCCTTCAACTGCACGCCATCTAGATCGCCCGATGCATGCGCCGCTTCGAGACGAGACGCCGGGCCCGAGAGCGTGAGCGCACCCATGAACGCATTGCCCTCGCCAAACACCGGCGAGGCAAACGCGGCCGTATGGCGGTCGCGCGCGCCTGACGTGAAAAGCGGCAGCGCAGGTTGTGGCGTGTCGGCACGAGACTGCAAGCCCCAGTAGGTCAGCACCTGACTGATCGCGGTGCCATCGAGTGGTAACGCGGTGCCGGGCAGGCGTGTTTCCCGAAGGCCCTCCGACGGTTCTGCCCTGAACAAGCAAAGCCGTTGCTTCTTCGAGATGACGTACCAGGACGCACTTTCCTTTGTCGCCGCCGCCAGTGCATGCAGCACGGGCTGGATCACCGACGACAAGTGGAACGACTGCTCGTACAGCTTGCCGAGAAACAGTAGTCGCGAGCCGAGGGAGTAACTTCCGTTATCGGCGCGGACGGCGTAATTCATGCGCTCCAGCGAATTCATCAACCGGTAAACCGTGGTCTTGTGAATGCCGGAGGCCTGAGCCAGCGCGCTCAATGACAGTGACTCGGTGCCCGGTTTGAAACAATCCAGCAAGGCAAGCGCCTTCTCCACCGCTGCCACCCCATCGTTTCCCATTGTCGTTCCTCCCAAAAAATACGCAGACCATTGTACAGGGTAAAACACGTGTGCGCCTGGTAAAGGGGTAAACGCTAATGGAAAGTGCGCGGTGCTAAACGATATAGTTGTTTCGACAGGTACATTATAAGTGTACTAGGTAAAACAAACGATTTCTGGAGTGTGAATTATGCAGCGATCATCGAACGCTTCGGCACCCATCACGCGTGACTTTGAACGCGTTTCTGCCGAACAGGTTGCGGACGCCTCTCAATTTCAGGCGGCGATTCTGGCTGATGTCGCAGGTCGTCGCGGCACTTTGCACGGTCGTGTGCAACCTCTGTCGTCCACGATGAAAGTTGCAGGCCCGGCACTGACCGTCGAGGTAAGGCCGGGAGACAATCTGGCCATTCACGCAGCATTGGCGATTGCCAGACCCGGCGACGTCATCGTCGTAGATGGCAAGGGAGATTTATCGGCGGCGTTGATCGGTGAAATCATGGCAACGCAAGCCCAGGCCACGGGCATTGCGGGATTTGTGATCGATGGCGCCGTGCGTGATTCACATGAACTGGCGCAAGGCACTTTCCCTGTCTTCGCGGCGGGTCTGAACCCGGCGGGCCCCACGAAAAGCGTTGCCGGTCGTGTCAACGCACCGATCTCGGCGGGTGGGACGACCATTTATCCCGGCGATCTCGTGGTCGGCGATGCCGATGGCGTGGTGGTGATACCGCGTCACGATGTTGCGCCGATCTTGCTTGCGGCTCGTAAGAAAGTGGATGCCGAGACCAAGCGGATCGCGTCGATCAAGGCGGGAGACACTCGTGCGAGCTGGCTCGAGAAGGCATTGCGCAGCGTGGACATGCTGGGCGAAGGCGAGACACTGTGATGCCGAACGGACAATACAAGCCAGTCGTGCTGGTGACCGCGGCGGATCTCGCGTCGCAGGCGCTTGATTTGCTGCAGTCGTTCGATGTCGTATTTGCCGGCAAGCAGCCGAATGAGGACGATATCGTCCGCCTGTGCGAGAAACACAATCCCGTTGCCATCATCGTCCGTTACGGAAAGGTGAATGCACGGATCATGGACGCCGCGCCGGCGTTGCAAGTCATCTCGAAGCATGGGAGCGGCATCGATGTCATTGATCAGCTTGCCGCCGCGCAACGGGGGATTGCCGTACGTGCGGCCGCAGGCGCGAACGCAGCCGCGGTGGCCGAGCATGCCTGGGCGCAAATTCTGGCATGCGCGAAGGCGGTACCGTATCTCGATCAGCGGATGCGTGCTGGTCATTGGGACAAGTCGACGCACAAATCGATCGAACTCGAAGGCCGCATCCTCGGGCTCATTGGGTTAGGTGCGATTGGACGACGCGTTGCCGCGATCGGTCTGGCATTCGGGATGAAGGTCATCGCCTACGATCCCTACGCCAAGGCCGCGCCGGATAATGTCTCGCTGGTCGAACTCGACACCGTGTACCAGTGCGCGGACGTGGTATCGCTGCACTGCCCGCTGACGGATGAAAATCGCCGCATGCTGAACAAGGACACCTTCGCGCGCTTCAAGCGCGGCGCGATCCTGGTCAACACCGCGCGTGGCGGTTTGGTCGATGAGGCGGCGTTGATCGATGCGCTGGCGGATGGCACGCTCCAGTGCGCCGCGCTTGACAGCTTCGATATCGAGCCAATGGTCACGCCGCACCCACTTCGTGATATCGGTAACGTCATTCTGTCACCACATATCGGTGGGGTCAGCGATGCGGCTTACGTGAACATGGGGAAAGGTGCAGCGATGAACATTCTCGCCGTATTGGACGAACGCGCGCAGACGGCGAACTGACCTGCAACATCAACGATGCTGACAGTGAACGAGAGCTTACATGTTTTTGCTTAACGCCCCGGAAGTGCGCACCGCCGACGTGTTTTCCCGCATGCCCGATCGTTTTCGACGCGGCGATGTGCTTACCGACTGGGCTCGCGCGAATCGCGGTGGCCGGCCGGTCGATTCCTTCCTCGAAGGCCCGGTGTGGGCGCCGGACGGCACGCTCTATGTAACCGACATCCCTCACGGCCGGATTTTCCATATCGGCCTGTCGGGTGAATGGGAATGTATCGCCGAGTATGCGGGCGAACCGAATGGTATGAAATTGCTGGATGATCGTCATTTACTGATCACCGACTATCGCAATGGCCTGATGTTGCTTGATATCGTTCGCGGAGAGATACGCTCCTATCTGTCGCGTCGCAACAGTGAAGGATTCAAAGGCGTCAATGACCTTACATTCGATAGCGTCGGCAATCTCTATTTCACTGACCAAGGACAGACAGGCCTGCACGATCCGACCGGTCGTGTGTACCGACTGAGCCCTGCGGGCAAGCTCGATATGCTGCTTGGCAACTGCCCGAGCCCGAACGGTCTGGTGTTGTCTCCCGATGAAAAAGTGTTGTTTGTCGCCATGACGCGCGGTAACAGTGTCTGGCGCGTGCCGTTACAGGACGACGGGTCGGTCAGCAAGGTGGGCCAGTTCTTTACATCCCATGGTCCGAGCGGCCCGGATGGCTTGACGATCGATAGCGCCGGCCGTCTGTTTGTCGCAAACCCAGGCCTTGGCCGTGTCTGGGTGCTGAATGATCGCGCCGAGCCGGTGGTCGTCCTCAACAGCCCCGAAGGTGCATCGTTGACGAATCTCTGCTTCGGCGGCACGGATATGAAGACACTATTCATGACGGAGTCGACCAGCGGCACCGTTTTGACGGCACGGATGAGCATGCCGGGCGTATTGCCGAAGCGTGGCCCACCGCAGACCTGATTTCTGCGCGTCATACCTGCGCTGACCGCGGCAGATCCGCGGTCGACACCACGATCATTGGGGCGATCGCGGCAGCCATCCCAAATAAGTCGTGCTCAATGAAGCGCGATGCAGGAGACAATCATGAGCGTTTCGCAAATCGTTGTCGCTAATGCGGCGAATGAAAGCGCACAAGGCGCGATGCTGTCGGCGGCGCAACATGATGCGCATGATCTGAGTGAACGAGCGCTGAAGAAGGCCTATCGGCGCATCTTGCCTTTTATTTTCCTGTGTTATGTCGTCAGTTATCTGGATCGCACCAACGTTGGGTTTGCCGCGTTGACGATGAATCGTGATCTCGGTCTGACGGCCGAACAATTCGGTTTTGGGGCAGGGTTGTTCTTCATCGGTTACTTTATTTTCGAGATACCGAGCAACCTGGCCTTGCAGAAATTTGGAGCGCGTCTCTGGATCTCGCGCATCATGATTACGTGGGGTGTGTTTTCCATGCTGACGGCGTTTGTCGTTGGCGCGAAAAGTTTTGCGGCGGCACGGTTTCTCCTTGGCATCGCGGAAGCGGGTTTCACGCCTGGAATCTATTTCTACTTCACGCTCTGGTTTCCTGGCGAGTGGCGCGCCAAGATCACCGCGGCATTCCTGGTAGGGATTCCGGTGGCGAACATGATTGGCTCGCCGATTTCGGGTGCTTTATTGCAGTTGGGCGGCATGTACGGACTGCGCAGTTGGCAATGGCTATTGCTTGTCGAGGGCCTGCCCGCGGTGCTGCTCGGCATCGCCTGTCTGTTCGTGTTGACGGACCGCCCGGAAAAAGCGACATGGTTGACCGACGCTGAAAAGGCGAGCGTGGCACAACGCCTCGCCACTGAACAACTATCCATTGCGGCAAGACATGGTGCGACCCTGCGAGGGGCATTGACGAATTGGCGTGTGTTTGTGCTCGCCTTTATCAACTTCTGTGGCATTGTCGGCTCGCTCGGGGTTGGTTTGTGGATGCCGCAGATCATCAAGCAGCTTGGGGTCGATCACGCGACCGTCGGATGGTTGACCGCGCTGCCTTATCTGATTGGTGCGTTCGTCATGCTGTTGTGGGCCCGGTTGGCACGACGGGCACGGAATCGCGTCCTCTATATTTCCGGTGCGCTCATCATTGCCGCATGCGCGTTGACGGCGAGTGTATTCACGAATGTACCGGCGCTCAAACTGGCCGCGTTGTGTGTCACCGTCAGTGGCATTCTCGCATTCCAGGCCACGTACTGGGCCATTCCGTCGGCGTTCCTGAGCGGGCGCGCGGCCGCCGGTGGTCTGGCGTTGATCGTGTCTATCGGCAATCTGGGTGGCTTTGTCGGACCCTCGATGATCGGAACCCTGAAGCAGATCTCCAACGGTTACACCGTGCCGCTGATGGCGGTATCCGCCGTCATGCTCATCGGAGCGTTCACGATGGCGTTGCTGGGCGATCCCGGAAAGCGGAGCGCGTGATGCATTTTGACGATGCGACGCTTTCACCATTGCGCGTTGCCAGGCATGCGGATCGGACTGCCACCACGTGCCCGCGCGGACCACACGCAGCATACCGTTGTCGCACGGCCTTTGCGAGCGATGCCTACCGTAGCGCCTGTCATGACGTGATCAATCGGAAATTTCCATGAAATCATCAACGGGTATTGGTGCAGGCGATACAGATGACGCGTCGGCGGCAGAAGACGTCGCGGCACGGCGCTACAGCAGCATCACGCGTACCGAGTGGCGCTCCCTGTCGCTGGCGGGCCTCGGCTGGACATTCGAGAGTTACGATTCGTTTCTGCTATCACTGCTGTTGCCGGTACTGGCCACGCAGTTTGGGTTGTCGAAGGCGGAAGCAGGACTATTCACCAGTGTGACCGCCGCGGGTCAGATATTTGGCGGCATCGTTTTCGGATATGTGTCGGATCGTATCGGCCGCGTGCGCACGGCCATGTTATGTATCGCCGTGTATTCGCTGTTCTCCGGCTTGTTGTCCCTGGCGCCCAACGGAACCTGTTTTGCAATCTTGCGCTTCTGCGGCGCGCTCGGCATGGGAGGCATGTGGACTGCAGGTGCTGCACTGGTTGCGGAGACGTGGCATGCGAGCCGTCGGGGCAAAGGGGGAGCGCTGATGCAGATGGGGTTGCCGGTGGGCGCTATCCTGGCGATCTTTATCTCAGGGTTGGTGGGCCATGTCTACGGCAGCCTTGCCGGTAATGGTTGGCGCCTACTGTTCCTGATCGGCGCGCTACCGTTTTTCATCCTCTTCCTGGTTGCGCGCAACACGCCGGAACCAGCGATCTGGCGGCAGCGTAAGAACGCGGAAAAAACCGAGGCCATCGTGATCGGGCCCGAGGCCAAGGCGGACGTGCGAGGGCTCGTATTGGCGTTTGGTTTCATATTCTTTTTGCAGTATTTGTACTGGGGTGTCTTTACCTGGACGCCGACCTTCCTGCAAGTCGTCAAGCACCTCGATTTTGTCCATAGTTTGAAGTTTGTTTTGGCATTGCAATGTGGGGCCATCGCTGGTTTCCTGCTCTTTTCAGCGCTTGTCGACCGACTTGGTCGTCGGCCCATGTTTCTTGCCTATCTACTTGTTGGTGCCGGGGCGGTAGCGGTCTACATCACGTCCAACGCATCGTTGCCGTTAATGATCGCCATCTTCCTGACAGGCTTCGGCGTCAATGGCATCTTTGCCGGATCGGGACCTTTTCTTGCAGAGATCATCGGTGATACCAAGTCCCGTGGCTTTCTGATGGGACTTGCCTATAACGGGGGGCGCCTGGGCGGCTTCCTGGCGCCGCTCGTCATCGGCGCATTGGCCTCGACTTCCGGTGGTTTCACCCTTGGATTGGCCACGACGATTGTTGCCTTCGCGGCGGCGGCGGTCGTGGTCCTGATGGCACCGGAGACACGTGGGAAACGCCTGCGATAAGCAAGGGCGTGGCATTGGAACATCAATAGAAAGTGAGAGATTCGATCATGCAAGATAACGACCGTTCCCCCGTCTCCGACGTCGAACGCAGAACCATTCGCAAGGTCGTCTGGCGCCTCGTGCCGTTCTTGATGGCATGCTATCTGCTGGCTTTCATCGATCGTGGTAACGTTGGCATGGCGTCGCTCCAGATGAACCATGACCTGGGCATGTCGGCAACCGTATTCGGCTTTGGCAGCAGCCTCTTCTTTATCTCGTATTTTCTATTCGAAGTTCCCAGCAATCTGGGATTGCAGAAATACGGTGCGCGGGCCTGGATCGCCCGGATCATGATTACCTGGGGGCTTGTCTCCGCCGCGACGGCGTTGGTGCAGAATGCGGCGTCATTCTATATTCTTCGCTTTCTGCTGGGCGCCGCCGAGGCCGGTTTCTTCCCAGGTGTATTGCTTTATCTGTCGTATTGGATACCGGCGACGTATCGTGCACGCATCATCGCTGTTTTCATGGTGGCCATTCCCGCGGCAAGTTTTATTGGATCGCCCATTTCCGCAGCACTATTGCAAATGAATGGGGTCGGTGGCTTGCGTGGATGGCATTGGCTTTTTTTGTTGGAAGGGATCCCCACTGTATTGCTTGGTGTGGCATGCCTGTTCTATCTGACGAACAAACCGACAGAGGCAAGCTGGCTTGATGATGAAGAGCGTACATGGTTGCTCAACGCGCTGGCGCATGAAAAAAAAGCACCAAAGAAAGTAGCGTCGATGCCTTTGGGAAAGCTTTTCCTCAACCGTTACGTCCTCTGTCTTGCACTTGTCGATACATGCGCTTCGGCCGCAGGCAGCACGTTGTCCGTGTGGCAACCGCAATTGTTGAAATCGTATGGTTTGACGGTAATGCAGACCGGGTTGCTGAATTCGGTTCCCTATTTGCTTTCATCGGTGCTGATGGTGTATTGGGGAAGACGTTCCGACCGGCTGGGCGAACGCCGATGGCATACCGTGGTGCCCATGCTGCTGATCGGCGTCGGGCTATTTGCGACCTCGCTCAGCGCCGCCTTGCTCCCTACCGTGTGCATGCTTTCGGCGGTGCTCGTGGGCGCCTACGCTTTCAAAGGGCCGTTCTGGGCATTGACAGGGAGCATCTTGTCAAGCGCAACTGCCGCCGCTGGTCTGGCGGCGATCAACGCGCTGGCTAATCTGCTTGGCGGGGGATTAATGGTCAACGTCTACGGTTGGGTGAAGGATGCGACCGGCAGCTACGCGTTGGCGTTGCTGCCTCTCGCAATCCTCACACTGATCAGCGTCTTTACCTTACTGGTTCTGACGCGCAACGGTCCGCAAGCAAAAGTCGTTCAACAAACAGAACCGGTCTGAATGATGTTGCCCATCACGAGACGAGGTTTCATGCGCGATGCCGGCCTGGCGGTTGCGGCATTGACGCTACCGGCCATGCCGATCCGCGCGCAGCAGGGTGAGACCTGGTCGAGCGGTAGCGAACGGGCCATTTTTCACATGCCGGAAGGTGCGATTGATTGCCACATGCATATCTACGACGACCGTTTTCCGGTCGCGCCGGGGACGACATTACGGCCACCGAACGCCGTCCTCGCGCAGTATCGTAGCGTGCAAGCCCGGCTAGGCGTGAAGCGCAATGTCGTGGTGACGCCTTCCACCTATGGTACCGACAATCGATGCATGCTGGACGCGCTACGGCAATGTGGCGATGCCGCGCGCGGTGTTGCCGTCGTCGATGATACGGTTACCGATGCCACGCTTCAGCAGATGGATCGTGATGGCGTACGCGCCATCCGTTTCAACTTGAGCTACCCTGGCGCCACCACGCTCGACATGCTCGCGCCGTTGGCCAAGCGTATTGCCGTACTCGGTTGGCATATCGAGTTAGTCGTGCAGGGTACCAGACTGCCGGCGCTCGAATCGCATCTTGTGGCCTTGCCGTGCCCATTGGTACTCGACCACATCGCACACTTGCCGCAACCTGACGGGTTGAATTCGGATGCCTTTCGTACCGCCGCGCGGCTGGTGGAAAAAGGCAATGTATGGGTGACATTGTCGGGTCCATACATCGATACGAAGACGGGCGCACCGGCGTATGAAGACGTCGCGCTGGTTGCAAAGGCGTTTATCAGAATGGCGCCTGAACGAATGCTCTGGGGTAGCGATTGGCCGCATCCAACGGAGAAGACACATAAGCCGGACGATGCTGCCTTACTGGACACGATTGCAGCATGGATAGGTCGTTCCGATTGGCAGGAACGCATTTTTAAAACGAATCCCGCGGCGTTGTATGGATTTGCTTGAGGCGTGGTGACGCGATAACCGATTTTATCGTGGCATTTCGATCGATGCCGGACTTTATCCGGCACGCCTAGCCACGAGATTTGCGTTCCTGTATCACGGCAGGCGCGACGCGTCGAGTCGTGAGATGATCACGCTTCAGAATGTAATGACCGTCCGCAAACCAACCACGGTTTCGTCTCCGATGCGCGACCCGGCTTTATTCGGATTCGGAATGCCGCCGCCCGGTCTGAAGATATGTTGCAAGTCGGCTTGCAACTGCCACCAAGGCGTGACCTGGTATTGATATGTCGCCTCTACCACAGTCTCCGCACTGCGCACTGGGTAGCCGGGTGTCGTGTAGGTGCCGACGGCGCTGTCGAGCGCGCGCGCATGCGAACCGATCTTCGCATAGCCGACCGCGATACCCGCGGTGTCGTTGTCACGTCCTGCGAAGGGGGCTTTCAGTGTGACACCCGCGTTGAGCGCAAAATCGACGACGTTACGATCACCGGGCGCACCCATTACGCGTGCGAATACCCCGACCGCGCGCGGGCTATCGGCGCTGGGCCGCCATACCATCTGGTCCGCTACACCGTAGAATCCATAGTCGCCGTGATGGCTGACCGGCACGCCGTTGCTTGCCGGATTTGCCAATGACAAGCCGTCGGTACCATTGCTGAGGTCGTCGAAATGCTGCGACTGATACCAGAAACCGAGCTTGTAAGTGCCTGGCAAACCTGCTGGCGGTGCTGCTTTCGGGTCAGCCGGCGGCGCGTTCAACGCGTACTGGACTTCACCAATGACGAGCGCCCCGCTGCCCAGGTTGAAGTTCGTGCCGTGTGCATTGAATTGCTGTGCATCGCCGCTTGCGCGACCCGCCGGGTTGCCGTCGAACACCCCGGTCAATACGGTCCACGAAGCGGATGGCTTTACCCGAAGCCGCACGCCGAGCGACGACAGCGGATACGCGGGGCCACCGCCAGGAAGGTCTGAAGATACCAGCACGGGCCAGCCGAATGTGCCGTTCATGAACGGGGTCGCATATTGGCTCACCATGAATTCCTGGTCGAGACTCTGCTGACCCACTTTCACATCGGCTTTACCATCAAAAAGCGTTTGCTGATACCAGAGTTCCCAGAGACGGGTTGTCGCATCTGCTTCGATGCCGCTAGCAGCCTGCAGCGATTGCAGGTAGCGCTGCGTGAGGTTGGTGCCATGGATCTGCAATCCAGATACGTTGAATGTGCCACCCGGCAGGCCGACCAACTTGCCGGTATCAACGGTGAAGCCGAATTGCGTGAGCCCGTCGTAGGCGCCGCCGCGATGCGTGCCGCCGGACGTGTTGTAAAGGTACTCGCTGGTTTCCTGAAGGGTCAAGGTAATGCCGTGATCGCCGAGAACGTCGCGCAAGCCGCCTATGTTGCCGAGAAGGTTCGAGCGCTCCCAAAAACTGGTGGGGGCGGGCGCATCCGCATCGGGGGTCTGTGTTGACGTCGTGCTCGCATCACTTGCACCGGACGATGGCTCGGCAGTGGATGCCGCGCCTTGCGCGAAAACAGGTGCGCAGGCAAGTGACAGCGTCAGTGCGGTGAGTGCGTTCAGACGGAACCTGCGCGAGACGAGATCGATATGATTCTTCACGTGACTTCCTTTTTATATTGCTTAGTTATACGTAACGAATGCATATCCAAGGAAACCAAGCTTGCCGAGATAGGGCGATACGGTTGCTCACGGCAGCCGGGCGGCAGCGCTGGGGACGTGCTTACCCCTAGCGCATGCGGCGCGACCTGCAGTTGAAACGTAACGAAGCGTGCAACGAAAGGACCGACTGATGCTGATCCGGAATGACGCGCGCTAACTCGACAAATGCGAGCTAGCGGCAAAGGGGTACACCCTGGGCGGCTGCTATCTCGCGGTGGCTTGGCCGGCTTGGACCGGCATCGAGGGGCAACTAGGGCATATGTCCACGGCGGGACTCCAGGGTTTACTTGCGGCGGATTGTATTCCCAATAGTTGTGGGGGCGCAAGTGAAAAAGAGATAACAACGCCGGTGTGGTAAGTATGTCGCGTCGCGTATGAACGAGGTACGCCACAAGGAAAAGCCGGTTTGTGGCCCGAAGTGCACGCACCCGCGTTCGCGCCAAAGGATTTCGGGTAAAGGGCGGAAAGGCACGGTTTCCGTCGCCTTCCCTTCCTTATCCTTTCGTCGCACCAAATGTCAGACCAGCGACAAAATGCCGTTGCATCGCGAAAAACATGAAAATCGAGGGCAGGGCCGCAAGAACGGAGCCGGCGGAGACGAGATTCCAGGCAGTTACCCATTGTCCCTTCAGTGCCGCGACTCCCACAGTCAACGGCGCGGCGTCATCACCTTGGGTTAGGCAGAGCGCCCAGAAATAGTCGTTCCACACAAAGGTAAAAACAAGGATGAACAGGGCGGCCAGTGCCGGTCGGATCAATGGCAAGATAATCTTATAAAATACGGTCCACTCATTCGCGCCTTCGATGCGAGCCGCTTCGATCAATTCAAACGGCAGCTGCTTGATGAAATTCCTTAAAAACAGCGCGCAAAATCCGGTCTGAAACGAAATGTGAAATAGAATGAGCGCACCGACAGTATTAAATAAGCCGAGCTTCAGCGATAAATCGCGAACGGGGATCATCAGAATCTGGATCGGCACGAAATTGCCGGCGACAAACACCGCGAACAAGGTCGTGTTACCGCGGAATTTATAGGTGGCTAAGGCGAATCCCGCCATGGCGGCCAAACTGATCGAGCCCACGACGGACGGCACGGTGATCAGCACGCTATTCCAGAAATAATGCAGCATGGGTGATGTCGTCAATGCATCGCTATAATTTGCAACCATTGCGAAATGTCGTGGCCAGCCCCAGTAGTTCCCTTCCGCCAGTTCGTCGGATGAACGCACGGAGGTGACCAATACCGCAATGAGCGGTAGTAACCAGATGACCAGGGCCAGTGGTAACGATAATTTATAGAAAGTGCGATTCAGCGGCCGCCATTTCGCAATCGGCATGGGAAACATAGTGTTCTCCGTTCTTGAAGAGATCGGTTTTCAAGTTTCCTGACGCAGCAGGCGGCGCAGGTGATACACGATATAAATCATCATGATCGCAAATAGGGTTACGGCAATAGCCGCCGAATAGCCTAACCGGTAGTATTTGATTGCCTGGTCGTACATGTAATAAGCCAGTACCGTCGAACTTTGGTATGGGCCGCCACCGCTCATTACCGCGATCAGATCGAAGCTGCGCAACGCACCGATAATCGTGACGACCACCGCCATGAAGGTAGTAGGACGCAATTGCGGTAACACGACATACCACAACATCGCCCATCCTCGCGCCCCTTCCATGCGAGCTGCTTCGATTTGTTCGGCATTCAGGGACGTCAGACCCGTCAAATACAAAATCATGCAGTATGCCGTTTGCGGCCATAGTGCCGCAAAGATAATGCCGAACGTGACGTAGCGGGCATCCCCCAATATCGGAATACCATGTCCGAGAAAAAGTTTTAGCAAGCCGAAAGTCGGGTCGTAAAACCAGGAAAACATCAATCCGACCACGACGCCAGAGAGGACGAATGGCGCAAAAAACAAGGATTTGACCAGACGGATGCCGGGCACCACTTGATTGAGATAAAGGGCGACGGCGAGCCCCATGGGCGGTGCCAGTAAAAACAGAATCAGCCAGATCAGATTATTTTTGAGGGCCGTATAGAACGTATCCGAATGAATGAGTTCCGTATAGTTCGCCAACCCGACAAACTCTTTGGGTGACATCCCGTCCCAGTTATAGAAACTCAATGCGATTGAAGACAGGATCGGCCACACGACGTAGACCGCGATCATGATGCATGCCGGCGCCAGGAACAAAAACGCCGCACGCCGCTGTTGCCGCGACACCGCACTTGTGCGGCTAACCCGCTTCGCGCGTCGGGTCGGCGCGGCATCGGACACCTTCATGGCCTCCAATTTCATTCGGACACTCCTTAGGCGCTATTTATGATAAATACGCTTACGAGCCGCTTCAAGGCGCGCGAGAATGGCATCGATCTGCGAAGGGTTCGACATGAATTGCTGCATGCCTTCCATGCCGATATCCGCCATCTCCTTGGTCATGTCCCGATCGTAGAATTGCGCAATACCGCCTTTCGTGTTCGACAGAATCTGGAAGCCGATCTTGGAAATGGGATCGTCAGGCGGAGGCGATTGATTGTTTGCGGAAAGCGATCCCAGGCCCTGCGCAAGCTCGGCACCGATCTTTGGTGTTTCTACGAAAGCAAGGAACGTATGCGCATCTGCCTTGTTCTTGGCCTTTGCCGGGATGTGCAGGGATTCGACTGGTCCATCCTCGGCAGTTGGCACCTTTGGATCGATGATGGGAAACTGAAAGTAGCCCATTTCGGATTTCACGCTGGCTGGAAAGCCCGCCGCCACAAAGGTGCCCATCAGCATCATCGCCGCCTTGCCCTGATAGAGGAAAGGCTGAACGGAATCCAGGTCGTATGACAGCGAGTTGTCGATAAAGACCTTCGCATCGATCAATTGCTTCCATGCTGCATAGACCTTTTTGACGCGCGCGTCCGTGTAGGGTATCTCTCCCGACATCAGTTGCTGATGGAATGCGTTGCCGTTGATACGCAAATCGAGGTAGTCGAACCAGCCCGCGAGGGTCCAGGCGTCCCGTCCCGCGACCGCTATCGGCGTGATACCTGCTGCCTGCAGCTTTTTGCAAGCATCCAGGAATTCGGCCCAGGTCTTGGGCTCGCGTGCGATACCGGCTTTCGTGAACAAATCTTTACGGTAGAACATGCCCCAGGAGTAGTAAACAGTGGGGGCTGCGTATTGCTTTCCTTTGTACGATGATGCTTCCTTGGTGGACGCATACATCGCGTTCCAATTGTTTTTGCTCCAGTCCGCGCTCAGATCCTCGAAAAGATTACGTTGCGCGTAATAGGCCATTCTCTCGCCGTTGTGCCATGTGACCACATCAGGAGGAGAGGTCGATAGCCACCCGGGAAGCTGTACCTTGTACGCTTCCTCGTCAACAAACGAGACCTTAAGGTCAATGCCGGGATGAGCGGTCTTGAACTGATCGAAAATGCGCTGCCAGACCGCGCGCTGACTGGCTCCTTTGAATGCCACATTGATCTCGAGCGTCGATGCCTGGACGGCGTTGACCATGCCAAGATTCAATGCGGTAGCGCTTATCGCGATAGCTGCAGCGCTTACCGCGACCTTTGCAGTAAGACGACCAGCGATGTGAGAGGCGGCGTTGCTCACGACATGGGTGGCGTGCAGCGCGATGACACGGGAAGTCACGCGCCGCGCGCGTTCGAATGTGCTATAGAGGCTGCGCACTGCGTCCTGGGGATACATGACGGGTATTTTCATCTTGCTTGTCTCCGGATATCGTATTTTTTATCTATCGTTCCGACTGGTTACATCTTGCCTTTACTACGCCATGCCAGCAACTGGCATGCATTACCACGGCATGGCGCATCCGCGTGGGCCTACGCCGGTGTTCGACGGAAAACAGCGACTTGTTGCGGCGCCACGTGACGCTCCCCGATGACGAAATCATGGATTTCCCCTGCCGCCGGCACGATGTCGTATGGAACGTGTCCGTAGTTGACGATGTAGGTAAGGCCGGCTAATTCGCTGACACGCACGCCTTCCGGCAAATGCATTGTCGTGAGGCCTGCCGTGGTAGCGGCTTGTTGGAACAGTGACTGCGTCAACGAGGGATCAAAGAGGCTTGCGAAATAACGGACGTGGCCGTATCGCAACACCGCGGGAAGACCGTCGGAAAATCGCGCATCAACATCCACATCGGCACCCGCTTCGACAAAATCTCGCCAGTGTCGCGCGCTACCGCCGTCTACGGGTTCGGTTACGTTAGGGCGAAGCGACTCGACACGCCACACGCGAATCGGCAGTATCGATGTCAAATTTCCGGGTGGTAACGCTGCCGGGATGGTCAGATTGACTGTCTTGGACCCGGTGCGCGGACCGATGACGACTTCCACCTGGGTTGCGGCCAGACGCGTCAGTTGTACGGCAAGATCATCTGGCACGATCGGCAACGGCGGTACGACAATCATCCGGTAGCCATCGAGCTTTGCATTCGCCGGGACGATATCGACATCCAATCCAAGACTACGCAATGCGCTGTAGTACTCAAACGCGAATCGGGGGTAATGGAAATCTTGACCCTGCGGATGAATTTCGAAAAGCCATTTCGATTCATAGTCCCAAATCAGCGCCACGCGATGGGCGCGCGACTGTTGCGACATGGGCGTAACGACGGCTGTGCCGACATGCTGCTTGAGGAGACGAATTTCTTCTGCTACCTGCCGCGCCTCATTGCCGCCGACATCCAGAAGGTTGTCCGGCGTGTTCAAACCAGCATGCATCTGCTCCTGCGCAAATGGCGCTTGTCGCCACCTGAAATAGGAAACACATCCGGCGCCGTGCGCAAACGCTTCCCAACTCCAGAGACGTACCATGCCTGGTAATGGCGCGGGATTCCAGTTTGCCCAATTGACGGGACCGGGTTGCTGCTCCATGACCCAGAACGGCAGTTTGCTCATGCCTCGATAGACATCGTGATTGAACGCCGCCAAGTCCGGATGGCCGGTCCTCAACCATTTCGCTTTTACTTCGGGATCAAACCACTGCTCCTCCAAAGCGCCGAGTGGATAGCTGTCCCAAGCCGCGATATCAAGGTCATCGGCAACACGATAATGATCGAACTCCGTGAAGAGTTGCATGAAATTGTGCGCTATCGGACGGCCCGGCGAGACTTGCCGAATGATGTCAACTTGCATGCGATTGAAACGCGCGACTTCATCGGACGCAAATCTACGGTAGTCGAGTCGATGCGACGGGTGGGCTTCGGTAACGGTCCCTATGGGGGGATCGATTTCGTCGAAGTTCCGATACTCCATACTCCAGAAGACGGTGCCCCAGGCACGGTTCAACGTTTGGATATCGCCGTACCGCAACTTCAGCCAACGACGAAAACCTTCAATTGCAGCAGGCGAATAATTCACCACCGTGTGGTGGCAGCCATATTCGTTATCGGTCTGCCAGAAGGCCACTGCCGGGTGATTGCCATAGCGTTTTGCGATGGCCAGGCAGATTTTCGCAGCGGCCTTGTGGTAAGAAGGCGATGAAAAATCGTAATGGCGTCGTGATCCGAAGGCGCGTGTCCTGCCATCGGCACCTATCGCGAGGATGTCGGGATGTTGATCCACCAGCCATTTTGGCGGCGTCGCCGTGGGTGTACACATCACCACCTGCAGTCCGGCCTCGCCCAGTACGTCCACCGCCCGATCGAGCCATCCCCAATCGTATTCACCTGGCACAGGTTCGATCCGGCTCCACGCGAATTCCGCAATACGTACTCGTTCCACGCCCAACGTTTTCATGCGTGCCGCATCTTCGCGCCAGATTGATTCTGGCCAATGCTCGGGGTAATAACAAACGCCAATATGCATGTGTGCTCCTACGCAAATTGATGAGCGGGGGTGTAGACCACGGCAAGACCGTCGTCCGTAAATAAATGGCACGCGTCGGGCGGCGCCATAAATGTGCAGCGTCCGCCTTGGACAATCGACCAGTCACCGGGGGCTTTGGCAATCAGCAGCGTACTGTCCGTGGTTTCCAAATGGAGATAACAGTGTTCACCCAGTTGTTCCACCAATGTGATTGCACGGTTTATCTGGTTGGATCCATGCATGCCATCGGCCACGCTCGGCGCGTCTTTCGGCACCGGATGCAGGTGCTCCGGGCGAATACCTATCGTCACGTGCTGTCCGATCTGCAAACTGGCGAGCGTGTTCGCTGTGGAACGAAGCTTGGGAGCCGCATCGTTTTGCCGGGGTGTTTCCGGTCGAATGTCGACTCGTAACCGCTCATTCGCACCATCGAGTGTCACGATGGCATGATCTGCTCCTGTCTCGCTGACGTGAGCGGACAGGAAGTTCATCCGCGGTGAGCCGATAAATCCGGCAACGAAGCGACTGCGGGGCCTGTGATAAAGGTCGAGAGGCGTGCCGACCTGCGCGATGCTGCCGAATGTCGCTGTGTCGGCTCCGGCATGGAGTAGTACGATCTTGTCGGCAAGCGTCATGGCTTCCACTTGATCGTGCGTTACATACACGACACTGGCCTTGGAAAATTGCTTGTGAAGGCGCGCAATTTCAATGCGCGTCTGACCGCGTAACGTGGCATCGAGGTTCGACAGGGGTTCATCGAATAGAAATACGCCCGGATTGCGCACGATTGCCCGGCCGATCGCGACTCGTTGCCGTTGTCCGCCAGATAAGGCCTTGGGCAAGCGTTCCAACAAGGGTTCGAGCTGCAAGATACGCGCCGCCTCGGTCACCTTGTCATGGATCACGGACTTCGGTGTCTTTGCCAACGTCAGCCCGAACGCCATGTTCTGATACACGGTCATGTGGGGGAACAGCGCGTAGCTCTGGAAAACCATCGCCACGCCGCGTTGTGCCGCGGGCACATCGTTGACGACCTTGTTATCGATCAGAACGGTACCGTCCGTCACATCTTCCAGGCCGGCAATCATCCGTAACAGCGTTGACTTGCCGCATCCGGATGGCCCCAGAAATACACAGAACTCGTGCTCGGCAATATCGAGATCTACATCGCAAATAACTGGCGTGTCTCCGCCGTAGGATTTTTGAACCGATCGCAACGAGATGCTCGCCATGCTGCCGTCTCCATGTTTAAATTCGGAGACGCGGTAAGGTTAAGCGCTTAACCTTGTAATTCGAGAGCGATAGGTTTTTACCCTTAAGGGTAATCCGCCATGCATTCGAAACACGTCTCCAAATACTTTTTATGCGCTGCTTTTTGATGAATGTAGCTCGTTCCCTGCGAATTAGCAAACAGGAATTTGTTGATCGGCGCTGACTATTGAGATGATTATGGCAACGCTTGCAGAAGTGGCCCGGCTCGCTGGCGTGACGGCCGCAACGGTATCCAACGTCCTTCGTGGACGTGGCAAAGTCGGTCAGGAGACTCGCGATCGTGTGCTGGACGCGATCAAGCAATCCGGCTATCGCCCGCACTTGATGGCTCGTGCCCTGGCGGAAGGCCGGCCGCCGACGATCGCACTGATGGTCACCAGTATTGCAAACCCGTTCTATCCCGAATTTGCATTGGCTGCGGAGCGAGCCGCCCGCCGGCAGGGACAGTTTCTCATTATCTGTAATACGGACGAAGATCCGGAGATCGGGCGGGCGTATTTCAACCAGATCGCCGGAACGCTCGCACAAGGCATGCTTGTCATGAATAGCGGTCTGGACGTTGCATCCTTACGTGGGGAGGCGCATCCGGCGCCGGTCGTTCTTTGCATGTGGGAGCGTCCTGATCAGCCGCCGGCACTGCCTTGTGTCGCGGTGGATTTTTTTGCCGCCGCCGTGCTGGCGACAAACCATCTGCTCGCATTGGGGCATCGGCGCATCAGCGCGATCGTGGGTAGTGAGGCGACAGGCATTCACGCAACGCGGTTCGATGGGTTCCGGGCGGCAATGCATCGTGCGGGCGTGCCGTTGTCGGAGAATGATATCCGGTTCACGGTCGATTCAATACAAGGCGGTTATCTCGCGGCACAGGCATTACTCCGTGGGAATCCGCGTCCAACGGCAATTTTCGCGACTAATGATTTGCCAGCGTTGGGTGCCATTGCCGCCGCGACAGACATGGGCCTGTCAGTTCCACGAGATATGTCGGTCATCGGCATTACCGACATTCAACTTGCCAGGGAATCCCGTCCGGCACTCACCAGCGCGGCAATTCCAACAATCGCGGCGGCCGATCTAGCCGTGGAGCTGCTGAGTGAGTTGGTTTTGTTCGGTGATGCAACACCAAACAAAATGCGTATCGCCCCGCCGCCCGTGTTAATGCCGCGCGATACAACGGGACCGAAGCTGGCGGTGTCGTGAGGTCGCCAGCGGCGAACGATTTCTTTATCGATGTGCTGAAATGCACTGATACCGTCAACGCAGCTACTGCCATGGCAAATTAACAATGCATGGCATTATTTGCTACCGCCTGATGAGCCGATACGGCGGTGCGCTGCAATGATCGAACTGGGATACCCCCAGCGTCAACGTCGCATTCATCCGAATGGCCCGCCATCCTCGAGAAGAGGCGACATCGCTGCATAGCGTATTCTCGATCGTTATAAGCATCTAAAAAAATCTTCGTTGACGCGTTATTGCGACCCGGTATGGTGTAGCTGTTGCCTAGTGCTGACACTTTAGGGACCGAGTTATGTCGTCTAACGCAGACGTCTTTGCGGACTGGCTGCTTACGGGCCTGGACGTCAAAAGTACGCTTTTCCACATGGGCCAATATTGCGGCGCGTGGCGCGCTTCGACGCAAGGGCGCGGGAAAGCCAGCTTTCATATTATTTTGCATGGCCAATGTTGGCTGCACCTTCGTGCGCAAGGTGCGATTCCGGCTCGTAGTCTCGTGCTCAGGCAAGGGGATGCTGTTTTTCTTTTATCCGATATCGCCCACTGTTTGTCTTCCGACCCGCAGGCCCCCACGGACAACTGCTACAAACGCGGGACGATGACCTCGCTTTCGAATTCAGGCGAGTCGGTGCCTGAAAGTCTTGGTCTCGCATGCGGTTTTTTCGAATTCCAGTCGGAGTCCGATCATTTTCTACTGGAGTTCTTGCCCGATTATCTCGTTGCGAGGCAAGACGCACCATCGCAGCAGGGGGTGCGACAGATATTCGAATTGATCCGCGTGGAGGCGCAACGCAGCCCCAACACACCGTCGCCCCTGATCGCACGGCTGACAAGTATTTTATTCGTGTATGCGTTGCGAGCGCTGGATGAGGACGATGCCCTGGCACCATGCTGTTGGACGCTGCTGCGGCATCATGCATTCGCCCCGCTTGTCGCGGCGATTGTGTCCGCGCCGGGCGATGATTGGAGCACGGCCAGAATGGCTGATTACCTGCATATGTCGCGGGCTACATTCTGCAAGCGATTCGTGGCGCTTTCCGGACAGTCCCCCGGCCAATTCGTGACGTTGGTCCGAATGAAGGCGGCCGCCAAGATGCTGCGCAATGGCACCAGCACCCCCGATGCGGCGGAGGAGGTGGGTTATCGTTCCGAGTCGGCATTCGCCCAGGCTTTCAAACGCGTCACCGGCATTCAGCCCGGCGTATGGCGGCGTGGATTCCCTCTGCCGGCCGGTAGCAACGGCGTCGAGCACGATAGCCGCCGCCTTGTTCCGTCTCTTTAAAACGCGATGCACGTACGTCTGTTAGACAAATCCGCAGAAAACGCAGAAAACCGCGCATTGATCCCGTTCGGGGGCAGGCTCACACTATGCGTTATCGGTTTACTTTTCGCGGGGATGGGCCATGAGTCGTTTGCCATTACTGACCATTGAAAACGCACCCGAAGCGAGTCGCCCATTTCTTGAGCGTTCGCAAGCGGCCAACGGTTTCCTGCCTAACTTGGTGGCATCGCTTGCGAATGCGCCCACGGCACTCGAAACTTATATGACAGTCGGCGATATCAACAGCCGAAGCGGTCTGACGCTCGCCGAGCGTGAGGTGGTGCAAATTACGGCGGCTACTATTCATGGTTGCGGTTTTTGCGTAGCCGGACATACCGCTGTCGCGCTAAAAAAAGCGAAGTTATCGGCCGGGATCGTGGATGCGCTGCGCACCGGGATGCCGACCGGTGATTCGCGGCTCGACGCGGTGGCAAGCTTCACCGGAGAAGTGATCTGGACGCGTGGTGCCGTTTCGGAATCCGCGCTCGCCGCATTTCAAGCGCAAGGGTATAGCGACGCGAACGCCCTGGAGGTCGTTTTGGGGGTGAGCCTCGCGACGCTGTGCAATTTTGCCAATAACCTCGCGCAAAATCCTCTCAATCCACAACTCGACGTTTATCGATGGGTACCATCAGAGAGCATCGCATGATCCCATCGGTCATCGACGCCATACAACCCTCCGCAATTCGCGTGAAAGAGCCCGCGATTGATGCCGGGTTGGCTGCGTGGCTCGATGACCATGCATTGTACCTCGACAGCGATGCCGGCAGCGCCAGCGAGATCGTTCCCCGTCTGGGCCATGCAGGCTTGTTTCGTATCGGCGTCGACGTCGCGCTGGGGGGCGTGGGTGGCACCACATGCGATGCGATCAAGGCCATCGCTTCGGTGGCCCGGCATTCGCTTTCCGCCGCATTCGTATTCTGGGGGCAGCGCACATTCATCGAATACCTGTTGCAAAGTGATAACGCGACGTTACGGGACAAATGGTTGCCGTCGTTGCTGCATGGCGAGCACGCTGGCGCCACTGGCCTGTCCAATGCGATGAAATATCTGTCTGCCATCGAGCCCTTGAAAGCCCGCGCCCATGCCTTGGATGCGGGAGCGTCTCGTTTCTCGTTGAATGGGGCCTTGCCATGGATCACAAACTTGCGCCAGGAAGGGTTTTTGGCGGCAGTCGCATTTGATCGCGACGCGGGTGCGCCCCCGGCGATTTTCGCGGTGCCACACGATATCGCGGGCGTCTGCCGCAGTGACGATCTGGACCTGATTGCGCTAAGAGCGAGCAACACGGCGGCGCTGACGTTCAAAAACGTCGAATTGGATGCGCGCTGGATCATTGCCAGCGATGCAAGGGCTTTTCTGATGCATGCGCGCCCCGCATTTCTGGGATTGCAATGCGGCATGTCCATTGGGTTGGCGCGTCGCTCCCTTGATGCCGTCGACGCCTGTGGGGACGCCGCGCAGGCGGCACTCGCCGATGAATTGGCGGAATTGCGCAGTAGGCTCGACGCGCTATGCGAACCGCTCTATCACGGTGTCGACTCCGGCGTCTTCGTCGCGGCGCCCGCCCGCCAATTTGAGATCCGCATTGCATTGGCGCAGATAGCGGTTGCGGCGAGCCAGTTGGAGCTACAGGCGGCCGGCGGTCGCGGCTATTTGCGCAATGCCTCCGATACCGGGCCCGCGCGCCGCGCGCGAGAAGCCGCTTTCGTGCCGATCATCACGCCTAGTGTCGTGCAACTAAAGAATCAGCTTGCCCATCATCGTCAACAGGGCGCCGCATGAGCGATTCCAGCGACAACATCCTCGACAAACCGATCCATCAAGAGGGGGCGTTGCCAATCCCTGACGAAAACACGGGTATCTCACCCCGGTTGGCATTACGGGAAGTGTCCCTGCGTCGCGGCACGCGCGCCATATTGGACGGTATCTCGCTGGATGTCCATGCTGGCCAGCTTATAACGATCCTGGGTGCAAGCGGGGCCGGGAAGTCGACCTTGCTACGGGTTGCCGCTGGTTTGCTTTCGCCTAATGGCGGCCATGTTCTGGTGGACGGTCAAGAAGTCGTCTCGCCAAGGCCTGATGTCGCCTTGGCTTTTCAAGATCCCTGTCTTCTGCCCTGGCTAACGGTGCATCGGAACGTCGGGTTTGGTCTGGGCTTTTCGCGCCAGCGCAAGCTTAGCCGCCATGAGATGCAGTCGCGTATCGCCGCGGCACTCAAAGAGGTTGATTTGACGCATGCGGCGCATCTCGCGCCACGACAGCTTTCAGGGGGCATGGCGCAACGGGTTGCACTGGCGCGATGCCTGGCCCGCGAACCCCGCACGTTGTTGCTGGACGAGCCTTTCGGCGCGCTCGACGAGGTAACCCGCGCGGATATGCAACGTCTGCTTGTTTCGGTTGTCCGCGACACCCAGGCGGCGACCTTGCTCGTCACGCACGACATCGATGAAGCGTTGTGTGTGTCGGACCGGGTTGTCGTGCTGGGGCGCGATGGGGCGCTCGCGGCCTCAATCGACTTAACGTTGCCGCATCCCAGGGATGATCATGTTCAGGCGTTGGGCTCGTTACGGGTACGCGTCGTTGCCGCTTTGCGCGCTTCGATGGCCTCTCGCCCCGCATCGGATATACCACTCATCCCGCATTCTCTCCAATAAGGACCGTAGCATGTGTCAGTTGCCGATGTCTCGCCGCGAGTGGCTCAAGCTTGCCTCGCTTTTCACTGTCGGCGGCGCCACGCCATTACTGAGCAGCCTGACGGCCCGCGCTGCAACGGAGCCGGACGCCCCCGTGCGAATCGGCTATCTACCGATTACGGATGCGACACCCCTTCTGGTTGCACATAACAACGGCTATTTTGCTGACGCGGGTCTCGGCGCGGAGAAACCCACTTTGTTACGCAGTTGGGCGCAGTTGGTGGAAGCGTTTTTATCGGGCCAAGTGAATGTCGTGCATATTCTTTCGCCCATGACGATCTGGGCGCGATATGGCAGTCGTGCCCCCGCGAAGGTTGTCGCGTGGAATCACATCAACGGTTCCGCGCTGACGGTGGCGCCAGACGTCCAGTCATTACGGGATCTCGGCGGCAAGACTGTTGCGGTGCCATTTTGGTATTCGATTCACAACGTCGTCGTGCAGGACTTGTTGCGTGCGCAAGGCCTCACGCCGGTCCTCAGCAAGGAGGGTGCGTTGAAAGCCACGGAAGTGCGCTTGGTCGTGATGGCACCTGCGGATATGCCGCCTGCGCTGGCATCAAGACAGATTGCCGGTTTTATCGTTGCTGAGCCTTTCAATGCCGCCGCGGAAGCGTTGAAGGTTGGCAAAGTGCTGCGCTTTACGGGCGACGTCTGGCGTGACCACGCTTGCTGTGTCGTATTCATGCACGAGCAGGATTTAAATGCGCGCCCAGCGTGGTCACAGAAGGTGGTGGATGCGATCGTCAAGGCCCAGGTCTGGTCACGCGCCCATCCGCAAGAAGCCGCGGAACTTTTGTCGAAGAGCGGGACGAATCATTACACGCCACATGCTGCCAGCTTGCTTTCCACCGTGTTGCGGCAGCAGCCTTCGGAGGAGCCGCGTTACCTTGCGGACCGCGCCGTACTGCATGGCGATTGGCATGAAAAAAGAATCGATTTCCAGCCGTATCCCTATCCAAGCTATACGGAAGAATTGGTTCGTCGCCTGAAGGCAACTCAGGTGGAAGGGGAGGCACCATTTCTCGCGAAACTCGACCCGGCATGGGTCGCCAGCGACCTCGTCGATGATCGATTCGTCAAGAAAAGCATTGCCGCGCAAGGTGGCATGAAAGCATTCGGACTACCGGAGGCATGGTCCCGAAAAGAGACCATTGCAATCTGAGATGGCTATCCATCCTTCTCGGCCCCACCCCTCGGACGCTTTCGAGCCACAACGCCAGACATTGTCCGCATTGACGCGCGGCAGCCAACGTCTGCGCCGACTCCTGTTGGGGACTGCCGGCATCATCATTGTCATCGGTCTGTGGTGGGCGGCAGTCACTGCATGTGCCGGTCGGAATCTTCTCGTCGCACAATTCTCGCCGGTGGAGGCCTTCAAGATAATGCCTGCGTTGATCGGTGAGGATCGATTGTTCGTACACGTTGCCGCAAGCCTGCGGCGTATCGCCGTCGGCTTAACTTGTGCCTTGCTGGTTGGCGTGCCATTGGGCTTTCTGATCGGTCGAGTGAAGGCACTGGACGCGCTGCTTTCACCGGCATTGCAGTTCTTGCGGATGATTTCCCCGCTTGCGTGGATGCCGATTGCGGTAATGACCTTGGGCGTGGGGGATCGTGCTGTATATTTTCTGTTGAGCTTCGCGGCCGTATGGCCCATTGTCATGAGCACCGCGGCGGGCGTACATCAAATCGATCAGCGTTGGCTGCAATTGGGGGAGAGCCTTGCCGCCACGCGTTTCGAAATGATGTGGCACATCTTCGTGCCTGCCATTGCCTTGCATGTGTTGACCGGTGTGCGTCTGTCCATTGGCATATTGTGGATTGTGCTGGTCCCTGCCGAAATGCTTGGCGTAAGTTCCGGACTTGGTTATTTGATCCTGGATACCCGAGACCGGCTGGCGTATTCGGAGCTGATGGCGGTGGTTCTGATCATCGGCGCGCTCGGCTTTTCCCTTGATTGGTGTGCCCGGATTGTGTATTCGCGTTTTAGTAAGACAACCGTCGGGCTTTGACATCGTTAAACGATGTGATACGCCTAGTCAGTGGTCGGGATACGCATTCGCACAAACAGGTCAGGGTGGCGGAAATTGTGCGGCCGTGCGCTGCCCGTCAACGTTCGCCAAGCGTTGCCAGCGAAGGAGGTTACGCCAACCTAACGTGGTCGAATCCTTTGCACGCTCCCGCACGATCAGCATAAGTGGTCGCCAGGTACCGCTATTGAGCAGAATATCGTCGATGGCTTCCAATGCGCGACGTTCACCTTGGGTATCGCCGCGTTTGCGTGCGAGTTGCGCAAGCCCTCGATAACCGTCGATCCATCCGCTTGCTGCGCCGCGCATCGAATAATTGACGTTGTAGAGGCAGTATTGGTTGTCCTTGCCAAGACGCTTGATCTCATGTTCGAACGCGTCCAGCAAGATCCCCGCTCGCATGCGGTTGTCCGGCGTGTCGGTGTTGCCGTTTTCATCAGGTTCAAGCGTCTCCACGCACCGCATCAACCATTGCGTGCGGTTGGCCGAGATTTCTCGCAGCATATCGGCTGGCGTCGCATAGTGGCGATCTAGGTCGCCGTCCTGCTTGCCATCTATCAAGAAAGGGGAAATCTCGTGCTTCTCGATGGCCAAGGCGATGTCGCGTGTGACGCCGAGTTGCAATCCAAGGGCCTGGCGCTGCGTGCCGGTGTTGTGCGCATGGCGCCGCCCACTTGGCGGTAAATACGAGACAGGTGCGCCCGTCAGTGTCAAACCGATATTCGCGCGCTGTTGCGCGGTATCACCGACGGCCGCATAGACGCTCACATGACCGCCACGCTCGTCTCGCCGCTCCCGGACGCGCTGTCCTTCGCCGGTGAGCGATGGCTCGACACGAAACGTTTGCGCGAGGCCTTGCGCGTCCGGATCATTGAATCGCACATAAGGAAGCCGCGCCGTCACAGCCGCACTGATTGCCGTGGTATCCGCGACGCTCTCCATCTGAGAGACGGAGACATCCGGATTCCGGGCGAACACCGCTTCCAACGGACCATGGTACGCCCGGCCACGCTCAGGTGCGATCACATCCCATCGCACCATGCTGTCGAGTGCGTTAAGCATGTTGGCCCGCATCGTCTCGTCTTGATGACGCTTTCTGAAAAAGCGCAACAGCGTGGCATCGGTTTTTGCATGCTGTTTTAACCCATGCAAGCTCGCCGTGCCCTGCAACGATGTGTAGGTGCCAAGCGCCGCACCTGCCACCATTCCGATGGTCGCCTCATGCGCGTTGGTGCGAGTCTTGCCGAACATCATCTCAATGCCAAGCACCGGCATGAACAACTGCGTAAACGCCTCATCGGACCGGGATGTCTCTACCGAAAGAAGAGGCGATACGATCGGGGTTTGCGGGCCATAAGGCAATGTAGGCAGGCCGACCCCCAGTGTGCCACCGCCACCCAGCCGTACCTTGTCCCGCAATGCCATGTCTAGGATGAAAGGCTTGAAGAAGGTAACAATGTCTTCCTTGTTGCGCAGATGCTGATGTTTCAGTAGACCGATCGCGGTGACCAAATCCGCATCGACGGCTTCTAGTGCCGGGGGTTGTCGCGCGGAGGGAATGTGCGCACGGAGGCGCTCCTCAAGACGCGAGACCGTCTCATAGGCCGTGGCGCCGTGCGGCGCCACTTGTTTGATGAACGATTGAAAGCGCGCCGCGTGCATCGTCCGTACCACGCTGGGTAGACGTTCGATGATCTTCTTGGCGTCACGGCCGGATAGCGTGACTTTTGACAGATGTCGCCCGCGATTGTCAAGCCGCTTCAGGTAATCGAGCAACGTCTGAGAAAATAGGGCGTCAAGCGTGCCTTCCCCACCTCGGTGCTGGCGACTGGCCTCAATCAATGGGGTGAGGCGCGTCATGCGCCGTCGTATTGCACGGTCTACTTGCATCCGCGCTGAATCAAGGCCCATGCTTTCCGAGACCTCATAACCGCGATTCAACAAGCGCTTGCTGAACGGGGTTTTGTTCAGGGTAGGGACAAATCGGCGCCATACGGCAGGCCGCGGCGCGTCGTTTGGCCTGTTGTCTGCCGAAGTGGCGCGGATCACCCACTCGGTCAGTGCTTTCCTCATGCGCGCATCGTGTCGTGCATAAAGCGAGCCGGGTGCATTGCTGACGTAACCACTACGAACAGCGTTATACGCGGCATATGCGACGTCGTCGAATTCGAGGTTTTCGTCTCCCTTGCATCGGGCCAATGCAACCTGCCTCGCCTGACTGAGCCACGCCGAAACCGCCGTGTCCGGTTCGGTGCGACCAGCGGCTTCGGCCGTCCAGAAGACATGCAGTGCCTGGATTTGTTCTTTCGTCGCGGTTTGATGGCTGTCGCGCGATAGTGCATGCAGCAGGTCACTACCACGAGGCAACGCGGCGATCGCCCGACTGAACGCAAGGACGTCGGCCGCGGTAGGGTTGGGAAAGGCAGTCGAGGCGCTATGCAGGCGCCGCGTTTCTGCCTCGGTCTGCGCCAGTGCGGACCAGTGCGTGGTTGGATGTTGGTGCAATGCATCGAGCAATCGTGTTGCCCTTCCCGCGTCGCTTTGGGTGACGTCCGCCAGCGCATGGATCACTGTCTCCATGGCCATCATGGTCGGTAATAGACTGGGCGAGCTGGATGCCTTCAGGCGAGCGGGAAGCGCTGCGAGCGCGGATTGCAAACGTGCGTCGGGGCGTTGGCCGAAGGCAGGCGGCAGATCGGATTGCCGTGCGACGAAGAGGTCGTGCAACGCGTTCACCGATTGTTCCTGACCACCGGCTTCTGGCGCTGCCGTCGTATCCGCTTGTCGTGCGAGCAGCGACGATGCTTCCGTGAGCCACGCCAGTGAACGCTCGGCTTGCTCACGCTGCGCTTCCGCTGTTGCGCGCAGCTGCATCAGTTCTGAAAGCTGCTGGCTGACCCGTTCGATTCCTGTATTGACGGAATCCAGACCTTGCAAGGCGCGCGCTCGCGCGCGTTCCGCGCCTTGAAGCACTGTGCGGGCCTGCGCGATCTGGTTAAGCAGATCCGCGTGTAAGGCGGAGGCCTTTGGTGATGTGCTGCCCATCTCAACAAACCCCGAAGGCAACTTGCCGAAGCGCTTTTCCAGGTTATGCAAACGACCTCGCGCGTCAAGGACAATTTTCTCCGCTGCATCAAGATCGTGATTAACGAGCGTCAGCGCATGCGCCTCTTCTTTTCGTACTTGCAATTCGACATCGATTGCATCACGGCGATCGTACGCATGTGAACGCAATGCATGCGCCTTGGCTTGCAACTCATTGATCCGCCTATGCGTGAATGCATCGGCTTTATCGCGTTGTTCCGCGAGATAGCGCAGCCCCTCAAGTCCGGCCAGATCCGGGCCGGAGATGACCGCATGCAGCGCGCTGCTTGCGTCGCGCACCGCGGCAGCGGCGTGCAAGCGGCGTGTAGCCGTGTTCTGCGTCTGATCCGAAATCATTGATACGCCACGAGCAGCATCATGCGCTGATTGCGCACGCTCGAAATGCGCGACCGCCTCGTCGAGTGCTGCTCGGCGCTGCGCGACCAGCTCCCTGAGTGTTGCCACGCTTTCGGCAATTGCCGCTTTTCCCGCAAAGTGGTTCGGCGATGTCTGATGTGTCGGTGCGGTATGCCGGCCGTTACCGCCAATACTGGACGCGGCGATTTTCGCGAGTGGGGCCGGCTTCGCCCACGGGATTAGGGTCGTCATCAGTCGATAAGCTTTTGAAGGCGCGGGGCGCTTCCATAGCGCGGCCTCGGGGCGACCGATACTCATCGTAAGTGACTCCGCCACGCTTGAAAGTAGCTTCGCTTCTTCCAGGATTGCCGCTTCCGGACCTTGCATCACAGGATTGACTGATGTCGAGGGAACGGTGGCGCGCAGCGGACGATTCAAGGTTCGACCAGTGCCCGGTATGACCGCGGTTACCGAAACCTGCCTGCGCGAGATCAAGGCCTTGATCCGCTGACCAAGTGGGAGGGGTGCGCGTGTATCCGCCGCCGATGAGGTTGAGGCATTGTCCTCAACGTTCCTTTCTGGCCGTGGACGTAACTGCTTCAAAGCATCGGAACGCGTCAGTTCGCGCGGTGATGTGGCGGCTGGCTGTGCTGAGCGCGTTGTGCTGAAATCACCCGCTTCATCGGGTGCTGGTGCGGGCGCGGCCATAAAGGCGGATTGTGAACGGATAGTCATGAAATTTCCAATGAGGGACGTGCATAAACGCGTCTATCAATGCGTTTTTAGGAAAAGTCAGTTTAGCTGCGTTCAATATCCATAATCCAACAACCAATTTGCACAACGTTATAATTTTTCTGAATTTCATACTTCGTCGATGAAGTATATTCAGTTCGTACGGCATGTACGCTTTCCGTGTGGCGCATGGCGAAAGAGGCGTTGTTACGAGGGATGTGGCGTGGTTAGTTCGCTTTCATCGGTGAGAAACATCAAATGGCTGAGATGTAATGGCTCGACAATGACGGACTCTCCCAATTTCAGAAAGTTTCGGTTGTGAAACCATTTCATGACGTTCTTCCCCGTCAATTAGCGTGCGTAGCGGATGTCTGCGCGCGAGCTGGTTTCGATCTAGACGTTAGTCACGCAGCATCGCTACGTCGGAAAGCAGGAGGTTCAGACATCCAGCTAGCGACGCGTATCATTGCTGGTTCGAGAAGATCCGTCGGGGCAGTACGGTTTTATACGCAAGGTGTTAGGCGATACGAGGCATGAAGAAAAGCAGTATTACGTGTTGCAGCGGAAGGGCCATGGTCTCTCCTTTGTTACGTGCAGGTTGAGTCAGGTCGGAGTCGCGTACAGGGCCTGCGAGGGGTAGCGAAATAGTTTGTCCAAAAGCGAAAGAACAATCGAAATGCAAAACGATCCGTTGCCATTCCGCTATCCGGAGCATCGACCTCGTTTAGATTTGTAACGTTGTACGCCGTGAAACCCGGGAGCGGTAGGCGTGTTCGCGCCCGAGGGTGGACACAATGCGTTGACCTGAATATAAAGTTTCTTTACGTTATGCTCGCCAATAGCGAGGAAGCGTGTACCATACCGCTCACGTAAGAAGTCGCTTATCCAAGCGATGTCAATCACAGCATTACTTTCCTTGCGGAGCGTTTATAAAGATATGGTGCGAAACGAATTGATCAGGCATATCCGGGCCAATTGTCAGCGGCGTCACATGCGCATCCCTGCCACAGTGCTGATCCTTTCAGTCATGCTGGGCTGCGCCGAAAGTATTGCCGCGCCCGTGCCAGCACTTGTCCCGCTGGTGCGAAGCATATCGGAGCGCCTCGATACCGCGGAGCAGGTCGCGCTTAGCAAATGGGATTCCGGAAAAGCGGTACACGATCCGAAGCGCGAGGCACAGGTTCTTACCAGCGTCGCGGCAATGGCACCGGCGCTGGGCGTCGGCGCCGAGGACGCCACGCGCATCTTTGAAGACCAAATCGAAGCGAACAAGGAAATTCAGTATGCGCTGTTGAACGACTGGCGAAGGCAGGGCAATGCACCAGCGACGGCACGCAAGAGCCTGACCGGCGTCATACGTCCTATTCTGGACAATCTACAGACTGCCATCCTGCAAGATCTGCAAGCGGCGTCAACGGCGCGTAACGATGTGGATTGTCACAGGCAGCTTGCCGTTGCAGTGGGAGACGTTGCACAGGCAAGGTCGCTCGATGTCCTGCATCGGATTGCGTTGGATCGTGCCGTCGCGCACGTATGCTTGAGCGCCGCACCCGCCTCAAAATAAGTTCACGGCCTAGTCTAGGGGGGCCAAATCCAGAAATTGCGCAGCCGAGGACGCGTCGGGGTTGCGCAAATATGGTACGCAGCCAAGCAACGGTGCCGGTATCCGATTGCGCAGGCAATCCAGCGTCGCTGGAAGTTGCAACATGTCGGGATCCAGCGTGGACGCAACCCATCCTGCCAGTATTAGACCCTTGGCGGATAGGGCGCGTACGGTCAGCAAGGCGTGATTGATGCAGCCCAAGCGAATGCCGACCACGAGAATCACAGGCAGTCCAAGCAGTACGGCGAGGTCATCCGTGCATGCGTAGTCGTTTAGTGGGACAAGCAGTCCGCCTACGCCTTCGACAATCACCGTGTCGGCATGATCGAGCAGGGCCTCATAGCAACATTTGATGTGAAGGAGGTCGATGTGGACGCGTTCATCTTCAGCGGCGAGATGAGGTGCCGTGGCTTCCCTGAAAAGATAGGGGTTATCCAACGCATAAGGTACCGGCACGTTCGATGCCGCACGGAGGGCGGACACGTCGTCGTTGCACCACCGTCCTGCGTGTAACACCGCACCGGACGCCACGGGCTTCATTCCCACGGCGCGCAAACCGGTTGCTGCAAATTGGTGCAGCAACGCGGTGCTGACCAAGGTCTTGCCTACACCGGTATCCGTCCCGGCGATGAAATAGTGCCTCTCTTTAGCTACCTTATCCATGCGCATCGCGCGTGCTCCCGATTATACGGTCAGCGAGTCGATACAAGCGGCTGCCCAAATCGTCGATGTCTTCATTGTTCAAAATGTAGGGCGGCATGACATAGATTGTTTGGCGTATGGGACGAATCAGTAGTTCGGTCTTTGCCGCTTCGGCAAAGAATCGACGAGAGAACGCTGCTGCCTCGCTGGGGTCCGCTATGATCGCATCGCACGCCCATATCATCCCTTGCTGACGGAAATGATGAAAACGCGGATCGTGCGCGAACGGCTGCAACGCGGCATTCAGTCGGGCCGCGAGGATGCGGTTGTGTGCGAGAACATCGTCCTCTTCGAATAGGTTCAGCGTTGCCAACGCCGCGCGGCAGGCAAGCGGATTACCGGTGTAGGAGTGGGAGTGCAGGAATCCACGTGCAATGTCGGTATCGTAAAACGCTTCGTAGATCGCATCGCGTGTCATGACCAGTGACAACGGCAGATACCCGCCGCTGATGCCTTTCGACAGGCAAAGAAAATCAGGCCATGTCCCGGCATGCTCAAATGCGAAGAAGTGGCCTGTGCGGCCGCATCCCACGGCGATCTCGTCGGCGATCAGATGGACGTCGTACCGATCACATAGTCCGCGCAGGCCGTAAAGGTAATCCGCGTCGTACATCGCCATCGCGTTCGCGCACATCACCATGGGCTCCACGATGATGGCGGCGATACTTCCGGCAAGGCGCTCTAAGTGAGATTCCAGTGTTTTCAGAGCATGGGCCAGCACGTCACCGGCAGTCTGTCCGTCGCGCGCCTGGCGCGGATCGGGCGAGGGCATCACGTGGGCTGCTCGAATCAGGCCGCCATATGCCTCGCGGAATAATGGGGTATCCGTCACACCCAGCGCGCCAAGTGTCTCGCCATGATAGCTGCCTTGGAGGCAGATGAATTCCCGTTTGTTTGGTTGCCCAAGGTTACGCCACGCATGCACGCTCATTTTCAGTGCGATTTCGACGGCTGATGCTCCATCCGACGCATAGAAGCAATGTCCGAGCGTGTGGTGGGTTAATGCTGCAAGCTTTTCCGACAGCGCCACCACGGGTTCATGGGTGAACCCGGCGAGCATTGCATGTTCAAGACGGTCCAACTGATCTTTCAGGGCCGCATTGATGCGTGGATTCGCATGACCGAAAAGATTGACCCACCACGAGCTGATCGCGTCTAGATAGCGGTTGCCATCCGCGTCGTACAGCCAGGCGCCTTGGCCGCGCACGATTGGAATGGGCGGTGTCCTTTCATGGTGTTGCATCTGCGTACACGGATGCCAGACGCTACGCAGCGTGCGCTGGACCAGATCTTCCGAGTAGTTGACCTTCATCCGGGTTCCTTTGTGAGTGTCGCGGCGGCCGCGTGCAATGATGCTGCAATGTGTGCAATGTCTGCCATGGTATGCAGGGCGCCAAGGGATATGCGCAGGCGGGCAGTGCCCTTTGGAACGGTGGGCGGGCAGATTGCGGGAACCCAGATTGATTGGTTCCAAAGCAGTCGTGCGAGCATGTGCGTTGTCTGGTTATCCCCGATAATCAGCGGGTGGATTGCTGTCTGCGATGGCGCCAACGTCCAAGGCAGACCCTTCAACGCATGCCGCAGCGCTTCCCCAAGCATCTTGAGGTGATCGCGCCGCCATTCCTCCTCTTCGATGAGTGTCAGCGCTGCTGACGCGGCATGGGCAAGCAATGCTGGGTTGGCGGTGGTAAACATATAGGTTCGTGCTCGCTGAATCAACCAGGCAATGATGTCCTCGTTTGCCGCAACGAATGCGCCAGCGACTCCCACCGCTTTGCCCAGCGTGGCCATGTAGATCACACGTTCCGAGTGTGTCGTGGAATCCGTTTTGAAATGCGCGAGGCTACCGCGGCCCTGGGGGCCCAGCACGCCGAAGCCATGCGCATCGTCGACCATCAGCCATGCATCGTAACGCTCGCACAACGCCAGCAACGTGGGTAGGGGGGCAATGTCGCCGTCCATGCTGAATACCGCATCGGTGACGATCAACTTGCGCTTGCTCGTGCATTTTGCCAGCAGATGCGCCAATCGATCGGTATCGACGTGGGGATAGACCTTAAGCTCGGCACGTGACAGCCGGATACCATCGATCAGCGATGCATGATTGAGGCGATCGCAGAACACCGTGTCGCCTGGGCCTATCAACGCCGTGATAACGCCGATGTTGGCCATATAGCCGTTTGTGAACGTCAGCGCGCCAGGCATGCCGACGAAGCGCGCCAGCGCGTATTCCAATGACGCATGCGCCGCGCTGTGACCGCTGATGAGCGCCGACGCGGAGGCACCAATGCCAAAGCTGTCCATCGCATCGCGCGCGGCAGCCGCGATCCGCAGGTCATTGGCCAAGCCAAGATAGTCATTGTTGCAGAAGGAGAGCACCGAACGGTCCGCCACTTGCATGCGGGGGCTGGAGGGGCTGCTTACGACACGCCGCTTTCGCAGTAAATGCTGTGCTTCCAGTTCGGCCAATGCCACTTTGAAATCGTGCATTACGTATTGTCCTGGGCCGTCAGGTTCACAGGAATTGGCTGTTTGCCGGGGCTCGGTAGCGAGCAGTACACTGGCAACGATGCCACCCCTCGGTATGCGGCGTTGTCTTGCCATTCCGGAGTGTGCGGCGCAAGTTGCAAATTCGGTAGACGTTGCATGACGGCGCGAAAAGCAATTTCTGCTTCCAGATAGGTCAGCCCGGCGCCAAGACAGACATGTGGACCATGCCCGAAAGCAAGATGGTTGCCTTCGTCACGCTTCAGATAGAGCCGTTCCGGCATACTGAATCGGCTTGGATCGCGGTTGGCCGCTGCGAGGTCCAGAATGACCAACTGGCCTTTGCGCATCGTCTGCCCTCCGACGACAACGTCTTCGCGCAGGCGCCGGCCGGTATATTGCACGGGACTGTCATAACGAAGCAACTCACGTAGAGCAATCGGCAGGCGCTGCGGCGCGCGTTGCAACGCCAGCCATTGGGTGGGATGGTTCAACAGCGCCAGCATGCCATTTCCAAGCAAATGCCGGGTCGTTTCGTAGCCCGCAAAGAGCAGTGTGCAGCATTGCGCCAGCATTTCAGCCGTGCTCAACGTACCTCCATCGCGTTGTCGTAGTATACGCGCCGTCAAGCTATGCGGTGGGACCTCGACCGGGTAACGCAGCATCGATGCAAAATGGTCGCGGATGGCGAGCAGGCCGTCCTGCGCGGCGAAAACGCGTCGGGCATCCGGAAGAGGACTACCGATGAACGCGGCTATCTCGCCGGCGGCCGCGATGAATCTCGGTTGTATTTCGGGAGCGATTCCCATCAGGTTGGCAATGACGCGTGCTGGAAGCGCGCGGGCGACATCTTCCACAAAGTCGAATGTGACGCTTGCGTTGCCATTTTGATCGAGTGTGGCCTTCGCGATAACGGCATCCAGCAATTCATCGGCGATTCCGGTGATGGTCGGTGCGTGCTGCTGAAGGGAGACACCATGGAAACCGGCTGCGAGCGCGCGGCGGACACGACCATGGGAATTGCCCTCGATAAACAAAAGCGCGCGGGACAAAATGCGCTTGAATTCGCGCAATTCGTCCCGCATCGGTGCCGAGACGCTGCTGTTGACCCATCGAGCGGCACGCGCGGCAGAGAATCGTGGGTCACGGAGCGCCGCAGCGACATCGGCGTATCGCTGTACTATCCATGCGCCGGGACCGTGTTCTTTATCCCATATCGGCGCGACGCCATAATCACCGGTATCGGAAACTTTCCGCCCGTGCCTGACTTCGACCCGTCGCATGTTTTGAATGTCGGCCAAGGCTTATCCTTGCGTTTGAGCGGTGTCGTCGGTGGGCATTGTCATGGCGCGCATTCCCAGGCGGTCGAGCAACTGGCGGTCATGATCCATCGAGGCATTAGGCGTGGTCAGCAACGTCGCGCCTAGGAAGATCGAATTTGCGCCGGCCGCGAAACACAAGGTCTGCAAAGCGTCGTCCATTTGTTCGCGGCCGGCAGACAGCCGTACGAAGGCTTTCGGCATCGTGATGCGCGCGACCGCAATGGTGCGCACGAATTCGAGCGGATCAAGCGGCTCGGCATCCGCTAGCGGGGTGCCTTTTATGGGTACGAGATGATTGATGGGAACGGATTCGGGATAGGGAGACAAATTCGATAGCTGCGTAATCAATGCCGCGCGTTGACGACGCGTTTCACCCATGCCGATGATACCGCCGCAACACACGTGCAAGCCGGCTTGGCGGACTTGCTGCAGCGTATCCAGACGGTCCTGATAAGATCGAGTAGAAATAACGCTGCCGTAGAAATCAGGCGACGTATCCAGATTGTGATTGTAGTAATCCAGTCCAGCGTCCTTCAATGTCCTCGCCTGATCGCCGTCGAGCATGCCGAGCGTCATGCAGGTCTCAAGGCCCAAGGCGCGCACCTGCTTCACCATTTCCACGATGTCGGGCATATCCCGTGCCTTCGGACTACGCCATGCCGCGCCCATGCAAAAGCGCGAAGCACCTTGTTCTTTCGCCTGCTTTGCAGCACTGACGACCGCGGACGGTGACATCAGACGCGTCGCTTTCATGCCCGCCACCTCGTGCTTTGAGGACTGAGAGCAATAACCGCAATCCTCGGGGCACCCGCCGGTCTTGACTGAAAGCAAGGTAGACAGTTGTACTTCGTTGGCCTTGAACGTTGCTCGATGGGTGCTTTGTGCGAGGAACAACAGATCCAGGAAAGGGCGTGCGAACAAAGCTTCGACATCGCTTAACACCCATGAGTCAGGTCTGGTGGTATCCGGAAGGCGACCTGAAACGCGGATGGGCTTTGGGTGGGCGGTATGGGGCATGCGTTGGGACCGGGTTCTCGTTGCGTTCGAAAAAAGATGCGGTGAGATAAAACTATCTATAAAATATGAATTTCGACCTGGTATTGAGCATTTATTAGCTTTTTTTATTTTAAAAACCTCTCGACTCAAAAAACAATGTCTATTTTTATAGATAATCTACAAATGGATGCGCAAATAGAAGAGATGCCGGTTCGCCCGACAACCGCGGAATACGTCGCCGAGGCATTGCGTGCGCGCATCATCCGAGGCGAGATCGAAGGGGGGAGTCCGCTACGCCAGGACCATGTCGCGAGGGAGTTCAATACCAGTCACGTTCCGGTTCGCGAAGCCTTCCAGCGCTTGGAGGCCATGGGATTGGTCGTGGCCCTGCCGCGCCGTGGGGTCCGCGTAACGACGTTGAGCCAGGATGCGATCAAGGAGGCTGTGGAGATGCGAGGCGCTCTGGAGTTACTCGCTTTAAAACACAGTGTTCCAAGGCTGGGCCCGGTGCAGATCGCGCAACTGGAGGCAGCGCAGGAACGCTGTTTCACAGCACAGTCACTTGTCGAATGGGATGAGGCGAACTGCGCATTTCACGACATTCTGGTAAAGGAGTGCCGCATGCCGCGACTGCTGGCGATGCTGAAGCAGTTGCAGCAGACGAATTCTCGTTATCTCTTTGCAGCAGGGCTGCAGCGCGGATGGCAACCGCGTTCTGACCAGGATCACTGCTTGATCATTACGGCGTTGAAAGACAAGAATGCCGATCGTGCCTTGCAATTGCTTAGCAGGCATATCGGCACGATGGAGCGCGTTGGATATAGCGAGACGATCCGCGGATAAGCGCCGCACGCAGACGCGCCTTTGCGCCGCTGCGCCCGGTTGCCGATCCACCGGCAACCCCTAGACGGCGTGCACCCTCATTGTGCGCTACAAAATTTGCTAGTCTTGCCGCTTCCCCTCGGAATTCCTTCGGGTAGCGACGGTTCGGTATTTTCTTTTAGCCATCTCCACCTTTATTCAAAAGATTCTTTAACATATCTCTGCTGTAGGTCGTTTCGAGGCAAGGTCAATCGTGTCGTTGCGTAGACATCGTAATGACTTGGCAATAAAATGGCGACGATGCGATAGCAAGACAAGATCGAGATAGCAACGAAGCCTTAAAGATATGGCAACGAAACCGTAATTGGATCGTAGCGTGACGACCACATGATGGCGATGCGCGTCGCCTATAGCGATCATCGTTGGGGGAGACGCTAACGCGCCGCCATGACAAGCACGCCGAATGATGCGCTTGATGAAAACGTGTCGATATTCCGATCGGAAATACGACAACCGCCGAAGACCGTCATTCCCGATGCCAGTTATAGGGCAAAGCGGTAAAAGACGGTACGTGCCGCCCGCCGGTTGGCGAGATGGCGGTACCCGCCCAGCATCGAATTTGCCTTTTTCTTATCTCACTGCGCGGGCTGGCATTGCGTGTTCCCAATGGTTTCAAGCGTCTCGCGAAGTTTATTTCTCGCCCGATGCATGCGCGCCTTAACGGTGGTTGCAGGGCAGCCCAGAATTTGGGATATTTCTTCGACGGTGTGGCCAAGAATATAGGCCAATGTCATTGCAAGGCGTTGGTCTTCTGGTAATAGATCGAGCGCCTTTTTCAGCAGATCAGATAGTTCGTAATCGGGTTCATAGGACATCATCGTATCCGTGTCCAGCAGTTCGAATTCCGAACGGCTTTGATAACGTAGCGACCTGAGCGCGCAGCGATAGGCAATACCGGTGATCCATGTTGCTACGCTGGAATCACCGCGAAAGCTTTTGGCTTTATTCCATACGACCATGAATGTATCGTTGATGATTTCATTAATCACCTCGGTCTTCCACGTAAGTCGGTTCAGAAAACGCGTGATGCGGCGAACGTAAAGCCTGTACAGTCGAGCCAGCGCCGAGGCATCGCCTCGCCCAACCTGGTCGAGCAAGGAACTTTCGTTATCCACGGCCGGAGGCGAGCAATGCGGCGCATACACGGTTGTAGACACATGCTGCATGATGTCCTCGACCTCGTCCCGCGCTACTTCATACGCCTGTTTATCGCCTATTTCATGTATGGTCCCAACGATGCCGCTTATACGTCCGCTTTCGTCGTACACCACGCCCTTATAGAACCGCAAGATGCGAGCAACGCCCGCCCCATCCCGCACGGCGGCGATATAAACCTGGGTGCCGCCTCGCGCCAGCAACTGGCGATCCGCTTTGTAGTAGGTGGTGGCGAGGTGCGCCGGCCAGATGTCATGTACGGTTTTACCACGGATGTCGTTGCGGGCGATCGCAAGAAACTTTTCGCATACCTCGTTGCACCCGGTGTAGACACCATTTTTGTCTTTGAAGTACACCGCCGAACGCATGCCGTCCGCATGACGTTGCAACGCGGAGAAATCGGCAACACCATTGCGCGCGAAGCGAAGCAGTTGCGTATGATCCCGTGCCCGAGTGATGATGGCTTTGGGATTCATCAGATCATTTTCGGTGGCGACATCGTTGGCGCCGCTTGCGATGAGCGATACAACTCCCTCTGCGGAGGGTGCGCGCTGAGCCGCTATCAAGTAGTGCTGATCTGTCGTGCGATTTCGCAGTTTTTCTATCTCGGTGGTCGCGTCAACGTTGAAGCAATCGACGAAGACAATTGCCGGACGCGCTTCCGCAATCAAATGGTCTTGATGCAAGATTTGAACGCCCTGATTATGTAAGGCATCCGTAATATTGCGACCAGTGGAACTCGACCAGAAAACGCCCATGTCCATGATCAGGTTTGGCACCATTGGCTTCTCTCATTATTGCTCTACACCGCGACGCACCTACCCAGCAAGGGATTGGCACACAATACAAGTGTGTACGTCGCTGATATCGAAAGGTTGCTTGCTCCTTGCAGTCCTTTGCACCTAGCATGCTACGGTTCAGCACCTCCATTATTGCAAATTATTACTTTGCACGAAGCATGAGCATACATGCAAAATGACGACGTGTTTATGGTTAAAAGCAGACAAAGCGTGAAATATTCATCATATAATTAAAATATCTTTGGGGCGCGTATCAGGCAAACGATACTGATCCGGCGCGACAGGGCGCAAACATGCGCTACGCGATACGTGCACTTGCGTTCGCTGGTTTGTCGCGTAGGAAGGGGCGTTGGGCGGTTCGAGATGCTGTTGAACTTGTCCGCGTCACCGAGGTGGGGACGTTAAGTCGGTGACGGTACGGCTTGCGTCTTGAATTATTTTCTTTTATAAGTTTCTGCTTGCTTGCCGAGCTGATGCCATGCCATGAGGATAGCAGCGATATGATGTGCATAAAGATCGCGTTCGGCCGGTGTTTCTGAATGGTAGGCGCCAATCGCGGTCCAGTTATTGCCGTACTTTTCCATCTTGCCGCGTAAATGCCATGCCGCGATGTAAACGTTTTTACAGGGCTGCATCAGGGTGGCGCGATCAATATGGTAACGGGCCAATTCCCGCAAGTGAATGGAATTGATTTGCATTACCCCGTAGTCCAACGAACCGTTCGCGTTGAGATGCATCGCGTTCGGCCGACCGCGTGACTCTTGCCAGGCGATGGCGCGCAACACCATCGGATTGACGTGCTGATATACAGCAGCGTCGTCGAAGCAGTCGGCTCTGGCGGACTGCACCCATGTCATAAGACCTATGGCGACCATGATACCGATGTGTTTGCGGCGTGCAAGCCTGGGACGATGACTGTCGCGACGCACGGGGTTTCCTCCATTACCTTGTGAAAAGCCGGATTGTGGAGATCTCTCCTTTCTTTACGTTATCGATAACGCGAAAATTCGGGTCATGTCACGAAATAGTCGCTCCTGACGCTATCGGCGGATGCCTGATGCGTCACGTAGTACCCCCGAGGACGGGCCGTAGACACGTCTGCGGCCCCCTTCGTTGGAGCTTTCACCTTTTCGGTCGTTGTGTCCTGAGACGTATCTTGGCCGTCGTCCAATATGCTTTCAGCGCGCATGATGAAACGTTTTCATACGTGTGCGTGCCTGTTCTCGTCGTTCCAGCACGGACCGGTACACGGTGATCGGTGCAGGCTTCAACCATGTGGTTTGCAGAACCACGCCAATGGAGCTACATTGGTACGCCCTCTCGGCAACCACAATGCTGAGGAGAGCCGAGTGCATGCGCCAGGGGCGTCTCGGTATTGCCGCACCATGGTGAAGCGATTTCGGTGTTTCGTGGAAAATTTCCAGGTGCGCGCATCCAAAGTGCCTCCAGCAGGCACTAACGGACAGAGAGACCATGCCGGATACAGTTAATCGTCACAGCCCAACGCATCGGTCGCGAACGTCCTTCATCGAAATCGATCCGCGTGGCGATTAAATAACGAGAACACATCGGTAAAAAGCTGGCTTTATGAAAATGTCGTCGTCATTGCAGTAAGACGATGGTCGGAATAGCGAAGTATTGCTTTTTAGGGATGCGGACCGCCGTGAATCTGAACTTGCTTTTTGCATTCGTAACAGCAGACCAGGTGCTTCAACGAAACATCCAAGAAGGGTTTAGGCAGGATGGGATCGTCGTGGAAGCTTTTTCCTGTGAACTCGAACTGCTGCGTGCCATGCGCACGAGTCGTTACAATCTTGTATTGATTGATGCGAAAACTGTGCCGTCACCAAACAGTGCGTTACTATCCTGGCGTGATTGCAACGCCGATACAGCATCTCCGGTAATTGTCCTAACAAATCAGGCAAGTTGGATGGGGCTGTTGCGCTGGATTGATGCGGGCGCGACCGATGTCGTCAATCGATTCGACATGGAACAGATCTATTTCCGCGTTCATCTGGCGTTGCAGCGACGTTGCCCGGAGACTGTCACGCATCAGATTCGGATAGGCGGTTATTTGCTTCGTCGGGATATCGGCGTTGCAACCATCGATGGCGTCGAGATCCCGTTAACCTCGCGTGAATTTGCGATTGCATGGTTGTTTTTCTCTAATCCTGGCGCATTTCTCAGCCGGGCGCAGATTGCTGCCAGCGTTTGGGGTGCGACGGAGCAGATTGCCGCGCGTACGCTCGAGCAGCACATCTACAAGCTGCGCAAAAAGTTGCGCCTGTCGGAAAATTCCGCGCTGAATCTCAAGACTGTGTATGCGCTGGGGTACAAGCTCGACGTCGCTCAGGTGGCGAAGGCCGGGTCCGACAGCGGTGCGTCACTGCGGCATGCGCCTTCCTCCTTGCCCGACATGCTGGGAAACGGCGTTGCACGAGAGGACCTTGACGACGGAGAAGACGTTCCCACAGAGGAGTATGTCCAAAGCGGCTCCGGCGCGATGGCGCTTGCGCGGCAATTGCCCATGACGTTCTAATGGCCGGCCGTTCCGCTGGACTGTTTTCCGCCGGCGGAACGGAGTGCTATCAGGTGGTTGCAAGGGTCCGCCGACGCGCGGAGGTCATCGATGTCGGCTTAAGCCGCGTCAGCGTCGTCTTCCCGGTCTTCGGCCGTCCGCTCCTGTTGATCCTGGAATATTTGGGTCATGATCTGGGCTCCTGCCGCCTGGATCGCGGCTTCCAGATCGCTTGAGCTACCACCCTGATTGCTCTGGGTATCCTTGTTTTTTTTATCGTCGGGTTTATTCGTGGAAGACGATTCCGCCGTTCCGTGGCTGCTATTGCTGCTGCTAACATGAGTCATGATATTTTCCCAAGGAAGATGACGTTATGCGCGTATCCAGACGTAGTCGCCGCGTGCCAGATTTTCGAACATGTCGTCGCGGGCAATGAAGATATTGTCCCGCCAGTAACGACCGTGCTCGACATAGTGTTCGATCAGTTCCAGTAGCCACTGAGCGGTGATTTCGTCGCTCAATGCAACCCGCGCGATCAAGACAATTGCACCGGTATCCGCTTCCAGACCGAGTTGCGCCTGGTCTTGCGCATACACAGCCAGATTTGCCTCAAGCAACAGGCGAAACACCCGCAAAGTACGACCGGCGGTGACGATTCCGAACTGGAAAGTGACGTATAGCGCTTCCTGATCTTCCTCGAAATGATCGATTGCCGTGTCGAATCCGTCGATCTCGAGTACGCCGCGCTTCAATACGGCTTCCGGAGCGGGAATCTCACGAATCCCGCAAATTTCGCGGATCAAATCGTCTCGTCGTTCGATACTCATGGCTATGGCGGATACGATTCACTAGCGTGTATCTGGATATGAATGCACCACGCATAAAAAAACCGGTTGGGAACGCCAGGGCTCCCAACCGGCGCACCACGCGCGGCCGGATGGCGCGCCGGATCGCTTAGCCTACGATATCCTTCGCGGCTTTCGGCCCCATCGTCGCCAGCTTCGCGATCGTGTTGGCCTTATTGATCTCGTTTTCCTCTGCCATTGCTTGGTAGATGTCCGAGATGGAACTGCTGGTCGATGCTGCACCCGAAACTGCGCTGCTTCCTGACATGTTGATTCTCCTTTAAAAGAAACTGCCTTTACAACATTGAAGCATTCCGCATGGGACGGAACGCCGGGAAAAGTACACCGCCACTTGGCCGTGCACAATTGCACGCGTGTCGCGCATCGACCTGGTCAGATGCCTTGCGCCACACGCGATACTGCTACGTTGCGATGCGGCACAACTGCGCCGCTGCGCGAAATCCGTCGACGACGACACGGCCAGACTGTGCTTCAGTACTGCCGGTGCCGCTCGAATGTGCCGCAATGGTGTTGGCGACTGTGTCAAGCGCATTGGCCAGATCGCGGACATCCTGTTGGCGATGCGCCTGCGTCACAGCCTCCGGCAGCTCGCTCAGTACGTCTATCAGTTTGTCGGTCATTGCTGCATACATTTTTTCGTTCCTCAATGAAGGGTCACATTGCCGGCCGCTTTGGCCTCGAAAATCTTCGTGCCGTCGCTTGCCTCAACGTATTGCACATTGTCCGCGGACAGCGCTGAATCGACGCCGCCTGCATCGGCTAGCTCATCGGCGCGTACCACATTGACATCGATATGGGCGGTAAGCGGCGCCATATCACCGCGAAATCGCGCGGCCACGTTCCGCGTGTATGAAGGGTCACGCGCCGTGCCGGTCACCTCGAAGCGATTGTCGCCGACGTACTGAACATGGACGTTAGCCTGATGCAGGGATTCTTCGAGCGCACTGGCGATGACGTCACCCGATCTGACGCGCCAGTCCAGCCGGTTACCAATCAACGCGAGCAATGCGGCATGCGCTTTTCCTGTTTCAGCGGAATTTGACGTGATTCCCATGACCGAGAAGCCGTCTGCCTGAGGGATAACGGTAAGCCCGGACAGATTGGATTGCGCCAACACCCGCTTCACGTCGGTCAATGAAACGCGTGAAGGTGCATTGTCAGCCGCCATTGGCGCTTTCCCCCCAGGCAGCAGTACGGCAGCTGCACCGATCGATCCGACCAGGAGCGCCGCCACGCCGGTGTGCAACCACGGCACGCGTCGACGTACGGTGATCTGTGGAACCGTCGGCCCGGCAGGGTAGACGCCATCACTCGATTCACCTTCATACTTTCGGCCTTCCCGTCGCCGTCCCAGCATGACATCCATCAATTCGAGATCGGATGGCCAGTGCCCGTCCGTGGGCCCCGCGCATAATGCGATTTGACCAAAGCGTTCCGGTGCGAAGTCGACCATTGGCGAGTCCCCACCGCCCTCAGGCGTGCCGATGAACACGTTTTCCTGCGCATCTATTGTTACTTGCATGCCGACTTCGCTCCAGTCAGTGATCAGGATGTCAGCGCCGGGATGGGCACCGATCGACATCGTTGGTGTAATCAACTTTATCCGAGCGCCAGCGTGAAAGCCGGTAAGTATGCGAATTTCTTTAGACATGAGCGAAACTCCTGAATAGTACCGCTAATCAATCGGAAAATTTCACCAGCTGCGTCCACGGCGAATCAGTGCAGCAAGTGCGGAGATTGCCATCGCGCGTCCTTTGCGCGTCCGGCGCCGACTGATGTTCAGCAGCGCGATCGGTAAGAGCAGATTCACGGACTCCTCGGCAGCGGCGAGTGGGCGCATGCCCGCCGCGCCTGAAGCAGATGCTACGGTCCGCTCTTTACGTTCCGAAAGGGACACCAGTCGCTGACGTATTTCCGTCAATCGCATGGGCGAGGCGGATTCGCCTTCCGCGAGCTGCTGGAGAAATTCGCGCGCGATGGCGATGATTTCATAGGTCGTGCTCGCGGGTTGGGACTCGTCGACATAGGGGAGTGACGACTTGGTGCGCACGCTCTTATGCATGCCGATAAGCGCCGCTTCGGCCTGCTCTCGCGGCAAGGGGCCTGATCCACGAAGATGCGCCTGCCAGTGTTTCAATAGCACGGATTCGTCGCGGGTATCGCGATCGACCAAACGCAGTTTTCTGGCGTGTCTTTGCGCATTGTCATCACCCGTGGGGACGTCACGATGCGTCTCCTTGCCTGCATTGGTGAAGTGTTCGTCTTGATCAAAGGCTTGCTGGTTGCCCCCTCTCTCACGTGCGTCGATCTTTTTTGTTGCATCGCGGTCCTTCTTGAGATGCTGATCCAGCATCTGCAGTAGTTCCTCGCTTTCGGCACCGGGATCGTTCGCGTCGGGCGTCTCTGCGCTACGTCGCTTGCGCAGCGATGGGCGCCGGGAGCTCATGCCCCTGTGGTTGCGACGATGATGCGTCTGAGCCGCCATGGTTTGCTGATCTGCTATATCAGTATCCGAAGGCGTATCTGACGGTGTGAACCCGCCACCAAGGCGTTGAATGCTCATGGGAACATCACCTGTAAAAGCGTACGTGCGAAGTTCTGGATGGCCGCCGCCCCCCACGGCGCGGCAATGACAATGACGACCGTGACGATGATCAATTTCACGCTTTGCGAAATACTGGAGTCTTGCAGTGACGTAATGGCCTGCAAGAACGCGATGAAAAGGCCCGTCACGGCCGCGATGGCCACTGGCGGCAATGACACTAGCAGGCACAGCGTCAAGGCCTGCGTGGTGAGATGTGTGATGGCGTCATATTCCAAGGCGTCACCTGTATGTGGAGATAAGTCCATGCACGAGCGTCGACCAGCCGTCCAGGGAGACAAACAGCAGAAGCTTGAAGGGAATGGCGACATTGGTCGGATTGACTTGGGACAACCCGAGCGCCATCAGGACATTCGCGATGACGAGATCAATCACGATAAACGAGAGGTACAGCAGGAAGCCTATCTTGAACGCACTCGTCAGCTCGCTTAGCGTGAAAGCCGGGGCGAGGATGATAAGATCGTCCGGCTTCAGTTCGGCGGCACGTTCCGGAGGCCAGATTTCACGCGCCGAGCGCAAAAAGAACGCTTTTTCGCGCTCGGAGGCATGGCGTTTCAGGAAAACGCGAAAAGGATCGCGCGCCGCGTCCAGAAGCGGCATAACCTGTACGCTTGAAGTGCCGTCACTGGAAAGTTGTGCGCGGTGCATTGCGTCCATGCCCACGGGGGCCATGATGAAGCACGACACCATGATGGCCACGCCATTGAGAACGGACGTAGGGGGCACCTGCTGCAGGCCCAGCGCATTTCGCAGCAATCCGAGCACAACCACGATTTTTGTATAGGAGGTGACCACCATTGCCGCGAATGGCAAAACCGCTATTGCAACAGCGGCTATCAGCAGCGAGGCGATTTCAGGCGTTCCGTTCATCGGGATTCGCAATATGCTGGATGAAGAGACCGAGGTTGTCCCCGACCACGACGAGTTCGCCTGTCGCGAGCGTCTGCCCATGTGCGATCAAACGGATCTCGGAATCGTTCAGTGTGAGCGGCAAGTTCAGGATGTAACCCGGTTGCAGCGCCGCGATCTGGCCGATGGTCAGGTTGACGGTCGCCACTTCAATGTGAACAGGTAATTCAACCTGGTTCATGTCGATCGGATTGTCGGGAGCCGTATTTTCGTCGGATGCATTGGAGGCGCTTTTGAGGGAAAGGTCTGTGTCGTAGCTCATCATTTTTGGAGGCGTTTCAAGGATGATGTTGCAACCGTCGATGCTGCCTTGGGCGCAGGCAGCAAGACCGCTCGCTGCACCCCAGTATGCTGTCACGTGTCCAAGCGCATTGCCCGACGCATAGCCGCGCGCGTGCGGCCATCCAAGAAGGACATCGCCCCGACGTAACGACGCCAGCACGCTTGATGTACATCGGCGGCTACGCAGGCGTATCCGTGTTGGCACCGAGATAGTGGTGATCGAATCGGCGAGCATCGACGACGCGTCCCGAGTGGCGGCGGCGTGCCGTGCAAGCGCTGCGGCGATGTCGGTCGACGCATCAAGCAACGATGCCGTATGTATAGCGTTGGCGTCATGATAAGCAAGGTGTAGTGCCTGGTCACTGTCCTTGCTCTGTTGCCTCATGCTGGTGTCTATTATTTCCGTATCGAGGGAAACGTCCAGCACTTCGGCATCGATGATGCCATGCCTTGATAGCATTTCCGTCGACGAAGCGAGCCAAAGATTTGCCAGCGCCACACGCTGTGCATGGTCTGGTTCCAAGGCAATCAATTCCAATGCAGCATAGTCGCTTACGCGCACGCGCACCGATAGTTGACCGTGTCCGCTCCCGATTCGCACGCATGCGGTCCGATGCAACGGTGGATCTTTCACGCTTGACGCTGATGCAATTTGATACTTCGATGCAAACCCGTTACGCGCGTCGAACATCGTCCGCGAAATGCTGGCGAGCGCCGGCGTATAACGACGCAGTCGGTCGCCAAGTCGAGTAAAGTCGCGTGGCATGGACATAGATATGGAATCCTTCAAGTAACCGTGATGATTACGCTCATATCGCTGTCAAGCAGCTTCCTGAGACGTGTGTCTAACGCACCGAGATTGTCATACATTAGCGTTCTGGCGTGCGGGTCCGTGCTACTGAAGCGAAGGGATAAGGCCGAGCCCGAAAGATGTAGATGAAGTTCCGCGCCGGGCAAAATAGCGGGGTCCAGTGTGAGCCGAACTTCCAAAGGATTTGTTTTTCGGATGACGGAATTGACGCACAATGACGCAACGCGCTCCGCGATATGCGAAGTGAGTAACACGTGTTCGGAAACATGCGTACCACTCGGACCGGACTGCAAATAGACAGATGGTGTTGCAACGGCATTTTGCGCGTCATTTTCCTCATGCTGATGGAACGCTCGCGTCCGGTCATAGTCCCGGCCTTTCCTTTGCACTCCCGATCCGATGGCGTGACGCACAGTGACAATGCGCGGTTTTGCCTTATTTGCGAGCAACGCGCGCGTCTCCGAGGACAGCATCGGCAGCGGAGACAGCGTCGCCGGTGGTATGAACGGCTGCGTGGCTTCAAGTGTCGATGAAAGGGATTCTGTTACCGTAGCAACGCCGTGCGACGTCTCCGATTTGGTTTCGCCAGGGTCCGGGTTGTCCGGATACCCCTGCGGGTTGCCATTCGGGTCATCATCTGGTGATTTGCTCTGGGTAGCGCGCAGGCAGGCATCCTCATATAACGCGCCGAACTGTCGTGCCTTTGCGTCGAGCGTACGCGCGGTGTTCGCTACCGATGGCCCGACCGGTTTTGCGGGTGCCATGACGCGAATTGCTCGTGACGGGTGAATACGTGTCATCGCATCATCTCGCTTTAAATGGCGATGCGGCCGACAGGTTGCAGATTTATGTCATCTCCCAGTTCCTGGAAGGAGTAGACCTGAAGCCACTTGAGCCGTTGTTCGACCATGCGGCGGAAATATCGACGAATGTCCATTGATGTGACGATGGCAAGATATTCCGGAGGCTGCGTACCGACGATCTCCTCGATTGCGTCGAGCAGTTGATTGACTTGCTGCGGTTCGAGCGTCAGGAAGTTGCCAGCAGGCGTCTGCTTGATCGATTGACGAATGGTTTGCTCGGCCTCGATGTCGAGCAGAATCGCGGGCAATGCCCCCTTGCCGCCCGTCGCTCGGTGGGCAATGAACCGGCCGAGGTCGCCACGAACGTATTCGGTGAGCAGCAGGAGATCTTTTTCCTTCGAACCCCAGTTGGTCAGGCTTTCGAGGATGGCGCGCAGATTGCGGATCGGCACGTGTTCTTCCAGCAGTCGCTTTAACACTTCTGCGATGCGCAGCACCGGCACGACTTTCTGCACCTCCGCTATAAGCCCAGGGTATTCCGTGCCGACGCGTTCGAGAATCCATTGCGTTTCCTGCAAACCCAGGAACAAGTGTGCGTTCTCGTGCACTGCCTCTGTAATGGCTTCGACGAGGACTTTTTCACGGATGTTTCGGGCTGCGTCTAATTTGACCGGGGATTGCGGCACGTCGTGCAACAACACCTGGTAACACCCGTCTGGCACCGCATTGTCTTTCCATACGGCGGTGCGCGGGAAGGGCAGTCCGAGCTCGTTGACGAGATTCCTGCGCGCTGTATCAAAGGCTCGGTCGAGCGCGGTGGTATCGAGTTGTGCCGCCAGTCGCGGGGCCAGGCGTACCGAGAGTGGCGAGGAAAACGCCGGCGGATGCTCACCGATCGTGGGCGTATGGCCTTTGTAGCCATCGGTACGCAGCGAAGCCAGTTCCGGCCCGCGTTTCGGCTGTTTATCATTCAACTGCTTACGCAGCACATGCCCCGATGCGAACAGGGTCACAGCCAGTATCGCGAACAGCGTAGAAGGAAAACCAGGTACCAGCGCAAAGCCGCCCAGCAATGCCGCGGCGCTGTAAAGCGCACGCGAGCTCGTGGACAATTGTTTCGCGATTTCAGTGCCGAGCGAGCTCGGCTTGCTGTGTTCGTCTGCAACGCGGGTGATCAATATACCTGCAGCAACCGAAATGAGGAGGGACGGAATCTGCGAAACCATCGCGTCACCGATGGAAAGCACGGAGAAGCGATTCGCGGCCTCGCCGGCCGTCATGCCGTGATAGCTCACGCCGATGACGATGCCGGCAACGATATTGACCAACGTGATCACCAGGCCCGCAATCGCATCGCCCTTCACGAATTTCATAGCACCGTCCATCCCGCCGTGCAATTGGCTTTCAATGGCGAGCATGCCGCGGCGGCGCTGCGCATCCTCCGCACTGATATTGCCCGCGCGCACGTCGGCGTCGATGCTCATCTGTTTGCCGGGCATCGCATCAAGTGTAAAGCGGGCGCCCACTTCGGCAACACGCTCCGAACCTTTCGCGATCACGATAAATTGCACGGTCGCGATGATGAGGAAGACCACCAGGCCGACAACGAGATTACCGCCGACAACCAACTCGCCGAAACTCTCGATGATGTGCCCGGCTTCGGCATGCAACAAGATAGACTTGGTCGACGCGATGTTCAACGACAAGCGAAAGAGCGTTGTAAACAAGAGCAGCGCGGGGAACGATGAGAGCGATGTGGCGTTCGGGATGTACATTGTCACCATCAGCAGCACCACGCTGATGGTGATGTTGAGCCCTAGCAAGGTGTCGATCAGAAAGGGCGGTAATGGCAGGATCATCAGCGAGATAACAGCAACGACCAAGGATGCGATCGCAACCTCGCCGCCAAACTCGTCAAGGCGTAATGTCTTCAGCATGGGTCCCTCCGTGGGGAATCAGTGTGGGGTAGCCGCGCCTTCACGCTTGCCACCGATGCTCTCGACCCAGGCAAGCACGCTCGCCACAGCATCGAAGAGCTGTTCGGGTATCGGGTCTTCGATCGTCACGGTATAAAGCGCGCGTGCGAGCGGTGGATTGCCGACGATCGGTATACCGTGGCGCGCCGCCTCTTCACGGATAACGCGGGCTTCCGCATCAACACCCTTCGCAATAACACGCGGTAATCCAAATTCGGACGGGTCGTAACGGAGCGCCACAGCGTAGTGCGTCGGATTCACAACAACCACATTTGCGTTTTTGACAGGTTGCTGCTGACCGGACGATGCTGATTCCCGCGCGATTTTACGGCGCTGATTTTTGATGAGCGGATCACCTTCTGAATTCTTGTGTTCGCGCTTGACTTCGTCCTTGCTCATGCGGTGATCGCGGATGAAAAGCCAGTGCTGGATACCATAGTCCGCGATGCCGATAATAAGATAAAGGACACCCGCTATGCCGAGCACCCGGCAAACCACGCTCCACGCGATCTTGACGATGCTGTCGACCGGCTCGTACACCACGCCGAGCATCAACGGCATCAGAATCATCATCGTTTTCCAAAGCACCGCCGTGATCAGGACGGCTTTTACGATGGTCTTGACGAGATCGATAAGCGAACGTACCGAAAAAATACGCTTGAGGCCGGAAGCCGGGTTGATCGCGTCGAATTTCGGCTCGAGTGGTTTGAGCGATATTTCCAGTCCGACTTGCGCAGCGATCGTTGCAACGCCGATAAAGGCGGCACCCATGACAATGGGGAGCAGCAATAGCAGTGCGTGAATGCCTGCCGAGACAAGCAGCTCATGCAGTGAAGCGCTGCCGTTTTGCGAGTTGACCACGTCTAGTCCGCCACGCATGACGATGCGCAGTTGCTCCGCCATATGAGGGCCGCCAACTGAAAACGCGATGGCTGCGACGATCAACATCGCCGCGAAGGGAAGATCCGTGCTCTTCACGGTCTCGCCGTCGCGGCGTGCGTCTCGCAGCTTTTTGTCAGTGGGCTGTTCTGTCTTTTCGTCGGCCATCGCGAAGCCTTTGTCTTGTATATCGGCGCGATTTTCGTGGCCGTTCATCACGATTGCCGGTGGCCGCGGCGAAACGATGGGTCTAACGACGAACGCCGCCGTGCGCCGCTTTTCGACGAAGCCCCCCTTTCGTTAACAGCGCATGTGGTTCGTCGCCACGATTCATCGCACGTGCGCACCGCAGTACCGTTGCACATCGCCGAGGCGCAGACTTTCCATTCCAAAATAGGAAAGTCGTTCGGATATCTGGTGTTTCGACCAAAAACGGGAGCATTCCATGTCGCTGACAAAATGTAGTAACCGACTCGTGTCGGCCTTGATTGAGGCGCTGATGTTTGGTGCCAAGCATGGCTATATTGAGCAATCGGAGCGACTGCTCGCTGCTTTGCATGTGTTACGTCCCGATTTCATGGAGTTGTATGCGTATGACGCGTGGTTGATGATCCGGCGGCGCGATTTTGCCCAAGCCGTGCGCGAACTGCGTGTACTCGAACAACGCACGTTGCGAGGTTCTTTCGGTCCTTACGTGGCCGCGCTGCTTGCCGTGTCGCTGTGCGGTCTGGACGACCCGGCGTGGCGCGTCTATGCCAACGACGTGGCAAGCCGCAATGAGGACAAGGACTCGGTGGATCTGGTGATGACATTACTCGGGAAGAAACGCACCCCCGAAACGCCCGCGGACGCGTCGCAGCTCAATCGAGACGATCTTCAGAAACTGATGCAGCATCGCCACTTGCGGGCCTAACAAAAGGAGCATGACGATGAGTCTGACGATTCCACCCGTTCCCCCGCTAGACGCAACATCCACGGTGTCGCGCCAGGAACCGATCTCCTCGAGCGTTCCTGGCGCGGCGGTGGGTTCGGGGACCGCCCAGGAGCCGAGCGCACAACTCGTGGATCTGTTTCGCAGCAAGCTGGATTCGGCGCGTCTTGCTCCGCCCAGCATGTCTCACACACAGGGTCCATCTGCCTTGTCCGATGTCGTTACCCAGCAAGACCAGGCCGTAGCGAACTTGCGTGGTGAGGTTGACAAGTTTGCCGGGGACGCATCCACGATGTCGATGCAGGAGGCGGCGGCTCAGTCGATCAAGGTACAACTTATGGTGTCCGAAATGGTGGGAAAATTGTATGTTGGCGAGGCGGTCGCGCAGGGTGGTAAGAGTTCGGTGCAAACACTGATGAAGAACCAGTAGTTCGACTGCCTTGTACAGGACGGATGCAAATGGCCTACTATTTAAAGTGGTTCCGTACAGTATTGCTTATGTGCTGCGTCGTAATCGCGATGACCGGTTGCAGCAAGCAACTATTTGCGCAGTTATCGGAGAACGACGCAAATGACATGTTGGCCGTGCTGCTGGACGCCCGGGTAGACGCATCGAAGGAAAGCGACGATGGCGGCAAGACGTGGAGCGTGTCCGTTGAAGGAAGCCAATTTGCCCGGGCGATCGATGTTCTGCGCGCGCGAGGTTTGCCCCACCAGCGCTTCCAGAACCTAGGAGATATGTTCAAGAAGGAGGGGTTGATTTCCACGCCGACGGAGGAGCGCGTGCGTTTTATTTACGGCGTGTCACAACAACTCTCGGAAGTACTGTCGCGCATCGATGGTGTCGTCTATGCCAACGTGCAGATCGTGCTGCCGAATAATGACCCACTCGCCACAACCGTTAAACCTTCTTCGGCCTCCGTGTTCATCAAGTACCTGCCCGGTACTGATGTCTCGACGTTGACTCCGAATCTGAAGAACCTCGTCATGCACGCGGTCGAGGGGTTGACCTATGATAACGTCAGTGTGACGATGGTGCCTGGCACGGCATCGCCCGAACCGCCGCAACTTCCCGCGCCCTCGATTCCGTCGCAGTGGCTTTGGGCCATCAGTATCACCGCGGCTGCTTTGCTGGGTGTTGCACTTTGCTATCTGGTAATTCGTTTTGGCTCAACGTTGAAGGCGGCAGCCTTGCGATTGCGCGCACGTGCCAGCGGGGCTGCTACATGAGCGGTCATATCGAGACTATCATGGGCGGCGAACCGCACAACGGTCATGCGTCAGTTGCGTTAACGCATGGAGCGGGACACGACCGGCGCTGGGATGACAGGCCGCCTGACCCGCAACGTACGCTTCAATGGCTTCGCGCATATGAGTCGCGCATAACGAGCGGTGCCGCGCGATTGGCGGCGGGGCAATGCCGTCGGCTTGGCGTGCCGTTCAACCCACGCGCAAACCGCATGTGGTACGCGGCAAGAGATGTCTGGCTAGGTGCGTCGGCACCAGTCAGCGCTTACGTGCACCGGGCAAGTCGTCTCGCGTTGCTGGATGCGGCATCACTGCGACCGGTGCTGGCTGCACGCGCCATTTATCCATCGCGCGGCGCACTGCGCCGTATCGTCTCCGGCAAACAACGCCACGTTCTCGCCAATGCATTGGGCGAACCTACATTCGTTGCGCTCACGGAAATGGGGCTGAATGCGCTTTCCGCAAACGTGCCGGTTCCAGAGGACGCGACGGCTGACACACTTGTTGCCGCGGGACGCTTATTGTTCGAGCGCGACGAGGCATGGCCGCTCGCACCTGCGCGCAGATTGATCGGCTTGGCCTTGGACGATAATCCCGGTGAAAGCGATACGCCTGCACAAGGACCGGTGCTAGAAGCGGCGTCAAACCGTTTGGAACGTGGCCCGACGGATGATTCGGAAGCGTTTCTTTCGGATGCAGGTAAGTTGTTTCCGGAGTTGACATGGTTATTTGGCTGAGAAAACCAAGCGGGGGCATCGGTGTCGGACAGGATGTCCTGCGCGCGAGCGAATTGGCGCAACTGGTTGAACTGGACCGCGCTTCGGTCCATTTTGAAAGGTGCACCGAGGAACTGCTCTCAGCGGCGCGGCGGGATGCCCAGGCAATACACAGCGCCGCCGAAGAAGAGTCGCAGCGCACGCTGCGGGCCGCGCAAACGAAATATGAGAATGCCGCGCGTCTCGGCTATGAGGCCGGCCGCCGACGCGCGATGCAGGAGGCACACGCCACCATGCTTCGCCGCGCCAAGGCCGAGCGCGATGTCCTGGTGGCGTCCCGGCAGCGTATTGCCGGGCTTATCATGCGCACGGTCACGAAGGTAGTTGGCGAGACAGAACGCGACGCGTTGTTCACACAAGTCGCCGTGTCGCTATCGCGCAGCTTGGAAGATACATCTTTTCTTACTGTACGCGTTGCCGAGTGCGATATTCGCGAGGCAACGCACGCGTTCAGGAACGTGTGCGAGGCGAACGGATGGCCGGTGAATCCCGAAATCCTGGTTGATCCTGAGGCGGAGCCCGGCAGTTGCGTTTGCGAATGGGATCACGGCGTCATTGAAGGCGGGTTGCCCATGCAATTGCGCGCGATCGCGGCGGCGATTCGACGCGTGACGTCCGCCGAACCCGCAAGTAGCGAAAGCGCGGACACGTATCAGGAGGGCCTTGTACCGGAAGGCGACATCGATGATACGCTGCCTGACAATGCTGTAGACGTCACCAGGGTGAACCCATGAATGACGTTACCGCCTATATAGATGCTTTGAGCGAGAAACTTGCGGTCCTAGACGGAAGCGCGCGTCATGGTAAGGTGGTCGAGGCGGTTGGCACGCTGTTGAAGGTTGGTGGACTGGATGCCACGTTCGGTGAGCTATGCGAATTGCGTGATGCGCGCGGCGCGGTGTTGCAACGCGCGGAGGTCGTGGGCTTCACGCGGCAGTTTGCATTACTCGCGCCGTTCGGCAGTATCACCGGGCTATCCCGTGCAACGCGGGTAACGGGTCTTGGTCGCCCGCTTTCGGTGCCGGTGGGAGACACGTTACTGGGGCGAGTCGTGGATGCCCTTGGCGACCCGATCGACGGTAAAGGCCCGCTGGAATGGCAGTCGCTACGCCCGGTGATGGCCGCTGCGCCTGATCCGCTGAAGCGACGAATGGTCGACACCCCGATGCCTACCGGCGTACGAGTCATTGATGGACTGATGACGGTAGGAGAGGGGCAGCGCGTAGGCATATTTGCGCCTGCCGGCGTTGGTAAAAGCACGTTGCTGGGCATGCTGGCGCGCGGGGCGGCATGCGATGTCAACGTGATCGTCCTGATCGGCGAGCGGGGGCGCGAGGTTCGCGAGTTCATCGAGCTGATTTTGGGAGAGGAGGGCATGGCTCGTAGCGTCGTCATTTGCGCAACGTCGGATCGCTCGTCCATCGAGCGTACGAAAGCCGCCTACGTTGGCACGGCAGTCGCCGAGTATTTCCGCGATTGTGGCTTGCGCGTGCTGCTGATGATGGATTCGCTCACACGCTTCGCTCGCGCCCAGCGAGAAATCGGGCTGTCGGCGGGCGAGCCTCCGACAAGACGGGGTTTCCCGCCGTCTATTTTCGCCGAGTTGCCGCGGTTGTTGGAACGGGCGGGAATGGGAGAGAAGGGGTCGATCACGGCTTTTTATACAGTGCTCGCGGAGGATGACGAAGGCAATGATCCAATCAGCGAGGAAGTCCGCGGCATTCTCGATGGGCATATCGTGCTTTCTCGTGAAATAGCGGCCCGCAATCGCTATCCTGCCATTGACGTCTTGCACAGCCTGAGCCGTGTGATGACCCTGGTGGCAACGCCAGAACATTGCAGCGGCGCCGCCCATATACGTAAGCTTATTGCAAGGTATGCGGAGGTCGAGTTGCTCATGCAGATGGGAGAGTATCAACAGGGGTCCGACCCGCTAGCCGACGAGGCTATAGCCCAGCATGAGGCAATTGAATCATTTCTGGGACAGCCCACCGATGAAGTGACGGATGAGGCACGCACACTCTCGTTTATCTCCGAATTCATACCGACATGACCGCGCTTGCGATCCGTCAATGGCGCATCATCGTATCCGTAAAGACGCGCCACTGCGAACGATGCGAAGCGGATGTGACAAGGGAGCGCAAGGCACTCGTCGAGCGTCAGTCCCGACTCGCCGAGGCCATGCACGCGGTGACCGTGGCGGAAAAGAAATGCGTTGAACACGAAGCACGCATTGTGGCGTTGATCGATGGTGCGACCCACGTCGTCACATCCGACTATCTTGCGCATGACGCCTGGCGCGCGCCGCTGAAGGATGTCCTTATGGCCGAGCGCAACGCGGAGAAAAAATGCCGCGCGGCGGTGACACACCAGCAGCAGCGGCTCGCCGATGCGCAGGCGGCGCTTGCACGGGCACAATCGGCACTTGATCAATGTCGTCGCAAGCTTGACAAGTTGCTGAAGCGTGCTGCGGTCGCGGTAGAGCTTGCGACTGACGAAGAAGCGGCGGAAAACCTGTTGGCTCGCCGCCACGCGAGGTAATCGATGGCACACGATTTTCATGCATGGTCCGAGGCACTCCTAGGATGGTTCGAGGCGTATCACAACTTCATCGTCATGCTGATGCTCACTGGCATTCGCATCATGGTGGCATTCATCCTACTGCCCGCCACCAGTGATACCGTGTTGCCCGGCACGGCACGCAATGGCGTGGTGTACGTCTTGTCGATATTTGCTGCCGCCGCGCAATCACCACAAGCCTTCGAAGGACTTGGTGGCGGTGGGTTCCTAGTGCTGGCTTGCAAGGAAGCTTTCCTCGGTCTGGCGTTTGGTTATTGCGCGGCACCGGTTTTCTGGATTGCGCAATCCCTTGGGACGATGATTGATGACTTGGCCGGCTTCAATAATGTCCAGATGACTAATCCTTTGCGAGGTGATCAAAGTACGCCCGTTTCCACGTTGCTACTACAACTCGTGGTGACGCTCTTTTACGCCGGCGGCGGCATGCTGTTTGTCTTGGGTGCGTTGTTTCGCTCTTTCAAATGGTGGCCGCCATCCGTCCTCTACCCATCGCTTGCCGCCACGACCGAAACGTTTCTCATCCAGCGCACGGATTCGATCTGGACAGCCTTGGCGAAGCTTGGCACCCCAGTAATGCTTGTGCTGGTGTTGGTCGACGTGGGTCTGGGTATCGTCGCTCGCGCCGCTGACAAGCTTGAGCCCAGTTCGCTCAGCCAACCGCTGCGAGGCGTCATTGGCGTGCTGATGCTGATTGCTCTGGTGGCAGTTTTTGCCTCTCAGGTGGTTGGGGACGTGCAGATACAGGGTCTATCTACCGAATTGATCAAAGGCATGCTGCCATGACCCGTGGCAGGAAGCGTATTGTGACGTTTCAGTTACCTGTGCATGATGCTATGTCTGCTTGTTACACATCATTTTGATGAGCATTGTTGTGGAGAGCACTGCCGATTATTGAGATTGTGCGAACGTGATGTCATTACCATTAACCCGTGGCCGGGAAAAACATAGGTCACGCTGTGCTACCTGCGCGGATTGTCCGATCCGCATCGGCAACATTCTGGGATGGGATCATCATGTTTTCATCAATCTACTTTGCCCTGTTGTCCGGGCTGACACAGAAGAACGGTTTGCCTGCATATAGTGCCGCCATGCTCGACGGTGCTACGGAGAGGGCCTATTGTCTGGTCGACGACGCCTTGGAGCGCCCGTCTCATAAGCGAGTCGACACCGATATCCAGCGTCTGGTCGCTGCGGCGGATGCATCACTCGTTTTAGGTTACGCGCAAGATGCGGAGGAAACGTATCGTCGTGCACAGAGCATGATCGTGGGTGATGATAACCGGTTGCGCATCATGTCGTGCCGCAATACGGGTTGGCAACTCATGGCGCGAGATCGCTACGCAGCCACCGCAAAATGCTTTGTGCGTATTATTAACGACGAAGCGTCAAGTACTACTGATCGACTTGAAGCGTTAATCGCCTCAGCATTGGTGCAACATCAGGTGGGTAGGCAGCGCGACGCCGACGAAGCGCTATTACAGGCCGCCGACCTTGCTGATTGCCATACCGATCCCACATGGCGCTTGGTAATTTCGCTACTTGCACTCGAATTCGACGTACAGTTGCGCATTCGTACGGCCACGACACTCAAGGATCACGCATTTTGGAGTTCAGCCTATCTGTCGCACGCGCAGGGCGCGGCTGATCGGATCGACGTGACGAACAAGCTGACGGATTGCACGGTCCTTGTGTCGCCGATGCCTGCGTTGTTGGTACAGCGCCATGAATATCTTGCATGGCTCGCGTCGTTGGCACGAGGCGAGCGCGCCGCGGTCGGACCACTACTGGATGCGATCAGTCGACCTCAGGTATTTAGGGGTGCGGATCAAGCGTTCCTCGCGAAACTGGATATCGTACTTGCTGCACTGGCGGGCGGCCTCGACGACATCGCCGACCTGGTGCTCGCGAAGATCAGCCGTACCGAAGCCGAGACGGGAACCCGTCGCAGCAACTTCGATTATCTCTATTGCGTGTCCAAAATGGCGGTGTGCCGTGGCAATCCCGCGGAGGCGCTGAAGCTTTACGCAAGCTATGCATCGGAAGCGTTGCGCTGTTTGCGCAGTGAAACGACGGATATCGGCATTACGCAATCTTCGGTGAGTCGTGCGCTGCCGACGGATGACGTTTTTGCGCGTTTGCCAGCGAAGTATCGCCGGGCATATCGCTACATTATCGAGAATCTGGAGCGGGCCGATTTGAATACCCGGGAAATTGCCGCGCAAATCAATGTTACCGAGCGCGCCATTCAACTTGCCTTCAGGCGATCGATCGGTATGTCACCCAGCGCGTTGATACGCAAGCTTCGTTTGGAAAGCATTCGGAGCGACTTGCTAAGCGACGAACGCGCGGCCGGTTCTATTTTTGGTACAGCCAGCCGTTGGGGCCTGAAGAGTCGTTCCGCGTTGGCCAAGGGTTACCGGCGTGAATTCAATGAGTCTCCGTCAGAGACGATGCATCGCGAGGTGGGCCAGTCATGAAACCTCTTTTTCGCGACCGCAAGAAGGTTCTACGGGTAAGGACGCTGTGCGCGGGGCTTCTCGCCGCGGGCGTGCTGTCGTTACCGGTGCATGCCGAGCATATTCCGTGGCAGAGCAACCGGTTCGAGTACGTGGCGGATCACAAGGATCTCAAGGATGTATTACGGGATTTTGGCGCGAGCCAGCATGTGGCCACGTGGATTTCTCCGCATGTCGAAGGCACGGTGGCGGGACGGTTCAATGCGACGCCGCAACGCTTTCTCGATCAAATGGCTGAGTCATTCGGGGTATTGTGGTATTACGACGGTAGCGTGCTACGGATCTATGGCGCCAATGAAGCACGCAGCGCTACGTTGGGTCTTTCTAATGTGAGCACCGATGAACTGCGGCGCGCTCTCTCGAGGCTGCAGATCGACGATCCTCGGTTTCCGGTACGCTACGATAGCGTGTCCGGTACCGCGGTGGTGTCCGGCCCTCCGCGCTTCGTCGAACTGGTGACCGATGTCGCGCATTTGATCGACCATAAATCCGACGCTGCCGACAAGGTGGTGGTGCAGCGGTTTCCGCTGCGCTATGCATGGGCCACCGACCGTACCATCACGATCAATGGCCGCAATGTGACGGTGCGTGGCGTGGCCTCGTTGCTGCGCTCGCTGTACGGGCAAGGCGTGCCCCGTAATGGCGACGCCGCCACCGATGTGCCGCCGGCGCGGCGCGATGCATACCGAATGCCCAGCGTCCGTGAAATGCAGGACGACGGCATGACAGCAGGCGCCACGCGTGCTTCGAGCGGACGACCGCCGCCGCTACCCTCCATGCCTGGTCTGGGCGCTGACCAGCAGTCCGCCGCGTCCAAGGGGGATGGTGCGGCGCTACCGGCTGGCGATACGGAAATGGCGAGCGCGTCGGCCGGAGGGGGCGCGGGCGGAGCACGCGGTCGCGCTGGCGGGAGTGGAGGGGCGCAAGGCGGCCCGACGATCGAGGCCGATTCGCGTAGTAATTCGATTCTCGTACGCGACAGAGCAGATAATATGGCTGCCTTCGGTTCGCTGATTCAATCACTTGACATGCGACCGGGCGTGCTGGAAATCGACGCAAGCATCATCGAGATCACGGACAATGCTCTGAAAGAGTTGGGCGTCGACTGGCGCCTGCATTCCGGCCACTTCGATATCGAGACTGGCAATGGCCAGACATCGCAAAATAGCAGTACGAGTTCATTGAATCCGCAGGGATTCGGCAACCCTTTGGACTCCACGACGGCTGGCGTGTTGACAACCCCGGCTGGCGGTGTCTTGACCGCAGTGATCGGTGGCGCAGGGCGCTATTTGTTGACGCGTATCAGTGCAATGGAGCAGACGGAGCAAGCCCGGGTCACGGCAAGTCCGAAAGTAGAAACACTCGACAACGTCGAGGCGCTGATGGACAACAAGCAGACCTTCTATGTGCAAGTATCTGGCTATCAGTCGGCCGACTTGTACAGCGTCTCGGCAGGCGTCTCCCTACGTGTTCTTCCATCTATTGTAAGCACACCTGATGGCGAGAATATACGCATGGACGTGCACATCGAGGATGGCAAGCTGAGCGATCAGGAGGTGGGAAAATTGCCAGTTGTCAGCAACAGCACGATCGATACCCAGGCGTTGATCAAAGAGGGCGACAGTTTGCTGATTGCAGGCTATTCGGTGGATCAAGACGATCGCACGCAAACCGGGATACCGCTACTCTCGAAAATCCCGGTAATTGGTGGTCTCTTTCGCTTTCGGCATCATCAGGGACAGCGCTTTCAGCGTCTCTTTCTTCTTACGCCGCGAGTGCTGTCAGCGGCGGCGGGTGGTGGCGACAGTGGCGCAGTACGCAGCGATGATACGGGTTTAGGTGTAGTAGTGCCGCCGGACAATCAAATGGAAAGGATGCCGCCGCCGCCCGTTCCGATGAATCTCTATCCCCGGCAACAGGGCGATAGCGGTCTTTCTGACATGCATTCAATAACCGGCCTTCGGACAGGTCCGACGACTATTGGGATGTACAATGACGCGGGACATGACCAATAGGGGTGACTGTCCTAAAACCGCCTTCAGCGATGGAGCGGCATCCTGCGCTGGAGGGAGAAGCCTTGCAACCCTACAGGCGGTCCCCGTACGTAATACGTGCCAAGCGCGAAAAAGAAGAACCGCCCGCGCATGGATGCCCGAGCGATAAGCGCACGATAATATTGCTAAAATATGGCCTGATCGCCACTGCTACGTACACTACGTCAGCAGTTGTCGATCAGGGTGTGTGATCATGATTGGTCGGCTCACGCGAGCTTGCGCTGGTTACCTTCAAGATAGCTGAGGAGCAACGTGTTGAGCGTGCTCGGAGGCGTCCCGGCGGCTTGTTTCGTCTTGTCGTCAGGCTCCTTGGATTTATCCTGCGTTTGCTTGGCATCCGCTTCTTTTTCGGATGTACCATCGGCCTTGTTGCTGTTTTTCGTGCCGTTGCTCGATGTCTTGGCAAAACGCTCACTCGGTTCCCGCGTTCCTTGGGTGCCGCGGCGGCCTCCCCGACCGGCGCCTCCAGCGAACAATGCTGCTCCGGCCGTTGCGCCAGCCTCTGCTGTTTGCGTGCCGTTATCGCCAAGCACGGTTTCGCTTAGTTTTTGCGCACCCTCGCTGGCTTCCGTCTTGGCGACCGCCTTGACGACCTTGCCCACGCCACCATGCATGGCGCCGGCAATCGCGTCATCAAGCTGCGCGCTACCCACATGCGCCGCGGCGAGCGTGGAGGCAACGACATTTGCACCCAGCCCCTCCGGTGTAAGATCGGCCGCAACGTCAAGCGCATCGCTGGCGACATTTTCCATATCGTTCATCATGCCCTTAAAATTGCCGTGTGCAAGGTCCTTTACCGCATTGACCGAGCCCGAAACAATTCCCTCGGCAGACGAAATGAGATCGGATGCAACCGAATCTATTCCCTGATTGATGTCTTTCTTGACCGTCTCGACACCCTTCTCGGCAGTGTTCAACACTTTGTCGAAGCCTTTTCCGAGATGAAGCCCCTTTAATCCCTCGAGTGTTGCCTCCGCGCCGGCAGTGTATGCATCGCTGGCCGTTTTTTCAACGTCCTCGGCTGTCTTCAGCAAATCCTGCATGGCCTCCTTGAGGTTACCTTGCATCAGCGCCTCCGTCATCGCAAGCGCATCCTGCAGCACTTTCTTTATATCGTTTTCAAGCGCATGTACTACATGCTCGACCCCGTGCACGACCGCTTTCGCGGCATTTTCGATATCGTGACCTAGGTGTTGGAACGCGTGCTTGATCTTCGAAAATATACTCATTTTCTTCTCCTTGATGCGTTCGGCTCGTGAGAGCCGACGCTGAACGGATGGCCTTGTGACTATCCGCATGAAGAGTTACGTGCCGAAGAATCAGCTGTTCGCTGCCCCTTGCTGCTGGTTCTGGGTGATCAGCGCCAAGAGTTGGGACAGCAGTTTCAGCATCTCGTTGGTTTGCGAGTTAGCGTCGCTCGAGCTATCCGTGCCGTCCGTGCCGTTCGTCCCGTTTGCGGAGCCGCTGCTTGGATCGGATGCACCAGTGGCACCGGAGGTATCGCCTGAATCCCCGCCGCCTGCGTCGCCGCCGTTGTTATCTGCGCTGCCGGACTGGGACCCTTGCAACTGTTGTAACAATTTGATCACGTCGCTGATCAAGGATTGCAAGGTTTGATCCTGTCCGCCTGCTTGGGACCCACCTCCTGCCGGGGCACCACCACCTGCCGGGTCGCCGCCGCCAGCCTGGCCACCGCCTTGCGTGCCTTGCATCTGTTGCAGCAGCTTGAGTAAATCATCGATGATCTGATTTGTTTGCCCCGACTGCTGGTCAGCCCCATTACTGCCTTGCGACGATTGCTGCAAAACCTTCAGGATTTGCTCCAGCAGCGACGCGATTTGACTCTGCAGGCTGTTCGAATTGCCGCTTTGATCGACGTTATTGCCGGATGACGCGCCTTGCGTCGAATCCGGGTTCTGCGCCGAATCGTCAGCACCACCCGAACCATCAGCACCGCCCGAACCATCGGCACCGCCCGAACCGTCAGCACCACCCGAACCGTCAGCACCACCCGAACCGTCAGCACCACCCGAACCAGCAGCGCCGCCTGCGCTACCTGTGCCGCCACCGCCACCGCCACCGCCGGCGGACCCGCTTCCGCTTTGCTGGTCGCCCCCGAGCTTCTGCTCGATAATCTCGAGGATCAGTTGGAGAAGTTTCTCGAGATCGTTGTTGCTAAGCTTGCCGTTATTTTGAAGGTCGGACTCTAGATTTTGGAGATCGGTTTGGATGCTGTCGTTGCTGATAGCATTGTTGTTGACGTTGCTCATTCGTAGCCTCTTACATTGAACGATGATCGGATCGCAGCGCCGATAAGCGCTTTCCGCATGGAAATCCTACTGGCCGCGCGACGGCGGCAGCATGCCACCCGTCCCATGTGAAAGCGTAAGAGACTTGGTGTTTTTGTCTGTTTCCAAAAACGAAGCACCATGTTTGAGGGCGAATGAGCGCGATAGGGGGCCGCGCCGTTGCTTCAAGCGTCGTCCGTGGGCGGCGAAACGGGGCGTTCGACGCGCAAGACGGTCAACTGTCTCGGATGGGATACCTCGGTGATACGCTGGACTGTCGCCATGAAGCCGGGGCCGAGCGCGCGCGAGGTTCCGTTCGTTTCGAGCGAGTAAAGAAAGCGTTTGTCCCAACTTTCCTCCGCCGACAGGAGCGTTGCAATTTGTGCATTGCGCGCGTCTATGCCGGCGCGTTGCGTTGCATCTGGTGCATGACCAGGCGGCACGATCGCGTCGCGAAGTTCGCGCAGGGCGTTGATTTTGGCAGCAGCGTCAGGTCTGAGCCACACGCGCTCGGCATACAACTGGTTACCGCGTGTAGCATCGTGGTCGACACGTGCCAGGTATTCATCGATCGGTTCGGGCTGTGCCGCCCCCGTCGGCTGCTCGCGATAGGCGCGATCCCACGCGGTACGCTGGCTATCGACATAGCGCTTGAATTGTCCGACATTGGTAAAGGTGGTGTCCCGATAGCTGAGCGACGCATCGATATGTCCGTCTTCTTCCGCGATGCGCCATGTCGAACCTGTTTCCGATTGAAATACCGTGGTGCCTACTCCTACAATCCCCACGCTTGGCAACACGACCGATTTGACGTGACCATTTTCATCCGAAAAATTTCCTTGCGGGGGCGCCGCTGCTATGAGCCCTGCCGAGACAGGCACTTGCAACGCGCTGCTACGAGTCGCGAAATCCGCCTTCAGTGGACCCTCTTCGCGGCGACGTACGCGGGTCGCCCACGTTTTTGACACGCCGATTTGCGCGTAAGGACCGATCTTGTAATTATGATGTTCATAGCGTGCGGCAGTGGTCAGGTTAACGCTGCTGGAAACAGATTGTGCCTTTGAGTCCATCCAGTTGAAAGAGACGTCAGGGTCTTTGTAGAAAGCATGGGCGACAGCGTCCCACATCGCACCGGCATCGCGAGGTAACTGCTTGTTCGGTCCACTTGCGGTGGCTGCGTCGATGACATCGACGAGCTTCTTTCGCCACGGATCTGGTTCGCCCGCCGGTTGCTGGCCGGCGGGTGGTGTCCCTGTCGGCTGAAGTCGTGCGCGCACCATCACGCCTTTCGGTTGAGATATATCCAACACGCCTGGCAGTAGTTGAACAGTGCCCGTCATCTGCAAATTACTGTGCAGCAGATTGGCGCCGGCCGCGCCACTGACGCCGAGATGCGCGGCCCACCGGCGATCACTGCCCACGAACAGCTGCCCGTGGTTGGCGGAAGAGCCCGCATTGATCATGGCATGGCGGCCATGAATAAGCTTGGCGTCAGGCCCGACGAGTGCGAGCGGTACCTTGCTGACGACTGGCAGTTTGAGCGCTTCGACGATGCTCGTATTGACCCCGAACTGCCCACCATCCGAGAGCCGTACGTCGTATGTCATGCGAGGCTCGGTAATGACGCGCTTGAAGTTATCGAGCACCGTTTGTGGCGTGGCTGTGTCCAAAGGCATCTCGCCGTTTTTTTCGAGCGTGACGAGTTGTTGCAACGCGCCTTTTAACCGCGTCGCCAATTCAGCTTCCTCGGGCTGAGTGGCTTCCAACTGTTCTATCCAGTTTTCTAGCGTCGCGGTCGTAAGCCTGGCACCATTAGACGTCTTCAGCATGGCATAGGCCTGACTGAGCTTGATCTCTGTTTCAGAGATATTCAGCATGGCCGCGGCACGTGAAGCGATGGTCTGCCGCATGCGCTTTGGCACCGCAGTCGTGTCCCGCCACCCCTTTTTCGCTACGCGCTCGTACCAGACTTGCAGCGTTGCGGCACGCACGGCGTTGGTAATTTGTGGTGCGAGGGGGCCCGTACGCGGTGTCGCCGCGCTCCGTTCAAGCGCCGCGCCCAGTTGCCATATCACGTCCGCCTTTTGCAAATCGTCTTCCGGTTGCCGTAGACTCGCGCCAGCTACCCCGAACGCAAGCGCAGACATCGGCGATTTGTTGAAACCGAACATTCGCCTGAGCGTTGCCAATGTCCCGGGTTGACTTGCGCGTTTTGCATAGCGTGAAAGCTTGAACAGTCGATGCTGGGTATGCGCGAGCGGCGTTCCCGGGCCCTCGTGCTTGAATCCGCAGCGCCACGCGAGATAAGCGCTCTTCAAGTGCGCCTCGGGGTTCGCCGAGGGATCGGCGGCAAGCTGCACCGCCGCAAGTAACGCCTTTGCTGGCACGCTTACATCGCTTTGCATCGTTAGGGGTTCGGGTGTGCCGGTTGTGCCCGCAGGGCGTTCGTGTTCAGGTAGCGCGGACAACGCGAGTTGCACCATGGCCGCCATATTGTCGGGCACGGGATGACCTGCGGGCAATGCGTCGATCAGGGCGTTACTCGCGCGCAGTGCCAATTTGGTCGCGTCATTACGCACGGCGTGTGAAACGGGGTCGGAATCCGTTGCCGCCTCGCCGCACAGCGTCCGCAATGTTTCATGGCCTAATGACGATGAAGTGAGGCGGCGCGCGAGTTCGAATCCTTCGCCGCGTATGTCCAGCAGTGCGCCGGCGGCGTCGAGTTGCGTGATTGCCGCGCGCGCCGCCTCCGTATTTGTCCCAAAAGCCTGATGCAGTCGATGCAACACTAGTTCTTGCTTGGCGGCGGACACCATCCGAGCGGTTTCGTCCGCGTTTCCTGGCGGTTCCAGGCGCTCGCGCAAGGCTTGGACGATGTCCGGCGCCTGGTGATCCAGGCCCTCTAACCCTTGGAGATTCAATCGTTCCATCGGGAAAGCGTCAACACCGCCATGGGCGGCGATTGTCTGTGGCACCGACGCGGTTTTACGGGTGCCGGCTAAGGTCTGCGCCACTTTTTTCGTATGTTTCTCGACCGCGGCGGGCGCTGTCGCATCAAGGTTGGGTCGATGCCGCTTGTCCTGCGGCACGCCGACTTTCGCCCGCGCCGTTGTGGGGCGCGCTTGTGTGTAACTGCCAAATATCGTGCTCGTGGTGGTCACGGGCCGCGGCGCGAGTGCGCGTTTCATGTTCGACCAGAAGCCGTCGTTTCGGCGGCTTATTTCAGGACGCGTCGGTTCAACATGATTATTCCTGGCAGGATTCGGTGTCGTTTCTTTATCGGATTCCTCGGCAGAGATAGACTCATGCGCGCGGCTTGTACTCGCCAGATCGCTGGGTATCATGGGGATCGCCAATAGGTAAGGAAATGACGCGCATGCCGATAGACAGCGCGCGGGAAAGGTTACAGTCCACAGACTACGGGTACTATGCCGCCACGTCATGCGTGACACTGCGAAGTTCCAGGTACGCCGACGAAAAAATGCAGATTTCTGCGGTAAGGAAACAACGCGCGTTTCTTTCGTTGAGGTCGTTAGTTTTTCGTCATGGAGTCCGAAATGTCATATTAGTCATTAATAATCGGCGCGATCTTCCAAGGAAAGTCCATGAAGTTATCGAGCCTTTTTTTCGGTAAGTCGTCTGCAATGCGGGAAACCTTGAACGCACGAGATACAATAGACGCAGATAGCGAAGCTGCTACACGCAAGAATAAAAAACCGGCTTTACTGCGGCGCGTGCACGTTTCAAATCATTTTTGGGACTTGGGCGTCCCAATTACGTCAAGCCAAGCGTACCGCGAGAGCGAAAGTCGCTTCTCCAGACGGAATGGCACACGCCGTTCACGGCGGTCAGGACGCTTGGAACGTCCTTTCAAGCCCGGGATATCAGGAGGCCCGAGCAAAAGCCAGTCGTGCCGCTCGAGCCCGCGGGGGATTGGCGTAGCGCGGCAAGGCAACCGTCCGCGCCTGGTGTGGGCCTACCTGCCGAGCGGCGCGCGCTGAAAGCCAATAATATTCTGGCAAAGACAGTGCATAAATTCACGGCGCGGGTCAATCACGGACCGATGGCGAAGCCGAGCGTATCCGCGGAGCCTCCGCCCGATGCGACCCAACTCAACCATTGGCTGGAACATCGTGATGGCCTGAACAACTGGGTGTGTAAGACTTTCCGCACGCAGGATGGTGCGGACACGCACGACGCGACCGTCGACGCGCTTGCGGATGTCCTGGCCACCATGCCCCGACAAGCGCGCGCTCCCGAGCCGCTTGCACGCACCGATGCCAGTGACGCGGCCACCGGTGTCACAGACCAGGCGGAAAACACCATCGCAGAGAATACACCGCCGTACGCAGGCTCGTTAATGCTCGGCTACGCTACATTGTCTGCGCTTGGTTCAGACAATCCCGCGCGTTTACTTGCGGCGCTGCAGGTTCTGCCGGACGTCGTCGACCTCGAAGAGTTGACTCGGCGTTCGGTCGCGTTCGTGGCGCCCGACACGCTTGCCGATGAAAACGTACACGTTTCGCGCCAGCCGAGTGGTCCGAGCGTAAGGCCGGAGATTGACCACGCAGTCGATGCGGAAGCGCACGGATTGCAGGACGATACGGAGGAAGCGTGGCATACACCCAGGACTTCTGTCAGTGACCTACCCAATACTGATCAGGTGACTCATGCGCCGCCACAGCATGATGCTCAGGCAGATGCGTGGCGGATCGCGCAATTCTTGGCTGCCACGCCCATCGGTATCGACGTCTTGAAGGGCATAACCGGGAGTAATGCCGGCCGTGCTGAAAGCGACGCCGCGGCGACATTGTTGCAGGCGTGGAACGCCTTGCCCGAACAGCATCCCGATCTTGAGGCCGCGCTCACCGCCGCGCACGCCGCCCGGACCGACGATGGCAACCTGGCACCACGCGTGTTGCGTGCGCTATCCGGCTCCGTGGCGCCAAAAGACGTGGCCGCACTTTATGCGTGGCGCCAGGGCTTTCGAAGTGACGCACCGGGAAGCAACCTCAAACAAGTGCAAACGCGTCTGCATCGTTTCATTTCGCGGGGCATGATGCGCCTGGGCAAGCAGAACTGGTTCTTTCAACGCATGTTTGGCCAGAAGAAATCGGCGTTACGCAGCATGATGCTTGGGAAGCCCAGCGCTAGCCGGCCGTCGTATGAAAAAGAGGCTGCCCGCTATGCCAATGCATTGAAGGCGGCTTGTGGCGCACTGGCCGAAGCCTTGCGCAGCCCGCGGGGGCCTGTCTTGCCGCCCGACAGCCCGCGAGCACGTGAACGTGAGGCCGCGGCTGCGGCGCTTGCGGCCCTTTCGACTCGGCCTGCAAGCCACATAGGCGACTTGGAAGTCGACGAATCCACGCGTGCAGTTCTCGAATGCCGTGCGCCGGTGGCGGGTGCCATGGAACGGGACGAGGCACCAATGCTTCTCGATGCCGGTGCGTTGCGGGCGGTTGCCAAGCAATTTCTCGTGCATAGATGGGAGACGGTGAAGACCGCGCTCGACCATGTCGACGATGTGGGCAAAGCCAAGCTCCTGCAGCCCGAGCGTTTGAGCCGGGACGAGGTCAAGCGGGTACTGCGGCAGTTGATCACCGATATTCAGCAGTCGACGCAGGTGTCCTTTGCAGACGGCGGACGATATGGTGTTAGAACAGGGGGGTTATCAACAAGTACCAATCGAGGCGTATTGCGGCATTTGCCCGTGGGAGGCGAATTGACGCTAGGCCATTATCGCAGCCGTCGCGCGATGGTGACACTTCAACGCAACAATGCCGGCTTCGACATATTTACCGGTACCGAACAAGGAAGTCGCACCCAGGCAGGCGTCGGAGCGCGGCTGGGCTACAGTGAAAAATTGCGCTGGCTTGGCGGACTACGGGTCGGAGGGTCATTCGGTATTATGCCGTTGGATCGCGAACATCGTAACCCGCGAGGGGTATTGATTCGCGTAGCACGCGAACGGCTTACAGACGAAAGCCGGGATTGGGGCGTCATGGCCTACGACGATGCACGGACAACCAATACCGCGCTCGAACTGGTTGACTTCCTGTCCGACGAAGCCAAAGAGCCGGTGCGCGAAAGCGGTGCCGAAACGTCGATGTTCGAGCGTCTTGCAGCGAAAATCGGGGATCGCTCCGACATTTCGATTGGCTGGCAGGATACACACTGGAAGACACGACGCCAGAATATCCGAGGGACGCTTGGCGCATCGGTGACGCCCGGGCAGGCGTCGGTTCGAGGATCGTATGGATTGACCGGGACCGTGATACTGGACCTGAACAGTGTCAACGATACGTCAATGCGTGAGGAAAAAGGGTCGAGCCGATACGATCGGCAGACCCTTGTCAACACGACGCGATTAAGTGCCCAGGGTAATACAAGCGTGAATCCGAGTTGGCGTGACGGCGATCTTAACGGTGGTTTGCCTGGTGCCGTACCGTTCGGCATTGGTGGCGCGCACCTCAGTCGTCTCTCTGCCGGGCGTGTGATGCTGGTGGCGCGTGATGGGCGACTACTCAATCGAGGTTGCTATGCGGATCAGCAGTTCGTTTCGTTCGATGCATTTGCCGCGGCTGTCAGGCAGTCTCGCGAGGAATGGATCGAGATGTACTCGAAGAATTACCATTGCGACTATCCAGAGGCATCCGCCAAGCTCGACCACGATCTTGACCTGATGAAAACGCATCAGCGCAAGAATCAAACATTTTTGATGCGCCGTCGCCTCAAGCCAGCGAAAGCCATGCGTGCTGATGTGTATCGTGCACTGGAGGTCATGCACGCGGCAACAGGGGAGACCGCTCCTGGTGCCAGTACCGACTGGTCGAAGCCGCTCAACGCGATGTAGCACGAGCGCGCCTCTTGGCTACCGGAGCGTATCGCCGCCAACGAATTGGTTGGTCGCGAGAAGAGCACTCCTGGGTTGGGCTTGCCAATCTTCGGTATCGCGTCAGAAAGCGTGTTGGCACAGCGTGAGCTAATGCGTTCAAAGTCCTAGAGAGGATAAGCGCGCATAGGCAAATACACGGTTTTTCCGTGCATATGCACTGTTTCGTTTCCGATAACATATATTCGCCATGACATCGGAGTTCTTGGCTTTACGGCGCTTAGCATCCTCAGGAGTTTTCGCAACCAAGTACCTTCACGGAGAAGTATATGCCTCGCATCAATTCGTCCCACGCTTCCGCCAGCGAACATGCATCGCAAGCGAGCGCCCCCGGTAATAGCGGCTCGAACACAAGCCGCACACGAAAACGAAATGCCACGTCGTTAGGTGGTGCCGGAGCGCCTTCAGGGTCCGCACCCAAGCGTCCCGGGACCGAAAAAAATGTGAGCGGCAACCCACCGTTAGGCACTGGTGCACAGAAACTGCTGCGTTCTCACACACGGTTTTTTGACGACAACAGCGTGTCGATCCAAGGGTTCGATGTGACCCCAGTGCGGCGCGGTACAGCCAACGAAAGTCGTGCGGTGTCGCAGCGTTTGCGCGAGACGCCGGAATTGACTGCGGCTTTGACCGCGACCGTGGACACAATGGCGCAAAAGCCGCTGGCAGACGCGCATGCGAGTCGTAACGCTACCGGCCACTGGATGCACGATTCCCATTTTCACCCCACGAACTACGTTCAGCAAGGCATGGTGCCACGAGAAGCGTTGGCGATGATGGACGAGGTGGGTATTCACCGTACTGTACTGTCGCCCATCCCTACGGATGTGATGCCATGCGGCAGTCACGACGAGCATTCCGAGACGGCACACCATAACAACATTCCTCCTGAGTCTTATTATGTAAAGCAGCAGTACGCCAACATAAAGCCGGAGGAACTCACGTCCGCGGTCGAGAATGAAATCGCACAAAGCGCACACCTGATGCTGAACCAGCAGGTGGATGCGGACACAGCGTTATTCATGCAGCTCTCGCACCTTTCGGAAGCGGAACGCGACCGGCTGGACCCTATGGTAACCGGACTGCATTTGGGCTCGCCCTTAAGTCCTCAAGCACTGCTGCTGAAGCTTGCTACGCATCCTGGGATGTTTACCGGAGTGGGTGAAGTGACCATCCACAAAGAACTTGTTGAGAAGCAATATGAGGGTGCAAGACAAGCGAACCTGACCACCAACGTTCAATCTTTCAAGAATCTGGTAGCGACCGCCGGCGTCATCGGGATGCCGGTGGTATTGCATTGCGATGTAGACTCGACGGATAATCAGCGAGCCAATGGAATTGGAAAGCCGCTTTATTTGAATGACCTTAAATCGCTGTTCGCGTCACCCGAGACGAGTCGAACGACGGTGATTTGGGCGCATTGCGGCGGCATCGGGCGCTTCGTGCAAAAACCGGAAGACCATGCGAACAATCTGCGAACGATTCTGTCGGACCCGAAGATGCAGCATGTTCACATCGATATTTCCTGGTCGCGGGTAGCGCGTCAAATCGTGTTGAAAACACAGCCCGATGGCACCGAAGTGCCCAATCACGAGTCGATTCACGCCTGGGCATCATTGATCAACGAATTTCCGAATCGCTTTTTGTTCGGATCGGATGCCCTCAATCCGCAGGTCAAGGACACATGGGCCGAAACGGGCAATTTGTATAAGCCGTTGCTCGATACCTTGACGCATGAAGCGCGTGTTGCAGTGAAGACCGGAAACTATGACCGCCTCATTACCGCGGCGCGTCCCAAGGTACGCGCCTTCGAGCAGCATGTGCTGACACCCGAGTTTGTGCAAAAACGCTTGCGTGCTTCCGGCGACGGTCGGATCAATGCCGGTCCACACATCAATCCAGACGCACTGCGCGCGGCACGCGACGAGGCTTATGCAAAGGCCGGTGTCGAGGTCGGTGCTTGATTATCGATCCTGTTGTCAGGACACGCGAAACAGTCAATTAGCGTTTCGTGGATGATCTCCACGCCGGTCCGTAACCGGCGCGGAAGGGCATCAATTCGAATGGGTTGATGTTTCCATCTTTGATGTACCAGCGATTCGTGCCGCGAGCGCTTTCAATGCGTTCTCGCGCGCCACGGCCAATTCGAGAAACCCCACCCAGTTGGTTGGGCCGTCCGTATTCAATAGCCGGCGTCGCTTTTCCCGATAGCGCTGGGTAATAAGTTGGGAAGTGGCGTGCTCCTCGGTGATACCTAAAACCGTGGTCCAGGGGCGTGACGCGCGGGCGTATGCGGCAGGGTCGTGAACCGGATCCGTCCCGCCACGCGTAATGTGGAGCGGATTGGCCTGATAAGATTGTGGTGGCGGATAGGGGTGTTGCGCGAGCGCGGGCGTATGAGGTGGATGCATCCGCCCGCTCTGCGTCGAGAGAAAAAAGGGCTTTGTCGCACTCGGATATAAGCCGAATGTAAACAAATGGAACCGCCCATTGAAGTGAAAACCGGCATGCATCTGCGCGCCGTTTGGTCCGTCGCCACCGCCGAATGCAAGGCCAAATCGGCGCTTCGCTCCGACCACCCAATTGTGATAAGTCGGCACCGCCCAGCTCGGTTGTACCGCAGGCGCATATCCCTGATATGCATGGTGAAAGTACGACGGGGACATCACATCGTTTCCGTGTGACGCTGTCCATTGCCAATGAGAGGGCGCTTGGTAGGGCGTGGCGAATTGTGGGTGCCAGGCAGGCCAGTGCATTGCTTGCCCGTAGGGAGCAGGGTAAGGGGTCGCGAATTGTGGATGCGGCGTGGGGGCATGCTGCGTTTGACCGTAAGGCTCGGAACCTGTTTCCGAAGGCCGGGTTGCAACGGCGGACGCAGAGGAAGTCGTACTCGCCGCCGTGGGTTGTGACAGCGGTGTCAACTGCGGCCGCGCTTGCGATGATTCGATTTGCGCCGCTTTCACCGGCGCCGGCGCCGCTGGTCGCACTGGTGTTTCTGCAGCCGGTTCGGGGCGCGCCGCCCCGGTTGTTTCCTGCTCACGCTGAAAGTTACGTGAGAGTGCAGCCATGCGTTCCATGGCGTGGCTGTGCGACACCGTGCGTCGTAGCAGCGTAGACACTGCCGGTCTTTGCCGCGGCGACGCGTTGCCTGGCCCACCCATCAAGCCGGCTCCTATGGGCCGTGTCAGCCGGGCGTTCGATGTAGCAGCATCCTTCGGCGCCGCGTTGGTATCCGTCCCCGCTTCTGTCGGGGAACCGTGCAACGAAGTGATTCTTCCTTTCATCTGGTGCTCCTGGTACGAACGATGCACACGTTCCGGATGATCGTCCACGCCAGAGAGCGTAATGCTTTGGAAGCTGAAGGGTCACGCGATACGGCGACACAGCAGCGCTCAAAACGAAACATCATGATGTTTTCGGTGATAGCGCGCTTGTTTCGCGGTCGTGGCACAGGTGTATCGCGCATGCGGGCTAACGTTGCATTTATCTCGAAATACAAGATTCAGCTCGCGAACGGAGAAGGGGAAGATTCCATGAGTACGATGACACAGTCGCGTGTGCAAGCGCTGATTGACACCATCCAAGAACGTATTGCCGGTGTGGAACGCATTACTGACCTGGATGCGCGACATAATGCCATTTTCGACGTCGTACCCACATTGAAAGCCGAAGCGGAACAGGCATTGGCAGACGACCCGGATGCGTTGAAAGAGGCGATGGATGCCCTACGGGATGCTTTCGACAGATTCAAGCATGCTAACGCAATTCCGCGTCTGCCGTACTCTTCTGACGTGGATGCACGCTACCCCTATCGCGATGCTTTGGGACAACCGGTTCACATTGCGGTACTGTGGGATGCAACCTCTAAAGTGATGGAGCCAATATCTTCCCATGCGTCCAACACGCTGCGAATCGAGGATCTTTATCCCTATGTCGATCCGCGCATCGATAACCACACGCGCGGGCAGGCTTACGAAAACATGTTGTATTCTCGAAAGATCGTTGCCGCCGACCTGCGTGATGAACGCGAATACGACCTCATCGGACAACGCGGCGTTTTTGCTGCGCGACGCATACAAGCCGGTGAATGCCTTGGTGTTTACGGCGGTCGATTGATGAGTGCGGCAATGTTTTTCTGCTGTGTGGATGACACGTTCGTACTGGATGCGGCAGCGGGTGCTTCGGTCACGTTTGTTGACGGCGAGAATATTCTTGCAATGGCGAATACCTCGCTTGCGTACAATGCTGATGGTAAGGCAGTGTGCCAAGCGGATGATCGCGGATACAACATGGAAGCGCGTACGTTTCACGCGTCGTCTTATTGCGGTCGACAGTTTTCCATTCGTGCATTTTTCGCCAGCCAGGCGATTGCATCAGGCACGGAACTGAGATGGAACTACCGGTATTCGCCAGATATGGTGCGCCATGTTTTCGGACGCGCAGACGACCGAGGATGATGCGTATTATGATGACGCCAGGTTTCCTCGCGACGGTGTGACGCAATTTGTCCGCTGGTTAGGTTAGGCAACGTTCATCGCGTGATCCGACTCGCGGGATAGTCGAGTTTAGGCGGATAGCCAGGATATTCAATACACTGAAAGGGCAGCGCACCAGTATCGCAAGCCCGTTTTCCGACGTATCACGTTTTGGTAGACGCTTAATCGTTGCCAACGACCGTTATGCCGGCCTCATCTATCGTCGCACGGTCGCTCCTACTATCGACAGCAAGCGGATCTTTAGCCTGAGCAGGATGTCGAACGGCATGGCGCGATTGGCCTGTCCGACGTGTACTATTTCGACTTCAATTTTGTCCTTGCCGCTTGCTGAGCAATTTCTTCAATTTCGCATCGACGATTGCATTACGTTCATCGTTGTCTAAGATCAGAAGATTGTTGGTCTTTCTTGCATGTATGCGAAGACGTTGATCTCGCCGCAATTTTTTCTTCTCTTCATGCGTCCGATGCTTCTCTTCGACAGGCACATTCTCCCATCCTGGTTTGGACAGGTGCTGTTGCCAGAATAGTTTATCAATGGAATATCCGCTCATAATCTTTCTTATTTATGTATGAACCAGGTTGATTGCCCGTACGTCTGAACCTTCAAGAGAAGCAAATGATGAACAATAGTGGGAGTACAATTACATGACATGAACGGTGAAGCCGCATGATAAACACAATACCTGCGGCAGGAAGTCTATTTGATTTATCAAACACATTCACGAGCGTTAGCGAAAGCATCGGTTTGTTAGCGAACTGACTCGAAAATACTCGCAAAACCGAACCTCGCCCGATAAGGTTGCCCGAGAGCGTATTGTTTTTCTAACGGGCCGCACCCACGGACGCCTGAATCATGCGCTAAAGCAGCGGTAGTGCGTGCTTCTGGCACCCTACTTAGTAGCGCGTAGCTTTACTAAAGCAGTCGAGGCGCGTTTGATCAGTACAGGTTCTGCTGTTTGAATCATGGCCGGTGTATCGTGCGCGTTCGAAGCAAGCTTGATAAGCAGCTCGATGCTCTGTTCGGCCATCTCTGCAGTGGGTATCGCCACAGTCGTGAGCGCTGGCCGTGATTGACTGGCTAGCTCGATATTCGTGACGCCGACAATCGAGACATCCGACGGTACGTTTAAACCGAGCGATGCCGCGGCATTCAGTGCGCCTAGCGCGGGAAGATCATTCGAGACAAACAGCGCGGTGAGATCCGGACGGGCAGTCAGTAATGCAATAGCGGCGTCGTAGCCACCTTGATACGAATCGGTGCCGAAGCGGGCGTCAGCGATGGCATGCCTGACATTGCGCGCGCGAAGCGCATCGCGAAACCCTTGGTATCGACCACCATGTATGCCCGTCTTCTTGCTCCCGATGAGTGCGCCGATCCGCCTATGCCCGAGATCGAGCAGATGTTCCGCCGCAATGAAGCCCGCCTTGCGAGAATCGAAAGCAACACAGGGAATACCCGGAAGCACCTCCGGGAATTCCCATACGGATATCACTACCGGCGTGCCCGTTGCCTGAATGGCCTTCAATTCGTCAATCCGGATGTCACCGTTATTTGCAACAAGAATACCGTCCGATAGCGAGCCCGCGACGTCTGCTAGAAATCCTGTGCCGCCGTCGGGCTCGTAATCGGTATTGCAGACCAGCAAAAAACGCCCGTGACGACGCGCGGCGTTATTCGCTTGTAAGGTAAATTCAGGATAGAACGGATTGGTGATGCAGCCAAGCATCAGTGCAAGCGTCGGCGCACGGCGTTCAACGAGGGCACGCGCATTCAGGTTCGGCCGATATCCCTTGGCGGAGACGGCTTCCAAGACTCGTTCTCGAGTAGCGATACCAACACGCCCCCGGTCGCGCAACACGTTGGACACGGTCGTTGGCGTGACGCCGGCAAGCTCAGCGACTTCCTTGATTGTAGCCATCAGGCTTTCCCGCTTACCCATTTTGTATCCCAACCTGCCTCTGTGGTACCGCTTACATTGTGTTAGTCATTACTATCCGAACGCCCATGGTACCAACATAACGATGGGAATTGCGGGTAGACCCTTGATCAAAAACACTTGCCTACACTCCGCCGCACTGCTAATTTCCCACACATATGTGCGTTGTCGAATTCACTGAACGGCTTTAGACCGCTTTTTTCAAGTGAATTGATTTAACGTTAAACCAAGTTGGAGACAGGTCGTGGCCGCCATATCCCTGCGGGGCATCTCGAAGCAATTCGACGGTAATGCGCCGGTGCTGCGCGACGTCAATCTTGAGATCGAGCACGACGAATTCTGTGTGTTTCTCGGACCTTCGGGCTGCGGCAAATCCACCTTGCTCAGGATCATTGCAGGCTTGGAGGATCCGAGCGGCGGCGACATTGCCATTGACGGACAAGTGGTTAACACCGTACCCCCCGCCAAGCGTGGCGTCGCCATGGTATTTCAGAGCTACGCACTGTTCCCGCACATGACTGTCGCGGAGAACATGTGCTTCGGACTGAAACTTGGCAAAGTGCCGGCCAAGGAAATCAATCGCAAAGTCGCGGAAGCAGCGCGAATTCTCCAGCTCGAGCCATTGCTGGATCGAAAACCGGCGGCGCTATCCGGAGGCCAACGGCAGCGGGTGGCAATCGGCCGGGCCATTGTTCGCGAGCCAGGCGTGTTCCTCTTCGACGAGCCGCTTTCCAATCTGGATGCGACGCTGCGCGGCCAGACACGCGTGGAAATTGCACGCATTCACCGACGCTTCACTGAAGCGAGTACGGTCTATGTCACCCACGATCAGGTCGAAGCAATGACGCTGGCGGACAAGATCGTACTGCTCAACGTGGGTCGCGACGCCGCGGCGGCCGGCAGCATTGCACAAGTGGGTACGCCCATGGATCTGTATCTACGTCCAAATAGCCGTTTCGTGGCGGGTTTTATCGGGTCGCCGCAGATGAATTTCATGCCGGCCATTGTAAGTCATGCGACGAGCGCCGATGTCACCATTACCCTGACGCGTTCAGGCGAACAGATCCTTGTGGCGGGGAAGCGGCGACGTTTGACACCCGGTCAGTCGGTGACGCTCGGCGCGCGACCTGAACATATTTCGATCGCCAAGACACATCAACAATCCGAAGCCCTGCAACCGCAATCCACCTTGAGACGTGCTGTAACGCTTGTCGAACGTCTGGGCGAGCAAAGCTATCTACATTGCAGTGCCGCGGATGGGACGACGATTCTGGTCAAGGTGCCGGGCGATCCGTCCGTTCGGCCGGGCGATACGGTTCACCTTGCAATCGATCCGAAATGCAGCCACTTATTTACTGAAGAAGGGCTCGCGATTTGAACGGACGCATAACCTTTTGGAGACGACAATGAAAAAAAGATACCGATTGACTGCGCTTTGCGCGATGCTGGCGTTCGCCGCGCAGGTCCACGCGGGCGAACTGACAATCAATCTCGCATTCAAAGGTGCTAATCAGCGTGCTTTTTGGGACACTGCGCTCGCCCAGTTCGAGAAGGCAAATCCGGATATCAAGGTGAAGGCATCGTTTGTGGAGGAAGAGGCCTACAAAGTCCAGCTTCCTGGCTGGCTGATCTCGCAGGCACCCGATATCATCAAGTGGCACGAAGGTGAGCGGATGCGTTATTACGCGCAGCGTGGTCTGCTTGAAGATATCTCGTCCGACTGGCAAAAGAACGGATGGAATACCAGCTTTGCGTCGCTGAAGGAACCGTCGTCTTACGCGGGAAAACAGTACGCGGTACCCACCGACTATTTCTCTTGGGGACTGTTTTATCGAAAAAACCTTTTTGAAAAAGCCGGCATCAAGGGTGAACCAAAAACCTGGCAGGAATTTCTCGACGACTGCAAGAAGCTCAAGGCCGCTGGCATCACGCCTATTGCCGTGGGTGGCCGTGATTCCTGGACGCTCGCCGCGTGGTTCGACTATATCGATCTGCGTCTGAATGGCTATGCTTTCCACATGCAACTGATGGATGGCAAGATTCCCTACACGGACCCGCGTGTCAAGAAAGTCTACGAAGCGTGGAAAGTCCTGATCGACAATAAGTACTTCGTCGATAATTCCCTGTCTTATACGCTCGATTCCGCTCAGCCGCTGCTGATACAAGGGCAGGCCGCGATGATGCTGATGGGTACATTTATCTCCGGCGGCTTTGCCGATGGGGTCAAATCGAAGATAGGCTACTTTCAGTTTCCTGTCATGGACCCGAAGCAGCCCATTGCTGAAGATGGGTCCGCGGATTGCCTGAACATTCCCGCTCGCGCGAAGAATAAAGCCGATGCAAGACGTTTCCTCGCGTTTATGTCGAGACCCGAGATGAACGGCGCACTCGCCAAGGCCTTTGGATCACTTCCTGCAAATAATCAGGCTGCGGTCCCTGATGACCCGTTTGCAAAGAAAGGTTTCCAGATTCTTTCGAACACCAAGGGTGGCATCGCGCAGTTCTACGACCGCGACATGACAAAGGAAATGGCGGATGAGGGGATGAAGGGGATGCAGCGCTTCGTGAGCGATCCCTCCACACTTGATGCCGTGCTGGCGCATCTCGAAGAAACACGCGAGCGTATATACAAGAAATAAGACAAGCGTTCAGCAATGCTGGCCTGACGGTTTTCGGTCGGGCCGAACGTCCAGAATCCACGAGCGCTATCCGCGCCTATCGAGCCGAATCATGTCCGCATCTGTCGTTGCGTCTCCGCTGGCACGTCGTCGTCGCCGTGCAGCTGCGCTCTTTCTGGCGCCTGCGTGTCTCATGTTTCTTCTTTACGTGATCTATCCCATCATTCGCAGTATTGTCCTGAGCTTTTACGATTGGGATGGCGTCGGGCCGAGCACTTTTATCGGACTCGGTAATTACCGCGAGCTATTGCATTCTGATACTTTCTATACCGCGTTAAAAAATAACGTGATATGGCTTGTCTTGCTCTTGCTCGCGCCGCCGATCGGGCTCGTTCTCGCGCTTTATCTGAACCAAACCGTTCGCGGAATGCGGATCGTCAAGTCGCTATTCTTCGCCCCGTTCGTCGTATCGGGCGTGGTGATCGGTCTCGTCTTCAGTTGGTTCTATGATCCGTCTTTCGGTTTGCTGAAGCTCATCGTAGGTCACGGCGTCCCTGTCCTAGGGGATGAGCATGAGGCAACATTCGGCATCATCGTGGCGGCCCTCTGGGTACAAGTGCCGTTATGCATGATTTTGTTCCTGACCAGTCTCACCAGCATCAATCCCGAGGTGATCGAAGCGGGGCGCCTTGAAGGCGCACGCGGATGGTCGCTACTTTGGCACGTCGTTCTGCCACAAATGCGCCCCGCGACGTTCATGGCGATCACGCTGACGGTCATCGGCGCATTGCGTAGCTTCGATCTGATCTCCGTAATGACGGCGGGTGGCCCGTTCGACAGTTCCACGGTACTCGCGTACTTCATGTATGACCAGGCAATCAAGTATTTCCGCTTTGGCTACTCGGCCGCGATTGCAGTTGTACTGTTTCTGATCATGCTCGTGTTCATAACCTATCAATTGCGCCGTTTGCTGCGCGCTGACCGCTGATTCACGGAGCTACCATGTATCCACTACCCGTTGCGCGCTGGAAGCCTGCGAATCGCGTGCTTTACAAGATTTCACTGCCTATCTCGCTGATCATCTGGCTGCTACCATTGCTTGCCGTTCTCGTGACATCCGTGCGGTCGTCCGATGAGCTCATGCAAGGCAACTACTGGGGCTGGCCGCACGATTTCGCTGCGTGGCAGAACTACCGGACCGTACTCACCGACACGCCCATGTTGCACTACGCGTGGAACAGTTGCCTCATTACGTTTCCATCGGTTCTTGGCGCGATTGCGCTTTCCGCCATGGCCGGATTTGCGCTTTCGACGTACGAGTTCAAGGGCAACGCCGCCTTGCTTGCCATATTTGTCGCCGGCAATTTCGTGCCTATTCAGATCTTGATGATTCCTGTTCGCGATCTTACGTTGCAACTGGGATTGTTTAACACCGTTGGCGGACTTATCCTCTTTCACCTTTCGTTTCAGACAGGTTTTTGCACCCTGTTTCTGCGAAATTTCATCAAGGAATTGCCGTATGAACTTATAGAGGCCGGCAGGGTGGAAGGTGCGAGCGAATGGCAACTCTTTTACCGGATTGTGTTGCCGCTGATCCGTCCCGCACTCGCTGCGCTTGCGGTACTGGTTTTTACTTTCGTCTGGAACGACTACTTCTGGGCGCTATGTCTGACACAGGGTGATGACGCAGCGCCTCTTACCGTTGGCGTCGCGGCGTTGAAGGGTCAGTGGACCACGTCGTGGAACTTAGTTTCCGCGGGGTCGCTGCTGGCAGCGTTGCCTTCCGTATTGCTGTTTTTCAGCATGCAACGGCATTTCGTCGCAGGCTTGACGTTTGGTGCGACCAAGGGTTAGCAGGCCAGTGCATGTCTGTCGAGCCGGGTTGCAATTGACCCGCCATCTTTACATTCAGGAACCTTTTTATGAACGTTGGCGTTGATTATTATCCCGAGCATTGGGAACGCGAGATCTGGGAAGACGATGCTGCCCGTATGCAGCGCGTTGGGATCACGATCGTGCGGCTTGCGGAATTTGCCTGGTCGCGCCTCGAGCCTTCAGAGGGCCAATTCGATTTTGTCTGGCTCGACGAGGCGATCGATACGCTTGGCAGGCACGGTATCAAGATCGTGATTGGTACCCCGACCGCCACCCCACCGAACTGGCTGGTGTCTAAATGTCCCGATGTGCTTCCACTTGATAACAAGCGCCAGCCGATTTATCCCGGCGTGCGTTTGCATCGATGTTATAACAGTCCGTCGTTGCGTCGTTACACGGAAATCATCGTCGAGAAACTGGCTGCGCATTACGGCGGGAATCGGAACGTGATCGGCTGGCAAACTGATAACGAAATGATTGGCAATGAGAGTCACAGCGATGGTGCCGCCCATGACTTCAGACATTGGCTGAAAAATAAATATGGCGATCTTCAAACGCTCAACCGCGAATGGGGCACGGTCGTCTGGAGCGGCGAATATACGGACTGGACCCAAGTCACGACGCCTCTCGGTGGCTCCCCCTATCTGAATCCCTCTTTCCTGCTGGATTACCATCGTTTCTGTTCGGATTCAGTTGCGGATTTTAATCGTTTCCAAGCGAGCATCATTCGCAAGCATTGTCCGGGGCAGTTTGTAACACATAACCTGTGGGGCTATCCAGTCATCAACGACTATTACGATCTGTTCGACAGCATGGATTTTGCGTCGGTGGATTACTATCCGAGCACAGACCTTGCGAACGACAGCAAATCCCAGATCTACCACGGTGCGTTGACCCACGACCTGACCCGCGGTGTCAAACAGAAAAACTTCTGGGTAATGGAACAGCTAAGCGGGACGCCTGGTTGCTGGCATCCCATGTCGCGAATGCCGTCTCCGGGGATGATTCGGGCGTATGCGTGGCAAAGCGTCTCGCGCGGGGCAGATGCGGTTGTGCAATTCCGCTGGCGTACCGCGAGGATCGGCGCGGAGCAGTTCTGGCACGGCCTTCATGATCATCATGGCAAGCCGGGACGTCGTTTTGCGGAATTTGAGCGATTCAGCGAAGAAGCAAGGCGCCTGTCGCCGTTGCTGGAAGGCACGACGGTGGTGAATGATGTCGCCATGCTATTTTCGCATGAACAGCTAAATGCACTCAAGATCCAGCCGCAGTCGGATGGTTTCGAGTACCTTGCGAACTTCAAACAGATCCACCGCACATTTCTTCGCTTGGGCATCGGCACGGATGTCGTTAACTGGACTTCCGACTTTGCCAAATATCGTCTCGTGGTTGCACCATTCCTGTTCCTTGAAAACCCCGAAGTCGTGGAGAAGTTGACGGATTATGTCGCGAAGGGCGGGGCAGTGATCTTGACGACGCGCTCGGGGGTAAAGAACATGCGGAACGTCTGCCTGGCGTCCGCCTTGCCAAGCGGGCTAGGCAACGTGGCGGGTGTTGTCGTCGAAGAATATGATCCTGTCGGTCGTGACGTTCAGGCGATCAGATTGCATGGCACGGTGGAGCTGGCCTGTTCTCAGTGGTGCGACATTCTCACTCCGACAACAGCAGAATCGATTGCCGTCTATGCCACGGACTTTTTTGCGGGGCGCACCGCGATTACCCGCAACGCATATGGACAAGGCTGTGCGTATTATATTGGAACGATTCTGGACGACGCCGGTTATAAGGCGTTGATATTCGAGATAGCCAAAATGCTCGGCCTAGATCCCGTCGATAATTTGCCAACAGGCGTGGAGCTGTCGGTGCGCTCCGGTGACGGAAGGCGGTTGATGTTTGTTCTCAACCTCACGAAAGAAAAAAATAGCGTTGACCTGAACGTAACGGGAGCGATCAGCGCGCTGACCGGACGAACGGTTGCAGGATCGCTAACGCTGGAACCAATGGGCGTGGAGATTTTGCAATTGTCATGATGTTGAAATGGATTGCGCATTACTCAACTTCGTGCGGCGCTTTCCTGTCATGCCCCCATATAGCGACAGGTTAGCGCAGCATGGCTAAAACGGACTGCGTGACAGCGTGTTTGAAATCTTCTTCGTTGCTTGGCAGTGGTGAGAATGGCGAGAGTAAATGGCGATACGCCACGGTTTTGCTGATGCCATTGATCAGTAACGTAAACAAGATTGTCGGATCTTGTTCCGGCATGTCTTTTGATGTGATCGCGGCGACAAATAAAGGCAAGAATGCTTCATACATCGGCCTGACCAGAAGATCGATCAACAAGGCTAGGCGTTCTCCATTTTCCGTCGCAGCTGTTGAAAAAAACATTCCGACATCGCGACTTCGGAACACTTGTTCTACCAGCATCAATACAGCGGCCTCCATTCTCGCTTTACACGTGAGTTTTGAATCGCTGCGCAGGGCATTGATGTTTGCGAGAAGCGGTGCCGACTCATCACCAATCTGCTTGACAACAGCCGACCATAGCGCTTCCTTGGACCCGAAGTGATGCGCGACGAGGGCTGGGTCGACGCCCGACGCTCTCGCAATGCCACGCATGCTTGTTGCGTCATAGCCGCGTCGTGCGAATGCGTCACGCGCAGCACGCAGAAGTATGTCGGGTGCGTCGGAGCCACCGAACACCGGTCGCCCTCGCGTACGTCGCGGTGCTACCTCGGTCGCGTTGGGTGATGCCGGAATATCCGTGCATTTCATAAAATAGATAGCCATTTCGGTGCGGAAACGTTCGAAGCGCGGCCGCCGTCCTCCGACGCGTCGCTTGCACGAAGTCCATCGAAGCCGTATCCTATATTTTATTCATCACTCGTTGAATTGAAAATGCCTAATTCCAGTCGAATCGTGATCGTCGGTGGCGGTATTGCCGGACTCCTGCTTGCCACGAAACTTGGCGATTCGATTGGCCGTCTGGGAAAGGCGCATATCACGTTGGTTGACAAAAGCCCGACTTACGTCTGGAAACCGATGCTGCATACAATTGCGGCTGGCACGCGCGACATAAAGCAGCAGCAGGTCACTTACCTCGCGCACGCACGCGAGCACCATTTCGACTATCAACCTGGCGAAATGGTAGGACTGAATCGTCATCAGCGGGAGGTAAGACTGGGGAAACTCACATCCGCTTCGGGTGAGCTTGTCATCGATGAACGTACGATCCCATATGATGTGCTGGTCATCGCTGTCGGAAGCCAGGCAAACGATTTTGGGATTCCTGGGGTACGCGAACATTGTTTTTCCATTGACAGTCAGGCGCAGGCCGAATGGTTCAATGAAGCATTACGCATAAAGATATTCCAAAGCGTGGTTTCGGGCAGCAAGTTGCGAGTATCCATCGTGGGTGCCGGCGCGACCGGCGTGGAACTGTCTGCCGAGTTGAGCAGATTAATGGAGTTGGCCGCCGGTTATGGCGACCCTGACATTCGCGCCCGCCTCGAAGTGACGCTCATAGAGAGTGCCCCTCGTGTACTGGCCGCCTTTCCATCGACCGTATCGGCATTGGCGGAGGAGCAGCTCCGCAAAATCGGTTTCAATGTCAAAACGCATACGCGGGTGAGCGCCGTCGATGCCGATGGTCTCCAACTAGGCGACGGTAGCAAGGTGCCTGCGCAGTTGATGGTATGGGCGGCGGGCGTGAAAGGCCCTGATTTTTTAGGTGCGCTTGATGGCATCACCGCAAACAAGTCGAATCAAATAGCCATCCTGCCAACGTTGCAGTCAATCAGCGACGAAAAAATCTTCGTGCTCGGTGATTGTTCCACGTTGTCGCTTCCGGGCAGCGAACGTCCTCTGGCTCCTACCGCCCAGGTTGCTACGCAACAGGCAAAATTCCTGGCCCAGCACCTGCCGGACTGGCTCGACGGACGCCCGTTACCCAACTTTGTGTTTCGTGATCTCGGATCGCTTGTGTCGTTGAGCGAATACAATGCTTTTGGAACACTTGGGCAATTTGGACTGTTCAAAGGTGGTTTTATCAAGGGGCGGTTTGCGCAGCTTAGCCATGCCATGTTATACCGCCAGCATCAGCAAGGATTGCATGGTTTCAGGAAAGCCAGCTTGCTCTGGACCGCGGAGCGAATCAATGGTCTGGTACAGCCCAAGATACGTCTGAGTTAACCGTATCTTCCGTTGGCCACGCGGCGTGCGGAACCGCCCGGTTCATTCCGAGCCGTGCATGGACACTACCCACATTATCAGGAAATACCAGGCCCATGAGTGATCAGCCGTTTGGACGCTCGCGTCGTGATTTTATGCGAATTGCCGTGACAGCAGGAACCGCCACGGCAATGCCGTGGATTCCGGATGCCCAGGCGGCCACATCCCCCGGTGCTACAGACGTTACCGCCGTTCCAGGACATCCGGTAAAAGGCACGCAACTGATCTTGCTCGGCACCAAGGGCGGCCCAACCCCGTCGGACCTCCGTGCGGCCCCGGCGAATGTACTTATTGTCGACGGCCAGCCATACGTGGTCGACTGCGGTAACGGGGTCGCGCTGCAATTGACCAAAGCGGGCATCAAGCTGTCGGGCATTCGTGATGTCTTCCTGACGCATCATCATTCGGACCACAACGCGGACCTTGGCAACCTCGTGTTCCTGGCGTGGGCCAGCGGCCTTCGTACGTCGGTCAATTTGTACGGCCCGCCCCGCATGAAAAAAATGATTGATGACTTCGTAGACATGAATGCCATTGACATCGATGTGCGGATGCGCGAAGAAGGCCGTCCGCCGTTCCGGCCATTGATCAACGTTCATGAATTCGATGACCCGTGTCTCGTGATGGAAGATGAGCGTGTGCGTGTCACGTCGATGCTGGTCGATCATTACACGATCAAACCGGCATTCGCTTACCGCTTCGAAACGCGAGATCGTACCGTTGTATTCTCCGGTGATACGGCTTACTACCCCGCGCTTGCCGAGTTCGCGAAAGGCGCGGATGTACTGGTGCACGAAGTCATGTACCTGCCTGCACTCAGAAAGCTCATGGCAAATGTCGACAATGCGCCAACGCTGCTCGATCACCTGCTGAAGAGCCACACCTCAACAGAGCAAGTCGGCAAAATCGCCGCGGCGGCAGGCGTGAAGACACTGGTGCTGAGCCATTTCGTGCCGGGAGGCGATCCGGCGATTACCGACGACATGTGGGCAGTCGACGTTCGAAAGCATTTCGACGGGCAGATCATCGTCGGCCATGACTTGCAAGTGATATGAGCCTCAGGAAACGTCGACATGTCATCCGTTGCGCTTCCCTTGACGTTGCTGACCGGGTTTCTCGGTTCCGGCAAGACCACACTGCTTAATCGGCTGCTGCCGCAACCGGCGCTGGGCCGATGTGCGGTGGTGATCAATGAACTGGGGGAGATTGGTCTTGATCATCTCTTCATCAGCACCTCACGCGACGAAACGGTCGCGTTGCTGCAAAATGGCTGCCTGTGTTGCGGCGTGCGGGACGAACTGGCCGCGACCGTGACGGATCTGCTGGAGCGCCGGGCGCGCGGCGAGATTCCCGCTTTCGAGCGTATCTTGATCGAAACCACAGGTCTTGCGCGGCCAGGCCCGGTGGTTTCATTGCTGCTCGGTGATGTGGCGCTGGAAGGGCGATTGCAACTCGACGGCGTCGTGACAACCGTGGATGCAAAACATGGAATAGAGCAGCTTGCCCGTCACGAGGAATCACGCCAGCAGGTGGCGTTCGCAGATCGGCTATTGCTTACAAAGGCTGAGATGATTGACGTAACCGCGCTCGCGGATCTGGAAACAGCACTTGAAGCGCTGAATCCCGGTGCACCGCGTATCGTGGTGCATAACGGTGATATCGACGCACAACAGGTACTCGACATCATGACGCCGCAGACGTTACGGCGCTGGTTGCGCAGCGAACCTGCCTCGAGCAAGTTTATGGCACGTGGTGCGATGACGCCGCGTTTGCGTCATCCAGATATTGACAGTTTCTGCCTGAGATACTCTCGCCCCCTTCCGATGCATGCATTCGAAACCGCACTAACGGTACTGCTCGCTTACCACGGCGAACATATCTTGCGGGTGAAGGGGATCGGCAACTTCATCGGCGAATCGCGGCCTGTTGTCTTTCACGGGGTGCAGCAGTTGTTGCATGAGCCGTTGCGGCTGGCCACGTGGCCTGACGATGATCACACAACCCGAGTCGTATTTATCGTACAAGGCCTTACGCGGTTGTTGATTGAACAAACCATCACGCATTTTTTGGGCGAAGCTGGCGAAGGTACGTCCGCGGCGTTTTCCATGACATCAATGGAATAAGATCGACCATGCACTGCCGTGACGAGCGGCGCGACGCCGGTGTCACGGTTTAACGTCTGCGGTGCGTTGGCGCAGCGCGTCTCGGCCCTTTTCAGCGCACGCCACCGATCTGCCAGATATATGGCGGCGGCGTACGGTTAACCTCCCAGTCACCAACGATGCGTTGCTTGTAGATACGTGGATTATGGGATGACACCGTTCTCGCATTGCGCCAGTGTCGGTCGAGTAGCTTCTGTTCGCTTACCCCCGAGGCGCCCAATGCGTCAAATAGCGCGGTACTGGCTTGAAGGATCAGTTCGGTCACGATCACTTGTGCTTTCGCCGACTCGATTTCCGCGGCAATATTGGCCGTTTCTTCCTTTGCCGCATCGTGGCCAAAGCGGGCCTCATATGCGCGTTGCGCTGGTTCCGCCGCGCGGATCGTTGCGGCCTCGGCAGCATACACCTGAGCTGCCACCTGCCCGACCACTTGAAGCACCTGTGCGTCTTGCTTCACAGTCGCGGCATTGCCATGGCTGTACACTCGGTCACGTTTCGCAACCTCGGCGGCAATGTCCCGCAGCGCTGCGCGTCCGGTACCGGCGAGGACTGCCAGCAGAACCAATTGATACAATGCCGTCTGGTACTGGAAACGCGTGGAGAAATCGATCACGTTTTCCGTCTCGACGACCGCATCGACAAATTCCGACGTGCCGCTACCGGTGGTACGCTGCCCGAAACCATTCCAGTCATCCGTTTGCTTGACCCCTGGTTGATGGGTATTGACCACCGCGATGACGTCGACGCCGTCGATATCGCGCTGTGCGTACACATCTATCCAGTCCGCAAAGATACTGCCGGTACTGTAGTACTTTTTCCCATTCACGACCCAGCGATCGCCTTGCCGCTTGACGCGTGTGATCACATCACCGATTTTGACGTCACCAACTTCTGTCCAGGCGTTGCCAACGAGGTCACCGGAAACGAAGCGATCGAACCACGTACTACGATTGGGGCTAGGCGCGGCATTCAAGCAATCTTCTACAAAAGCGAAATGTCCGCGCAGTGCTTGTGGCAGGCTAGCGTCGGCTTCGGCCAATTCAATCAACAGTTGCACGAGCTGCGGCAACGATGCACCGCGCCCGCCCGCTTCTACCGGCACGCGCACCGCACCGAAGCCCGCCGCTTTCAACCATTCGATCGGCTCATGAGGCAAGGCGCGGCGACGTTCCCGATCTAGCGCGCCTTCGGCAATACGCGCGAAGATCGGTCGAAAGTGGGCCGCGAGTGCTTCGTAGTCTGTACCCCGGGATAGGCTCGCTGGAATGGTGTGCTGCTTGTCGATGTGGTGTGTCATAACTCTTATCTCATTAATATCTAATCGTCCGGAGTAATGCTCCCATCGGATCATGTACGCCCAGACAACGTGAGGAACAGGTTTCGAAATTTATCCGGTCTCGGTGCCAAGATAGGCTGCATGCAGTTGGTCTAGGGTACCCAGCACATCAGCATTTCCACTTGCGACAACGCGTCCGTTCTCGAGTACGTAGGCATATCGCGCGAACCGCAAGGCCAACGCCGAATTCTGCTCGGCCAGCAGGAAACTGACGCCTGAGTCGCGATTCAGTGCGGCGATGGCATCGAAAATTTCCTCGACCAGTTGAGGAGCCAGGCCCATGGATGGTTCGTCCAGCAAGATAAGGGTAGGGCGAGCCATCAATGCCCGGCCTATCGCAACCATCTGCTGTTCGCCGCCTGAGGTCAGTCCAGTCAATGCCGTACGACGGGTTTTCAGCCGCGGGAACAGTGTGTAGACGCGCTCCAGATCCTGTTTCAGCGCGGCGTTGGACGGGCGTCGCACGAAAGCGGCCAGCCGCAAGTTTTCCTCGACGCTCAGATGGGTAAAGCAACGGCGCCCTTCGAGTACCTGCACGAGACCCTGCGAAGCAAGTCGCCAGGGCGGCGTCTGGGCGAGATCGCAGCCGCGATAGCATATGCTGCCGCGGGTAATCTCCCCGCGTTCCGCCCCGATCAATCGGGAAATGGCTTTTAGCGTCGTCGACTTACCTGCGCCGTTACTCCCCAAAAGTGCCGCGATGTCACCCTCGGCGACAGAAAGCGACACGCCTCGCAAGGCGGAAATGATACCGTCGTACGTTACATGAAGATCATCAACTGCCAGTAAGGCGGACTGTGACGACGTGTTCATCGTCAAAGCTCCTTATCGCAGTCGCGGGGCGTGATGCTCTTTTCCTTGGCATACGCGTTTGCGGATTTCTCAATGATAGGCCGGAGCAAAGCGCGGTCGGCCTGAACCCAGTCGCTAATGACTTGCCAATGTGTACCGTCCCACTGTTGAAATCGGACGGCGCCGCCACCTTCGTGATCCGAGCATGACAGCTTCAAAGGTTGCACTAGGCCGAGCGCACCGAGCGCCTTCAGCCTGGCGTTATCGAGGTTGAGATGTTCGAACCCCCAGCGAACTTGTTCGCCAGTCAGCGGCTTGTCGCCATATTTTGCTTGCGCTATACGCAACGCTTCGACATTGAGAATACCGTTCACGACACCCAGGTTGTAATACACCGTACCGAAACGGTTGGAATCTTTAAGATTGCCGTCACCAGGTTTGACCACGTATTGGTTTATGGCTTGCAAGACTGGAAAATCGGTTCCGGACGGATGCGTCGTGATCGAAATATAGCCTTTGGCGGCATCCCCGGCCGGCCGAACATCTTCTTCTGAATTCGACCAGATGTTCCCGATGATGTGATCTGCCGGGAAGCCTACCTTCTGCGCGGACTTCAATGCGACCGGATTCATGACGCCCCAGCCCCGCAGTATCACCCAGTCGGGCTGGATACGATGAATGTTCAGCCATTGCGAACCTTGCTCATTGCCCGGATCGGGGACTTCTATCTGCGTCAACGCAAAGCCGTATTTCTTCGCCAGCAGATTCAGCACTGGAATGGTTTCGCGGCCATAGGGCGAGCCGTGGTATAGCACGACGATCTTCTTTCCTTGTAAACGATTGTCGCCGCCGGCACGCTCGCCAATGTAATTGATGATCGCAGAGACTTCGCTATACGGATTCAACTGAAGCGGGAACACGTAAGGAAACACTGCGCCATCGGTCGAGTCGGTACGGCCATGATTGATCGTGATCAGCGGGATCTTGTCCGCAGTAGAGCGATCGATGGTTGCATAGGCGATGCCGACTGATAGCGGGTTTGTCGCCGCCGTGGGTGCACCATGATATCCGTGCTTCATGCGCTCATAGCATTCAACGCCTTTCTCGACTATGTACTCCGTTTCGCATTCAGTCCAGACCAGTTTGACGCCATTAACGCCGCCGTCGCGTTTGTTGATCAACTGCATGTAGTCGATAAATCCCCCGAAGAAACCCGATCCGCCCGCCGCATAGGGACCGACACGGTAACTCTGCAACGGGAAGTATTCTTCCGCTTTCGCGTTCGCCAATGTCGTGGATACCGTCAGCACTGCGGCGAGTGCAAGGGGCATTGCCAATCCGCGGATCAGTCGATGTGTACGTTGTAATGCGCGCGCGCATGCGGCAGCACTGTGTGCTGCATGATGGAACGGCGTGCGGATGCGTACCCGGGATGAGGACGTCGTCATACAGAATTCCTTTGGTAGTGCGAGTTGGAATAGAGCAAGAAGTAAAAAGAAGAAGGTCAGAGAAATGAGCCGGACTCTCAGGTTCGTCTGATCAGACTTGCCAAGCGATGCCGTGCACGCTGCATCATGCAGGCGAGACCATCAGGTTCCTTGACCAGAAAGAAAATGATTAAAGCGCCGAATAGCAGGTGTTGTATGTTTTGTAAGTCGCCAACGGCAATGCCGATGCCGGCCAATGTGCTGGCGGCGTTCGACAGCAGGATTGGTAGTGATACGATAAAAGCGGCACCCCATACGCTGCCGGCGATACTTCCCATGCCACCGATGATGATGATGAACAGGATCTGAAATGACAGGTTGAGGCTGAAGCCGTGTGGTTCGACCGTACCAAGGTAGGTGAAAGCCCACAAAGAACCGGCGATGCCGAGAACAAAGGAACTGATGCCAAAAGCCAGTAGTTTGCTTCGTATTATGGGGATACCAATAATGGCAGCGGCTGTATCCATGTCGCGTACGGCCATCCAGCGGCGTCCGAGCTCACTCCGGACGACCCCCGAGCAAAACGAGAACAGGACGACGGTCACGCCAAGCGCAAACAAGTAGCGGGTAACAGGCGAAGCAACCGGCCAGCCGAACAGCAAAAGATTTGGCGCGCTGAGTACACCCGAGCTGTCGTCATGTGAAAACCATGGAATGCTGGTCAACAGCCATTCTACGAAGAACTGTGCGGTGAGCGTCGATGCGATCAAATAAAAGCCTTTGATTCGAATGCTTGGCAAACCGAAAACGACCCCCACAAGCGCAGTGATTCCGCCACCAAGCACAATCGCGACCAGCGGCGAAAGTCCGGGTAGCCGGGTAATCAGGTTATAGCTAGCATAGGCACCTATTGCCATGAATGCCGCGGACCCTAATGACAATTGCCCGGCATAGCCAGTGAGCAGATTCAGACCCATCCCGGCGAGAGATAGGATGAGAAACGGTGTAAGTATCGCCGACAACCAATACTCGTTGAAAAAACGCGGTACCAGGAAAAAGAAGAGCAGAAGTAGTACTAGGCGCGGCGTATGTTGTAGTAACAGCGATCGCTTTCTTCTAGATTTCGATAAGGATGGCGTATCATTTGAAATGATGAAATTCCTGGATGGCATAATCGGACTCAGACTCGTTGGACGGGCGGTTGACCGAACAGGCCGTCAGGGCGTGCCAGTAGGAAGAGCGTCGCGAGGAAGTACGGAAACCAATTTTCAATACCACCGCCGATGAGGGGGCCGAGATAAATTTCGGCGAGTTTTTCGAGCGCGCCGACGATCAGCCCGCCAACAATCGCGCCCCCGACAGACGAAAAGCCGCCGATGATCAGTACCGGCAGCGCTTTGAGTACCACCAGTGACAGGGAGAATTGCACGCCAAGCCTGGCACCCCATAATAAACCGGCAACGAGACTGGTAAAGCCGGCGATGGTCCACACGCAGGCGAGTACGCGCGGAAGATGAATGCCAATGGCCAGAGAGGCCAACGGATCGTCAGCAACGGCGCGCAACGCCAACCCGAGTCGTGTCCGCTTCGCGACCAGTGACAGCAGGACGACAAGGGCAATCGCCACCGTCGCCGCAAAGATATCGAAACGGCTTACCATGATGCCGCCAATGGTCAATGGCACATCGGTAATCCCTAAGTCGAGGGCATGCACTTGCGCGCCCCACAACCATTGCGCACCACCCTCGAGGATGAAGCTCAATCCAAGCGTTGCCATGAAGATGACCATGGGCGATCGATTTATCAAAGGCCGCAGCACGATCCGTTCGACGGCAATGGATATTGCTGCCAGCACGATGAGGGTCAGCAGGAAGGCTAGCCAAGGTGCCACATTCCGCTCGACCAGACTGACGAACGTAAGCGCGCCAAAAAGAACGAACGCACCCTGGGAGAAGTTGAAGACCCCAGATGCCTTGTAGACAAGAACAAAGCCAATAGCGACAAGCGAATACATGACGCCGGACAATAACCCGCCTATCAGTACTTCAAAAAAGAAATCCACGCGTCGTCTCTGTGATCATGCCGATGTACAAGTGCTTATCACGCGGCATGGCGTACCCCCAGATAAGCGGCGATGACGTCTGGATGAATGCGAACGTCGGCCGGTAGGCCATCCGCAATTTTCTTGCCGTAGTCAAGAACGACCACATGATCGGCGAGTGACATCACAACGCCGATATCATGCTCGATCAACACAACGGACAGGCCAAATTGACGTTTCGCATCAACGATATAACGAGTCATATCCTGCTTTTCATCGGCATTCATGCCCGCCATAGGTTCGTCTAACAGCAACAAACGCGGTTCCGATGCCAAGGCGCGTGCCAGTTCGACGCGTTTTTGAAGGCCATATGACAGCGTAGAGACGATGCGATGTCGATAAGCTTGCAGTTCAAGCGCGGAGATCACGACTTCCGCGTGCTCTCGCTGTCTGCGATCGTCTTCTGCAGCGCGCCCCACATGCAGTGCCTGTTCGAGCCACGTACTGGATCGATGGCGTGTCCGTCCGGTCAGCACGTTATCCAGCACACTCAATTTCTTGAATAGCGCGATGTTTTGAAAGGTCCGTGATATTCCCAACGAGGCCGCACGATACGGGGTGATTCGATGATACGGCGCGCGATCAAAGTGGATCTCACCTGTTTGAGGACGATAGACACCATTTATCACATTCAGCAGGGAGCTTTTTCCTGCACCGTTTGGACCGATCAACGCACATATCTCATTGCTGGCGACGGCGAAACTAATATCGTTGATCGCCTGGACGCCACCAAAAACCAATGAGATATGGTCCAGCTTCAGTAGCGCGTCGGGGATAGCGAGGGCGGCGGACATGAATGGCTCACGCAACCTGGTCGATTGCATCGCGCACTTGCGTTCGTTCTTGTTCCAATGCGCGCACCAGCGGTAGCACTTTTTCACCAAAGTATTCCACTTCCTCGATGAAATGCAGGAACGCGGACAAGACCAAGTCGACGCCGATTGCTTTCAATGCAACGATGCGCTCAGCGATCTGTTGCGGTGTCCCGATGAGGTTGGTCCGGAAGCCATCGTTGTACTGCACCAGGTCTTCAAACGTTGACGCTGCCCAATTGCCTTCACCCTCGGGCGAAGCGCGTCCAGCTTGTTTCGCCGCATCGCCAAAAGCATGAACTGCTTCGACGTGTGCATGGTTGATAATGTCCTGCAGAACGGCCTTGGCTTCTTCTTCCGTGTCGCGGGCAATGATGAAGGCATTTACACCGATGCGCACGGTGTGGCCATTCCTTGCCGCTTTTGTTCGGATGTCGTCGATCTGTTTTTTGAGTGCCTCTGGTGTGTTGCCGTTCGTAAAGTACCAGTCCGAAACGCTGGCCGCGTTATCGCGCGCAGCGCGCGAACTTCCACCTTGGAATATCTCGGGATGAGGCTTCTGCAGCGGCTTTGGACTCAAGGTATAGCTATTGAAACGATAGAAATCCCCTCTGAACGTAAAGTTGTCTTGTGTCCAGATGCCTTTTAAACATTGAATGAATTCATGCGATCGGCGGTAGCGTTCGTCGTGTTCCAGCCAAGGCTCGCCTATGGCGGTAAATTCGCCTTTGAACCACCCGCTGACGACATTGATGCCAATGCGGCCATTCGTTAGATGATCGATCGTGGCTAATTGCTTTGCCACCACGACGGGATGCCAAGGCCCCGGCAAGATTGCTGCAAGTACCTTGAGCTTGGTCGTCGCGTGCAACAAGGCCTGACTGAACGATACCGACTCATGCTGATACTCTGCACCGTAACCGGCAGTGAATCGGATTTGTGTAAGTCCATATTCGAAGCCGGCTTTTTCAGCTGTTTGGGCCAGCCTCTGGTTGTAGTCGAGCGTCCACTCGGTACGTTGCGGGATTTTGCTGACAACCAGGCCACCGCTGACGTTCGGCACCCAATAGGCAAATTTTAGCGGATCAGCTTGTTTCGACGTTTTGACGTTGTGGTATGAGGTAGTTTGTTCGGTCATTGCAATGATCACTCAGAGAAGAGGAGGATGCCCGGAATACGCGTGCTGCGAAACCTTTGCGAATACCGTGCCAAGTGTGCCTTTTCGTTACCAGAATGGTCCGCCCATCAGGTATAACGGACTTGGACCGAAAAGACTGCGAATAACGAGAAAGCTTATATTTTTCATAGATGCTTTTTTAAAGCAGTACTGCTGATGTACTGTTGGAAAAACAGCAGTTCTGCCTTTCTTATTATTTTAATTTATATAAGGGATTACGAATAGAATCCTGGCGTCGGATACGTGCCGTTCAACGTCCATTCACCAAGCTCTCGGACTTTGTAGTCGAGCGGATCATGTAGTGAGTGAACGCGAATATTGCGCCAGAACCGGTCCATGCGTAATGCGTTGGTCGTGGCGCTCGGGCCGGTTACTTCGAAGATCCTGCTTGCCACATCCAATCCGGCGCGCGTTGCACTGACTTTTGCCGCGGCGACGGCAATCGCCGTTGCGCCGCGCTCCGTCTCGTTCAGCGACGCGCCTTTTGTCCAGGCGAGATCAAATGCATTTGCAGCTTGGTCCGCCAATGCACGGGTACCGAGTAGTCCGACGTGGAAATCGCCAAAGTGCGTTAGCACATAGGGATCTTGTGTCCAACGCGTGACATTCGACGTGACCCAAGGCCGCTGCCTGCTTCGGGTGAAATCGCGCGCCTCTTCTAAAGCGCCTTCACCGATACCCAGGTATATATTAGCCAAAATGAGCTGCGCCAGAATGGGGCGCAACGTCGCGAAAGGTGTGGAAAGCGGGCCTGGTTCGAGCAACAATTCGTGCGAAAGCACCTCGACCTTGTCGAATACAACGCTACCGCTATCGGTTTGCCGTTGGCCGATGTTATCCCAGTCGCCTTGCACGGTAATCCCTTTGCGCATGGTGGGGAGAACGGCAATCAGCAAGCGACCATCGTCGTCGAAGGCGGAAGCCAGCAGCCGGTCGGAATCGGTCGCGCCAGAGCAAAAACGCTTGATGCCGGAAAAAAAATAATGCGGCGCGTCCCGCGTGGCGGCATTCCCCTCGACAAAGGTTGCCGCCGTACCCTTGTCGAGGGGATTAAGCGCATTTCCCCAAAACCACCGGTGCTCGACGGTTTGCTCGAACCATGACGCCCATTGCGTCGGGGTTCCAAATAGCTGCGTGGTGGCCAGTTGTAGATGGTGGAAGCCGAACAAATGCGCAAGTGCGCTATCGACGCGGGCAAGGCACCGCACCACAGACAAGACGCTTGTCCAGTCAGCACCGATCCCACCCAGGGACGTTGGAATACTGAGGGTCAAGAGATCGCTTTGCCGTAAAAGATCACGCTCGTATTTCGCCGTCCCGCCTGCAATATCGCGCTCCCTCGCGGTAGCAGCCAGGGCGCGGGCAATCTCATCGACCCGTCCTTGCCATGCCGATACGGTGGTCTGTGTCATGAGCGTATCTCCGCGATGGATGCGTGGCGCGGTGATTTCGGTGGTGGGACGATATCATTGCCGATCATCTCGCCAAAAGGACCGGTGAGGTTGAAGTGCTGATCTCGTCGCTTGTGATTCAGCGGCAGTAGCGGAAACAGCAGTTCGGCGACCCGGTATGCTTCCTCCAGATGGGGGTAACCGGAAAAGATGAACGTTTCGACGCCTAGCGCCGCATATTCCTTGATCCGTGCGGCCACTTCGTGCGGGTCACCGACTAGTGCCGTGCCCGCGCCCCCCGCGCACCAATCCAACACCCGCCCAGAGGTTCGGCGAGATCTCAAGCTTGTCGGTCTTGCCATTGTGAAGCGCAGACATCCGACGTTGGCCCACCGAGTCAAAGCGTGCAAAGGCGGTCTGCGCCGCGTTGATCGTTTCCTCGCTGGCATGGCTGATCAATTCCTTGGCTGCCTGCCACGCGGCGTCGCTGGTTTCACGCACAATCACATGCAGACGAATGCCAAAACGCAAGGTGCGGCCATGACGCGCCGCGGAGGCACGGGCGAGCGCGATCTTGTCCGCAACCGCGGCGGGTGGTTCACCCCATGTTAGATAGACATCCACTTGTTCTCCGGCCAGTTCGATGGCAGGTTCGGATGACCCTCCAAACCATAAAGGCGGGTAAGGCCGCTGTACGGGCGGATATAGCGCTTTGGCATTCTCAACTCGTAAATGCTTGCCTGCGTAGTTGACGACCTCGCCCGCTGCCACACCACGCCAAATGCGCAGAAATTCGTCGGTGAGCTCGTACCGTTGTGCATGGTCAAGGAAATTGCCGTCACCGTGCTGTTCGTCGGGGTCGCCACCGGTGACGACATTGATCAACAACCGCCCATTGGAATAGCGATCCAGTGTGGCCGCCTGTCTGGCCGCGACGGTCGGCGAGACGACGCCAGGGCGTATCGCGACAAGAAATTTGAGGTGTTGCGTACTCGCGATTAATGACGCCGCCGTTACCCAGGAATCCTCGCAAGATCGTCCGGTGGGAATCAACACACCTTCATAGCCCAGTTCGTCGGCAGCCTCGGCCACCTGCTTCAGGTAGGGAAGACTGACCGCACGCGCGCCATGCGATGTGCCGAGGTAACGGCTGTCGCCATGCGTCGGAAGAAACCAGAAAAGATTCATTGCATGCTCTCGTTAGGAATCGCGGTGCCGACAACGCATGGAATGTGCCAACAATCCTATGCGCCGATAAAAACAGGCAGATACGAGGTCTTTGCAAAACGTTCTGCTGCGTTATCAGCAGTAGTCGCATCCCAGATGCGTCATGAGCAGCAGTGGTGCTGTGCAGCGTGCTGTTACATCAGCAACGCATCTTTCCTTAGCGAAAAAGGTTGTTTGGCATATGACGTGAATTCAAGCAGCATGCTGCTGAAGAAGCACGAGGTGATGTTGCTGCCATGGCAGCATCGTCGTGTGCGACCTTGCTGCTTTGCCGGATTCCCCATGGCCACAGCGCAACCCCATCCTATTAAAAAGCCTGATGTCGAACCAGACGTTGTTGGAAAAGCCGATTGAAGCGCGCGTTGCCGACATGGCGGCGCTGTTTGCGGCCAGCGCGGTAGAGCGTGATGAATGTGGCGGCACGCCGAAAGCCCAACGCGACGCCTTGCGTGAAAGTGGGTTACTGGCCATGAGCATTCCCCGCTCATTCGGTGGGGACGGCCTGGGCTGGCGCCAAACGCTGAATGCGGTGAGGATACTGGCCAGCGTGGACAGCTCCGTGGCGCATGTTTTCGGCTTTCATCATCTGATGCTTGCCACGGTCCGGCTGTTCGGCAATGAAGCGCAATGGGGGTCGTGGTATGAGCAAACTGCGCAACGTCGCTGGTTCTGGGGCAACGCGCTGAATCCTCTGGACCGTCGAACCATAGCGACACGGTGTGGCAACTGGTACGAGTTTTCCGGTCCGAAAAGCTTCTGTTCGGGAGCCTTGGATTCCGAAATGATGATTGCTTCGGCCTATGACGTGAAAGGTACCGAGCTTCTGATTGGGACATTGCCGAGCGCGCGAACGGGTATCGAAATATCGTCGGATTGGAACAACATGGGTCAGCGGCAGACGGACTCCGGCACCGTTGCTTTCCATAAAGTCCGCGTCGAGGGGCATGAGTTATTGCGCGACCCCGGCCCGCTGTCAACGCCGTTTGCCTGTTTGCGGCCTATCATTGCGCAGTTGGTATTGACCAACGTGTTTCTCGGCATCGCGGAGGGCGCTTTCGATGATGCAAAACATTACACCTTGAAAGAGTCGCGTCCGTGGCATACCGCCGGTGTCGACACGACTTCGGACGATCCACTAATACTGTCGCAATACGGCGAATTCTGGGTCGCACTAGAAAGTGCGCGCGCGCTGAGCGACCGCGCAGCAGACAAACTTGACGAGGCCTGGTTGATTGGCGCCGGGCTGACGAAGGCACAGCGTGGCGAGGTTGCACTTGCTGCTGCCTGTGCCAAGGTTGCCGCCAGCGAAACCGGACTGAACATCTGCAGCCGGATGTTCGACGTCACCGGAGCACGCGCGACGCATGGTGGTCTTCGCCTTGACCGTCATTGGCGCAATATCCGTACTCACACCTTACACGATCCACTCGCCTACAAAATCAAGGAACTGGGCGAGTGGGCGCTCAAAAGCCAATATCCGACGCCGAGCTTCTACTCATGACCATTCTTTCGGAAAACAGCAGACGTCGCGGCGCGGAGAGAGGACCGGCCGCCGAGCATTCTGGACAGGGGGATATGCCTCCGCTTTATCAATTACCAAATCCAAGGGCATTGACGAAGTCGGTGAGGGCCTCGGCCCAGGTATTCGTCGATCCACGGTCGCGCGCCTTGCTTGAACGTATCGAACTGATCGCACCAAGTGACGCCAATGTGCTCATTACCGGGGAAACGGGCACGGGCAAGGAACTGGTCGCGCGGCATGTCCATGATCTGAGTCACCGCCGCGGTGGCCCTTTTTTGGCCGTGAACTGTGGCGCCTTTTCCGAAACACTGGTCGAAAGCGAACTCTTCGGGCATGAGAAGGGTTCGTTTACAGGAGCATTTTCCGCGAAGCCGGGGTGGTTCGAAGCGGCGAATGGCGGCACATTGTTCCTGGACGAGGTGGGGGATCTGCCGATGCCGATCCAGGTGAAATTGCTACGGGTCTTGCAAGAGCGTGAGATTGTCCGCCTCGGCTCACGTCAAAGCATACCGATCAATGTGCGTGTGCTGGCAGCCACCAACGTTCGCTTGCAAGCGGCGGTAGCTGCAGGCAATTTCCGGGAAGACCTTTTCTATCGACTGAATGTCGTGCCGCTCGCGGTGCCCACTCTGAAGGAACGACCGGGCGATATCCTGCCGCTGGCACGCCATTTCGTTGAAGAATATCGCGCCCGCCTGGGCTATGGGCCGGTGACCATACACGCCGAAGCGCAGCGCAAGCTCTGCGAATACGGCTGGCCAGGGAACATTCGTGAGCTGGAAAATGCGATCCATCATGGGTTGCTGGTCAGCCGAGGAGATCTTTTGCGTGAGGGTGACCTTCCGCTGTCCACGATCGATATGCGGCCAGCGCCGATCACTACGTCGCATGTTTCCATCGTGTCGGATACGACACGCCTGGAGGACGTGCTGCGCGCTATTTATAGCGCTGGCGGTGAGCACGTGTTGGAGAACATCGAAGGCACGGTATTTCGTGTAGCTTTTGACTTCTGTCACCGAAACCAAATCCAGACGGCAAAGTTACTTGGCATCAGCAGAAACGTACTTCGCGCACGACTGATACGCGCAAGAGAAATTTCCGCGCTCAAATAGCATTCTCATTGCGATCGCGCTGTGACGCTTCGGCGCCAATATGGCAGAACAAGGGTTGGAAACGTTTCAGCAAGTAACCAATGGTTATTGTGAATAGATCAGGAGTGTATCGTTGACGGAATAAAAACACCGTGTGACGCCTGTATATATGGCCGTGTCGGTGCAAGGAAATCCGGTGCTCTCGGTCTCGTTAAGGCGAATTGCATGCCAAGCACCGATGCGCGTAAGCGATAAGCGATAGTTACCTTCGGGCAGAGAAAGCAATCGAAACGCCTGTGCTGTTCTAAAAGGGTTTCCTTAAAACCGCTTACATTCGTATCTTTTCGAAGATACTTAGGTCTTTTAAGTATGAAATAAAGGAGGCATCGTTACTGACCGGTTGCTTCTTCAGAAGCAGAGAAGCAACCGTGTCAGATGGACCTCTCACATCGCCGGCGGACAAGGTTGATTCAACAACCGTCGAGATGCTACTTGCCGCGGCTTGTCGCTTTATCGGCCGATGGTCGCAATGGCACGGGCAGGCAATGCGTGGATGGATGGCGAAAAGATAACGCTACCTATACTTATCACGTGTCTTTTTCAAACGTGGACGCACCGACCACGCTTCAACAGCATGCGATCAGTACGGACTGCCCGCAGTCCGGTTAGATAAGTATTAACCCTGATGCAAAAAAGTATCGGTCGACGCTTCATTTTTAAGTAGTTGATAACCGATAAAAGAGGTAATTTTGCTGTATCGTTGCATGTAATGTGGTCTATTAGAGTGCAAAAAGACAGAGGGGTAGGTCGGCAGGAGGAAAAATGACGCGTTCAGGCACTATCGATACCAGCGGACATCATGCCATTTCGGATGGCCAGGACAGCCATGGCGTTCAGCCGGACATCGAATTGGTCGAGGTGCCACGCAACGAGTCTTTCAAGGTTTGGTCACATGGTTATCCATATCGTACAGTGCGCTGGCATTGCCACCCGGAATACGAAATTCATTTGATCACTGAGACATCGGGAAAATATTTTGTCGGCGATTATATTGGGGACTTCGTGCCAGGTAACCTCGTGATGACTGGAATGCATCTCCCGCACAATTGGGTAAGCAGTGTGCCTGGAGGCTGTGACGTTGACGAACGATCTCTCGTATTGCAATTCGATGCACAATTTATTTCAGAAGCTATTGGCGTATTCCCGGAGTTAGCGAGTGTCGAGCCTTTATTGGATGCGTCACGGCGTGGAGTGCTATTTTCGGCTCGGACCGGCGCGTTGGCCGAGCCCATCTTCCGTAAGCTGTTGCAAGCAAAAGGACCTTTGCGGATCAGCTTGTTTGTGACATTACTTGACCTGCTCGCCCGAAGCGCGGAGCGCATTCAGTTGGCAAGCACCGTTTACCGCGCCGACGCTTCGCAGCAAGCGCGAGCGCGTATCAATAATGTGCTGTCTTATATTGCAAGGAATATCTCGCAAGAGATGCGCGAAACGGAGTTCGCCGAACTCACGGGACAAAGCCCCAGCGCATTCTCTCGATACTTCCGGCGACATACCGGCGTCTCGTTCGTCCAATATATCAATCGCTTACGTATCAATCTCGCGTGTCAATTAGTCATGGCGGGCGAGCTTTCCATTACCGATATCTGCTTCAAGGTCGGTTTTAATAATCTATCGAACTTTAACCGGCAATTTCTCCTGTTGCAGGGCATGTCTCCGTCCCGGTGGCGTGCGCAGTGCTTGTTAAACAAACTTGATCAGGAGGCATCTACACACGCCACGCATGAAAACGCAGAACTGATTTGAGTAGCGCGTAAAGACGGAGAGGCATCGCTGTTGGAACCATCTAATGAACCACGGCGGTAAACGCTGGGATTTCCAAGAAGAAAGGAGACACAAAAATGAAAAGATTGTTCAATCGCTTGAATGCGGTCCGGACCCTGAGCCTGACGTTAAGTCTTGTCGGCGGTACGGTGGCGCAGGCGGCGCCAAGCGGAACGGTGGCATTTCTGATGCCAGATCAAGCCTCCACGCGTTACGAGCAACACGATTTCCCGGGTTTCAAAGCAGAGATGTCAAAACTTTGTCCCGCGTGCAAGGTGCTATATCAGAATGCCAACGCGGACGTGGCACAACAGCAACAACAGTTCAATTCAGTGATTTCGCAAGGCGCTAAAGTGATTGTCCTCGATCCCGTGGACTCTACAGCGGCGGCATCGTTGGTACGTATGGCTCAAGCACAAGGCATCAAGGTCATCGCCTATGATCGGCCAGTGCCAACTACGCCAGCGAATTACTATATTTCTTTCGACAACGAAGGCATTGGCAAGCTGATTTCTCAGTCGCTCGTGCAACATTTGAAAGATACAGGAGTGGCTACGAGCAAAGGAGGAATCCTTGCGGTAAATGGATCTCCGACGGATGCTGCCGCTGGACTGATAAAAAAGGGCATGCACGCCGGCTTGGAAGCGAGTGGCTATAAAACCCTGGCGGAGTACGATACCCCCGAATGGGCTCCGCCAAAAGCCCAGCAGTGGGTTAGCGGACAAATCACACGATTTGGATCGCAGATTGTAGGGGTCGTTGCGGCAAATGACGGCACGGCGGGTGGGGCGGTTGCAGCATTCAAGGCCGCGGGCGTAAGCCCGGTACCTCCTGTGACAGGCAACGACGCGACACTAGCTGGTTTGCAATTGATTATCTCCGGCGATCAATACAATACCATTCTAAAGCCGAGTGAGATTGTGGCAGCTGCCGCTGCGAAAGTCGCCGTAGCGTATCTTTCCGGAGAAACGCCAAAAGCGGAGACGACGCTTTTTAAGACGCCTTCGCAGCTCTTTACGCCAAGTGTCATCACGGCAAAGAATCTGAAAGCCGAAGTGGTGGATAAGGGTTTTGCAACGGCGAAAGAGCTGTGCACGGGGCGCTATGCGGCCGGATGCGCAAGCCTGGGAATCACTCACTGATTTTAGGCGCATCGCCTACAGGAACGCGGAAGACAGCCGCCTATATTCGGCTGCACCTTCCGCACAATGAGATTCCGTCCTATGACTGATACGTTAAATCCATTAGGCACCACGCAGCCTGTACTGAGCTTGCGTGGCGTTTCAAAAAATTTTGGAGCAGTATCCGCACTTACCGATATCGACCTGGACGTCCACGCTGGTGAAGTAGTGGCATTGGTCGGCGACAATGGCGCGGGTAAATCCACGTTGGTCAAAATTCTCGCGGGTGTTCATCAGCCAACCTCCGGTACGATTCGTTTCGGGGGAAAAGAGATAACGTTATCCACGCCAGGAGCTGCGCTTGATTTGGGAATCGCAACGGTGTTTCAAGATTTGGCATTATGTGAAAACCTTGATGTGGTTGCGAATATCTATTTAGGGCGAGAGCTGAATGCGCTTCGGCTTGACGAAGTCGCGATGGAAGTACGCGCCTGGACCCTGCTCAATGAGTTATCTGCGCGTATCCCTAGCGTACGAGATGTTGTTGCATCACTATCGGGCGGCCAGCGGCAAACCGTTGCCATCGCTCGTTCACTACTGCTGGACCCGAAGCTGATCATGCTTGACGAGCCGACCGCTGCCTTGGGGGTGGCTCAGACTGCTGAAGTGCTGAATCTGATCGAACGGGTGCGTGATCGTGGACATGCCGTGATTATGATCAGCCATAACATGGAAGACGTCCGCGCGGTGGCGGACCGTATCGTGGTGCTGCGGCTTGGGCGCAACAACGGCGTCTTTTATCCAGACTCATCAAATCAAGAGTTGGTGGCGGCTATTACAGGCGCCACCGAAAATGCCGTGTCGCGTCGTGCGGGTCGACGTCAAGCCGCGCCGGAACAAGCCGAACAGAGCGCTACGGCAAAGGGATGACCATGAGCAATGAAAATCACATTACACCCCCACCACTCCTCGATCGTAGTGATGTCCGCGTAAAGCACGCCAGTGGTATCAAGAGCACCGTGCTCGCTTTCCTTGGTCGTGTGAGATCTGGGGACCTGGGTTCGTTGCCGGTAGTGGTGGGACTGATCATTATCTGGTCTGTATTCACTGCTCTCAATCCAGTCTTCTTATCGGCAGACAATCTGGTCAATCTGTTGTTTGACTGTTCTACCGTAGGGGTCATCTCCCTGGGGATTGTCTGCGTACTGATGGTCGGGCAGATCGATCTTTCAGTAGGTTCCATCAGCGGCTTTGCATCGGCATTGGTCGGCGTACTCTGGGTCAACCAAGGTTGGCCCGTCTTGCTCGCAATCGCCACCGCTGTGGCCGTTGGCGCCATTGTAGGTGCACTTTACGCGGTGCTGTTCAATCGGCTGGGCATGCCGAGTTTCGTCGCGACGCTATCGGGCTTGCTGGCGCTCTTGGGACTACAACTCTACGTACTGGGGACCAGCGGATCCATCAATCTGCCCTATGACTCGGCCCTCGTGAGTCTGGGACAGTTGATTGTCATCCCGGCGCCCATATCGCATTTACTGGCGTTAGTACCCGGCGCCGTGATATTGACGATAGGCATCCAGAACGGAAGACGCCGACGCACGATGCATCTTTCAGCGCCTTCGGTGAACGCGCTGATCGTGCGCAGCCTGGCAATAACGGTATTGCTCGAAGTATTCGTACTTTATTTGAACAGAGGTCGTGGCATACCGTTGATGTTTGGTCTGTTTCTCGGTTTGTCCGTCATCATGCAATACGCATTGACCAGAACGCGCTGGGGACGATCGATAAACGCGGTAGGGGGTAACCATGAAGCAGCACGACGTGCCGGCATCAATGTCCGTGCGATCTATACGAGTGCTTTTGTGCTATGCGCCAGTTTAGCTGCGCTCGGCGGGGTACTGACGGCCGCGCGCCTCGCATCCGCGAGTCAGCAGGCAGGAAGCGGGGATGTCAACCTGAACGCCATCGCGGCGGCAGTCATTGGCGGAACCAGTCTTTTCGGCGGACGAGGTAGCGCATACTCGGCGGTTCTCGGGATCATCGTCATTCAATCTATCGCTAGTGGCCTAACCTTATTGAATCTCTCTTCTTCTCTACGCTTCATGATTACGGGTGCCGTGCTCGCCATCGCCGTGATCGTCGATTCGCTTGCCAGGCGATCCCGTGTTTCTCACGGTCGGTCCTAATCCATTGCTCGACGGAATCTAAAGATGAGTGAATCGCTAAAGGGAAAGGTCGTTGCCATTACCGGTGCGGCATCGGGAATCGGTCTGGAATGTGCGCGCACGTTTCTGGTTGCCGGGGCTACCGTGGTGATGATCGATCGGGCAGAGGATAAGCTGAAACAGCTTTGCGCCGACCTTGGATCAGGCGCTGTACCGTTGGTCGTTGACCTGTTAAATCCGAAGGCCGTATCTAATTTGTTGCCGAACATTCTTGCGCTTGCGGGTGGCCTGGATATTTTCCACGCGAACGCCGGCGCGTATGTCGGCGGTGACGTGATGACAGGCAATCCGGACCAGTGGGATCTCGTTTTGAACCTGAATGTCAACGCCGCGTTTCGGTCTGTACACGCGGTTTTGCCACATATGGTTGCGCAGAAATCGGGCGATATTATCTTTACCAGTTCAATCGCCGGAATCGTACCTGTCGTGTGGGAGCCTGTCTACACCGCTTCCAAATTCGCCGTGCAGGCGTTCGTTCATACGCTTCGGCGACAGTTGTCGAAGCATGGCGTGCGGGTTGGGGCCGTCGCTCCTGGACCGGTGGTCACCGCATTACTCGACGATTGGCCAAAAGAAAAAATGGACGAGGCATTGGCCTCGGGTAGCTTGATGCAGGCCAGGGAAGTGGCTGACGCGGTGCTTTTCATGCTGACCCGACCTCGCAACGTTACTATCCGCGATCTCGTCATCCTGCCCAATAACGTCGATCTCTGAAATCATGGTGCCAACACATCCAACAACCGCCGTGACCGAGAGTACACGATACGTCATAGGGGTCGATGTCGGTACGGGGAGTGCCCGCGCCGCGATATTCGATCTTGAGGGGCGAATGATCGCCCTTTCAAAACACGACATTACCCTGCACCAGGCAAGTGGATCGGTTGTAGAACAATCCAGTTCGGAAATTTGGAATGCGGTCTGCTGGACTGTGAAAGACGCATTGTCCAGTGCTCGGCTGGCTCCCGAAGCGATCGTGGGAATCAGCTTCGACGCCACGTGTTCTCTTGTTGTGATAGGGCCCGAAGGACAGTCGATGCCGGTGGGCACATCCGGTGATATCAACCGGGATATTATTGTCTGGATGGACCATCGCGCCGTGGATCAAGCGGAACGGATCAACGCGACCGGTCACGACGTATTGAAATTTGTCGGCGGCAAGATCTCTCCGGAAATGGAAACCCCCAAGCTGCTTTGGCTGCTTGAGAATAAGCCAAGCGTATTCGCGGCGGCGTGGCAGTTCTTTGATCTCACGGATTATCTGACCTGGCGTGCCAGCGGAAGTCTCGCTCGTTCTACCTGCACCGTCACATGCAAATGGACGTATCTAGCGCATGAAAAAAAGTGGGATGAAAGTTATTTTCGCTCAATCGGACTTGGCATTTTGGCCGACGAAGATTTCATGCGCATCGGTCAGCAGGTGGTTGCGCCGGGTACCGCGCTTGGCAACGGCCTTACCGAAAACGCCGCTGAGGCACTCGGCCTGCCTGTCGGCACATTCGTGGCTGCGGGCGCGATAGACGCGCATGCAGGGGGAATTGGTACGGTGGGAGCCGACGGCGATCCGGAGTCTTGTCTCGCCTACGTCTTTGGCACATCATCCTGCACGATGACCACCACTGTGCAGCCGGTTTTTGTGCCAGGTGTGTGGGGACCGTATTTTTCAGCGATGGTGCCAGATACCTGGCTGAATGAGGGCGGGCAATCCGTTGCCGGCGCCGCGATCGAACAACTTCTATTGATGCATCCTGCGAACATTGAGGCACGGCATCAGGCGGAAAAGGACGGTGTCACCGTGATGAGCATGCTGGCGCGGCTTGCGGTCGAGTCAGCGGGCGGATTATCTGAAACGGTATCGTTGGCGAAGGATTTGCATATCGTTCCGGAGTTTTTGGGAAATCGGGCACCAATGGCGGATCCTCACGCAAGAGCGGTGATTGCCGGCCTAGGTATGGACCGGGATCTGGATAGCCTGATTGCACTTTACATTGCTGGAATTTGCAGCATTGGATACGGCTTGCGTCAAATCATGGACGTACAAGCTTCGGCCGGTGCACCGGTGGACCGAATCATCATCAGTGGTGGTGCTGGCCGGCTTGATTTGGTTCGCCAGTTACTGGCGGATGCCACGGGAAAGCCGGTATTGGCCACGCAAGCCGATGAGCCGGTGCTGCTAGGAGCAGCCATGTTGGGGGCGGTCGCGGCGGGACAATTTGGCGATCTACGTTCGGCAATGCGTCAGATGGCGAAAGTTAAAAGGCATTATGAACCGTCCACTGGGGATATTGCCGAACAACACCTGCGGCGGTTCGACGCGTTCACACGCTTGCAAGGCGTCGCAAGTGAAATTCGTCAATAACGTGAACTACATGATTTTCCAGGCGACTGTTATCGGAAGGCTCCCCGTTCATCGATTTCGGCCTATCGTCAGGCTCGCAGAAAGTGCGACGCCATATTGCTGGCCTCCTACCCCAATTTCCTGGGCAGCAGGTACCAACATTGTCTTTATCGTACTTATAGATCGATATGTTCAATCGCCGTTCCATTGAAGAATAGGGAGCCATTGCAGGGCGTAGGCAGGGTCGCCTTTAATCTTGATTTTGCCTTGCAGGAAAGCCATGTGCGGATTGAGTTGTTTCGATGCCAGTTCACGCAAGTGCTGAGCTGAAATGGTAAGTGTCGTGTCTGCACTCAGATCTTGTTCGACTACCTTTTCGGCACTTGCAAAGATCGTTCCAATTTCCTTGATATCGATTCTGATACTCTTCGACGGTGCGGTTTTCACTGTGAGTGCCGCTTTCACTTTCGCAATGGTCTCGGTGATGATGGTATTGGTCGTCATGTCTATTCCGTGTTAATAAAGATATTCCTGGGCGATCACCGGGATGGCGAAAGCACTTTTTCTGAAGATCTATTTTTTGCAGACCGGTGCTGTTGGAAGGGATGCCTCTCGCGTCAACTGTTCAGTCTCGCCAAGCATTTCCGTACCAATATAGGCCCGTATAAGTAAGCCTTTTTCATTCGTTCGAACAACGCCCTTGTAGTACTTATTGTTGCGTGGATCGTATACCCAACCATCACGCCATGCCTCGCCGTCAAATGACTTGAGTTTGGCGATATGCACGCCGCACGACGTATCGGCTTTATCCGCAGTGGTCTCCCATACAAGGGTTCCACATATTGCGGACGGTGCATCAGGGCATGCTTTGAACTCGATGATTGCTTGTCCATCGGCGGAACGCCAAAGACCCGTGACGTCGGAAGCCGTGGCTGCAACCGCCGATTGGAGCGCTGCCAGGGAACACATCAAAAAGACCATTGATCGCATCATTTGCAAGACCTCAAGGCTCGTTAAAATAGGACGACGTTGACGTCGCTTAGTTACTCGAAGACATACGCTGCGTTCGCCAACTGTAGTAATGGTCGGTCAACGTTTCCTCGATGGGACGATAGACAATACCCAAGTCGCGGATGCTACGCGTGTTGTCGATGGCGAATCGAATGCCGACATGATTGCGAATGTACTGCTGGCTCAAGCCAAAGAAAGGGCCTATAAGCTTGACCAATACATGAGGAATCTGGTTGCGTGGCAGGACGATGGGACGGTGGTGGGTCTCCCGGAGGATGTGTGCAATCTCGAGAAGTGAAATCATTTTTTTCTCAGCCAATATATATCGACCACTGGCATTTTCATTGGTCGCCGCATTGATGTGGGCCGCCGCAACTTCTCGGACGTCCACGCTACCAAGACTGAGATCTGGAACGCCATAAAAGAAATATCCCCTTAGCATTTCGTCAAGAAGGAAAAGGCTGCCGGACTCCGAGTTTGGTGTAAGCGAGGGGCCAAGGACCATGCCTGGATTGATGACAACCATGGACCAATGGCTTTGCGCGCCATGAATTTTCCACGCCTCTTGTTCGGCAAGCACTTTCGAGTAGTGGTACGGATTATTTTCTACGGAGCTGGACGTGTTGAAGTATTTCTCCGATAAAGTTTGGTTCGTCATTTTCATCACGTCGATGTAATCACCAAAAATTGCACCAATAGTGGACGTGAGAACGACGCGACGGATGCTGGTAGTGCGGTTGACGGTTTGAAGAACGTTGCGGGTACCGAGCAAAGCCGGGTCAATCAACTGCCTTTGGCCATCGGTGATTTTTTCTGGTAATAGAAACGGTGACGCGACATGGTGTAGCACGGCACAATCTTTTAATGCAGCATCGAACGATCCATGTTTCAGCAGGTCCGCTTCGAACAACTTAAGCATTCCTGGATAGCGTTGTTGCAGGATCTGAAGTGGTTTGACTTTTCCAGTACTAAATAGATTTCGAACAGTGGTATTGACGTGAAATCCGCGCGATAAAAGTTGCTGGATAAGGTGACAAGCAATAAATCCACTACCACCGGTGACGGCAACGCGCTGAGGATAGTCAGACATATTTTAGTTCCGTTTTATTCTCGTGATTTTCTTATCGACAAGCGCATCTACGGTATTCGCGACCAAACGTGGTCGAGAGACTGACGAGTCACACACGTACAGACGCAATACTCGTCGGCTGCAGTCGACCGCCAACTAACGTGGCCGACCATGTCTCATGGACTGTTACTCGGCGGTAAGGCTTGCCATGTATTTCTCGAATAGGGGCGCTAGCGGATAGGCTGGAGGAATTGCGTCGAGATGCTGCATCTTCGCCAACACTTCAAATGCCTCGTCGGTCGACGCGAGCGTCTTGGTGATGTCCTGTGGCGTATGGGCAGTTGATAAAAACATGTTGTGATAAGGATGCAAATAGACGCCACGTTTGATGCATTCCGTTACCCACGCATACCCTTTGCTAAAATCGGCATCGTCCTCGAATAGGATCTGAGGCATTTGCACGGGGCCTGTCTGCTTGAGAATAAATCCATGTGACAGAGCTTGTTCATGGAGGCCGGTTCGCAACGCTTGTCCGGCCGCGATGATCCGTTCCAAGTAATCGGTGTCGCGAATGATTTTGAGCGTGGCCACCGCCGCGGCCATCGGTGCAGCGGCGAACCAGAAAGAGCCCGTCACGAATATTCGTGACGCGGCAGCGCGTACATGCTCCCGCCCTAGAACAGCGGAAATGGGGTGACCATTGGCGATGCATTTTCCCCAACAGCTCAGGTCCGGCTCTACGCCCACAGTTGACCAGCTGCAGTCGCGGGCCAGCCGGAATCCAGCCCGTACATCGTCGATGACAAGTAGCGCGCCGTTTTCATCACACAGGCGGCGGGCGGCTTTTGCATATTCGGCGTCCGGCTCTTCCTGATCACGAAACGTGTCATGACGGAATGGCGCGGCGAAAACCGCGGCAATCTTGCCGTCGTGCGCTTTGAAGGCGTCAGTCAGGCTTTCCGGATCGTTATAATCGTAGTACACGATACTGGCGCGATCCTGTGGGAGGGTGCCAGTACTGAACAATGGCGGCACACACCACGGCGCAGCGCCGTGATAAGCGTCGCGGGCGGCGAGAATAATCTCTCGTCCTGTATGTGCACGCGCCATGACCATCGCCATGGTGGTGGCATCGGTGCCATTCTTACAGAACATCGCCCATGCAGCATGAGAGACCATTGAAACAAACGTCTCCGCCGCCTCGATCATCACGGCGCTTGGTCCGGTGAGCACATCTCCCTCCACAAGTTGTGCCTGGACGGCCGACTCTACTGTTGCATGACCGTAGCCGAGCAGGTTCGGACCGTAACCGCACATGTAATCGATATACTCATGCCCGTCATAATCCCAGATATGACACCCTTTGCCCTGGCGGATGTACTGCGGATATTCTTTGGGCAGCAGCGCCGTATGCATGTGGCCATACATGCCCCCGGGAATCACTGCTTGTGCACGCTCGCGTAGATCGAGATCTTGCTTTTGGGACCAATTCATAAGCTTCACCTGATATGTTCGTAATAAAGTTTCGCTACGTAGCAAGCAATCTAAAACCGATATTTATCGGTTTTAGATTGCTTGGCATTATCTGTGCCTGGCATTTTTGGAACAAAAGCGGCGCGACCTTCGTCAAATAGGGCTAAAAAGACGCCCAGATCGAGGCATTTGTATGTTTAAAAAAGATTTTTTGGTGCGGCCGCACTTGATCGGTGCGATTTGCCCTGTTTTGGGGCCGATGATGTTCCCTGGTCTTGTCTAAAGGGAAGGTCTGCGTCTAAGCGCTTCGCCGCCAGGCTCGGGTAGTGAGGCGCCAGCCGGTCAAAAGCAAGGTGATTGCAAGTACGCCAAAAATCAGGCTGATTTGCGTGGCAGGCCGTGCGTCGTCGCCGACGATTACGAAGGACGCTATCAACGGCCCAAACGCACTGCCTAACAATTGCGCGGCCGGAACCATGGTGGCAACATTTCCCGTAGGATCCGCTTTAAAGCAAAGCTCAATCTGGAAAGGAAATGAAAATACCCAGACAAAACCTAAAAGCATCGCTAGAAGCATGAATCGCGTCGACTCGCCATAGCCGAGTGCCTGTATCCCGAGTGCAACGCCCGTAAGCAGCATGCAACTCAACGTCAAACCAGGTAATGGGCTTATGCGGTTGACCGCAAGCGCTCCTAGTCCGCCACCAAATAGCTGCGCGACCAGTACCAGTGAGACCATCGTCTGGCTAGCCTGGGCATTGAGTCCAATGGCTTGGCCCAAAGGATCGAAGTAGGCCCACAGTGCGCCTATGGTCGCCTGTTCGAGGAAAACCACCGCCAGCGGGAATGCATTACCGAGCGTCCAGCTTCGACGTGCGGCATCGTTGCCAGTTCGCCGCAGCGGTTCGAGGCCGGCAGGCTGGGACAGCGCCAGAAAGGCAGCAAATGTTGACAAAATGGCCAATGAATAAAAGCCACCGGCCCAGCCTGCCCGTGGGAGGGCAAAATTTGCCAGCAGCATGGCGACGCCAGCTTGGGCAAGTGTCTGGACAACCATGAAAACGCCGGCAATGCGAGACGGTGCGGTAGTACGAACAATGATGCAAGTGCTCGTCCAGAGAAGGATTCCTTCGGCCAACCCCGCAAGCGCGCGGGCCCCAATTAATCCCATCGCGCTTGTGGCCAATGGCGTCGCGACATCGGCAACCGCGCAAAGCATCGCGGAGAGAATAGCGATAAAGCGAAAATGTCGTAGAGGCAGAACACCTCCTATCGTAGCGCCAATCCCCAAGGTAATTATCTCTCCCATGGCCATTACGCCGACGTCATCGAGCATGAGACGGTGGGCGTCCACGAGCGCACCGAGAAGAATGGGCTGCACCCCCACGATAAGAACAGCGATACTCCCCAAGAGTAACGAGCAGATCAGTTGCCCGGGAGTTGGCGCAATGCGATGTTGGTTTGACATGCGAGCATCCTTTTTGGTGCTGTCGTGCTGAATTGTGGCCGATTCAAAAAAACAAATCGATATTTAACGGGTTAGTGGGCAAGTTGCCACGCGATGATGGAAGGCGGCAGGCCACGTAACCCGATTTCAGAATCGATACGTTGCCGAAACAACAAGTGTTGGCCTATAAGTGCGTTTGGTCGAATCGCCGTCCTGCACGAGATATAGCTCTCGCGTTCTTACGATCGCACCGGTCCAGGCTGCCTGCCACTCAATTCCCCAACGAACATGTGAAACCCCGATGCTGTAGTCAAAGCTGTCCGCCTCTGGAAAGTTGGCAACCTTCTGGTAGCCACCGTGCACGGTGATCGTGGTATCGCTGCGTATCGGATATTTGTAGTCGAGATCGAATAACCAGGTGCCGCGTGACCCGTGATCGCCTCGTGCATAGCATTCCAGCGCCTTTGTCGGATCCGACGAGTACTGGAGCATTGCACCACACACGCCACCGGTATCGGCTCCGCGGTATGTCCGCGAAATCACGTTGATGATTCGGCCTTGGAGGTTGCCATACCCAATCTCAAGTACCGCGTAGTCGGTGTTATAGTTGGTGGTGCGTTGGTCGCCAGGCGTCCCGGTGTCCAAATCAATTGAGTGCGGCGCGGAAAATTGGGCGCCGGGAAATACCTCTGCGGCAAGCCCAATCCCGAAGTGCCATTTTTCCGGGTTGCCAGTACGCCACCCCACTGCGAAAAGCATGCCTACCCCGTCGCCCCCTGTCATGACTTTTTTGCTGACATTATTGATCTCTGCAAGCGCGATCAACCCGCTTTGGTGAGCTACGTCAATTTCAAGCCGTGCACCCGGCCCACTCAAGGAGTCGGATGTGCCTCGTGTGCGAATATCTGATAGAAGGCTGATTTTCCGATCAATTGAGTAGGATGCTATCTCGACGTTATCATCCGCATAAGCACTCGTACCTGTGATCAGGATTATTACAATAAGTAGTACGAATCGTAGATATTGTGTGTCCATGAAGTTTACCTGTATTTTCGTTCTATTAAGAACTAGGCCATGAAAGGGTTAAAAGTAATATCTTTGCAATCGATCTTGTTGCACCACGAGACATTTGCACACGATAAACGCCTGGACATGAAGATCCGGGACGCCTTCATTCCTAGACTTTCCACATGTCATTCCAAAGATGACATATGCATTTTTTATTACTTGCTAAGCGTAAGTAAAGATCCAGTCAGAAGATATAGGACGCTTTTCTTAACCTTATTGCTTCGTATGGGCAATGTGTGCCATCAAATCCCCAAAAGAAAAGACGTAGATCGGCTCATTTTTTCAAGGTATGAACCCATTTTTTTCGTTGACTACATGCTGCAGGTGACCGGCGAAATAATCGGTAGGGTGCCGATTGGTAAGTACTTCTCAATCGCGAAATTAAATTAGTAATGCTACTCATAGAATAGAATTTCATGTTTATGCACGACTCGTAAACAACTTTTCTTCCGCTGCGCCTCTATTCAGACATAAATAGCCGTGTCGTTATGTGGATCGCTAGAAACAGCACATGCACGATCGGTGACGCACTGATTTGACGAGCGTGCTTATCGAATCAGAAAACCTACCTCACTTCTCCCTCCGACTACAGGTGTGCTTCATGAGCGCCACTCCCATTCGATCCAAGCACGTGTAGCGTAGCGTGTTGAAAATTTAAAGTCGATAAATATCGTTTATTGACATAAAAGCAAATGCTGTGCCATATGAGATGCTTGTGTGGCAGGCTTTCCAAGCGACACTTTCGCGCGCACTTGCACCATCTTGAATCCCGCGATGACGTCTTTGGTGCGATGGCGCCCCACTTGAGAACGTTCCGTGCGGAGTCAGACAACACCTTTGCCGAATGGCCGACGCCTGACTCGCCTTTCAGGGGCCTCGAATTCAGCCGCGCTATTACATACGATGCTGGTCGATGGGATAAGTAAACACCGTCTGCGCAATCACCGGGCAACAAACGTGCACACCATCCCTGAACCCAAAGAGACAACCTACGCTGCCAGGGCGGAACCTAGTCTTTTTTAAACATGATATTTATCGAGTAATTTTGTTTCTACGGGAACTTATGCCATACTTTGCGGGCCGCCATCTCGCGCGATTTTCAAGCCGTGGCATCCACCAATTCATCGCAACCAAATGCGTTCTACTTCGACCAGCACAAAAAAAGACGCGAATGCCCCAAAGCGACCGCAACAAGGGCGAAGCGTTGCGCGTTATAACGCATTGCTTGATGCGGCGCATGTCTTGCTCTTTGAGCAAGATCTCAACGCCATCGGGCTCTATGACATCGCTGAAAAAGCAGGCGTGCCACCAGCATCGGCGTATCATTTTTTTCCTACGCCCGTGGCGGTATTTCTTGCGCTGGCCGAGCGTTATCATCAGTCTTTCAGGGAAATAACGCTCGATCTAGAAATACCCGAGGATCGTCGGTGGCAGACGTTGCTGCGTCAGCGCCTCCTCGGAGCGGCCGCGGTATATAACGCAAATCCTCCAATGCAAAAGCTATTTCTTGGTACGCACGCGACCCGGGAATTAGTGCTCGCCGAAGCCGGGTTCAATGAGCAGATAGCAGAGGAAATGGAAGCCGCCTATGACCGATACTTCCACATGCCCGTCATCCGTAATGCGCAACGGAAGTGGCATCTGATGCTGACCCTGGTCGATGCAGTCTGGAGCTTGTCGTACACAAAGCATCGCACGATCACTGACGAATATGCGGAAGAAAGTGTTTTGATCGCGGTGTCCTACTGCCGCACTTTTCTTCCAGAGAATATCGAGTTCAAAGAGGGGTAATTTCGTAGGTGGGCCAACCACGGAAGATCGCGTTCCACACAACGCGTTTTTCTAACCGCCGGACAAACAATTTCAGATGCGCTTATCGGCGTCGTCTGGTTGCAGGTATTTTCGAGGCTTGGAGAAGGGGCAATGCATTTCGATGAAAAGGTCGTGCTGATTGTAGGCGCGTCGTCGGGGATAGGAAGAATATTGGCTTTGAGGCTTGCCTCAGAAGGCGCGCGTGTGGTTATTACGGCGCGACGCAAAGACCGACTGGACAAAGTCGCCGATGACATTGTGCGAATCGGAGGACATTGCGTAGCATATGCGGCCGATGCGGAAAGTCCCCACGCAGCAGAGCACGTTGTGAATACTTGCCTCCAGTTACATGGGAGGATCGATATATTGATACTCAATGCGGGGGGCGCACCAGCCATCGATATGCGCGCAATGCGTGCGCACCAAGTCAATGCTTACATGCGCTCAAATTACGACGTTGCAGTCAACTACCTTTTTCCCGTGCTTCAGCAGATGCGCCACCAAACCAAGGGCATGGTGGTGCAAACCAATTCGCTCGCCGGTTTTCTTGGCGTTCCCTTGCAAGGGCCTTACTCCGCGGCAAAAGGCGCACTTCGCTTATTGATCGACGCTTGTCGCGTCGAGTTTGGACATCTGGGAATCAAATTCGTTTCCGTCTATCCCGGGTTTATCGCGACAGAGGCAACAATAGGGGATGGCATGCCGGCCCCGCTGGAGATGTCCGAAGACAAAGCGGTCGATCATATCTTGGCGGCAATGCGCCGGCAACGTGCAGACACGATGTTTCCATGGCAAATGGGACTTCTTGTTCGACTATCGCTCGCGCTTCCGAAAGCAATTGTCACCCGCATCCTTCGCCGGGATGTTCCGCCTGTGCCGTTTGGTACGCGGCATACCGACATTTCATGAACAAGGCGATCCGTGTTTCAATGCCGGCAAGGCATCGCTAGTCACGTCATTATCCACTTAAAGCCGATCGGGACTTTAGGTGTCGATATGTCGCCGATCGCTCAGCCGTTGCCCGGCGGCGTCGAATACCGCCATGATACGAAGGTCACCAAACCAAATCAGTAAGGCTGGTAGGCATATGGGCGCCCCATCGGCTCAGGTGGATAATACCCGCCGCCTTGCCAGTAGCCCATCGGCGGCGCCCACATACGTCGCGGTGGACGTTGGACTACGACGTAGCGCGGTTCAGGCTGAACGTATACTGGCGGAGGAGGGGCGTAGCTTTCGACGGCATACTCCTGCGGCTCCGCGTAAGACGGCTGCTGCGTATAAACGTTCTGTTGCGCGATATATTGCATTGGCGCTGGCGCCAACCGTTGTTGCGGCTGTTGGTACTGTACGACCTCCTGTTCAGCCGGCACCGTTGGTGCCGTTGGGCGTTCAGCATAGACATAGCGATGACTGACAAGCGGCGGCTTGACGGCGACGCTTTGCATATCAGGAGGAAGCGGCGGTACGCTACCAGCCTGTTGTTTCGCCGCCGCTTCCTTCCGCCCCGCGATCAATCCATTCCGGTAAGCTCTTGCCACATCGCTCATCCGGTGTTCGGGATCTTCCTGAGCACCGTCTGCATTGACCAGATATTCACCAGGTGACAGCGTGCGTGCTACGGCAGGACTGCTGTGATCGTAATCCTCGACTGGCCCATCGGCGTAAGCCACGGACGCAATGCCTCCAAGAAGCACGAACATCGTATTAATGCAGCGCTTATTCATTATTTATTCCTTCGAACAAGAATTGCAGCCGTAAATACGGCGCTAAGCAACATGAAAAAGGACGGCGATGTGCTTTCGCCTTCCCAAAACGGCCGACTAAGCGAATCCACCCGCGAAAACAAGTGGGATGCTTCGTGAAAACAGAACGTTAGAAAAAGAGGATGTAAAGGGATTGCTGTAGTCGAATGGCAAGAGGACGCCTTAATGTAACTTTCAACGACCTAAATGTAACTGTCAAGAATTCTCGATATACGTTGGGTGGATGTCGTTTTTTATACATCTGCGTAATTGCCACAGTGGTCGTTTCACATGCCAGTCATTAAGCCACGCCCGCATCCTACTTAAAACGATTAAACGAAAGTATGGAATTTTCAGTAAGGGGAAACGTGTAATTTTGGCACTATTTAGACCGCTCGGCATAAGCGCTCTTCGATTTCACGCTATTTCGAAAAAAATAGAATCCACTGCTTTTCAATGTGATGTTTTACCAGCTTGGGGAGTAGTGATAGCGTTGGCCGGATTCAACTCGCCTAGGCGGCAACATTGCGCTCCACGTCGACGAAAGAAAGCCGCGCTTCGTCCAGACTATGCCTTGAGTGGTGCCCGGCTTTGCTCGTTATTAAGATGAACAAACTTGGTCAGCAAGCGCATCAGATCAAAGGCCTCTTCTTCGCGCAAGCCTTGAAACAGGTTGTCGCGCAGATCGTGCAGCAACGGCGTCAAGCGTTCGAGCAAGGCCTCACCTTTCGCCGTCAGCGCAAGGCTGCGCTGACGGCGTGGCAATATTTGCCGGACGATCCACCCCTTGCTTTCAAGGCGCGCCGCTATATCAGCCGTCGTCGATGTGTCAAGGGCGGTCTTCTGTGCCAGCGTCACCTGATCAAGTCCCGGATGCTCTGCCAGCATGCGCAGTACCGCGTACTGTACTGGCGTGATGTCGCGCCCGAGCTTTTCATAAAACATCGCGACGGCGATCTGATTTGCGCGCCGGATCAAATGACCGGGTTCTTCATACAGTTGCATCGGCGAACGCGGCGCATTGCGAACATTTCGTTCATTCATGGCAAGGTAAGCAGATAATTATTCGCTGAGCCGCTTGTACGGCAACGCGATTGTTTTTAGGGAAAACCCGCATGCCACTCGCGTTGCCGAGTACCTCCGCACTCAGTACACTGATTCACATTCAGTGTACCGAATGTGACGATTGCTGTGTACGGTTCGTATTGCTCGAATCGAACCGCATCTATATCAGGAGGAGAGCAGAGCCATGTTTCTTAAAAATGCGTGGTACGTCGCATGCACACCAGACGAGCTCGATGGCAAGCCTCTGGGACGGCGGATCTGCGGCGAGCAGATGGTGTTTTACCGTGACGCGGCTGGCGAGGTAGTTGTCCTTGAGGATTTCTGTCCGCATCGCGGCGCGCCGCTGTCGCTTGGATTCGTCCGCGATGGCAAGCTAGTCTGCGGCTATCATGGCCTGGAGATGGGCTGCGATGGCAAGGTGGCGTCAATGCCGGGGCAACGGGTCGCGGGCTTTCCGGCAGTAAAGCGCTATGCGGCGCTCGAACGAGACGGTTTTGTCTGGGTGTGGCCAGGCGAGGCCTCGCGGGCAGATCCTACGAAGCGGTGTTCACTGCCCTGGGCGACAGACCCGGGCTGGGCATATGGCGGTGGGCTATATCATATCGGCTGCGACTACCGGCTGATGATCGACAACCTGATGGACTTGACGCACGAAACCTATGTGCATGCCGGCAGCATAGGCCAGAAGGAAATCGACGAGGCACCGCCGAAGACCACCAGTCACGGCGATGAAGTGGTGACGAGCCGCTTCATGCGTAACATCGCGGCACCGCCTTTCTGGCAAATGGCGCTACGCGGCAACGGCCTCGCCGACGACGTGCCGGTCGATCGCTGGCAGATCTGCCGCTTCACGCCACCGAGTCACGTCATGATCGAGGTGGGTGTTGCGCATGCGGGACATGGCGGCTACGAAGCGCCCACGGAGCGCAAGGCGTCGTCCATCGTTGTCGATTTCATCACACCCGAAACGGAAACGTCGATCTGGTATTTTTGGGGCATGGCGCGTAGCTTCCGGCCAGACGACGTCGATCTGACGGCGCAGATTCGCGAAGGACAAGCAAAAATCTTTGCCGAAGATTTGGAAATACTTGAGCGACAGCAGCAGAACCTTCTGGCCTGGCCAGAGCGTGCGCTACTGAAGCTCAACATCGATGCCGGCGGCGTACTGTCTCGCAAGGTGATCGACCGTTTGCTGGCGGAGGAGAGGTCTCAACAATTCGGACACGCCCCGGTGCCAATCGTATCGTCAAAGGAGGCTTCGTGAATGACACTATGCTGACGGTCGAAGTGGTGCGTAAATGGGACGAGGCTCACGGAATCTGCTGTTTCGAGCTGCGACGCCCGGATCGCACGCCTCTGCCGAACTTCGACGCAGGCGCGCACATCGACGTGCACCTACCGGATGGGCTTATTCGCCAGTACTCCCTTTGTAGTAATCCGGCATGTAACGACCGCTACGAAATCGCGGTATTGCGCGATGCAAACGGTCGAGGCGGATCAGTAACGATGCATGATCAGGTGCAACAGGGCCATCTGATCCGGATTAGCGCGCCGCGTAATCATTTTCCTGTCGAGGCAGGGGCAGCCCGGCATCATCTGTTGATCGCCGGGGGAATCGGCGTGACGCCGATCCTAGCCATGGCCGAATATCTTGCAAGCCAGGGCGCATCGTTTGACATGCACTACTGCACGCGTTCGCGTGAGCTAACGGCGTTCAAAGAGCGGCTGACAGCCGCCGCGTTTCGCGAGCGAGTACAGTATCATTTCGACGATGCAGGCGCGCCACAAGCTCTCGATGTCGGCGCCGTAATCGCGGCGGCCCCCCCAGACACGCATCTCTATGTCTGCGGCCCGCGCGGCTTCATGGAGGCTGTGCTGGCCGAAGCACAATCACAAGGCTGGGCTGATCATCGGTTGCATCGAGAATTTTTCTCGGGGGCGGATGCCAAAGCGCATTCGCATGAAGAGACCACGTTTCACGTGCGCATTGCGAGCAATGGCATGTTGGTAGAGGTGCCTCCTGGATGCTCGGTCGTCGAGTCACTCGCGAGACAAGGCGTGGACGTGGTGACATCGTGTGAGCAGGGCGTGTGTGGCACGTGCATGACACGTGTCTTGGAAGGTCAGCCCGATCACCGGGACAGCTACCTGACCGACGAAGAAAAAGCGGCTGGGGACTACTTCCTGCCATGCTGCTCGCGCGCTCGTTCGCCAGTGCTCGTATTGGATCTCTAGCAACCGAAGAAACGATCGGCGCGGTGCCTCGTTCCCTAAGGCGCAACGATGTTATCTGTAAAAGCAATGTCACGCGGTTAAGAAGCCCAAGGGTTTACAAGAAATAATAAATCTTCCGATCGAGGATGCGCATCTCGTAATGGGCACCGACGGCATTCGGCGAAGGCACGTTGCTTTGCGTGAGTTGGCTGATTAATGGCGTACGCAAGCGAAAAACGCGCTAGCCATTTCTTAAAAAATTTGCCAACAACACTTCAGCAAGTTCCTTTTCGTCCGTTAAGTTTCCAAAGAAGTCGTTTGGAGATAAACATGCACCTATTAAATACTCGTACCCTGGCGTCAAAATTGCTGCTCGGATATGTGTTTTCTTGCCTGATTCTTTGTGCCTTGGCAGCGTTATCGCTTCGACAAACGCAAACTATGAATGTCACAGCGTTGGCGATGAGCGAGAAATGGCTGCCGAGTATTCAGATACTGGGTGAACTGGCAGCCTCGGCAAATGACGTTCGACGCGCTGGTTTGCGTTCGGTTCTCGAGGAGGACCCGGCGCGTAAGCGTGATGCGATAAAAAAGGTTTCCGCAAAAGTCGAGCAATACGCCGTTGTCTGGCAACGTTACCTTGCCCTGATCGCTTCACGGGAAGAGAAGGCCGTCGCGGATAATATAGAGCGCGAATGGGTGAAATATCTGGAGGTCAATAAGGCGATGATCGCTGCTGCGGAAGCAGGAGAAGCCCGATTTGGCGAAGCAAGGAAAATTGCTGGGCAAATGTCAGTGGACGTCTTCGCCCAAGTGTCCAAGGCAATTGAACGTGATATTGCCATCAAGCGCATGGGAGGAACGGAATCCGCACGCCAAGCGCATGACGCTTACCGGACTACGATCATCTACACTTTTATTGCTTTAGCGTTTGGTGTCCCTGCGACATTTATCATGGCGTGGTATCTCATTCGTGCCATCACCCGGCCGATTGCTGACGCATGTTCCGTTGCTGAACGCGTTGCACAAGGTGATTTGACTACGGCGATTCCGGTGACTGGGCACGATGAAACGGCAACGCTCATGCGGTCCCTTAATAGAATGAATAGTGCATTACGCGATATCGTACACAAAGTGCGTGATACCAGTGAAAGCATTGCAACTGGCGCATCGGAGATTTCTTCAGGCAACACCGACCTTAGTCAAAGGACCGAACAACAAGCAGCATCGTTGGGGAAAACTGCGTCCAACATGGATCAACTCACCGCAACGGTAAAGCACAATACGGAAGGCGCGGAACAAGGAAACAAGCTGGCGCATACGGCATCGGAACAGGCGAAGCAGGGAGGACAGGTTGTGGAAGAGGTGGTCATCACGATGGAGGGCATTGCGGAGAGTTCAAAAAAGATCTCGGAAATCATCACGGTAATCGAGAGTATCGCTTTCCAGACGAACATTCTCGCGCTAAACGCGGCGGTGGAAGCGGCAAGAGCAGGAGAACAAGGACGCGGATTCGCCGTGGTTGCCGGCGAAGTACGAACCTTGGCCACGCGTAGTGCGGACGCCGCCAAGGAAATCAAATCACTGATTATTGAGTCCATGAGGCGTGTGGATGCCGGTTCCACGTTGGTCTCGCACGCTGGCGCATCGATCAGTCTTGTCGTCCGATCAGTGCAACAAGTCGCCGACATCATGGGCGAGATTACGACAGCGTCTCAGAAACAGCTTCACGGCATCGAGCAAATCAACGAGGCCATAGCGCAGATGGATGGCGCAACGCAGCAAAACGCTGCGTTGGTCGAGGAGGCTGCCGCTGCCGCGCAATCGATGGCCACGCAGTCTGCTTCAATGGCTAATCTTGTGCAGGTTTTTCGGATTGTTGAATAAACATATCCGGATCAAGCGCCGCTTTGCATCGAACTGACGGGTGAGACGCGTCATGCTATCAGCAACGGCAAAGTCCAACCGCAGCAAATCCAGTCATCCTCTTGGATCGGACCGCAGCCTGCCCAACTGTCCCTAGCACGAGGTCGATCGGGTCACGGTTGGGGCATACTACAGGGTCATCGCCCGGTCAGTACCCGTAACGGTACTGTCAGATTTACCCAGGCGCTGTTACCTTTCGATGCATTGGCTGCATAAATACCTTGCTGGTAATTGAAATTGATTTTAAAGGCCCCCGCGTCGTAGACAATCGACGGGCCCAAGGCAAGGGTACGCGTTCGATATCCGTTGGCAGCAACGATGACACCGTTTATCCGATCATCGGTAAACTGGTTTAGATATGCGCCAACGACCCCAACCTCCCATTTATTGAAATGCCAACCCGCTTGGAACTCGCCGATATATGCGGTTCCCGATCGGTAGCCGGTGTCCCCGTTTTTCTGGTTGAACATCAGATGATTCGAGACACCAACATCAAAGCCGTTGGGAACGTCGTATCGTATTGATAATACTGGCTGGATTGAGCTGTATCCTACCGAGACACTTGGTTTCGAAGCACTGTAGGAGCCCGTTGCGAATACGAAATCAAACCCCGGAGAAATCGCAAGATATGACCAGTTCCATTTCAAGATTACTGGCGAAAGGGTAATGTTAGATAAGCCGTTCTGTGTCATCCTATTCCCAGCGACGTTTGTGTGAAGTGACACGACCGGCAAGACCAACTGGGAGTAGACATTTGCTCCTAGAAACGTCACCGGATAGGCAAACAGCAGGCGAGTCGTTGCCGAAAAACTGGAAGAATGGAATCTGATCGGCAACTTCTTGCCGTCGTTTCCATAAAGTCCGTTGGAGAATGCGTAATTGAATTGTTGTAACGCGAAAAGACCTGATACAGGAGGCATTGATGCAATGTTATTGCCGGCCGCGCCGGCGGGATAAGATGAAACGCCTCCCTCTAGTGCTAAAGTCAAAGGTGAAAATATGGCCGTGGTCACCGAACAGACTGTGATCGCCACTTTCTTCACGATGTTCATTCTTGTCTCCAATAATATTTTTACTTTTTATATTCTTGAATCGATATGCATGAACGGTGTTCGATAGGTCAGAAAACGTTGTCTCCCGTCGTGTTTTTTACCGTCATCCAACGTAGATCCGTGAAGGCGTCGATGCCTGCCTGCCCTCCGAAGTGACCCCAACCAGAGTCGTTTATACCGCCAAACGGTACTTGCGCCTCGTCTTGAACGGTTGGGCCGTTAATGTGGCAAATGCCAGTTCGAAGCCGGCGAGCGACCCGCAAGGCGCGGGCAACGTCACGGCTGAAGACGGCCGAAGACAATCCCATCTTAGTATCGTTCGCGCATGCGATCGCCGCTTTCTCACTGTTAACACGTACGATGGCCTTGACGGGTCCAAACGTTTCCTCATGAAAGATTCTCATAGCTGGCGTGACGCGGTCGAGTAACGTGGCTTGCATGAGGGTCGTCTCAGACATGCCGCCGCATACCAACTTCGCGCCGTTATCAAGTGCATCACTAATAAGTTCGTTGCATCGGTACACGGTAGCATTGTCCACGACTGAACCAAGTACGACGGTCTCGTGACGTGGATCACCTATCGGTAACGTGGAAACGCGATCGCGAAGTTTTGCTATGAACGATTCCGCGATCGACTCATCCACGATAATGCGCTCGGTGGACATGCATACTTGGCCTGAATTTGCAAAAGCACCGAAGGCGATTGCTTCCACGGCGTTGTCCAAGTCGGCATCGTCCAGTATTAACGCAGGCGCTTTTCCACCCAGTTCGAGAACGCTTGGCTTGAGATATCGCGCACAGATTTGCGCTACAAGACGGCCCACGTGGGTCGACCCCGTGAAATTCACCCGGCGAACCGCCGGATCCGCCACCATCTTTTCCACGATCGCACCAGCATCCGATGGTGCATTCGTTAGAAAGTTCACGACACCGGCAGGAAACCCGGCCTGATGTAATGCCTGAACGATTAGGCTATGCGTTGCTGGGCACAGTTCGCTTCCTTTTAGGACTACCGTATTGCCGCATGCAAGCGGTGTGGCTAGCGCTCGTACGCCAAGTATCACGGGAGCATTCCACGGCGCGATGCCCAGAACGACACCTGCTGGCTGGCGTATTGCCATGGAGAGGCAACCATGCGTATCAGACGGGATAACTTGTCCATCAATTCGGGTAACGAGTGCCGCCGCCTCACGCATTATTTCAGCAGCGAGTTCCACGTTGAACGAAGCCCACTGATTCGAGGCCCCTGTCTCGGCGGCCATTGCCGCCGTAAAATCTGATGTATATGATTTCAACACATCCGCAGCGGTGAGCAGCAACATACGCCTCTCACGTACGCCTAGTGCTGCCCATGCGGGAAATGCCGAGGAGGCGGCCTGTACCGCGGCTGTCGCATCCTCCAGCGTGGCTGCCGGGGCCAACGAGGCTAGCTCACCATCTAACGGGTTGCGACGCTCGAAAGTAGCACCGTTGCTTGCCCCTCTATTTTGGCCACTAACGAACATCTGAACAATCGATCTCATATTCTGTCTGTGTTATACATCTATGAAGTAAATGTTTTTCCAAGTTCATTGACGGAAAGCAATCCATATCTGCCGTTTTCGGAGTTTTCTCAAGGCTCAAGCGTGATGCTGCGCCTAAGAAGCACCCAGCGCTTCATGGAGTGAGAAATGCGTAGGGTTGCGTTTTACCAGCCAAGCGCCGAAGCGCTAACCCAAAGTCCGTGAAATCCTTCATGCACCCGACAGGGGAACCTTATGGTTGCAACCGGGCCGGCACCGAGTCGCAACGCATCCAGGATTACCAAATCAGTGCGATTGTCGGCACGCCGGCCCACCATGCTGAGCAGCCAGCCGTCTCCCTCCACGGCGTCCGGGCTACGAGGTACGAAATGCGGTTCTTCAGGTGATGCGTCCGGGCCGGCATACCAAAAATCAAGTTTTCCAACCTCGTTATCCAAGTACCCTAGACAGGTGAATGGCGGCCCTTTGGGCCCCCACGGCAGCATGGGGCCCAGAGCCGGGTTGCTTGTTCCAAACCAATAGTGGCGTGTTTTTCGCATAGCGTAACGCGGATCAACCACCGGCATTTCACCAATGTGCTGGATAAAACGTGTTGTCTCGAAGTGATCTCCCGGAAGTCCAAGTTCCAGCGTCCAGCGCTCGCCGAACGGTGGCTTCTCTTCAGCGGCGGGATCGTACAGGTCAGGGAACTGACTAAGCCAGCCCGACTCCGTGATGAAGTGTTCAAGATGCAGGCGAACACCATGCGGGCCATCTTCTTCCCACGCATTAAAAGTATGCGTCTGGAAAACCCGTCTTGAACTTTTGAACCATCGGATAGCGCTGACCCCTTCTTTACGTGGGATCACCGCTACGAACGTGCTTTTTGTATTGTCCCAATGCCAGTAAGGTTCTCCACGCTTGATTCTCTCGAGTTCACTGGTCATCGGGCAGATCACAAACGCGATGTAATTACGCGATACGAGTACATCGTGAACCATAGAACAATATGGCGCTTGAAACCGCTCGGTGCGTGCGAGTATCCCGTCGGGATCGATTGTATAGACTTCGATCCAGTTATCCGGAACGCCTTCGGTGTTGTATCCAAAAGCAATGCATTCGCCTGTTTGCGGATCGACCTTAGGATGTGCCGTAAAGGTTCGACTCTTTAACGCACCGTTAAAGTCCCGCTCGCCCAATGTATCCAGGGTGTTCGGATCAAGCTCATATGGCCGCCCGGACTCTTTGAGCGCATACAGCTTACCGTGATGCCACAAGATAGAGGTGTTCGCCGTATTGTTATCACGGCCGAAAACTTTCGGATCATCGGTGTAAGGATTGCGATAAGCGCCGAAAAGGGCGCGCCTTGCCAGTCTTTCAAGCCGAAATTTTTCAGTTCGAACAAAACGGGTTTTCAGATCCGCATGTCCATTTTCAAATCGGACGCAATGCACCATGCCGTCTCCGTTCAGAAAAATATCCTTGCCTAGAAGAGGTGGATAACAATGGTCCGCACTGTTGCGGAAAAAGGCGCCGTTTAGCGCTGTTGGGATCTGCCCAATTACTTCTAAATCATAGACATCGGCTTCTATGCGAACAGGCGCCGCGTAGCCCTGAAACACGACGTCGTCGGGGAAACGGATGGGGTTTGTTTTCTGCGAATCCATGATGCACTTTCCTTAGTCGTATCAGGTAATAGTCGTGTGATAAGAAGATTCCGCGCTAATACAAAAGCACGTCGCTGGTTGGTGTTTGCCAGCAGGTATTCAAACTTGCACGCGTACCAGCTGCGCAGTTTTGTTGCGAATGTTATGGCGGACGAGAACCATCAGCACGATCGCCACGAACGAAAGTAGACAAGCTGCCATCCCAAGGCCGGTATATCCGATCGCTTGAACGATAACTCCGCCGAATGCTGGTCCGATACAAGCTCCTGCCATTGTCATTGCTGGCGTCGCTGCCGCGGTTCGTCCAGTTGTATCGAGACGGGTGATGAGGCCGAAGAGAAACGTGTGGGTGAAAATTAGCACCGGCACGAAGATCACGGACGCAACCGCGTAGGGCCAGAAGCTGGTACTCTGCGACAAGATGACAGCGAGCGTGGCTTGCGCTAGCGGTCCGATCATGCCGACTGCTAGCGGGTTGATGCGCCGCTGCAAAGCGGCCGCCAGGAATCCCGGTAGCAAGTTGGCGAATCCTAGTGAAACCAGTACAAGGTGCACTTGTTGCGCGGTGAAGCCTTTAGAGATGCCGACCCTCTCCATGAAGCTAAACACCATGGCCTGCGTCAACGTGATGCATATCACTACCCCGACTAGCAACCAGACTGCTGGTGGTATACGCTCTAACCGCAATTGCTTCGCATCGTCGTCCCTAGGGAGTACCGTTGGGAATGCCAAAAGAACTGCGGTTGCCGCGCAGGCCATCATTATTGCGAAGACCGTGAAAAGGACAGGGGAACCACCGCTTGCAACCCACTTTGAAACAATACCCAAGAACAGCAATGCGGACAAACCAAGCATCACATTGACGATGCCAAAAAGTCGATGAGGATTCGCACTTCGTCCGATGCTCCCATCCGTGAGGGAAAGGGCCGTGCCTACCCCAAATCCAGCGAAAATATGGAAGGCGGCAATCATTGCGAAACTGTTCGACGCGATGGAGTAGTGGGCGGCGAGGGCAAAACTTGCGGCTGATATGCCAAACCCGCCGGCCGCTGCCCAGCGGCGGGGCAGTCGGTTGAACAGTGGCGCACATAAAATACTCGTGGTTAATGCGCCGAGAAGAAATAGCGTAACGACAAAACCCGCTTGAGCCGGCCTGAAATGGTTGTACTGCATCAGTGTGCCAACCCAGATAGGCAGCGCAACCATATCGATCATGCCTACGACATGCGCTATGGTTAAGGTGAATCGCCCGCCGAGGGTGTCCGGGGTAGTCATGCTTGTCTCCAATCACGTACAACGCTTGTTTTTAGTTCGATGTCCGCTACGACGGGACCCCGGACGCTTTATAAGAGTCATATTAGGGATGGCGGTCTATAATGGGAAACCAATCGTATTGGTCACTGGCATCGACAGCATCGATACCTCCGTTTGAGGTGCTGCCGCTAGGTTCTAACGTTTTTCTTTTTAGCTTTCTTGTCCTCAATGCGCTTGGATCGCTTCGACCTTAATCTTCTTATTGCGCTCGAAGCCTTACTCGAAGAGTGCAACGTCACGCATGCCGCCGCCCGCATGCATGTGGGACAATCGGCAGCCAGTGCTGCATTAGCAAGGCTCCGTGATTATTTCGACGATGAATTGCTTGTTCCCGTTGGTCGCGGACTGGTGCTAAGTCCATTAGGAAAAACCCTTCTTCAGCCAGTTCGAGACACGTTGAACGAGGCGAGGGTGACCCTTTCCTATCGCTCAAGTTTTGACCCAGCCCGTGCACGGTGCAGTTTCCGTATTGGCGCGTCAGATTATGTCACCACCGTGTTGTTGGCGGCACTGATGCAGGAACTCGCAAAAGAAGCGCCCGGCGTGACACTGGACATTCGAAATCCGCCACCCGGGTTGGAGGAGTCACTAGATAGGGCAATGATTGATTTGCTGTTCGTGCCTCAGCAATACGCCACTACGCTCCCCCATCCCCAACAAGTGGTGTTCGATGATGAGCATGTGTGCCTGCTATGGTCGGGGCACGCAATGGCCGAAAGTCAAATGGATATAAACGACTATCTTGGCCTCGGACATGTCGCCGTCCGGTTTGGGGATTCCCGGGCCGTGGCTTTTGAGGATTGGTTCAAACAGCATTACGGGCAGGAACGGCGTATTGAAGCAACTGTCGATAACTTCAGTACACTTGGGCATCTCATTGTTGGAACGCAACGCACAGCCACCATGTACGGCCGGCTGGCAGCACATTTCGCTCGATACTTGCCGGTTGTCGTGCGAGACGTGCCGCTCGGTATGCCAAGAATTGTCGAGACGCTCGTATGGCCACGCCATCTCGACCACGACCCCGCTCATGCATGGCTCAGAAAACGCATAATCGAATTTGCGCTCGCACTGCCGGTCATTGGCCAGGGGTAGATTAGTATCCTGCGCATAATGATCCGTGCTGCGGGTGTGTCTCGGCAAAAGCAATCATCTCGGTGAAGGCAAGGTAGACCACTGTGCAGAGCGGTGGCACATCTTTGACCTTATTGAACTACTGGGAAGAGACGTAAAATTTTCAAAACCAATGTGAATCTTATGCGAATTTTCTGGAAGATCCGACCTGAACATCTAGGGTGAAACGCAAAAGATTCATAAAAAATGATTGCACGTAATTCTCGTCAATACATCTTCCTTGACGTGCGAAAAACCTGTTTGACCTGCTCCCCGCGATTAGTACGCGAATGATGTAGAGTCCGTTCCAAATGTGACCGTACCCCGGAATTAGTCCCGG
>NZ_LAQU01000010.1 GCF_000970345.1 Robbsia andropogonis | reverse complement strand
CTGCTGCGACGGCGTCTCGATCGGCATCCTCATGCGGGAGATTGCCGACGGTTATGCCGTGGCGCGCGGTAAGCATGCAGCCGAAGCCGGCGCGCCGACCCGCCGCTACGCCGATTTCGTGCAGTGGCAGAACCGCCGCGCGGCCGGGAAGGCACTGGCACCGGCGCGCGAGTACTGGCAACGGCAGTTCGCGCGGCCCGTGCCACCGCTGAACCTCCCCGCCGACGGCGCGTCATCGGCAGCCCAGCCGGCCGGCACGCTCCGTGTACCGATGCCGCCCGCGCTGCTGCAGGCACTCGACACGCAGGCAAGGCAACATCGGACAACGCGGTTCACATTGCTCGTCGCCACCTTCGCGGCCCTGCTTGGCCGCTATGCCGGCGAAGAGGACGTCGTCATCGGCACGCCTGTCGCCAACCGCCAGCATCCGGACTGGTTGTCCCTCGTCGGCTTTGTCGCCAACACCGTCGCGCTGCGTTTCGACTGTGCCGCGGACCAAGCCCTCCAGGCCTTTCTCGACAAGGCGGCCACCACGGTACGCGATGCGCTGGCGCATGCGGAACTGCCGTTCGAGCACGTATTGCGCACGGCCGAAAGACCTGGCGGCGGCGCACTGTTCCAAGCGATGTTCGCGATGCAACCCGCGTCCGTCGCCACCTTCACACTTGACGGCCTGACGGTTCGCGCATTGCCGCTCCCCGCATCGCAGACGAAGTTCGACCTCACGCTGCTCGTCGAGGACAGCGCCGACGGCGCGGCACTCCTGTTCGAATATCGCGCGGACAAATACGACCCGGCCTGGATAGCCGATCTGTCGCGCCGCTATCTGTTCAGGCTGGAAAGGCTCGGGGCCGATCTCGCGCTGCCGCTCGGCCAGCTCGCTCTCACCGATGAGGACGATCTGCGGCAATTGCGCCGTGCGTGGCACGGCAATCTCACGAACGTCGTGACGGACGACGCGTCCCCCCTCGCGGACCACCGTCCGGCGGCGCCCGTGCATGCGCTCGTCGCCTTGGCCGCCGCGCGTCATCCCGACGCCTTGGCCGTCTCGTCGCCCGACGGCGATCTGTGCTATCGGGAACTGGACGGGCTGGCAAACCGTTATGCACATTGCCTGATCGCGGCCGGCGTGCGGCCCGGAGACCGCCTCGGCGTCTGCCTGGCGCCATCGGCACGTTTTCTTGCCGTCGTTCTGGCCGCCGGCAAGGTCGGTGCGGCGTATCTGCCGATGGACCCTGGCTATCCCGCCGAACGCTTGCAGGCGATGATCGAGGACGCCACGCCACCGCTCGTGATCGTCGGCGAGGAAATGCCCGCGCTCGGGGGCGTATCGCAACGGGCACTCGCGCACCTGCACCGGGATGCCGCCGCGCATCCGTCAACCGCACCTGTCATGGACACGGGCGACATCGATCCGATGTCCCTGCCCTTCTATGTGATCTTCACCTCGGGCTCGACCGGTCGGCCGAAGGGCGCCGTCGTGACGCAGCGTAATTTCGTCAATCTGCTCCATTGGTATGCCAACACTTTCGACTTCCACGCATACACCCGGGTATTGCTGTTGAGCGCGCTGAGCTTTGATCTGACACAAAAGAATCTGTTCGCGCCGTTGCTGCATGGTGGCACGCTGGTGATCAAGAGCCGCCCGGACTTCGATGCGTCGTCCGTCGTGCAAGACATTGCACGACATCACATCAGCGTCGTCAACTGCACCCCCAGCATGTTCTATGCGATCGTCGAAGCCGACGCGGCAAACGGCTGGCATGGGATCGCGACGCTGCGGCATGCTTTTCTCGGTGGCGAGCCGATCGCCGTCGGGCCGCTGCGCGACTGGCTGCTCGCCGCGCCGCAACGTACCGAGATCGTCAACACCTACGGCCCAACCGAATGTGCAGACGTATGCGCATTCAAACGACTACCGACGTCGCTCGACCACTGGCCTGCCGTTGTACCGATCGGTCAGGCACTACCCGGCGTCCAGCTCGTCGCCGTGGACGACAAGGGTTGGCCAGTACCCGACGGCGTCGTCGGCGAGTTGCTTATCGGGGGTATCGGCGTGGGCGACGGCTACCTGGGCCGTCCCGAACTGACGGCGGAGCGTTTCTTCACGCCGCCGTTCGCCGAACCCGGCGAGCGTTTCTATTGGACCGGGGATCTCGTCCGGCGCCGAACAGACGGTGATTACCTTTTTCTCGGCCGGCGTGATCTGCAAACCAAATTGCGCGGGTTTCGGATCGAACTCGGCGAGATCGAGGCGCTCCTGGAATCGCAACCTGGCGTGGCGCGCGCAGCCGCGACCGTGCAGCGCGGGGCGGCTGGGGATGAACGACTGGTCGCCTTCGTCATTGCAGAGCCTCAGGCCAACATCGACATCGCGAGTCTACGCACCGCCGCCCGACAACGCCTGCCGGCGTTCGCGGTGCCGCAAGCGATCGCTTGCGTGGCGGCGCTCCCCTATACGCCCAGCGGCAAGCTTGATCGGCGTGCGCTGGCGGGACTCGAGGCTGGCGCCACCGAACAGGGCGACCCGACCCCGTTCGAAGCACCAGCGGGGCCCATCGAATCGCTGATCGCGCAGGTGTGGCGCGAACTGATCGGCGTGGAACGCATAAGCCGACATGACAGCTTCTTCGCGATCGGCGGGCATTCGTTGCTTGCCACCCGTGTCGTCACCCGGCTCGTCAACCAACACCGGCTTGCCGTGGACATCGGCGATGTCTTCTCCGCGCCGACGATCCACGCATTGGCAGCGCAGATCGCCTCACGGTCGGAGGTCGCCGTCGTCGATGGCACATCGCCCACCGAAGGGGCCGCAATCGTAAAACGCGCTGCCCAGGGTGCCCACCCGCTTTCTCCAGCGCAGCAACGCATGCTGTTCCTGGCCCGGCTCGAAGGCGCGAACGCCACCTACAACATGTCGGTCGCCCTGAGGATGTCGGGGCCGCTGGATATCGCGGCATTGGGACAAGCGCTCGACGCGCTGGTCGCCCGACACCCGGTGCTTGCGGTAACCTTCAGCACGCAAGGTGACCAGGTACGACAGATACCGCAACGGCCTGCGTTCCCCGCCCTGGTTGCCGAACCGGTAGCGGACGACGCGCTCGAGACGACGATCCAGGCCCTGGCGAACCAACCGTTCGACCTGACACGCGATGGGACGATGCGCATTGGTTTGCTGGCAACGGCCGCCGATGCCCACGTGCTCGTGATGTCTTTCCATCACATTGTTTGCGACGGCTGGTCCGCCGGAATCATCCAGGCGGAACTCGGCCGCCTGTATGACGCGGCACGCCAACACACGCCACCCGACCTGCCGGCGTTGCCGGTCAGCTATTTCGATTATGCGGACTGGCATCGGGAATGGCTGTCGTCGGACCGCCTCGCACGTCTCGATGTGTATTGGCTCGCAAAGCTTTCCGACCTGCCCGAGGTCTCGACGTTGCCGACCGATTACCGTCGGCCCGACGTTGCCGCGCATGCGGGCCGCACCGTGCCATTTGCGCTGCCGGACGCACTTGCCGCGCGCCTGGCCGGTGTCGCACGCGAACAAGGCGCGTCGCTTTTCATGTTGATGCTGGCAGCATTCCAGACCCTCGTGGCGCGACTGACGCAACGTGACGACGTAGTGGTGGGCACGCCTGTCGCCAATCGGCTTCGCCCTGAACTCGAAGGCCTCGTTGGTTTGTTCGTCAATACGCTGGTCATCCGTCAGACCGTAGACGACAGCCAGCCATTTACGACGCACCTCGCGGCCGCGAAACAGACACTGCTCGACGCCTACACACATCAGGACATGCCGTTCGAGCGGTTGGTGGAGCAACTGAATCCGCCACGCCACCTCGGCTACGCGCCGCTGTTTCAGATACTGTTCGTGATGGACACCGGTGCGCTCGACAGCGTCGAAATGTCCGGACTCACGGTGGAACGCATCGACGCACTGCCAGGCGCGGCGAAATACGATCTGAATGTCCATCTGCTCGAACGCGACGGCCGACTTTCAGGGTACGTCGAATACGACACGGCGCTTTTCGCGCCGTCGACGATCGCGCGCCTGATCGAGATGTATTGTTTCACGCTGGCACAGATCACCGAGGCGCCCGATCGCCCCGTGCATGCATTGTCCCTGCTGTCGCCCGCGCTTGCGGAGGAGCTTCCCGGACATGCTGCCTCGCAAACTCAGATGCTCGCTCCGCCGCGTGACGCGACGGTCGTACAACTCGTGAGGGAAAGCGCCGCACGCTGGCCCGATCGGCCGGCCGTGACACTGGACGGTGTGTCGCGCAGTTACGCCGAACTTCTGGCGGCGGCCGAGACGCTGGCGGGGGCACTATTGCAGGCAGACGCCCCACGCCAGGCACCGATTGGCATTCTCATGCATCGTTCGATCGAACGGACCGTTGCGCTGCTTGGCACGCTGGTGGCCGGCTGCGCCTATGTACCGCTCGACCCTGAATGGCCGGATGAACGCATCACGCAGATCATCGGCGCGATCGGCATCAACTTCCTGATTGTCGATTCGGGCGATCGCGTGGCGGCAATCGGCTTCACGGGGCATGTGATCGTGCCGTCGGGCGTCGACGGCGTGTTACGGGCCCACCGCGATCCCACGCCCGACGATCTCGCCTATGTCATCACGACCTCCGGTTCGACCGGCATACCGAAGAGCGTGGCCGTGCCGCACCGCGGCGTCGCGCACGATCTGGCGTTTCTGGTAAGCGCACGCGATGTCGTGCCGGACGACCGTGTCCTCCAGGTCACGAACTTCAACTTCGATCCGTCGGTGCGCGACCTGTTCGGTACCTGGAGCGCTGGCGCCACCGCCGTGCTACTGCCGGACGACGTGGCCCGCGACCCCGCCGCGCTGATGACGCGACTTGCGCAAGACGGCATCACGAAACTCTTCAGCATCACCCCGACGCTGCTGCGATCCCTGCTGACGGTGGCCGAGACGCGTGGCGCACCGGCCGGCATCCGCCTGGATACGTTGATGCCCTGCGGGGAGCGTTTAACCGCCGAGGACTGCTTGCGCGCCTGGTCGGTCTTTGGCGACACGCTGTCGATCGTCAACCAATACGGGCCGACGGAAGCAACGATGACATCGGCGAACCATGTGGTAGGCCACGACGACCTGCTCCGTCCCCGGATTCCGGTCGGCCGACCCAACCCGAATACGCTGGTCTGGATCCTGGATGCGCACCAACGGGAGGTCCCGGTCGGCACCTTCGGCGAGGTCTACATCGACGGCATCGGCATCACGCGCGGCTACGCGAACGATCCCGTGCGGACACGGGAGGCTTTCGTGCCCAATCCGTTCGCCACAGGGCGCGGCTATGGTCCCCTGCTATACCGGACCGGCGATGTGGGACGGCGACTCGACGACGGCAGTATCGATCTGATGGGACGCATCGATGCCCAGGTAAAAATCCGTGGTAATCGTGTCGAGCCCGGTGAGATCGAGGCCGCGCTGGGCCGCATTCCTGCCGTCGAGCATGCGGCGGTCAAGGTCTTCGAGGACGCCGACGGCCAGCCGCAGCTGGCTGCCTACGTCGTCCTGAAAACCTCCGTGGATGAGCCGGAATACATGCTCAGACGACATCTGGCGCGCGAACTGCCGGCGTATATGGTGCCCGTATCGCTGCAGGCCATCGCGGCGATGCCCACCACCATCACCGGCAAGATCGACCGTCAGCGCCTGCCCGCCCCTCGATTGCAGGCCGCGGTTCCCGTGAGCCGCCGCGCCACCACGCCGACCGAGGTGAAAGTCGCCGCGATCTGGGCGGAGATCCTCGTCGTGCCCGAGGTCGACACGCGGACCAATTTCTTCGAGCTTGGCGGCAATTCACTGCGACTGATCGCCGTGCAGGCAGGCGTTCTCACGCATTTTGGACTTGAACTGCCGGTAGTAGAACTGTTCCGCTACCCGACCGTCGAGCTGCTGGCGTCCCGGATTGACGCGCGATCGGGCACGCAGGCGGCCCCGCATGGCGCAGGGACAGAGGTGTTTTCTACATCGGCTCGCAGGCGAATCGAACAACGCAAACAGCGGCAATCCGGCGCGCACGCGCGCCGACAGCGGAGAAATAAAGATGCGTGATGCACTCGAGGGTATCGCGGTCGTGGGCCTGTCGGGGCGTTTTCCCGACGCCACGGATGCGGACACGTTATGGCGGAATGTGGTTGCCGGCAAGGAATCCATTCATCGCTTTTCCGACGCGGCATTGATGGCGGCGGGCATACCGCGGGAACTGCTCGACGCGCCGAATTACGTCAAGGCACGACCGCTGCTCGACGACGTCAAGCACTTCGATGCGACATGCTTCTCGATGACCGCACGCGAAGCGGAAATCACCGATCCCCAGCTGCGGCTGCTGATGGAATGTGCGCACGAAGCGCTCGAACAGGCAGGTTACGTCCCTGGCGACGACCGGACCGTCGGTGTGTATGCCGGTGTCCGTTTGAGCCGTTATCTGGAAGAACACCTGATACCGAACGCCGATGTCGTGCGGTCCGTCGGCATCGATTCGCTACAGATGATCAACCGCAAGGACTCGGCGGCCACACTGCTGGCTTACCGTCTCGATCTGACCGGCCCGGCCATCAGCCTCAACACCGCCTGTTCCACGGGACTGGTCGCCGTGCATCTCGGATGCAGCGCCTTGGCCAATCACGAATGCGACATGGTCCTGGCCGGCGCGGCCGCCATCCCTGCATTCGACCCGGAGGGCTATCTCCATACGGTCGGCGGCATCCTCTCGCCCGATGGACACTGCCGCCCCTTTGATCGCGCCGCCCAGGGCACGATCGATGGCGCAGGCGTCGGCATGGTCGCCTTGATGCGCATCGAGGATGCCATCGAACGCCGCGTCCCCGTGCTGGCCGTGATACGCGGCACATCGGTGAACAACGACGGTGGGGTCAAGATCGGCTACACGGCGCCCAGTGTCGATGGCCAGGCACGGGTGATCGCGGAAGCCATGGCGACCGCGGATGTGTCCGCCGACACCATCGGATACGTGGAGACGCACGGCACGGCAACACCGCTCGGTGATCCGATCGAGATCGCCGCACTGACACGCGCGTATCGGCTCGACACGGATCGCATCGGTTTTTGCGGTATCTCATCGCTCAAAAGCAATATCGGCCATCTCGGTGCGGCCGCGGGTATCGGCGGCCTGATCAAGGCGGTGCAGGCAGTACGTCACGGCGTTCTGCCTCCAAGCCTCCACTTCCACGAGGCCAATCCCGAATTGCACCTCGATGAAAGTCCTTTCTACGTGATTCGTGAACCGCTACCCTGGCCGGATGAGCATCATCCGCGTCGCGCAAGCGTCAGTTCCTTCGGTATCGGTGGCACGAACGCACATCTGATACTGGAGCAGGCACCCGATATCGCGGCCGACGAATCGACGGCCACGCCCCGGCATGCCTGGCTGCTGCCGTTCAGCGCAACGTCGACGGCCGGTCTTTTTGAATTCGCACGACGGCTGGGACGCGTCTGGTCGCACGAAGGCGACGCGCCGCCCCTCGCTGATGCGTCGTACACCCTGCAGCAGCGCCGCATGCACCGGCGTTATCGCGGTTTTGTCGTTGCCGGCGATGCCAACGAAGCAGCGAAAGCCTTTGGCGAGATCGCCGCATTCGAACGGCCACCGCAAGAAGCGCCCGATGTGTCACCTCCTGTCCTGTTTCAGTTCACTGGACAAGGTGCGCAGCGTATCGGCATGGGGCTTGCGGCAGCCGCAGCCGAACCGCGCCTGGCTGCGGCGCTTGACGAATGCGCGCAGTGGCTGCGTACCGACCACGGCATCGACCTGCGACGTCTTATCGCCGACGGCCGCGATCCGGGCTCTGACCTCACGCTGGACGACACAGCGGGCGCGCAACCCGCGCTGTTCGCGCTTGAATGGGCGCTTGGCCGCGTTTGGCTGAACGCCGGCGTGCGGCCTGTTGCATTCGTAGGCCACAGCCTTGGCGAGCTTGTCGCCGCCACGCTAGCGAACGTCATGAGCCTGCGCGACGCCTTGCGTCTTGTCGTTGCACGCGGCGCGGCGATGCAGCGCGCCCCCGCCGGCGCAATGCTCGCCGTCGTCCTCGACGAAACCGCGCTGTCCACGCTGCTCGCCTCCGGCACCGAAGAGGTAGGCAACTGCGTCATCTCCGCGGTCAACGGGCCGAAGGCGTGCGTGGTGTCCGGCAGCTTCGCCGGCATTGCGGCGCTGGAATCGCTGCTCGACCGCGAACATCTCACGTACCGGCGTCTCAACACCTCGCACGCGTTCCATTCGCCACTGATGGAGCCGGTCCTCGACACCTATCGCGCGGCTTTCGAGGGCATCACATTGCGCCTGCCGGACGTACCGATCTTCTCGACCGTCACGTCCCGGCCGCTCGACGATGCACAGGCAACGGACCCTGCCTATTGGGTTGGTCAATTGCGTGCCCCGGTGCAATACGCGCGGGCACTACAGGCGGCTCTCGCGACGGACGTGGCAACCGGTGCCGTGGTGCTGGAGCTGGGTCCCGGCCGAACGCTGAGCAGTGCGGCGCTCGGCATCGTCGGTCCACACCATGCCGTGTTATCGAGCCTCGGCGGCGTCGCCGACGAAGGCCGGGCATTGCTCGACACCGCGGGACGTCTATGGACCTTGGGCATTGATATCGATTGGGCTGCGTGGTCGGACGACCAAGACGCCAAGATGGCCTGGCTGCCGACCATGCCGTTCGACCGCCGGCGTGCCTGGATCGACCGTGCGCGGCCCGCCGCGTCAACATCCCATGCAGCGCCGCTTTCCGTATCGACGCCGGCAGATCCGGTCCCCTCTCCCATTCAACCGACCGATGAAGGATTCCCCATGAGTCACTCCCCCTCCGATTCCGGCACCGCGATGCTCGAAGACCAACTCAGCGCCATCTGGCGCGACGCACTTGGCGACCGTCCGATCGCGCGCAACGACAGCTTCTTCGACCTGGGTGGCAACTCGCTCCTGGCGCTGCAGGTCGTCGGACGGATCAACCAGACGTTTGGCGTCTCGATCAACCCGGCGGACATGTTGACCAAGCCCACCATTGCGGAACTGGCGGATGCGATCACCGACAAGCTGCTCGGCAAGACGGACGCCGCCAACCTCGACACGCTGCTCAACGACATGTCGCATCTGTCGGACGACGAAGTCCGCGAACTACTGAAGCAGGCTTGATCTTTCCCCCTTGACGCCTCGCCAGGAATATTGCGATGACAAATCTGCATGAGCGCATCAATCAATTGACCGATGCGCAGAAAGCCGCTTTGCGCGCCCGGCTGGCGCAGAAACGCGACGTCCGTCCCTCCGTCCGACCGCTCGATTTCAGCTTGCTGTTCTTCTCGTCCGACGGATCGGGACAGGCGGGCGGCAAATATGATCTGTTGATGAACGCGGCACGACTCGCCGATGAGGAAGGGTTCAGCGCCATCTGGACGCCGGAGCGGCATTTCCAGACGTTCGGCGGCCTGTATCCGAATCCCTCCGTGCTTGCCGCCGCGCTGGCGATGGTGACACACCGCATCCAGCTCCGCGCGGGCAGCGTGGTCGCGCCGTTGCACGACCCGGTTCGGATCGCCGAGGAATGGTCGGTCGTCGACAATCTTTCCGGCGGCCGCGTCGCACTGTCGTTCGCAAGCGGATGGCATCGTCAGGACTTCGCGTTCCGGCCGGAGGCGTTCGCTGGCAGGCGTGACACGCTGGAACCCGTGATCCAGACGGTGCAACGCCTCTGGGCGGGCGAGTCCGTGACAATGCCGGGCGTGGACGGCACGCCGACGGATATCCGGACGTTTCCCCGACCGGTCCAGCCGCACTTTTCATTCTGGTTGACCGGCGCATCCCGTGATACGTGGCGCAAGGCGGCGCGGCTCGGCGCGAATATCCTTTGCCTGATGGGACCTTCGCTTGGCGATCTGCGGGAAAAGATCGCGCTGTATCGCGAGACCCGGCAGGCAGCCGGACTCGACCCGGCCGCCGGCAAGATCACCGTCACCCTGCACACGTTCATCGACGATGATCTCGCCGCGGTGCGGCAACTGGTGCGCCCATCGCTTACCGAATATCTCGAAGACTATATTCGCCAGTTCCGCACCCTCATGCCTGCCGAGGAAGTTGCCCGGCTCGAAGGGGAAAAAGCCTCGATCCTCGATTTTGCATTCGAGCGCTACTTTCAGTTCAGTTCGTTGCTCGGCGATCGGGTCAAATGCACGGAAATGTTGAACCGGTTGACCGAGGCCGGCGTCGACGAAGTCGCCTGCCTTGTCGACTTCGGCCTGCCCGCCGACACCGTCATGTCGGGGCTGCGAAAGCTAGCGACGCTACGACGCGAATTCGCGGACGCCACCGAAGCCGCGCAGACACCGCTCACGGCACCCGCGGCATGACACGCACGCGGTGGTCGGCATGGCCCCGGACCATCCGGACAAGCCTGAACGACTACCCCTCACTCATCCTGTTTTCACCGATACACCGCCATGAACACTGACCGATTAGCCGATTTGTCCCCCGAGAAGAAAGCGCTGCTGTTGCAGCAACTGACCGCGTTGAAACGCGGCGCACCAGCGCCGGCCATCGTCCTTCGCGAGACGGTCACGCCGCATCTGTCTGTCGATCGCCGGCCACTGCTGTCGCTTTTCGCGGCGGGCGACATCCCGCCGGTGGACGCGGTCGCAGTGGGTTGTCTGTCGGATCGACTTCTTCGGCAGAATCCGCAATACGACACCAGCCATTTTACCCATGCGCTATGCCACGACCTGCCGATCTTCGCAAACGTGCGCACGCTTGAGGCCGGACGTATTGCATCGGTCATTCTTCCGCGCTTCTACTCGCAAATTTACCTGGACAAGTCCGACATCGTCCGGCTCGTACGCCAGTGTCAGTCGCTTGCGAAAGTGTTGGGCGCACGGTATGTGTCCTTGACCGGACTCATACCATCGGCAACCGATTATGGCTTGGCGATTCCCGAAGACGACACGCTGCCTCCCGTCACAACCGGCCATGCGACCACTACGTCGGCCGTCGTGCTTTCGGTGCGACGCTTGCTGGCCACCGCGGGCCGGCGTCTTGAGAATGAAACGCTCTCATTCATTGGCCTTGGGTCGATCGGTTCCTCCACGCTGCGGCTACTGCTATCCGTGCTTCCACATCCACGCCGGTTGATTCTCTGCGACGTCTACCAGAAACGCGAGTATGTCGAGCAATTGATGCGCGAGGTGCGCGACGAACTCCGATTCGAGGGTGAGCTATCGTTCCATCACGAGAGCCGCGGCGTGGCACCGCAAGCCTATGAAGCATCGTTGATCGTCGGCGCGACCAATGCGCCGGATGTCGTGGACGTCAGCCGGCTCCGACCCGGCACGTTGATCGTCGACGATTCCGATCCGCATTGCTTCAATCCGGAACAGGCGATCGCCCGGCTCGAGACGCAAGGCGATATCCTTTTTTCGGAAGGTGGGGCACTCGCGGCGCCGAAGCCTTTCGACCATCTTGCCTACATTCCAACCGAGTTCGCCAAGCAATTGGCCGTCGACACCGCACCGGGTACCGATCGCCGCATCACGGGATGCGTGTTGTCGAGCCTGCTCTCCGCCGCCTGCGACTACCCTTCTACACGCGGCGAAGTGCGGCTGGAGGATTCCCTGGCCCATTATCACGGCCTGCGCGATGCCCGCTTCGACGCGGCCCCATTGCATTGCGGTGCCTATACGCTTACGCAAAAACATGTCGACACGTTTGTTTCGAAGTACAGCGCCGATGCGCTCAGGCCCGCCTGATCCCGGCGCACCATGCAGAATCTCCTACCGCATCCATCACTCGCCGAAGTCGCCGCGTATGCCACCGACGCGCGCACCGTCTCGATCGCTCGTACCGCGGAAGGCACGCCGCATATTCGCGCGGGCGACTTCGAGTCGCTCGGCTATGGTCAGGGCCACGTCGCCGCGGACGATCACGCAACCGTGCTGTACGAACACCTGACGACGCTGCTCGGTGAACGTAGCCGCTACCATGGTCCGGACGAACGCCCCGGCGATGGCGCGAACCTGGACAGCGACATCGGCTACCGCGCCCTTGATTACAGAGGCCAGGCGCAGACGGCGCTGGCGCAAATGAGTCTGCATGCGAATGCCCTCGTCGATGGTTATGTGGCGGGTTTCAATCATCGCGTAACGGCGCTCGTCGAGGCCGGCGTGCCGGTTGCCCCGTGGCTCGGCGCACCACCGCGTCCGATTACCCGGCTCGACATCGCCGCGGTGCTGCTCGCGCTCGCCGACGAGGCGAGCGGTAGGCGCTTCGTTCAGGCCATAGCACTCGCACAACCGCCCGACGCGCGGACAGCTGACGGTACGAAGCCGGCCAGCGACCAGGCGCGCCCATCATCCGTCGCCGGTACACCCAACCTCCCCGGGTATGCTGATCTGCCGATCGGGAGTAATGCCTGGGCCGTCGGCGGCGATGCCACAGCAAGCGGTGAAAGCCTGTTGCTCGCCAATCCGCACTTCGGGTTTGCCGACGGATTGCGGCTTTACCAGGTCCATCTGACGATTCCGGGCGCATTCGACGTCGCCGGCGTGTCGATCCTGGGTTGTCCCACCGTCAATCTGGGTTTCAACGCGGCAATCGCGTGGACCCATACCGTATCGGCCGCGGACCGCTTCTTGTTCCATCGCTTGCGCCTCGTGCCCGGCGACGCGACGGCGTACCTATGGCAAGACGCACCCGAAGCCATGCAGCAACGCCAAATCGCGATTCCGGTTCGCGGGGAAGCCCACGCGTATATACGCCATGTCTGGTCGAGTCGACATGGTCTCGCGCTCCACGTGCCCGGCGCCGCGGAATGGACCGCTGAATCGGTGCTTTGCCTGAGTAATGCCAACGCGGGCAACCCGGAGGTGCTGGATCATTGGCTCGCCATCGGCGCGGCGCGTTCCCTGGATGACATCGCGCGAAGTTTCACGCGCTGGGCCGGCACCAGTTGGGTCAATATCGTGGCAATCGATGCCCATGGCGAGGCATGCTACATCGATGGAAGCAACATCCCCGAAGTCGGCGACGAAACACGCGCGGCGCTGTCCAATCGTGCCCATCCGCTCGCGCAAGCGCGGAAGCAGAACGGCTTCGCGGTATTGCCGGGCGACCTGTCGAGCCATACGGCGGCACATCGGCGTCCGAGAGCGATCAGCGAGCGCCCCCACCGTCGCACACGTGCCGTCATCGCTAACTTCAACAACCCATATCAGCGTGTGGATTGCGACCGTCCGCTCCCCGAACATCATCCGCTCTTCGGTGCTTTCGATGCGCCACTTTCGCCACGGGCGCGGCGCGGTTACCGTCAGACGGCATTGCTGCAGCGGCCCATCCGGCCGGCGGCCCTCGCTCGCCTTACGCTCGACAACCACGTGCAGATGGCCGATATGCTGCTCGACGACCTGCTCGCCCTCGGGGCCAGGGCACCGTCGATCATCACGGCGCGATCCGGCGTACGAATCGATTTGACTCACGCCTTGGCGGTCCTCCGCGACTGGGATCGCAAGGATGCGCTCGATGCGTCCGGCAGCCCGCTCTTTCGGGAATTCGTGCAGGCCTACCTGGAGGAAGGACAGGGCTATGCGCGCGGCTTCGATCCGACGGCACCGTTCGACACGCCAACCGGGTTGCCGATCTGGACCGAAGCAGACCCGGCACCGGCCCTCGTCGCACTCGCCACCGCGGTCGAGCGCCTTGCCCGTCACGGGTTCGAGCCGGCAGTCACGCTGCGCACGCTCCAGTATCGGGAACAAAGCGATGGGGGGCGCATGCCACTGGACGGTGGACCGAATTTGACGGGGGTCCTGAATGTCAGCCAGGTCGGCGCGATGACACCCCGCGAGCGTCTCGCCCAGTTACAGCGCGGCCGTGTGCCATTGCCATCCGGCCTTGGCCCGCATGGTTACGGTGTCAACTTCGGCACGACCTGGCTGGCAACGATGACCTTCGAGGCGGGCAAGCCGGTTGTACATAGCGTACTCCCGCAATCGCAGCGCAGCCGTCCCGGCACGTCGTGGAGCGACGGACACGTGGTCCCTCACCTGGGTTCTGCGGCAAGCCGATTTCCTTTCGATGTCACCGAGGTGTCGGCACGGACTGTCACCCATGTCGATTTAACAGTGCCCCATTAGCCATGCGCCGGATTCTCCGCTCGATCCCCGACGCGCGTTCTCACTGGACTTCCGACGCCACGTGTGATTCGCGTCGAACCCGCACCCTGCTCACCACGACGCCATGACCGACTTTTTCTCGATGTACCGCCACGGTTTTGTCCGTGCCGCCGTTGCTATTCCGCCCGTTGTCGTTGCCGACCCCGCCGCCAACGTCGCTGAAACGATCCGGCTCATGCAGGCGGCGGCGCTCGAGGGCGCACGCTTGACCGTGCTCCCGGAGCTCGGGCTGTCCGCCTATTCGAACGACGAACTGTTCTTCCAGCGCGCGCTGCTCGACGGCGTCCGCGACGCGATCGTCCGGTTACGAAACGCGACGGCGGAGATAGCTGGGCTCGTCATCGCGGGCGCGCCACTCGAATGGCGCGGACGGATCTACAACACCGCCGTGGTGTGTCATCGTGGCCAGATCCTTGGCGTGGTGCCCAAAACATATCTGCCGAACTACGGCGAGTTCTACGAAAAACGCTACTTTGCCTCGGGTGCCGGCCTGACCGGGGAAACGATGCGCCTTGGAGAGAGCGACGTACCCTTCGGGGTCGATCTGCTTTTTCATGCGAGCGACCATGCCGACTTCACACTCGGCATCGAAATATGTGAAGACCTGTGGTCCCCCATTCCGCCATCGGCGTATGCGGCGCACGCCGGCGCCACGGTCATCGCCAATCTGTCGGCCAGTAACATCACCGTCGGCAAAGCCGAATACCGACGATTGCACGTACGCTCGCACAGTGCCCGTTGCCAGGTTGCCTACCTTTACTCCGCGGCAGGACGTGGCGAGTCGACGACCGATCTCGCCTGGGATGGTCATGCGATCGTCTGCGAGAACGGCGACATACTTGCGGAGACGCCGCGATTCGCGGACGAAGCGCAATTGCTGATCTCGGACATCGACCTGCAGCGCATCTGCCAGGAGCGCCTGCGTATGCAGACGTCTGACGATTGCGCCCGCGCTACGGCCGTGCACCCGTACCGGACCATCTGCTTTTCACTACAACCGCCTACCGCGCCGACGGGCAAACTGCGACGTAGAAGTGACCGTTTCCCGTTTGTTCCAGCGGACCTCGCCATGCTCGATGCAAATTGCGAGGAAACGCTGATGATCCAGAGCCATGGCCTTGCGACGCGGCTAAGGGCGACGGGGCTGAAGCATGTTGTCGTCGGCGTGTCCGGCGGGCTCGACTCCACGTATGCCCTGCTGGTCTGCGCGTTGACGATGGATCGTCTCGGCCTGGACCGCGCCAATATTCTGGCCTATACGATGCCAGGCTATGCGACGAGCGGGCACACACTCGACAATGCGTGGGCACTGATGCGCGTGCTCGGCGTGCACGCATCGGAAATCGATATACGGCCGGTGTCGGACCGTACGCTCAAGGACATTGGTCATCCCGCGGCGGATGGCGAACCGCGTTACGACGTAACGTATGAGAACGTCCAGGCGGGCGCGCGCAGCGCTTATCTTTTCAGACTCGCGAACGCGAACCGTGCGCTGGTCATCGGTACGGGCGACCTGTCGGAACTGGCGCTTGGATGGTGTACCTACGGCGTAGGCGACCAGATGTCCCATTACAACCTCAACGGCTCGGTGCCTAAAACGCTGATTCAACACATGGTACGCTGGCTCGCCGACCGATGCCGATTTGGCGCGGATACATCGCGCATTCTGAAACGCATCGTGGAAACCGAAATTTCCCCCGAGTTGATACCGAGCGAATCCGGCGCACTCACGCAACGTACGGAAGATACGATCGGTCCTTACGCGCTTCAGGATTTCAACTTGTATTACGTGACGCGGTTTGGTTTCGCGCCGTCGAAAATCGCTTTCCTGGCCTGGCATGCGTGGCAAGATGCGCAATCTGGCGATTGGCCCGCACTTACGACGGCACATCCTTCGTATGACCTGGCGACGATCAAACACTGGTTGGGCGTATTCGTTCGACGCTTTTTCGAAGGCTCGCAGTTCAAGCGATCCGCACTGCCGAACGGCCCCAAGGTCGCCACCGGCAGCTCATTATCTCCACGAGGCGACTGGCGGGCGCCAAGTGACTCGGTGGCGAGTGCATGGCTCGCGGAACTGAACGCATCCGTGCCAGATGGTCCATAAGCAGGGAGGTGACGATGAATGGTGTGCCGCCTATCGAACGTGCCGCTGTCCACGGTGATTGATGCGTTGCCACTGTATTATCGTGGACAGATGCTGTCAGAACCTGCGGGAGGCGGTGCTTATAAGCAGATCCCTGGGTTCGCCACCGTTCATCGCGCGCAACTCGGCATTCAGGGGTGAATCAGCTTTACAGGGTGTTGATCGAAGACCTCGGTGAATGCAACGGGAGGACGACGATCACACACCACGGTCAATGCTTCCCTTAACGGGAACGTGTTCAAGTTGGCTTGTCGCCCGAATTTCTCGATGTCGACGAGCAAGACTGGCGTGCGCGCTTGCGCACGGAGGACGCCCCGCAACACGGACTCATGCTCTTCATAGTCCATCCACCCATGCTCGAGGTCGCAAGCGGCGATTCCCATGAAAACCGCATCGAAAAAGTATCGCCGTGTGTAGGCCAAGGTTTCATACCCCACCAACGCATTGTCTTTGCTCCGCAGTGTGCCGGGTGTGAGATTCAGTCTTGACACGCTCGGGCCTAGCAGCAGCGCAATATCGACACAATTCGTCGTGATCGTCAGGTTCCTCCCGACCAAACGTCGCGCAAACGCCATGGTCGTCGTACTTGAATCCAGAAAGATGGACATGCCGTCTTCGATTAGACCATCAGCCAGCTCACCAATCCGGGATTTGCCACGACTGTTGACCTTTCCTCGCTCGACTACCGGGCGATCCTGGTCCAATCGGGGCGGCACGGCGCCACCGTGAATGCGTCGCAATTTTCCAATGTGCTCCAGTTCTTTCAGATCTCGCCGGACCGTTTCTTCGGACACCCTCAACATTTTTGCAGTCAGCGTCACGGACACGCGACCGGTATTGCGTAATTGCGACAGGATTTCGTCGTGCCTGTGTTCCGCCATGAATACGTTTACTCGCGTTGCAAATCCGGTGCGTGGCGATATCGCGTCGCGCACTCGTAGTCATAGGCCATTGCCAGCAACGTCGCCTCGCTCCAGCGGTGGCCCACAAATATTAGGTTAAAAGGCGATCCATTATTATAATGCCCCGCCGGCACGGTCACGCCCGGCAAGCCCGCGATGTTGATCTCGCAGACCGTTGTTTCATGCAACGTTTCCTCGCTGTCGATCGACGGAACCTCATCACGCAACTGCGGAAAAATCAGCACATCAATCGCCTTCGCACGCATCACGCTTGTGAAAATTTCGAGATAGCGTTCACGTAACACATAAAACGCCTCGGTGACAGGCGGTGCGGAGGGATTGGACAGCGATTTCTGAAAATCGGGCAGATACGTGATGTACTCGAGGACCCCACCTGGTCCAAACGCGTTCTCGTGCCTTGTCGCTTCTGAAAAAGCAGCCCAGGATTTTAAACCGGCCCCGGCTCCCATCCGTTCAAGATATTTCTCCATATCGTGCGGAACGCATTCCATGCCACGTGGGTCGAAGTGATCGGTACCCTTCGCGGGCTCGCCAAGATCGGCAAATCCGCTGCCGGCGAATGGATCATCGACAACCACCGCGCCACGCGCCGCTAATTCACGCTGGGCGCGTTGGTAGAGCGCCATGGTTTCCGGCGACAACGCCCGGTTACGCCACCCGGGACCATAAAGCCCGACCCGCTTTCCAAGCAAGGCATCCTCACGCAGATGCGCGCTGTATCCGCCAGCCGGGCGCATGCCTGCAGCGGCGACCGTCTTAGGATCTTCCGGAGAATAACCGGCGATGACATCCAGCGCCAGCGCCGCATCACGTACACAGCGGGCGATGGGGCCTACGACGTCGCGCGTGCTGCCCGCCAGAGGCATGACGCCGGTGTTGGGCACCAACGCAAAAGTCGGTTTGATTCCCACGAGCCCCTGGGCAGAAGCCGGATTCTGAATCGACCCGCCCGTCTCTTCGGCAAGCCCCAATACCGCCATGCTGGTGCCAACCGCGGTGGCCGTGCCCGCACTGCTGCCACCGGGCATCAATCCGGCATGGGCGGCATTCAGTGTAGGGCCAGCCCAACTGTTGTTCGCATGGGTGCCCGTAGCACTTAAGATTGGTACATTGGTTTTCCCCAGAATGACACAGCCGGCTGCCCGCATGCGCGCCACGACGGGCGAATCCGTATCCGGCATCAAATCGATCCCGCCGGTCTTGCTATACAGCAAAGACCAGCCACCGGTGGTTGGGAACCCCTTCATGTCCATCGTGTCTTTGACCACGACGGGTACCCCGGCCAATGGGCCGAGCGGTTCGCCAGCCGCACGACGGCGATCGATTTCCCGCGCGTCACGCAGCGCGTCGGGATTCATGAATATGATTGCGTTATAGCGCGGATTGTATGTCTCTATGCGTGCCAAAAAAGCCTCGCATAGCGTTTCTGCCGTCAACGTGCCGTTGGCGAAGGCTTCCTGAACGTTTTCAACTGTCATTTCGACAACGTCGATCGCATCGAACGTCTTTGTCATGCGAGGCTCCTATATGGCGCGCTGATTCTGGAGGACGTCACGCGTGTTGGTCGATCCCAACGAACTCGTCAAGCAACGTGGGATCGTGCGCGACTTCAGGCGGCACTTCGCGCGTGATCGTGCCTTTCTGCAAAATAAGGATGCGATCCGATAATGCGGAGATAAAGTTGAGGTTTTGCTCGACCAACAGCACCATTAGTCTTCGTTGAACGGCCACCGCTTTTAGTGTATCGATCATCTCTTCTATGATGGATGGTTGAATGCCTTCCGTCGGTTCATCCAGCAAAACAATCCTCGGCTCCGCACAGAGGCAACGCGCTAGCGCAAGCAGTTGTTGCTCGCCGCCAGAAAGCGCGCCGCCAGGGCGATCCAGGTAAGCCTTCAGTCTCGGGAACAACGTCAAAATATCGTCGATCGTATCGTTCTCGTTCCGGCTGGATAACAAGCAGCCTACGCGGAGGTTCTCCATGACGCTGAGCGTGGGGAAAATCTCTCGGCCTTGGGGAACGTATCCGACGCCGGCCTTGGCTCTTGCCGTAGGCGATAGATGGGTAATCGTTTTGCCTTCAAACGAGACCGCGCCAGCAGTGGTGGGCAAATGGCCGGTCAAGGCCTTGAGCAACGTCGATTTGCCCATGCCGTTATGTCCGAGAATCCCGACTCGCTCCCCGACACCAACAGACAGGTTCACCTGACTGAGGATGGGTATGCGGCCATAGCCAGACCCGAGCCCCTGCACGTCGAGACCGGCCGCGGCACTTCCGCTGGCAGCGTGTGTCATGCCGCTTTCCTCCCCAAGTACACATCCCTGACCCGCTGATCCGACAACACGGTATCCACGGGCCCTTCAACCAGGACCTGTCCTTGTGCAAACACGGTAACCGTGCGCGCGATCATGCGGATAAATTGCATGTCGTGTTCCACAACGACAATGGCTTGCGTCTTATTGATCTCCTGAATCAGTTCGGCGGTGCGTAACACCTCCTCATTGTTCATCCCCGCCGCGGGTTCATCGAGCAAAATCAGTTCGGGTTCTTGCGCGAGTACGGTGGCGATTTCAACCCATTGCCTCTGTCCATGCGCGAGTTGACCGACGGTTCTTCCCGCGATCTTTTCCAATCGCAATCGTGTCAGCGTCTCATCGACGATCCGCTTTGCATGCGCGAGCGACTTACGTCGGCCGGCACCGATAAAGATGTTTTCCTGAACGGATAAACCATTAAATACGTTTGGCACCTGCGTCTTGATGCCGACACCCAATCGTGCAATCTGATGCGAGCTGCTGGCGGAGATGTCCGACGATCTAAAATGAATCGCCCCCTCGGAAGCACGTAACTGCCCGGTCAGTATTTTAAAAAACGTGCTTTTCCCCGCGCCATTCGGACCGATCAAGCAACGCAATTCGACTTCCCGCAGCGTGAAGTCCACGTTACGTACCGCAGTAACACCGCCAAATCGCATGGTCACGCCTTTTGCTTCGAGAAGCGGCCGTAGCGTCCCGGCATGATCGATCTGATGACTCACAGGCGCGACTCCTCGCTGATCTTTTTCACGGATCCGATACCGGATTGGCTGCTGGCATGTCTCCCACGCCAACGTCCGATCATCTCTTGAAAAACGGGTACCACGCCCTGCGGCACCAACAAGACGAATGCAACCAATACGATGCCCAGGCCCAGACTCGGATCTATCACATGCTGGGTACCGGCCAGGTTGATCAGATATTGAATGGCAACCGCGCCTAGAATAGGGCCTATCAGCGTCCCCAATCCGCCAATCAACACGGCAATGATGACCTGCGCGGACATTGTCAATGCAAAAACGGTGGGGCTGATGAAGCCGCCCCACGTCGCGAATAACGCGCCTGCCGCTCCCGCGATGGCAGCACCGATGACAAACGCCACGAGTTTGTATAGCCGCGGGTCATAACCGATGAGCATTGCGCGTGTCTCGTTCTCGCGAATCGCGATGACCACACGACCAAACCGGGACGCGAGCACGCCTTTCAGGAACACATAGACAATGATCACCGCACTCATCGCGACATACCAGATCCCATCTTGATCAAGCGGTTCATCCGGCTTTCCAGGCGGCGTAATCGGCGGGATTGCGGGAATACCGTTGAAGCCGCCTAATGCAACGCTGCCGATGTGATAGGCACTGCCGGATGTCGAGTTCATCAATTCAAACAAGATCACCGATACCGTCAACGTAATCACACCGATATAGGCATCGCTGATCCGCCCGTAGAACATGAAGTATCCGAGCAATGCCGCAAACAACATTGGAACGATCAAGGCAAGCAGGATGGCGCTAGTCGTGTCGCCGATGTTCATAGCCACCACTGCATAGGTGTACGCTCCGATGCCGAGAAACGCCGCCTGCCCGAATGACAGAATGCCAGCAAACCCCCACACAAAGCCTTGACTGAGGCCGAATACCGCCATGGCGGCGAACAGGGTCGCCTGCATCACGCCAAACTCGCTTATTGCCTTGGGCAGGAGAAATAGAATCGCAAGGCAGATCACGACAATCGCAGTCGCACCGCCCCCGGATCGTAGCGCTTTCATGAACTCCGCCTCAAGAAACGGCCAGTGATACCTTGCGGCAAGATGCGAATCAGCACGATCGCAGACGCCAATAACGCGATATCACCAATCACGGGTGTCGACAGGAAGGAGACAATTTCATTGATAAAGCCGAAAAGGCCAGCAGCCAGGCCGGTACCGGCAATAATCGCAGGACCACCGCCTAATACCGTAATGAAGGCCTTTGCAATATACGCCGCGCCCATGCCCGGAGACACCCCTGAGATGGGAGCGAGGATACCGCCTGCCAGCCCCGCCAGTGCGGCACCCATGCCAAAGGTCGCCATATACACAGCGGCAGGCCGAATCCCCAAGGATGCTGCCATCGACGGATTTTGCATCGTTGCTCTCAATATCAAACCGAATCGGGTCTTGCGAAGCAAAAACAGCATACCCACCATTACGAGGAGACAAACGACGATAATCACGACGTTGAACGCACTGGTGTGATATTGCCCTATCGAAAAGCTGCCGACTGGCATGGCAACCGACTTCACGACATTCCCGAAGATCGACGTGATCAAACCAATCAAGCCAAGACTGATGCCCCATGTAGCCAGCATGGTGTCCATCATCCGCCCATACAGGAACCGGATAACGGTACGCTCGAGAATCAACCCTATCGCGCCGACGACAATGGGCGGCAGCACCAGCATGGCAACCCAGATATTGACGCCATGCGCGCTCGCCACGACTGCGGTATAAGCCCCCAACATCATCAGTTCACCATGTGCGAGATTGATGATCTTCATCATCCCGTAGATCACGCCCAGGCCAATCGTAATGATGGCCAGCGTCGCAATGCCGGTCAGCACGTTGAAAGCGAGCAAGCCTGTGAGGTCCATGGACACGCCCCCGATCAGATTGACGGTGTGAATTGCTTGTTGGTCCGTGGATTCTTTATCAAATCACACTGTCCCCCGGTGTCGGACGGCGCCTGATTCGGGAAGGTTTGCAAAATGTCCCACGCCCGTGCTTTCGGTCGTGCGAGGTAGGTATTGCGGATCGTGGCGTGCGTGGCAGGGTCCAGCTTTACCGTTCCGCTTGGCCCCTCGATCGATATGCCTGACTCCAACGCGTCCACGACCTTATCGTGCGCGACGCTGCCCGCCTTCTTCACGCCGTCTGCCCACAGCATGATGCCCTCGTATGTCGCGGAATCAAGTTCGCCCAGATCGGTCAGATCCGCACCGTACTTCGCCTGCATGCCCTTCACAAAGGCATTGGCGGCAGGCGTGCCTAAATTATTGTAAAAGCCGTAACATGTAATGATGCCGTCGGTGATGCTTGGGTCCATCGTGGTGAGCTCGTCCCCGAGTCCGAACACCGTTGCGCCAACTGGGATTTTTGCCTTCATTCCGGCAGCGGCCCATTGCCGGTAAAAGCCGAGATGATTGGCGCCGACCAACGCGGAAAGCACCATGTCCGGTTTGGCCGCTTGAATCCGGCTGATCGCCGAAGAGAAATCGGTCACGTCCAACGGGAAAAAATCCGTGCCGGATACGGCGCCTCCGCCGTCCTTGATGAACTTCGTCATCCAGCTTGCAGTGATATGGCCGTAGTTGTAATCCGCCGCGACGATATAGACCTTCTTTCCCCAATGTTTCAATGCATAGTCGACAATGTGATCGACCGTTTGCGCTGGTGTGCTGCCAGTGCAGAATACATTGCGATCACAGACGCCGCCTTCATATTGCGTATTGTAAAAGTACAGTGTCTTGCTGCGATCGAAGATCGGGCGGATCGCTTCCCGGGATGCGGATGTGATACCGCCCTGGATCACATCCACTTTCTCTTGAAAGACCAGTTTTTGCGCGTATTGCGTATAAAGTTGGATGCTGCTTTGCGTATCGTACGCAATCAGTTGAATTTGCCGCCCGAGCAAACCGCCCGCAGCGTTGATCTGATTGACCGCGTATTCCGTGGCCTGGATCATCCGGCGCCCTTCAAGACCGAGCGGGCCGGTTCCGTCCAGCAGACTACCAAGCTTGATCGGCTCGGCCGCGAACGCGCTTTTTGTGAGATACGATCCTGCCAGTGCACCCACCGCTGCTGCCGCCCCCAGCTTCAATGCTTTACGGCGCGTTCCGAAATCAGCTGTCATCTATTTGCTCCCATGCAAATGTGTGATTTGACCGATTCAGTGTAGAACAGACAAAATTAAATCGGTCAAATATCAAAAATCCCACATTCCCACCGGATGACGTCTATCCAGACACTGTTTATTTTGCATCGAGCGATCTCGCGCCATGCCACGAACTGCCCGCCAGCGAAGAAACAGCAGGGAAAAAGATTGATGAAAATCCGGATATCGACACGGCCGCTCGTAACGCGAGACTAAATAAGCACTACCTTGTTTGAGCAACGCGGTATCGCGCTTTGTCAACAGCAAGCGGTCACGCCAGACGTGTCGTCGGGCGCTATTTGATCTCTGAGGATATGAAGGAAGGACGCAAACAGTGATTCAGCTTGGGGGGTGGGTGAACGGAAGCGCTTCGCTATTGAGCGACGCCGCTTAAAAATAAGGAGATGAACAACCTGGACAAAATAGGTCGACATTGGGGCTCGTGCGTCTTGAATTTGTGACCGTAGCAATGGTCAATTTCAAAGCAAATCCATTGCTATCGATGGCGTCCAGTCCGTGATGCGTGCATTGCTGATCGCTGGTTTACTCCAGTTCACGCAAGTTTTCGTGCAGCACTTCGACGCGCTGCAAGTGACTGCCGCCTCGATCAAGCAAGCGTTCCGCGACCAGCGAGCAAATCAGGTTGACCACGCATGTCATCCCCGACATGCTGTCGAACAGCATCAAACCATCTGTATGGCATCGTATCACCCAGCGCGCCAGCCGCGCCGGTCTCCCCGCGATCACGTCCGACATATAGAGAATCGGGACACCGGCTTCGGCCAGAGCGGCGGCGGTCAGGCCCACCGCCGAAACACGGCGACGCAAACCAATGACAACAGCGACATCCTTCTCGTTCAGATCCGCGAGGTACTCACCGACGGTATCCCCAGGCGCGGGCAATACCATCACATCCGAGCGCACCTGAATCAGTTCGCGACGGATCATCGTGGCGATCGTGTGGCTATGTCGATAGCCTATGATAGCCACGCGTCGCGCCTGCGCGATTGCATCGACTACCTCGTTGAGCACTTGCGTATCGAGCGAACGATAAGTGCTCGCCACGTTTTCAACTTCATGCTGCAAATGGGCCTGGATCACATCGTCGAGTCTTGAACCGGCCGTCTTGCGTCCCCTGTCCTGCAAATAGAGCGGCGAGCCACCGACCTGTGCCGCTCGCGCAATAGCCCTGGCATCTTCATAAGAGGCATAACCCAACTTTTGAAAGAAACGGGTTGCGGTCGCTTTCGATACCTGCGCGGTCGTCGCCAATTCCGTGGCGGTTTGCATCGCCAGTTGTCCAGGCGCGCTCAAAATGACATCCGCGAGACGCTGATCGATCTCGGAAAGTTCGTCATAGCACTCCGCAATCCGGCTTTCGATCGATGGCGGGGATCGCTTGTCTTTTTTTATCTGTGCTTTCGACATTTCCGTTCTTGACTACCTTGATTTCCGTGATGGTGCGATTTTGGCACCGAAAATGTGCATTCAGGTTGCCCTGCACGAAACAAGTGCGGACCAGGACCATCGCATCGGCTTCATTATAGACGCAGCATGGCGATGCGTGAAATCAACGTTTCTTGAAATCTATCTAAGAAACACATGTTTTTTAGCGTAAATATCAGAAACATCTATTTCAGATATTCCACTGGTACGGTTAATGCATTACATCCGGCATCGTTCACCTGTTCAAGGGAGTTCCACCGATGTCGAAGCGCCGCCTCTCCAGCATGGCCCTCGCCGCGTTGTTGCCATTCGCCGCGTTGATTCACACGATCTCGGCGAGCGCCGATACACTCGACGACATCAAGCGTCGCGGCACGATGACCGTAGGGATCGATCCGACTTTTTCGCCATACGAATACACCGATGCGAACAACAACATCGTCGGCTTTGATCCGGCCATACTGGCAGCGGTAGCGAAGCATCTCGGCGTGAAGATCGAATATCAGCGCATGGCATTCAGTGGGATTATTCCTGGCCTGCTCGCGCATTCGTTCGATATCGAGGGTTCGGCATTGAACGTGACCGCGGAACGCGCCAAGCGACTCGCTTACATTGTCCCCACCAGCAAGACCGTCAACGGCGCACTCGTACGTGCCGATTTCAATAAGATTCCAGCACAAGCCACCGTCGAATCGCTTGCCGGCCTCACCGCGGCAGTCAAGAGCGCCAGCGCGCCCGAGCAGATCATCAAGCAATTCAACGAAACGCTGAAAGCGAAAGGGCTCGCCCCCATCACGTTAGTCAGCGTGGACAGTGTGGATCAGACGATCGCCGCATTGATGACACGTCGCGTGGACTTTGTGTTCGACGACATGACCGTGCTCGCGGACGTCATCAAACATAATCCTGGCAAACTTAAATCCACAGGGGAACTCGGTCCGTCGCAATGGATCGCCTGGGCGACGCGGCCGGACGATGCGCGCCTGAACAAGGCCATCAGTGACGAAATCATCGCCATGAAAAAATCAGGCGAACTCACCCGTCTGCAAAAAACACATCTGGGCGTGAGCTTCGATACACCCACGTCCAACTTCGTTCCTCAGCAGTAAAAGCGAGCAACTCAACAGCAATGACCGATCCAGTTCTGAATATCACCGTTAAGGCGGGGCATGGCCGTACTTTCGAAGTGAAGGCGGGCCAACGATTGACCATCACCGATGTCGAAGGCCAGCAGGCCGCCGATTTCGTCGCCATCGTCGCCGGCGACCATCGCGAGAAGCTCTCGCCAACCCACACGCGTCGGCAGCTTCACACCCTGTTTTTCAATATCGGTGACGCATTGTATTCGTCGCTGGGACGCCCTCTATTGCGGGTCATCGAGGACACGGTCGGTGTTCACGACGCCAACGTCCCCGCGTGCGACGACACCCGCTTTACGGTTGATTTCAACGTGGCAGGACATCGCAACTGTCTCGACAACATGCACGCCGGACTTGCGCTATATGGATTAGCACCATTCGATGTCCCCGAACCGTTCAATCTGTTTCAGAACGGGCCAGTCACCGCCGACTGCCGCATGCAGGTCACCGATCCCACCAGCAAGCCGGGGGACCACATCACCTTCGACGTACTCGAAGACCTGGTGTGCGCAGTGTCGTCATGCCCGCAAGACATTATTCCGGGCAACGGCCTCAAGGTCACCGACATCGCCATTTCCATCTTGCCTGCGACCCGCGCCGTCGCCTGAACCGACACATTATGCTGCTTCTAAAAGATCCGGCCTCCCGCCCTGCACTGCCGCCGCAAACCGTCCTCGTACCGGCCGGGGAAAGCGGCGCTATCAACGTAAAAGCCGGTCAGATCCTGCGCATTGAAGCGAAAGCACCCGGTGCGGTCGCGTCCATGTTCGGATTCAGTCAGACCAACGACGACGTCTACCTGTCAGTTCATCACACGCGAGTGTTCAGTAATTCGTACGTGTTGCAGGCCGGCATGCGTCTCGTCAGCAATCGTCGCCGCGCCATGATGGTGCTGGGCAAGGATTCCAGCGGCAAGCACGACTTATTGCTCCCCGCATCCACGACCGCATATCTCGCCGAACAAGGCCATGCCGGACAGACAGGTTGCGTCGAGTCCGTCAAGGCGGTGATCGACGCACTCGGCCTCAAGCCGCCGAAGATACCTGACCCGATCAACCTCTTCATGCATGTCGCGCTGCATCGTGACGGCCGCATCGAACCGCTGCCGAACCCCACGCGCTCGGGAGATTTCATTGCATGCCGTGTCGTCACGGATATGATTTTTATCGTATCTGCCTGTTGCACTGGCATTTCAGGTAACGACACCCCTGGCGCGATCGCACTTTCGGCTGCGGAAGAACTCGACGAACTCTGATCTCAGGAGGGCGCCGCAATGGGCCTCGACCCGCAAGTGATCCACAGCCTGCCTACGCTGATCGACGGCTGGTTGCTGACCGTGGAACTGACGCTATTCGGCGTGACGGGCAGCGTTCTGTTCGGCCATCTCGCCCTGGCGATGCAACTGACGCGTATCGCACCGTTGCGCTGGGCCGCCCGCCTCTACATCAGCTTTATGCGGGGGACCCCGGCGCTCGTGCAACTTTTCATCCTGTTCTTCACGCTGCCCCTTATTGGTCTGGGCGGTCGACCGATGTTGGCAGCGGCGCTAACTCTCGGACTGAACAGTGGCGCTTACACCGCCGAAATCCTCCGAGGAAATCTCCGGATCGTCACGACCGGTCATTATGAAGCGGCGATCGCACTCGGCATGGCGCCCTGGCGTATCGCATTACGCATTGCGCTGCCGCAGGTGCTGAGGGCGAGCCTGCCGGCGCTGATCAACGAATTCACGATCCTCCTGAAAACCACGCCGCTGGCGTCGGTCGTGGCGGTGACCGAACTCACGTATGCGGGACAAATGGTGATCGCCCGCACCTATACGTCGACGCAAGTGATGTTGATCGTCAGCGTTGGCTATCTAGCGGTCGCGCTTCCGGTGATCTACGCCGCGCGACGCATTCAGCAGAAGCCGCGCATGGCGCACGCCACGCCTATTGCTACGGGAGCGACACGATGAGGTTCGACCTCGACGTTCTCTCCGGACATTGGAGCGACCTCGCACAAGGATTTGGGGGCACACTCTGGCTCTGCGCGGCCGGGGCGGTAATGTCCAGCCTGCTCGGTGGGTTGCTGACCATGGGTCAGCGGTGCGGCGCACCATGGCTTGTAACATTGATTCGCGGCTATACGGCGTTGACGCTGGGTTTGCCCTTGCTCGTATTACTGTATGTGACGTTCTTCGTCTTGCCGGACTTTGGCGTGCTGTTGCCTGCTCCGCTGGTTGGCACCGCCACGCTCGCGATCTATTATGGCCCATACGTCGCGGAAGTCATGCATGCGGCTATCGACGCCGTGCCTGCGGGCAGCATTGAGGCAGGGATTGCAATCGGCATGTCGCCGGCAAAAATCACGCGACGCATCATTGCGCCCCAAGCGCTGCCGCTCTTACTTCCCACGTTGACCGGGCTGTTAATCGGTCTGCTCAAGGATTCCGCACTGCTGTCCGTGATCTCGGTGCATGAGTTCATGTTCGCAGCGAAGGCCGTCGTGTCCGACACCTATGCGCCACTGGAAGTCTACTTCGTCGTCGCGCTGGTCTACTGGGCCGCGACGTCTGTCATCCACCTCTTGACCCGCCATTGGGAACGCCGCCTCGACAGCACCCAACGAGTCGCCTTGTCCCGGTGAACAGCATGAACCTATCCGGCACCACCGTGCCCGTAGCATTGAAGGCAACCGGCATCGTCAAATCGTTTGGTCCGAACCGCATTCTGGATGGTATCGATTTGACCGTACGCCGTGGCGAAACCGTCTGCGTCCTCGGCCCATCCGGCTCCGGGAAATCGACACTGCTGCGCTGTATGAATTGGCTGTCTCCGCCCGACGAGGGCGGCATCTGGATCGGCGATGAGCGAATCGGTTTGCGTGAAAACGCGAACGGGTCGACCACGCCGCGCCCCGACCACGAGATACGCGCGCAGCGCAGCCGTATCGGCATGGTGTTTCAAAGCTTCAATCTCTGGCCGCACATGACTGTGCTTGAGAACGTAAAGGAAGGCCTGCTATCGGTCAAGCGGATGAACAGCCTTGCCGCAGGTGAACGTGCTGTGGAGGCCCTGCGGCAAGTGGGTTTGACTGGCAAGCATACCGCGATGCCCGCCAACCTGTCGGGCGGACAGCAGCAACGCGTGGCGATCGCTCGCACCCTTGCGATGGCACCGGAAGTGATCCTCTTCGACGAGCCTACCAGCGCGCTCGACCCGGAACTCGTCGGCGAAGTACTCGCGGTAATGCGCGGTCTCGCCGCAAAGAACACCACGATGATTGTCGTCACGCATGAGATAGGTTTCGCACGCGATGCTGCAGATCGCGTGATCTTCATGGATGGCGGTTGCATCGTCGAACAGGGTCCGCCTGCAGAAGTACTCGATGCGCCTTCGTCGCCCCGCCTGCAGCAATTTCTCACTCGCTTCAACCAGGAATCCAAATGTCCATGAACGACACGAATCAACAGACGTCGACCGTTCCCGCCGGTCACGGCAAGGCGGTTCGACTGAAGACAGGTCAAGCTGTACGCATCGTCAACACACATGGTACCCAGGTAGTGGATTGTTGGGCCTGGAATGCGTATGACCTCAACGAATACATGTGCATGGAGACCACACGCGTATGGAATCAACGGCTGAACCCGATCCTCGGCGACAGCTTCGTGACCAATCAACGTCATCCTGTGCTGACTCTGGTCGAGGATACGACACCAGGCGTTCACGACACCTTCATGGCTGCCTGTGATCGCAAGCGGTATGAACTGCTAGGCGTACGTGGCTATCACCGGAACTGCTGCGACAACATGTTCGAAGGCATGTTCGAACTCGGCGTGACCCCTCCGCGCCCGAACCTTGCGTCCTTCAACATTTTCATGAATATTCGTGTGCAACCAGACGGCATTACCCTGCTTACCTTGCCTACCGTGACGAAGGCCGGCGAATACATTACATTGCGCGCGGAAATGGATTGTTTCGTCGCGTTTTCCGCCTGTCCGCAAGATATCGTCAAGATTCAGGGCCAGGGCGACAATACGCCCAAACCCGTGGAAATTACGATACTGGAGAACATCGGGTCAGACCTGCCAGGTACACAGTCGTGGGTGCCGTCCTGCTAAGATGTTTAAGACGTTTACGCTCTCCTGGCATGGCCTGGAGGTGGCGGCCAGGTGCCGGCGCTAGAAGCTTTCGCCAGCAACGATCAATGCGCGTTTATTACGGCGCGCCCGTCCACTTTTGTCGCCAGTCCCCAACCACAGAGGATCCTGAACTTCTAGTCTTATTCGCAGGAGCACGCGCGGCTTCGCCATAGGTTGATCCGGCGATCGGCATATTCGATCACTTTCCCTATAGAAATGGTATTGAATTGCCGAACGCTTTGGATTATCGCAATCACGGCGGCGACTGCAACTTGATAAATAGCGCACGTGCATGATGCTTTGTTGTAGAGATTCGATTACGCCGAAACGACTTATTAACAGGTGATCGTAGATGGCTAAAGCTGGCGCTGGCAGTGGTGCAAAATTTCGGCGTTGGTGAAAAATCATATGATTCTTGCTATCTTTAATGAGCATATCTGATATTTTTTGCCTATTGCTCATTAATCTCTATTCACTGGCAGCACGCGTAAAGCCCTATCACTCGCGCTATTTAAGGCCTTGAATCAACACTCGCATGACCAATCATGTAATCCGAGAAGCGTTCAGAGTAAAAACAGTTAATTACAATAATCTTTCATAGAAATTACTTTCTCTGACGATAGACACTCATCTCTAATTGGCGTCAGATAGCCAAGCGCACGACGCATCGATAGTCATATTTCGTCAATCGGAAAATAGTTCATTGAAAAATACAATAACCATTTTTTACCGATTTACTAAATTTTAAAAACGCCCTGCCGCTAAACGACAAACAAACGTTCGACTACTCGTCAGGAGCGAATAAAATGAAAGGATTGAAAGTATCGTCCCGACTTGCTTTAGGCTTTGGGCTCGTTCTTGCGCTCTTGGCCCTGCTTTCCGCATTAGGCTTCTATTCAGAAAAAACGTTATATACCAAGCTAGACGAAATTGCGCGCATCAACAATACAGAAGGAAGACTGGCAAACGCTCTCAAATCAACGGTGCGTGATCGCGCGATCGCAATCCGAAACGTAGCGTTACTCACCGATCAGTCTCAAATCACGCAACAAATAGCGCGCATCGCGGCACAAGACAAGACCTATCAGGATACGTATGACAAGCTCGGACAAATATTCGCCCAGGAATCAGGCACTACGGAGCGAGAACATAGGCTCTTCGCCCAGCTAAAGATAGACGAAGGCGCCACCAAACCGATTTGGGTCAACGCCATCAACCTCGCCCAGGCAAACGACCAGGCGGGCGCGACCGAGGTGTTGATCAAGCAAGCTTGGCAAAAAACGTCGGACTGGATATCTCGCCTAGATGAACTTGCCAATTTTGAAGACGAGCTCAATGAACAAGCTGCCGCCGAGGCAGCGGCGACCTATGCGACGATCAACAGCGTAACGTGGGCGGTCATCGCACTCGCAATGGCAATTGGCGTCGTGGCCGCTATTTTGATTACTCGAAGCATCTTGCGACAGTTAGGGGGGGAGCCAGCCGACGCGCAAACGGTCGCCCGCGAAATTGCAGGTGGCAATCTTATGGTTGAAATGCATCTAACCGAGGGTGACACAGGTAGCCTGATGGCATCACTCGAATCCATGCGGAGGAATCTAAGCGAAATCGTCACCGGTATCAAAGTCTCGGCGGAATCCATTTCCGTCGCCGCGGGCGAGATCGCGCAAGGTAACGTCGATCTGTCACAGCGGACCGAAGAACAAGCAGCTTCTCTGGAAGAAACGGCTGCGAGCATGGAAGAACTCACTTCCACTGTCCGCCAGAATACGGATAATGCGCGCCAAGGCAGCACATTGGCGGCGACAGCGTCACAAATAGCCGCCGCGGGTGGCGAAGCTGTCCAAAAGGTAGTATCAACCATGGAAGACATTTCAAACAGCTCGACGCGGGTAGCCGAAATTATCTCGGTCATCGAGAGCATTGCATTTCAAACGAATATTCTCGCTCTTAACGCTGCGGTAGAGGCGGCGCGTGCCGGTGAACAAGGACGTGGTTTCGCCGTCGTCGCGGGTGAAGTACGCACGCTCGCGCAACGTAGCGCGACCGCCGCGAAAGAAATCAAGGATCTCATCAGTGCTTCGGTAGAGCATGTTAGTGCTGGATCACGCCTCGTTCACGATGCAGGCGGCACGATGAACGAAGTGGTTCGCTCGGTGCAGCGTGTGACCGACATCATCGGAGAAGTAGCGTCTGCGTCAACAGAACAGAGCACCGGGATCGAACAGGTGAACGTTGCCGTCAACCAAATGGATGAAGTGACGCAGCAAAATGCAGCGCTGGTAGAGCAAGCCTCGGCCGCAGCGCAGGCCATGGCAGATCAAGCGCAGAGCCTGCGCGACGCGGTAGCTATTTTCCAGGTGAAACCGCAAATCGCGACTCAGCAGCAGTCAGTGCAAAAACCATCAACCGCTCGTCGGGCGTCGCCCAAAAAGTCGCTCTCGCGTGTACCTGCCCAGGCGCCCATGACTGCATAACGCCGACAACCTCGGCACACCGTTCGCCGATCGGTGCATAATTTGAAGATGGCGCGGATAATCGATAGAAAATAACTGGCGATTACATCGCGTTGTCTTCCATGCCGAGGCGCGCTTCGCAGTTACTTTCCACATGTTCAGGCTGCCCTCCTCCTGTTTGGCGGCCACGTCTTGTCAGGCGATTTGAAGTGATCGCCTTCTCCGTAAGTAATTTCTGCCCCCCCTCTTCGCGACCGCTTATCTCCACGCATTGGCATAGTCAAAGAAATTGAACCGAAAGCCCAGCATCTTTACTTGGTTGGCTTACCCTCTTTACTTTGCATAACTACCCAAAAATAGAGAGCGGCATGTTGGTCTGTCAGATCGCCACTATTAAAGATGTCATACATCATATCTAAATGTCTCATGGACCATCATATGCAACTATTATTTTGCGATCGTCCCATTTTGGATCGCTAATTTTCTTAGAAATACACCTTACACATTGCAATAATGACGAAATTTCGTGCTGCATGACTAGGGTAGACACGTACGTTCCATTTATCGCAACGCGCGTATGATTCACCTGTCGTCGTATGACTGAAGTGTTGTGCTGCTAACGCGTATACATCGACAAAATTACAAAACCAAGACGGAGACAGCAGTGACCGCCCCCAATCTCGACGCGACGTCTAACGATCACAAAACACACATACCATTTAGGATTACTAGACGACATTTTCTTTGCTATAGCGGTGCAGTAATGGGAAGCCACTTACTTGGTGGCTGCAGCGGTACCGGCACATCAGGCGATCCTATCTGGGGACCAACGGGTGCCGCGACAAATATCATTTCGTCGCTAAGCGGCATTACCCAGTCCGCCTTTCCAGCCATCGATTTCTCGGTCGTGAACTACGGCGCGCAGCCTTGTGCCGTGATTGCCCAGACGAGCCCGTACACCGACGCGACAAAGTCCCCCGTCAGCCCGGGCTCGGGCGTCACTCAGGCCAGCGGCGCGTTCGACTCGCGTCCGGCCTTCCTTGCCGCGATCAATGCCTGCACGGCTGCTGGCGGAGGACGCGTGGTGGTGCCGGCTGGAAATTGGTATTGCGCTGGGCCGATCGTATTGCAAAGTAATGTCAACTTTCATCTCAGTGCAAACTGCACGATCTTCTTCAGTCCTAACCCCGCCGACTACGCCAAGGATGGACCCGTCAATTGCGGCACAAATGGCAATCTTTTTTATAGCCGCTGGCAGGCCAACGACTGCCTTAACTTCGGTGCACCTGTCTACGCGCGCAATGCCACCAACATCGCGCTGACAGGCGAGGACGTGACCTCCATCCTGAACGGCCAGGCAATGACGCCATTCACCGGATCGGGCAACACGGCAACCTGCTGGTGGACATACAAGGGAAGCACGGGGACCTATGGTTGCACGAGTTCATCGACGCCCTCGCAATCCTACGCGAACCCTAACAACGTTGACCTGCAGACAAAGGTTCCTGGCATTTCTTCATCACTATATGCATTACTAACTAATTCCGCAACACCTTGGCAACAGGATCAGAACTATCTCCCAGCGCTATCCGAAGCCGGCGTGCCCGTCGCGCAGCGCATCTTTGGGCTAGGCCACTACCTACGCCCTTGCATGGTCGAGTTCATTGGTTGCACCAACGTGCTGATGGAAAACTACCACACCCAAAACACGCCGTTCTGGCAGCATCACCCTACAGATTGCACGAACGTGGTGATCCGCGGCGTGATGGTGGACAGCATCGGGCCGAATAACGACGGCTTCGATCCCGACGCTTGCAATAACGTATTGTGCGACAGCATGACCTTCAACACTGGCGACGACTGCATCGCCATCAAATCCGGCAAGAATCTCGACACGGAATACGGACCCGCTCAAAATCATGTGGTTCAGAACTGCACCATGAACAGCGGGCACGGCGGTATTACGCTCGGCAGCGAAATGGGCGGTGGCGTGGAAAACATTTACGCGCGCAACCTGACGATGCTAAATCAGTTCTGGGCAACCAACTCGTTGAACATCGCGATCCGCATCAAGACCAATATGAACCGCGGTGGTTTCGTTCGCAATTTCTACGTCGACGGTGTCACGCTACCCAATGGCGTAAGCCTGACAGGTGGTGGCTATGGCAGCAAGCTACTGGCAGGCAGTCCGATCAACAGCACCGTACCGCTCGGTGTTGCGACCGCATCCGCGAGCAACCCCTCCGCATCGCAGGGTGGCCTGATTACCTTCGATTGCGATTATCAACCGGCCGGCGACGCGATTCGCACGCGCCCAGCGCAAGTGCAAAACGTCAATATCACCAACGTCACCGCGAGCAACGTCACGCTTAGCGGCAGTACCGGTTCATGCTTCCAGGCAATCGTCGCGCAAGGCCCGGTCGCCTTCGACTATAACGGCCCTGCACCAACACCCGCGATCCCCCCCATCAGCGGCGTGACGATCTCGAACTGCGACTTCGGCTCGCCGACCGCGGTCGGTCCCGCCAGCGCCACCGTGCCGGGACCGATCTACGCGTGGAACGTCAACGGGATCACGTTGCAGAACGTCAAAATTGCTGGACAGCTCTACAACAACACCACTATCACCGACACGCGCTGATTTGAAACGCTTTCGGCGCTACGGCTGCACCAGGTAGTACCTGGGGTCCGGACCTGACCCCAGTTGAGGTTCCCGACGGCGGGCATTGATACACGGGTTGCGTGATGTCAATCGCCTGCCGAACCCGGTGTCCCCTCGTCCATTCGAAAACAAGGAAAAAATCATGGAAAGAAAAAGCAGTATGCGGATAGCACTGACGCTATCCGCATTCACCGCGATCGTCGTGCAAGTACCGGCGCAGGCTGCAACCTGTACACCGCAGTGGAGCAGCTCATCAAGCACCAATACGACAAACCTTCAGAACGCCATCAATAAGTGCGTCGGCACTAGTGGCAGCCCGGGCCTGATCGACCTTACAACCAACAATGGCGTGTCGACGGCGGTTATCACAACCGTGAACCTTGCCAGCAACATCGTCCTGAAAATCGAATCGGGTTTCACGCTGAAAGGCTCTCCATCGCAGCCATCGAGTGGCGCCATGCTGGTTGGGAACAATGTCAGTAATGTGACCATCACCGGTACCGGCGCGATAGACGGAGACGGCCAGACATACTGGTCGGCCGCAGTCGGCCAGGATAATACCGCACGCCCGAAGCTCATCGCAATAACGGGCTCGAACCTGCAGGTGGGATCGAACTTTACCGATACCGGCAAGGCGCAATCGATTGTCACGTTCCCGAGCGCGTCCAATGCGACTGGCAATGCGCTGATCATCCGCAATTCTCCGAAGGAGCAATTGGTTATAGAATCGGGTTCCAAGAACGTCACCATCGATGGCGTATGGATTTACGCAAACCCAAACCGCAATGCCAGCGGCGATAACCTGGCGCCGAACACGGACGCGATAGACATCATTGGCACCCAGACGGCGACCATCAAGAACTGCCTGCTCGACACAGGAGATGACGATATCGCCATTAAATCCAACGCCGGCGCTGCCGCCACCTCCAACGTCAACATCAGCAATTGCGTAGTCGGAGGCGGACACGGCATATCTATTGGTGGCCAGGAAGCAGCTGGAAATACCATTGCAAATCCTGGCGTATCCCAGGTCACGGTTGACACAGTGCAATTCAGTGGCACGGATTACGGCTATCGCATTAAAACCGACCAGACCGCTAAAGACAGCGGCGCGACCACCGGGGTTACTTACCGGAACACTTGCATGCGGAACGTGCAGCAGCCGTTTTTGTTCACCTACACCTATGCATCGGGCACTGGCGGCAACTTGCCGATTATTGCTAATGTCAGCATCGACAACGTGATCGCCACCGCCAGCAAGACGCAAGGTGCCATCGTCGGCCTTTCGAATAGCCTGATGGGCGTACCTACTACGGACAATAACGGGATTCGCATCACCAATAGTAAGATCACAGGCGGTAATGCGTTCTCAGTGACCAATGGCGAGCTGCAAGTGGGTAGCCACAGCACCGTGACAACCTCGATTGGCTCAAACGGCCAAGTAGTGCCGATCACCGATACAGGCTCGACCCTGTCTTGCCCTAGCAGCATCACCATTCCTGCACAGATCTGAATAAAACGATCGACGATGACTTGATCCATCACTTTCGTGCGCTGGATTAACGCGTCGTCTCTTTCACGGCGCGATTTTTAAAGAAATGACACCTCCTCACTTTGCAAGTGAGATTTTGCGACCCTGCTTCCCAAGATTCGTTCCCTCCCAAGCTCCCGTGAATTTACTATAGTGATTGAACGCGGCGGGCATCAGTCTGACGTTATCCCCCCGACGCTTACGATGACCTCACGAGGACCGAATGACCTTTCATCATCCGGATGCAAAAAAGCAGAAAAATTGTCTTGCCGACGCAACGCAAAACAATGAAACAGAAATAGCTGCGTCAGGTTCGACAGGATCGCTTCGCGGCACGTTACTACTGCCAGCGGCAAAAGATGCTCCGATCGTGCTTATCGTTCCCGGTTCCGGGCCCACGGACCGGAACGGAAACGCCCCGTACGGTCTTCACGCGTCAACATACCATTTACTTGCACACGGACTAGCGCAATGCGGAATTGCGACCGTGCGCATCGATAAACGCGGTATGTACGGTAGCGCCTCCGCACTGGACAATGCAGACGATGTGATAATTCACGACTATTCGAATGACTTGCACGCATGGGTCAGGGCGATAGGTGAAAATTACCCAACCAGATCGGTATGGCTGCTAGGTCATAGCGAGGGTGGATTAGTTAGTCTGGTAGCGGCTCAGAGCACCCTAGATATCCATGGAATTGTTCTGGTCGCTACACCCGGCCGTCCTTTGCGAGATGTACTGCGTGCGCAACTAATGGCAAATCCGGAAAATGCACCAGTTATGAAAAATGCATTGTCGGTGCTTGATTGGCTTGCCGCTGGAGAATTCGTGGATGCGAGCAAGATAGATCCGGTTTTGATGCCATTGTTCAGGCCAGCGATTCAACGCTTTCTAATCAGCGAGTTTGCGCTCGACCCGGCTGAACTATTGACCAACATCACGAAGCCAGTGCTCATTGTTCAGGGACTCCGAGATATACAGGTAGGCCGCGAAGACGCCGAACGACTAAAGCAGGCGAATCCAAAAGCGGAACTTGCATACCTCGTCAACGCCAATCATGTTCTGAAAGCTGTTGGCACAGACGATAGAAGCGAAAACATCGCAACCTACAGCAATCCGGAACTTCCGTTAGCTGACTGTGTGGTCGAGACAATAGCCAATTTCATGTTGCGGCCGGTGGATACGTCTTCATAGACATGACGTTTCGGAACGGTGTTTCAAGCTAGGTGATTTTCGTGCTTTGACATGCCCGATCGGGGACTGTCGGCCGATTCACGCTCGAACATTGGGGACACCAACGACCCTAAGGTCTTATTCTGCCTATCAGCCAGCGGAAAGTCCCGCGTTGCGTGACGCAACGACCGATGCGCCCTGTTCGGCCAGATCCCAGAACAGTCCAGCCATCACCTGCAACGATTCCCGTGTCGTACTAGCGAGGATATGTTCGTCCGGTGCATGCTGAGAACAGGCGGGATAGGAATGCGGCACCCAAAGAGTTGGCAGCCCAAGAATGTCGGAGAAAACTTCGTTCGGCAACGAGCCTCCAAGGTTCGGCAGCAACGCAGGCTTCTTACCGGTGGTCTTCGCAATCGACGTCAGCCCCCAGTTCACCCAAGGATCGGTCGGATCGAGCCGGGTTGCTGGCATCATCGTCGAAGTGATCTTCAATTCGATATCCGAATATCCAAGTGAATCCAGATGATCGCGAATATACTGGAGAAACTGGCTGCCATCACTTCCCACCACATAGCGCACCTGGCAATGGGCGTACGCATACCCGGAGATCGCGTTCGCTGGCGCTTCCGGATTACCGGTCTTGAACGCCATGATATCGAAGGAATTCCAACCGAATACCTTCTCCTCCGGCGTCAGTCCGGGTTCACCCCATTGCGGATCGATTTCCGGATCCGTGGGACCGCCCCCCACATGAATGTCCTTCAGCGCGTCACGTACGCTTTGCGGCAGTCCGGACGGACGGAGTTTCTCGACAAGAATCTTTCCTGTCGGACTCACCATGCTGGCCAATGCGTTCGCCAGACGAATGCCAGGACTGCGCAGCAAGCCGCCCCAGTTGCCTGAGTGATGCGCCCCATCACGTAATTCCAGTCGCATCTCAAAATTAAAATTACCACGCGATCCAAGAAACAATGTCGGACGAGTCGCGTTGAGACGTGGACCGTCCGATGCAAGAAACAGGTCGGCCGCAAGCACTTGCTTGTTCGCCGCGCAGATTTCGCCCAGGCCCGGAGAGCCGATCTCCTCTCCCATCTCGAATATCGCCTTGACGTTATAGCCCAGTACGCCACCACGTTCGGCAATGACCTCCGCCAGTGCAACGAGGTTGATTGTGTGCTGGCCTTTGTTGTCCGCAGTTCCCCGGCCGTACCATTTATCGCCTTCCACCACGATCTTCCATGGGCTCAACCCGGTACGCCATTGCGCATCATAGCCACGCACTACATCCCCGTGACCATAGGTCAGGACGGTGTAGGTCGCGCCCGGCTCTATCCGCTCCGCAATCAGGAAAGGACTCTTTCCCGCTATCGGATTCTCTAGCACCGTCCAGGTAAAACCAAGTGCTTCCAGCGCTGGTGCGAGTTGCTCTCTCAGATAACCTAGCAGAATCGATAGGCTCTCGCTGTCCTGGCTTTCCGTCTTGACAGCGACGCGTCTTTGCAAACTCGCGTAAAAGCGACCGTCGTCAAAGTAGGCGCTGACGCGCTCGATAGCATTCGCTCGGCTATTGTGCAGGCTCATGATCAGGGTAATGGTGGCTCAGGAAAGTACTTCAGACATCAGGTCGGGCAGTCCCAACCCGGGTTCAGGTGTCAGCGCGGACGCGAGCAGGCGTCGCGTATAGGCTTGCTCGGGTGCGGAAAAAATCAGCTCCCGACTTTGCAATTCGACAATCTTTCCCTGGTGCATCACGGCGACACGATCCGCCAGATGTTCCACCACGCCGAGGTCGTGGCTGATGAAGAGATAGGTCAGGCCAAACTCCGCCTTCAAGTCAAGCAGCAGGTTCAGTATCTGCGCCTGCACCGACACATCGAGCGCCGATGTCGGCTCGTCGCAGATCAGTATACCGGGGCGCAAGATCAGCGCGCGCGCAATGGCGACACGTTGCCGCTGCCCGCCTGACAACTGATTTGGGTATTGGCCGTGCGTGCGTTCCGGCATGCCGACTAACTCGAGCATCCGGCGCACCTCGGCATCGCGCTGCATCCTGTCGCCAACCCCATGCAGCATCAATGGCAAACCCACCAGTTGGGCGACAGTCTTGCGCGGATTTAATGACGAATAGGGATCTTGAAAAACCGGTTGGATACGTCGTGCGTTGGCGAGTCGATTGCCCGGATCGATTTGCTTACCGTCGATCAGTACATCTCCCGTAGTGGGCGGCAGCAGTCCTAGCAGGATTTTTGCCAGCGTGCTTTTACCACAGCCTGATTCACCCACCAAGGCCAGCGTCTCGCCACGCATTACGCGTAATGACACGTTGTCTATCGCTTTGAAAGGCATTGGTGAGCGGAAGAGACCACCATTCAGTTGAAAAACCCGACTGATCGCGCATAACTCGAGCGCGATCGGAGACGCCAGCTTGTCCGACGACATGACAGAACCGTCGCCTTTCGAAAAAGCGCTCGTCCGTTGTGCAAAGGAATCCGAGGTAGACGCTCTGACCATCAGACGGCCTCCCCTACCATATTGGAGCATGGTATCGCGGCCGGTAGTACCCCACTCGATTTTGCAAGCACGCACCGAACCTGATGATTCGGACCCACTGATAACTCAGGAGGCGTTTTCTCGCACGCTGCATGTGCGTTCGGACAGCGGTTACGGAACGGACAACCGGTGATTTCTCCTACCAATGAAGGCACCGTACCGGAAATCGCCGCAAGATGGCTGCCAGGCGCTGTTTTACCTCGCACGGGAATACAGTTCAGCAGTCCCTGTGTGTAAGGATGGGAAGGCGTTGCAAACAGTTCGTTCACGGGTGCGGTTTCGATGATCTGCCCGGCATACATCACGGCAACGCGGTCGGCGATCCGCGCAACGACACCCAAATCATGCGTGATGAACAGGACCGCGGTGCCGAACTCCTTCTGCAGTTCGCGAATCAGCTTGAGAATCTGTGCTTGAACAGTGACGTCGAGCGCGGTCGTTGGCTCGTCGGCAATGATCAGATCAGGTTCGCACATCAACGCCATCGCGATCATCACGCGCTGGCGCAATCCACCCGACAACTGGTGGGGGTACTGCCTCATCCGTACTGCGGCCTGCGGTATGCCAGTGCGCTCCAGCAAGTAGACGGCCCGGTCGCGCGCCACTGTCCGACTCACCTTGCGATGTTGCAACAAGGTTTCGCATAATTGGTCGCCCAGGGTAAATGACGGATTCAGTGAGGTCATCGGCTCCTGGAAGATCATCGACATGCGCGCGCCGCGCAACGCATTCATCGATTTCGCTGACAAGCCGGGCAATGTGATCGAATCGAAACGCAATTGCCCAGAAGTGCGCACCGCTCGTCTCGGAAGTAAATCCATGATTGCCAGTGACGTCATGGATTTACCACACCCCGACTCGCCGACAAGGCACAGCATTTCGCCGCGATCGATATGAAAATCGATTCCCCGCACCGCGTGCAGCACACCATTCGGCGTGGGCAGATCAACACGCAGATCTTGAACCTCGAGTAGTGCACTCATATCCGCGCCTCTTTTTCCATTGGTCGTCCGTTCGCTGCGGGTTCAGTTGCGGCCATCGGGCGCGTTCAGGTCGCGCAGCCCATCGCCAAGGAGATTGATCGCCATCACCAACACCGCCAGCGCCACGCCCGGAATCATGATGATCCAAGGTTGGAAGAACATGTATGACTTCCCTTCCGCGATCATCAGCCCCCAGGACGGCATGGGCGGCGGAACACCCAACCCCAGGAACGACAACGTCGCCTCAAGCAGGATGGCATGAGCCATTTCCAGGGTAATTACAACGGTCAAGGCACCTGTGATGTTCGGCAACAACTCGCGCAATAGAATAAAAGGCGTGGATGCACCAAGCGCCTTGGCCGCCGCAATGAATTCCGCGTTACGCAACTGCTGCGTGACCGAGCGGGTGACCACGGCAAACCTATCCCATAAAAGAAAGCCCAGCAGCAGCACCACGGTTTTCAGAGAACCACCGATCAATGACGACATCGCCAACGCCACAAGCACGACCGGCAATGCCAGCCGGGTTGTCAGGATGTAACTCACCACCGCGTCGACGCGTCCACCGAAATAGCCGGCGAGTACGCCAAGCGTCGTACCGATCGCGCCTGAAATCAGCGCGGTCAGCAAGCCGATCAGTAGCGAGACACGAGCCCCGAACAAAAGACGGCTTAGATAGTCCCGTCCGAGTTTGTCGGTTCCCAACACATGCTCCCAACTACCACGCGCGTTCCAGACGGGTGGAATCAATCGCGTGCCCAGGTCCTGGTTATAGGGATCATGCGGCGCAATCCAGGGAGCGAGTATCGCAGCCAGCACGATGATGAACAGAAGGGCCGCACCGAGTACCAGTCCATGCCTGCCTAGAAGGCGAGATAACCCGTGCCGCCGCGGCTGGACCAATGGCAGGTCCATCTGCAATGGCATGGCACCGCCGGACGCGGGAGCCTGCACCACGGGTGCCGGAGAGGACGACTGTGCAGCGGAGCGGGATGATGTCATGGTCATTCGCGTTCCTAGCTACGCAAGCGCGGATCAAGCAGCGCATTGATCACATCCGCAAAAAAAGTCAGCCCGATGTAAATCAGAGCAATGATCAGGACGACCGCCTGGACGATCGGGAAATCGTTTCGTGAAATCGCGTCCCAGGCAAGCTGCCCCAGACCTTGCAAAGAAAACACCGACTCGATCACTACGGAGCCGCCCAGCATGAAACCCAGCTCGACGGCGGCTAGCGCAACCACCGGAATGATGGCGTTGCGCAATGCGTGTTTGAAAATCACCCGGGAGGCACTGAGGCCTTTGGCCCTGGCAGTACGAATGTAGTCGGAACCCAGCACGTCAAGCATGCCGTTACGGGTCAACCGCATCATCGAAGGGGTTGCGTAATAACCAAGCGCCACGGCAGGAAGTACGAAGTTTTTCCACGAGGCGTTGCCCGCGACAGGAAACCAGTGCAAGCCCACGGCGAACAATAGAATCAGCGTCAGCCCAAACCAGAAACTCGGCATGGCTTGGCCAATGACCGCGATCAACAAGGCAAGACGGTCGATCCACGTATCGCGATACATCGCGGCGAGAATACCCAACGGGATAGCCAATAGCGTGGCCATCGCCAGTGCGCTGCCGCCTAACTGGAGCGTGATCGGCAAGCGGGCCGCAATCAAGGACATCACACTGGCCTGAAAATAGAAGGAGCGGCCAAAATCGAGATGCAACGCCCGCCACAACCATTCCACATATTGCGTCACCAACGGTTTGTCCAGTCCGAGTTGATGCCGAAGCGCATCAACGGTCGCCGCATTCGCCTCGGGCCCCGCAATCGCCGTTGCCAGATCGCCGGACAAATGCAGCAAGGTAAAGCTGACGACGGACACCGTGAAACAAACGGCCAACGCGATCGCCAGACGTCGCAACAGATAGGCAAACATCACACGTTCTCCCGATTATCCGGCCGCAACCGCTCGGCTTTTGTCGCTGATACAGGGTGAACGCCGTCGCTCATCACGCATGGATAGGGATAAATGAGACGGCAGGGCAATGACACCAACCTACTTCCAGCTCGCTTCATAGAAACGTGGCAACTCATCGGGATAGGCTTTGAAATTCAGCGCGGAGTTATAGGCATAGTTCGTCGAATACGAGAACAGCGGAACCCAATATGCCTGGTCACTGATCCGCTTCAATGCCTTCGCGTAATTTGCCTTGCGTACGGCTGGATCATTCGACGTGTCGGCGGTCTTCAGCCATTGAATCACCTCGGGATCTTTCGCGACGTCGTCCGGCCCGCCTTCGAACCAATTGCCGACGAAAGCCGAGGCATCATTGATTGAATACGATCCCCAGGCCTGGAAGGTCAACGGCGTCTTGCCGTCGCGTTGCGTAGTGCGCAGGGTCGCGTATTGCACGTAGTGCAGGCGCGCGGTAATACCCACTTTTCGCAAATCACCCACTAATGCCTCCGCGTATTCGCGCTCGCGATAGGCATAGAGATCGGTTTCGAAACCATTCGGGTAACCGGCATCTTTCAGCAGCGCCTTCGCTTTTGCAGGATCATACGGGTACTTGGTTACCGCTGAGTCATCACATCCGAACTGCGTTCTGAAACAGGCTGCCCAAAGCGGTTGGCTCCCGCCACGCACCAGATCTTTCGCCATGCCGGCTCGGTTGATTGCGTAATTGACAGCCTGACGCACGCGAACATCCTTGAACGGGGAATGGGGTGTGGAAGTGCCTAGCGCATCCATGGACATGAACCCGACGCGCATCGTTTCGCCGCCGATCACGGCGATATTTGGCATTTGTTTCAGAGAGTCCGCTTGATCGGGGGGCACGCGCCATATCCAATCCACTGCACCCGTCATTAACTGCGCGGCGCGCGTTTCCGGATCAGAGATCACCAGAAACTTGACGGTGCCGATGTGCGGCGTGCCGATCGGACTTCCCTTGAAATAATGCTTGTTGATCACCATCGTCACACCCTTGCCGGGCGTGACTTGCGTAATCGTGTATGGCCCCGTGCCAATCGGCGCCTTGCTATAACCTTCGAGCCCAACTTTCTTGAAATAGGCCGCCGGGTATATCGGCGTCGGTCCAGCCAGATATTCAAGTGCCGCCGGGAATGGCGCCTTCAACACCAGACGTACTTTGTAGTCGTTGATTTTCTCGGCAGTCTTAATCCAATCCGTGTTCTGCCGCGAGACGGCTCTCGAATCCGGTGAGTTGATGTAGTTGAATGTGAAGACTACGTCATCCGCGGTAAATGGATCACCGTTTTGGAACGCCACATCCTTGCGAAGATCCAGCACCAGCGATGTGGGTGACTCCCAGTTCCAGGCCGTGGCCAGATCAGGCAGATATTTACCGGTATTCGGATCTCGATAAATCAAGGTGTCCCACGCCATATGCGCAAGTATTACACCTTCGCGGACATTGTTATGGTATGGAGACACGTTTTCCGCTTCGCTGTCTGATGCATAAATCAATGTGTTATCGGCTTTGCTTGCGTGCGCCGTCAATGGTGCAGTCAACGGAATGGCAAGCGCGGCGACAAGCACACCATGCCACATCCGGTCATGCATCGAAATGTTGAACGTGGCGCGCATGATCGACGAAAACGGACGTCGTACCGATTGGAGCATGGATAACAGGCGAAGCGGAACGGCAGCAGCTTGCATCTCTCGTATTCCTTTATCAACAGGGGCAGCGTGTCGGCCATCGTAGGGCCGGTGCCCGATCCCATGAAATCGAGCTTATCAGCGAATTATTTTGCGACTAATATCAAATAAATAAGTTTGCGTTGCCGAAACGGCATACCGTCGACGACAGCACGGATGCACGTCGCTGTCCCACGCCGATCGACCATTTGGTGTCGACACCCTGGAAATCGGTTTTGATCGCTTTTTTGACTTGCTCGTTTAATGAAAGTCCATCACTTACAGGAAACCGCGCTGCGCTATTTCGTTGAAGTCGTACGCTGCGGCTCCATCACGGAGGCATCGATTCGGCTTGGTGTTGCCGGCTCCGCAATCAGTCGGCAGATCGCGCATCTCGAAAACGTACTGGAGACCAGTCTCTTCGATCGGCGACCACGCGGCATGGTGCCAAGTGCTGCCGGTAACGTACTGGCCGCGCATGCGTTCAAGGCAGCGCTCGATGCGGATCATGTTATTCAGCAGATTGCGGATTTACAAGGTGCGAAAGGCGGCAGTATTCGCCTCACGTCTTCGGAGGGCTTCGCAATCGAGTTCCTGCCGGGCGTCATTACCGAGTATCAAAAGCACTATCCGGGAATAACATTTGATGTCACCGTCACCGAACCGGTCCACGTGTCCCGACGCATTATTGAAGGAGATGCCGATATCGGCTTCGTATTCAGTCGGACACCCCAAAAAGAAATCAAGGTCGAACATCGTCAACCGGCACCCGTTCTTGCCGTGATGCGGCCCGATCATCCGCTTGCGGACCGGGATTACATCGATTTGGCCGAGATGATTCAATATCCGCTGGCGCTTCCGGACCAGAGCACCACGGTACGGCAGCTATTCGACATTGCTTGCAGCCTGCGACAACTGCTAGTCGAACCCGCGATCACCAGCAATTTCATTGTTTGCCTGCATAGCTTCGTTCGTGCGGGAAATGGCATCACCGTGTCAGGCGAAGTATCGGTGAGAAATGCTTGCCGCCGCGGAGACCTGGTGGCCAAATTGATTCGGGACAAGGCGCTGGACGCACGTAATCTCGAGTTGCAAACCTTGGTGGGACGTACACTTCCAAAGCCGGTACAGCTTTTCCTGGATTTTCTGCGCAATACACTGGAGTTGGAACAGTCTCCATTCGCGCGTGAGGGCCGTCCTTGACGGTCTCGCAACGGCGGAGGCGGCGGGCGTCGCAGGTGCCAAGCGGATGCGCTCGGCGTTTGATGCCGCGGCAGGCAGCGCGACGATAGGCGCGTTTGCCACCGTCTTACCACTGATTCGGGGCCGATCACCCGCCGTTACTGCGCTGCATTCCGCGAGGAAGTCACCGCCAGGACATGGTTCGCGAGGCGTGCTTCACCTGAATCAGACATCACATCCCAGCCGCCTCCCAATGCTTTATAAAGCGCCACCAAATCAGTGGAAACCGTCGCGGTACTGTCGACCCACTGTTGCTCGTAGGTAAGGACGTTTTTCTGCGCGCTCAGTACATCGAGGTAAGTGGTCAGCCCTCTCGAATACCGTTGATTCGCGAGATCCAACGCGCGCTTTGAAGCATCGACGCTTGCCGCAAGGCTATCGCGGCGCTGCTGCTCCGTACCGAACTGCGTTAACGCGTCATCTACTTCCTGGAAAGCGGATAGCACTGTTTTCCGATAGGTGATTGCCGCCTCCTTCTGCTGCGCATTGCGCAAGGCAAGGGTCGCACGTAGCTTGCCTCCCTCGAAAATCGGCAGTGATATGCTGGGACCGGCGCTATAGCTCCGCGCCCCCCAACTCCCCATATTGGAGAACTGCGTAGCCTGAATGGCAACGCTACCCGACAACGTGATCTTCGGGAAAAAGTCGGCCTTCGCGGCACCGATGCTGGCCGTTGCCGCGTGTAATTTTGCCTCCGACTCGCGTATGTCGGGCCTGCGACGTAATAAGTCGGACGGTAGGCCAATGGGTACACGCGGTGGCGCGACCGGTATTGCCGCCGGTTCGCGTAGCTGTACGGCAAGCGTTTGAGGATATTCACCGAGCAATAGCCCGATAGCGTTGATCAGTTGCGCCTCCTGCTGTTCGAACTGGGGAAGGTTCGCAGCTGTCGTTTCCGCCTGGCTTTCCGCATTTGCGACATCCAGATCGGTCGTCAAGCCATGTTTCGCCCGTTCACGCGTCAGCTGGACCGTGCGCCGCGCGTAAGCAAGATTCTGCTTTGCAAGCGCAAGTTTCTGTTGCGTGCTTCGAAGGGTAAGATAGTCGCGTGCGACTTCCGCAGCCGTGGACACCATCACGTCGTGCCTTGCTTCTTCCTGCGCTTCCGCTGTCGCGCTGGCGTTCTCCGCGGTACGCCGCACTCGGCCCCACAGATCAAGCTCCCATGACGCGTCAAATCCATATTGATAGAGATTGAACGGTGGCAGCCCACTCGACGTAACGTCTTGTGTCGGCACCCCACTTTCACGGCCGCCTAGCCCATTCGTAGAGGTTGCGGCCGATGAGCCGCTACTCTCAAGCAGTCCGACCACCCCGTCGGCACTCTGCAACTCCCGCGTATAGGAGGCGTTTCCGTTCAATGTTGGCAACGCGCTCGCGCGCGCCTGCTTGAATTGCGCGCGAGACTCCGCCACGCGTGCCGCCGCAGCCTGGATATCGAGGTTGCTGTTCATGGCACGCGCGACCAACGTGGTCAGTAACGGATCACCGAAACTGTTCCACCACGCAGGCGCAACAGGCTCCTGCACGGCAACCGCATGCCCTGTATCCGAAGGTGTCGGCGTTTCCGTCCATTGTGCTGGCGTCTGTAGCGCCGGCCGTTGAAAATCCGGGCCCATCGTACATCCGGAGACCAAAGCAATCGACGAAATCAACAGGGATGGCAATCGATAATCAATGCGCATTGATTGGCGCTCCCTTCGGCAGCTTGGGCAAGAAAAAACAGATGGGCGCCAGCACCAATGAAATGACCCCCAGCACGATGAAGACATCGAGATAACTCATGACAGATGCCTGCTGTTCCACCGTTGATGCGATCGAACGAAGCGAACCGGTAAAACCGTTATAAGGCGTGATATGTTCAGCGAGCCGCGCATGATGGAATTGCTCCCGCCACGCCAATTCGGTTGTCACCAACGATACGCCGAAACTGCCACCTAGATTGCGCGTCATGTTGATCAGCGCCGACGCATTGTTATTTTCGCTTTCCGGTACGCCTACAAACTGAACCGTCGACAAAGGAATAAAGAGGAAAGGCAACCAGATGACCTGATAGAGACGCGACAACGACACATATTCGAAACCGATATTCAAATTGAGCCCTGCCGTGTGGAGCAGCGCGATACCTGTACCTGCCAGGGATACCATCACGAGCCATTTCGGCTGAAAAACACGGCCGGTGACGACACCGGCAATCGGCATGATGAAGACCGTCATGAGCCCACCGAGGCCGAGCGTCAGACCGGCGTTGGTCGCGTCATAGCCTAGTAATTCCTGCGTGAATTGCGGCAGGATCTGTGTCGTACTGTTGATGATGAAACCGAATGCGAACATTACGGTACAACTGATGGCAAAGGCACGCGATTTGAATAAGCGAAGGTTCACGATTGGCTGGTCGGTCGTCAACTCGCGAATAACGAGGGCGATCAGTGCGATGCCTGCAATAGCAGACAGCGTGCAGATGAAGTTCGATGAGAAGCCGTCTTCACGCTCGAACTTATCCAATACGATCTGCAGGCAACCGAAGCCAATCGCGATAAGAAAAAAGCCCAGGTAATCGACCTTCACACCTTTATCGAGCAACGCCTGTCGTTCCTGCTTCACCAATTTGCTGTCGCTGACGAATAGCCAGGTCAACACCAACGACAACAAACCGACCGGCAAATTGATCAGGAAAACCCAGTGCCACGAGAAATTCTCGGTGATCCATCCCCCGAGCATCGGACCGATCGCCGGCGCCGTGACAACGGTAAATCCGTAGAGCGCGAACGCCAGCGCACGCTTCTCGACCGTAAACGTGTCCGCGAAAATACTTTGCTCAACCGGGGCCAGGCCGCCCCCGCCCAGACCTTGCAACACCCGGAAGACGACCATCATCGTCAACGACGTTGCAAATCCACACGCAACAGAGCTGACCGTGAAAAGCACCACGCACATCATATAGAAGCGCTTACGTCCAATCACGTTCGATAGCCAGCCGCTGATTGGCAAGATAATCGCATTACTCACCAGGTAACTGGTGGTGATGTACGTACTTTGATCCTGGCTTGCCCCTAATCCACCGGCGATATGTCTGAGGGCCACATTGGCGATCGTGGTGTCCAGTACCTCCATGAAGGTCGCAATCGACACGATGACGGCGATCAACCAAGGGTTGTAGTCACCCGCGGCCGACCGCGGCAAGGCGGTATTATCGGTCGCCATGACTATCTCACCGTCACGCGCGGCGTGACTGATAGTCCCGGTGCCAGTTGCAGATGACGCCAATCATCGTTGTCGAAGACAATTTTCACTGGCACGCGTTGCACGACTTTTACGTAGTTTCCGGTGGCATTCTCCGCCGGAAGGGTACTGAATACCGAACCCGTTCCACGCTGTATGCTATCGACGTGTGCATGAAGCACGCTTTCCGGGTAGGCATCAATGTGTACCTCAACGGCCTGCCCCACGCGCATATGCGTCAGCTGGGTTTCCTTGAAGTTGGCCGTCACCCACATGTCGTCGGGAACGACAGCGACCAATGCCTGGCCCGGCGTGACATAGTTGCCAAGATTGACCGTACGCCTTGTCACCTTGCCGGCCTGCGGCGCTCGTATTGTCGTGTAGCTCAACTGCAGCATCGCGTTCTCGACATCGGCGTCATATTGACGGACCTGCGCGAGCGCTGCATCAATCTTCGTTTTCTGAGACGCGACCTGCGCCTCGCCAGCCCGCACGGCATCCTTGGCACTATCGAGACGCGCGAGCGCGCTCTTCGTACTTGCCTGGCTTTGCTCTAATTGCTGGCGCGTGATTGCAGCGGGATCCGTGCCAGTATAGCGGGCAAGGTCTTGCTTGGCCTGCGTCAAATCCGCTTCCGCAACACGCACCTGTGCAACCTGCTGCGAAAGCGTGGCCGTCTGGTACACCAAATCGGCACGCGCTTGCGCGACCTGCGCTTGGGCATTCGCGTCCTGTGCCTCAGATTGCTTCAAGCGCACTTCGAAGTCGCGGCTGTCTATCCGAAGCAGTGGCTGATCTTTGTCCACATGCTGGTTGTCGGCCACCAGCAATGCAGTCACGCGCCCGCTCACCTGCGAAGCAATCTGACTCTGGTTGCTATCGATAAACGCATCGTCGGTGCTTTCATAGTGACGACTGTGAAGCCAATAGGCCAGGCATCCCGCCACGAGAATGATCAGCAACACCCCGCCAAGGAGCGCGTTCCGGCGCTTATGCTTCGGGCCCATCGGCGCAGATGACTTCTGCATGTCACGCGGCCCCTGCTCGTTATCTGACGGAGCAGGCGGGTTCTCCCGACCTGACCGAGAGGCGCTGTCGTCTGCGCTATCGCTACCGGCCATCACAATCTCCAAAAGGCTAGGCAGGGTATACTACAATAAAACGACTCCGTTTCGTTCTATTTTTGAGATTTGGGATAATGTGCCAGGAACGCATTATCTAGTGAGGCGCTTTCGTGAGCCGTATCCCCAAGATCGTCAATAAACCGGAAACCACCGGTTTACCCAAATCGCTTTTTTCTCGCAAGCCAGGTCGACCGCCCAACGCCATGGCGGGAGACGTGGATGAGCGGATACTGAATGCCGCAACAGCAACGTTTATAGAGCGTGGATTCGGTGGGGCGTCACTGGATCGTATTGCCGAGGCAGCCGGCGCAAGCAAGGCAACGCTTTATAGCCGATATGACGGCAAGGACGCGTTGTTCGCGGAAGTCGTACGCCGCAATTGCGAACAAAGCTTGCAACTTGCTTACGAGAAAAAGCGTTCGGGAACGCTCCCGGAGCAACTGGTGGCGATGACCCAGCTGTTCGCGGCACGACTGATCAGCGATGAAGTCATCGGTCTGATCAGGATGGTGGTAGCTGAAGCGCCCCGATTTCCGGCACTTGCCAAACTCACTCATGATGCCGGGCGAGCTCGCACGATCGATGCGGTAGCGACGACCCTTGCCGAGTACGGCCAGCGCACGAAGACGGAAGGCACGCGTCAGGCGGCAAAGCAACATGCACAGTTACTTGCTGTCCGTATTCATGAAGCCGTCGTCTCGCCGATGATTATTCGCGCCTTGCTTTCCGAAAACCTCGCTGAAGTCCGCGCGGAGATTCCCCAACACGCAAAAGAGACGGTTGATGTGTTCGCCGCCGCAGGCGCGTTGGCAGAATTTATGTAACCGGCGTTGACCTTCGCTTTACTAACGGCGCGTTCGCATGGCGGTCAAAATGCGCCTACGTAGTTCTCAGCGAGTGCCGTCGACAAAGCCCGGGAGTTCACGACGTTTTCAAGCTCCGCACGTTGTATCTGCTGCTGGAACGGCGAGGCGTCCGAGAAAGTGTGGAGCATACTTGTCATCCACCACGAGAAATATTCGGCACGCCAGATACGTTTCAAGGCGGTGGCGGTATAAGAATCCAGAAGATCGCTACGAGATTCCTTGTAAAACGCCTCAATGGCTTGTGAAAGCAGCTTGACGTCCCCCACCGCGAGGTTCATACCCTTGGCGCCCGTCGGCGGGACGATATGCGCCGCGTCTCCTGCCAAGAACAAACGACCATACTGCATGGATGACGAAACGAAACTACGCATGCCGATAATGCCCTTTTGAAAGATCTTCCCCTCTTTCACCTGCCACCCATCGGCGTTCTCCAATCGCGTATGAAGCTCGTTCCAGATGCGATCATCCGACCAATTGTCGGTATTGTCTTTCGGGTCACACTGGAAATACAAGCGCTGCACCGTAGGGGAGCGCGTGCTGACCAACGAGAATCCTCTTTCATGCTGCGCATAAATCAGTTCTTCGGAAGACGGGGCCGACTCCACAAGAATACCGAACCAACCAAACGGATAAACGCGCTGGTAGTCTTCGCGCACGGCACTGGGGATCGCGGGACGCGAAACACCATGAAAGCCATCGCAGCCAACGACGAAATCGGCATGCAGCTGGTACTTTTCCCCTTGATCGGTAAAGCAGACTGACGGCCTGTCCGTTTCGATTCCCACCGGCGCCACGTCGCTGACGTTGAATAAGATTCGGGCCTGCGCCGCCAGGCGCGCTGCGACAAGATCCTTGATTACCTCATGCTGCGCGTAAACCGTAATGGCCTTGCCAGTCAGTTCGGATAGCGCGATACGATGGCGACGTCCACCAAAAGAGAGTTCGACACCGCGATGCAGGGCGCCTTCCGCCTTCATGCGCTCGCCCACCCCGGTTTCGGTGAGGATATCCATCGTACCTTGCTCCAGCACACCCGCGCGGATGGTGGCCTCGATCTCCTCGCGACTGCGGTTTTCCAGTACGACGGATTCGATGCCGTTCAAGTGCAGCAGATGCGAAAGAAGAAGGCCGGCGGGACCGGCGCCAATGATCGCTACTTGGGTTTGCATTGCCACGTCTCCTTATTTACGGGATATCCCCTTACTTGGACCCATGGTAGACGTGCGGTTTCGAATTAGAAATGGATGATTCCGAAAAATACTTGTACTATTTTCACATCCTAAAAATAACAGATTCTCCGGAACGGAGGAGACATGATCGTGGGTAGAAACAAAACCAGCATCGGCGAGATACCGCAATTCTCCCTTTATGGCGAGATTGCCCGGCCAGATGGCGCCGAGTCCGTGCATATCGAATTGATCGAGACCCGCAGCCGGATACACGACTGGCACATCCTGCCGCATACCCATGCCAACCTGTTTCAGGTACTTTTTTTAATGTCAGGCCGTGTTACGGCACAAATGGAAGAGGATGTCTGGGAGCGCGACGGGCCCGTCGTCATCACCATTCACCCGTCGGTGGTGCACGGCTTTGACTTTTCGAAAGATGCGGTTGGCTTCGTGCTGACGGTCGACCCACCGGTGATATTTTCACTGGGCGACGGAAACGACCATAGCAGTCTTTTCTCGCCGCTTTTCCTGCGGCCGATGGCAATCGACCTGACGCGCGTCCCGGACCTGTGCCTGCGACTGGAATCTCTTTTGCGCCTCTTGATCGAGGAATCGGCATGGCCGCGCACCGGCCATACTCTGATGCTTGAATGGCTGGCGCGTAGCGTGTTGCTGCATCTGGTTCGGCTGGAGGCCGATCACCGTTCCGCCGCGCTTTCGGGGAACGGGGAGTTCGAACTGTTTAGCCGCTTCCGTGCACTCGTGGAAGAACACTTCAAGGAACAATGGCAAGTTGGCGTTTATGCCGCGAAGCTCCATGTGACATCCAGTCGCCTGCATCGGCTGTGCGTAAAACTGTGCGGCCAGTCCGCCTTTGATCTGATACAGCAGCGGCTGATGCTTGAGGCCTGTCGTAAGCTTACCTACGTGCCGTCAAGCATTTCGTCCATCGCATACGAGCTGGGTTTTCAGGATCCGGCGTATTTCAGCCGACACTTCAAGCGGCACATGGGGCTCACGCCAAAAGAATACCGGCGCACTAACGTACTGGATTAACGCAAACGCTGGTGCGCCAACAATCTATCTTACATCGACCGTGGCGCGGTTTGCTTTCAAAACATGGTGTGAACGCCCACGCGCGCAATGGCTTGAGATGCATTGCTCGACGAGCCTGACGTATCCATGATGCCATTGATCGCCGCTTGTGCGCCAGAGTTGGCACGCTGATAGATGCCCTCGACGTATACCGTCGTTCGCTTGGACAGCGAGTAGTTCGCAATTGTACTCACCTGATGCGCGTGGTTGCCATCAAGCACCTCGTTTCCTTTCATGTACATATAGCTAGCCCCGAGCGAAAACGCTGGGGTAAGATGCCAACTGGCTCCAGCCTGGGCGGCCCATGCCGTTGCACCGGACAATGCGTTTCGAACAGTTACAAGGTCTGCGACCAGATAGACCGGGCCAAGTACATAATGCGTGCCGACTCCCCAATTCCTGATGGGAATCTGAGGCGATCCGCCAGACGATCCGGCATATTTCTTCTCCGTGTAAGCAGCGCCGAGTCCGAACGGCCCTGCCACATAGTTCGCACCGAAACTCATGCCTGAATTCGCGCCAAACGATCCCGAAACACCCCCCGGCGCATACAATGCGCCAAAGGAGAAACCTGCAAAGACGGGTGACTCGTATTTTATGGAACTGTTCATCTGGATACCGCTCGCCCTGCTCCAGTCGAACCAACCCGTGGAGTTTTGCGGGATACCGAGTTTTTGAAAGGGTCCGGCGGCGAAGCTGTACAACCCACCGGTAAGCGCGCTGGGATTGTTTCCCTTGTCCAGCAACGACGCAGACATGAAGTCGTATACGTTACCCAACGTCAACTGTCCGAAGCGACTGCTTTTCAACCCAACATACGCATTGCGGCCGAAAATCCCTTGCTGAAGCACGCTTCCCGTACCTAACTGGAATTGACTCTGCAGGTTGAAGATAGCGCTGGTTCCGCCGCCCAGATCCTCGTTCCCCGTCAGGCCGAACATGCTTGGCGTATAGATCCCGTCATCGAATTTCGTAACCGAATGCCCCCCCTGATTCGATACGTATGAAATGCCTCCGTCGATCAGACCGTAAAGCGTGACATTGCTTTGTGCGTACGCTGTCGAACACATAAGTATACCTAAACATATTCCAACGAATCGCTTCATTTCCGTCTCCATTTTATTAGTATTTTCGACTACCTTTACAACGACATTTTTCGTACGCACCGTGCCATACGCCTTGTTTCACCCCCAACCCTGGCGCATTGGCACGCTTTGCAAACTCCCGCGTCAGCGGGCCGGCTCGACTGCACGCAGTACATTGGCCGACACGGCAATACCCGGACCACTGAACTCGACCATCTCAACGCTCAGATAGTCGAGAATCTCCAGATCCGCAACTCCATTGACGATATGAAACGTCGTGGGCAACTGCGCGAAGGTTGCCCGGTTCCATTTCACGACACCGCTCTCGCCCTTCCAGCGTTTAAAGTTCGCGTCGTTAAACTTGATTGGTGACACATCACCGGCTGCTTGCGGCAATGGCTGCGACGTGGTTGTGTAGGCGACATCGCAGCCACCACTTCCGTAGCTTCCGGTGCGCGGCATGTACTTGTAGAAAAGCGCCGCGCCGCCGGGTCCAGGTAACTTCTTTTCACCGCCCGCCTCAGTCAGCCCTTCAATCTGCATCTCAAAAAATTTGAAGTCGAACCATGATGCGTCCCCGCCCGCCAGACCGGTCTTGAGGTCGACACGCAAATCGGGCATATCAGCAAACAATTTTGGAAATCCCAACTCCTCGCGCCCGGTCATGATCGCATCTGGACGACCTTCCCATAAGACAGGGCAGAACGAACCGTCAATCGTTTCGTCCTTACCGGTATAGACGGCCGGCACTTCGACCATCAGAATGCCGTACCCTCTACCAGCCAGCCAATACAGATCGCTGAACTGGGCAAGCGAGACATGTACTTCAGGCTCACCGCGTAGCGCGAAGCCCGGCGGCAGAATGCGTTCCAGTTGCGCGCGATTCGTACGGTAGCTTACCGTCATCCATCGTGCATTCATCGTTCCCGATTCCTCGAGCGTCCATGGCGTGCCGTCCGCCTTTTGACGGGGCCCTGGCGCCGGACCGAACACGGCAGGCATGCGATAGCGTACGCCTGGCTTGAATTCTATGGTCATCGTATAACTCCTTATGTTTGATTGATGGGTCAGAACGGGTAGTGGCGCGGCGTGGTCTGCAACGTGATCCAACGCAGATCAGTGAATTCATGCACACCTGCTTGACCGCCAAAACGCCCCATGCCGCTTGCCTTCACACCGCCGAACGGCATCTGCGCTTCATCGTGCACCGTCGGTCCGTTGATATGGCAGATGCCTGACTCGATGCGCCTCGCCACTTCGAAGGCGCGGGCCGCGTCGCGGCCGAATACCGCCGCCGACAAGCCATACTCGTTGTCATTGGCGCAGGCGATTGCCTCTTCGACGCCCCGTACGCGCACAATAGGCTTCACGGGACCAAACGATTCCTCGCTGTAAATTCGCATTGCGGGGGTGACATGATCGAGCAGTGTTGCCGGCATCAGCGTGTTCGTGGATTTGCCTCCGCACAGCAGCGTCGCGCCTTTCGCCAGCGCGTCGTCGATAAAGGCATTGCAGCGTTCGACGGTGCTGACGTCCACCACCGAACCCAACACCACCGGCACCTGGCCACGCGGATCACCTACCGGCAGTGCACCGGCCTTCGCCGCGAGCCGTGCCACGAATGCATCGGCGATCGTTTCGTCGACGATGATCCGTTCGGTCGACATGCAAATCTGTCCCGAGTTGGCGAATGCGCCGAATGCCGCGCCGTTCACTGCGGCGTCGATATCCGCATCATCGAGCACGACAAGTGGCGCCTTGCCACCGAGTTCGAGCACCACCGGCTTTAAGTACTTGGCGCACGTGAGCGCAATGACGTGCCCCACGCGCGTCGAACCCGTGAAATTCACCCGGCGCACGGCGGGATGGCCAATCATCGTCTCCACGACCGCCGCCGCCGCGTCGGGCGCGTGGCTGACAAAATTGACGACACCGGCCGGAAAACCGGCGTCCCGGAACGCATCGGCGATAAGCCAATGCGTGCGTGGGCAGAGCTCCGAACCCTTGAGCACCACCGTGTTGCCACATGCGAGCGGGGCTGCAATCGCACGCACCCCAAGAATCACTGGCGCGTTCCAGGGCGCCATGCCGAGCACCACACCGGCCGGCTTCCGCACCGACAACGCGAGCGAACCCGGCAAGTCTGATGGGATCACCTCGCCATTTACCTGGGTCGTGAGCGCCGCTGCTTCGCGCAGGAAGCCAGTCGCGACCTCCACGTTGAAACCGGCCCATGCGGCACTCGCGCCGGTCTCGGCAGTCATTGACTCGACGAACTGCGGAAGTTTCGCTTCCAGCGCGTCAGCCGCCGCCGTCAGGAGTTTGCGTCGGGCGCCCGGCCCGAGTGTGGACCACGCGGGAAACGCCGTTCCGGCGGCCTCGACTGCCAGCGTGGCGTCCTCGACACCGGCCGCGGCCGCCTGCGTTACCGTCTCTCCGGAAAGTGGATTGCGACGCTCAAAGGATTTACCGCCCGCAGCCGGCACGGCCTTTCCGCCGACCAACAAATTGACTTCGTACACCATGTCTCGTGTCCCCTGATTTTTATAGGCCATGCCTCATCGGCCGTTCAGGCAATTTCGGCTGCGACCGCGTTCTCGATATGGCCTAGTCGTTCGATTTCGACCCGTACAACGTCACCGGGCTCAAGGAACTTGCCGAGCGCAATGCCCACGTTCGCGCAAGTGCCTGTCGCGATCAGATCGCCGGGCTGGAGCGTCATGACTTGGGAAAGCTCGTGAATCTGCTGCCAAATGTTATAGATCATGCCGCCAGTGCTCGCGCTCTGGCGCAAATCTCCGTTTACCCAGAGCTTCATTTCCAGGGCGTGCGGATCGGCAATCTCATCGGCGGTCGTGATCCATGGTCCGATCGGGCCATGCGTGTCGAACGACTTGCCCAGCGTGAAGGTGGGGCTTTTGAACTGCCAGTCGCGCGCGGTCACGTCGTTCGCCACAAAGTAGCCGCCGACCACGCTTGCAGCATCCTCGACGCTCACATAGCGGCAACGTTTACCGATGACGACGCCCAACTCGGCCTCGTAATCCATCTTGCTGGACACTTTCGGCTTGTATATCGGATCGAACGGGCCGGTAATGCAGGTGACCTGCTTGTTGAACCACAATTGGTTGGTCGGCACCTGTATGCCCGCTCGCGCCGCTTCCTCCGCATGATCGTGATAGTTCATGCCGATGGCCAGGTATTTCTGGGCATCAGGAATCGGCGCTTCAAGCTTCACGTCCTTAAGCGATACGCCACCCGACGCGTCGGAAAGCGCCTGTTCGAGACGCGCTAGCAGCGCCGGGCCAGCTGCAAGCACTTCGCGGATCGAGGCGGGTGCGGAAGCGTCGAGCGCCGTCAGTGGAATGACGCGGTCGCCGTCGATGACGCCGATGGTCGTGACGCCGGCGAGGGTGTAGCGGGCAAGTTTCATACTAAGCGCTCCTGCGGAATGCGTTTTGATGTAGGGTTCATTCAAAAAATTCTGGCGTCATGGGGGGAGCCCATTGACGTAGCTCGTCTGGCGACATCGGGGCATGCCCCACGGGCATGTTGTCGTTGACGAGATCGCCATCCGTCCAATGCTCTATCTTGTTTCCAAAAGGGTCACGCCAGTAATCAAAGATCTGGCTACCCTGAACGTGCCGGCCCACGCCCCAGGAATGTTGATAGCCGCACGACTTCAGGTACTCACCACCCAGCATGACGTCGTCGATATCCAGTACTTCGAAGGCGGCATGGTCGAACCGGGAGCGCCCGTCCTGAGCGGCAATCACCGCCACCGTGTGATGGTCTGTCCACTCATCGCCCAGTCCGCAGTGCATGAACGCCGCGATCGTGTTCTGTTGAGTGCCGGCCCAGTAGGTGTCCGACGCACGCAAGCCCAGAACATCGCGATAGAAAGCATGGGATGCCGCGAAATCGCTGACTTGAATGGCGATGTGTCCAAGCCGCATGACGCCGCTAGGACGCGGCTTCAGACGCACCGGCTTGCCCAGGCGTTGGGGCGCCCCCCCGAAGTTCACGGCGACCGACTCACGCAGCGGCAACGGCGCGTGCTGCGCCCCCCCATGTAATACGTCCACCAGGAACCCACTCGGATCGTGCATCCGCACGCGACGGCCACCACCGGGTTCCGGGTTATCTTCCACCTGCAGGCCGAGATGTGACGCGAGACGCTCCAGGTCCGCCGCATCGCGGGCATACAGTCCGAAGCCAACCGTCTGGTTGCTATCCCCAAGTTCACTGATATGCACGTGATGCGCGGGACCGGCGGCACGCATATAGAGCGCCCTTTCCGTGCGAGCGGCGCGATGCAGACCAAAATCGAGCAGAAAACGCTCCATGCGATCGAGGTCCGTGACCTGATACCGCACGAAGGCAATGTCTTGCACTGTAATCACGAAAGCGTCTCCTTCTTTTGTCATCCGACCGGTGTACCTCGACATGACGTCGGACACCCGAACAAATCCATGAAATCCGTGTTCACATATTATTCTAAATAAAATCGATAAAACATAGGGAATTCCATAATCTTGACCAACATGCATGATCAAGGCGAGAATCAGCCTACGCTTCATCACCTTGGAATCATTCATCTCATGCAAAACACCGTGTCATCTCCGAACGGCAAGAGCCTGACGTCGCTTGCGGTCGAACGTTTGCGCGGAGATATCCTTTCTGGACTGCTGCGCCCGGCGGAACGACTGCGGATCCAGGCGCTCAGTGAGCGCTATGAGATTGGTGCCACGGCCATTCGGGAAGCACTGTCACGCCTTGTGACCGATGGCCTCGTGGACTCCGAGGATCAGCGCGGTTTTTGCGTGACGCCGGTCTCGCGTGAAGATCTTGTGGATCTCACCGAAACGCGCGTCCAAGTGGAATGTGCCGGCCTGCGTCAGGCCCTCGTGCGTGGTGGCGTAGAGTGGGAATCGAATGTGCTCTCCGCGTTTCACCGTCTGCAAAGGACGCCGACGCCCAGTTCGCCGGATCTGCATGAAGCGTGGGCATCCGTGCATCGGCAGTTCCACGAAGCGCTGTTGGTGGGATGCGTATCGCCGTGGACGCTCCGCCTGTGCCGCTTGCTCTACGATCAGTCGGAGCGCTATCGCAATCTGGCTGAGCAACACACCTCCGGAGCAAACCGGGACGCCATGACCGAACATCGTGAGCTGATGGATGCGGCGATGGCCCGGGACGCCGATCGCGCGACACAACTGCTTGGCGAGCATTTCTGGGCGACCACGGGGATCATTCTGAAGGCGGTCTTCAACGAAGGCGAAACACCGGGTGACGTACAACGTCGCGGCGGCCGCAAAAAGCACAATCCATGATGCGGGAGCACTGATCCCGCAGGGTGCAGCCGCACCCTTCTATGTAAAGCCATTGACATGCTGCGCGACGTGCGGCAGGGCTCAATCTTGCCCGCGATTCGCTGACGAACAATAAGAATCATCTTGCAGGGCCGGATCAGGTGCGGAAGCGCTAGCCTGCCCAACACAGGAGACCTGTAATGCAACAGCATCTTCCCGCCACTCCCGATTCGGCTTATGAGTTCAAGGCCGTTGGCGTGCTGGCACTAGGCCTGGGAATGGTCGGACTCGATCGCTTTATCATCAATCCGCTGTTCCCGGTAATGCAGAAGGAACTCGGGCTCGATTACCAGGACCTGGGCATGATCTCGGCGGCGCTTGCGCTGACCTGGGGATTCGCATCGATCGTTAGCGGCCGGATCACGGATCGATTGGGACCCGCACGCGTGCTGGTGCCGGCCATGGTCATTTTTTCGCTGCTGGTGGCGACGACGGGATTTGCGACCGGCCTCGTGAGCCTGCTGGTAATTCGTTCGGTCATGGGACTGGCGGAAGGTGCCTATCTGCCCGCCAGCATCGTCGCCACGGTCAATGCGTCCAAACCTGAGCGGATCGGACTCAACGTCGGTCTGCAACAAATGGCGCAACCCCTCGTCGGCCTGGGTCTCGGGCCCGTCATCGCCGTAGGCTTGCTCAAGGTAATGCCGAGTTGGCACTACGTGTTCGCGGCGGTCGCGGTGCCCGGGCTTTTGCTCGCGTTCGTCATGGCCCGCGTGCTGCGCAACGCGCCGCGAGCGGCGCCCTTGCCGCGCGAGGCGCCCACACAATGGCGCAGCGTTCTGACCCACCGCGCGGTATTGATCAACACGGCGACCATGCTGTGCTATCTGACCTGCCTCATTACGTTGTCGGCCTTCATGCCCAATTACCTGACGGACCACATCAAATTAAGCCTGGACCAGATGGGCCTGGTGCTAAGCGGCCAGGGCGTGGGCAGTCTCGTCGGCATGGTCATCATTCCCGCGCTCTCCGACAAATTCGGACGCAAACCGCTGTTGCTGATTGCACTGATCGTGGAAGTGGTCGCGCTATGGGTTCTGCCATCAATCGGCGCCGAACCGCTCAAGCTTTTCGCCATCCTGTTCATTATTACTTTCATGAACGCCGGTGCCATTGCGATCACGGTCGGCCCCCTCACGAGCGCTTCCGTTCCCGCACCGCTGGCAGCGTCAGCCACCGGCGTGGTGGTCGGTGTCGGAGAGATTGTCGGCGGCGCACTGTCCCCGGCCATGGCCGGGGCCCTCGCGCACCAGATGGGTATCACGGTGATTCCGGTCATTGCCCTTATCGCCACCGTGTTCGGTGCAGCGATCGTTGCGATCGGGGTACGCGAGCCGCATCGTTCGAACGCCATCGAAGAACACGTGGTGAACACCTTGCCTTGACACATTGATGGCGAGGACCTGACATTGTCTTCGCCACATTTATGAAGACCTATTGGAGAAAGACAGTGGCATCCATCTCACAACATCGCGATGACGGCCTCTCGCCAAGCCAGGTGGATATGGCAGACGTCGCCATCGTAGGCTACGGGCCAGTGGGGCAAGCGCTGGCGCTCAAGCTCGCGCAGTGCGGACATCGCGTCGTCGTGGTCGAGCGTTGGTCGACTTTGTATGGACTGCCGCGCGCCGTGTGCCTGGATCACGAAGCAATGCGCATGCTGCAGTCACTTCGCGTCATGGAGGAATTCGAGGCCGCGACGTGCCTGAGCGAGCGGTACGAATGGCGCAACGGCGACGGCGAAGTATTGAAGGCCTTCCCGGCGCTCAATGAAGTGGTCGCCTCCGGTTGGCCGAGCCGCTGCGCGTTCAGCCAACCGGACCTCGAACGGCTGCTCGACAAGAAAATCCATGAGGGGTATGGCGAGCAGGTAACGGTGCATCACAATGTCACTGTCACCGGCGTCGTGGAGCATCTTGACCGCGTCGTCCTCGAAACGCACGTGACGGGCGACAATGGCGGCGAACCAACGTATGTCGCGGCGCGTTACGTCGTGGGATGCGACGGCGCGGGTAGCTTTGTCCGACAGGCAATGGGCTCGTCATTAGAGCGCATCGGCTTTGCCGCGGACTGGCTCGTCGTCGACCTGCAACCGCGCGACCCGTCACAATGGAACGCGGATGTCATCCAGATATGCGACCCTCAGCGGCCCACCACGGCGGTGCCGGGCGGACCCGGCCGCCGTCGCTTCGAATTCATGATGCTCGAGAGTGAACGCAAGGAAGACTTCAACAATGCGCAAGCCGTATGGCCGCTTCTGGAACGCTGGGGTTGGACACCCTCCAATGCGATTCTTGAACGACACGCCGTCTATACGTTCGGCGCTGCCGTCGCGCAGACATGGCGACGCGGCAGAATGATGATTGCCGGCGATGCAGCGCATCTCACGCCGCCCTTTGCAGCGCAAGGACTTTGCGCGGGCCTGCGCGACGTCTCGGCGCTTACGTGGCGGCTTGACGCCGTTCTGCGTGACCAGGCGCCGGACGGACTATTGGACAGCTATGGGGCCGAACGGAAGGAACACGCAACGGTATTTGTCGCGTTTGCCGTGATGCTGGGCAAGATTATTTGTGTGCTCGATCCCCGTCAAGCAGAGGAACGGGATCAGCAATTGCGCAACGATACCGGCCGAAGCGAGCAGCGCTGGCCGGCGCCGCGCTTGGGAGATTCGCCGTTCATTCGCGAGGGCGACGACCACACCGGTCTGCTTGGCGTGCAAGGGCGCGTTGCCTATCAGGGCAAAATCGGCCGTTTCGACGATATCGTGGGATCGGGCTTCGCCCTGATCGGCCATGAACACGATCCGTCGAATGCATTGAGCGAAGCACAGCGTCAGTTCCTGAGCGATATCGGGGCCATCGTGATCGGAGTCGGCGAGCACTGTGCGGCGCAGGACATCGACGGCACATACGCGCGCTGGTTCACGGAATTGGGCGGTAACACGGTTCTCGTGCGTCCGGACTTTTATGTATTCGGCCAAGGCGATGCGGCAAGCGTCGTGGATGACCTGATGAAGACGTGGCAACACTTGGCTGCGTCTCCCGTACGGCAAGCGCTGGAAGTATGATGACGACCGCCGCCCTGCGTCCCGGTCCAGCCATGGCCGCGGAGGACCGCCGTGTCGCACTTCTCGCGCAAGGCCAGTTGTCCGCGCTGGCTGATCTGTTCGACGACACGTTGATCTATGTTCACTCGACGGGCCTGGTTCAAGGCAAGGCTGACGTTCTGGAATTTTTCGCGAAAACGCTGCGTGTCGTTCGCATCGAACGTCAAATCGAACGGGTGACCGAGGACGGTCACCTCACCAGTATCGCCATGATCCAGACGATGCATGCCACGCTGCACGCTGATGAATCCAAGCACATCGCCACGCGCAGTTACATCCACACGCTCTGGCGCCTCACCGATGGCGATTGGCGCCTGCTGCACTTCCAGTCCACCGCCCTGCCGGCCCAATAAAGCCAACCGCCACGCAAGCCGGCGCTGGCAGGCCGCTGCGCGATGCACCTTGCCGACCATGGCGTTGGCGACATGCGTCTCGCCGTGCGTTATACGATACGCGCGACCTCATCGAAGGACAGGCGCGGTCCACGCGGGCGGAAACCGGCGGGATCGGCAACGCCCAGATTGAACAGGAAGTTGGCGCGCCACTCGGTGCCGGCGAAAAAAGCCGCGTCCACGCCGGCGCGGTCGAATCCGCTCATTGGCCCGACGGAGAAGCCAGCGAGGCGTGCGGCGATCATCAGATAGGCACCTTGTAGCGTGGCGTTGCGTAGCGCGGTCTCCTCCGCCAGCGCGGGGTTGGCCGCAAACATGCCCGCGGCGTTCGGCATGGCGGGGAATTGGCTTGCCATCTGCTCGTGGAACTGCTTGTCCATCGCGACAATGACGGTCACCGGCGCGGCCATGGTCTTCTCCACGTTCCCTGGTGCGAGTACGGCACACAGACGGGCCTTGGCCTCCGCGCCGCGGACAAAGATCAATCGCATCGGCTGGCAGTTCATCGATGTCGGCCCGAACTTGGCAGCCTCGTAGAGCATGTGCAGGGCATCGTCTGACACTGGCTCGTCGGTGAACCTGTTGGCCGTGTGGGCCTCGGTAAATGGCCGTGAAAAAATAATGGGGTCGATCAAGATGGTCATGATATAAGGCGTGGAAGAAAACGACGGCGCCATGCTTTCGCATGGCGTACGTGAAAACCTGCTATCAGGCGGACTCGGGATGCCGAGGCGGCGCGATCTTGTTAATACTGTTCCAGTGCTCGCACAGCTTGCCATCGCGTAGCCGGAAAGCATCGAAGACGTAATAGTCGTACATCGTGCCGGGCGCGTCCGGTTCCGGTTGTGGGGCGTAGCCGGCAATGACTACGAGATCGCCCTCGGCCACGAATATTGCCGGCGGGAACCTCATCTCGTCCTGAACCGGCAGCGGCGGCGCATCCCCGAACAGGCCGCGCAGGTACTGCTCCAGACCATCCGGGCCGTTTGGGATATGGTTGCAGTGCTGCTTGTAGTCGTCGGTGACGAACTGCCTTACGGCCGCCGGATTGCGGGCCTCGAGCACATGCCGGAAGAAGTCGAAGACGACCTGACGGTTCTTTTGCTCCAGCGTAGGCTCTGGCGAGGAATTCACGCTCATAAATGACGTACCTGTAGGTTAGGATTTAAGAAATGGCGTGCCGCGTTCACATTTTCGACAGACCGGTGAGGCGACCGATATCGATTACGAGAAATGCACCGACCATCCAGCCGCTGCGCGTCTGCGCTTGTGAAACGCTGGCCAGCACGGCCGTGTTGGGATGCAGAAAATATTGCGCGAAGCCCTGGACCAGCATGCCGGGCACGATGCCGAACTGCGCATGCACGTCGAACGTGAAGGTATTGCGCGCCACGCTGTTGTTGACCACGGGGACCGCCCCGCCGGTTGCGCCGTTGAGCATGCTAGTGAAGGCATACCGTGCTTGTTGCTCGTACAGCGCCCGCTCGCTGCTCAGACGGATGTAGCGCACCGTCGTACCGACCAACGCCACCGGATTGTTCTTCAGAAACCCGCCATATTCGATGCCGCTGTATGCTTCGATCGGATAGGCCTGACCCGGGCCGGGGGTGATGAACGCCCCGCCGTAAGCCGCGAGGTTGCGCGGCACCGGCCCCTTCGAGTCGCTGTCGCGCCAGAACACTTTCCGCCCCTGCCCATAGAAGCCCCACGTGCCACTGGTATGCTTGAGCGGCGTGCCGGTTGGATTGAGCGCCTGGCTCGTGCCGTCCGTGTTGTACAGTGAATCGGTGTACGGTGTGGTCTTGTGATATACGCCGACCTCGTATTTCGTCGGGAAGCGGCTGTCCTTGAAATCCGTATCGTGCGTGACGTTGGCGATGCCGATCAGGCCCGCGCGCGTTCTGGTGGTCCAGTTCCAGCCGCTCGTCGTGGTCCAGTTGTCGGAGTTGTCCTCAATGACGCCGAGCCCCAGCTTCGTGTACTGCGTCAATTGCCAGGCAACGCGTGCACCCCAGACCGACTTTGTCACCCCGGGTGCGTCGAGCGTGATGGCGGGCGTCGAGACAACGCAGCCGCTGCACATCGTGGGCACCATGAAGTTGTCGTTCGTATTCATGCGCCCATACTCGATGTGCAAGCGCTTGTCGAACAAGTCATGCGACAACGTGAACTTGACAAGATCGCTACTTTCCGACTGTACCGGGAAGGCAGTGAATGCCGAACCCGTTTGAAACAGGTAGGTCTTGGTATTGTGCGCCGGTCGGTTCCAGGCCTCGACAAAGTTGATCTGGGTATCGGGGATACCGATCAGCTTATCCAGGTCGATCGTCGCAGACATGAAAAGCGAGCCATAGTTGGCCGACTTACCCGGCGAAACGCCGGTCGACGGGTTATTGAAATAGCCGTTGGTGAGGAGCAAACCGAGGTCGACACCGTACTTGCCGAGCCAGTCGCCGAACCCGGCGAGCGGCCCCTGCCGTAGCCCCGGTGCATCACCATGCCCTCCCGAGGGAAGCGGCATGCCAATATTCGGCGTCGTGTCCGGCGTGACCACATTCTGGGCATACTGCGTGCCTTGCGCCGTAGTGCCGCCATGACCGTTGGCGACTCCCGTCGCGCTGGCGGCAGCAACCGGCGCAGCCGGCGTCTTGACCAACTGGGTTGCCCTGGTAGCCGGATCGGATGTACTGGCATCCCCGCCCTGGGTGAGCGCGTTCGATTGCGCGTTGGCCGTAACGGCGGCGAGCAACAGTACCTTTGTCGCGAGGACGTTATTGACGAATTTCATTATGATTATGGACTTCGCGTAGCGTTGTTTTAGGAGTAGTCAAAGCATTGGAAGATGCCCGGCGCGGCGTTATCAGACCTGGCGTTTCGGTTCGGGTTGCGCGGCCAGGCCTACCGCGATGGTGGCAAGCACCGACAGCGCGATGCACAGAACAAACACGGGCGAATAACTGCCTGTCTTATCGAACACCGCCCCTCCCGCCCCCACCAACAACGCCGCCGAAGCCGTACCGACGGCGAGCATCAGGCCAAACACCTGCGGGAACGCACGCGCCCCGAAATACTTCGCGAGCAGGGCCATCAGACAGACTTGGGACGCACCATAGCCAAGCCCCACCGGCACGGCGAAATACCATAGACCCGCATCCCCATGCGGATGCATCGCCGCACCCAGTCCGATCGTCAGCAAAAACATCGCCGCCGCGCCGATATACCGGGCCGAGATGCGATCCCCGAGCACGCCGGCAAGCACGTTGCCGGTCAGTGAGGCGGCCACCATGAGCGCCACCGCGAAGGCGGATGCTGACGATGAATATCCGCTGTCGTGCAGGTGGATCACGCCGTGGGCCATCATCAACATCCAGTCGAAGCCGGCCACGCAAGTGAAGATCATGATCATCCAGTACGCCCGGGTCCGCAGCGCACCACGGAACGTCCATTCCGCCTCGTCATCACGCAGAGGCACCGGCATGTCATGCACGCCGGTAGCCAGGGGGTCGGCTTCCCGCGCGCCATCGGGCCGGATCACCAAGGTGGTGATGATCAGCGCGATAAGTGCCGTAGCGGTCATCGCAAACCATCCCGCACGCCAATCGCCCCCGTTCAGGGCAATGAGTTTGTCGAGCGCGGGTGGCGCAACCATGCCACCGATGTCGATAGCGGACAGCACGATCGACGCCGCCAACGCGCGTTTGTCGGGGAACCATCGCGCCACGGAGGCCTGTGCGGGCAATACGCCGGCACAGGCGCAGCCAGCCCCCACGACCAGACCGAAAGCAAGCGGAAATTGCCAGCTACGCGTCACGCTCGTCGCCATGACGAAGCTGCCGACGGCCAGCAGGCTGCAGCCTGCCAGGAGAACGCGCTTGACACCAAAGCGGCGAATGGCCGCCGCAACGATGGGACCGGGTACCCCCATCGTCAACACGAACAGGCCGAAGCCGACGCCGATGACGGTACGATCGAAATGCAGTGCTTCGGCCATATGCGTGTTGACGACGCTCGCGCCCACGCTGGGTAATGCGACGGCGCAGACGATGATGATCCAGAGCGCGCAAAGCAGGCGCCATCGGTAACGCGTATCGTGTTGCAGCATGTCGGCCGTGGTGGGACGATCCTGTGCCGCGGCACCATCGTGGATGATGTCCATGCCTGTCTCCGAATTTCTTAAAGTTTTATAGGGGTACTGGGTGATGCCCGGCGTACCCGCGCCGTGTCTTGTCCTGGCGATCACCGCGCCGGTGGCGGTCCTTTCGCGTCCTTGGGGCCGGCCACGTCAGGCAACCCACCAGCGAACATGCCGAACGGCGGACGACCGAGCAGATGCCGACCGTGAATCTCGCTGAGCGGATCCACCCGCGTCGCGCCGTGCAGATTCGCAACGCGGATGTCGCGTACGAAGCGTTGGATAGGATTACTATCGCGCGCGGTGGACGAGCCAAGGCACAACTGGATCATCCCGACCGCGTCATCGCACATCTTGGCGCCATAGACCGTGTGCATCGTCATTTGCGCCTCGGTCTCCGCCGGTATCGCCGTGCCCTCGATGCCCGCGCGGTCCACCACCTCGGCATAGCGATGAATCATCGCCTGCGCCGCGCTGATCAGTGCATCGGCCTTGGCCGCCACCATCTGTGCCGACGGCATATCAGCCACCGTGGGATACGGCAGGTTAAACGGCTGTAACCGTTGCGTCTGCTCCATGAAGCACTCAAGCGCGCCGCGCGCCATGCCATGCACGACCGCCATCACCGTCAAGTGCGTGACGAGCATCAGACCTCGCATATCCATGCGGTAGGCCACGCCCTCGTACTTGCCACGCAGTGCGTCCATGCGCGGACCCAAGTCAGCCATGTCGAGGAAACGGTGTTGCGGGACGAAAACCTCCTCCCGCGCGGCAACGCTGTTGCTGGACGTACCCCGCATGCCCATGACGTGCCAGTCATCGAGAATCTCATATTGATCACGCTTGAGCAGCACCATACCGCGCCGCCCGTGGTCTTCGGCATCCTTGAGTTCAACACCGACAGTGGTCCAGCCCGCATGCTTGCAGCCGCTACCAAAATGCCAGACACCCTTGACCATGAAACCACCGTCGACACGACGTGCATCGCCGACCTTGGTCGAAAAACCGATGCGCCGGCAGCCAACGGGCCGACCCAACTGTCGCGTTCAGCAAAGACCTCCTCGACCGCCTGTGCCGGGAACGGCAGCAGGTTACGCGTACCACCTGCGACGAACGCCATCCAACCCGCCGCGCCATCCGCACGGCCGACTTCCGACACGATGTCAACCACGTCGCGAATGCCCAACGCATAGCCGCCAAGCTCGACCGGCGTCGTCAGCTTGAAAACGCCGGCTTCTGTCAGCGCGGCCACGGTCGGATCGGGAAGCGCACCCAGCTTCTCCCCTTCCAACGCATGCTTGCGAATCAGCGGCACCAGTTCGGCAACCCGTGCACGGATGTGACGCCCTCGTTCGGTAGTCAGGGCGGGGGCGCCATCGGCGGGAAACAACTCGGTCATGGTCATTACATTCCTCTCGGTCGGGCTGCCACTCGCCACTGCACACCGCAAGGCGAATGCGAGACCCTAATTTGCGCCAGGTCAAAAGCGACATGAAGTTACAAGATGTCTAATCAATGTTCCCGACTCCGATCAACAACGTCACGTCGTTCACCGCATCTCCGTGAGAACGCTTGCGTCATGCGCAGAGACAGGCGGCGTTGTTTATATGTCTACCGATGTGGGGTTTTCTCGGGGTAGTGGGAAACGAGGGGGCGCCCTAATATAAAAACATTGCCGATTATCGATTTTCCGGGGAAATATCATTGAAACGTGATGAGAAAATCGATCACGCATGTCACGGCGCTGGCACGATGCCCGACGCGGCGAGCGTGCGCGGCGAACTTGCCCGAATCCTTGTCAGCCAATGCTTCGCGACGTCCGAACGCATGCGCGCCTTGATCGAATACCTGGTCAACCAGACCCTCGACGGGCGGGCGGATCGGCTCAAGGAATATACGATCGCGGTCGAGGTATTCGGACGGGGCAAGGACTTCGATCCGCGCATCGAGACCGTGGTGCGTACCGAAGCGTGGCGCCTGCGCGCCCGCCTTACCCGTTATTACGAAACGGAAGGCGTTGCCAATCCAATACGGCTGCAATTGGCCAAGCGTTCTTTCGCGGTGCTGGCGTGGTCGATCCCCGAGCCATCACGTTCATTGAGCTTCGCGCCACGGAGCGTTTCGACGGTTGCACGCGTCGCGGTCCTGCCGTTCATGGCCACGGGCGACGACCCCTTGCTGCGCGGTTTTGGTGAAAGCCTGTCCGACGAATTCAGCCATGCCTTAAGCCGTCTTCCACGACTCGAAGTCGCCGCGCGATCGTCCTGTCGCGCCATGACCGCGCAGCCGATGGTCGATATCCGAGAGGCCGCACGACACCTTGGCGCAACGCTGCTCTTCGAAGGTAGCCTGCGACGAACCGGCAACGACATCCGCATCTTGTTGCAACTGATTGACGCCGTCACCGGCTGCCAGTTGTGGACGCATGCCAAGGTAGTGTCATGGTGTGACGAGGCCGGCTTCCTGGAAGATACCGCTGCCAGGCTTGTGACTGATTTGATGCGCAGTGCGCCTGTCTGGCAGACGTCGTTGGCTGAAACGTTCATCGAAAGCGTGCGGCTGGACTCGGACCTGCGACAGATCTTGCTCGTCGGGATGGGCTGCACGCCGACCGTGCTCGACATCATGCGACACAGCATCGGTTGGCTCGAAACACGTCTGCGCGACAACCCGAACGACGCCGAAATGCAACTGACGCTGGCCAATCTGCTGGCCGCCTTCATCACCATCGTGCCGGGCTCCGGTGCGGATCTCATGCCGCGCCTGCGACACGTGGCGCAGATGAGCACGACAGAGCCGCACCTGGCTACACAAGGCCTGATCGCATGGGGCATGGCATCGTTGTTCGTTCTGGATCTGGCGACAGCCCATGGTGCCCTGACGCGCGCGGTCACGCTTGCGCCGCAGGACTGCGGCGCACGCATGGCGCGCGGCCTGCTGCATCTGCAAGTGGGATGCCTGGACGGTGCGATGAACGACATTCGCCTGGCGCGCGAGTTCCATCCGCTGTCGGCCACCGTCACCGGAATGGCCGCGGCGGTGCTGATCAACTGTCGCCGCTATGGCGAAGCGGTTGAACTGGCGCGCCGGGCCGTGGCGCTCGACACCGAATTCAAGCCCGCGCAGGCGCTGCTTGCGGACGCGCTGTTCTGGGACGGACGCGTTTCCCAGGCACTCGGCCGATTCGAGGAACTGACCGAGATCGGGGGGCGCAGCGCCTACGCGCTCGGCAAGCTCGGGTACGTCAGTGCCCGCGCGGGTCTGACCGACAAGGCACGCGCGATACTGGAAGAACTCAACGATTCCGATGACGATCCTGCACGGGTGTCGATGGCACGCGTGCCAATCCAGCTCGGACTGGGCGATCACGACGCCGCGCTTTCCGCGCTGACTGTCGCGCTCGAAATGCCCACGGCGCCCGAACTGCTGCTGTGCAGTGCGCCGCAATTCGATCCCCTTCGCGGCGATAAACGCTTTGCCGCGCTTCTCGCGCGCCTGGGTGCGGGTGTGCATCAAGCGGCCACGGCCTGCGAGGCAACGCCCACGGCGGGTTGACCAGCGGCGTCGGCTGGCGTGGCCAGGCGGCGGTATCGTCCGCCGTGGAACACCAGCGGCGCGGCAGGCGCGTGCTGTTCCACCGCCAGCACCTTACCAATCAAAATAGTGTGATCGCCGCCTTCATGGAGCGACGCAGTCTCACACTCGAAACGGGCAGCGCAGCCGACGAGCAAAGGCGTTCCGCCATACCCGCCTAGCATGTCGAGACCGGCGAACCGGTCGATATCGCGCGTTGCAAAACGCCGCGACAGCGCTTCCTGCTCCTCTGACAGCACATGGACGGCCCAGTAGCGTGCCGACGCGAACACGGCATGCGATGTTGCCCGTCGAGCAAGGCTCCAGAGGACGAGCGGTGGATCAAGCGACACGGAGTTAAAACTGTTGGCAGTCATGCCGACAGGGCGGCCATCGACGTCGCGCGTCGTGATGACGGTGACACCCGTTGCGAAGTGGCCCAGCACGCGACGGAAGGTATCGGCATCGAAAGAAGGATTGATAGAGGTCATGATCGGAGAATCAGCGTGGTCTTGAACGTCATCATTTGCCCCGGCGGCGATGAACGGAAGTCACATGATGTCTCACGTCATCAGTGCGCATCATCCTCCGCGACCGCTTAATGACGCGTGCTAGCCGCCGTCGCAGGCGTAGGCGGCAGTGCTGACGCAGGGCTGGAGAAATCGCCGAGCTCGATCAGAATGCGCAGATCCGAGACGAACTTCTGCGCAATGGTCACCGACTGACGCGGATCGCTCTAACTGTCTTCGAAGGTATAGGCAAGCGGATGCCCCCGCACACCACCATCCGCGTCGAGCTGGGCGAGCGCCAGATCGAACCGTGCTCGCCATTGTTCGCCATACTGTGCATTGACATCGGTCATCGGGCCGCTGACACCCAGATAGTATGGCGTACCGCTTACTGTTACCGCCGCAACGGCTATCGCGCTGGTGATCAAGCCGGTTCGAGCTAGTCGCGCTATAAAAGACGCAATGCTTGCAGGCATTTCTTAATTTCCTCTTCTATTGTCGCGATTGCTTTTCGTCACCGTCCGAAATTCTAGGAGCAGGCGGATACCGCCTCTAAACAACAAATCGTTCCGTCGATAGCAGTGAGGGTCGTAAGCAGATATGTGACTTTGCTTATCTGCCTTCAGCAAACACATCCGTGTTTCGCCGCATGAAATCAAATCAGCTAAGCAAGCGACAAAACGTGCTAAAACGCACTGGCAAAGCGTTCAATAATCAGCTCCTACCACCGTGCCTCGACGGAGGACCTCACCACTGGAGACCGAACATGAGCGAGCCTGCATCCGCCAACTGGCGCCTTGAAACGATCGCCGTGCACGGCGGATACCAGCCCGACCCCACTACCCGCGCGGCAGCCGTACCGATTTATCAGACGGCCGCCTTCGCTTTTGACGATACCCAGCATGGCGCGGATCTGTTCGATCTGAAGGTGCCGGGAAATATCTATACCCGGATCATGAATCCGACACAGAACGTGCTCGAACAGCGCGTTGCCGCGCTAGAAGGCGGCGTGGGCGCACTAGCGGTCGCGTCCGGCCAAGCAGCGGTCACCTATTCGATCCTTACGATCGCCGAAGCGGGCGACAACATCGTTTCCTCGAGTACGCTGTACGGTGGGACCTACAACCTGTTCGCGCACACGTTGCCGCAATATGGCATCACCACACGTTTTGCCGATTCGCGTGAGCCAGCCTCTTTCAGCGCCGTGATCGACGATCGCACCAAAGCGATTTTCGTCGAATCAGTTGGCAATCCGCTTGGCAATATCACGGACATTGCCGCGCTCGCCGAGATCGCGCATCGTCATGGCGTGCCACTGATCGTCGACAACACCGTGCCCTCTCCCTATCTGCTGCGCCCGTTCGACCATGGCGCGGATATCGTGGTGCATTCGCTGACCAAGTATCTTGGCGGTCACGGCACCAGCATCGGCGGCGCGATCGTGGACTCGGGCAAGTTTCCGTGGGCCGAGCATGCGGATCGATTCAAGCGCCTGACCACGCCCGACGTGAGTTATCACGGCGTCATCTACACCGAAGCGCTTGGACCCGCTGCCTATATTGGACGGGCGCGGGTGGTACCGCTGCGCAACATCGGGGCCGCCATCTCTCCGTTTAATGCATTTCAAATCTTGCAAGGAATCGAGACACTGGCACTGCGCATGGATCGAATCAGCGAGAACACGCTGAAGATCGCGCAGCATCTGCAAAAGCACGGAAACACCGAATGGGTAAGCTATGCAGGCTTGCCAGACCATCCGGACCATGCGCTCGTCAAGCGCTACCTGTCAGGGCGCGGCCCCGGCATCCTGACGTTTGGCGTCAAGGGTGGGCGTGCCGCCGGTGCACGCTTCCAGGATCGGTTGAATTTGTTCACCCGCCTGGTCAATATAGGCGATGCGAAATCGCTGGTCACGCACCCGGCTTCCACCACGCACCGGCAGCTTTCATCGGAAGAACTGGCGCGCGCGGGTGTGCGTGAAGAGACGGTGCGGCTGTCGGTGGGTATCGAACATATCGATGATCTGCTGGAAGACCTCGATCAGGCATTGGCCACGCTTTGAGCGACGGAACCGCTTTCTCGAGGTGGGCGGCATTTGCTGGGGCGTGAAAGATGGACCATCCCGACGCCATTCGGAAACGCATAACGCGCGGTTGCATGGGCCCTCGCCCTGCCTCAGCGCGACCGGTTCGACTTCGGCCCCGTCGACGCACGCACGACCAGTTTGGGTGATGGTGCCAATACCATTCCCGGATGCATCTCGTGTGCATCGATCAGACGAATCAGACTGCTGACGGATAGCTCCGCGATCGCCGCCGTCTGGATCGCAACCGTGGTCAGCGCCGGATGAACCTGATGCGCAAGCTGAATGTCGGTGATGCCGATGACCGATACGTCGCCCGGCACGGACCGGCCGAGCGTGATCAAGGCCTGCACCGCCCCGATGGCCAGCAGATCATTGGTCGCGAAGATCGCGCTGAGGTGCGGGCAATTCGCCATCAATTGCATGCAGGCTGCGTATCCGGCATCGATCGAATCGCGAATTTGCAATACCGCGCCGGCATCCGTTTCGATACCGGCCTCGCGCATGGCGGCGCGAAAGCCGTTCGAGCGCGCATCCTGCAGGCCACCGCAGCCGTCGCCGATCAGCAGGCCAATTTCACGATGCCCAAGATCGAGCAGATGACGCGCGGCGAGCGCGCCCGCATGCGCGAAGTCCACCGCAACGCAGGGTAAGGCGGGGGGCGTCTCGGGATGTTCCCACATGGCGAGCAGAATCGGCGCGCTATGTATCGCCGACGCGCACAGATCATTGATCGCGATGTCCGTGTTCATCACAAGCACGCCGTCGGCCAGCGTGCCGGCAATCTGGTTCAAGTAGGCGCGGCCAATCTCGGCGTCGTCGTCGGTATTGCAAACCATCAGGAAACGGCCCGCCTTGCGCGCAGCACGCTCGGCCGCCAGCACGAACTCCGGATAAAACGGATTCGAAATATTCGACAGCATCAAGGCCAGCGTCGACGAGCGCCCCTCGGCGAGCGCGCGCGCGTTCAGGTTTGGCCTGTAGCCAAGATCCGTAATCGCTTTCAGCACACGTTCGGCGGTTTCAGGACGAACCTTTTCGCGGTTGCGCAGCACGTTCGACACCGTAGCGGCCGTCACATGCGCCCGTCTGGCAACTTCGGAGAGGGTAACCATGATCTCGCTATCCCACATTCAGGGAACGTTATTCAAATATTGCAAAGGATGGACAAGGTTGTGATATCTTGCTGAAAAATACAGCGGAGACACGCATTATGCCTTCTTCCACCGCCCTCGAATTTAAGCGATTAAATGCCGATCCTGCAAGGGTTTTCGTACTATTTTCGACAAAAATTTAAGCGGTTAAATCGGAGGGAAAATGGCGACAATTCGTCTGACGAACGTGCAGAAGTCGTACGGTGCCCATGCGCCGGTAATCCGGCAGGTCAACCTCGACATCGCACAACACGAATTCTGCGTGTTCCTCGGCCCATCGGGCTGCGGCAAGTCCACGCTGCTGCGCATGATCGCCGGGCTGGAGGATCTCAGCGAGGGTGAGTTGCACATCGGCGGCCGTCTCGTGAACGACGTGCCCGCCGCTGCCCGCGGCGTGGCGATGGTGTTCCAGAGCTACGCGCTGTTTCCGCACATGACCGTGTTCGACAACATGGCATTCGGACTGCGGCTCGCGAAACACCCCAAAGACGTGATCGCCCGGAAAGTGCGCGAAGCCGCACGCATTTTGCAACTGGACAGTCTTCTGGAGCGTTACCCGAAAGCGCTATCCGGTGGCCAGCGTCAGCGCGTCGCCATCGGCCGGGCGATCGTGCGCGAACCCGGCGTGTTCCTGTTCGACGAACCGCTGTCGAACCTCGACGCGGCGTTGCGCGGCCAGACGCGCGTCGAAATCGCACGTTTGCATCAGCGCTTTACCAACGCGAGCGTAGTCTATGTGACGCACGATCAGGTCGAAGCCATGACGCTCGCGGATCGCATCGTATTGCTGCACGCCGGTGCCGACGCGGAGCGCTTCGGCAGCATTGCACAAAGCGGCGCGCCGCTTGATCTCTATCACCATCCGACATCACGCTTCGTGGCCGGCTTCATCGGCTCGCCGCGGATGAATTTTATCGATGCCGTCGTCGAATCGAAGCTTGCAGGCGGCGTGCGCGTCAAGCTCACCGGAAGCGGCGAGCACCTTGAGGCAGCGGTGGACGGCCACCGTCTGCAAGCGGGACAGACCGTCACGCTCGGCGTGCGGCCCGAACATCTGCGGCTTGCCGGCGACGGACAGTTCATCCAGTGCGTGACCGTGCTGTCGGAACGGCTCGGCGAGCACAGCTACATTCACGCCGACCACGCCGACGGGTCGCTGATCGCCAAGACCGAGGGCGACACGTCGATCGGCGCGGGCGAGCACGTTCGCGTGCACGTCCCGCCATCCGCCTGCCACTTGTTCGACGCGGACGGAATCGCGATGCCACGCAACGCTTTCAAGCGTGAGCAGGCCGCCGCATAGCACGACACGCTGCCAGTGCATGGCGCGCGGGCAGCGCGCAAATGGATCCCGCCAGAGAGCGGGTTACATCGTCTGGCAGCGCCGAGTTGTCAGAGAAAAGGTAGTCAAGGAGACAAAACATGATTGCTCTTCGCCTTCGCCGTCTAGCGCAATGTTTCGCGGTCGCCGCGTTGGTTGTCGGCGCGTTTTCCAGCAGCATGGCCGACGCCGCGACATTGAACGTGAACGTGTCGGCACGCGGAAATCAGCGCTCGACCTGGCAAGAAGCGTTCGACAAGTTCAAGAAAGCCAATCCGGGCATCGACCTGAAAGTCACGTATGTCACCGAGGAAGTGTACAAAGTGCAGATGAGCGGTTGGCTTGCCACCGATCCGCCGGACGTTCTGTCGTGGCATGGCGGCGAACGCATGGCGTATTACGCACAACGCGGCCTGCTCGAAGACCTGTCCCCGGACTGGAGCAAGAACGGCTGGTCGCAGCAATATGCGTCGGTCAAGGAAGCCTCGACCTATAAGGGCAAGCAGTACGCCGCGCCCCTTGGCTATGACGCGTACGGATTTTTCTATCGCAAGGATCTGTTCGAGAAGGCGGGGATCAAGGGCGAGCCTAAAACATGGGACGAACTGCTCGACGCCTGCAAGAAGCTGAAGGCAAGCGGTGTCGCGCCGATCGCCGTGGCCGCGCGCGATAGCTGGACGCTCGCCGCGTGGTTCGACTATCTGGATCTGCGGATCAACGGCAACACGTTTCACCAGCAATTGATGGCAGGCGACGTTCCGTATACCGATCCGCGTGTGAAAAAAGTGTACACCGCATGGAAGACGCTGATAGAAAACCACTATTTCATCGATAACGCGCTCTCTTACGACCTCGATTCGATTGCGCCGTTTCTCGTCAATGGCAAGGCGGCGATGATGCTGATGGGCACCTTCTTTTCGGCGAGCATTCCTGCGTCGATCAAACCCGAGATCGGTTTCTTCCGTTTTCCCGTGATCGACGCGAGCGTACCAATGGCTGAGGACGGTCCGGTGAACGTATTGCTGATTCCGACAAAAGCAAGAAACAAAGCCGACGCGCGCAAGCTCCTGGCTTTCATGGAGACACCGGAGATCAATGCGGAGCTCGCGAAGGGTTGGGGTACGCTGCCATCGAACAATAAATCGCCCGAACCCGAGGACGCGATTTCGAAAGTCGGCTTCCAGACACTCGCGAATACGCAAGGCGGCATTGCGCAGTTCTACGATCGCGACATGACCAAGGAAATGGCCGACGAAGGCATGAAGGCGATGCAGCAGTTCTACAACGACCCGTCGCAGCTCGATGCCCTGCTCGCCCGCCTCGAAGCGACCCGCAAGCGCATCTACAAGAAGTAAGCCCCGCAGCGCCGGCACGACTACCCCGTCCGGCGCTCGCCATCGCATTCCGACGAGGCTTGATCATGTTCCATCCCGTAGCGCGCCGCCTGCCGGCGGCCCGGCATCGTCACGTCTCGACGACGCACCGGCATCAACATCGCGCGGCATTCTTCTTCCTGTTACCCGGCTGTGCACTGCTGTGTCTGTGCGTGATCTATCCGATCATCAGCAGTATTTCGCTCAGTTTCTACAGCTGGGACGGTATGACGCCGAAAAGCTTCGTCGGCTTCAGCAACTACGTCGAACTGTTTCATGCGGACACGTTCTATACGGCGTTGAAGAATAACCTGCTCTGGCTCGGGCTGTTTCTACTGGCACCGCCGCTCGGGCTGCTGTTCGCGCTTTATCTGAACCAGCACATCCGTGGCATGCGTGTTGTGAAATCGCTTTTTTTTGCCCCTTTCGTGTTGTCCGGCGTAGTAGTAGGGCTTGTGTTCAGTTGGTTCTACGATCCCGGTTTCGGACTGCTGCGTCTGCTCGTGGGACATGGCATTCCGGTGCTCGGTGATCCCCATACGGTGACTTTCGGGATCATTTTCGCCGCACTCTGGCCGCAAACACCGTTCTGCATGGTCCTGTATCTCACCGGTCTTACCGCCATCAATCCCGAAGTGGTGGAAGCGGCCCGCATGGAAGGCGCGAAGGGTGTACGTCTGCTGTGGCACGTGATCCTGCCGCAACTGCGCCCTGCCACGTTCATGGCTGTCGTGCTTACCGTGATCGGTGCGCTGCGCAGTTTCGACCTGATCGCGGTGATGAGCGGCGGCGGCCCGTTCGACAGCTCCACCGTGCTCGCCTATTACATGTACGACCAGGCCATCAAGTACTACCGCGAAGGCTATTCCGCGGCGATTGCCGTCGTACTGTTCGCCATCATGCTTGTCTACATCGTGTTCCATCTGCGCCGCATGCTGCGCGAAGAACGCTGATTTCAAGGAATTCCGTGCCATGTATCCGCTTCCCATTGAACGCTGGAAACCGCGTAATCGCGCGCTCTATAAAGCCTCGCTGCCGATCGCGCTGCTGATCTGGCTGCTGCCGATGCTCGCAGTGCTGGTCACATCGGTCCGTTCGTCCGACGAACTTTCGCGGGGCGACTACTGGGGTTGGCCCAGGCATTTCGCGTTGATCGAGAACTACGGCACGGCGCTTACGCAGACGCCGATGCTGCACTATTTCGCGAATAGCGTACTGATCACCGTCCCTTCGGTGCTTGGTGCGATCGTGCTAGCTTCGATGGCGGGCTTTGCCCTGGCGACGTACCGCTTTCCCGGCAATACGCTGGTGCTGTTCGCGTTCGTCGCGGGCAATTTCGTGCCGATCCAGATCCTGATGATTCCGGTGCGCGACATGGCGCTGAAAGTAGGGTTGTTCAACAGCGTGTGGGCGCTGGTGATTTTCCATGTGTCGTTTCAGACCGGGTTCTGCACGCTGTTTCTGCGCAACTTCATCAAGCAGTTGCCCTTTGAAATGATCGAAGCTGCGCGCGTGGAAGGCGCCGGCGAGTGGACCATCTATTTGCGCATCGTGTTGCCATTGATCCGTCCCGCACTCGCGGCACTGGGAATTCTGGTCTTTACATTCGTGTGGAACGACTACTTCTGGGCCTTGTGTCTGACGCAAGGTGACGACGCCGCACCGATCACGGTGGGTGTCGCCGCGTTAAAAGGACAGTGGACCACCGCCTGGAATCTCGTGGCGGCGGGCTCCGTTCTGGCAGCGCTGCCCTCCGTGCTGATGTTCTTCGTGATGCAGAAACATTTCATCGCCGGCCTGACGTTCGGGGCAAGCAAGGGTTGAGCGACTCGGCTTGCACCTTCACCTCTTCAGGAGACTTTTCTCATGCAACTTGGTGTCTGTTATTACCCGGAACAATGGCCCCGTTCGATGTGGGCCGACGACGCGACCCGAATGGTCGAAATCGGTATGACCCATGTACGCATCGGTGAATTTGCGTGGAGTCGCATGGAGCCGCGCGACGGCGAATTCGACTGGACATGGCTTGACGAAGCGGTAGACACGTTGTCCGCCGCGGGGCTGAAACTCGTGCTCGGCACGCCAACTGCATCGCCGCCGAAATGGCTGATCGATGCGCATCCGGACGTCCTCCCGGTACGCGCGGACGGCACGCGCTGGCACTTCGGTTCGCGTCGGCATTACGACATTTCAAGCGAGACATACCGGCGCGAATGTTTGCGTATCGTCACGGCGATGGCAGCCCGTTATGGACGACACCCGTCGATTGTCGCGTGGCAAACGGATAACGAACTCGGCTGTCACGACACCGTGCCAAGCTATTCGCACGCCGCGTTGCAACGGTTTCAAGCGTGGCTGCGGCAGCGCTACGAGCGCATCGCCGTACTGAACGAGGCATGGGGCAACGTGTTCTGGAGCATGGAGTATCCATCGTTCGAGGCAATCGAATTGCCGCATCTCACGCCGACCGATGCCAATCCGATACACCTGCTCGACTTTCGCCGCTTCATGTCCGACGAAGTGGCGAGTTTTCATCGCGAACAGATCGCGGTGCTGCGCACACATGCGCCCGGTGCGGATCTGCTGCATAACTTCATGGGCTTTTTCACGACTTTCGATCACTACCGCTTTGCTTCGGACAGCGCGCTTGATATCGCCGCCTGGGACAACTATCCGATTGCCCGCACCGAATCGATCGCGCTGCCCGAGGCGCAGAAAGCGTATTACGCAAGGACCGCGCATCCGGATGTATCGGCATTCGACCACGATCGTTATCGCGCGATCGGCGGCGGACGCCTCTGGGTGATGGAACAGCAGGCGGGTCCGGTCAACTGGGCACCGTGGAATCCGGTGCCGGCACAGGGCATGGTCAGGTTGTGGGCTTACGAGGCATTCGCACACGGCGCCGAGCTGGTGTCGTATTTTCGCTGGCGCCAGTGTCCGTATGCCCAGGAGCAGATGCATTCGGCCCTGAACCTGCCGAACAACGAATTATCGCCGGGTGGTCTGGAAGTACAGCAAGCGGCGCGCGAGATCGCGGGATCGGCGGTGCTGTCCAAGCTTGGCAAACCCTCCCGCGCGAGTGTGGCGATCGTCTTCGACTACGAAACGCAATGGATGTTCGACATCCAGCGTCACGGCACGCACTTCGATTATCAGACACTGGTGTTCGACTACTACGAAGCGCTGCGCGAGTTGGGGCTCGATGTCGATATCGTATCGGGTGGAACCGATCTCTCGCCCTACCGCCTGGTGGTGGTGCCCAGCCTCGCGGTGATCGACGACGCACTCATCGACCAGTTCAAAACCGGAGCCGCGCAATGGGTCTTCGGACCGCGCAGCGGCTCGAAGACCAGCGCGTTCGCCATTCCATCCAACCTGCCGCCGGGCGCGCTGCAACACGTTCTGCCGATGCAGGTGCTGGAGGTCGAATCGCTGCGCCCGACGCTCGCGCCTGCCGTGACGATTGGGGATACGCCGGGTGTCGCGCTGCATTGGCGCGAACACGTGCGTGCCAACGACGACACGCGCGTCGAGGCGCTCTTCGACGATGCGTGGCCGGCGGTGCTCGCGCACGCGCGCGTGCGGTATGTGGCGGGCTGGTTATCACATGCATTACATCGTGCGGTGCTTGCACAGGCTGCGCATGATGCCGGCATCGCGACACGACTTTTGCCGGAAGGCTTGCGCGTTCGCCGTCGCGACGGGTTGGTCTTTGCGTTCAATTTTGGCGCGCAAGCGGTGGAAGCGCCGGCGCCATCGAATGCGGCCTTCGTGCTCGGCAACGCATCGTTGAAAACCGGTGATGTCTGCGTGTGGAGGGACGCTTGAGAAAGGACGGTGCAACAGGCTGGATGCAATCGGGCGCAGCCATCGTGGCGCGTCAACCCGGAAAAGGCGGCCGTGTCTGAGAGCCGCCATTCAATCAATGGAGGATGACAAATGAACCGAAGAGACATGCTTGGATGGCTGGCCTCAGCGAGCGCCGCGGCCGCAACGGCGGGCGTAGGTACCCCGGCCTTGGCCGGCGGACTGGAACAGCTGATGGGCAGAAGGAACCGTTTTGCGATGGGAGCGGACGTGTCCACCCTCCTCGAACTGGAGGCGAATGGCGCGACGTTCTATGATCACCACGCACCACTGGACTGTCTGCGGATCCTGCGCGCGCATGGTGTCGACGCGATCCGCATCAAGGTCTGGAACGATCCCGGCAACCCGGATTTCTTTCCGGCCAATCAAAGTCCCGTTGCCGGCTACAATAATGCCGAGCATGTGCGCACGCTCGCTCGCCGCGCAGCAGCGCTCGGCATGCGGATATTGATCGATTTCCACTACAGCGACTGGTGGGCCGATCCCGGCAAGCAGTATCCCCCGCATGCGTGGGCCGGCAAGGACCTCACTGAAACCTGTGATTTGCTGTCCGCTTACACGTCGACGGTGCTGAAGATGCTGCGCAGCGACGGGGTGCATCCAGAATGGGTGCAGGTCGGCAACGAGATCACCGGTGGCATGCTCTGGCCGCTCGGTAAATATGATCAATGGGACAACCTCGCGCAATTACTGAAAGCCGGGCACGACGCGGTCAAATCGGTGGACGATCGCATCAAGGTGATGCTCCACCTGGACAGCGGCGGCAATAATGCAACGAGCCGATGGTGGTTCGATAGCGCCACGCAGCGCGGTGTCACGTTCGACGTCATCGGGCTGTCGTATTACCCGCAATGGCAAGGCTCACTCAACGATCTGCAGACCAACGCGAACGACCTCGCAACGCGTTATGACAAGGACGTGATTGTTGTCGAGACCGCTTTTCCGTGGACGACCAGTGACGGTGATTCGGAACCCAACGCCATGACCAACGTCGGTTCGTCGACCTATCCGCAGACGCCAGCGGGACAAGCGCAATTCCTGAACGCGCTGACGGATATCGTCCAGTCGATTCCCAACGGCCATGGCAAGGGCGTGTTCTGGTGGGAACCGGAATGGATCCCGACGCCGAACGTCGGCTGGAAACTGGGCGCCGGTGATCAATGGGACAACAACACATTGTTCGATTTTCACGGGAACGCACTGTCTTCGCTCGATGCGTTCCGCAGGCGCTGATCTGATTGGCACGTGGCGGCGGATAGGTCAGCCCTCGCGGATCGACCTTGAATGCCGAAAAAAGCTTCTGAAGCTGCCGCTCAACAGTGCGTAGTCGCAGCCGAGGGTGCCGTCGATCAGGCCATCTTGGCGTGTTCGCTGCTGCCGATTTCTCTAATGGTGCAAACCTCTCTATTTTCCTACGATAGAGTCTGATGCACACCCATGGTTGCCACCTAACAAATAATTAACACGACAGCGCCGCGACCCGGCGCGACGTCGCATACTCCAGTGTTGCAAGGCTATACAGTTCATGCAAAGCGTGTCAAAACACCCAATACGTTATTGCGATGCCGTTCGCGCGGCGTGATCGATCAACCTTGCAACGTCGTCGGGGCGAGATCGCATCAACATGTGGCTGGAGCGAATGGACATGACCGTGGCCCCAATGTGCTGCGCAACGGCTTGCTGCACGGCGGGCCTAAGCGCGTTGTCGCTGGTGGTGCGTAAATACCAGCTTGGCTTGTCGTGCCAAGCCGCGTGCTGGATCTTGCCAGTAAAGCACCCCGCAGCGATAGGCTGCTGAACCGATGCCAGCGAACGCCCGTCTTCGAACGGAATATCTGCCGCCATAATATGCTGGAACCGTCGAGGATCGTCGAGCCAGATCATGCCCTCCGCATCCGGCTCGACGCCCGACATTTGCGCGTCGAGCCGCTGCAGCAGGTCAGCGACGGACTGGTCATCATCCGGTACCAGCTCCGATAAATAGACAAGGCCCTTCACCTTGGCGGCATTGCCTTCCTGAGTGATGTAGGTTTAGCTAAGGACCTACCTGTAATAACAAGAAAGGGTTAGTCGAGTTCGACTCGGGCATCGAACTCGATTAGCAACTGTCCTGCTCACTCGAAGGCTCGGCTATATTCAGTAATGTCACAGATTCTAGCTTGGTTACGTCCCAAATTCTTTGCACGATACAGCGCGAAATCCGCAGCGGATTTCAGCCTCTTCGAATCAGCCGTGTCAAATATCGCTGCTTCAGCAACACCGATCGAGATGGTCGCATTTCTCGATACATCGGATCTACGATGTTCGATTTTCAAATTTCGTACTGCTTCTAACATTTTCTCGGCCACCAGACCCGCTTCTGCTCCACCAGTGCGCGGAAGTATAACGACAAACTCCTCTCCACCGTATCGTGCAATAAAGTCGTGAGGACGCTTGATGGCAGATGACAGGGTCGCAGCAATTCTTTTCAAACAATCATCACCCGCTAAATGACCATAAGTATCGTTGTAGCGTTTAAAATAGTCGACATCAATCATCAGCAGCGAAAGCGGCTCGGAGGTTCGCATGAAATGGCGCCACTCCTTATGAAATTGTTCTTCAAATCGACGGCGATTGGCAATGCCGGTCAGACCGTCAGTTTCCGCGAGGTCTCGTAAAATATCCGTCTGAAATTTTAATGCTAGATGATTGAGCAGTCTGGCTTTAAATATTACGGGATTAATTGGTTTATAAATAAAATCAGCCGCACCAACCTCAAATCCGGCAATTTCGTCAACCTCCTCGCGACTAGACGTAAGAAATATGACTGGTATGGTAGACGCATTATTGTCTTCTTTGATTGAGCGACAAACGTCCAACCCATTCAAATCTGGCATCTTAATATCCAGAATTACCAAATCAGGCAATGCTTCCTTGCACATCTTGAGTGCGTCACGTCCACTTGTCGCGAAAAATATCTCATAATGACTATCAAATATCGTTTGCAGAGAATAAATGATCGCAGGCTGATCATCAACAATCAAAATGCGTGGCAACTGACCACGTCGTTCAATTAATTCATTAAGATTACTCACGATGACCTTCGTTCAAATAATTTTCCAGAATATCAATCGCCTGATTAAAACGCAATTGCGATGTATGATTGCACAATTCTTGCATCCAAGCTTGATTGGTGACGTTTGATAATTTTGACAATTGCTCTGCTTCACTAATTGCCTTGATATTCCCTGTTTTCAACAAAGTCGTCAACATCTTCAGCCTATCTTTGAACTTCTCTTCCGATAATTCCAGCGGCGAATTTACCTCACTCTTTTCTTCTGCAACAGATATACCCACCTGAGCATGTAATGCCACTATAGTAGGTTCGACGAGAGCGCAAATCTCGTTACTTAAATCTCTTGCGATTCTCATGTAGGCGTCAGCGTCGCGCGCATTCCTGAGAGTCACTTCCGCGCTGCTTGCAACGGAGGCAATCTTTATCGCACCGACAGTTGCCGCAGCCCCCTTCAGGGCATGAAACTCATCGGCACTACTTCCTATATCAGCATTCTCTAAATGAGCTAGAATTTTATCGATTAGCAAACGGGCTTGCTCCGAAAAAGATTTCAGGGCAAGCCTGTACACTTTTGTATTTTGATTAAATCTTCTGGCAATACGTAACCAGGATTCAACCAGTGTTTGCGCCTCATCTTCCCTCGGATCTTGTTGCATATTGCGCTGCGGTGACAAATCCGAACTTAAAGGACGCTTCACATAGCGCAGCAATGTTCGCTCTACCTCTTCGATGTCTATTGGCTTTCCGATATGCGCATCCATCCCAGCGGCAATCGATGCCTCAACATCGGAAGGTGCGTTGTTTGCGGTCATGGCAATAATAGGAACGTTAGCACCAAACTGATGTGAACGAATACGCCTAGTTGCCTCGAATCCATCAATATCCGGCATTTGTATATCCATTAGGATAACTTCGAATTCCGAATCGTGATGTGTTGCAAGTCGGACACCGGACAGCCCTCCTTCAGCAAGCGTCACCCGCGCTCCTGATTCAAGAAGTAAACTTTGAATCACCTGACGATTCAGTTCATTGTCCTCAACGACCAAAACGCTTACGCCAGGAAGCTTCGGTCCGGCTAGCGCTTTGGTCGGCAATAGCACATTACTCTGGTCAGGATGCAGGCGAGCATTGGTTACCGCCCGTAATAAATCATCCCTCAGAATAGGCTTGGTCAAGACATCACTAAACGGCACCGATCTTTGCTTGAGCACATCCAACAGATCTTCATGTCCAAAAGCCGTTACCATAACGATAGGAGGACAATGCTTTCCAAGCAAATGGCGCAGCTTTTCAGATACCTGGATACCGTCCATGCCTGGCATCCGCCAATCCATGAAAATCACATCTTTTTGAGGCTGATCGCCATCCGCGATCCGCAAAAATCGATTAAGCGCTTCGTAACCACTTTGTGCAGTATCGACCTCCCAGCCCAATGAATGGCACATTGAGGCCAAAATACTCGTTGCTATCGCGTTGTCATCAACGATCATGACACGCAACGGCTCTTCAGTTCTTAACGTTTGGACAGGCGAGATATGGAGAGGTAGTTCAAACCAAAAATGGCTGCCTTTCCCGAGCGCACTGCTTAAGTGCAAGTCACCACCCATTAAATTGACTAGCCGCTTGCTTATCGCCAGCCCAAGCCCCGTGCCTCCATAATGTTTGGTCGTAGACGATTCAGCTTGTGAAAAAGCATCAAAGATAAATGCCTGCTGCTCTTCCGAGATCCCAATACCAGTGTCTTTCACCGAAAAGCGAACATGCGTTTGGCCGCCAACAGTTTCGACATAGGCAAGTGCGAGCAAAACGTAACCATGCTCAGTAAACTTTATCGCATTGCCGCAGATATTGACCAACACCTGCTTCAGGCGTAGCCGATCGGCAATAATCTCATCGTTTATTCGTGGATCAATGTCAAACAAGATCTCTAAGTTCTTGCCCGCGACATTGCCACTCAAAACAACATTTATTTCCTGCAAAAATTCACTAAGAGAAAATCGGTGAACATCTAGCTCTATCTTCTCTGCTTCAATTTTTGAATAATCCAAAATATCATTGAGCAGGTCCAGGAGCGATTGGGCCGCGCTTTTCGCTTTTTGGACATAGTCACCTTGGCGTTGGGTCAACATAGAACGTTCTAGTAATTGCAACATCCCCAACACCGCATTGAGTGGAGTGCGAATTTCATGACTCATATTTGCCAAGAATCGTCCCTTGACCCTATCTGCTTGCTCTGCTTGTTGCTTAGAATAAATAAGAGACTGCTGATATATATGATTTTGGGTTACGTCAAGGTTGATGCCTATCAAGCGTACCGCACGACGCTCGTGATCTCGCTCGACCATTCCCGCCGCTTGGATATATCTTACTTGTCCATTTCTGTGGAGCGCCCTAAACTTCGGATCGTAGATTTCGTCCTCTTCGATTGCACGGCGTAAAGCGCATTCCACGTATTCGATATCATCTGGATGAACCCGGATGCGCCATTGCTCGTAATCTATTTTTCATCACGTGATATTCCCTCGCAATCGTAGAGCTCGAACATTAACTTGTTCCACCTGAGCTCACCGGTGTCGATATCCCAAATCCATACACCAAGACGTGCGATTTGCGCTGCCAATTCGAGCTGCTCGTTGGCTGCACGAAGCATGTCTTTTTGAAGCTGATTTGTATGAAGCGCATCGGACAATTCAGCGCGTTGCTGGCTTAATTCAGTCACGTCATGGACGATTACAAAGAAGCCGCGTACTTCGCCATCTATTTTATCGGGGAGATAATGAGCAAGGGCAACTTTGGTGCCATTAGGTGTGACGATTTCTCGCTCAAACGTTTGAGGCTGACCAGCTAGAACGCCTTCAACATGCGGTATATTTTGGGTATATAAATCAAGGCCAAGAAGATCAGGAAGTCGTCGTCCTAATAGCTCGCCTGGCGTCACGCCGAACCAGTTGTGATACGCGATATTCGCCACTTGATTGACCAAATTCTTGTCCCAATAACCAATCATCGATGGCAGGGCGTCCATGACCGTACGCAACGTACGACGCGCTGACTCTAATTCGGACGTTCGTAACTTAACCTCATTTTCTAACGCGTCCTTCGCATCACGTATTGCCCGTTCTGCTGCCTTCTTGGCAGTGATATCTCTGACAGTCTTTGAGGCCCCTAGAATTACCCCTTGTGGTCCGAATATTGGTGACACGGAGACAGAAACATCGATCAGTTCGCCGCTCTTTGTTCGCCGCTTCGTCTCAAAATTCAGGCGACTTTTACCTTTTGATATGTCATCAAGGATATGTGCCTCTTCATCTTTCCGATCTAATGGCACGATCAGATCGAGCAATGGCCTCCCTATTGCCTCGGCAGTTGAGTAACCGAATATCTCTCTTGCACCTCTGTTCCAGGTGGTGATGACTCCGTTTAGATTCTTTCCAATAATGGCATCTATCGAGCTGTCTACCAGCAAAGCTAATTCCATACGGGCTTTGAAAAGTTCTGTCGCCTTACGGGCTTGTTCAAATCTGAAAAACAAGAATCCGTTGACCAGTGACGCTATCGCTACAAGAAATCCGAAGAGTGGCCACAGCGGGATAATCGACTGTTGTGCAATGTACGATTTCGAAAAATGCAGATCGATGGTCCACCTCCTACCATAAACGTTTATATCCCGTCGAATCTCTCCTCCATTTCCTTTGAACGTAGGGGAAACGATAGATTCGAAAAATGGAACGGGACGTCCAGGTTCCGAGGAATCAGACAAATTAAGTCGAACTTTGTCAGCGTCTAAACCTCCATTACACAAAACTTCGGCCATGGACAGCGGAGCATACGACCAACCGCGAAGGGAGCGGATTCGCTCATCCTCAGTTTTGTTCCCATCACCTGAATATACCGGCAATAGAAACAAAAAGGACTGTGTCGTTTTCGTTGGGTCTTGGACCAACGTGATCGGTGCGGTCAAGGTCGCTAGGCCGGTCTTGGCAGCCGATTCCGCTGCCTGGCGACGGCTGTGCTCCGAAGCGATATTCAACCCCATTGCATTAGCATTAGATTCGCGTGGGAAAATGTATTGAATAATAAACTTGTCACCCGAAGATTGAGATAAATCCCGAATTTCAATATTAAAATGATTTTTTTGAAAAAACTCTTTTTGAAATAAAAGCACGTCGCCTGCTTTGACAAAATTAATATAACCTATTCCTTTTGCCCCAGGGAACTCTTTTGGAAGATCTCGGGTTTTGCTATAGTCATTTAATTTTTTTTCTGTCACGATACCAGAGTCTGCGACAACGATCGCACCCCGCATACCGCGCAGACCATATTCGTATCTACCCAACCTTTCCAGAATATTATTTTCTGTTTTCCCAAGCGTTTCATGAAATGATTCTTGTACTATTTTTTTGTTGTGGTACCCAGCAAATACCATTGTTATGGTCAATAGCAACACTGACAATGCCAACGACACAACGATCTTCCGAAGGTCATTTAGGTCAAGCTTCTTGATTCTGCTAAAAATCGATACTCTTGCACTCATGCCTTCTCCGCTTCTATTTTCAAACGGCAAAATTGAATAACAGCGAAATTTATCCTAGAACAAATAACACGTTGAAATTGTCGATGTCAGCCATAGGCACCGCTGCTTTTACGCTATCCATTTTTGCCCCGTGAGGCATCTCGTTAATACCGACAAACAACAGTTGACCATTCGAAACAGCCAATCCAGTAAACTAAAAATTGATCCTTGAACAACATAAAACATAGCCTCGCCGTTCCTCTAATTTTCTTAGCAAACCTCATGTCTTGCATCAGCACTTTGCAATGAAGTATATCCTTCTATCCAGTTTCCGATACGAAGGATGCTTTAACGAAACGCGTTTGTTGCCTTCCTGCATGTAAACATATGTTCTTTTTCGAACCTAGCGTTGCGCCCGGGAGATCAACAGCGTTTCGTAAAAATCACAATAATGTGTCAGGCCAGACTTTACCTCGAAATTATTTAAGGCGATCTTGCGCCCGCCAGTAATAACGCAGCGCCGTAAGCAAGGGCGAGAGTCGCATATTCAGGCAAAAGCAGTTCTACAGCACGAATGCGTTCAGATTAACGGATAGCGGAATCATGGATGCGTTCAAGCCTGCGGATGCCAGGACTGCATGACCGGAAACTTGCTGAAAACTGGGCATCAGCACCACAATGCTCACACTCGTCACGTGCCCTTAGATAATGGCGAGCGCCGCAGGCGTCAGTCTTCAACGGCTCGGCAATAATGCAATTCGCGCCACCGTTCTTCCCTCTCCGCGCACTGAATCGTGTTACAGATATCCGACAGGATTTTACGTTCATTAGCCGATAAGCTTTCATGACATATCTCCGCGATAATGCGCAGGCGCACCAGCGCATCCGAAAGAGATAGCATATTGATCAACGTCGTCTCGACCGTGCCCACCGAATTCCATTTTTGTTCGTTTTGATGATCCGCGCAATTCTGGTCGTCCCCAAAACCCAGAATGCAAGCACAGTCTGCAAGTTCAAAGATGTGCGTAAGATCGCAGTCGGTCAAATAGCGATTATCGCGTTTGTTATCCATGTGTCTCTCCCGAAGCGCCGAAACGTATTCCAGCATTTTTATGTGCTCATCAGGCGGCGTCAAAAGTAGCCAAATATCGCTCACGCGTAAGTTACTATGCTAAGCGTCCCGAGCGTCGCTGGCTTTATGCTATCGGCTCCAGTCAACCCGTCCGAATTCGAGATCTCTGACGCACTCTGTAACACGTCGTTCGATCAACACATTCAAGTAGTCGACAGCGATAAGCGCATGATGTGATACCGCTTCCAGATCTTGTTGACCATCTTTCCTTGCAAACGATACGACGTCGTTCTCAGATTCCCGATACATGGCTGATACCCTCAGATCGATTACAGGCGTCAAATACGCACTGCTCTTTATGGGTAACGGGTGATCCTAAACTTGCTGAAGGAAACGAGCTATCATTGCGTAATACATACAAAGCGAAATGAAAAGTCTTCCCGTTCGGCGTCGGTAAGTGAGTTGCATTGAGCTTTCGCGTACAATCGCGTCAGTCTTGCGTTAATAATGAGTTTTACTAATTTCAATCTCAATGGCACGACGACGTAGCAACGCCAACCCCGAAATTGCTCGCTCCTGCCGATGCTTCTCGTAATTTCGAGTCTTTTCGCCCGTCTACATACGAGAAATGTGTGGGGATGCGCTTCACCGTCAAGCCAATCGGATTCTCGCGAGTATCCAAACACCCCATATAATTGACCTATTCGACCAGTAGTGCACGAGGCTAGAACACGTTACCTACCACGCAATTCAGCACGATAAGGCGCTTTCGTTAGCATCGGCGAAAAGATGAGGAATTTCGAACTCATGTTGGAAGCGTGAACAGCCTTACTGCCTCGTCAAGAACGTTGGCCTGATTTGAAAGACTTTTCGCAGTAGCGGCGCTTTGTTCCACCAGCGCCGCATTCTGCTGTGTCGCGTCGTCAAGTTGCGAAACGGCCGAATTGATCGCATCGATACCAAATGATTGCTCCTGACTCGCCATGGCGACTTCCTTTATCTTGGCGAGCACATTGGTCATCGTTTCTGCTGCCGAAGCCATCTGCGCGGAGACCGTTTCCACACTTGCGGTCCCTTCTTTCGCCGCGACCGAATTGGATTCAACGATTCCCTTTATTTCTTTCGCCGAAGCAGCGCACCTATGAGACAAATTGCGTACCTCTCCCGCGACCACGGCGAATCCTTTGCCTGCCTCGCCTGCCCTCGCAGCCTCGACCGCGGCGTTTAACGCGAGAATGTTAGTTTGAAATGCAATGCTGTCAATTGCGGAAACAATGGCCGTGATTTGTTCTGAGCGCGCCGCTATTCCTCTCATGGTCTCTTCAGTCATCTTCACTGATTCGCATCCCTGATTTATGGTCATTTGCGCCTTCTCAACAATCAGATTTGCTTGCTTCGCAGACTCCGCATTACTCTTGACTGTTGCTCCCAACTGTTCGAGAGATGCGGCAGACTCCTCCAGTGATGCAGCTTGCATCTCGGTACGAGTCGTGAGATCCATGTTACCACTGGCAATCTCACCGGTCGCGAGCTTGACCCCGTCAATTTGTTTTCGTACGTCTGATACAATCGCCACGAGGCTGACGCGTAGTTGAACCAGCCCTCTCAAAATACCCTTTGCGTCGCTGTTCCTTGATGTTGGTATTGCCGCCGCCAAGTCTCCGGCCGCCAAACGACGTATAGCTTTTTCGATTAGGGCAATCTGCTTTCCTGTGCGGCAGGCCATAAGCAGTGACGGTATCGATGCCGCAAGCATGCAAAGCACAAATGTTATAACCCCTACTGCACCGTCAAACGCTTCTGGGAACGTGACTCTCAGAGACGTTACCGCAACCGTAAAGCACGCGGCGACTGCCATCATTCTTGCAGCTAGTTTGGCGTCAAGTATTGCGTCAATGAACCGCCGCGGACCCGTTCTTTTTATTTCCCCAGACCTTATAGTGAATCCTTTTGCTTGACCTAAACGCATTTGCCGATAAAGGGTCTCGGCACGTTTAATGTCCTCGCGAGAAGGTTTGGTGCGGACGCTCAAATAACCAATGGCGGTGCCGTCGCGTACGATCGGCGTAACATTTGCACAAATCCAATAGTAGTCACCGTTCTTTCGTCTGTTTTTAACAAGAGATGTCCAGGGCTTACCAGATCGAATCGTTTGCCACATGTCTCCAAATGCCTCACGCGGCATATCTGGATGCCGAATGATGTTGTGCGGCTTGCCTATAAGCTCTTCGCTGGAATAGCCCGACGCCTCGATAAATGCTGGATTGCAATATAGGATGTTGCTAGCCAAATCCGTCGCGGAAACAAGCATGTCGTTCTGACTTATCTCATATTCCTGACCAGCTATTAACTTGGAATCATTCATCAGTCCCATTCCTAATAGAATTTACGTCACTCAAAACCAAATCAACGATGCCGCTCTTCGAGTGATAACGGATGGGTGTCCTGCTACTGAAGTCCGATTCATCATTTTGCGTACATCGTGTTGAAACACGCTCTTTGTCCCAGAAGATGTACACCGGAAACTTAGCGGGGGCAAAAGCGATGCGGAAATCTTTCAACGTATGTTGTTTGCAACAGATAAGCGAAGTCAGGACGCGTGCAATCGATGCCCGCGACCTTAACATGCAAATTATCGCGTCTCAGGCATAGGCATCGATTAAATTTTTCAAGCCTGGACCTGCCGTTGTCAACCCGAGAGAGATTCCACGGCTTGCTTGAATTGTTCGAGCTTGACTGGTTTATCCAAAAATACCGCAGCATACTGTTGCACACGATCGCGAATACCGCTGGAGCCATGTCCGGATACGAAAATAACCGGGGTCTTTGCCAGATGCGCTTGACTGCGCATCGACTCGCAGAAATCGAGGCCATCAATTACGCCTCCCAACACCACGTCTAAAATCACGATGTCCGGCACTTCTGTTCGCAATAATTGGAATGCCGGCTCCGCTTCGGCCAAAGACTGCACGGCACATCCCTCCCGCCCTAACATGCGGGAAATCACGCGACGCGACACCACGTCGTCGTCGAGTACCATTGCCGTCTTACCACCCAGGATCGCCGAAGGAGGCGCGCCGCGCTTTTGCACCCCAGCCGAACGCGAGGGAGACGAGAGGACGACATGTGGTTCGGATTGGATATCCACGTGTCCCAACATCGAAATGTCCGTAATATCCGAAGGCGGGTAGACGCCTCTAGCCTCATAGAAATCCAACATTTCCTCGGCACCTAGAAAGAGGTCCAACCGATTCCCAACGCGCAACAGCAGACCGCTTGCTTTTACCATATGGGAAAATTGCTTGACGAAATGCTCGGGACGATCTCGCGCGAACGTAATACGAAACAGACGCCCGTGTTGACTACATGCCGACACCACGCTGCTCCAAGACTCGTAACCGCGCGCTCGCCAAGCAGTGGCGATACGCGCATAGGTATCTTCGTATTCGACGTTATTTAGGCTCAGAAGCATGACTTACTCGTCGTTACCAAAACAAGGCGATTCAAGCAGATTGCGTCATGGTCCCAATTCGGTGTCGGAGCCAGGAAGAGAAAGCGGTTTCGCTCATCGCCGGCGCCCACCACCATCCTTGTCCAATGCCGCATCCATAAGCTTTCAACCGCTCCGCGACATCATGGCACTCCACCCCCTCCGCCACGGTTCTTAATCCCATTTCACGTCCAAGCGCTACGAGGGACTTAAGTATCCGTTGCGCATCGACTTCGACCAGGGCCGATGCGACGAATAAACGATCGAGCTTGAGTTCGTTGAACGGCATTCTAAGAAGCGATGCCAAGTTGCCATATCCCGTCCCGAAATCATCAATGCTTAACGAGATGCCATCGATGCGCATACGCGTCAATATACTCCGTATTGCATCAGTGTTAGGCAGCGAGATACTTTCTGTCACTTCGACAGTTAGAGCATTGGCAGGCACGCCATACTGAACCAAGGCCGAACGAATGGACTCGTACAACGTCTGGTCGATATCGCTCGCCGATACGTTAATGGCCACACCGACCCCGGGAAACGCCTGACGCCAGCGGGCACATGCCTTCACGGATCGATGCAGAATCGTCTCGGTAAGCCGCCGCATTTGACCCGACGCTTCGGCAACAGCAATAAAGACATCAGGTGCAACGTCGCCCATTGTCTTCGACCGCCATCGCGCCAACGCTTCAGCGCCTATTGGCACCCCAGTCGCGAAGGAAACCTTCGGCTGAAACTCCACCACGATTTCATTTCTATCAAGCGCCTCTGCAAGCTGTGGTGCCTCGATCGACTGTTTCGGCCTTGCGAGAGTCGGTTTTGGCTTGATCATCGGCAGATCAAGTAAATGCGCCAAATCGGCCAGATGCGCCGGCTTCTCGATGGATCCAGCCACATGGATTCCCAGCGCGTCGGCGATTTGCGTCGTGGCAATCCGCGTTCGCTCGTCACAACCACTCACTAAGATGACCGAGCGCGGCAGCAAACCAGCGCCCATTGACTGCAAGACATCCAGTCCGTTTTCACGTCCAAGTTGCAAGTCAAGTAAAATCGTCCTTACATCGCGCTGTGCGAGTTCCTCGCGCGCCTGTGCCACAGTAGTCGCGCCATAGCTTTGCACACCGAGCGACTTCAGCATCGCGGTGAGAATCGACAATTGAACCGGATCATCTTCCACAACCAATATGGAAGCCGCCGCAACATGCATTGCCTCAGACATCATGCCCCCGTTGTGCAAAGATGCGATTCAGGCTTTCCTTCACAAATTGAAATGCAATCGGAAGGCGGCCCCGGTAATCCATTAGATCTTTCTGGGATATATTCGCGGCGTCGCGCTCCAAAGCGCGCATCAAGGTCGAAAAGCCACTAGCACCGACATACGCGCTGCTTGATTTCAGCGAATGCGATATCTGTTTGATCTGGTCCGAGTCATTGTCTGCAAGCGCCGCCATCAGGGCGTCTAGTTGAGCCGTCGCGTTGTGCACAAACGTTTTGACGAGGTCGTCGGCAAAGTCGGGGGTGTCGTCATCCGCAAGCGCCTGCAACGCTCGCACACTCTGTTCGTCGAATATCAAGTCGCCAGGGTGTGCCGCCTCGCTGCCGCTACGCGCGGCTGGTAAGGCAATCGTATCCGGTCTAGCGTTCGTGAAAAAAGGGTTGCTCGACAAGCCGACGGCGGATCTCGCACCCGGGTAAGGCTCCGGAAGAAATTCGACAATGCAGGCCTCGAATTCCCTAACCGTAAACGGCTTCGAGAGAATATGATTCATACCGGCGCGTCGGCATCGTGAGATATTCCCAGCCGTCATATCTGCTGTGATCCCAATCACCGGGACGGGCGATGTTCCACGGGCCTTCTCAAGTGCGCGTATGGCCTCCGTGGCGGCAGCACCGTCGACATAAGGCATGTGACAATCCATCAGAACCATGTCGTATTCCGCCAATTCAAATCGTGCCAAAGCAGCACGTCCGTTAACGGCAAGATCCGCTGTCAGACCGATACGCTTCAATGACGCCATGGCCACTGCCTGATTCACGGGATTGTCCTCGGCAAGCAGAATGCGCGGTCGGTGCCAGAGTGCAGGCTCGGCTGGTTCAAGGGCGTCGACAGCCTCCCCTGCGTTATAAGCGTCAAGCCCTTCCCGCTGCCCGTGCTCGACGCCTGGTTTCGAATCCTTCCTTGGTAGTATGCCGACAGGCAAGGTCAGCGAAATGTCGGTGCCAGCATCCATCTCGCTTCGCATCGTCGTCTCGCCATCCAGCTTTTTCACCAATTCCCGCACTAGAAAAAGGCCTATTCCTGCACTATCAACTATCCTTGCGGATCCTTGCTCCGCTCGTAGAAAAGATGCGAAGACTTCCTCGGCGCGTGCGAGATCGATCCCGCTTCCGCTATCACGCACGGTAAGAGAAAGCTGGTTGACATCGTTTGCGAGCGTTAAGAGCTCCGCCTTGAAAACGACGTAACCGATATTCGTGAAACGTACCGCATTTGACAGTAAATTATTGACGATCCAGTATATTTTTTCGCGATCGACGGATATAAGATATCGCTCGAACCCTGTCGTTTCGGCAGTGAATGACAAGCCTTTCCACTTGGCCTTACGCTGATATTGCCGACATAGCGCGTTTAACATAGCGAGCGCGTCGAACGTAGTCGCGTTCAGCGTCGCTTCATTACTCTCCGTTGTCGTGACCTCAATCATATGATCGACCAGATTCAATAGTGCGCCTCCGCACTCTTGAATCGTATGTGCCAGTTGCGTAGCATCGTGGTCGAGACCCCGGAGTTCCAGGAGCTCGGCGCTGGCCAGCACACCATGCAAGGGCGTACGAAGCTCGTGGCTCATCCGTGCCACGAAACGATCCTTTGCACCATTCGACATCTCAACAATCTGCTTTGCGAGCCGTAGCTCCTCAATCAATTTTCGCTCTTCCAAAACCTTCGCCTCTAACAGGCGATTTGACTCGATCAATCCACTTCGCGTCTTGTCGAGTTGCCCTCGCGCCATGTCGATACCCTCGACGGCAATAAGTACGTGTCGATGTATGGTGTTGAAGCTTTCTGACATCAGGCCAAGCTCGTCCCGCGAATAAACCGGAAGTTGGTCTTGGCTGGCATTGATCTTCACCATACCGGTATCCCCCTCCCCGAGGGTCCGTATGGCCGATGCCAGTTCATATAGCGTCACGCTTGCCAAGCGTTCAGCAGCATCACCAACGCTTTTTGCGGTCTGGGAAATGGTGCCTGGCAAAACGATCCCGACCACCATAGTAAGAAGTGCGACAGCGGTAAAAATATCGGCCAATGCGCTCGACATCGGCGCTGGTACGGGTAACTGTGACACTGCCAGTAAATAACCCGCTCCATCCAAACCGAGCACAAGCAACATCGCCCCAGTCAATTTGACGTGCAGATTCATCGTAAAGCCGTGAAGTCCATTGCGGCGACGGTCTTGCCATTTTCGAAAAGCGTGTAGCAACGCACCAGAATAGGCCATCGATAACCCAGCGAGAATGGTCGGCACGCCGAACTGCTGGAATCCCAGAACCGTTGATGCTATCCAGATTGCCGCGACAAGCAGGCCAAGGCCCAGTGTGAAACGGGGCGCTTGATAAAGCCGGGGCGCTTGTGGTGCGCTGCGGCGCAGCAGCCATACTGCAAGACTCGGCGCGGCAATACCGATCAGATAAGTGAAATTTGCGGCGGCAACAAGCCAGATAGGATCGCCGAATAACAGGAAGGCTATCGCGGTCGCGGCCGTCATCAGCGTGGCTGCCGTTGGCACCTGTTTCGCGGAAAGGCGTCCCAGAAAGGTTGGTAGAAGGCCGTCATCGGCCATTTGCCATAACGTACGCGACGCACCGGCGAGCGGTTGCATCGTTCCATGAAACATATTAAAAACCATGAAACCCAGCGCTGCCGACTTTGCAAAGCTGCCAAAGAGTGGCGCGAAAGTCGGGCTCAAGGAGCTGCCTAGATTTCCAGCCAACTCGGCTTTGCCAATCGTTCCTAGCCAGATAAATGGAAGTGCCACAAAAAAAATCGATGCCATACCGGCGCTAACTTTTATCGCACGCGGGACGTTTCGAGCCGGGTCTTTTGTTTCTCCGACATGGCATGCGACTGCCTCAAATGCCGGTGCGGCAAAGCCGACCAGATAAAGCCCTGCCATTAGCGCCGTGACTGTGCCAAACCAACCCGGGAACGGCGTCTCCAAACGCAAATCGAACGATTGATGCCAATCTACAGCGCCCGTCGTCACCGGTAGAAGAGCAGAGATAAATGCAAGAAGTCCCGACAATATCGCTATCGGGATGGAAAGTCTGGCGACATGCTTGATGCCTGACAGATTCAATAAAGTACAGAATCCAACCAGCGTACAGGCCATCAGAGTGACCGATAGCTGTGGCAGAAACCATTGATGTATCGCAGACGCACAGAGAATCGCGGTGATTCCACATGTGGGAATCCATCCCCACCAGTAACATATCCCTACCAACGCTGACGGCATGTCACCATACCGCCTGAAAGCATCGGTACATACCGCTGCGATCCCTCCAACTTTGCGCGGATACATCAGCACAAGTTCCGTCCATCCGGGCAAGGCCGCATAGCTCAGCAAGATACCCACGACAAATAAAGCCAGTCCTAAAGTCCCGATCCCAGGAATGTGCTCCCCGCCGACAAGCAAGGCGGCGATGAGAAAAAGGCTCTGATTACTTCCCCCCATCGCAAGCGCGGAAAGGCTAGCCCATCCAAGAGTACGAGGAAACCGGCCGCCCTCCTGCGCCGCGTCGTCGTTGGTTACGGAACCCGACTGTGCATGATCGATCGTATGTATGGGGGGCTGCAGCTTCATTCTCAGCCCCCTTTGATCGTCTTGAATCCACGCCGTCCTTGCATGAGTTTCGCGATGCTTGCCTGCAGTGTGTCCATCGATACGGGTTTAACCAAGTAATCATCGAATAAAGCAAGTCGTGCATCACCATCTGCCGGATCCGCACCTGATACAGCAATGAGCGTGGCGACGTCATCCGGTGACTTACCTTCAAGATATTGCTGGGCGATCGCATAGCCGTCCAATTCCGGGACGTTGATATCCAGGAATGCCGCGTCAAACGGCGTGGAACTGAGCCGGGCCAACGCTTCGCCTCCGTTCAATGCAAACTCGACGGCATGCCCCATGTGTTTGAGCAAAGCGCAGAAAACCTTGCTGCTAATAACGTCGTCATCGACAACGAGGACGCGCAGGGATGCCGTATGGGTTGCCGGAGACATCGGTGTAGCAGATACGACATTGAACCGGAGGCAAAAGCTGAAACGCGTCCCGACGCCAGGCTTGCTCGACACCGCTATCGTGCCACCCATTGCTTCAACCAGCTTACGAGAAATAGCGAGTCCGAGGCCAGTTCCTTGTTGGTCATCGTCACGACTCAGGTGCAATTGCGAAAAGCATTTGAAAAGTTGATCTTTGGCTGTTTCGGGCAAACCCACCCCGCTATCCGATACGGAAAATGCAATCTCGACGCATTGCTCTAAATGTGTCGCTGTAGCCTGTACATGCACACCGCCGGCTACGGTGAACTTGATGGCATTATTTAGCAGGTTCAGAAGAACCTGGGATAGCCGGGTACGGTCTCCGACAATTAAGTCCGGAATGCTCTCTGATAGCGACAGTTTCAGGGACAGCCCTTTTGCCTCCGCTTGGGGTCGTACAATCTCGACAATACTTTCCATTTCAAGGCGAAGACTGAACGGCGCCAAAACAAATGGAAATCCGGTGGCTTCCAGCTTCGCGAGATCGAGCACGTCGTTGATCAATCGGACAAGATGCTCCGTCGATGTCCGAAGGTCGATCGGAGAAAACGGTTTCTGCGCCTGCTCACCTTCCAACGACAAAAGCGTTACCATGCCAAGGATCGCATTCAGCGGAGCACGTATCTCGTGTGTCACCATGGCGAGAAAGTCCGCACGATCCTTTTCGGCCGCAATACTTTCGTTCAGGTTGTGATAATACCTATCGAGTTGTGCTTCAACCTTGACTGCGCGTAGGCGAAGGTGTAATTCATCGACAACTAAAGACGCATAATCCTTCAACGCGTCGATCTGGTTCGCATCTAATGTTCTCGGCTTGGTATCAAGTATGCACAGTGTGCCAACCTTATTACGCCCCTCGAAAAGCAACGGTACGCCGGCGTAAAAGCGAATTTCCGGCGCCCCGGCAACTGCCGGGTGATCACGAAAACGTATGGATTGTGATGCATCAGTCACAATATAAACGTCGCTTTGCTCAAGTGCGGCCTCGCAAAACGACGCTTCGCGCGGAAAGGTATCTAAGTCCACGCCAACTTTCGCCTTAAACCATTGATTCTCAGCATCGATCAAAGAGATCAAGCATATAGGAACGTCAAAGTAAGCACTTACACGCCGAACAATTCGATTGTAGGATTCTTCTGGTATCCTATTTAATATTCTGGAATTTTCCAAAAATCCTATTTCACTGCAATGAGCATCACCCGTACATTTGAACGGCGCCATGATGCTACTATTCGATGTTGCGGATACCGGGGCGTTCGCATTCGGCATTGCATTATCTCAATCCAAGGGTCATATCGGGTTTACGGCACGCCACGGATTTTCTGAAGTATCCATATTTGATTTCGATCAACCTGAAACACTTTCAGATGCAAGCAATAAAACGAATGATTCAGCTCCCTTTCAAGAGTGACTGTCGTGCCACTGAAAATCATAGCATTAGCCACGTTCTCGCTCCATCACACGGATCCGCATGACAGTTAATCAATCGTATGAACAGCATTTCTAACTACGATTAATTCGCTGCTGCTAGAGTGACGTCGCGCCTGGATGCAACTCCACTTGCAAAAACGGGAGCGCGATGTAGAACGTCGATCCGCGCCCGCTTTCACTCTCATAGGTTATCGTGCCACCCATTGCGTCGACGAGACGCCTACAAATCATCAGGCCAAGACCGATTCCGCCTTGCTGCCTCGTCGATGAAACATCAATTTGCGAGAAAGGGGTAAATAGGATCGATTCTGCATTTTGCGGAATACCTATCCCGGTATCAATCACCGCAAACGTCAACCACAGGACGTTCTCAGTGCTGCCGCATTTTTCCACACGCACATCGATCCGGCCTTGCTCAGTGAATTTCCCGGCATTTGATAGTACGTTATCAATGACCTTGCGAAATTTACGCTCGTCACCCATTACCATTGCAGGAATGTCGTCGGGAATCGAGAGCCCAATCTTTATGTTTTTTTCTTCGATTTTTAGGCGAAGTGACGTCACGCTCTCGTGCAATAGTTTTCTAATGCTAAACGCCGAACGTGCTAGCGACAGTTTTCCATTGTCTAACTTCGCGACATCTATTATGTCGTTGACGATTTCAAGCAGTGTGCAAGCGCTAGCGCAAATCACATTGGCCAACTCGACTTGCGCCTCCGACAGCTCGCTCTCAGCAAGAAGGCTGCTCATACCCACAATGCCGTTCATTGGGGTCCTGATTTCGTGGCTGATCATGGCAAGGAAGTCACTCTTTACATTCGCCGCATTCAAGGCCGCGTCACGCGCGGCGGCGTGCGAACGTGCCTCATTCGCGTAGCGCACCTCAAGTACGATCGCCTTCTGAATTTGTTCATAAAATTGTCGCGCACACAGGAGCATGCCCAAAAGAAAAAGCACGACAGCGGCGGTAACTTGAAAACGGAGCGCAAGAGTATTCGTAAAGAATTGAACAATCGCCAGCGTAAGCAACGGCGTTAATGCAAAAGCAACGAACGCGGAAGGGACAGGAGCCAGCGTGGTCACCGCGCCAGCGACTGCGCCAGCCAATATGAAAGGTACAAACATGGCAACCGCTGGGCTCGTTTTCCACGTAAGTATCACAATACCGACGGACCATGCCATCCCGCTTATTGCTGCGGCAACAACAGCGTACCGAGACCAAACCGTGACGTCAGGATTGACTGAGTGCCTGAACCGGGCTGCGAGCAGAACGCGCCATAAGGCAATTGTGATCATCAAAAACAGCCAACCTACTACCTCTTTGGGCTTTTCTTGAAAAGAGATACTGGTTAGCAGGATCGCCAGCAGCACGGCAACGGACTGGGTCAAGAACACCCGATCGAACAACATTGCGACCAGACGCGCGCTGACAACGCCCCTCTCATCGTTCGTCTTGACTATCGCGTCCATAGGTCAGTTTTGCCGATTTTGCTGTTGACCTCCATTCAACGGATGCTTTGTGTGTTGCTGAAGGGGGCTTCCATACTTTTTCGACGAGCGTGACACTGCCTCGAAACGACATACAGCAGAAATGATAGAGCGGGCTTCCCCCGGTACGGCGCCCAAGGTGGCGGCATCCGACGCCCACTAACTTTGTTCTCCGGTTTTTGGAGCGCCCCTACGTTGCCCGAACAGCCTGCGGGAGAGATCGCCAGACTTTTTCGGAGCAGGCGCAATGCCAGCCTTCACATCCATTTGCTGTTTCAAGCGCTCCAGATGCGCGCGAGTATCGTCGGGCCGCGATTCCGGCTGCGAACGCGACGAAGACCTGCCGAACATGGCGGCAAGCGAAGTAGGCCGGTAAGCCTCGCGCGTCGGCACCGAAACCGGTTCGCTGACGGGCTCTTCGTCTGCCAGTTCGATCTCGGATCGTGCGCCTTGCGCGCTCGGACGTGCCAGGGTGTCCAATGAACCCTCGCGCCGCAGCGGACGAGGCGACGGAGGCACGGTGTCTGAAGCCTCGGCCTGGGTTGGTTGTTGCGGCGCGTTTTGTCTTGCTGTCAGCTCGGCTTCGTACTCCTTGAGCAGCTTGGCGTCGATGGTGTCGAACACGATCTGCCGCTCGACCTTCAAGCCGGTGCTCTGCGTCAGGCGCAGCCCCGCGTTGACATTGAAACCATCGGCCTCATTGTATTTTTCATAAGCACGCAAGCCGATCGGCATCCAGGAGTCGGGAGCATTGATGGTCTTGGTGTAAGACGCCGCCAGTTGCGTGCGCAGCTCCGTCTCGCTTTGCGGCGTCACCTCCGAAAGCTGCTGCAGATGGTTCAGCGTTTTCGCGGCATCTGTCGTGAGGGCTCGCCGCACAAAAAATGCATTGTACGGCGTGTCGAGGAGGCGGGCCGTATCCAGATTGTCGCTGACTGCCTTAAGTCCCTTAGCCAGTCCACCGTCGGGATCGTTCTTGTGTGGATAGGCGAAAAATTTTACCCACTCCTGCTTGGTCGCCTCCACGTACCGGGCGTAGTCGTTGACGCTGTCGAATTCGAAATCGGCCACCGACTTGATCGGCAGCACGTTGTCCCGATCGATGGCCAGGCGTAACTTCACGTTCGTGCCGCGCTCTCTGACCACCGCACCACCCAACAGATCGGCCGACGTGTTGCCGATCTTGCCGGTCGTGGCCGAGGTAGTGAGTCCAAGGCTGAGCTTGTGCCGGCTCAGCTTTTGCTCGCGCAGGTTGGCGATTCGGTAAGTGCCGGTGGCGTCGAGCTGCTTGAAGGTCGACAACCATTGCTTCTCAAACGAGTAGCCCAGGCCCGTACCAAGGGCGCCGGTCTCTTGCTGGCTTTTTCGTTGTTGGCTAGGGTTGAGCAGCTTGGTGACGGACGCAGCGATCCCAGCCGACATCTCGCTGCGGTGGGCGCGTGTCTTCTGGTTGATCCAACTGATCGACAGATCTTGCTCGGCGTAGAACTCGCTGGCGAAGGCACGGAACAGCGCATCGGCGTCGGGCATGCCCTCGGGCGTGCGGTGCCGTGCATCCGCCGCCGAAAACATGAAGTCGGTCACGCGCGAGAATAGCGCGCGGACTTCCGCCTCTTTTGCCGCTGTCCGGCGCGGGATCCGGACTATGAGGCCATTGGCATCCGTGCGCTCGTACTCGTACGGATTCACATCCACGTTGGCGCCGGCGCGGCCGCATTTGAATAGCTTGGCGCCAAAGAAGCAGCCCGCGCCAATGCGTGCTCGGTGGCGCTTTTCCGTGCCAATGAACAGTTCGGCGGCGTGCACAGGGTATGACATCGAGACGACCGCTTCACGTCCCTTCTCATAACGCAGATCAATACGGGCATTGCTCGCCACTGGCACGCCCAGCAGACGCTTCTTGGCATTGACGAGCGATCTCGTAACGCCCTTGGTGCTAAACCCGCCATTGGTACCGCGGCTGAAGCGGACCGTATTGCCACCCGGAATCGTCTTCAGGAAGTCGACCACCATGGCGCGTACGCTCTGCTGCGATCGGTCAGCGGGGCCAAGCGGAGGGGCGGCCGCAATTTTCCGGACAGTTTCCATGGCCTTCTCGTAAGGCTCGGAGCGCTCGATATTGAAGAAGTTGGCCAGCGTATGCACGTCTTCAAAGCCCAGGTGGACCTTGCCAAGATGCTGCCGAACGTTGGCAACCGCCTGTTCCAGGGCTTCGGAGGAGCCCGATGTCACCTTTTGTACGGCGTCCTCTGTGAACTTGCGAATGCGCTGCTCCACATCTTCCGGCAATGCTGCAGGCGAGAACTCGCGGCCCAGCACAAGTTGATGCCCCTGACGCGCAGCGCTGTGCTCCGGCATCCAGTCATCAAGCGCGACCCGCAAGGCAATCCATTGGCAATGGGTTTCAGTCAGTGCATCCGCACGAGGCGTTTCCCCTCTTCGGCAGCGGCTAGCAGCGATGGGGGGTGGCGTAAAGGCGTTCCATCTCTGCGGCAACCGCCTGCACTACCTCGGTGACCGCCGGCTTCGCAAGCTCGGCCATCAGTGCCTTCTGCTCGTTCGCCAAGACGGCGCGATCGCCCTGTGCCATCCCCATGCGTGCAGCGGAGAGCGGCGATTTGTGGTAGCTCGGCAGTGACGCATGCCGGTCGTCGCCCATTCGGTTGACCCAAGTAAGCGACTTAAACATACGCGCCTTAAGCTGGCTCAGGTCGGAACCCGGTGCGTCGTCGGTGAAGCCGTTGCGCCATGCGACTAGATCACTTTTGTCGCCGGCGCTCAGGGTGGCCGGCCCGGCGCCATGGATCAGCTTGGCGCTTGCATCGGAGACGCGCTGGGCGAAGTTCGTCGCGCTCGACACCGTCTCGTGCGGGGCAAGCCGCGCGGCAATCAGCGCCTCCGGCGTCGGCTTGGCCTTCAGTGCGGTTGCAATCGCGGCACCAGCCTGTAGATGGACGCGGAGGTTGGCCTGTTCGATGGCGCCAAGGCTATGATTACCCGTAGCGGCGAGCATAGCCTCGAAGTTGCCGGTGGCTGCGGCGTGCTGCAACGCGCCCCATGCTACGGCCCTTCCCAATTCGGCATGCTTGAGCTGCTCGTCGTGTGTGTGCAGGTGCCTCGGCGTAGAGACAACCGCGATCATTGCCTCCTGCGCGTCGCGGATTTTCGCGACGGTTTGCGCCGAAACCACAACCGGCCCCTTTTGCCCGTGCGCGGGCTGTTGCGGACCGATTTCGTCGGCCACCGCTTCGAGCGTGGCCAGGCAGGCTGCGGCTGCCTCGGCATTGTGTGCATCGAACTTCCCTAGGCTGTCGCGGACCCCTGGCCAATCGGCAAGGGCCTGCGGCGCATGACGCGCGGCCTCACGCATGGTGATAGGAAAATCCCGCACCGTTTGGATGAATGCCTGCAGAGCCTCGACGTGTATGGCGTGGGACGGTGCCGACGAAGACGCACCATCCACACCAGCCGAATCGGTAGCAGTGGTGCACCGGTTTGCCATCAGAGCCTCGCGCGTCTGCTGCAGCGCGCCACGCAGCGCGAGGATATGGGTATCGCGCGATGTCTCGGAATGCGTTTTCGCGTTGCCGATTTCAGCCCCTAGGTCTGCATGCTTCAGGTACGAAAAAATGTCGCCATTCAGCTTTGTGGCGTTGTCCGGGTCGAGACGTTCCTTGGCAGACACGAGCGCCATCGAGACCGCCGTGGCGACCGCAGGCGAATGCGCAGCAGCCATCTCCCGAATCCCCGTCACGAACGCATCGGGTTCGCTACTGACTTTCCCGGCCAACCCTTGCCCTTCCGGCGACGCCCAGTAGGCAATGACGTCATCAACGTGTTGCAGCGTTTGCGCTGGTTGCGCGTTATCGCCGTGGAGGCTAGCGCTGGCATTCGCGATCGCCGAAATCTGAGTGCGCAGGCCGGTCATTGCATGATTGAGCGCCTCATTGGTTCTACGCCCGGAACGCGACGGGCTGCCGGGCTGAGGCGCATCGCCGCGCGTGCCCGCAATCCGCTCGGCAAATCGCTTGACGTGAGTGAAATCTCGCAGCGTGGTCGGTTTGCCTGTCCGCGAATGTGTGCTGAAGGGTGTGTTCCAGTCGAGTCGGCTGGCACCGTCTTTGGTCATGCAGCTGAATGTGTTCTTGACTTGCGCACGCAACGCCTTACCGACCCGCTTCGCCATGCCGACGTTGGGTTGAGGCGCGCCTGGCAGCGCAGGCGGTGCCGGGGGGGCTTTCTTCAAACCGTTAAATTCGCCGCGCTGCCTGGACGCTTTTCTGGCAGGCGTGGACGGCGTGGCGGCCTCGCCTGTGCCCGCTTGTTGCGACGAAGGACGCGAGACGCAAACACTAGTCAAGATGCTGGGGAGTTTGGGCGGCATGGGATGGCATCGGTATGTTGAAACATATTGGAACCCAAGCGTAGTTACGGCGGAGTGTGTATGGCGTACGCCGCACGAAAACCCGCTCCGCAAAACGAAACCAGTAGTTCGTTTCCCTTATCAATGTAATCGCTTCTCGCAATCCGCGCGTGTGACAGTGGGATATTCCAGCAAAGGGAGTTTTATAGAACAGAGAAGTCGAAGTTCACGGACAGTCAGATCAAGGACGCGCTCAAGCGAGTAGAACCTGGCTGGGCGGTAGCGGAGATGTGCCGGGAGTGACGTATCATCGTGGCCACGTTTTACAATTGGTGTGGTAAATACGGCGGTGCGGGCGTCTCGCTGATGGCGAAGATGAAATAGCAGACAGCGGATAGCGCCCAGCTTCGCAAGATGTATGTAGTGAAGAAGATCAAGGCTGACATCATCGCTGAGGCGATAGCAAAAAAAGACTGAGGCCATCTACTCGCCGCGAGATAGCCAAGGACGGGGTGGCACGCCGACGGGGGTCGATTCGGCTTGCAGGCGAGGTGCCAGGCATCATCCAGACCTGCTATCGATCTAAGGCGCGACGTAATGCGGCGGACGCGCTGATTGGGGGGTGTAGCCCAAACCGCCAAAAGTTCCCACGGCCTACGGTGCACGTTCCGGGTGATAGTGGAGAGCGCATTTCGCGCCGCTGTTTCCGTCATTCCCAGGCCAGGCTCTGAATGCTGGTGTCCAGGTCGATGGCCTATGCGCCGCAGGGGAACGCATAGTGGCGGCCCATATCGATATGCCGCTAGGCGGCTGGCGATGTCGGTTGCACGAGTTCCGGCACCTTCTCATTACGGCGCTAGTGCAAATAGCTCGTCTGGCGGAAATATTTGGTATATGTATGAATGCCTTATAGATTAGCTACTGCCACGTCGCCTTTGGCCCTGAGCAAGAAGTCCACCGTCTGTCCATCTTGATCGACCACTCGGTAAAGATGCATCCGGGCATATGCTGGTTGAAACGCACTATCGCAAACCCCTCTGCGGATTGGGACCGGTGCAATTGCACTTTTTAAACCGGAATTTCGCTGTCGATAATAAACGATTCTATGTCTTGAACACTTATCCATTGGCCAAGCCGCGGCCAATTCATTCCGTCATAGACGGTTAGTTAATCGACCACAACGGATATCGCGCCCATGATTTGCCAAACTTCACACTACCGAAGCTTCTTGCCGCAGATCATTATGACGCCAAGCATTTCGCGAACAATGTCGACATGACGAGAAAACATCTGGTGTAGCACGCGGCGCCTTTGTCATCGTGCATTCAACCATAAAGATCCGCTTTCTGAAAACCATACTCGGCAATGGCGTCTCTGACTTTCTCTATTGCTCGAATACGCCCCACGGCCCGCTCTTCTTCCGCTCTCAAGCGTGCCTCGGCAAGCCGTTGCGTATGCGTGTCGCGTTCTACTTCGTCAGCGCTTTTAAAAAGTGCATTAAATTTGGCGATGGCATCATCGCGCTTCTGGGGAGGAGAATAGGGGCGTTGATTGTGGTGCATGCGGATCCTATAGCAAAGGCATATGCTGTTTCTTTTCGGCTCGGAAGCGATAATGGATGGCGCGCGTTTCATTAAAAGCGCATTTCGCTTATATCAACAAATTAACGTGGCTTTGTCAACGCGTATACCTCCTTAGCAGAACTTGTTCCTGCCCCCTCAGCCGATCAGATTTGCATCTCTGAACGAGGAACCACAAAGCACTTCGCCTCGACATAACCCAACATATTCTAATATTCATGGCACGTCATAACCCTATGCCACGGCTTTTTTAACGTGAAGCGAATACTCCGATCGGCCATGCTCACACACAACAAAACGTACCGCATTAGTGCATGTGACGATGATGCACATCAGGAAAATGGGCATGCATGTGTGTGATCGGTTCATGTTGATGCAGATGGGCATGTGGTTCATGACCATCCCACTCGAAGTCGTGCTTATGTTGATGGTGCGCATCGTGGCGATGTCGATGATTATGCGTGACCACTTCATGCGTGTGCTGATGCGCATGCCGTTCTCGAATATGCAACCAGATGCCTAATCCCATGAGTGCCGCCGCAACCCAGAATAACGGTGACGGCATTTGCGGCCATAGATATAGCGACAATGCGACGCCAAATAAAGGGCCAACGGAGAAATAGGCGCTAGTTCTTCCCGTGCCAAGGTTACGCAGCGCCACGACAAAGAGCACGAGACTGATACCATAGCCCACGAAGCCGGTAAGCATGGCTAGCGTCATCGTCTCTGCATTCGGCAGATGCGCACCCATGGAAAACGCGATACCCAGGTTTACCGGACCGGCCGCAAGCCCTTTCGCGCATGCAATGACCACCGCGTTGTTTGTCGATACTTTTCGCGTCAGGTTATTGTCGATCGCCCACGCGAGACAAGCGCCAACCACAAGCCATGCCCCTGAGGACACGTCCGCCCCGCCGGATTGCCAAGACAGCGCCACGCCACCCGCCACGATCGCAACCATCCCGAGGACGATCTGAAGATCGGCATTCTCGCGAAATACGATCCAGGCAATCATTGCCGTAAACACGGCTTCAAAATTCAGTAGCAAGGAACTCGTCGCCGCGGACACCGTGTTCAGGCCAAGCATCAACAGCGCAGGTCCGGCCACGCCACCAGCGGCAATCGCGCCTACGAGCCACGGCACATCTTCAAACTCAATGCGGCTGCCGTCCAAACGTTCAGGTGCAGTCGCGCGGCAACGCTGGATCACAATCCCCGCCGCCAGCCCAATGCCGCTACCCACGTAAAAAAGGCCGGCAACCATGAATGGGGACAACGAGCCCAAAAGGACCTTGGCGACCGGCGTCGCCGCACCAAACAAAGCAGCCGCAAGAAGCGCAGAGCTGGCAGCCTTATAACGAGAGTACATTGCGTGCCTTTAAGATAGCATGAAGCAAAAATGAACGTGATTCGTGGGCGTGTCGATAAGACACCAAAAGGCAAAAGCGGAATTACTTGGTCATATCGTCAATGCTCGGTCTGTTCTGATATCTGTCCTCTTGCCTGTCAATACTCGTGAACATTTTCTGTGGAATATTAATTGACATGGCATTCCGACAGACCCACCGATGGCATTTTTGCAACGACATTTGATGCTTTTAGCTGCACAGCACATGTTTCTCAAAATAAAACGCCGTTCACGATGCCACCTGGTTCAAGACATTCTCATATGGTTTTAACGATAGCGCACGATACGGCATGTATCTTGAGCGATCCGCTTTCCTTCAACACGTCGATACGTCGCAAGTATGTTTTTCAACGAAATACGCGATTACTACCATGTCACGCCTATATCTGCCAGGGCATCAGTCATTGCCACATGCCCCAGGGACCAATCCCGTCCCTATCTCTAAATGTCCGTCAGATCAGAATATTTCGCGTGTCAACCGGGATTTGATTCAGCATTGCAGTGACTTATTCATGCTGCATCACCGGCATATCAAAAATAAATATTAAACATTGATTATTGTCTAAAAAACAGAAACACCTTACTTAAACCAGTCAACTTCCTCATGAGACTCTATATTGGCCGTGATCTTTAGAACATATTCCAAAGTCAGCAAGCAACATATAAAAATTAATTATCAAAAAATCTTCTCTAATTATCTTGATCACCACAGATAGTGACAGCATTCAACTGGCCTCATGACACCAGTTATCGAAAGCACTTCTTATACTATTAAAATAGTATAATTAAAAACCGAATGATGTTGCCTACGAGTAACCATTCTATTTCTTGTTTCAACTTCGCCTTTGATACGGTCGTCGTGAAGAATAGTACAAGTGTGCCTGCCGGCATGTAGACCGCGTCTCATGCATTTCACGCTGCTATCCAGCCGTCACTTCCGTTTTGTATAGCGCGCTGAGCGTTTTTCACTTGCATTGTGGCAGTTCCCTCTGCCACCAATACGCTCAGGTAGAAGCTCACCGCATCAACGATGCAAACGCACCCCCCCTGTCCTGTACTCCTTGCGCTCCGGGGGTAAGCTCGTCACACCAACGCATCGATAAGGGATGCAATGCTTATCCCGGACGTCACCCAACGACCGCATATGCTGGCACGGCGGATACGTCAATGATGACAGTCACGTGTGCAACCCACCTGACATACACCGACAGCACCCGATCAGCTTGTTGCACTTGCGGCTATCAGTTGAGCGTCTTCCCGGACCAATTTTGTGCAAGTGCCAACACCTATCTAGATGCTTTTCTTTTGCAATATCACAATATCGTCACAATTTCCAGGACGGTCTGTCGATTTTACGACACCAGTGGACATCATTTTTTATTCTTTGTGGCACATAAACGTATGATTCTTTATGCATAATTAACTAGCCAAATAAAATTTCTCAAGTTTCACAAGGTGTGTGCCGTAAGGACACTAGTCGCTTCGTGAAAACGTATTTATCAGCATGGCTATAGACGTATTAGTACCCGATCGCCTCACAGGCGCATTGCAGTAATCAAACGACTGAGCGAATTGGCCATTAACTACGCTGAGCCGATGTCAGGCTCGCACAGGATCGTAAAGCGCGCGGCAAGTGCCAACGTCCTAGGAGTTTTGCGAAATCAGATCTAGATGGTTACCGTCCCCTTCGGGGGGGTTCAGTTGAAATTTTCGAAACAGATACTCACCAAATGAAACTCTTAAATTTCAGAATTGGGGTCCGACTAGGACTCGCATTCGCCTTGGTCGTGTTCCTTTTGATCGCCGTCGCGTTGCTGGGGACCCAGCACCTGAATGACAATACGGAGAAGATGAACAGCGTGATCGACGAGCATTATCAGTTGATTGCGTTGAGCAACAAGATCAAGAGCAACGGCGACAGGGCAAGCAACATTCTCAGCAATCTGTTGCTGTCATCGTCGGCCGAACAGTCCCGTAAGTACATGGACCAGTACGCGCAGATACGGGAAGCCAACGCCAGCGCCTACGCGAAATTCGAGAAATTGCCACAGGATGCGGAGAGCAAGGCGCTGTACCAACAGCAGTTCACCGCACGTTCCGCCTATGGCCAAGCCGTTCGTGACTTCTTCGCATTGGTCAAGGATGGCAACATTCCTGAAGCGCGCGACCTCTATCAAGGACGCATGGCAGAACTACAGGCCAGCTACTATGCACTCGTCGACAAGATGGTCGACTATCAGTCTGCTCAGATGAGCCGCAACGTCGCGGACGCGAACACCGAATCACAAGGCGCCCAGCTCCAAATGGTCTTCTTGTCGATCGGCGCGATTGTGCTAGCCAGCGTGATCAGCGTATATATCACGCGTTCTATCACCGTTCCAGTACAGCGCGCCGTTCAGCTGGTCGAGGATGTGGCGGCTGGCAATCTGACGTGCAAGGTGGAAGTGACGTCGAACGACGAGATCGGGCGCCTGCTCACGGCGTTTGGACAAATGGTACGCAACCTGAATGCCATCGTCTCCAAAGTGCGGCTTAGTACCGACACAATTGCAGGCGCCTCGAGCGAGGTTGCTGCCGGCAACATGGATCTGGCCAATCGTACCGAACAGCAGGCCAGCGCGTTGGAGCAGACCGCGGCCGCAATCGAGCAATTGACCGCAACGGTCAAGCAGAACGCCGATCGTGCGAAGCAGGCAAACATGATGGCGGAATCGGCATCGGAAGTGGCGGCACAAGGTGGTGGCGCGGTTGAACGTGTCGTGCAGACGATGACCGGGATCAATACGTCGTCAAGGCGTATTGCCGACATCATCGGCGTGATTGACGAAATCGCCTTTCAAACGAATATTCTCGCGCTGAACGCGGCGGTCGAGGCCGCGCGTGCCGGCGAGCACGGACGCGGTTTTGCCGTCGTCGCCAGTGAGGTGCGAGGACTCGCGCAACGCAGCGCGGTAGCAGCGAAGGAAATCAAGGAGCTGATCGGCGAGTCGGTTGAGCAAGTGGAGCAAGGCGGCAAGATGGTGGGAGACGCCGGACAAACGATCCTCCGGATTGTCGACAGCATCAAGAGCGTGACCGATGTCGTCTCGGAAATCACGCTTTCCAGTCGCGAACAGAGCGAGGGGCTCGAGCAGATCAACCAGGCGATTGCGCAAGTCGACCACGCCACGCAGGAAAATGCCGCATTGGTCGAGGAAAGTGCCGCGGCGTCACGGTCCATGCAGGACCAGGCAGGCGAGCTGGCGGAATTGGTCAGCGCCTTCCGGCTTGACGAAACAGGGGCGGCAGGAGCATCCCCGACTGCGGGAGCCGCGGCTTTCAACGCCCTTCCCAACGCGGGGCATCGCGCCGTGCTGGCCGGCGTTTGATGGGAGGCATCTCGTAAAGCGGAATCAAGCCAGGCAAAACAGAGAGACAAACTAGGCACCGAAGGGACGCGGGGAGACAAACGATAAAAATGAAGCGACGAAACCATCGCGGATTTATCGCGGTGGGACGTCGGGCGGTCCAACGCTCCAACTGAAGCGGTGGGCTGCACTAACCGATCAACGGCTGCTTATCACACATCGACCGACATGCCCAACACACCATTCGAGTATCCTGATGTATTGCATTCTCCAGTGATAAAGGGCTCGTCGCCGGCGACGCGCGGTCTCCATGAGGCACTTGCATCGCCGCAACAGACGCAAAGCCTCGCGGATGCCTACCGGCAACATGGCTATCGCATCGCACGACTCGACCCGCTTGGCCTCTCTCCCGCTCCACGTCTCCGGGAACTGGCGCCCGCCTTCCACGATCTCGACATCGATCAAGCGCGCGGCTTTGATCCAGACTTGCTTCCCGGCGCATTGACCGTGCGCGAACTGGCGCACTGGTTGCATCGCACCTATTGCGGCAATATCGGCTTCGACTGTACCGGCCTGCGCGACGAGATACGCCGTAAATGGCTGTATGCACGCATCGAATCCGAAAGTCAGGCGGACCCCGTTGCACCCAATTCACGAGAAACGCTGCTGCACCGTTTGTTGGCGGCGGAGGCATGGGAGCGGTTGGCTGCGCAGACCGTGCCGGATGGCAAGCGCTTTTCGCTGGAAGGCTGCGAAAGCCTTCTGCCACTCATGGATGCGATGGTCGACAATGCCGGGCGTAATGGGGTGCGCCATCTGTTTGTCTCCATGCCGCATAGAGGGCGACTCAACATTCTCGTCAATCTCTTCGGCGTACCGGCCCAGCATATGCTGGAATGTCTCGACCCGCTGTCAGATACCGCCGCCACGCAGACCGACCTGCCCTATCATCTCGGTGCGCAAACCACGCGCGCGACAACATCAGGCCATGTCGACATGACGCTGGCCAGCAATCCATCACATCTGGAAAGCGCGTTTCCTGTAGTCAGTGGCATGGCGCGGGCGTGGCGCGATGACCATCCGGAATCCGACGGCGCATTAATCGTCGTGCACGGCGATGCCGCCTTCGCGGGACAAGGGGTCGTACCCGAGACGCTTAATATGACGCGTCAAGCAGGCTATTCGGTGGGTGGCACAATTCATGTGATCGTGAACAACCAGATCGGATTCACGACACCCAACCGGATGAATGCCGAATCACCGCTTTTTTGCACTGACGTGACGCGGATGATTGATGCCCCCGTAATACACGTCAACGCGGATTATCCTGATGATGTACTGCGAGCAGTCCGAATCGCGTTTGACTACCGGATGCATTTTGGCACGGACGTCGTGATTGATCTGATCGGCTATCGACGCCTGGGGCATTCTGAACATGACCTCCCTGCGGTGACGCAGCCGCAGTGGCAGAAACAAATCGATGGGCATATCCCGGTATGCGAGCGATATCACGCGATGATTCCCGGCGTAGCCGCACTTGAATCGCTACGCACCGAGGCGCTAAATCGCCTTGGCGAGGTGGCGGTAGAAAACACCAGGATAAAGCGCACGGACTCGGCGTCGAACCGTTTGCCGTTACGAACGGGAGCGACACAGGGATGCCCGGAAGTGCAGCTGCACGCGACCATCGCGGCATTAACTACGCTTCCTCCGGGCCTGCGGGTACATGAAAAGGTCCGGCGGCTGATCGACAACGGGAAAGCGGCAGCGACGCAGGAAACGTCTCCAGTTAACTGGACACTCGCGGAAAACCTGGCTTACGCCACCCTGTTGGACGACGGCGTGGGTTTGCGCATTTCCGGCATGGACGTCGGTCGCGGCACGTTCATGCACCGGCACGCGGTCTGGCATGCGCAAGGGGATTTGCCAGAAGATGAAAGCACCTATGTCCCATTGCAGCATATTGGTGCGCAAGGCCAATGCGACATCGTCAATTCACCGCTGACAGAGGAAGCGGTGTTGGGATTCGAGTACGGATACAGCGTACAGACACGATCCCGCCTGACCATATGGGAGGCGCAGTACGGCGATTTCGCCAACGGCGCGCAGGTGATGATCGATCAGTTTATCGCCAGCGGCGAATATAAATGGGGGCAGCAGTCCGCCTTGACGGTGCTGCTGCCACATGGTCACGAAGGCGTTGGGCCCGAACATTCGAATGGCTATCTGGGCCGCTTCTTGCAGTTATGCGCGGCAAACAACCTTTGCGTCACCGTGCCGAGCACGTCCGCGCAATGGTTTCACTTGCTGCGTGAACAGGCTGCATCGAATGCTATCCGACCACTGATCGTAATGTCGCCGAAGTCTCGCCTTTATGAAGACCCAGCCTCGCACGGATGTGTACGTGATCTCGTGGAAGGCCGTTTTCTTCCCGTGATCGCCCCTGAGGATCGTGGTGCTTCCGAGAGCGTCACGCGCGTCGTTTTGTGCAGCGGCAAGTTCTATTACGAACTGGAAGCCAGCCGCGCTGCGGAGAACGACGGCACGGTAGCCCTGGTGCGCATTGAACAATTGTATCCATTCCCGTCCACGGAACTAGGCGCGGCATTCGCCGCTTATCCGAACCTGCGTGACGTGGTGTGGACACAGGAAGAAGATGCGAATCAAGGCGCGTGGCGAAGCGTGCGTGAAGAAATAGAGGCGGCGTTACCTTCGAGGTGTGCGTTGAAAGCGGTCTGCCGCACGGCGACCCCGTCGGGAGCGCATGCCTCACAGCGTGCGCATCGGACGGAACAAGCGCGGCTCGTACGCGACGCGCTCGGCTACTGAGGCCACTCGCTAATCCGTCTCGTTTTAAACGGTTGCGGAGCCGGCGGCTTTTTCCGCCGGCTCCATTCCCTTTTTGCCGTCACGGCATGGTTACCACCGTCTTTAATGCCGACGAGACCGCACGACATTAGAATCTATGTCGCATACCAACAACCACGGCTGCCTGCGAGCTCGCTCCGGAATCCACATCCAGTGAGCCGATGACGGCCTGTGCTTTACCTGTTCCGTTCGTACCGCCGGCGTGCGCATAAGCGGCTACAGCGTAAAAGTCAGTCCGCTTGCTCACGACGTAATCCGCGCCGATCGTAAACTGATTTTGCTTGGCGGACGAATCACCGGTCGATTTCAGATAATCGTAACCAATCTGCGTTTGAATCTGTGCAGAAACATTCCAAACCGCATAGACCTCGGCGTTGTGATATTTTTCCGCACGCGTAAACGTCGAACTCGCATCGGGATTGTATTGAGAGAAACTATAATAGCCGCCGAGGATCACTGGGCCAATGGCGTAGTTGGCACCTGCGCGAGTGATGTTAATCGACCGCGATGAGGCGTACGCATTGTTGACCGAACTGTTAAAAAGTGAGTCGGCACTGGTCGTCGTACGTGCCGAAAGTGCTGCATTGCCGTTATCGATATGGAGATAACCTACAGCAAGCGACACCGGGCCGCTTTTGTACCCGGCCGCACCGCTATACGTCTGCCCCGATCCAGTCGACCCGGCGATCCCGCTAAATGAATACATGGCCGACAATTGCAGCCCGGACCAGGTCGGACTGACCCACTTCAGCGAATTACTGATGCGAACGCTATTGTCAGCGTTGTCGATGTCGCCGGGGGTCGTAAAAAACCCGCCCAGGAAATTATCACCCTGAACCGGTTGCACTAATGTAATCAGCGGATCATATTGTCGACCCGCGGTCACCGTACCCCAAGTCGATCCCGTCAGCCCGACGAATGCCTGGCGCCCAAACATCCGGCTGCCCTGCCCCAACTTTCCGGTTGTAGAATTGAAGCCGTTTTCCAGCTGGAAGATCGCTTTCAAGCCGCCTCCCAGGTCCTCTCCGCCTTTGAGGCCGAAACGTGAACCCGATTGTGTCCCACTGACCATCGATATCTGGGTGGACTGTACCCCACCGTTATGCACGTACTGCAACCCGGTGTCCACAATGCCATACAGCGTCACCGAATTCTGAGCCTGTGCATGTGCTGCAAGCGTGGCGAGGCCAATTGTTACTACTGCCGCGGATATCTTCACCGATCATTCTCCAGACGTTTTTATATTGAATTAAATATCAGGATGACTTGACGTTATTAAAAATAACTCTTTTCGATCATTCAACGTGAAGAAATGCTACTTCTACCGATACATAAAAATTAGCCCGCCACGCTAGCCAGGATCGACATGCACATTCGCTGCATCGTGCATGTCGATCGCCATGGTAAACATCGCTGGTGACAAATTAGTTTCAACACAGCCCTCGCGAGACGGTTGCGGCAATGCGCAATGAAGTGGGCTGTCGATACGTATGATTGAATAGGATAACTACGGACTTATATCGTCACGGCACGAAATTATTGACCTGACCATTACATGCGTATTCGCTACGCTATTTCCCAGAAAAACGTGCCATGCCTACTTCTTCGCAGTCGATCTCGTGCTTTTTGTCGGACCATGGCGATGGCATTGCGCTAGAAGGTGCTGTGCCGGACGGACATTCATCGATAGAAAGCGCGAGCGAATGTCGTGACTTGGTCACGCGTTTTCAGACATGCTTTGTCTCGCGTGAATGATTTGAACAGCGACGCATGGGCGGTATGCGCACTCGAACCGCTTCGCGAACGGTACGTCATCGCCCATTCCAGTAATGCTTTGAAAGATTGCGTGGTCGCGCCACGCCGCATGCCGCGCTGGTGAATGTTCGCGACGCATTCGGATTCGTCGATGTTTATCCATACCAACGCGGTGGACAATGGCAGGATTTCGGATGCGATCCAGCCGTAAATGCCTTCCATCACCCAACCCTCCCCACTTGCCGCTGCACGCGCCATGGCAATGACATCTTCTCGTTTTCGAGACACGTTGTAACCGCCGGGCTCCCAGTTGAACAGGTCCAGGTCGACCCAGGTGTTCCCCCGAGCGCTCGCCAACCGCTCGGAAAGCCAGCTTTTCCCCGCGCCCGTGTTTCCGATCACCAAGGTTTTCGCCAGATTCATCGCAAGACTCATTGTTTTCATCTACGCATGTTGACGGCTGCAAGCTGTTTGACAGGTGCACTGCCATATCGCTTTCCCCTGCCTGGCGTACCGCTAGGCGACGGAACGGATGCAAGACGCGAACAAGTCCGCATCGACATTACCGCCGGAAGCAACGATGATGACGCGCTTGCCCACAAGCGCATGGGCTGCCGGGTCGCTCATCATCGCCGCCAGCGCCACCGCGCCGCCCGGTTCCACGACGACCCGAAAAGCCTCGAAACAGAATGCCATCGCCCGGCGCACCGCATCGTCGCTCGCTGTCAACACCCCCGCCAGGCGCTCGCCATTGATTGAGAAAGGCAGCGCCGCCGGCACGGGGGCGAGCAAGGCATCGCAAATAGAGACACCACCGGATGCATTCGTTTCCCGTCGACCGCTCAAAAGTGAACGCCGTGTATCGTCAAAGTCACGCGGTTCGGCCGCCCATACCTGAGCGCGCGAACCTGCCGTCTCCACCGCGAGGTTGATCCCGGCACTCATTCCGCCCCCACCACACGGCGCGATAATTGCGTCGACATCGCCGCCAACTTGTTCGAGTGCTTCCAAAGCCAGCGTACCTTGTCCGGCGATCACGTGATGATGATCGCCCGGCGGCACGACCTGATATTGCCCTTCGCACGCCAGCGCTTCCGCAACTGCTTCACGACTTTGTTTTCCCGGTCATACCGCACGATACGCGCACCGGCGATACGCGCTTTTTCGACTTTATTTTCCGGCGCATTCGACGGCATGACGACAATCGTAGGGATCGACAGCATGCGGCCGACCGTCGCGATCGCTTGCCCGTGATTGCCCGTGCTATAGGCAACCACGCCGTCCGGGCAGGTGGCACGGTCCAGGCGCGCCATGCAGTTATACGCGCCTCGAAATTTAAAGGCACCCGTATGCTGTAGACTTTCCAACTTCACGAACACCCGAGCGCCGGTCAGTGCATCCAATGCATCGGAGCGTACCACCGGCGTTCGCACGGCCACGCCTGCAAGCAATTCCGCCGCGTCTCGAATATCCTGCATGGTGGGCATGCGATAAGACAACATCTTGTCGACCTTAAAAGAAACAGCGCCTGACGGCCTTGCTGGCTGCGGCGCGGTACGATTGAAAAGAACGGTGCGCCACGCGCCCTGACAGGCACGGCATAAGCGTTTTTGCGTCCGTACGTTGCCCCTCCCAATCCACGCTGACGCGAAAGTGCAGGAGGAATGCAGAAGCAGGCTAGTTCAGATACATCGCACCGGTGCATTTCTCATATTGTCGTCAGCACCGCTTGTTTTGTCCCATTCCAATTTGGGTTGCGTGTTTAACATAAGGTTAAACATGGCCGTCGCGCGGCTAGAGGCTTTCTGCGCTTAGCGGTTCAGCGTCACCGAGCAAAGCGAAACCATGGCGATCCAGCAGTCGACGAAGTATTGCCACGAAACTTTGCGTGAGTTGCGACACAGGCTCATAGCGAGGATGGACCAGGCTCGCCTGAAGTTCAGGCGCGTCGATCATCGGGCGAACCATGACGGGCCGGGACGACGACCCACTGCACGCCGAGAACGCATCAACCAGCGCCAGGCCCATCCCAATCTCAACCAGGCTGACGGCGTTCTGCGGCGAGGCAACTTCCACTGAATAGCTTTGCTGGAATCCTTTCGCAGCGTAATAATCAGCCACCTTGCGTTCCAGGCGTGTGCCATAACCATAGCCAATCATCGGGTAGGCCAGGACATCGTCGAGCGTTAATTGCGCTTTTTCGCCTAACGGATGATCGTCTGGCAGAACGCACATCAACCGACTGACGCACAGCGGAACGATAGTAAGATTGGGATGCTCAATCGGCATGCTCACCACGCCGAGATCCGCTTGATGCTTTAGCAACCGATCACTGAGATGCTCGTAATTATGGCAGCCAAACGTGATTTTGCTATCCGGGTGTTTTTGGCGGAATTGGGAAAGCGCCTCTGGAATAAAACGCTGGCCCACGCTTGGACTGGATACGAGGTTGAGAATGCCGTTGTGGTTTCGCGCCAAGTCCGCCGCGAGTTCATTCACCCTTTGTACGCGCCCATAGACTTCCTCGACCTCATGGAACAGGCGCTTTGCTTCCGGCGTAGCATACAGCCGCCCTTTTATCCGCTCAAAAAGGGCAAAGCCGATGCGCTGCTCGGTGTGGGAGAGTAATCGGCTGACAGCCGGCTTTGACACAAAGAGCATCTGCGAGGCGCCCGCGATGGTGCCAGCCGTCATCACCGCGCGAAACACCTCGATTTGTCTTAAATTTAACGCCGTCATTGCCGATCCCACACCGCCAGGCCAAGTCCCATCCGTTAAAAGCATGCCGGATAGGCCGCAGTACGCAGTATAAAGGCAGCGCCTCCACCTAAACAGAAGACAGGTGCGAAAAGTGACCACAGGCGCGTGCAGCGCCCATGCGTAACGTAAAGTTAACGCTCACGAATATATCGGTACTTTCGCTCGACGGAAAGTGTGACTTACATTCGCCATATTGCTCTTTTTTGATGGAATGCGTCATGCCATCCACCATTTACGTCATCAATCCCAATAGCACACACGCCGTGACGCGCGGAGTGGACGAAGCATTGGCGGGTTTGCGCATTCCCGGCGGCCCCCGCATTGTCACGCTGACACTTGACAGCGGGCCGCCGGGAATACAGACGCAATTAGACGTGGATAGCGTCGTGGTACCGCTGGTCGCGCATTGTCAGGCGCTTCCCGATGACTGCGCGGCAATCGTTATCGCCTGTTTCAGCGATCCGGGATTGGAAGCCGTTCGTGAGGTCATGCGGGCGCGTAATGTTCCCGTATTCGGCATCAGCGAAAGTGGCGTCTTCACGGCGCTGACGAAGGGTCAACGCTTTGGCGTGATCGCTATCTTGAAAACATCCATTGCACGCCATTATCGTAAATACGGCGCCATGGGCGTGCTCGACCGTCTTTCAGGCGAACAGGCGATTGGCCTGGGCGTGGCGGAACTCGGCGACCGCGACCGCACGCTGGCGCGCATGCAGGAAGTGGGCAAACAACTCGTCAGCGACGGGGCCGACGTCCTCGTGATGGGATGTGCCGGCATGGCCACTTATCGTGACGCCCTTGAACAGGCCACCGGCGTTCCCGTCGTCGAACCCACGCAGGCCGCAACCGCGATGGCGCTAGGACAAGTTTTGCTCGGATAAACACCGTCTTCACGCGTACTTTAACGTCACTTAACCGCTTTCAGATAATATGACACGTCTCATCACTGTCGCCGCGGCGCAACTCGGCGCAATCCAAAGAGCAGACACCCGTGAATCCGTTGTCGCGCGCATGATTGCGCTACTGGAAAATGCGCACCGGCGTGGTGCCAATGTGGTGGTGTTCCCCGAACTCGCGCTCACGACGTTTTTTCCGCGATGGTACGTCGAGGACCTGGATGAAGCCGATCACTGGTACGAAGAGACCCTCCCCTCGCCTGCCACCCAACCTCTGTTTGATGCGATCCGTCGCTATCAGATGACCTGCTATCTCGGCTACGCGGAGATCGCGCATGAGGCTGATGAAACAGGCGTGGTACGTAAGCGCCGCTTCAATACGTCGGTCATCATCGCGCCAAACGGCGAGATCGTTTTGAAATATCGCAAGGTGCATCTGCCGGGGCACAAGGAGTTCTCCCAGATTCGAAAAGTGCAGCATCTGGAGAAGCGCTATTTCGAAGTGGGCAATCTGGGGTATCCGGTCATACGCGCACCGGTCGGGAATGTCGACGGCGTGAACCTGGGGATGCTGCTGTGCAATGACCGACGTTGGCCTGAAGCGTGGCGCGAGCTTGGTTTGCAAATGGTCGAACTGGTCATGCTCGGCTACAACACTCCCGCGATGAACCAGGAGAACCGCGGTTTTGAGGCCCACTATCTGCGCAATTTTCACTCGCAACTATCCATTCAGGCCGGCTGTTACCAGAATGCGACTTTCGGCGTGGGCGTGGCGAAAGGCGGTATCGAAGATGGCTTCGAATTGATGGGACACTCGATTATCGTGAATCCGCAAGGGGAAATCATGGCGATGGCCACCGGTTGCGAGGATCAGGTGATCGTCGCCGATTGCGATCTCGGCATGTGTGAGTTGGGCCGCAATACGATTTTCAATTTTGCGCAACACCGCCGTCTGGAAGCGTATAGCCGTATCACCACTCAGACAGGAAGCGTCGCGCCACCAGTGTGGACGCCTTCTGGCAACAGCTAACGCCCCCTCAGGGCGGCCTCACTGGCATCCATACCCCCCTCGCGCGATTCCGCTGAATCCTCTTCGCGACGCTAAGCATCGCACTACTATCGCCGGCATTTTATTTCCGCCCAGCGGTTATCGTGACCTAGGCGCGTCGCACGTTCGCGCCTTTCGCCAGTCTTGAATCATTACCGAAGCACCCGTCTGGAGTAGGCGTAGGCATTGGGGAACCGACGCGATGACGTTACTGTTTCGCCATGCCCTAAGATGTACGCCAAAACCGACATTTTTTCATATAAAGCACAATTTGTCGTATATAGCTAACATTTACTATTGCACTCACGGGATTTCATGTAACCTATAGATAACATATTTAGAAAATAAAAGATAAAAGTAAGCCATGGCGTACATTCCAACCTCGGTCTTGCCTGCACAGTTTGGCGAATGCTTTCGCAAAGAACGCAAGGCGCTTGCGTTGACGCAGGAACAACTGGCCCAGAAAGTAGGACTTGCGAGGCAGACAATAAGCCAGATCGAAAAAGGCGAAAACGTTGGCCTACATACCATTCTTGCTGCGCTGTCGGGATTAAGAAAAGGGTTGCGAATCGATACGGCACGAATCAATTACGACGAGATCGGACAGCTCGACGATGCTTAGCGCGAAAATCAAGCTTTTGAACGTGACTACGCCACAAGGCTCCGCGGGCGAGCTGCATAAAGCGTCACGCTATGCGTTCAACTACACGACGTCGGATGAAAGGCGGGAAGTGTCGCTTATCATGCCGCTTCGTGCCGAAAGTTACGCCGACACCGTATTGCCAACGATCTTTGCCATGAATAAGCCCGAAGGCTATCTGGCGGATAAGTTATGGGAACGCTTTGGCAAGGTATTCGACCTCGATGACATGCGCTTGCTCGCCATCACCGGCGCGAATCAGATTGGGCGGCTGCGCTATGCGGAGCCGGGCACGGAGCGGCAGCACACCCATGCGGAAGTTGGCCTGGAAACCTTACTCGCGTCCGGCGCAAGTGAGGAACTCTTCGAATATCTGGTGAATGCCTACATCACATCGGGCATATCGGGTTTCCAGCCAAAAATCATGATCCCGGATGCAAACGCGCTGAATAATATACCTGCCGCACCGACCGATGGTGATATGGCAGGACGATCCACCGCGATTACGCCGGACCTGATTGTCAAATCGGCCGGGCAGGACTACCCCTGCCTCGCGCAAAACGAATTTCTCTGCATGAGCGCGGCTAAAAAGGCCGGGCTGCGCGTCCCGGACTTCTGGCTATCCGATGACGGTTCACTGTTCGTCATGCGCCGCTTCGATCTTCTTGGACCAGAAAAGGTACAGCTCGGCTTTGAGGACATGGCGGTGCTGCTGCGCAAAAACACATTACAGAAATACCAAGGATCCTACGAACAGATCGCAGAGATGATCGCCCTGACTTGCCAAGAGCATTCGTCCGAAAGCCTGCGACGCTACTTCGACTATCTCGCCCTCTCGATATTTGTCAGGAACGGCGATGCCCACCTGAAGAATTTCGGCCTGCTGTACGACCATCCAAACGGCGCAGCGCCAGCGTTGTCTCCGCTCTACGACGTCGTGACAACCAGCGCCTATGATATCGAAGATCCGCAATCAGGCCGGACGTTGACGGATAGAAAGCTCGCGTTGAAGTTGAACAAGACGCTTGGCTATCCGACCAGAAAAACCCTTTTGCAGTTTGCACACCGCCATTGCGGCATTCGCCTGCATGAGGCTGAATCAACACTTGATCGAATTGCAACGGCGGTCGAGGAAACCGCGCGCGAGCAAAGTCATCGCGTCGAGCCGACCTTCATGCGACGACTGAAGGAGGAATGGAACAGCGGTCTCTTCTCGCTGCAATAAAGGCACGCACTCATGTGACATACGCATCATGCTGACTGTCATCTTGCATGACGTCCCTGGGCCTCTCCACGCATGCCATATCATGCTCAGGCTGTGTTTGATCTCCGCACCACCACGCGATGCACCACCTCATTCAACCGTGGGACGTTTTCACTGGCGTCGCATAACCATAAAACGTCGAGCTGAAGGATCTCGCACAACCGCCGACAATCATTCGAATCCGGCAGAACAACGCCTCTTCTCCAGAATTCAACAACATTTTCCGCTACCTGCAACGCCTTTGCGAGCCTGCTCGACGTAAAACCGCTACGTTTCAATGTCGCGTTGAGTCGCGCGGCGAACGCACGCTTGCCCCTGTTGCTTTGATTCGTAATTTCCAGATGCCGCACCAGATTGGTTCTGTCTCGCATGATGACGAAAAGATCTTGTGAACAATAGACGCTACCGTATCAAGTGCCCCACGGGATTCAAACAAAGAAATCGTGCTGCGCTTAGAATTCGAACCTTATCTTTTTTCGTCATATTCAGTCTTCCAATCAATGCTGCATCGCTCGCTCTCGGCAGAACACTTCGTTTTTCGGAACGGATGCGCCCATCGCCAAACGACTATTTGATATATCGATACACAAAAATTGGGAAGTCATCACGCACGGCGTCTTCTCCCCGGATGCACCTTGAGCCAATGAGCTGATAAGCAAACCAAAATAGATTATTTGGTATCCGCACGAAAATCTCGCACAATCGTTCCAGCATTGAGAAAGCGCCATGCATCAGCAACGCCGTTTCTTATCAGACAAATGGAAAACATTGTGAGCACAGCGTCGACAAGTAATCCGCGCCGTATGAAACTGGGCGCTTTCCTGATGGAAACGGGGCACCATATCGCCGCCTGGCGCCACCCTCAGACAGACGACGCGGGCGACCTCGATTTTTCGCATTACGCCGAATTGGCCAACGTAGCGGAACGAGCCAAATTCGATGCGGTATTTTTCGCCGATAATGTCGGCATCAACAACTGGGACGACGATGCCTTTCTTCGCGACAAAGACAGCGGCCGCTACTTCGACACGGAAAAAATGCATGTCCTGAATTATTAGGGCAAGTATTTTCAGGTACGCGGGCCGCTGACCGTCGCGCGTTTACCGCAGGGTACACCCGTGGTCGTTCAGGCAGGCGCATCGGAAGCCGGCCGGGAACGCGCTGCGGAAACCGCGGAGGTCATCTTCGTTGCAATCTTGGCCTGCCACACCCCGGCATTCGATACGAACAACGCCGCGTTGCCTGAATGTCAGTTGACAAGAGACAGTAACACGTCATTCGAGCGTTTTGCCAATGCCATCGGCTTCTGGAAAGCGCATTCCTCAAGATACGCCCATTTTTCCGTAAGCCAAAATAGGTTCCGCTTTATATGAAACCATGCCTGCCGACTCGCCGTCTTTTTTCACCTGCCATCGTGCGCCTCATCTACAGTACGCTGTTTGCTTCGCTTTCTTTTTGCACCGCGAATACTTTCGCCGCGGATTCTCTGGTTGTACGGATTGGCGTGGCAACCCAGGGCAGTGGTGATCCTCCGACGTATGGCGGGTCCCCCAACGCCACTGCCCGGATCCAGCGTCGATACGAAGATGCCCTGAAAGCACAAGGCATTCAAGTGAAATGGTTTTTTTTCAAGGGAGCAGGACCCGCGGTCAATGAAGCATTGGCGAACAAGCAGATCGACTTCGCGGACCAAGGCGACTTACCGGCCGTGCTGGGCCGCGCGAACGGGATAAAGAGTCATATCATCGTCGCCAACGGTGTTCGTACCGGCATCTATCTGGCGGTACCGCCCGGTTCCGATATCAAGACCGTGAAGGACCTCAAAGGTAAGAACGTCGCGCTTTTCAGAGGTACCAATGCCCAATTAGTCGCGGATAACGTATTGAAAGCCAATGGCTTAAGTGAACGTGACCTGCATGTCATCAATCTGGATACATCGGCCGCGCAAGCGGCATTGGTCGCCAAGGGCGTGGATGCGGCATTCCTGGACTACACGTTGTTTACTTTGCAACGCCAAGGTTTGGCGAAGATCATCTATTCCTCTCGAGAGGCCGGCCCGCAATACACCCGTCAATCGCACTTGCTTGTTCTGCCAGAATTCGAGCAAGCGCATCCGGATGTCGTGCAAGCAGTGGTTACCGCGTTCGTTCAGGCCGCGCAGTGGACCTCCGATGAGCGGAATCGGGCGGCACTCTTCGTGCTATGGGCAAATAGCGGCACCCCTGTGAGTTCCTGGGAAGACGAATTCAAAGGTCAACAACTAAAGGAAAGAGCGTCTCCCCTGATTGATCCTTTCTACATCTCACGTTACCAAAAGGTCGCGGATGAAGCGCTCGCATTGCACCTGATCCGGACGCCTGTCAAGGTGGATGGATGGTTCGAAACAAAATATCTCGACCATGCCTTGCAAACGTTGCAGCTCCAGAAGGAATGGCCACGCTACGACACCAATGGCAAGGTTATTCCTGGATGATCGACCGATGCCACGGCCGGCCCTTGATCCATCAGTACACAATCCGCTCTCCATCACGATAGCTGAATGCTGCTTTCACGGAGTTTCCCTTGATGGCTAATGCCCGTATTCGCGCCGTTCTGCCGATAGCGACCAAACGATCCCAGGAACGTACTGAAGGTCCGTCACCCCTGCGGCTGGCCTGGCATCTCGCCCCATGGCTGCTTCCGGGCGTGGCGGTATTGCTCTGGGTTCTCGGTTCTGAGCAGGGATGGATTTCGCAGCAGATCCTGCCACCACCGGCCCTGGTGATTGCGACGCTTCACGATATGGCATACAGCGGCGATCTATGGACCAATGTGAGCGCGAGCCTGACCCGCATCGCTATCGGATTCGGGCTTGGCGTCGCCGGTGGGTTGGCACTCGGGGCCATACTCGGTTTATCACGGGTCGCCGAGACATACGTATTACCCACCTTCAATGCCATCGTGCAAATTCCGTTGCTTGGCTGGTTGCCCTTTCTGATGCTGCTGGTCGGCATCGGCGAGCCGCTGAAATACCTATTGATCGCACACGCAGCGTTCGTCCCCGTCACATTGAGTACCTTGCAAGGTTTCCGTGAACCACCGAAAGGATTGATGGAAGTGGCGCGGACGTTTCGGTTATCACGCTGGCAAACCATCATATCGGTGATATTGCCGGCGGCAGCGCCCGTAATCGGCACCGGCATCCGACTGGCGTTTACGAAGGCATGGCTGGCTCTGGTCGTTGTCGAAATGCTCGCCGCGTCATCCGGCTTAGGCTATCTGGTCGGTTATGGGCGTCAGTTGTTCCAACTCGATCTGGTGCTTGCATCGGTGTTGATCATTGCGCTGATCGGCTATTGCGCGGACCGCCTGCTGACAGTCTTGGAAAGCAAACTACACCGCGGTTAGACAAGCCGTTGTTACACCAGCCACTCCGGGTAAGTAATTTCAATACGTATTAGTCCATACGAGGCCTGACGTCATGCCACCGCCCTCCGATACATCCGTCATCGCCGAACTGCCAAACACCCTGTCTGCGCGTGCGTCAGCGTCAGGCAGTCGCGCGAGGAACGCAATTGCACGGCGAGCAGCATGGCGGGCCTGGGTCCTTCCGGTCGCCCTCCTCGCGGTTTGGTTCATTGTCGTCCCGGATTCGCTAGCGCCTCACGGAATAGCCGTATCGCCGGCTCAGGTCTGGCGTACCGGTGTCGAACAAGTACGCTCAGGCGCCCTTGCACGGGCGCTGTCGGCGTCCCTAGCACGTGAGTTCACCGGCTTTGCCATCGGCGCGGCGCTGGGTCTGTTGCTCGGTGTGTCAATCGGCATCTCGAAATGGACGGACCGCGTGATTTCTCCGTCGTTTAATGCTTTCAAGCAAGTATCGCTTTTCGCATGGATACCGTTGATATCGGTATGGTTCGGATTGGGCGATGCGGCCAAGGTCGTCTTTTTATCGCTCGCGGCCTTGGTTCCTGTTGCCGTTCATACCGCCGACGGCATTCGCGCGATCCCAGTCGAACAGCGCGAGGTCGCTCGCGTCTTCCGCTATCGACCATGGCAAACGATGGTGTACGTCGTGCTGCCGAGCGCATCCTCGTCCATTTTCACAGGTATTTATCTGGCGCTAATCTATTCCTGGCTGGCCACATTGGGTGCCGAGTACCTCTTGGTCGCGGGAAGTGGGATCGGCAATCTGTTAGTGGATGGGAGCGAGCATTTCCGCATGGATATGGTGCTCTTCGGCGTGCTCGTCGTCGGTGTCATTGGCGCGCTTCTCAACGCGATCGCGCGTTTCATTCAGCGCCGCTTCGCCTGGCAACATCCGACCTCATCGCAACCATAGACTGATCACCATCTGACGCTTGATTGTCTTGCGTGAGACACATCGATCCACCACCTCTTCGTCGACACACACGCCATCCATGTCATCCAATACTTTATCGTCCGCCAGCCCGACGCCGTCCGAGGCGCTGTTAGCCCTTTCGCACGTCTCCAAACGCTTCGATACCCGGAGCGCACACCCCGTATTGGATAGCGTGAATTTGCATGTCCAACAGGGAGAATGCATCGCGATTGTTGGCGCGAGCGGCTGTGGCAAGTCAACCCTGCTGCGGCTGGTGGCAGGTCTTGATACCGAATACGATGGCGATATAACGTTCAATGGCGCACCGGTCCGCGACACGTCGCTAGAGCGCGGAATCGTGTTTCAAGACCATCGGCTCTTTCCCTGGCGCACCGTTGAACAGAATATCGCGGTGGCGTTGCGCAATGCCGGCTTGTCGCGAGAAACAAAACAGAAGACGGTGGCCGAGCATATCGAACTCGTCGGACTCAAAGGGTACGCACACCATTTTCCGAATCAGTTATCGGGCGGCATGGCGCAGCGTGTGGCAATCGCGCGCGGCCTGGTCAATCGCCCCAAGCTATTGCTTCTCGATGAACCTTTCGGCGCACTGGATGCACTCACGCGCGCGCGGATGCAACAGGAACTGCAACGTATATGGGAAGCGGGAAACATCACCATGGTTCTCGTCACGCACGATGTCGACGAAGCTGTCTTTCTTGCTGACAGAGTCGTGGTCATGAAGCCCCACCCGGGGCATATCGCGCGAATCGTCGACATCAAGCTGCCCCGCCCAAGACAGCGCACACATCCGCTTGTAAGCCGTATTCGCGAAGACATTCTGTCGGATTTCAGCGAAGCCTGAGTTGTCGCACCCGCACCGCTCGAACGACCCGTTGACACCGGCGACGAACTTGCCGCACGCGTGTCCCCGTTGCCGCACCGAACACAGGCGTCCTCAAAGTCAGGGCAATGTGCCGTAGCGCAAGGGAAAACCACCGACAAACGTCTCGCGAAGATAGGTCGTGAATAAATCGATGGCTCTTGGAACCTGTGACGCGTAAGGTCTTACGACGAATAACTGGTCGGCAAAGGCATTGGTCAGATACCAGTCATCGAGCAATATCTGCAGCCGTCCATCCCGTATTGCCGCTTGCGCCGTGAAATCCGGAAGCAGCGCGATACCAAGACCGTCAAGCGCCGCATCGCGTAGCGACTCACTGTTATTTGCCGCAAATGCGCCGTCCACTTTTACCACGTGAACCGACTCCGGGGTTCGTTTCTCCGATTTCGGTTGAAATGCCCACTCGGTGGGTCCGCGCGCACGAAGGTAAAACAGGCAGTCATGCCGGGCCAAATCACCGGGATGCTCAGGACGTCCTTTTTGCTCCAGGTATTCCCGCGTTGCCACAATCACCGATTTCGTCTCACAAAGTTTCAGGGCGACATGCGTATCCGGGACGTGCGCGCTATGACGGACCGCCAGGTCGAACCCTTCCGTCGAAATCGCGCTGAGTCGATCCGAGACTTCAAGCTCCACTTTCACCTCGGGATTTTCCCGCAGGAACGACGCCATTTTCGGCACCAGTTGCTGACGGGCGAATGCCACCGGCGCGGTCACCCTTATCACCCCTCGCGCCACGCCCGCCATCTCCCGCACGTTCAAAAAGTGTGAGGCAATTTCCTCGAACTGCGATTTCGTGCTTTCCACCAGTCGCTCGCCCGCATCGGTGAATCGCACGCTACGCGTGGTTCGTTGCACCAGCGCGATACCCGCGGCACGCTCCAACTCGGCGATTTTCTGGCTCATGGCGGCTTTGCTGACGTGCAACCGTGCGGCGGCCCGGGTGTACGATCCCTGCTCACTGAGTACCACAAGCCAGTGAAGATGGACCCAAAGACCTTCGACACTTGCCATTTCATTCACGCGATTGTTCATAGGAAAAAACAATGTGTTTTGAAAACGCCGCTTTTCGGCCTGGTTTTTCGGTCATAGACTACCAATACTGAACAGTCAACCCGAAAGGTGTCACATGCAAAGTTATCAGGCAACCGCCGACGTCACGCATTTCATTGGGGGCGTCGAGGTTCGTGGTGCAGGCACTCGGACGCAACCCGTTTTCAACCCCGCGACCGGCCAATCACACCGAAAACTCTTGCTCGGCGACACCGCCGATGTCGACGCCGCCGTGGCAGCTGCAAAAGCGGCCTTCCCCAAGTGGGCCGACGTGCCGCCAATTCGCCGCGCACGCGTCATGCTCGCATTTCTCGCGTTGATGAATCAGCATAAGGACGAATTGGCAGCCATCATCACCGCCGAACACGGCAAGGTTTTTTCAGACGCACAGGGAGAAGTCACGCGCGGCATCGACATCATCGAATTCGCATGCGGCATCCCGCAATTGTTGAAGGGGGACTATACCGAGCAAGTATCCACGGGCATGGATAACTGGACGGTGCGACAGCCTCTCGGCGTGGTTGCCGGCATCACACCGTTCAATTTCCCTTGCATGGTACCTTGCTGGATGTATCCGGTCGCCATCGCCACCGGCAACACATTTATTCTGAAGCCCAGCGAGCGCGACCCGTCAGCGGCTATTTTCATGGCGCGATTGCTGAAAGAAGCTGGGCTTCCGGACGGCGTATTCAATGTCGTGCAAGGCGACAAAACGGTCGTCGATGCTCTCTTGCAGCACCCGGAGGTTCACGCAGTGAGTTTCGTCGGCTCGACGCCGATTGCGAATCATATCTATGAAACCGGTGCAAAAAACGGCAAACGCGTTCAAGCCCTGGGTGGTGCCAAGAATCATATGGTGGTGATGCCTGACGCCGACCTGGACCAAGCAATCGACGGTTTGATTGGCGCAGCCTATGGCTCGGCCGGGGAACGATGCATGGCGATTTCAGTGGCCGTCCTGGTCGGCGACGTTGCCGACAAAGTCATGCCGCGCCTGGCCGACCGCGCGCGTAACCTGGTCGTCAAGGACGGCATGGCACCCGACGCGGAAATGGGACCGGTGGTCACGCGGCAGGCGCTCGAACGCATAGAGAGTTACATCGACATCGGTGTGCAAGAAGGCGCGCAACTTGTCGTCGATGGACGCGGGCTGAAAGTAGCTGGCCGGGAGGAAGGTTTCTTTACCGGAGGCACTCTTTTTGACCATGTCACCCCGGAAATGCGGATTTATAAGGAAGAGATTTTCGGCCCGGTCCTGGCATGTGTACGGGTCAAGGATTTTGCGGCGGCAGTGGCGCTCGTCAATAATCATGAATTTGGCAACGGCGTGGCATGCTATACCCGCGACGGGAATATCGCGCGCGAATTCGGGCGGCAGATTCAGGTTGGCATGGTCGGGATCAACGTCCCTATTCCGGTTCCCATGGCGTGGCACGGCTTTGGTGGCTGGAAACGCAGCCTGTTCGGCGACATGCATGCGTATGGGGAAGAAGGCGTACGCTTCTACACGAAGCAAAAGTCGATCCTCCAACGCTGGCCGGAGAGCATCGGGAAAGGCGCCGAGTTCGCCATGCCAATCTCGAAATAATAGATCGACGTAACACGTCGCGTTTCGAGCGCCGGCCCGGATCGGTCGGCGCCGCCGTCACGTATCGCGCCCGCGCCCGACATAGATGGGCATTACCTCTGCCCCCAACTTACAAGGGCGGTGCGCAGAAGTATGCACGGTACATGAAGCCCTCGCCCTAAAGCCGCACCACTTGTCCACCTTGCAACGCCTCACGCAACGCAATGCCGATACGGGTGGCCTCACGCGCGTCATCCAGCGTGAGGCCTGTCGCGGGGCCGCCCCGCAATGCGCCGATGAACGCCCGCGCCTCGTGCAAGAAGGCAGCCTCGAAACGTTCGAAGAAGGTCGGCGTACATTCGTTGCGCACACCATGCTCGTCGGCAATCTCCACGCGATTGGCCCGGGGATTGTGTCCCACAGCAAGCACTCCACCCGTGCCGATGATCTCCGTTTGTGCATCGTGCCCGTGCGACATCGTCCGCGAAGCATAGAACACCGCCAATTTCCCGTCTTCAAACTCGCAGACACCCACACCATTGTCGATATCGCCGCATTCGCGCAGACCCTCGTGCAAGGCGATCGTCCCGCTCGCGAAAACGCGTGTCGGCTTTGGATTACCGAGTAGCCAGCGCACCAGATCGATGTCGTGGACGCTGCAGTCGAGAAACAGTCCTCCCGAGGTCGGTGCGAAGCGCACGAAAAATCCATCGGGATCATTCTTGTCGCACGTTTGCGAGCGCACCATGAATGGCCGGCCGATCATACCCTGCCCGAGCTTCTCGAAAGCGTCGCGGTAGCTCGGATCGAACCGCCGCACAAAGCCGATCATCACCTGGAGATGAGGATGCCGTGCATGCTCCGCTATCACAAGGTTGCAGTCGGCGAGATCAAGCGAGAGCGGCTTTTCGCAGAAGACATGCTTGCCCGCGCGCAAGGCGTCGATGATCTGCGCCGGATGTAGTGACGTCGGTGTGACGAGCCAGACAGCGTCGATCTCGTCGTCGGCGAGCAGTGCGGCATAATCACTGTAAAGCCGAAGCACGGGCAGATTCGCGCTTGCCCACTCACGTTCCTCCTGCAACGGGCTGCATGCGGCCGCCAGCACCGCGCCCGGCACCTGCCAGGCAAGGTTTTCCGCGTGGCGTCGACCGAGCCGTCCTAGCCCGACAATGCCAACCTGAACGGGCACGCTCATACCGCGCGCTCCCCAAACGTGACGATGCGGCCTTCCTTCCAGGAAAGCGTCGCGGCTTCGGCAAGTTCAAGCGCTTTCATACCGTCCGCAACGGTCGTGCGCACGGGCTTGGCCGTCGTCACGGCGTCAAGGAAATGCGCGATTTCGAGGGCGTACGCGGCGCGATAACGTTCGAGGAAGAACGCCTCGGGCACGTCATTCGATACCGCCTGCTTCGTGTACGCCGTCACTTCGGTCGGTCGCACGTTGCCTGCCTGCAGCATGCCCTCGCTACCAAGCAGTTCAAAGCGCTGATCGTAGCCGTAGGCCGCCCGCCGCGTCGTATTGATCTGGCACAAACGCCCGCGTTTCGTGCGAATCGTGACTGCCGCGGAGTCGATATCGCCCACCGCGGCAATGGCCGGATCGGTCAGGCAACTGCCGGTTGCGTGCAACGTATCGGCTTCATCGTCGAGCATCCAGCGGAAAATGTCGAAGTCATGGATCAGCATGTCCTTGAAGATGCCACCAGAATGGCGGAGGTAATCGACCGGCGGCGCACCCGGATCGCGGCTCGTCACCACCAGCATTTCCGGCACGCCGATCTCGCCCGCGTCTACGCGTGCCTTGAGGGCGGAAAATGTCGGATCGAAGCGGCGCTGAAAACCGATCATGCACACGACGCCGGCCTGCGCGACCGCATCGGCACACGCTCGCGCACGCGCGAGCGTGAGATCCACCGGCTTCTCACAGAAAACATGCTTCCCCTGCGCCGCCGATTGCAGGATCAGGTCGGCGTGCGTATCGGTACTGGAACAGATCACCGTCGCGCCGATCGCGGCATCGCCCATGGCCCCGTCCCTATCGGCAACCCGCGCGCCGTGTCGAGCGGCGAGCGTCGCGGCGGCGGCGCTGTTCACATCCACCACGTATTTAAGCCTTACGCCCGGCTGGCGCGCGAGATTCGCCGCATGGATCGTACCAATCCGCCCCGCCCCGAACACCGCCACATCAATCGTCATAGCCGCCGGTCTCCTTGGATTCTTCCACGTTCAACTCGAGCCGGTACGCAAGCGCAATGAAAAGCGCCTGGCACAGGCAGATCGTGCTCGTGAGGGAACGGAACGCGAACGCGCTACCTTCCTTCACGAACAAATACGCGCTCGCGTGACGCGCGAGCGGCGAAAGCTGGCTGTCGGTGATGACAAGCGTGCGGGCGCCATGATGCTGCGCCGCGCGCACGCAGTACTGCGTCTCCTTGCCGTAGGGCGCGAAACTGATGGCAATCACCACGTCGCCTTTTCTCACGCTGCGGATCTGCTCGCGATACATGCCGCCAAAACCGGAGATCAAATGCACACGCTTCTTCGTGTGCTGCAATGCGTAAACGATGTAGGTTGCCACCGGAAACGAGCGCCGCACCCCGACCACGTAGATGTTTTCCGCTTGCCGGAGCATTTCCACGGCAGCCTCGAACTGCTTGTCGTCGAGACCCGCCTCAAGTTCTCCCAGCCCGCTACGAGACGCCTCGATGAACTCACGCGCCACGGCCACGCATGAAAGCTTGCCGGGTTTCTCGTTGATGAGTTTGCGGATGCGCTGCTGGTAACTCTGTGCGCCCCCCCCTTGCCCCGTGTACGCCTGGCGAAACACCGCCTGAAGATCCGAGAAGCCGGAAAACCCGAAACGTTGGGCAAACCGCACCACGGCGGACGGGTGCACGTCACACGCCGTCGCAATGTCGCTCGTGCGATCCATCATCACGTTCGCGCGGTGCTGGTCGATATAGGTCGCGACGCTCTTCAACTGGCGCGGCAAGGTGTCGAATGCTGCCGTGATGCGCTGCATCAGTTCGTCGACGCCCAATTGCTCCGCTCCGTTCTCTTCCTGCATGGTGCTTTCTCAAAATTGCAACGATGCTCGGAAGTATAGGGAAGTCGCAGCGCAAATGGAACGTATTTTCTATTTATGAGATGGTTAAACTTCCTATTGCAAAGCCGTCACCGTTGCCCTACTCTTGGTCGTGAACGGCCTCGCGGACACATCGACCGTTCCATTAAAAAGACAACCGAAACAGGTGGAGACAAATGACATTCTGCAACGGCCGGGCTGCGCTCCGTGCGCTGGCGGCTGCCGTCGCGTTGTGCGGCGCAGCGGCAATAACCTCGCCGACGGCAACGGCCGCCGACGCGAAGTTCGTCCTGATCAGCCACGCGCCCGACTCGGACTCGTGGTGGAACACCATCAAGAACGCCATCAAGCAGGCGGATGAAGACTTCAACGTCCAGACCGACTACCGTAACCCGCCGAATGGCGACCTCGCCGACATGGCACGTCTGATCGAGCAGTCGGCGGCACGCAACTACGACGGCGTGATCAGCACGATCGCAGACTACGACGTGCTGAAAAGTTCGATAAACAAAGTAACGGCGAAAAAAATTCCGCTGGTCACGATCAATTCGGGCACCGAGGAACAGAGCGCGCAGCTGGGTGCCATCATGCACGTCGGCCAGCCGGAATACGTGGCGGGCAAAGCGGCCGGCGAAAGGGCGAAAGCGGCCGGCATCAAATCGTTCCTGTGCGTGAACCACCTCGCCACCAACGTCGTGTCATTCGATCGCTGTCGTGGCTTTGCCGACGCGATCGGTGTGGACTACAGGCCCGCCACGCTCGATTCCGGCCAGGACCCAACCGAAATCCAGTCCAAGGTGAGCGCGTACCTGCGCAACCATCCGAACACGCAGGCCATCCTGACGCTCGGACCCACACCGGCCGCAGCCACCCTCAAAGCCGTGCAACAAATGGGCCTTGCCAACAAGATCTGGTTCGCCACCTTCGACTTCTCCGACGATATCGCCAAAGCCATCCAGGCCGGCACGATCCAGTTCGCCATCGACCAGCAGCCCTATCTGCAAGGCTACATTCCGGTTGCGGTGCTGGCCATCGTGAAAAAAGACAAGACCACTGATCCGGTAAAGATCCGCCAGATTCTCGAGGCGAATCCGAAATTCCAGGCGCGCCTGGCGACTTATGGCCTGCAACCGTCATATGGGCCGAAGAACATCCGTTCGGGCCCGGGTTTCATCACGAAAGAGAATATCGACAAGGTACTGAAATATGCGGGCCAGTACCGCTGACCGGTTGATCCGTCCGTTGCCGGAAAAACGCGAGCCCGGGCCGTCCTCGAACGCGCGTCGCATCCGCTGCAACCGCACGCCTGATTCCCATGCCGAGAGGCATGGCTGGCGCGCGCGTATCAACGCACCGCATTGAATAGGTTTCAAGGAGCCATCATGGGCTTAGCCGGCAAACATTACCCTCCCCGGTACCCAAAGTCGTCCGGGGTGGTTGAAAAAGACGCGCAGGACGACGAGCGCGTCCGGCGCGAATCGTGGTTCGGCCATCTGCTGAATCGCCCCGAATTCGCCGCCATCTCCGGCACCGTGCTCGTCTTTGCGATATTCGGGTTCGGGGCAGGCAGTTCGGGCATGTTCAATCTCGATGGCGTGATGAACTGGTCGCAGGTCGCCGCCTATCTCGGGCTGCTTGCGGTAGGTGCATGCCTTTTGATGATCGCAGGAGAATTCGATCTCTCCATCGGATCGATGATCGGCTTTAGCGGCATGATGGTCGCGATTCCCTCGGTGTACTTCCATTGGCCGATCTCACTCGCGATCCTCTTCGCGTTCATTGCCTCCATGCTGCTCGGTGCGCTCAACGGCTATATCGTGATGAAGACGCGCCTGCCGTCGTTCATTGTGACGCTCGCGTTTCTCTTTATCCTGCGCGGCCTCACGCTCGCGCTTTCCATCTTGTTCGCTGACCGCACCATCGTCTCGGGCGTCGGCGACATCGCACAGGCGGACCGGATCACAAACACGCTTTTTCATGGCGTCGCGTTCCACGGCTTTTTCACGGCGCTCGCCCACATGGGCCTGCTTCAATTGCTTGATAATGGCGAGCCACTCGTGCCAGGCATTCCAAAAGTGCTTCTCTGGTGGTTCGCGCTTGCAGCGGTCAGCGCCTTCGTGCTTGCCAAGACGCGCTACGGCAACTGGATTCTCTCGGTGGGTGGCGACGCCAATGCGGCAAAGAACGTGGGCATACCGGTCAAGCGCGTGAAAATCTCCCTCTTCGTGCTGACCGCCTTCTGCGCATGCCTGTTCGCCGTGCTCCAGGTATGCGATATCGGCTCGGCCGCCGCCGATCGCGGCTTGCAAAAGGAGTTCGAAGCCATCATCGCTGCCGTCATCGGCGGCACGCTGCTCACGGGCGGCTATGGGTCGGTCATCGGGGCATGCTTTGGCGCGCTGATCTTTGGCGTCGTGCAGATCGGCATCACCTATACGAACGTCAGTTCCGACTGGTTCCGTGTGTTCCTGGGCGTGATGCTGCTGCTCGCCGTGCTTTTCAACCACTACGTGCGCCGCCGCGTGTCGCAGGCACAATGAGCGAGGAAATCGTCATGTCCACCGACTCTTTCACGCCAAGCGACGATGTCATTCTTGCGCTTGACAACGTCAGCAAGTTCTTCGGGAAGGTCATCGCACTCAATGGCGTCACCTTGCATCTGCGGCGGGGAGAAGTGCATTGCCTGCTCGGCGACAACGGCGCTGGCAAGTCCACGCTGATCAAGATGCTCGCCGGCGTGCATGCGCCCTCCTCCGGCCAGTATCTCGTCGATGGCAAGCCGGTGATGTTCCAGTCCCCCAAGGAGGCGCTGGACTTAGGCATCGCGACTGTCTACCAGGATCTCGCGCTCGTGCCGCTCCTGTCCGTAGCGCGCAATTTCTTCATGGGCCGTGAACCACAAAGAAAATATCTCGGCCTCTTCAACGTGATGGACCTTGATCTTGCCGCCGAAACCGCTCGCGCGAAGCTTGCCGAAATGGGCATCCACGTACGCGACCCGCATCAACCCATCGGCACCATGTCCGGCGGCGAAAAGCAGTGCTTGGCGATTGCACGCGCGATCCACTTCGGCGCGCGCGTACTGATCCTCGACGAACCCACTGCCGCACTCGGCGTGAAGCAGAGTTTCAACGTGCTGCGGCTGATCCATGCGGCGCGCGCCAAAGGCATCTCCGTGATTTTCATCACCCACAACGTGCACCATGCCTATCCGATTGGCGATTCCTTCACGCTGCTCAATCGCGGGCGCTCGCTCGGCACGTTCACCAAGGACACCATCACGAAGAACGAAGTGCTCGACATGATGGCGGGAGGTGCCGAAATGCAGCGGATGATCGAAGAACTGGAAGGGGCGACGGTCTGACCGTTGAACAAGGATTACGCACCGGAACGCGACATGTCAGTGAAAAACGAATCACGCGCTGAAATCCATTTTGACCGTCACCGCGCGCTCGACATCATCTGCCTGGGTCGACTTGGCGTCGACCTTTATGCACAGCAGGTTGGTGCGCGTCTCGAAGACGTCTCGACGTTCGCGAAGTATCTCGGCGGTTCATCGGCGAACATCGCGTTTGGCGCGGCGCGACTTGGCCTGAAATCGGCAATGCTCACGCGCGTCGGTGACGACCATATGGGCCGCTTCCTCCTGGAGACACTCCAGCGCGAAGGCTGCGACACGCGCTACATCAAGGTGGATCCCGAACGGCTTACGGCGCTCGTGCTCCTAGGCATCGAAGACCGCGACACCTTTCCGCTCGTGTTCTATCGCGAAAACTGCGCCGACATGGCGGTAGATGAAAGCGACGTCGACGAAGCATTCATCGCGTCCGCGAAATCGCTGCTGATCACGGGCACGCACTTCTCCACGCCGCAGGTTAACCGCACGAGCCGCCGTGCCCTCGAATACGCGCACCGCAACGACGTGCGTACCATACTCGATATCGACTACAGGCCGGTGTTGTGGGGGCTGACCGGCAAAGCGGATGGCGAAACACGCTTTATCGCGAACGAAGGCGTGACCGCGCATCTGCAAGGCATCCTGCCGCTGATGGATCTCGTGATCGGCACCGAGGAAGAGTTTCGCATCGCAGGAGGACACGACGACCTCGTCGACTCCCTCGCGGCCGTACGGCGTGTGACCGGCGCCACGCTCGTGGTCAAGCGGGGACCGCTCGGCTGCTCGATCATCGACGGCGCGGTGCCGCCGACACTCGACGCCACACTGATCCATCGCGGTGTGCAGGTGGAAGTGCTGAATGTGCTGGGTGCGGGTGACGCGTTCGCCGCGGGCTTTCTTTCCAAATGGCTGCGTGACGCGTCACCCGAGGCGTGCGCACGCACCGCCAACGCCTGCGGCGCATTGGTGGTGTCACGCCATGGATGCGCGCCGGCCATGCCCACGTCCGCGGAACTCGATTATTTCCTCGACGCCGCGAGCCGTGAGCCTGAACGCATGCGTCGTCCGGACCGCGATGCCCACCTCGCGCGCCTGCATCGCACCAGTCCCGCACGCAGGCAATGGGACGAAGTGCTTGGCTTCGCCTTCGATCATCGTCCGCAATTCTTCGAACTCGCACAGCAGAGCGGCGCGGGCGAGGAGCGTATCGCGACACTCAAGCGCCTCTTCGTCGAGGCGGTGGCCGAGACCGAGCAACAATGCGGACTCGCAGGGCGCATCGGCGTGCTGATCGACGGGCGCTATGGTCAGGATGCCCTCAACGCGGCGACCGGGCGCGGATGGTGGATCGCGCGACCCGTGGAGATGCCAGGGTCGCTGCCGCTCGTATTCGACCAAGGTCGCTCGATCGGCACGACGCTGGCCGATTGGCCGCGCGAGCATATCGTCAAATGTCTCGTGCAGTTTCATCCCGACCATCCCCATGATGTGCGGCTCGAACAGGAAGCGCAGATCCGCGCCCTTTATGACGCGACGCAGGCAAGCGGTCACGCGTTGCTGCTCGAAGTGATCGTGCCGAAAACCGGACCGATCGCCGAGGAGGACAGCGTTTATCGTGCGCTCAAGCGCCTCTATAACCTCGGCATCTATCCGGATTGGTGGAAGCTGGAGTCCATGAGCGCGACGCAATGGCAGGCCATCGACGCACTGATCGCCGAGCGCGACCCTGCCTGCCAGGGCGTGGTGCTACTCGGGCTGTCGGCGCCAGTCGAGCAGTTAGGCGAGGCATTCGTGGCGGCGGCGGCATCCGCGACATGCCGTGGCTTCACGGTCGGACGGACCATCTTTCATGATCCCAGCCGCGCATGGCTCGCCGGCGAAATCGACGACCGCGAACTGATCGCGCAGGTACGGCATACGTTCCAAACGCTGGTCGACGCATGGCGGAAGGTCCGCGCACCCGGAATGCCACGACGTCAGGAGCAGGCAGCATGAGCGCGCAGGCAACGACGGTCCGACTCACCACCGCCCAGGCGCTCGTGCGCTATATCGCGGCGTTGCGGGTGGCCACGGGCGAACCGCTCTTCGGCGGCGTCTTCGCGATCTTCGGACACGGCAATGTGGCAGGCATCGGCGAGGCGTTATACGCAGCGCGCGACACCCTGCCGACCTATCGGGCGCATAACGAACAGGCGATGGCGCATAGTGCCATCGCCTATGCAAAGGCGCATTTCCGCCAGCGCATGATGGCGGTCACCACCTCCATCGGGCCAGGCGCCACCAATCTCGTGACCGCGGCGGCACTCGCGCATGTGAACCGATTGCCGGTCTTGCTATTGCCGGGCGACATATTCGTCTCGCGTGCCCCCGACCCCGTCTTGCAACAGATAGAGGACACGCACGACGGCGGCATCTCGGCCAACGATGCCCTCAAACCGGTGTCGCGCTACTTCGACCGCATCATGCATCCGGCGCAATTGCTGAGTGCGCTACCGCGCGCGATTCGCGTGCTGACCGACGCGGCGCTGTGCGGGCCGGTAACGCTTGCCCTGCCGCAGGACGTGCAAGCAATGGCCTACGACTATCCGCTCGCGTTTTTCGCACCACGCACGATATCCTTCCATGCCCCGGCGCCGGTCGCACATGAAATCGATGCGGCCGCGCACGCCTTGCGTGAAGCGTACACGCCGCTGATCATCGCGGGCGGGGGCGTGCTGTATGGCGACGCAAGCGCGGCGCTTCGGCGCTTCGCGGAGCGCCATGGCGTGCCCGTCGCGGAAACACAGGCGGGAAAAAGTGCGCTCGCATGGGATCACCCGCTGAACGTGGGCGGCATCGGCGTAACCGGTTCGGCGGCAGCGAACGATCTCGCCAATACGGCAGACAGCGTGCTCGCCGTCGGCTCACGACTACAGGATTTCACCACCGGCTCGAATACGCTTTTCTCCCAAGCGCGCATCGTCGCGGTCAATGCGAATGGATTGGATGCGTTGAAGCAAGGCAGCATCGCCGTGGAAAGCGACGCGGCACCCGCGCTCGATGCGCTGAGCGCCGCGCTCGGGGACTGGCGTGCCGCGCCACAGTGGACCACCAGCGCGAAGGCCCTGGCCGGCGATTGGCGCGCCACCGTAGCTCGCGTCACCGGCACGCCCCCCGCAGACCACGCGCTGCCGCGCGAAGCCGACGTGATCGGCGCGGTGCAGCGCTCGCACGCCGAGTCGCCCGTCAACGACATCGTGGTGTGTGCGGCCGGCACACTTCCCGCCGATCTGCAGAAACTCTGGCGCGCGGGCGTGGCCGGCGCTTACCACGTCGAATATGGTTACTCCTGCATGGGCTATGAGATCGCGGGGGGCCTCGGCGTGAAGCTCGCGCGGCCGGACCGCGAAGTGATCGTGATCGTGGGCGACGGCAGCTATCTGATGATGAACAGCGAGCTGGCCACGTCCGTAATGCTCGGATGCAAGCTGATCGTGGTGCTACTCGACAACCGCGGCTATGGTTGCATCAACCGGCTGCAACAGGCGTGCGGCGGCGCCCCGTTCAACAATCTTATCGACGACTGCAGACAAGGACCGGACGGCGCGCCCTTCATCGATTTCGCAATGCATGCCCGCGCGCTCGGCGCGAGCGCCGAACACGTCTCCAACATCAGCCAACTCGAAGCCGCCATGCGACGCGCACGCGCCGCACATTACAGCTATCTCATCAGCATCGACACGGACCCGGCACGTCCGACGGAGGAAGGAGGCTGGTGGTGGGAAGTCGCGGTGCCGGAGGTCTCGGCACGGGCCTCGGTAAACCAGGCACGCGAGATCTACGAACGCGCCGTTGCAGCACGCGGACGCAAAAAGGACTAACACCATGAGCAGATTCGACGTACGCATCGGCATCAATCCGCTGTCGTGGATGAACGACGACCTGCCTTCGCTCGGTGGTGAAACGCCACTCGCCACGGCGCTGACCGAAGGCCGGCGGATCGGTTATGACGGTTTTGAGCTCGGCAACAAGTTTCCGCGCGAACCGCATGCCCTGAAGACGCTGCTTGACGCATACGATCTCGCGCTCGTCTCGGGCTGGTACTCGGGGCGCCTCGCCGAGCGCAGCGCCGAGGCGGAAATAGAAGCGGTCGGCCCTCATCTGGCTCTGCTGGCGAAGAACGGCGCGCGAGTAATGGTGTATGGCGAGGTCGCCCATTCGATCCAAGGTGCGCCACAACCACTTTATAAACGCCCACGCTTTTTTACCGATGCGCAATGGGACACGTACGCCGAGCGCCTCGACACGTTCGCGGCCTACACCCTCTCGCACGGTGTACGCGTCGCTTACCATCATCACATGGGCGCCTATATCGAAACCCCCGACGACGTGGATCGGCTGATGAGCCTGACCGACGATACGGTGGGCCTCCTGTTTGATGCGGGACACATCACATTCGCCGGGGGAGATCCGCTCGCCGTGCTGGATCGCCATGTCGCACGCGTATGCCACGTCCACTGCAAGGACGTGCGCACCGAGGTCGTCAAGCTGGCACGCAATCGCAACTGGAGTTTTCTGGAAGCCGTGGTCAACGGCGCGTTCACGGTTCCGGGCGACGGCGACATCGACTTCCCCGCGCTCATCGCACGCCTCAAAAAGCACGGATACCGCGGCTGGCTGGTGGTGGAGGCCGAGCAGGACCCGGTCATCGCGCCGAGCTACGCCTTCGCGCAAAAGGGGTATGACACTTTGCGCGCGCTCGTCGATTCCCATTCGAAGGAGGCAGCATGAACCTACTCGTGAAGGCTTCACGCGACGGCAAGACCATCGCGTGCGTGACACCGCAAAGCGCGGCGTGGAAACATGTCGGTTTTGCGGCCTACCGGCTTGCACCCGGCGAGAGCCTGTCACTCTACGAGACGGCGCGTGAGATGTGCATCGTGGTCTTGTCAGGCACGGTGACGATCGAGGCGGGCATGCACCGCTGGGAAAACATCGGCACGCGCGACAGCGTGTTCGAGGACACCGCACCGTACGCGGTCTATCTACCGCCCACCTTGACGGCTACCGTGCACGCGTCGCGCCACGCCGAGATCGGTGTCGCGAGCGCGCCCGCGACCGGCATGTATCCCCCACGCCTTATCGATCCGTCGCACATGAGCCGCTCGACGCGCGGCAAAGGGGCGAATACACGCTATATCTGCGATATTCTCCCGCAGACCGAGCCCGCCGAGGGATTGCTCGTCGTGGAAGTGAAGACGCCTGGCGGGCACGCATCGAGCTACCCACCGCACAAGCACGACCAGGACAACGTGCCGGTGGAAAGCGCGCTCGAGGAAACCTATTACCACCGGCTGAATCCGCCGCAAGGCTTCGCGTTTCAGCGCGTCTACACCGACCAGCGCGACCTCGACGAAACGATGGCCGTGGAAGATCATGACGTGGTGATGGTGCCGCGCGGCTATCATCCCGTGGTGGTGCCGTACGGCTATGACAACTACTACCTGAATGTCATGGCCGGCGACAAGCGCACCTGGCACTTCAAGAACGATCCGACGCACGCATGGATCGCCGAACGCGACGCGCGCGGCAACAGCGACACCTGATCAATGCCCCGGCAATGCGGGGCGGCAATCGTCGCGAATCGTCCGGCCGCGAAAAGCCTACTTAAGTCGATACACGCGAATCAGCACCGCATCGCGTGCCGGACGCAGGCTGTCGAGCGTTCCGACATACACGCCCTCGTTGATCCAACCGTACCGCCCCGACGGCGCAATCAGATCCAGATTCGAGAACACAGCCTGGCCGGGCGCACGCTGCGGCGGCGCAAGTACGTGATTCGACACGCTGATCACTGCACCGTCGTCGGTCTTCAACTCATAGGTGGCGGATAGTTGCTTGTAGCCGTCGCGACGCACCAGTTGCCGATCCGCCCCACCCGCCAGCACGGTTCCGTGAATATGCGGGCCGGTGAACGTGCCACCGACGATGGGCACCATCCGCCGCTCACCGATCGGCGATTCACCGAGTGACATCGTCGGCGCGAGATCACAGGTGATTTCCATCACGAGTTCGGTCGAAGGGGGATGCTCCGGCGGCGGTGACGGTATATCGGCCGCCTGGGCGGCCGCCACGGATACCAGCATCAGCAAGACGGCCAACCCCCGCGGTTTCAACCAAGTCGTTTTCATCGCATGTCTCCTGTTCATCGCGCTCACGACCCGACGCACACAAAACTCGACGCATCGTTCACGTCACCTTTCACATATCGCGCGGTCTGCGGATAGGGGCACAGTGGACGCGTCATCCCGGCCGGCAACTGCGACCCGGACTGACTACCCGCATGCGCGACGAGCGCACCCGGCGGGGTGCCACGCTCGACCCAGCCCACTATCGCCGCAAGCGAATCAAAGCTGTCGAGCGCATAGTCGCCACCCGCGCAATGGTTCATGCCCGGCACGATGTACAGGCGCGCGAATGCATCGGCGCGTGCACGGTATTTTTCGGAAAGCCGCCGATAGTAGTCGATGGAATCCAGCACGGAGAACACCGGATCGCTGCCGCCGTGATACATCAACAGCTTGCCGCCACGCGCCCTGAAACCGTCGAGATCAAGTGAATCAGCGTCCATGAATTCGACGGACGACTGCGGATATTCCGGGGTCTTCCGGTAGATTGAACGATCGAGATCGTCGAGCGACACCGTCTGGATATCAAACGTATCGCGGGGCGGCGTCGAGAACACGTACTGCATCGATCCAGCACCCAGCGTTTCGGCGAGCGACGGATTCGTGCTGTCACCCAGCTTCCATTGACGCCAGTTCGCACTACCAATCCCCGAGTCATACGGCCAGCGCGCATACAACGGGCGACCATCGGATGATTTCGCACCATCGAACACCTCGTGCAGCGCGGTAACCTGCGCCGGGCGCAAGCACTGCTCGGTCTGACCCGCCCGGCACTGCAGTTCCACCGGATCGAACCGGCAGGTGTCCGGCCGGTAATCGAAGCCGTCGCTGTTGCCGCAGCGCGCGCGCGCGGCCGTGGCGACGAGATTAAGATCCGCATTCGAGAACGCCTGGCCGAGCAACACACGCCCGTCCGAGGCGCGCGGCGCGGCGCGGGAGAAAGCCTGCGTGTCGGCAACCTGCGCGATGGCCGCGTGCGGTAAGCGGAAACCAGGATCACCTGCGATGATGCCATCGTATTCGCTGCCATAGCGCTGCATCGCTTCCATCGCTTCCTGGCCGCCTTTCGAGCAGCCGGCGAAATAGGAATGCTTCGGCCCGATGCCGTAGAATGCGCCAATCAATTGCTTCGCGGCGCGCGTGACCGGGCCGATCGATGCATAGCCGTAATCCACACGTGCCTGGGGATCAACACCGAAGCCGACGTTCTGGTCGGCGGTGTGGCCGGCATCGGAACTGACGACGGCAAAGCCGCGCGCCAATGCACGCGGACCGTCTCGCCACGACGGGATCGTGCCGGTAGCCGGCAGCACCACGCCATCACTACCGCCGCCGCCCTGGTAGAAGAAGCGTCCCGCCCATACGAGCGGCAAACGCAATTGGAAGTGAATGCCGTATTGCGCATTGGTCGAAGCGGCGCCGTTCACCGTGACCGGCGCGGGCCGGCCGGTGCGCGACGCGAGCACGCCCTCGACGAGGCAATGCGCCGGTAGCGTCTCGGAAGGCTTGCCGTTGACCGCGTCGACCCATTTCGCCGACGTGACCGTGCCATCGGGTATCGCGCTTTCAGCAAGGCGCGCGCACATCTGTGCGCTACTATCGGCGTCGCGCCGCGCGACCGACGAAGCCGAGCCGGACGATGCCGATGCCGACAGGGCCGCCCCCGAATAGCCAGCCACGCCAGCGGCCAGCACGACCATCCATGCAACCTTGCCGGCCGATACTTTCGCTACGCCGGCGCCACCCGGGCGATGCACCGCGTTATCGTGATCCATCTGCATTTCGTGTCGTCTCCCGCTTGTCGTCGTTACGCACGCGACCACTGCGTGCGTGGTTGCATTGTGCCGCTACGCGTGGTCAGAACTTATGCGAGATGCCGACGCCGACTGCCGTCGTGTTCTGTCCTGCCACGCCGCCCGTCAGCGATGCGGTCATCAGATTCGTTAGCCCATTCGCGCCTTTCTTCGCATTCATCCAACCAACATAGCCGTATACGCTGGTCGCCTTCGACAGCAGATAATCATCGCTCAACACGACGGTGGTGGTCGCATTCTGCGTGTTCTTCCGATCCTCGGCCCAGTAGTAGGCGAGTGTCAGCCGCGTCGCGGGCGTCACATTCCAGTTAGCGCCCGCTTGGAGCACGCGGATGTCGGACGGACCCGTCACCCCGAACTGTGAAATGGCATTGCCCAACGGCTGGTCGTAGTCGGTCCACGCCGCCTTCAGCGTGACCGTGCCAAGCCGGTAGCCGCCACCGAGCGACCATACACGCAGGTCACGCGTGCCGGTCGTGTCGTTCTTCTGCACGTATGCCACCTCGGCGATCAGCGGGTCGCCCGTATAGGCAGCGCCGGCCGACACCGTCTGCCCTTGCGCAAGGCTGCCGGACTGGTTGCCGAAGTGGTACAGCACGCCAGCGTAGACGCTATCAGTGCGATACGTATACGCGAGTGAATTGGATTCATACACGGTGACAGCTGAGCTCGTGCTCCTGCCTTCGTTGAAATTCCAGAAGCCGGCCGCGCTGAACGCCTGCTTCAGGTCGCGCGGGTCGACACGACCGAATGCGTAATACGCGGGATCTTGCTGCAAACCTGCGGTCACCTGGCCGTACGGCGTGCGCAAAAACACGTTTGCATAATGGCCGAACAACGTATTGGTTGCCGACAGCGCGCCCGTGCCGAGACTGAACTGCCCTTCCAACTGGAAGCCAGCCTTCAGGCCGCCGCCAAGATCCTCGATGCCGAGCAATCCGAAGCGATTGCTCGTATTGCCTCCCGAGCTGAACAGAAAGCTGCTATGAGAAGTCGGACCGCCCGCTCCCGGACCGCCGTTCTTGTTCTGGTAAAGCAGGCCGCCATCGACGACCCCGTACAACGTCACGTTGCTTTGCGCGTGCGCGACGCTGCCGATCGCACAGGCCGCGATGCAGACGAGTTTCTTCATGCTGTCTCCAATCTCCAAACCATCTGGCAGGATGGCAACTGTCCGGTATGCCCGGATGCCGCCTTTTTAGTTGCATCGCAAAGTCTGCCTTCTTGACATCCGCGACGTGTATTGCCCGATTCGACGTTGGCATCGGGCGCGCCAATGTCCGTTGTCGTGAAGCGCATCTTATATCAGGAAGCCTGATATTAAATCGCCAATGCGTACGGTTTAGTACAAACACCTAGCGTGGACCACACGGGTGTCGGGATGCGCGTACCGCCCTCATCCGCGACTCATTCATCGGCCGGTTGACGCCTCACGAGCAGCAGCGCGGCGAGCGCGGCCACCACCGTGACAGGGATGCTCGCGCCAATCACGACGGAGGTACTGCGTCCCATCGCAAGCAGTTGCGCGGCGGCGAGCGGTCCCACGACCGAGCCGACCCGCCCCACGGCAACGGCCGCCCCGACGCCGGTACCGCGCATGGCCGTGGGATAATAAATCGCCGCTAGCGCATACAGCACCGACTGTCCACCGATCACGAACATCCCCGCGGCAAATGCGGCCGCCGCCAACGTCGTGAAACCGGGTGCGAGCGCCAGGGCCGCGAGCGACACGACGATTGCGGTGTACATGCCACCCACGACGCGCGCCGCGCCGAGTCGGTCGGTCAACATGCCGATGCCGAGCGCACCGAGCCCTCCGCCGATATTGAAGCAGATCTGCACCATGCCGACCTCCGCGCGGCCGAGTCCGCGCGCGGCCATCAGCGACGGCAGCCAGTTCAACAGGAAGTACAGCACGATCAGCGTGCAGAAGTAGCTGAGCCACAACGCCAGCGTCGCAGGCGTGCGACCGCCGCCGAACAGCACGGTGCGAACACTCGCCGGTTCACTGCGTGTACTGGCCGCGTCGAGATACGCGCGCGACTCAGGCAGCATCAAGGCAAGAAGCGGCACCAGCAGCAGCGGCCCGACGCCGCCGACATAGAAGATATGACGCCATTCGGTATCGCTTGCCAGCAGGACACCGATCAGCGAAGCGATTACACCGCCGAACGGAATGCCGCAATACATCGCGCTGACCGCCGTGCCGCGCCGATTCGGCGCAACCACCTCCGATGACAACGCGATCAGGTTCGGCATCGCGCCGCCCAGACCGATCCCGGTGAGAACCCGCACGACCGTCAGCATGGCAAAGCTCGACACCTGTGCGGTCGCGAGCGACAGCAACCCGAACAGGCAGACCGATGCAATCAGCACGCGCTTACGGCCGTAGCGGTCCGCAAGCCGTCCCCCGAGCATCGCGCCCGGCAGCAGTCCGAACGTCCCTGCGCTGAAGGCCCAGCCCATCTGCCCAACCGACAGGCCGAATTCTCGCGCCATCCGCGGCGCCGCGACCCCGACCGATTGCAAGTCGAGCCCCTCGAGCAAGGCAATCGCGAAACACAGCGCGAGCGTCGCGGCGGTTCCTTGCCGCTGCGCTACATAGGTATTCATGCGTCGGTCTCCATTTGCACCGCTTGCGGACGTATGATGTGCCGCGGCAATGTCTGTTATCGGTTTTCTTTCATCATACGGATACCTAATTTTTCCTTTTCCGTATGCCCGTTGTGGCAGTGCGGCGCGACGGTGAGATCCGCCGCCCCGTCCGCCGATCGCGTTTCATGGGGTGTCACTGTTGTGCGTCGTGTATCGCAAGAATCGCCAGCGGATCGTCGGCCGCCGCCGCGTATAGCCGCTCGATCAGCGCCGCACGATGCCGTTGCACCGCACCCTGATTGATCGACCCCTTGTCCGTTGTTTCCCCAAGATCCAGTGACGGTGGCACTTCCAGCAGACGCACGCGCGCAATCCGCGACGCGCTGCCGGTCGCGGTGGCGTTCAACCGCGCGAGCCACGTCGCGCACCAGTCACGCACCGCCGGCGAAGCGAGCACGTCGGCCGCCGGAATATTGGGGGCTAGACCCGCCAGTTGCCGGCACGCGTCGAGTCGTGGAAACACCAGAAAGCCGATGTCGTCACGATCGATACCCGTCACCACGATGTCCTGCACATAGGGGGCGCCCTCCGATACCGCCCGCGCGCGCATCGGTCCGACGCTGACGAAAGTCCCTGAACTGAGCTTGAAATCCTCCGTCAGCCTCCCGTCGAACATCAGCCCGAGCGCCGGACGATCAGGATCGACGAAATATGCCGCATCGCCGCTGCGATAAAATCCGTCGGCATCGAAAACGCTGGCGGGATCTACCTCCGCATTGAGATAGCCACGCATGACGTTCGGCCCGCGAAAACGCAACTCGAACTTGTCGCCACAGCGTGCGAGCCGCGCCTCGCAGCCGGGTGCAGGCAAACCGATGTAGCCCGAACGTCGCACCGGCCCGGTCGTGAACAGGCATGACGGCGACGTCTCCGTCATGCCGAGCCCCGCCATGATGCGAACGCGCTCGCCGCAATGTGCCTCGGTCACCCGTTCAAGCCGGTCCCACGCAGCCTGTGACAGTCCCGCGCCACCGAAGAAATACAACTTCACGCGCGAAAAGAATGACTCGCGCAACGCGGAATCACGCTCCAGGGCGAACGTCAGTTCCTCCCAGCCCTTCGGCACATTGAAATAGATCGTGGGCGCGATCTCGCGCAGGTTTCGCACGGTTTCGTCGAAACGACCTGCCACCGGCCGACCGTCATCGAGCCAGATCGTGCCGCCGTTGTACAGCGCGATGCCGAGGTTGTGGCTACCACCGAATGTGTGATGCCATGGCAGCCAGTCCACCAGTACCGGTGGCGTGCGCGCAAGCTCGGGCATGGTCTGGCGCAGCATCTGCTGATTGCTGCACAACATCCGGTGCGTCGTCGGCACGGCCTTCGGCTGCTTCGTCGAGCCGGAGGTAAAGAGGATCTTCGCGAGCGTGTCGGGGCCCACCTGCGCATGGACGGCATCGATCGTCGACGGGACCGTGTCGAGGAGCGCATCGAACGCGACGACGCGCGCGCCAGGCGTCGCGAGGGCTCCGGCATTGCGGCCGACGATCACGGCCGCGTCGGCCGGCGCGGCCGCTGCAATCGCTCGTGCGAACGCCGCGCCGTCATCGACGAATACCGCGCCAGGCGTCAGCACGCCAAGCGTGTATTTCAGTTTTCCATGGTCGGTGGATACCAGCGAATACGCTGGCGAGATCGGCGCGACGGGCACACCGGCCAGCATCGCGGCGAACATGAGTTGCAGATGCTGCAGGTCGTTGCCGGACAGGATCGCGAGCGGTCGTTCAGCGGATAGTCCGAGCCCGATGAGCGCCTCGCCAAGTGATCGGGCACGCTCGAGCATCGCCGCGTAATGCAGTTGGATCCACTCGCCGTCCGGTCCACGTTGCGCGGCGATTGTGCGAGACGGATGCGCCCGCGCCCCGGCGATCAGACAGTCGGTCAGGCGATCCGGATAGGCGCCGAGCGGCTCGACCGCACGCAGCAGCCAGCCGTCACCGTCGCGCTCGATATGCGCGGCGCCCTCGGCGACGTCGGCCGCGCGATAACGCACGGATGAAACAGGCGTGGCAAGCACGGCAGTCTCCTTGCTCATACCGGATAGTGACGTGGTGAGGTCTGCACGGTAATCCAGCGCAGCTCGGTGAATTCGGCGACCGACGCGCGGCTGCCGAAGCGGCCATGACCGCTCGACTTGACGCCACCGAACGGCATCTGCGCCTCGTCGTGCACGGTCGCGCCGTTGATGTGACAGATGCCGGACGCTATCCGGTTCGCAACACGCATGGCGCGCGCGAGGTCGCGGCTGAATACCGCCGCGGATAAACCGAACTCGCTGTCGTTCGCGAGCGTGATCGCATGCTCGTCATCCTCAGCGCGCAGCACGGCGACAACCGGCGCGAACGACTCATCGCGATAGAGCCGCATCGAGGACGTCACACCGTCGACGATCGTCGGCTGCATGATGGCGCCATCGACACGACAGCCAACCGGCAGTGACGCGCCCTGCAACGTCGCGTCCTCGACCAGCGCCGCGGCGCGTGCCGCCGCGTCGGCGCCGACCATCGCGCCAAGCGGATGCCCGTCACGCGGATCACCCGCCACGAGCGTCCGCGCCTTCACGGCAAGCCGCTCGACGAAAGCATCGGCAACGCCCCGCGCGACAATCGCGCGCTCCGTCGACATGCAGATCTGCCCTTGATTGAAAAATGCACCGAAGGCGATCGCGTCGACGGCGGCATCGAGATCGGCGTCATCGAGAACGATCGCCGGCGCCTTGCCGCCAAGTTCGAGCAGTGCCGGCTTCAGATGCTCCGCGGCAAGCCGCGCGACAATACGGCCGACCCGTGTCGAACCGGTGAAATTCACACGGCGCACACGCGGGTCCGCGATCAGCCGCTCAACAACGGCCGGCGCGTCGGCCGCCGTATGGGTAATCACGTTGATCACCCCCGCACCGATGCCCGCGTCGTTCAGCACGCCCCCGATCATCAAGTGCAGTGCCGGACATAGCTCGGACGCCTTCAATACCACCGTGTTGCCGCAGGCAAGCGGCATCGCGACCGCACGCGTGCCGAGGATGACCGGCGCGTTCCACGGCGCGATGCCGAGTACGACGCCACACGGCACCCGCAAGCCCATCGCGAGGCTGCCGGGCGTATCGGACGGAATGACATCGCCCTGAATCTGCGTGGTCATCGACGCCGCCTCGCGCAACATGTTCGCCGCAAGCATCACGTTGAAGCCGATCCAACCGGGCGTCGCACCGGTCTCCGCGACGCCCATGGCGATGAAGTCCGCGGCGCGCGCATCCATCAGATCGGCCGCTTGCAGCAACTTTCGCCGGCGCTCCGTCGGGGCGAGCGCCGCCCAAGCGGGGAAGGCGGCGTGCGCGGCCGCCACCGCCGCCGTTGCATCGTCGACGCTTGCGGCACCGGCGCGCGAGGCCAGCGCCCCCGTTACCGGATCGTGTCGGTCGAACGTCGCACTGCCCGTGGCCGCGCGCCATTCGCCGCCGATCAGCATCTTTCCGTCGGTCATGTTGTCTCCTGTCCGTCTCTTCACCCCGCCCTTGCCGGCGCGGGGCGAGATGGGGTCGTTATCGTTTTCATCACGTCGGCGTGACGGGTACGTCGGACACGCCACGCCGCGCAAGACGGCATACACGCCTTTCGGCTCGCCTTGCGCCCGGCACCAGCACACACTGTCAGTCAGCGCTTGTATGCCTGCAGGCCCGGCTTGATGGCCTTGTCATCGAGGAACTGCTTCAGCCCCTGCTCGCGACCATGCTCCGGGTCGCGCAATTGCGCCTGATCGAGCTTGGCGTACAGATAATCCTCCGACTGCTCCCACGTGAGTTCACGGCAACGCTTGAACCCGTGTTTCGCCGCGCGCAGCACGACGGGATTCTTGTCGGTCAGCTTCGCGGCGATCGCAATCGTCGCATCGCGCAATTCGGCGAGCGGCACGCTGCGATTGACGAGCCCCATCTCCGCTGCTTCGGCCCCGGTGAACGTGTCGCCCGTCATGATGTAGTACAGCGCCTGGCGATGACCCACCGTATCCGCCATCGCCTTGCTGACCAGATTGCCCGGCGGAATGCCCCAGTTGATTTCCGACAGCCCGAACACCGCATCGTCGGCGGCAATCGCCAGATCGCACGCGACCAGCGGGGAAAATCCGCCGCCGAAGCACCAACCGTTGACCATCGCGATCGTCGGCTTGCTATACATCCGCAACCGGCGCCATTGCCACTCGGACGCGTCGCGACGTACCCGCTCCTGCAAGGCGTCCGAGCCGCCATCGATCTCGCGAAAATACTCCTTCAGGTCCATGCCGGCCGTCCACGCGGTGCCCGCACCGGTCAGCACCAGCACCTTCGCCTCGTCGTCGAACTCGACCTCATCGAGCACCTGCAGCATTTCGCGATTGAGCGTCGGGCTCATCGCATTGCGCTTTTCCGGTCGGTTCAGCGTGACCCATGCGATACCAGCCGATACCTCCACCTTCACCGTTTCCCAGCGATTTCCATATTTGCTCATGTCACGTTCCCGTTATTCGTGTGGATCAGTGCATCGCATCGCGGTGCCACGCCGACGCGATTGCAACCAGAGGTGATTTATATCAGGTTACCTGATATTGCGTGCGCACGAGTTCGGTGTATACCCGAAACCAGCAGGATATGTCGGGCAAGGCTGCGTGTCCGAAACCGAATCAGTTGCGCAGGTTGCGCACCAGGACGTCAAGCCAGCGTTGCACTACCGCGCGATCGGCATCCTGCATGCCGTCGAGCATTTGCAATTCGAGGGGTTGAAATACGGTCTCGCAGCGACGCAGCATCGCGCTGCCTTCCGCGGTCAGTGTCAAAAGGATCAAGCGGCCGTGGTTCGGATCGGCATCGCGCCGGATCAGTCCTCGCGTGGCCATGGCACTCATCACCTCGTTTGCGGATTGCGGCGTGATAAATGAGCGCTCGGCAACCTTCGCATTAGATAACGGCCCACGCGCCTCCAGTACGGACAACGCCGTGTACTGCGCCAGCGTGATGCCCAGCGGGGCAAGCGCGTCGGTCATGTGACGGCGCAGCAGGCGATCGAGGTTGCCGATCGAATACGTCAGGCGCTGCGCGGGGCGAGGGGTGATTCGGGTTCCGATATCCTTTCGGGTCGGCTTTGCGGCTGGCTTCATCGGTGGAAGGGAGACGGGCTGATGACTGTCCCGCTATCTTACCAGCCATGCTCGCGAACACCCGTCCGGCCGATACATCGCCGCCATGGGCACAGCCGGCCTGACCGATAGGATCGTTTTTTTACTGCGAGCAAAACGACGGCTGGTAGTTGTACACCCACGCCGTCTTCGTCGTGCTGGGCGACAACGTCCAGTTCGTCATCCCTTGCAAGGTGCTGAAAATTAATTTCGACCGCGACGTCACCTTGTCCGTAAATTGACCATCACCATTCACGTCGACTTCGAACGATATCTCCACCAATGAGGGAGTCGATGCCCCGTTTGCGTACCACACCGTGAGCGTGAAATCCGCATCGGACTGACCAATATCACTGGTTGGCCCGTCATAGGTCACCTCATGGATCGACAAGCCGCTGACTGGCGATAATGCCTGGCTGCTGACGCTATCGAAAACAGTCGTCGTCGGGAACAGATCCTTGATGTCACTCAGGTGATTGAGGTTTTTACTGCTCTTCAACGGTTCTGAAGTCGAATGCGAAAACTGCTCGTGATACGTCGGCGTGATATCGTCCTCAAGCTTGCTTTCGGCTTTTGACGAACTGCCGGTGACATCGGTATTCGCCGCCGTACTTTCATCGGTGGAACCAAACTTCAACTCGATTTCACGGTCACCACTATCGTCTCGTTCGCGCATCGAATATCCTGCGGCCTTCACTTCACACGTTCCCGGTGAATCGTAATAGAGCACGGTGCGATCGTGGTCGGCGGCGAACGTCTTTTTCACGGTCGAATCGAAACCATTCGACGCGAGGCTGGCCTGCAAGTCGGTCAGGAACCGGTTCGCCGCGTCCAGTGGGTCGCTGTCGAACGCGGCCGGATTCAAGAGGACCTTGAATTCCCGACTGCCAACTGTCGGGGTTTTTGCAAACGCATCGTGCGCGACCAAGCTCATTGCAACCATTGCAACGCCAGCCGCATGATGCCAGTTGATCTTTGTCATTTGGGCTCTCATGGGATAAAGAAGTGAAGCAGCCCCAGACTAGTCACCTGTCATGACGGCACCATGAATGTCGACCATCTCGCCTCGCTACGCCTTCTCGTTCGCGGTAAACAGATAGTCCATACCGCTGCATGTTGTTTAGTGCCTAAGCAATAATTCGTTTGACCGCCTGCTGATATCGCTGTGAGGCGTCGATATGTCACGTTACGCGACGTTGCGACGTTGCGACTTTGCGACTTTTGTATATTTCGGACTGACGGACAGTTGTAAGCAGATTGCATGTATTAAACTCGGCGCGGAAAGTAATAATCGGTAACGCCATACGGTGCCAGCGTGAACATCCTATATACGAATTTCCACAGCTTGAATGGTGGAGGCCACACTACGTACATCGTGACGCTGGCGAAGGCGTTGTCCAAGGAACACCGAATCAGCATTGCCACGCCGGACACCAGTCAGTTATATGCATGGCGTGACGCGCTGCCCGATATCGCGTTTCTCCCGTTTGACTTCAAACCGCGCATCGCCGAGTGGGCCACTACGATCATTCACCTGAGAAAACTGATTGTCGCCGGCAAGTTCGACATCATCCACGTCAACGGATCGGCCGATCACCGCTTCGTTATGCTTGCCTGCGCATTGATTCGCAAACGCCCTGTGATCGTTTTCACGAAACATAATGAGCATCGCGCGTGCTCGATCGGAAATGCCATTCGTGCCCGCTTCTTCACCGATCACACCATCGCAGTAAGCGACTACGTCAAAACCTTCCTTGCCAACTCCGCTTACCGCAAGGTTTCAGTCGTCAAACACGGCATTGATCTCGACGCCGGACATCATCCCGAACTGGCACGGCAATGGAAAGGGCTACGCGACATCTGTTACGGTGCCTCGGGCCGGTTGCCTCATCTGGTTTTAGGCAGCACCGCGGGGACGGGCGCGCACAAGGGCTGGATGACACTGGCCAATGCGCTCGTCTTGTTGCGCCCCGAGGAGCGCGCGCGACTGTCCGTTGTACTGGCCGGGGAATTACCTTGTGACTTGACATTGGCGACACTCGACGCGCTGGACGTTCGCCGTCATTTTCATTTCACCGGGCTGATCACGGACAAAAACGCCGTATTAGGCTGTAGTGACATGGCATTTGTCTTATCGCAAAAAGAAACCCTGTCGTACGCCTGCCGGGAAGCAATGGCCGCGGGTCTCCCCGTGATGGTGGCTGCCAGCGGCGGCCTACTGGAGAATGTCGATGACGGTATCAACGGCTGGGTAGTCCCACCAGGGGATGCCGCGGCTGTCGCTGGCGTGCTGCGCCAGATATTAAACGACCCGGACCATCGACTGGCGCTGGGGCGCGCAGCCCGGAGCAAAAGTGTCGCGCAATTCGGCATGGAAGGCTTTCTTGTCGAAACGATGTCGGTCTACCATTGCGCCATTGCAGCACGCGGCAAGCAGACCAAGGACACACGGACAAGCATGGACACGGCTACAGGCGTGAGCAAGCCGATCGTGCCATCCAACACGTCGCAGGCCCTTTGACACCATGCCCTCGATGACGCCGCGCGCCGCTATTCCGATTCTGATGTACCACCAGATCGACATCGTGCCGCCGCGCGATAACCCGTTATGGACGTTGCATGTCGCACCGTCGGCGTTTCGCGCTCAGATGCAATGGCTGCGACGACTCGGCTACCGCGGTCTGTCGATGCGCGACCTGCAGCCTTATCTGCACGGCGAAAAAACCGGCAAGGTGTTCGGGATTACTTTCGACGATGGTTTCGCGAACGTGCTTGAATATGCGGCGCCCGTATTGACGGCATTGCATTTCACATCGACATGTTATTTCGTGGCGGGAAAGCTGGCGGGGTCGAATGACTGGGACGCGCATCTCGGCGTCCCCGCGACGCCCTTGATGGATGCCGCGCAGGTGCGGGCGTGGCACGCGGCGGGCCAGGAAGTAGGCTCCCACACGATCGATCACTGTCATTTGCCGCAGTTGGACAACGCATCGGCCGAGCGGCAGATCGCCGGTTCCAAACACGCCTTGGAAACCGTGGTGGACGCGCCAGTCGACGCTTTCTGCTACCCCTATGGTGATTGGAACGCGAAACTTGCCGACATGACGCGTAAGGCCGGCTACAGCAACGCCACCACGACGGCGCGCGGCCGGGCGCGTGCGAATGACGATCTCTTTGCACTCCCTCGCGTAACCGTCAGCGCATTTACATCGGTCCCTAAATTACTATCGAAGTGCCTGCTTCCGCCAACGCTGCCGTCCGCGTTCGCGAGAACATAGCGGCAAGACGGCGCCGCAATGCTGTTTACCGCTTTTGCAACAACCACAGCAGATAAGGCCCGCCAATCAGCGTCGCCAGGATACCTGCCGGCATCTGCTGCGGGAAGATGACATTCCGCCCGAGCCAGTCCGCCAACACCATTAGCACCGCGCCAATCAGTGCGGCAATCCATAGCTGCGAGCGTGCTCGATTGAACCCCAGCAGCCGCGCAAGATGCGGCGCCATCAGGCCGACAAATGACATCGGCCCGACGATCAACGTCGCCGCCGCACTCGCCACCGCGGACAACAGCAACAACACGAGTCGCGCATGCCCGCTGTCCATGCCCAAGCCATCGGCAATGTCGCCCCCTAGTGGCAACATATCGAGCCAACGGGCACACAGCATCGCCAACAGCGTCAACAGCACCGCGGAGACGGCAACACCGACTGCGGTACCGGGGCTGACCAGATAGGTCGAACCGTACAGCAAGGGGCGTATCAACGTGGCATACGCGCCACCGCTGGCCGTGGCTAGCACAATGACCGCCTGTGCAAAGGCACTGAGCGCGATACCGCCCAACAACACATGCCCCGGCGCGAACCGACGGCGCCGCCCTATCGCGAGCAGTGCGGCCAGGAAAAGCAGCGCGCCAGCGGAGGCCCCCAGCAGCAGCCAGCCCGTGCCGGGGGCCATGCCGAGCGCCGCTAACGACAGCGCCAGCAATAACGTTCCCACCATTGCGCCACCGCTGACCCCGAGCAACTCCGGACTTGCCATCGGGTTACCGGTGACGCGCTGCAGGAGCGTCCCGGCCAACGCCAGCATGATGCCCGAAGCAAGCGATGCCAATAAGCGCGGCCAGCGCCAGTACATCAGTTGTGGCAGTGTCGACGCATCAGCCCATGTCCATCCACCCTGCCCGCCACCGCCGCCGACATCACGCCCCAGGTGCAGGGACAGCCATACGCCGATCAACAGCAAAATCGTCAGTACCCATGCCGGCCCGTGCAGCGCGCGACGCGGCGCGGCGGCGTGCAGCGTTTCCGGGCGCGCACCGTCCAGTCGGAACCGATGCAACATCCACAACAGCAACGGCCCCCCCAGCAAAGCGATGGCGGCACCCGTGGGCAACTGCGCACCGAGCGCCGGAGGCAGCGCTTGCACGACTTGATCGGCGATCAACAGCAAAAGCGCGCCAATTACCGGTGCCCACAGCAATTGGTCACGCAGGCGCCGCGCGCCGACCAGTCGTGCCAACGCGGGACCTGCCAAACCGATGAAACCGATCACGCCGACCGCGCTGACAACTGATGCGCTCAGCAAGACGGCAAGCGTCAGCGCCAATGGCCGGATCCACGCGAGCCGCAGACCCAGTTGCGACATTTGCGCGTCGTCAAGCGAAAACAGACGCAAGGGGCGGATCAACAGCGCTGCCAGCACCGCGCCGACGAGGACCCGAGGCAACAACCAGAGCACGCCTTGCCAGCCGCTTTGACTGAGGACGCCGCCGCCCCAGATAAAGACCGCGGTGAGTGAGCGCTCATAGACAATGGTCAACAGCACGGCCACGGCGCCGCAATAGAGGTTGACGATCATGCCGGCGAGAATGACAGACAGCGATGAAAAGCCGCGCCTGGCGGCAAAGGCCATCGTCAGCAGCATCGCCACCGCGGCACCGCCGAAGGCCACGGCGAATCGCGCATCCGCAACCAGGGCCGGCGCGACCACCGCCGCCACTGTCAGCGCCAGATAGCCGCCTGATGCCACGCCGAGCGTCAGGGGTTCGGCGAGCGGATTACGCAAGACTTGCTGGAAAATCACGCCCGCCAATGACAAGGCTCCCCCGGCAATCAGTGCAATCACCACGCGTGGCAGCCAGCCATAGCGGACCAGCAAGATCGACAGGGTTTCCACCGCCGAGGCCGCATGCGACGCGTGGTCTGTTACGGGCCTGCCGATGCCGCCGACGCTGGCACCGTGGTCAAAAGCCAAACCGAATAATCGTGGCCAGGTACTCACCGGCAACTGCTGCGCCAACCCGTGCGCCAGTAATGCCAGGGCGATGAAGAGGAAGGGCAACACCACTACCGGCATCGACCATCGTTCGCGCGACCGGACGGGCGCGGGTGGCGCGGGGGACCGTGCCGGATCACGTGAAGCGGAATCGTATCGTGTCATCAGGAATCGATTAGCGTCAGGCGCGGGGCGTCGCGGGCGACATCCGTGAGAGGGCGTGCATACTGCCGGAAGCCACGTTGTGAGAAGACGTTAAGTCGAGCACGCCAGTGAGCGCGCGGGCAAAACGAATCGCCGTCCGCAATCCGCCGAATGGCGCGAACGGATGACCATCGTATGTCATGCCGTTTAACTGCACGACACGCCCGGCCGTGGCAAACGGAAGAACTTGCCACAATCGGCTACCACGCATCGCGGCGGCCAATGGCGGCGGGGCGTCGATGGCAACGGCCAGCAATCGATCGACGTCATGGAGACGCGTGGCATCGGCCAAACCGGCGAGATCGGTTTGCCCACTGCCGAGCAAGTCCCCTTCTCCCGTCCAGGCATTTTGCAGACCAGCGCGGCCGGCCACCGCGCCGAACAAGCTGTTCTCGCCATAGACAGCCACATGCGTCGCATCGATCGGTTTGAAAAACAGCATCGGCGTCCCGACATTATCGGATAGCCGGGACGCCAGCGTGGCCCGGGTGGCCGCAATCACCTGCCCGGTTTCCGCCACCAATGCCGCGGCGGCCGCTTGTCGATTCAGCCGGTCGCCCAACTGCTGCGTGGCGGATTGCGCAAGCGCAAGCAAATCATGACGCGCGCCGAACATTGCCACCGTTTCCACCGGTGCGATGCGCCTCAATTGTGGTAGCAGCGGTGCATGCCATGGCGTGACGATGATCAGCTCCGGTGCAAGTGCCTGCAATACCTCGAAATTCGGTTGGTAGAGCAGTCCCGTGTCTGTTACCGCGACCGGCAACGACGGATCGCCGTCAAGCGCCCGATACCAGGTAGGTCGCGCAATCGCCAGCGGTGTCACGCCCAATGACAAGACAACCTCGGTCAGCCCCCAGTCGAGCACGGCAACCCGCGGCATGGTCCCCGTCGCCATCCGACGCGCGGCATTGCGATCAAACGGCGTCGCGGTGGACGTGGCATGGACCATTGCCGGGTCGGCCAATAATCCTGCTGCGCCGAGACACCCCATGCCAAGCATGCCCCCAACAGCCCGCAACCAGCGGCGGCGGGTCATCGGAACGGGATCGCCGAAGTTCGTGTCACCGCAATCCGGCATGGGCATAAGTATTGGTAGTTCCGGCAACATCAGCGGCCTGACCATTCAAGCTCACCATTGGTAACGCGCCGTTCCTAGCACGGTGCGGGTTGCACCCCAATAGCAGGCATAGGACGTCGTGCAGTAGGAAATATACTCGCGATCGAGCAGATTGTTGACGTTGATCGACAGACGCCAGTTCTGGATATCGTAATGCGCGCTCAGGTCAACCAGCATACGACCCGGCACACGGATCGTGTCCTGGTCGTCCCCGGCCGAACTGCTCACCGCCCGAACACCGCCACCAAAACCGAAGTTCCGCAAAGGTCCCTTGTGCAGTGTGTAATCGGCCCAAATCGACGCGGAGTGACGCGGCGCGATGGTAGGACGCTTACCGAACGCGGTGGTGCTCTGCGTATTGCGTTGATCGATGTACGAGTACGACGCGATCAGTTTCAGGTTCTCCGTCAAGTTCGCATTGGCCGATAAATCCATCCCGCGCGATAGTATCTGGCCGGTCTGGATGCTCGACGAGGTATGCGCCGGGTCCGTCGTCGTGACGTTGTTCTGCGTCAGTGTATAGAAGGCGGCGGTGAACAGCGCATCATAATCGGTGGGTTTGTAACGCACACCGACCTCGGTCTGCTTTCCGGTGGTCGGCTTGAACGCCGCGCCACTGTATGTCGCACCCAGCACCGGCGCAAACGATTTGGCGTAGCTGATGTACGGTGCGATACCGTTATTGAACTCGTAGGCGAGGCCCACGCGCCACGTGAAGGCATGGTCGTCCGCGTGCTGATGCTGGATACTGTTACCGGTGGAAATCAGCCGGTAATTTTGATCTGTCCCGGCCCAGTCCTCCCGAATGCCGTACGTCAGTACCCAGTTACGCCACCGTGCTTCGTCCTGCGCGTACACGCCCACCTGGCTCAAGGAATACGAGTCCTTGTACAGCGGATGGACGGAACTGAGCGATCCATAGTTCGGATTGAACAGACTGGTATTGCCCACAAACTGGGCAAGATTGGTTGCGTCGTTCAACGATGCCCGCTGGTAATCAAGACCAAATAACGTCGTATGCTGCACCTGCCCGGTTGCATACTTGGCGGTTGCATGCGTATCTATCTCGAATTGCGAATACCGTTCCTGGTCGACGTTTCCGTACATCGGCGCGGTTGCCCCATTGTTCAGCAGCGCTGCCCCCACCGACGTCTGATAGTACCGTTGGTCGACAAACAGATAGCGGGCATTTTGCGACACGCTGAACGTGTCGTTGAACCCATGCTGGAACTGATAGCCCAGCCAGTATTGCGAGCGATGCATGCCATCCTTGCTTGCGTCACCCAAGTACCGGTCCGAGGACACGGACCCGTTCGGGTTCGGCAGAATCGTCCCCGACGCCGGCACCGGATTGAACAGGCCACCATTGGGATCGCGTTGATAACCGCCCTGCAGCGTCAACGAGGTGTCGCGGCTCGGACGGATCGTCACCGACGGGGCAATCGCGATACGTTGGTCCTTGATCGCGCTTACCTGCGTCTCCGCGGTGCGCCCGATGCCGGTGATACGATATAAGATCGTGCCGTTCTTATCCACCGGGCCGCTGAAGTCATAGCCGATTTGATAGGTATTGTGATTCCCTATCTGCAGCATGATTTCGTGGTATGGCGTCTCCGTCGGCAATTTACTGACGAAATTCACGAGACCGCCGGGATTGGCTGACCCATACAGCACCGAAGACGGGCCGTGCAGAATGTCCATCCGTTCCATCAGATAGGCATCGACACGCGGCGTGGAGAAGCGTGGAGATGCCTGCAGCTTCAATCCGTCCAGATAGGAATCCAGTGTAAAACCCCGGCCGCGAATCTGGTCCGATCGAATATCGGTACCGTCTTGCGTATAGACGCCCGGCGTGTAGCGCAACGCCTGGTCGACGGTCATCGCGCCCTGGTCATCCATCTGCTGGCGGGTGACAACGCTTACACTCTGCGGATTCGTCATCAGCGAGCTGTCGGTCTTCGTGCCGGTCATCGATCGCGTGGCGACGTAGCCGACGCCTGGGCCTTTTGGATTTTCCGTCTTTCCGGTCACCGCGACCGTAGGCAAGGCAGCATTAACGGTCGCCTGCATCGCCGAGGTGGTTTGCGATGTGCTCGCGGCGCTGCTGGTGGAGCCCGTATCAACGGTGCCGTTGGATGGGTTGGCCTGTGCGTGCACACCGGGCGCCATTGCGGTGCCCGCCGCCGCGCCGGCCAACGTCAACGCAGAGACCACGTGCCGTGCGATCACCGTGCGCTTCGCGCGCAGCCGAGTGTGCATGCCCTGTTGCCGCCCTTTCTTGCCACCCCGCTCCCCATTCCCCACCTTGCCGCATTCCGCCCCGAATTGCTGCCTTTCCATCTTCTTATATCCTCGCCGTCAGTCAGTTTGATTTCAAGCACTGTGCTTGTGAAAACCGCGATGCAGGCGATATGTTAATACAAATGAGAACCACTATCATTTGTTAGAAGGACAGATTTTTCTTACACCCGCCTTTCGAATGAGATCGTGGTGGGTCGATGTTTAGCCTTCATGCGCGATATTCGCCAGCGTTTCATGAAGTTGCGCCAGAAACGTCGGATGGTGAACGATGCTCGTGTGCGTTGCGTCCACGCTGCGCTCGACGACAACGCCCGACGTGACATGCTGCCAATCGCTGCGGCGTACTGGCACGTCCTGATGGACTGCCGTCGGCGTTTGCGCGGACGTGACGGACGTGTCCCCCGCTTTTTCACCTACCGTCGGTTGCGCCACGCCGCTCCGCGCCGCACGCCAAAAAAACAGATTGGATTGTAACGACGGCAATAGGTGACCGTGCAGTAGTCGCGTATGCATGGCATCCGCTTCGAACGCCGCACGCAATAGCGACGGCGCGCCAGTGCGCACGCTGTCCGTCAAGCTTGGCGTCCCGGTACCGGCAGCCATCGGCGCGTCGGTGTCGGCGCCTCCGGAGGCCGCCAACTGCGTGGCCGTATCGACGATGCCGACGAAATCGAACGATATCGTGCCCGGCGCGGCGAGCATTGCCGCCGCCAGACGGCCACCGAACGACCAGCCTAGTAAACCGATTCGCCCTGCGCCGCGCGGGTGCCCACCGGGGAATGACACGGCCTTCGCCGCACCAGCGTCTGCGTCTGCGCACCAGGCGGCTATTGCGTCCGCATAGTGCGCCGCCAGCGCCTCGAGTGTCGCGCCGTCCCAGGGACATCCCCGCAGCGCCGGTGCTTGCACCCCGACAACCGTGGCAATCCCATTCAGCGCGCGGGCGACGCTACAGTATTCCGCCACCATCCCATACCCAGGATGCAGGCAAAACACAGTCCATGGCGCCCCCAGTGCATTCATCGGTATCAACGGGAGCGAATCGGCCTCCCGTGCGGCATCGCGTGCAATATCGAGAAGCGCCGTCCGCCTCTGTGTCGACCCGGACCACGTGGAAAATCCCGGCGATACGGCCGGTATCGACAACAGCGCATGCTCGATATCGGCACGCGTCACCCAGGCGCTGAGCGTTGGTTCGGACAGGGCCGCCTGGCGCAGATGATTCGGCACGGCAGGCAAGCGCACTGGCGACGGCAGCGCCGTGAGAAGCGCCTCCGCTTCTCGCGGCGCCCTGGGCGATGCAACAAGCGGTGTCGATGCCGCGTGTGACACATCGCCCGACCCGGCCATCTCATACGCTGACGCCCCGGGAACCTGATGCGCGACGTTGTGCGCTGCATCGGCATCGACCAACGCGGCGATAACGGCCTCGAACGCATCGGCGATCGATGTCACGCGGGCTTCGTCAAGATACTGCGGGGCATAGCCCCAGCTCACCGACAGACGGCCATTGCTGATCCAGGCGTTGAGGTCCAAAACACGATCCGGTCCCTGCGTTGATGGTGCCGTGGCGCGGCCCGCCGATTCCGCGGCAAAACCAAACCGCGATGGCGGCGACTCCGCCGTATCGGCCGCAAGCGTACTGTCGAAGCGACCGAGGTAATTGAAACTGACCTGGGGTTGCGGCAATGCCCGCACGGCGGCAATGCTCGCCGCATCAGCCTGTTGCGTCAACAGGCCCCAATGGATGCCCCGCGCAGGGACACGCGCCATGACGTCGCGGACCGACGCCACCATCGCCGCCGGCGCCAGCTGATGCGTGACGACAATCGGATATTGCGTGGTGAACCAGCCTACGGTACGGCTCAGGTCTGCGCCTCCCACCACATCCTCGCGGCCGTGCCCTTCGATCTCGACAAGCAAACGGCCGCGGTCCGCATGGGCACAGATCGCGGACGCGAATGCGCCAAGCAGGCAATCCTCGACGCGAATCGCAGGTCGCGTAGGTGACGGCGCCGTACGTATTCCACTCGGGGCGGAACGGCTGGTCAGCGCACCGGGTATCCGGAGCAATGCGTCGGTCAGCGTCGGCGACAGACGGCGTAAAACGGTTTGCTGAGGCGCAGCGGTGTTGGACAAGGTATGGAAAAGCGGTGCCGACAGGGACGCCGCGCCTTGTGTCGTCTCCCGTAGCGCGGTTTGCCACCACGGCAATTCCGCAAGACGCGCGGGCTCCTTCGCATACGCCGACAAAGCCCGCGTCCAGCGCCGCCACGACCAGCTTCGATTCGGCAAATGCGTGGCATGCGCATCCGCGCTTGCTCCCAGCATCGCGCCCGCATCCGTACCGTTGCTGGTCGTATTGCCCGCCACGATCTGCTCGTACGCTTGCCGCAATTCGTCCAACAGGATGCGCCAGGAAACGCCATCGACTGCCAGGTGATGGGCCGTCAGCAACAGTCGCGTATCCGCCTTCGGCTCCGCATCCGCCAGGGTGAAATACGCTACACGCCAGATCGGGCCATGTGTCAGGTCCAGGCTGCGCTGTACCGCCTCCCCTGCCTCGGGCAATGCATCCCAGCCGACGAGGTGTTGCCGCCATACAAGATCGCGCTCGGCTATCGACGCGGGAAGCACCGTCTGACGCCATGTGTAGCGCGGATCTGGCGACGCATGGGGTGTTCCCGGCTTGGCCAGCGCAGTCTCCGCATCGTGCTTTTCATCGCCATCGATCACGATGTCCCGCGTGAACCGCAGACGCAACGCATCGTGCCGACGTCGCAGCAGATCCACTGCCTGTTCCAAGGCGGCCAGATCGAGCGGCCCAGCCACTTGCAACAGCACGGACTGATTCCAATGCGATTCGCCATGGGGGTAGCGCAAGAAAAACCATTGCTGAATAGGCGTCAGCGGGAGGGATGTTGGCGCATCCCCTGCGTCCGCGTCATAGGCGTCCGCCACATCATCGACGTCATCGGCCGATGCCGTAGCGGATGCCGGAGTCCATTGCACCACTTGTTCCGCCACCGTTGGATAGTCGAAAATCTGGCGT
>NZ_LAQU01000009.1 GCF_000970345.1 Robbsia andropogonis | reverse complement strand
GCGGTTCGACTCCGCGGAGGCCCACCAAACACAGTAAGAAAAGCCACCTTCGGGTGGCTTTTTGCTTTGAGGCGTATTTGTGGCCCCCGTGGCGTCCTCCGGCGAGCCGATATCGACCGGACGGTAAGTGTTTTTCAGATACCTTTTTTATCTCATTACAGCGATCTTGCTGTTCGTGACAGGTGCATTGCGCCAGCCATTGTCTGCGCTCTTATACATATAAACCCTAAAGAAAAATTGCTCCAGCATTCAATTGGAAATGCCGTTAAGGAACCAAACAATTCTACTTGGCTTGGGGGCGGCAATGCGCAATATGAAGGTATCCACGCGTCTTACTATCGGTTTCGGTTTGCTAACGGCGCTGGTGCTTACCGTGGCGGCAATCGCCTTCTATGGTTTGTTGCGGTTGGATGCCCAATTCGATGCCGTTGCACGCGTACACAACGCCGAAACGCGATTGGCCAACGAACTGCGTGCATCCATTCTGGATCGCGCGATTGGCGTCCGGAACATGGTCCTGGTTACCGACCGACGGGATAACGCGCAGGACGCCGAGCGCATCAAGAAACAGGAACAGGCCTACGCCGACGCGAACGAGAAATTATCGCGTCTGTTCGCGGAGGAACCCACGACAACGGAACGCCAACGCGCCCTTCTTGTGGCACTGAAGCAGGACGAAGCTGCGGCGTTGCCCCCGATGCGAAAAGCGATTGAACTCGCCCAGTCTAATGATTTCGCGGGCGCTACCCGAGAACTCCTTCAGAATGCGCGTGCCCCGCAACGCGTTTGGCTCGACCGCACGATCGAATTGGCCAGTATCGAGGATCAGTTGAATGTTAAAGCGCAGCAGCAAGCGGAGGAGACCCTCTCGAGCGTTCGCAAATCTATTGCCCTTATCGTGACGATTGCCGTGGTAATTGCGAGCGTGACCGCAACGTTGATCACCCGTAGCATCTTGCGGCAGCTCGGTGGTGACCCCGCACTCGCCCAGCATGCTGCAGCACAGATCGCAGAGGGCAACCTGATGATTGATCTGCATTTGACACGCGGTGATTCCCGCAGTCTCATGGCCTCACTGGAGGCGATGCGTGTCAGGTTGACGTCGATTGTCCAGGACATCAAGATCTCCGCCGAGTCGATTTCAGTCGCGGCGGGCGAAGTGGCGCAGGGAAATGTCGATCTGTCGCAACGCACCGAAGAGCAGGCTGCGTCGCTGGGTGAGACCGCTGCCAGCATGGAGGAGCTGACCGCCACGGTAAGGCAAAACACCGATAATGCCCGTCAGGGCAGTACGCTGGCGGTGACCGCATCCCAGACGGCGCTGTCGGGAGGGGACGTGGTCAAGCAGGTGGTCAGCACGATGGACGATATTTCCACGAGTTCGAGCAAGGTCACTGAAATTATCTCCGTGATCGAAGGTATTGCATTCCAGACAAATATCCTTGCGCTCAACGCCGCTGTCGAGGCGGCACGCGCCGGCGAGCAAGGCCGGGGGTTTGCCGTGGTCGCTGGTGAGGTGCGCACCTTGGCGCAGCGCAGCGCGGTGGCGGCGAAGGAAATCAAGGAGCTGATCGAGAAATCCGTATCGCATGTGAACAATGGCTCCGGGTTGGTGCGGGACGCCGGGCAGACGATGGGTGAAGTCGTACGTTCAGTGAAACGCGTCACCGACATCATGGGCGAAATCGCTTCTGCATCAACGGAACAAGTAACGGGTATCGAGCAAGTGAACCAGGCGGTGGCGCAGATGGACAGTGTCACGCAGCAGAACGCAGCGCTGGTCGAGCAGGCATCGGCGGCGGCGCAGTCGATGGCCGATCAGGCAAAAAACCTGAAAGCCGTGGTCTCCGTGTTCAAGGTCGATGCAAGGTGACGTGCGGTATAGACGCCTGGTTGTTGGTGTGAAATGGTTTCATGTCGATGCGAGATGCCTGCCGGTTCCTGGCTTCGACAAACAACATGAAGTGACGTATAAGGCACCTGGACGGGTGCCGTGGCAGCACGACTGTCAGGTCACGTTGACCGAATTGGAAAAGCATGGGCATGCTTACCGATCGCATCCTACGCGGAAAGGCTGATCAGCCTTTCCAATGATCTATCCGGGAAAATTCTTGCTCTCTCCTGAATTGCTTCGCTATCCTCTATAAATGAGGTGCGCCGTCACAGCGTGCCGTTTAGGCGTCGTGGGCCGATCGATCCGCGCGTGCAGGCGACGGCAATAAGCAAATGAGAGGCCGACGGACGGGATGCAGATTTACGGTGCCATAATGGGCTACCTGATAGCCATGCGCGGCTTTACCCGCGCAGCCTGGCAGCGTTTGAAGGCGAGGGGGCGCAACAGCCGGAACCATGTCAATCCATGGCGTATTGGCACGTTGATTCTGCAAAATGACGATATCCGGCCTGCCCTCTTTGGATAGCACCCGGGAAACGATGGCGCGGTACGATGCCGCCCAGGTTCGCGCCAAAATTGTGCGGCAAGGCGCTGCGTCTTGTCGGAATTTGCCGTAAATTGGCGAGATGCGATGATCGGATGGGATAAGGTTGGCTAAAAAATCTCAAAATTGCCCCATCTTGGTGAATGACGGGCTCGTCCAGGCGGGCATGCCTTTCGCTTAGACAGGACTCTCCATGCAAGGCAGGCCACAGGCCAAAGGCGTAACGATGCGAATTTACGACGAAATGCAGGAGACCGGCGCCGCCATGATCGCGGGCCATGTGAACACGGAAGGAGGGATCAGGCGGCACTACCAGCGTTTCCATCAGTGGTTGCAAGCGCAGCCTGCCGAAACGATTGCCCGGAAACGGGCCGAGGCGGATCTGCTGTTCCGCCGCGTAGGTATCACGTTCGCGATGAACGGGGACTTGCAGGGCACTGAACGCGTCATTCCCTTCGATATGATTCCGCGGATCATCCCGGGTGACGAGTGGCGCCGACTGGAAGCGGGGCTGCGGCAACGTGTCAAGGCGCTGAACCTGTTCATCCACGATATCTATCACGACGCCAATATCGTCAAGGCGGGTATTGTTCCCGCGGATCAGGTCTTCACCAACGCGCAGTATCGCCCCGAGATGCAAGGTGTGGATGTGCCTCTCGGCATTTACGCCCATATTGCGGGTGTCGACGTTGTCCGCAACGGCGATGACGGCGAGTTCTATGTGTTGGAAGATAACCTGCGGGTGCCGTCAGGTGTCTCGTACATGTTGGAAAATCGCAAGATGATGATGCGGTTATTCCCCGAGCTGTTCGTGCAGAACCGTGTTGCACCCGTGGCCCATTATCCGGATCTGTTGCTCGAAACGCTCCGGTCCGTTGCGCCGCCTGGCGTCGACGAACCGGTAGTGGTCGTGCTGACGCCGGGCATGTACAACTCGGCGTATTTCGAGCACTCGTTCCTGGCGCAGCAAATGGGCATCGAATTGGTCGAAGGCAAGGACCTGTTTACCGAGGATAACTACGTATTCATGCGGACCACGCAAGGTCCGCGCCGCGTGGATGTGATTTATCGCCGGATCGACGATGATTTTCTCGATCCGCTCGGGTTCAGACCGGACTCCGCACTCGGGGTGCCGGGACTGCTGACATCCTATCGCGCCGGGAAGGTGGTTCTAGCGAACGCGATGGGAACCGGTATTGCCGATGACAAGTCGATCTATCCGTATGTTCCGGAGATGATTTCGTTCTATCTGAACGAAGCACCGATCCTGAAGAATGTGCCGACGTTTCAGTGCCGCAAGCCGGAAGATCTGGCATACACGCTTGCGCATTTGCCCGAACTCGTCGTCAAGGAAGTACACGGCGCGGGTGGCTACGGCATGCTCGTCGGCCCGGCATCGACGCACGAGGAAATCGAGGCGTTTCGTGCGCTTTTGCTGGCAAAGCCCGCCGGATATATTGCGCAGCCGACGTTGTCATTGTCAGCTTGCCCTACCTTCGTCGATGCCGGCATCGCACCGCGGCATATCGATCTGCGACCGTTCGTGTTGTCGGGGCGTGATGTGACGATGGTCGCCGGCGGCTTGACCCGTGTCGCGTTGAAGGAAGGGTCTCTGGTGGTGAATTCGTCGCAAGGGGGCGGAACGAAAGATACCTGGATGGTCGACTGAGCCGATTCGCGACGCCGCTCACGCCTTACGCACGCAGCGGCAATACGCGCGCTATTCTGCGCACCGACAGCAAGAACAGAGACAGGAAAGACGACCATGCTGAGCCGAACAGCGGACCACTTGTTCTGGATGGCGCGCTACATGGAGCGCGCTGAAAATACCGCCCGGATGCTCGACATCCACTTGAAGGGGGCGCTGTTGCCACAAACCGCGGAAGCGGAAGCCGAAGCCCAGCGCGAAATGCTGCGGATATCGGAACTCGAGGGCGCGTTTGCCGAGCGCCACGGTGATGCCCCGCCGACGTTGGCGGCGGTATTGGAGTTCATGGTCGCCGATGCGTCGAATCCGTCGAGCATCCGTTCGTGCCTGTATGCGGCACGTGAAAACGCCCGCGCGGTGCGGGGGTCATTGACGACGGAAAGTTGGGAAACGCTGAACTTCACCTGGCTGGATTTCTCGGACCGCCTGGTGCGTGACGAACTGACGGCCAATCCGGAGGCGTTGTTCGAATGGGTCAAGTATCGCTCCCACCTGACCCGCGGCGTGATTTCCGCAACGGCGCTGAAGGATGATGCGTTTTATTTCATACGACTCGGTATCTTCCTGGAGCGGGCCGACAACACCGCGCGTATCCTCGATGTGCGCTTGTCGGACAGCACCTTGACGCGCGACAACGCGCGTCAATTGGAGGATTTTTACTATTGGACGTCGGTGCTCAGTTCCGTGTCGGCGCTGGAGATTTACCGAAAGGTGTACCGTGATGTGGTGACGCCGTCGCGCGTGGTGGAATTGTTGATTCTCAACGCGCAGATGCCGCGCTCGCTGCTGGCGTCGCTCGACGACGTATGCGAAATGTTGGCCCTGCTTCGGACGCCGGGTTCCGCGGAGTGCGAACGTTTTGCCGGAAAGCTCCGCTCGGAACTGTTGTACGCGGATATCCAGCAGATCTATGCCACCGGGCTGCACACCTACCTGACCCAGTTTCTGAAGCGTGTCGATGAACTGGGCATGCGTGTGATGCAAACCTACTTGATGTTGCCGCTGGTGTAAGCGGCAGGAGACGGAACCATGCAGTTGAACATTCGTCACGATACCCGTTACCGTTATGCCACGCCCGTCCAATACTCTATCCAGCAATTGCGCCTGACGCCGGAAACGAACAGCGCACAGCATGTACGGCACTGGTCGATCGACGCGCCCGGAAAGCTGGACGCCACGCGCGATGCCTATGGCAATATCCTGCACACCCTGGTGTTGAACCGTCCGCATGAACAGATCGTCTTTGCGGTCAGTGGCGAAGTGGAGACGGTGCCGCTGCGTGACGGCTGGCTATCGGACGGCCCGGGTCGCATCCCGATCGCGCACTACACCTGTGCCACGCCTTTGACCGAAGCCGACGATGCCATCCGGGCGATGGCAAGTACGCATTCGTCGCTGCGCACGCCGGCGGATCTGATCGCGCTCGCCGAAACGATCTCGGGGCGCGTGCGCTACATGCCAGGCGTCACGATGGTCACCAGCACCGCCGCGCAGGCCCTGGCGTTGGGTAACGGCGTCTGTCAGGATCATGCGCATTTGATGTTGGCATGTTGCCGGGAACGGGGCGTGCCGGCACGCTATGTCAGTGGCTATATCGATCCGGGCGATGTGCCCCATGCCGCAAGTCATGCATGGGTCGATGTCTGGCTTGACGGCGGTCCACAGGGCGCGGGTTGGGTGACCGTGGACGTGACACATGCGGTATTTGCCAGCGAACGCTATTGCCGCCTTGCGGTAGCACGCGATTTCCAGCCCGCCTCGCCGGTGCGAGGCTCGCGCATCGGTGGAAGGGATGAAACACTTGAGGTGGCAGTGTTCGTCGACGTCGGAGGGGCGGCGCGCAATCCCGCCGCGAACGGCCTGGGCAACGGGATTGGCAGTAGCGTCGGCATGGCGCAACAGTGATCGCTTCACGCGAACGGCAGTTGCGCATCGCGCCTGTGATGCATCGGCGCGCCGTTCTACAATACCGGATTGAACGAAGGCGGCGAGGTAGGCGGAGATGACATATTGTGTGGCGCTGTGTGTGGATGAAGGGCTGGTCTTCCTGTCCGACACGCGCACCAATGCGGGCGTGGACAATGTAAGCGCGGCGCGAAAGATGGCTGTGTTCGAGCAGCCCGGTGACAGGGTGCTGACATTGTTGTGCGCCGGTAACCTCGCATTGACGCAGGCTGTCGTGCAGCGGTTGACCGAGGGCGCTTCTCCGGAAGCGTTGCAGGATGGCGAGCGGGCAATGCGCCGGACTGGGCAGGGCAATGCGCCGGTGTCGATGGCACCATTGGGTCAGCAAGCGATCCCGACGGAGGCGGTCACCGTGGCGGTCAGCACCACGGATGCCTCGTCTTCCCTCCCGGCGACCCCGGTGACGTTGTGGACGGCTTCGTCGATGTTTGAAGCTGCCCGGGTCGTGGGGCAGGCCGTTCGCGATGTCTATAAGCGTGATGCGCAAGCGCTATCCGAATTCCAGGTCGAATTCAACTGCAGTTTTATCCTGGGCGGCCAGATCGGTAGCCAGAAACCCCGTTTGTTCATGATTTACGCCGCGGGCAATTTCGTCGAGTCCACGGACGCCTGCCCGTTTTTTCAGATCGGCGAGTCCAAATACGGCAAGCCGATCATCGATCGCGTGGTGACGCCGAAGACTTCATTGGACGAGGCCGCCAAATGTGCGCTGATCTCCATGGATTCGACGCTGCGCTCGAATTTGTCGGTAGGTTTGCCGTTGGACCTGCTGGTCTACGAGCGCGATGCGTTGCGGGTCAGCCGATTTGCGGTATTGGACCAGGACAACGCGTATTACCAGATGATTCATCGCAGTTGGGGCGAGCGACTGCGACAGGTGTTTGGTGAAATTCCCAATCCAGTCTGGACCGATGTCGACAGCGCACCGTTCCATGAACGACTTGACGGCGGTGTCAGCCAGGCACTGCGCTCTCACACCGGCCATGCACCGCAGGATCCCGCGGTACCAGGCGGTGCCCTGGCGAACGGCGGTGAAGAGAGTGCCCCGGCGCAAACACTGGCGCAATCCGAGCGGGGTCTGCCCACGCAGAGTTGAGCAATCGTCATCTGGTCGATCGCCTTCGATTACCCGTGGGCAATGCTATCGAGCCCGCCGCGAGCGTGTCAAAAGGCGGGGTGCCTTGTCGGTGGCCTCGCGCCAGCGGCGACGACGCGCATACGCCCACACGCGTCGACCGGGTACAATCCCGCCATTCCGAACCCTTCCTTGATCACGCTATTGTCGCCATGAGCCAATCGACCCTTTCCGCCGCTCCCACCCCATCCGTCTTGCCCGCGTTTGGCACACCATTGAGCGGGTCCGCGTTGCGCGTCATGCTGCTTGGTTCCGGTGAATTGGGTAAGGAAGTGGTCATTGCGCTGCAGCGCCTGGGCGTGGAAGTGATCGCGGTCGATCGCTACGAGAACGCGCCGGCCCATCAGGTCGCCCACCGGTCGCATGTCATCGCGATGACCGACGGCGCGGCGTTGCGCGCGGTGATCGAAGCGGAGCGCCCCCATCTGATCGTGCCGGAGATCGAGGCAATCGCCACCGACATGCTTGCCGAGATCGAGCGTGAAGGGCTGGCGCGCGTGGTCCCTACCGCGCGTGCCACGCAATTGACGATGAACCGCGAGGGGATTCGCCGCTTGGCCGCCGAGGACCTGGCGTTGCCGACCTCGCCTTATGCGTTTGCCGATACGCGCGAAGCGCTCGAAGCGGCGATCGACGCCGGCATCGGCTATCCGTGCGTGGTGAAGCCGGTGATGTCGTCATCGGGCAAGGGGCAATCCGTGCTGCGCTCCGCGGCCGATCTGGACCCTGCGTGGGCGTATGCGATGGCAGGTGGACGCGTTGCCGGTACGCGGGTCATCGTCGAGGGCTTCATCGACTTCGATTACGAAATAACGCAACTGACGGTACGCGCGGTAGGGGCGTCGGGTGCCGTTGAAACCTTCTTCTGCGAACCGATCGGGCATCGCCAGGTGGACGGCGACTACGTGGAATCCTGGCAGCCTCAACCCATGAGTCCGGTCGCGCTTGCCAAGGCCCGTGATGTATCGCACAAAGTAACCGAGGCACTGGGTGGCTGCGGTCTATTCGGCGTGGAAGCGTTTGTAAAAGGCGACGATGTCTGGTTCTCCGAAGTCAGTCCGCGTCCGCATGATACCGGTCTGGTAACGCTGTGCACGCAACGCTATTCCGAGTTTGACCTGCATGCACGCGCGATCCTGGGCTTACCGGTGGACCCGTCGCTGCGTGAGGCTGGCGCGTCCGCGGTGATCTATGGCGGCATGGAAGCGCAAGGGATTGCCTACGATGGCGTCGCCGATGCGTTGAAGGTGCCAGGCGCGGACCTGCGGTTGTTCGGCAAGCCGGAAAGCTTCAAGAAGCGCCGCATGGGCGTGGCGGTTGCCACCGGGTCGACGACGGATGAGGCACGCGAGCGTGCCCGCACTGCCGCGGCTCGGGTCAAGCCGCGCCGTGTCGAATGACGCCAGCGCGGGGCGGGGAATACCCCCGCGCGCAAGTATTTGAAATTCCCGGTGTTACAATAGCCTCCATGTGCCGCATGCCACCGGCATGCCCGCGGCCGTCCACCAGGACAGCGCGCGATTTTGATGATTTCAGGGCCGGCGCCGATCTTTTCACGCTTCGACTGTGAAGCGTCGTTGATCCACCGCTGACCGCCCTATACCTATTTCCATGTCCGAGTCAGGAATTTTTCCGGTTCACGGCAGCGGCGAGAACGCCACGCCGTCCGAGACCGATAACACGAACGCCGCATCCGCATCGTTTGTAAAGGCCGCTCCGTCCACGGTTGCTCCTCCACCAGAGACGGGTACCGAACTGCCTGCCAGTCCGGCCGCGGATGACGTGGCGCCAGTGATCTCGCACGTTGGGGACGTGGTGGAAACCGTCCCGACGGTGGTGCCCGATGCGGTGACGTTCGCAACGTTCGGCTTGCATCCGAAACTGCTCCAGGCGGTGACCGAGCAAGGCTACACGAAGCCCACGCCGATCCAGGCGCGCGCGATCCCGGTGGTGCTGACGGGCAGCGACCTGATGGGCGCGGCGCAGACGGGTACCGGCAAGACGGCCAGTTTCTCGTTGCCGATCATCCAGCGGTTGATGCCGCAGGCGAACAACAGCACCTCTCCCGCGCGCCATCCGGTGCGCGCGTTGATCCTGACGCCGACGCGTGAGCTCGCGGACCAGGTGGCGGACAATGTCGCGGCCTATGCAAAGCATACGGACCTGCGCAGTCTTGTTGTGTTCGGCGGTATCGACATGCAGGGCCAGGCGCAGGCACTGCGAGGCGGTGTCGAGATCCTGGTGGCAACGCCGGGTCGCCTGCTTGATCACGTGCAGCAGCGTAATGTGCAATTGGGCCAGGTACAGATGCTGGTGCTGGACGAGGCGGACCGGATGCTCGACATGGGCTTCCTGCCCGACCTGCAGCGCATCCTGAATCTGTTGCCTGAAAACCGCCAGACCTTGTTGTTTTCAGCAACCTTTTCGAACGATATCAAGAAGCTGGCGTCGACTTACCTGCGTAATCCGACGACGATCGAAGTGGCGCGTAATGCGACCGCATCGACGGTCCGCCAAATACTGTTCGAGGTGGACGAAGCGGACAAGCCGCGGGCGGTGACGCAGTTGATCCGCGCGCGCGATCTGAAGCAGGTCATTGTGTTCTGCAACAGTAAGCTGGGAGCGGGTCGTCTGGCGCGGACCCTCGAGCATGACGGCATCGTTGCTTCGGCGATCCACGGCGATAAGTCACAGAGCGAACGCATGCAGGCGCTGGAAGCGTTCAAGAAAGGCTCGTTGGCGGTCTTGGTCGCCACCGACGTGGCGGCACGTGGACTGGATGTGACCGATTTGCCCGCGGTTATCAACTACGATTTGCCGTTCAATGCGGAAGATTATGTGCACCGGATTGGCCGCACCGGTCGCGCCGGTGCGTCGGGCGACGCGTTGTCTTTGTGTTCGAGCAAGGATCTCCGCCTGCTCGCGGACATTGAAAAAATGATTGGACGTCCGCTCCAACGCGAGACGCTCATGCTGCCCGCATCGCCTGCGCGTGAGCGCGGTGATCGATCACCGCGCGATGGCCGAGCGAGCAGTCTGCGCGAACCCCGTGACGGCGCCGATGCCCATTCGCGCCGCGAGGGTGCGTCTGGGCATCAAGGCCGTGGCCTCTACGGGGATGGGTCGGGCCGTGGGACGGATCGTCGTCCGCGACGTCACGCTCCCATCGACGACATCTTCACTCGGCCGTATGAGCCGATGGTGAAGCCAACGGATGCATCCAGTGCAACAGCGTCTGACGCGTCGCTGGATCACGGCAAGCGCACCACCGCGAAGCGGCCGCTGGCGGCCTTGCTCGGCGGCCTGGGTATGCCGCGCAAGCCGGACTGATCGGCGCTTCGCCGCCGGGTTCCGATCCATTTCGCAGATGCGGGCTGCAACGCCCCTTCTGATCACGCCGAGGGGGAAGGCATTGGGGGGGGTGTCTCCCCGGATGACCTTGGTATTGCCACGACGGTAGCACCTCCGAAGCGTTGTCGCCATGCCATAACGGCTTCGTCCAGTAGACGCGTTCGACCCTCCGCCATAATTGCTTCAGCATGGGGTGGCGTGTTCGCGTTCCATTCCTCTAGCAACGGTATCGTCGGCAAGCCCATTTCCTGCTGTAGAAAACGCAATGCGTCGCGTAATGCCGCATCAATGCCGGGGGCGTCTCGCGGTAGCGCCTCGGCACCTGTTTGCTTGCTCAATTTCTCGCCGCGTGCGTCGTTCAGCACTGGCACATGAAGATAACGTGGCGTGGGGACGCCCAGACATTGCTGCAGGTAGATCTGCCGGGGCGTGGAATCGAGCAGGTCGGCGCCTCGGACCACATCGGTCACACCGGCGGCCGCATCGTCGACAACGACTGCCAATTGATAGGCCCACAACCCGTCGCCACGCCGCAGCGCGAAGTCGCCAACCTCGGCGGCGAGATCCTGTGACTGCGCGCCATGCCAACGGTCGACGAAGTGAAAGCATGCCGCGGTGCCTTCCGGTACGCGCAAGCGCCAGGTACGCGGCGCGCGACCATGCAAGCCATGGCGGCATGTACCCGGATAAGCCAGCGTTGCGTGTCGATGGCGCGTGTCATGGTGCGCCAGCGCATCCGCGATCTCGCGTCGGGTGCAGCCGCAGGGATAAAGCAGGCCGCTCGCGCGCAATTGCGCAAACGCGGTTTCATAGGCCTGGTCGCGATCGTGCTGCCATACTGGCGGGGCGTCGGCGTGCAGCCCGTAGGCGGCCAGCGTGGCGAGGATGTCGTCGGCGGCACCAGGGACGCTGCGCGGTTGATCGACGTCCTCGATGCGCACCAGCCAGGTGCCGTCGTGTGATTTTGCATCAAGCCAACTGGCAAGCGCGCTGATCAGTGAGCCGGCGTGCAATGGCCCTGTCGGGGAAGGGGCGAAGCGTCCACAATAGGGGCGCGGCGCGGTCGACCGCGATGACGGCATGCGGGCTCCCGGCACGCCGTCATCGCGGTGCGGATTACTGTTCGAATGCATCCGAGGTTGCCGCTGCGCGGGAGACGGGTTGCAGTGCCGGCGTCAGCGCTTCCCGCTCATCGAAGACAAAGCAGGCGCCGTTGTAATGCGCGCCGCCGACGTGTTCGAAATAACCGAGAATGCCGCCTTCAAGCTGGTACACGTCATTGATGCCGTTGTTAGCCATATGAATCGCAGCCTTTTCGCAGCGAATACCACCAGTACAGAAAGAGACGACCGTTTTGCCGTCGAAGGTGTCCCGATGCGTCTCTACCGCGTCCGGGAAGTCACCGAATTTCTCCAGTCGCCAGTCGATCGCGCCCTCGAACGTGCCGTGATCGATTTCAAAGCCGTTACGCGTGTCTAGCAGGACCACGGGCCGGCCGTTGTCGTCGTGTCCGCGATCGAGCCAGGTGCGTAACGTCTCAGGCGACACGGACGGTGCACGACCGGCTTCGGGGCGAATCGTTGGGTGCCGCATCGTAATGATTTCACGCTTCAGCTTGACCCGCATTTTTCCAAAAGGCGGATGTTCCGAAAGGCTTGTCTTGAACGTCAACGGCGTGAGACGGCCTTCGAACAGCGGATCGTCGCGCAGGTAGCCGATCAGGGCATCCGTCTGCGGCTGCGCGCCGGCGATAAAAAGATTGATGCCCTCGGGGGACAGCAGGATCGTGCCGCGCAGTTGCAAGGCATCACAGCGTTCGCGCAGCGGCGCGCGCCATGCGGCGGGGTCCGGAATGGACACAAAGAGATAGCCGGCGAGGTTGACGGTACGCATCGGTAAGAAGCAGTAAACGGGGTTCAATTCGACATTATCTCGCAACAAGACCACGCATGGGATCGGATTGGAGCCCTACGCGCTGTCCCGGCGTCGGTACGCCACGCGCGCATCACGCTGAAAGTATGTTCCGGTGATGTGCCGGCAGGTACAATACGCGCTATGTCAGAACCTCGTTTTATTCATCTCCGCCTCCACTCCGAATATTCGATCGCAGACGGTATCGTCCGCCTCGATGACGCGATCGCTGCTGCCGCGAAAGACGGCCAGGGCGCGCTCGCGCTGACGGATCTCAGCAACGCGTTCGGTCTCGTTCGCTTCTATAAGGCCGCGCGCAGTGCGGGTGTCAAGCCGATTGCTGGCGCCGACGTCTGGATCACGAATCCGGCCGATCGGGACAAGCCGCATCGGCTGCTGCTCCTGGTACGCAATCGGCAGGGATATCTGAACCTGTGTGAGCTGCTGTCACGAGGCTCACTGACGAACCAGTATAAAGGCCGTGCCGAGATCAGGTCGGAATGGCTGGCGAACGGTTTTGCCGAGGGTCTGCTGGCGTTGTCCGGCGCGCAGGGCGGCGATATCGGGGCGGCGTTTGCCGCGGGCAATCCCGAGGCGGCGCGGCGTTGCGCGACATATTGGCAAACGGTGTTTCCGGATGCGTTTTATATTGAATTGCAGCGTGCCGGACAGCCAGGCGAGCAATCGTACATCGCCCAGGCGCTCGCCCTTGCCGCCTCGCTGAATCTGCCCGTTGTCGCCACGCACCCGGTGCAGTTCATGACGCCGGACGATTTCACGGCGCATGAGGCACGTGTCTGCATCTCGGAAGGCGATCTGCTGGCGAATCCAAAGCGCGGCAAACGCTTTACGCAGACACAGTATTTCCAGACGCAGGCCGCTATGGCGGCGTTGTTCGCCGATTTGCCGTCCGCGCTCGACAATACGGTTGAAATCGCCAAGCGGTGTAATCTGACACTCGAACTCGGCAAACCGAAGCTGCCGCTGTTCCCTACCCCCGATGGCGTGTCTCTCGACGACTTTCTCGTGGCGGAGTCGCGCGCGGGCCTAGAAAAGCGGCTGGCGTTCCTGTATCCAGATGAAGCGCGGCGTGAATCCGAGCGCCCGCGCTATGCGGCGCGTCTCGAATTCGAGGCGAATACCATCATCAAGATGGGCTTTCCGGGTTACTTCCTGATCGTTGCGGACTTCATCAATTGGGCGAAGACCAACGGCGTGCCGGTGGGACCGGGTCGAGGATCGGGTGCGGGTTCGTTGGTCGCGTACGCGTTGGGGATCACGGACCTCGATCCCCTCGAATACAACCTGCTGTTCGAGCGGTTCCTGAATCCGGAGCGGGTATCGATGCCCGACTTCGACATCGATTTCTGCCAGGAAGGCCGCGATCGTGTGATTCAGTATGTCAAGCGCAAGTACGGTGCCGACGCGGTGTCGCAGATCGCCACTTTCGGGACGATGGCGGCAAAGGCCGCCGTGCGCGACATCGGGCGGGTGCTGGATCTCGGCTACAACTTCACCGATAGCGTCGCCAAGCTGATACCGTTCAAGCCGGGCAAGCACGTCACGCTAGAAGACGCGATGAAGGAAGAGCCGCAATTGGCCGAGCGGTATGACGCGGAAGAAGAGGTGCGCCAGCTGTTCGACCTTGCCCAGCGCGTCGAAGGACTGACCCGAAATGTCGGCATGCATGCGGGCGGCGTCTTGATCGCGCCGGGCAAGCTGACGGATTTTTGCCCGCTTTACACGCAGGGCCCCGCCGGCGAAGGCGAGGAGAGCGGGGTCGTCAGCCAATACGACAAGGATGACGTCGAAGCGGTGGGGTTGGTCAAGTTCGACTTCCTGGGTCTGACCACGCTGACCATCCTGGATTGGGCAGAGCGCTATATCCGCCGACTCGACCCGTCGAAGGCAGATTGGTCGTTGGCACAGGTGCCGCTGACGGACCCTGCGTCGTTCCATATCCTGAAAAAGGCGAATACGGTCGCCGTATTCCAGCTGGAAAGCCGCGGCATGCAGGGCATGCTGAAAGATGCGCAGCCGGACCGTTTCGAGGACATCATCGCGCTGGTGGCGCTGTATCGTCCGGGCCCGATGGATCTGATTCCGAGTTTCTGCGCCCGAAAACACGGTCGCGAGAATGTCGATTACCCGGACCCACGCGTGGAGTCCGTGCTCAAGGAGACCTATGGGATTATGGTCTACCAGGAGCAGGTGATGCAGATGGCGCAGATCATCGGAGGCTACTCGCTGGGTGGCGCCGATCTGCTGCGTCGGGCGATGGGGAAGAAGAAGGCCGAGGAGATGGCGGAGCATCGGGCATTGTTTGCCGATGGTGCCGCGAAAAACGGCCTGAGCGCGGAAAAGGCCGGTGAAATTTTCGATTTGATGGAAAAGTTCGCCGGCTACGGTTTCAACAAGTCGCATGCCGCCGCCTATGCCTTGCTGGCCTATTACACGGCATGGTTGAAGGCGCACCATCCGGCCGAATTCATGGCGGCCAATATGAGCCTCGCGATGGACGACACCGATAAGGTGAAGATCCTGTACGAGGACTGCATCAGCGCCACGAACAACTTGAAGGTGCTCCCGCCGGACATCAACCTTTCCGCCTATCGCTTTGAGCCTGTCGCGGAGGCGCCGGACGCGGATGGCAAGCTGCAACGGTCGCGAACCATTCGATACGGTCTGGGTGCGATCAAGGGTAGCGGGCAAAACGCCATCGAGGAAATTATCCGTGCGCGTGATGAACGGCCGTTCCGCGATCTGTTCGATTTCTGCGAGCGCGTGGACCGACGCGTCGTCAATCGTCGAACCGTTGAAACGTTGATCCGCGCGGGCGCCTTCGATGCATTGCACGACAACCGGGCGCAGCTACTGGCTTCCGTCCCGTTGGCGATGGAAGCCGCCGATCAGGCGGCGGCCAACGCCTTGCAGGTTGGGTTGTTCGATCTGGGCGGGGAAGCGCCGCCGCACGAACTGATTAAAACCGCGCCATGGAACGACAAGCGCCGCTTGCAGGAAGAGAAGTCATCGCTTGGCTTCTACTTGTCGGGGCATTTGTTCGACGCGTACAAGACGGAGGCGCGTCGGTTCACGCGTCAGACCATCGGCGAGTTGACCGAAGGGCGCGACAAGATCATTGCCGGGATCATCGTCAGCTTGCGTACCCAGATGACGCAACGTGGAAAAATGGTGGTGGCGCTGCTCGATGACACCACCGGTCAGTGCGAAATCACGATTTTTAACGAGCTTTTCGACGCAAATCGTGAACTGTTGAAAGAAGACGAGTTGCTGGTGGTCAGCGGCAGTGCACGCAATGACGCATTCACGGGTGGTCTTCGCTTTACCGCGGAGTCGTTGATGGATCTCGAGCGCGCACGAAGCCGCTATGCCCGGGCAGTACGCCTGTCGGTGCGTGGCATCGGCGCCGCAGGCGAAGCATGCAGCATCGGTGGCAAATGCACCACAGTGGTGAATGGCGAGGTGGGAAGTCGATCGGGGAGCGGAAACGTGCAGCCGACCGCGGACATCGCACGTCTGAAGGATATTCTTGTCACCTATCGCGCGCCCGACATGATGGTCACGGCAACAGAGGGTACGTTCGCCGAGGCGGATGTAGGCGGCTATCGAGCCGGTGGGAATGGGTTGGGTGGCAGGCAGGGGGGCGGCTTTGGTGGCGGGGCGGGACGTGGCCGACAGTCGCGCGATGTTGCGCCGGCGCGCACGGGTTTGCGGGTTGAGATACGCTATGTAGGCAAAGACGCTTATACGGAGCTGGCGCTCGGCCACGCGTGGTGCGTGAAACCGAACGATGAATTGATGTCGGCGCTGGCGGTGGCATTCGGCCGGGATGCAGCGGAAATATCCTATTGACCCCCTCTCGGATCCGCGAGGCACGCATGAATATTGCAATCGCATGCAACGCTTTCAAACAAAGCGGTGGGCTTGAACGTTATGCGTTGGACGTGGTGCGCGGGTTGAATCGCGCAAACGTTCGACCGATCGTCTTCGCGCGCAGCTTTGATGACAGGCTCCTTCGCGAGTGCGCCGTGGACCCTGTGCCGATCAATGTGCGATGGCTGCCCGGGAAGCTACGTGACCAATTTTTCGCCCGCCGCGTTGCTGCGCTGCGACAGCAATATCGGGTCGATCTTCTGATCGGTGTCAATCGGACCGACTGTGCTGAAATTGCGATTTGCGGTGGCACGCATCGGGGCTATCTGCGCTCGCTCGATCGAGAGCCAACGTGGAGCGATCGACGGCAGATCGCCCTCGAGTCGTCACAATACGCCCACGCCCATACGGTGGTTGCCCACTCGGAAATGATGGCGCACGAACTCCGTAGTCTCTATGGTATGCCGGATGAGAAGGTCAAGGTGCTTTATCCGCCGGTCGATCAAGTAAATTTCCGAACCCTCGATAGCGTGGCGGGGCAAGCCGAACGTCAGGCTTGGCGCGCCCGGCATGGCATTGGTGACGACAAGATTGTCTTCCTGTTTCCCTCGAATAGCCACCACCGCAAGGGCTATGCTCGCCTTGCCGCGTTTTTTGCGAAAACCTCGCTGCCAATTGTGCTGGCGGTGGTGGGCCGACCGATACCGGACACATCCGACGCCATCCGGTATCTCGGTTATGCATCGGATATCGCGGAAGCCTACCGCGCCGCGGACGTGACGATCCTGGCATCCCGTTACGAACCTTTCGGCCTGGTCGGTGTCGAATCGTTATTATGCGGTACGCCGGTTGTGCTGGATCGCCGTATCGCATGTACCGAGGTGTTGCCATCGTCCGATTGCTACGTCTTCGATGGTGACATTCCGGATGATCTGGCGCGCGCGGTCACCGCGGCAATGCAGCGATGCCTCGCCCGTCGCACGAAGGTGCGTGATATGGATACCCAGGCATCGTTGGACGATTCGACAAGCCTGCCGGTGGGATATGACCCCAATATCGATCAGCACGTCGCCGCCTTGCTGTCCTTGATTCCGCCGCGTCGACATACTCCTGTGGGGCATCACGGTGAATCGAACGCATTCCGGCCACGTGCCACCGCTTGACGTACTAAGACATCGACTTTTTATCGTCTTTCAGTTTGGGCACGCTCTCCGCGCTGGGGTCGATGCCGGACGCATCGGGATGAACAGGCGACCTGACCGCGATCAGTTGCTCGCGTAAGCGCAGGAAACGATAGAAAACCGTCTGCGCGTTCATTACCGCAATCGTCAGTCCCGCGCCGCCATCGAGAAATCCTCGCTTCAAAAGATAGGTACGGGTGAAGGCCCACACCGCGCGCCACCACGCTTTGCCGATGCTCGGTGGGCGTGCCCCCGGCGCACGTTCGAAACGTTGGCGAGCGCCTTCCGCTGCGTATTGGTCGATCTTTCGTAATACGGTGTCGACATTGTCATAGCTGAAGTGCAGCAATTCGCCATCGAGCGTCCGGACAGGGGCGTCGTACAGCAAGCGCTCGTGTACACGGTCGTCGGAAAAACAGGCATTTCCACGCCGGAATACGCGCGGGATGACGTCAGGACGCCACCCGGAATGCTGAATCCATTGGCCGCAAAACGACGACACGCGATCCAGTGCATAAACAACAGGCGGCGCGTTGTCCGGTACCTCCATCGTGGAGTGGACGGACTGACAGTGTTGCTGTAACGAAGCGCGGAGCGTCTCAGAGACGATTTCATCGGCATCGAGGAGGAGAATCCAGTCGGTTGCGAGTAAAGCAATCGCGCGGTTCTTCTGTACCCCAAAGCCTGGCCAGTCCGGGGCCGTGATCACGCGTGCGCCACGGGTCCTGGCGATGTCCACGGTGTCGTCGGTACTCGATTGATCCAGCAGGACGATATCATCGGCGAAGTCAATCGCGTCCAGGCAGGCGGCAAGGTGCCGTGCAGCGTTACGGGTAATCAGCGCCACACCTAACGTGCTGCGTTCCGGTGCGCTCGCGGGCACTTCCATCGGTGGCGTCGGCATCGGCTTACCGGGGGTGTCGCGAGGATTCGACAGCACCAGCGTCGTGCGCGGCATCGCTATCGTGATAGGCCTGCACGGCGGTGAAGCGCCCCTCGCGATCACTGCCGGAATGGGCGATTTTTTCGAGGGTCGCGGTCATCGTCGTTCGCGCCACGGCGAGGAAGACAGCTGTCATGAAGACAAATATGGCGGTTTCCATCGAAATGATGAACATCGTCTCGGTCAACCCGAAGATGAGGTAGGAGAGTGGCGTGACCACGCCCATGGCCATAACGCATCGGACCTGACGAAATCGCGCATCCAGCAGCCAGCGCAGGCATGTCGCAAACGGCACGAGATACAGACATAACAATCCCAGGCCCCCGAAAGCGCCCGCCGTCGACAAGGCGAACAACATGTCGTTATGCGAATGTGGCAATCCGAGCAGCACGTCTGGAACCCGTCTGGCATGAACCATTTCGTTCAGCACGGGTATGAACTGATCGGTGCCAATGCCAAAAAGAGGATGCGCGGCGAACATCATCACGGAGGCGTGCCATACTTCGAAACGGATGCCGACGGGTGTGTCGAAGTGGTCGTAATGCAGAAATACCGCGATGTTGGAGAACGCCTCCGTCAGTCGCGGCCAGGCATGCCAGACACCGAGCGCTATCAGCGCGAGGATGGCGGCCGCAAGTCCGGCGCGTTGCACCCGAGCGTAGGTTGACGACGCGTGCGTACCGCTGCCGCCCTGATGCTCCGCATCACGGGAGCCAAGTGCCGCCAGCGCATACCAGCACAGCAAGCCAAGGAAAGGAATCGTCAACCAGCCGCCACGAGAGCCGCTTGCGATCGAACCACCCAGGGCCAACGCGAACGCAAGCAGTTTGAGTGTGTTTTCCACGAAGACGAGCCAAGGGCGGCGCTGATCCGCCAGCGTCCACCCAAGCGTCAGCAGGGAGAGGAAGCCGAACATCAAGGCGATATCGCTATACGGGATCGTATTGATCAGACCGATCTGCGCGACCCGGTCGACACCGTAATTCAGATAGATCTCACGGCTACCGCCGGCGATCGCCCCAGCGATCAGCCCCCATTGAAGGTGACGGACATGCTTCGCGCCAAGACGGCAGGCACAGGCCATGCAGGGGCCGAGCAGTGCGAAGCGTAACGGCAAGTCGAGATTGCGGGGCACCCATTGCCCACGCGCAAGCTCGCTGGCAACTGCGGCCGTGAATGGCAGGCAACCCAGGATCGCGATGTGCAGCAACGAGGGTCGCGTGAGTGAACCGATGTCCTTGCTCACAAGCATGGGCAGGCTGAACAGCCCGATGAGCGAGAACAGGAAAAGGCCGCCATTGGCCGCGCCTGGAATGTTCAGACTGGCGGCAGGGTAAAGCGTCGCCAGCACCAGCAAAATGATTGGTAAGGTCTGAGGCACGATGCGGCCAATTGTCGACGTGTGTCTACCGCGTTTGCCTTCGTATCGGTCGGCCGCGCTCCGCGATGTACGCTCTCTGGCATCGGCGGCGCGCGCGGGATCGCTCGTCAAAAATACGCCGGCAGGCGGAACGGGGAGCGTTTGGGGACTAGTCGCGGGCGAGTTCCGCGACGCCGAGCGAGGCAATGGAGAGGTTGTTTTACGGATCATGCGTTGGTCTGTTATCCACACCAAGTGTAGCATGGGCGTAATACGCGCAGCGCGCCGCATTACCGCATGGGATTGCGCTGATAGGGGTGACCGATATAATGGGCCTCCTTTTGTTTGGCGCGTGCCGCGGCACGCGCGCTGGCCGACACCGATGACTACAAGCGCCTCATCTCCCGCCCGTAGCGCCACGGCAAAACCCATTGCGAACACCGCCGTGTTCCGCCGCCTGCGAAGCTACGTGCGCCCGCATCTGGCCGTCCTGATCGGGGCAGCCTTGGCGATGGGCCTGGTTGCCGCGAGTGAGGCGGGCATTCCGTGGTTGCTGAAGCCGTTAGTGGACAACGGGTTTGGCGACACCAAGGGTGCGCTTTCCAAATGGGCCATTCCGATCGCCGTGGTTGTATTGGCGTTGGTGCGTGGGGCGGCGCAATATGCGTCCGGCTATCTGCTGAATCGGATCAGCACCCAAATACTGCTGAAATTGCGTCAGGAAATGTTCGAGAAGATGCTGCACGCGCGTGTTGCATTTTTCCAACGTGAGACGGCCAGCACGATCATCAACGCAATCGTGTTCGAGGTGAACAACATCCTCAATACGCTCAGCGGGGTCATGGTCACGTTGGTGCGTGACTCGATGACAGTGCTGTGCCTGCTCGGACTGCTGTTCTATCGGAACTGGCAATTGACGTTGATCATCGCGGTCATTCTGCCGGTGATCGCGTGGCTCGTCCGGAGGATCAACCGTCGCTTACGGCGTCTGAACCGTGACTTTCAAACGCAGACCAATCAACTGTCCTATATCGTCGAGGAGACCGTCGGGGGCTACAAGGTTGTCAAGGTCCATAACGGGGAAGCCTACGAAATGGACCGCTTTCGCGAAATGAGCAAGATCCTGCGTGGCTACGCCATGCGCATGGCGGTAACCGGCGGGCTGGCGCAGCCGATCACGCAATTCATTGCGTCGATCGCACTCGCGGTGGTGTTGGCGATCGCGATGATCCAATCCGCGCACGACCAGACCACAGTGGGCGGCTTCGTGTCGTTTGTGACGGCGATGCTGCTGATCATCTCGCCGCTGAAGCACCTGACGGATGTGAACCAGCCGCTGCAGAAGGGGATGACGGCTGCGGAATTGATCTTCGGCCTGATCGACGAACCGCCGGAGACATCGGGTGGCGACAAACCGCTGATGCGATCCGGTGGCGCCGTTCGCTTCGAGCGGGTGGGATTCCGCTATGGCGAGACGGTCCGTCCGGTGTTATCGGACATCACCTTCGAGGCGCGTCCAGGCGAGATGATCGCGCTCGTGGGGCCATCCGGCAGCGGTAAGACGACATTAGTGAACCTGTTGCCGCGTTTCTTCGATGCAACGGAAGGCACGATCTCGATCGATGGCGAGCCGATCAACCAGTATCGCCTGGCGGACCTACGCAGGCAAATCGCTTTCGTCAGCCAGGATGTCGTGTTGTTCAACGACACGATCGCGGCGAATGTCGCCTATGGTCAGGAAATCGACGTCCCGCGCGTTGAAGCCGCATTGGCCGCGGCGAACCTGACCGAGGCCGTTGCCGGTTGGCCGGAAGGGCTCAGGACGCAGGTGGGTGACAACGGCATGCGCCTGTCGGGTGGTCAACGGCAGCGACTGGCCATCGCGCGGGCAATCTACAAGGATGCCCCGATTCTCATCCTCGACGAGGCGACATCGGCGCTGGATTCGGAATCGGAACGCCATGTCCAGGTTGCGCTCGAGAAATTAATGGAAGGGCGCACGACGCTGGTGATCGCACACCGTCTGTCGACCATCGAACGGGCCGACCGCATTCTGGTCATGGAAGCCGGACGCCTGGTGGAAGAGGGCAGTCACGCCGAGCTACTGCGCAAGGATGGCCTGTACGCAACGCTGCATCGTATCCAGTATGAACGTGCCGGCGACATGGCTGCCGCTTCCGCGGACTGACTGCCTGAAGCGGAGGTTCGACGGTTCACCACATCGGTAGCATGGCGACCGAGGCCCCTTAGCGCATCTTCACGAAGGCAGACGGCTTCAGAGAGAGTCACTTGATCACTGCTTCGTTTTTTTAAAAATAAGGATAACGAAATAAAATAAGAGGTAAAGCGCGCCATGAATCTGGAAACCCGGCGCTGCCCTTGAGACAAGAATCCGGTTTCCCGCAATCCGACCGAATGGAAGACTACGCAACCTTTGGCGCATGTCTTATTGTTTGTAAGTAACAAAGCGTGCGATGGCGTGTACGCCGCCAGAACTGTCGATCACACTATAGGAGCAACATATGGGCGCGATCCAGTCGCATCTCTGTCCTGGGCGCGATAATCCCGTGGTTCCTAGGCCGCGGTCATCCGGTTCAGTTGCCGCGGAGAACGCGCGCGTGCAGATGTCGATGGCGGAGGGTGAACGGTCGGACGATGCGGAAAACCGCCTTGTCGGCGCGCGGGCGCGGGCCGAAGATGAGAAAACGATGTTCTGCAGCGTTGCCCCGAACGACGATGAGGTATGGCTGCAGGAAGGGCGTGACCTTCTCCATCTCTGGCAATGGCATGAACGCCAAGGTCACGGCCATGCCACTGGCCACCGATCGCGACGAGAAAACTGGCGGGCACCCGCGCTTTTGCTGGCGGCATCTGGTCCGCACTTGTCTGATCTGTTCAATATACCGATCGTGGCGTTGAATGAAACGTCTCGTCACGAAGCATCGGTCCCGCTCCAGGGATTACAGTTTTCGGGTGTGCAGGAGGAGTCCTCGCCTGGAGGAAGCGTCATTGAAGTGCTGAGCTATCTTCGCAACGTGACCGCCAATATGGATCCGGGCTTCATGACGCCAACCGATGAAGCGGCGTTTGAATCGGATACGGTTGAGATGATGACGGTACCTGACCTTTGGCCTGCGAATGCCACCCAGTCGAGCGTGTCGCCCGTGGAGCAAGAAGATGTCTCAACATCGTCATTCGCCAATGAGGAGGCAAGCACACCATCCGTTATTGACTTCTTAGATGACAGCAATGTCACCGTTTCACCCGCGCATTTTCCGGATATGGTGAATGGTAGCGCGTGGGGGCCATTAACGGCGTTGGCGTCTTTTTGGGATGAGGCCGACGATGCCGAGGAACCCGGCATGGACGATGATCTGTACCCTGAGATCTTCAAGGAGAAGCAGCAGAATGTCCATCCGGTGCCTAGTAATGGATCGATCTTTCGAGAGAACGACGATCATTTGTCGGGAAACGTCACGGCGGCAGAAACACTGCTGGATGATGCGCCGTATATATTGTCGTTGGTTAGCAACAGCGGTTCCGCGGTCGAATTCGATGCTGCTATCCAAAGCGTTCCAGCGCTGCGTTGCGATCTACGCAGCCGTTATCGACGAGTGATCGGCCTGGTGGATCAACTGGCCACCTACGTCGCGGCCCAGGATCAAGCGAGTGAAGACCGGATTAAGTCTATTGGCTTGGCGGAGCTGATGCGGGCCGTGGACGTTGCGTCCAATACGACCTCGTCACCGATGCGGGAAAATGCGATGGTTGAGGGGGGGCGGAGTGGTGCTACGGAGCCGATTGCGCTTGCGTCTGCGCCGGATTTTGCAAGCAACCTGACACAGGCGATACCCGACAGATCGATGTGCGATCAAGTCGCGTTCGCTTTAACGAATGACGTACGCTTCACGCGCAATCTACTGGAGGCGATCCGGGACGAAATACATCGGGGAGTTAGCCTGATCAGTGATGCTGTCTTGGATCTGCGTCTTGCCGGGTGGAGGCCGCATCGCGGCGAAGAGGGTGCGAGATCGCTATCCTTGGCGCACTTTACCGAAGCGGCATTGGCCGCCTTTCGACAAACCGGCCTCGCCAAGACCGCAGACTTGGTTGATGCAACGGAGCAGGCTCTGGCCGAGCGTGCCCTCGACTTGTTAAGCGATGGTGCCGGGGAACGCTTTGATACAGCGTCAGGGAATGACGAGAGGAACGCGACGCAGCATCTCGAATTGCGGCAACGCTATGCCGCGAACTTGCTTGTCATGCGGTTCGACATGGTTCACTGGCTTGGCGTTGATGACGACCATTTCCTGGGCCAATTACTACGCTATATCGTGAAGTTGAAACCGGAGCCGGTGTGGGAGGCGTCGGATCGATTGCCTACTACCGGTGCGTTGCTTCGTTATGTCGCGGCATTGAGCGACGCTTATGAGGAAAAGCAACGAGCCATGCAAGCGATATCGTTTTTACCGATGAAGTATTACCGTGCGCGGTGTTTCGAAGAAGGGACCAAGCATCTGCGCGTCAAGCGTCTGTGGAATCCGATACCGCTTCGTGACCGGATACGGTCCGCTGTCTATCGCCGTTGCTTTTTCTCGACGGACCCCCATTATCGCGTTCAATATCATCGGCAATTCACGCTCTATCGTGAACGCGACGCCGAGCGTCATGCGCTTTACCTGGCGGAGACCCTATTGCAGCGCGGTGGTATCCACCCGCTTCTCTGGCGCAGTCAGGGGCATGTCTATGATCTGTCGTATGACAGGCGCGAACGAAAAGAAAACTAAATGCCTTGCCTTACCACGTGCTCACGCACCAGTGGCGAGCAACGGTGGTGCGTTTCGATGGTACGGCGCTCATCGTTTGTAAAAGCAAAGAAGATCCCAATTCGCTTGCCGTGTCACTCCTGACAGAGGATGGGGAATGTCAGCAACAATTAAACGCGCTTTCAAAACCGCGTCGCTTTCCGTTAAGAAATCAGCTTGCAATGGTGGCGCACACCGGGAAATTGGCGCTAGGATGGTTGCCCGAGCGCGATGGTAGACGCCGGTTAGCGTACGAATGGCATCTGGTTATCGCGAGCCGTTCGTCAGAGGAATCGTCCGGAATGCCGGAACGTGTCAATGCCACCGCTTCCGGGACCCCGTCCAGGCCGACATCAACGACCAGTATCCTGACGGAATTGCAGACTGCCGCGACGGGTGTGCTCCGGGAGTATGTCGATTCATTCGAGCGAGACCAATACACGCCTGGAAGTGCGGAGTGGCTGGAGAATTGGCTGCCGTTTTATAATGCGATAGAAATGGAGCGTGGCACGGACACCTATCGTGTGCGCTGGCGTCGCGTAGCGCTTGATACGCTTGAGGTCGTCGCCGTATTGGCGATGTTTGGCTTGCCTGTAAAGGCCATTGGTAACGCTGCACTAAAAGCTGGCCGCGCGGCCATTCAATCTGCCAGAAGAGCACGCTTGCTTCCCTTGGCGCGAGCGTATCAGGTAATGCGCAGCGCTTTGCCGCATTTGCGCAGGTTGTCCCGACCAGCGCGGCACTGGGCAAACCGATTGAGATTAGGCGTTCGTCGCGGCAGTAATGACGCATGGCGCTCAATGCGACGTCTATATTGGGATCGCGCTGCGGCATGGTCGCTTGCGGGCAGAGCGCGTGCGCCGGCCTTGACCCCGACACCGCTGAGGCGAATCGATCAGATCTATCTCTCCTATATACAAAGAGTATTTGATAGCCATGTCGGCATGCGGGCGATGATCCTTCAACCTGCCGGCATGTGTCACGACGCGGCTCTTTTGGGGCGTGAATTGATACGCCGCGACTCACTACGCGTGTCGTATCGCGGTGTGTTGATTTGGCGGGAAGGCATCGCACAACCGGCAAATCACGTTGTCATGGTGATAAAAAGGGGCGGTCAGACGTATGTGCTTGATCCAACCGCTGCGCAATTCAGGCGTTTCAGCGCCAGTTTCGAGAACGCGCTTTATGCTACTGATACGCAATGGCAAGCCATGTATCGGCACGGCTTCTATAATGAAGTCGTCAAGTTCTCCGATTTCAAAGCGCTTGCGCAAACCGAGCGACTGTTCGGAACCGTCCCACGTGCGGTTGGTGAATCTCTGCCGTCCAGCACGACCTTGGTAGCGCCAACCTGGTACCGTGCAAGGGTATAAGTGTGCGTCAGCATGCCATGCACCATGCACCATGCACCATGCACCATGTGACGTCTGCCGTCTGCCGGCCGTCCGGAGAAGGCGCTTCGACACGCCGCTTTTTCCCAAGGGACGCGGCACTTTGATGCGATCGGGCTTGCTGACCCGATCGTGAATTACGGCGCGCGGCGCCGCGAATCAGGCGTGTCAGTGCGAACTCCAGCCCTTGTAGCTATTCACGTTGTCGCGCGTGACCAGCACCGGATCGAGCAGGATCGTCGGATTGTCCGGCTTCTTGCCGTTCATGATGCCGTAGCCGATGGATACGGCTTTCTTTGCCATGGCGAACGGATCCTGGCTGGCGGATGCTTGCACGAGCGTATTCGACTTCAGGGCGGCCTCGATGTCCGGCGCACCATCTACCGATGTGATGACAATGCCGTTGCGATTGAATTGCTTCGCGGCGAGGTCACTCCCGATCGCTTGCGGATCATTGATCGTGAACACGCCGTCGAGCTTCGGAAAGCGCGTCAGGTAACCTTGCATCGCGGCCATCCCACCTTCGCGCGATCCTTTCCCATCCTGATCGGAAGACAGGATCTTGATGCCGGGGATCTTCGCCAACACGCTCTTGCAACCATTCACGCGATCGGTGACCGCCGATACCTGCGGGCCGTTCTCGATGACGACATTGCCTTTGCCGCCGATCTTCTTCGCCAGGTAGTCACACGCCATCGCCCCGGCCTTGACGTTGTCGGTCTCCACGGTCGCATCGGCACCTGCGGCCGCGACGTCCACGGCAATCACCGGAATGCCGGCCGCCTGCGCTTTCTTCACGGCCGGCTCGATCGCCTTTGGATCGGAGGCATTGAGCAGGATCAGGTCGACATGCGCGGAGATGAAGTTGTCGATTTGCGTGAACTGTTTGTTGAGGTCGTAGTCGGCGGACACCGCGGTGATTTTCGCGTTCGGGTTGATCGCCTTCGCCTCGGCTTCCGCACCCTTGACCACCGTCACGAAGTACGGATTGCCGAGCGAGCCGACGGTGATACCGATCAACTTCAGCGGCTTGTCCGCGGCATGCGCGGCGCATGCCGAGACAGCAAGTGCGCACGCGAGGCCTGTTTGAAGGGCTTTGATCTTGAACTGGAACATGTCGTGTTGTCTCCGTTGGGTCCCGTTGGTCGAGAAGCGCGCGAGGACCCGCGCGCGCTCCGGTGTGCAGGCTGCCCGGATCAGGGGGAAGTTCTACCGGACAGCGGGCCGTGGCCTATCAGGTGCGTGCGGAACCGCTCTGGCGATAGCGGTCCAGCGCGACGGCGCCGATGATGACAAGGCCTTTGATAATGTACTGCCAGATGTCCGATACGCCCAGCAGCACGAGGCCGTTCGACAGTACCGCGATGATCAGTGCGCCGATCAGCGTGCCGACGATCGAGCCGACACCGCCGACAAAGCTGGTGCCGCCGAGAATCACCGCGGCGATGGCATCGAGTTCATATGATTGGCCGAGCTGGAGGCCATTGGCTGCGTAAAGGCGGGCAGCGGACATCAGCGCGCCGAGGCCGGCAAGCAGCCCGGAAGCGGCATACACGAACAGTTCGATGCCCCGCACGTTGATACCGGACAGACGTGCGGCTTCGCGGTTGCCGCCGACCGAATAGATGCGCATGCCAAGCACTGTACGGCGCAAGATGAACCACGACAAGGCGACCACCGCCAGCGCGATCACGACGAGCCACGGCACGCCCAGGATCGCGCCGTTACCAATAAAGGCGAACGGGAGATGGGCGTTGAAGATCGTCGTGTCGTCCGCCATCAGCCGGGCAATGCCGCGCACGGCGGTCAGTGAGCCCAGCGTGACGATAAACGGCGGCAGACGCAGGAACGTGATCAATGCGCCGTTGACGAGGCCGAACAGGAGGCCAACGAGCAGGGCGACGGGAACGCCGACCCATCCCAGACCGGGAAGGTTCGACGCCAGCAGCGCACCGACCGCCGCCGCCGCCAGGATCGAACCGACGGACAGGTCGATGCCGCCCGTGAGGATGACGAAAGTCATGCCGGCGGCAAGCACGATGTTGATCGATGCCTGCTGGGCGACGATCGACAAATTCTGCATGGTCGCAAAACTGTCGGTCATGAAGCCGAAGCCGATGCAGAGCAGTAGCAGCACCGGCAACATTCCGGCCGTGCGCATCAGTGATTGCATGCGGGCACGGCGGTCAGCGCCGCGGGTCTGCGTGCCGGGCGTTGCTGCGGGAGTAGCGGCCGCGGTGGCCAGGTCGCGCTGGTGAGGTTGGTTCATGTCGTTGTCCTGTATCTTGAATGACTGGTCGGTGGCGTGACTCAGTGCGTCTCCGCCGTCTCCGTTTGCGAACCGGTGGCAAGCGCGATGATCGATTCTTGCGTGATCGGCGCGCCGCTACGTCCGCCGAGTTCGCCGGCGATCCTGCCTTCGCGCATGACAAGTACGCGGTCGGCCACGCCGATGATCTCGGGCAACTCGCTTGAGATCACAATGACCCCGACCCCCGAATTCGCGAGCGCATTGATGATTCGATAGATTTCCGACTTGGCGCCGATGTCGACACCGCGTGTCGGTTCGTCGAGAATCAGCACCCGCGGTTTCGTCTCCAGCAAACGCGAGAGCAGCACCTTTTGCTGATTGCCCCCCGACAAGGCGCCGGCATTGACGTTTGCATGCGATACCCTGATCGACAACGCCGCGATCGCGTCACGGGCACGTTGCACACCGCGCGCCAAGTCGAGCACGCCAGCACGCGCGTCATTGCCCGCGACTGAAATATTGATGTTGTCCCGCACGCTCATGTCGAGAAAGAGACCTTGGTGTTTGCGATCCTCGGTCAGATAGACAAGGCCGGCATCGATGGCGTCGCGCGGTGAGTGCGCGCCCAGCGTGCGATCTCCCACCCGCACTTCGCCCGTGACGCGCGGCTCCGCGCCGAAAATCAGGCGAGCGAGTTCGGTGCGTCCGGCTCCGACGAGTCCCGCGATGCCAAGGACCTCGCCGGCATGGAGATCGAGGCTGCAACCCTTTACACGACCGCTGTCCGCGATGTCGCGCACGGATAGCAAGCAGTGTCCCGGATCGTATGGTGCATGCGCCTTCTTGTAGAAACCGGAGATGTCACGGCCAACCATCATCGACACGAGTTGATCGGCCGACAGCGATTCGCGGTCGAGGGTACCAACGTAGGTGCCGTCCCGCAGTACCGAAACGCGATCGGACAGTTCGTAGATCTCCGCCATCCGATGGCTGATATAGATAATCGCCAGCCCTTCCGCGCGTAATTGGCGTATCAGTTTGAACAGGTGCTCGGTCTCGCGCGACGACAGCGGCGTTGTCGGCTCGTCCATCACGAGGATGCGTGCTTTCGTATGCACTGCCCGCGCGATCTCGACGAGTTGCTGCTCGGCAATCGACAATGTGCCAACCACTGTCTCTGGACCGAAGCTGGCACCCAGGCGCGTCAGCACGTTCTCGCAGCCGCGCGCCATGGCGGGCCGGTCGATCATGCCCCACCGGCCGCCGCGTCGCAGTTCACGGCCCACGTAGATGTTCTCCGCGACGGTCAGGTTCGGGGCCAGGGATAGCTCCTGGTAAATCACCGCGACGCCTGCCGCGCGCGCGGCGAGCGGATCGTCGACGACGATCGCATCGCCATCGATCAGGATCTGCCCGCCGGGGTCGGCTTGATAAGCGCCCGACAGAATTTTCATCAGGGTGGACTTGCCGGCGCCGTTTTCCCCCATCAACGAATGCACTTCACTGGGATAGACGGTCAGGCTCACGTCGTCGAGCGCGCGTACGGCGGGAAACGTCTTGCTGATTCCACGCATTTCAAGCAACGGGCGGCCCGGCTCAGAATGAGACATAAGCGATCTCCTGCGTATCCACGCTTGCGCCTTTGAGAATACTGGCGCGCGGGGAGAAGTTGAAAAACATGGGAAGCGTCGCGGCACCGATCGCGCCGGCGTCCGGACCGAACGAACCACGGACGAAAGTCGGCATATCCCTGGATTCGGGCGTAATGGCGGCAAGGGCCGCATGCAGACGGGTCATTACCTTGTCGATCAGCCCTACGTCTATATCGGCATCCAGTACGACGACCGGCGAATCGAGTACCGATAGCACCGAGCGCAATACGGAGGCGAGCGCCTCGACGCAGTCGTCGATCCATTCTTCGACGGCCGGCACCTCCCGCGCGATGCAGGCCTCGAGGTCCGCCCGGTTGTCGACGGCCTCGCCTCTGTAGCGCAAATGGCGGATCAATGCACGCAAGGACGCGCGGGTTAGCAAGATATCCCAGGTCCCCTGCGGGGCCGGTGCCGACGGCAGACGGCTCGGGAGCACCGGCATCACCGCGAAATCGCCGCCATTGCCTGTACGGCCACGCAGGCAGTCGCCGTCGACTGCAATACCGCCGCCGATCACCGGTCCCAGGAATAAATAGACGAAATCATCGTGATGGCGCGCGCGCCCGTAGAACAACTCGGCGATCGCGGCTGCATTGCCGTCGTTTTCGCTGAAGACGGGCAACGCCAGCGTGCGGTCCAGCTCGGACGCGAAGTCGACCTCGCTCCATGCACGAAAAGCGTCTGCCGGCAGTTCCAGCTCGCGCAGCCAACTGCCAAGATTGAATGGCTGGGCGACACCGACACCTCTCAGGCGTTCGCGATCTTCAGCGGGCAGCATCTGCTGCATTGCCTCGATATCGCGGCCAACCATCGCAAGCACGGTCTCGGGCGGCGGGAGCAGCGTGTCATGCGATCGGCGGCCGATGACGTCGCCGGCGAAGTTGACCAGCGCGGTCTCGATCCGCATCCGATCAAGGCGTACGCCGATGCCGAACGCGCCGCGTGGATCAAGGCGGATCAACGACGCGGGCTGACCGCGCTGGCCCTCGACGCGGCGGCCGGTAAATTCGATCAGCTTCGCATCGGCAAGCGACGCGATGATGCTGCCGACCGCCGTGCCGGTCAGGTTCGCGACGCGGGCGAGATCGGCTTTCGATGCGCTGCCCGCCTGCCGCAGCGCCTTGAGCAGCAAGCGTTCGTTGTAGCGGCGCACATTGGCCGAATTGCTGCCTTGGCCGACGTACGAACTCGTCATGGCGGCGTCTCCTCCGGGTGGCACCCCTGTTTGGCACCATTAAATTAATCAAGTTGATTTATTTAAACCCGGGAGCGGCGGCCTGTCAGCCTAGGAATATCCCGAAGGTGGCGCAAGACGCGCGAGTGATTCGCCTGCCCGTTGCGGTGCGGGAGGCATTCCAGCGTTCTGTCTAGCGGCCTCGTTTCGCGAGGCGTTACATCAGCACGATATCGTATGATTCCTGATTCAAGTGCGTGCCGACACGCAGCGAGATAGGCTTCTGGATGGCGTCCTCGAGCAGCGCCAGATGGGCGGCTTCTTCGTCTAGCAGCATATCGATGACCACTTGCGATGCAAAGATCCGGAACTCTTTCGGATTGAATTGCCGTGCTTCGCGTGTGACCTCGCGCATGATTTCGTAGCACAGGGTGCGGGGTGTCTTGATCTGCCCCTTTCCCGTGCAGACAGGGCAGGTTTCGCACAAGATATGCGCCAGCGATTCGCGCGTACGCTTGCGCGTCATTTCCACCAAGCCCAGCTGCGAAAAACCGCTGACCGTCACGCGGGTACGGTCGCGAGCGAGCGAGCGATTCAGTTCGGTGAGCACCGCCGCGCGATGCTCGGGGTTTTCCATATCGATGAAATCGATGATGATGATGCCGCCCAGGTTCCGCAGCCGCAGTTGCCGCGCGATCATGTGTGTGGCTTCGAGGTTGGTCTTGAAGATCGTCTCATCGAAGTTGCGCGCGCCCACGTAGCCGCCCGTATTGACGTCGATCGTCGTCATTGCCTCGGTTTGATCGATCATCAGATAGCCGCCAGATTTCAGATCGACGCGTCGGGACAAGGCCTTCTGGATTTCCGTCTCGACGTTATACAACTCGAACAAGGGCCGTTCACCGGTGTACTGGTGCATCAACGGCGCCACCGCCGGCATGAATTCCGTTGCAAACGCTAGCAGGCGCGCGTGCGCATCGGACGCATCCACCTGAATTCTGCTGGTCTGCTCGGTGACGAAGTCGCGCAGGACCCGTTGTGACAGATCGAGGTCGTTGTACAGTACCGATGCGGGTGGCACACGCAAGGCCTGTTCAGCAATCGTCGCCCAGGTCTTCCGAAGATAGGTGACATCGCTGGCCAGCGCCTCGCTGCTGGCGTCCTCCGCCATGGTCCGGACGATATAGCCGCCTTTCTCATCGGCCGGCAGGACGGCAAGCAGACGTTTGCGCACAGCCTCCCGTTCGGCTTCGCTGCCGATCTTCTGCGAGACGCCGATATGCGGTTCCTGTGGCAGATAGACGAGATTGCGCCCGGCAATACTGATTTGCGTCGACAAGCGCGCGCCCTTCGTGCCGATCGGGTCCTTGATGACCTGCACCATCAAGGTCTGTGCCTCGAAGACGATTTTTTCGATTGGTTGTTGGTTGTGGTGACCGGGATGACCGTCGACGCGTGCTTGCCAGATGTCGGCAACATGCAGGAAGGCCGCTCGTTCCAGGCCGATATCGATAAAGGCCGATTGCATCCCCGGCAGGACACGGACGACCTTGCCAAGGAAGATGTTGCCCACGCGACCACGTGACACGCTTCGCTCGATGTGCAATTCCTGGACCGCACCTTGTTGTACCAGGGCAATCCGGGTTTCTTGCGGTGTCACATTGATAAGAATCTCTTCGTTCATTGGTTCGAATCGCGATGGGACAATGCGACATCGTAAGCCATCGGTGCCGTATCGCGCAAAAGAGATGCCGTTTCAAACAAGGGGAGCCCCATCACGCCGGAATAACTGCCGTCCAGATGCGCGATAAAGGCCGCAGCTCGCCCTTGGATGCCGTACGCGCCTGCCTTGCCGAATGGTTCTCCGGAAGCGATGTAGTGAGCAATGTCGGCGTCATCGAGCGTGCGAAACGTAACCGTCGACGTCGAGAGCACGCAGCGGATGGACGGGGGCAGGGCTGCCTCGGACAGGGCCGTCGACGTGCATGTTGATGTTGATGCGAACCATGGTCCGGACGCCGTGGTCTGCGGTTGCGGTGCGGCTGGCGTCGATGACACGCGGCGTGTGGCTTGCCCGGTGGGGGCAGGGACGACGGCCACCGCCGTCATCACCTCATGACGGCGGCCTGATAAGCGCGACAATATCGCCACGGCCTCGGTGGCATCGGCAGGCTTGCCGAGGATGGCGCCATCGAGTGATACCGTGGTGTCGGCGCACAGTATGGCGGCGGACGGCCAACCGCGCCGGGCGAGCCGCTCGGCGGCGGCGCATGCCTTGGCTTGCACCACGCGCATCACATAATCGTGCGCGTGCTCGCCTGAACGTGTTGCTTCGAGCGCTTCCGCATCTTCATCGGCATCGGGGAGCAACAGGCGATATGACAGGCCGAGTTGTTCCAATAACTGACCGCGTCGAGGACTTTGTGACGCGAGATACAAAAAAGCAGAATCGGAAAGACGGGGCGTGGACGTCATGGTATGCGGCGAAGTACGCGGCCATGACGACGAACCGAGGAGCGGCGTCAGGCCCGGTGATAAGGGTGATTTTGCGTGATGGTCCAGGCGCGGTACAACTGCTCGGCCAGCAGCAAGCGCGCGACGCCGTGCGGCAGGGTCATGCTCGATACGCGCAGCAGGGTGTCCGCGCGGCTTTTCAACGTGGGGTCGAGCCCGTCGGCACCGCCGATCAGGAAGACGACATCACGACCTTCGCGTTGCCACTCGGGCAATGCACCGGCAAGTTTCATCGTCGTCCAGTCGGCCCCACGTTCATCGAGTGCGATGATCCGCGCCTGCCTGGGCAGCGACGCCTCGATCCGCTGCCGCTCGACGGCCATCACCTGCTCCGCCGGTCGATTGGCGGTACGCGGTTCCGGCTTGATTTCCCGCAACGCAATGCGCAGTTCCGGGGGCATCCGCTTCGCGTACTCCTCAAATCCGGTGGCGATCCAGTCAGGCATCTTATGGCCCACCGCGATAATCCACAGTTTCATGACGGCACGCTTTCAGACAGTACGGGACACGACTCAGGCATTGGATGCCGGTGTGGCGCGCTTGCGCGCCGGTGCTTTCTTTGCCGCCGGTACGCGCTTTGCGGCCGGGGCCTTGGCCGCGGCGGAGGCCGTGCCCGCACTTTTGCGCGCGACGGTCTTGCGTGCCGGAGTGGTTTTTTTCGCCGCCACTTTTTTTGCCGCGGTCTTGCGCGCTGCCGTCTTGCTTACCGGTAGCGGCTCGTCTTCGGTCGTTTGTGCGGCCAGTCCGGCTGGCGTTTCCGGGGCCAAGGCCGGCTTCGCCGTACGGGAACGTGTGACGGCCGGCGCCGGCGTATCGTCGTCGTCCGCTGCATCGGTGCTTGCCTTGCGGCGGCTCGTTGCCTGCTTGGCGGAGGCGGTCGTGACGCGCACTGCCTTGCCGCCCCACAGTTCTTCCAGGTTGTAGTACTGACGCAGTGCCGGTTGCAGAATGTGGACGATGGCATCGCCGCAGTCGACCAGTACCCACTCACCGGTGTCACCGCCTTCGACGCTGACGACCTTGCCGCCGTTTTCTCGCACCTTGTCCGCGACGCTGGACGCGAGCGCCCGTGTCTGGCGGTTCGACGTGCCGGAAGCGATGATCACGCGATCGAACAGTGACGTCAGGTGCGTGGTGTCGAACACCTTGATGTCCTGACCCTTGACGTCTTCCAGACCGTCGACGATCGCCAGTTGCAATGTTTTGATATCCATGAGGTCTCTGTAATGCAAGCAGTGCGCCACGCCGGGCGCTGCTGCTTAATCCTTGTATAAATGATGGTCGCGAACGTAGTGCCAGACCGTATCGGGCACATGTTCGCAGGCTTTTGCGCCATCGGCCAGTCCGCGATGGGCCGAATCGCGAATTTCGGTCGCCGATATGGGCATATCCAACGCCTGGTCGATGAAAATGCCGCCGCACGGACGCTGTTGGATTGCATCGGCATCGCATTGTCGATGCGCCAACTGGGCCGCTACGGCGGGCGACACCGCTGTCAGATCGAAGCCGGGCCGTGCCTCGACGCAGACATGCGCATAGTCGAACAAGTGCAGCCAGTCATGCCAGCGATCCAATCCGACCAATTGATCGGCTCCGATCAGTAGTGACAATGAGGCCTCGTCGCCAATTCGCGGCCGCCATGCGCGCAGTGTTTCCACTGTGTACGTATTGCCCTGGCGATCGACCTCGTCGGTGCCGACGCTGACGTGCGTTGACAACCGAGACTGTTCTGCAAGCCGCCGCGCCAGTTCCGTCGCCGCCAGTCGTGTCATCGCGAGACGGTGGGCAGGCGCGGACACACCAGATTTCTGCCACGGTTGACCCGCGGGCAGCAGGACCAGCTCGTCCAGGGCGAGCAGGCGCGAAAACCGGCTGCCCAAGGCCATATGGCCCTCATGAATCGGATCGAAGGTGCCGCCCAGGATCGCGATGCGCTTTGGTCGCTCGCTCATCGAATGCTCAATTCCTTGGCGTGGCCGGTTCGTCCAGCCAATCGCGCGCGACCAGGAAATCACGCGTCAGGCGCGCCTCGGGCGAGCCTGTTTCGGGCGTCCAGTTATAGCGCCATTGCACGCGCGGTGGCATCGACATGAGGATCGATTCGGTCCGGCCGCCACTCTGCAGGCCGAACAGCGTGCCTCGATCGAATACCAGATTGAATTCGACGTATCGACCACGCCGGTAGGCCTGGAAATCACGTTCGCGCTCGCCATACGGGATATCGGCGCGACGTGCGAGTATGGGTTGGTAGGCCGGCAGGAATGCATCGCCCACGCTGCGCATCAAGGCAAAGCCATTGTCGAAACCGAGTTCGGTCAGGTCGTCATAGAAAATGCCACCTACGCCACGGGGTTCGTTGCGATGTTTCAAAAAGAAGTACGCGTCGCACCACTGCTTGAAACGCGGATAGAGATCCGCGCCAAACGGAGTCACGGCGTCATGGCAGGCTTGGTGAAAATGCCGCGCGTCTTCTTCGAATCCGTAATACGGCGTGAGGTCCATTCCGCCGCCGAACCAGCAGGCCGCAGGGGCCGCGTCCGCGGCCGCACCCGGATGTCGCGCGATAAAGCATCGGACATTCAGGTGCACGGTTGGGCAGTACGGATTGCGCGGATGCATGACCAGCGACACGCCCAGCGCTTCAAAGCCGCAACCGGTCAGTTCCGGGCGATTCGCCGTGGCGCTGGGTGGCAACGATGTGCCGCGGACGTGCGAAAACCCAACGCCACCGCGCTCGAACACCGTGCCGTCTTCGATGATCCGGGTACAGCCGTCGCCTTGCAGCCGTTCGCCCGGCGCACGGGTCCATGCGTCCCGTGCGAACGGCCGGTCGTCCAACGCGCCCAGCGTGTCGGCGATACGTGTCTGAAGGTCGAGCAGATAGGCGCGTACCGCGTCGGTGCGCCAACCGGCAGTGGACTGATCGATGGAAACGTTTGCCAAGTAAAAGGCCTGCTCAGGACGTTTGTTTTCGGTTCAGCGCACGGTAACCGATGTCGCGGCGGTATTGCATGCCGTCGAACGAGATCTGATTGATCACGTCGTAGACTTCGGATTGCGCGCCGCGCACGGAGTCGGACAGACCGACGACGCATAGCACGCGGCCACCGGTGGTCACCAGCTTGCCGTTTTCCAGTGCCGTGGCGGCATGGAACGTGACGGTGCTGTCGGTTTCGCCGGGAATGCCGGCAATCAAGTCCCCCTTTTGTGGCGTTTCCGGATAATGGCGCGCGGCCAGAACCACGCCCAGGGCTGTGCGCCGATCCCACTCGATCTCGGCCATATTCAATTGGCCTGCGATGGCCAGCTCGAACACCTTCGCCAGATCGCCCTTGACGCGGGCCATGATCGGTTGCGTTTCCGGATCGCCCATGCGGCAATTGAATTCGAGCGTTTTCGGCGTGCCCTGCGCGTCGATCATCAGGCCCGCATACAGGAAGCCGGTGTAGCGCATGCCGTCCGCTTCCATGCCCCGGACCGTCGGCAGAATGATTTCGCGCATCACGCGCGCATGCAATTGGGGCGTGACGACTGGCGCGGGGGAGTAGGCGCCCATGCCGCCGGTGTTCGGGCCCTGGTCGGCATCGAGCAGCCGTTTGTGATCCTGGCTGGTCGCCAGTGCCAGCACGTGCTTACCGTCCACCATGACAATGAAACTGGCTTCCTCGCCAGCGAGGAACGCCTCGATGACGACGCGCGCACCGGCGCTACCGAGCTTGTTGTCGGCAAGCATCATATCCACCGCGTCGTGCGCTTCCTGCGTGGTCTGCGCCACCACGACGCCCTTGCCGGCCGCGAGCCCGTCAGCCTTGATCACGATCGGCGCGCCCTTGCTGTCGATGTAGGCATGGGCGGCGGTCGCGTCGGTAAAGGTCTCGTAGTCGGCGGTCGGGATCGCGTGGCGCTTCATGAAGGCTTTTGCGAAATCTTTCGAGCTTTCGAGCTGAGCTGCCTCCTTCGTCGGCCCGAAGACCTTCAGGCCACGGGCACGGAACACGTTGACGATACCGGCTGCCAACGGCGCCTCGGGTCCCACCACCGTGAACGCGATCTGCTCGCGTTCGGCGAAATCCGCCAATGCGTTCAGCGCAGCCGGCGTGTAGCCGTCCTTCAGTTCCGGCAGGTCGACGTTGCGCAGGCGGTCGTCCAGCGCGGTGCCGCCGTTACCCGGCGCAACATGGACCATCTGCACGCGCGGCGACTGGGCGAGCCGCCATGCCAGCGCGTGTTCGCGGCCACCGGAGCCGACTACCAATACATTCATGCTATTTCCCCGAATCGCAATTGCCATGGGTGTCGAGGGCGTTTCACGCTTCCTCGATCACCGCGTTCGTATACACATTCTGGACGTCGTCCAGATCCTCTATCACGTCGAGCAGTTTCTGCATCCGTGCGCCTTCGTCGCCCGTGAGCACGATGTCGTTGCCGGCTTTCATCGTGACTTCCGCCAGTTCCGCCTTGAATCCGGCGGCCTCCAGGCTTTGCTTGACGTCCGAGAACACGTCGGGATTGCACAGCACCTCGATGCTGCCGTCATCGTTTGTCGTGACGTCATCGGCGCCAGCTTCCAGTGCCGCTTCCATCAGCGCATCCTCGGACGTGTCCGGGGCGAAGAGGAACTGACCTACCGACGTGAACAGGAATGCCACCGAGCCTTCCACACCCATATTGCCGCCGTACTTCGAAAACGCGTGCCGTACTTCGGCCACGGTCCGCGTGCGATTGTCGGTCATCGTGTCCACGATGACCGCTGCGCCGCCGATGCCATAGCCTTCGTAGCGGATTTCCTCATAGTTGGCGCCCTCGGCGCCACCGACACCACGATCGATCGCGCGCTTGATGTTGTCCTTCGGCATATTCGCATCGGTGGCCTTGTCCATGGCCAGTCGCAGACGCGGATTGCTGTCCGGATCGCCGCCGCCCATCCGGGCCGCAACCTGGATTTCCTTGATCAGACGCGTCCAGACCTTGCCTCGCTTCGCATCGGCCGCGGCCTTCTTATGCTTGATATTGGCCCATTTCGAATGTCCCGCCATGTCCGGAAGTTCCTCGTTCGTTTCCTGATTCGTTAGCCGCATCCGGTCGACGGGATGCGGCAAAGACCGCTATTTTACCGGTGGTTGCGCGCTGGCGGGGCGGTTTAGCGCGACGGACGTGGCACTGAGAGGGTGAAAGGGCGATCCGGTGGGTGGGTGGGGCGCATTTGAACGGGTCTTGCAGGCGTCGCTACCGTATACTGCGACTCGTCGCCGCGCGCCGCCGACCCGGTCATGGCGCGCGTTCCATCCGACCGATCCGAGATTTTCGCCAATGACGACCGATCCGCGCTTTCCCGCGCTGCGCATCCTGAATCATCCGTTGATTCAGCACAAATTGTCGCATATGCGCGACCGCCACACGTCGACCCGGACCTTTCGCGAATTACTGCGGGAGATCACGTTGCTGATGGGCTATGAAATCACCCGCAATCTAGAATTGACCACCCGGGAGATCGAGACGCCGCTGACCCGAATGGATGCGCCGGTCATCGCCGGGCGCAAGCTGGCCATCGTGCCGGTACTGCGCGCCGGGGTCGGCATGTCGGACGGTCTGCTCGAATTGGTGCCCTCGGCGCGGGTCGGGCATATCGGCGTGTATCGCGATGAAAATCAGCGACCCGTCGAATATATGGTCAAGCTGCCCGATGTCGAGGACCGCACCTTCATCCTTTGCGACCCGATGGTCGCCACCGGATACTCCGCGGCGTACGCGGTGGATGTACTGAAAAAGCGCGGTGTGCCGGCATCGCGTATTTTGTTTCTGGCATTGGTGGCGGCGCCGGAAGGTGTGGCGGTTTTCGCGCGGCAACATCCGGACGTCCACCTTTTCGTGGCGTCGTTGGACGAGAAACTCGATGACCACGCCTACATCGTGCCGGGCCTGGGCGATGCGGGTGACCGGCTATTTGGCACAAAGAACTGAATCCTGCGCCTCAACCAATATGGTCGCGTATTGGAGGGCCGGCGACCCTGCGATGGAACCGGTCCATGTACCGGCCAGCGCATCGTTGCCCGCGCTCTGGCGCCTTGGCGTATTGTCTGGCCGGATGGCTGGACGATGCGGATGTCTGATTCGTGACACGAATACGATCGGCTCATGATAAAACCGTCAGGGTTCTCCCGCGCCGATTTCGATGCGGGGCTATAATGAAATCGACAGGTCGGCGCCCTTGGCATCTTCTTCGATGCGGGACGTCGCGACCGACATGGAGAACGCGATGATCCTGGCTTACGCGCTGGCGGCGGCCCTGGCATGGTCCAGCGGCTTACGGCTGTATTTGGCCGTCTTTCTGGCGGGCCTCGCGGGCAGGAGCGGCTTGGTCGTATTGCCAGGCGCGCTGCATGTGCTCAGCTCTCCCTGGATCATTGGCGCGGCCGTGGTGCTGGCTACCGCGGAGTTTGCGGCTGACAAGATCTCGCCACTCGACTCCCTCTGGGACGCGCTGCATACCTTTATTCGGATTCCCGCCGGCGCCGTGATGGCCTGTGCCGCATTCGGGCATGCGGAGGAAAGCTCGACGCTGATCGCGGCCGGCGCGCTCGGCGCATCGCTGGCCGGCGCGTCGCATCTGACCAAGGCCGGGGTTCGCGCGCTGATCAATCTCGCGCCGGTGCCGGTGACCAATGGCATGGCCTCGTGGTTCGAGGAATGCATCGTGGTAGGGGGACTGACGCTGGCGCTGTTGGCGCCGGGTGTGTTCCTGGCATTACTCTTTGCGTTCCTTATCGTCTCGGCGTGGGTACTGCCGCGGTTATGGCGGGGTGTACACCACGGCTATCACGCGATGTCGACCCGAATGGTCCCGGCGCGGATCCGCACCGATCGCGGCTATCGCTCGCCGCCGACCGGTGAGCGCGATACGGCACGTCGCCGTTCCGGCGACTGATGCCGGACCCCGTGTCTGGCGCCGATCCCCGGCAATCGCGACCGTCCTCCGGTCGTTCTCCTTCTCCTGAATCCGCGACGTGGCCGCTATCCAAGGTAGCGGATGCGTCTTCTCATGACCCGGTCCGAATGCGTCGCCGCACCCGCGTTGGGTGGCGTTTTCTTTTCAGGATGGCGCTGACGCTGTCATTCCGGGATGCGCGCGCCGGCGAGTTGACCACGCTGTGGGTCGCCGTGGTACTCGCGGTCGCCGCCTTGACCAGCGTGGCCTTTGTCGCAGACCGCATGCACGCCGGACTCGACCGCGAGGCGCGTCAGATGCTGGGCGGCGACCTGCGTCTCCGCGCAGATCATCCGATCGATCCTGCGCTGCTCGCCGAGGCACGGGTGCGCGACTTGCGAATCGCGTCGACGGCCGAATTTCCGAGCATGGCGACAGGCGACGCCGCCCCATCCACCCATGCCGCGCCACCGCCCGCACGCCTGGTCGCGGTCAAGGCGGTATCGGCGAACTACCCGTTGCGCGGCACGGTCTTGTTGGCACCGCAGCCGAATTCCCCGACGCGTGAAGACTATGCTGCCACGGGCGGGCCGGCACCCGGTACGGCTTGGGTTGACGCGCCCTTGCTTGATGCCTTGGACCTGAAAGTAGGGGGCAATCTGCAACTGGGGGGCCGCATATTGCGGATCGCCGCGGTGATTGTCCGGGAGCCTGATCGGGGTTTCTCTTTCATTAATTTCTCGCCTCGCGTAATGCTTGCCGACACCGATCTGGCCAGCACCGGGTTGATCGGCCGTGGCAGCCGTGTGACTTACCGCACACTGCTGGCTGGCCCGGATACGGCGAGTGCCGATGCGTTCGGTGCATGGGCGCGAACGACGATTGCTCAGCGCGGGATTCGCGGCACCCAGGTTGAGACCCTGCAGGCCGGGCAACCGCAGTTACGCCAGACACTGGATCGCGCGGATCATTTCCTGCGGCTGGTGGCATTGTTGACATCGTTGCTCTGTGCGGTTGCCATCGCTTTAGGCGCACAGCGCTTCGCGCGACGCCATATCGATGGTTGCGCCGTGCTGCGTTGTCTCGGAGCAAGCGAGGGACTGCTACGCGGCGTCTTTCTCATAGAGCTGGCCGGGCTGGCGGTGGCGGCATCTGTCGTGGGTGGTTTGCTCGGACTGGCCGGTCATGCCATGTTGTTGCATTGGCTTGGCGGTTTGATTCGCGTTGATCTGCCCTGGCCGTCGATGTGGCCCCTGTTGCAAGGGTTGGCCGCGGCGCTCGTGCTATTGCTCGGATTCGGGCTGCCCGCCTTGTATCCGTTGACGCGAGTGCCGCCGGCGCGGGTGCTGCGGCGCGATGGCACCGGCGTGGCGGCCGCGCTGACGCAAGAGGACGAGGCGCGCCAGGAGCAGTCGGCGTGGCGTCAGGCCTGGGGACATGTCTATTCGCTGCGAGGCTATGCCATCGGTCTGCTGTTATATGCCGGCTTGCTGGTGTGGGCGGCCGGAGCGCTGCGCCTGGGCGTGATCGTGTCAGCCGGATTCCTGATCGGCGTGGGTGGTTTTGCTTTATGCGGACGCGGGCTGCTTCGCGTGCTGGCATGGTGGGGGCGCAAGCCCGGTGCCCCCGGCTTCGGTTGGCGGTATGCGGTGGCATCGCTGGAACGCCGCAGCGGCGCCAGTACGTTGCAGATTACCGCATTGGGGGTAGCGCTGATGTGCCTGTTGCTATTGTCGATGACGCGCAGCGACCTGATAGCTGGCTGGCGTCAATCAACCCCGGCCGATGCACCAAATCGCTTCGTCATCGATATCCAGCCCGACCAGGCCGACGAGGTCGCGCGCCGCCTCGCCGCGGCCGGCATCAGCGCGGCACCGCCGGCGCCGATGATCCGCGGGCGCCTGACCGCGCGCGATGGCAAGCCCGTATCTCCGGATCAATTCAAGGACGCGCGAGTCAAACGTCTGGTCGATCGGGAGTTCAATCTGTCTTATCGGATGACATTGCCGGACGACAATCGCGTGGAGCAAGGACAGTGGTATGGTCCGGCAGGCACGCCCAAGCCGCAGATCTCGATCGAATCGGGATTGGCACGCGACCTCGGTATTCGTCTTAACGACCTGTTGACGTTCGACGTGGCCGGACAGCAGATTACCGCGCCCGTCACCAGTATTCGGCGTCTGAACTGGGGCACGATGCAGGTCAATTTCTTTGTGCTGATGCCGCCGGACGCGTTGCGCGGTTTTCCGGCCACGTTCATCACCAGCTTTCATCTGCGCGCGGATCAGCAGCGCGCGCTGGATGACATGGTACGGGCCATGCCAAGTTTGACGATTATCGATACGGCTGCGTTACTTGGGCAGGTGCAGCGCATGCTGGATCAGGTCATCGCGGCGGTCCAGTTCCTGTTTCTGTTCACGCTCGCGGCCGGTGCGGTGGTGCTGTATGCGGCCCTGGCCGGGACCAGGGACGAGCGGGCCCACGAGTCGGCATTGTTGCGAGCGCTTGGTGCATCGCGACGTCAGGTGCAGGCCGTGCAATGGACGGAGTTTGTCGTGGTGGGCGCGCTGGCCGGGCTGATGGCGGCCATCGGTGCCGAGGCGGTGGGGTGGACATTGGCGGTGCGAGTGTTCTCGTTCGCTTTTACCGTCAATCCTTTGATTCTGCTGACCGGTGTCGCAGCCGGATTGGTCTGCGCCGTGGCCGGTGGTTGGTGGAGCCTGCGTAGCGTTTTGCGTCGCCCGGTGCTGGTGACGCTGAGAGAAGGATAAGTCTCGGGTCGACGGTGAAACGGATGCACGGCCCGCCCCGGTCGTCGTCAGCGTCGGGCACGGTCCCGTCCAGCCTCGATGGCCGCCAATCGCGTCAGACTGCGTTGCGGCCGTCTGCCCATTTGTCCTGCTTGACGCGGCCCCGCATGTGCAGCGCGTTTAGCAGCGCAGCCGGATCGTGGTAAGACTGCAGCAGATCGAGATAAGCAGGGCGAATAAAGCCTTCGTCCGCCGTATGCTGGAGCATCGTGACAAGGGGGTCATAGAAACCCGCGATGTTCAACAAGCCCATCGGCTTGTCGTGATAACCCAACTGTGCCCAGGTAAAGACCTCGAATAATTCCTCGAGCGTGCCGCCGCCGCCAGGCATCGCGATAAAGCCTTCTGCCAGATCGGCCATTTTCTTTTTGCGCACATGCATGTCGGGCACGACATGCAATGCTGTCAGACCCGTATGCGCCACTTCCTTGTCGACCAGCAATTGCGGGATGACGCCAATCGCACGTCCACCCGCAGCCAGAATGGCATCGGCGATCGTGCCCATCAGCCCGACCCGTCCACCGCCATAGATCAGCGCGATATCGCGTTCGGCCATGGCTTGCCCCAACGCTTGCGCGCCGGCTTTATATTCGGAACGCGTACCGTAGGACGATCCGCAATAAACACATACTGATTGCATTATCGATAAATAGCGAAACGAAGAAATAAAAAAAGGAAGCGACCAGACCCAGGCTTCTCGGTCCGCGCGGCGCGCGCTATGCGCCCACGTGGCTGCCGTGACTGGCCGCGCCCGGCACGCCGACGCCGAACAACGCGGGCGTGGCGTCGGGCGGTGCCTGGCGCACCAGTTCATCAAACATCTGACGCGATTTGCCACGCAGATAAGGCGCCAGGATGGACAGGATCTGGCGGCTGACGCGCCGCAAGTCCTTGCCAATGGCCTGCTGATCATTGTACTGCCGGGGATTCATGACAAATTGATACGAGAGCCAATAAGTCGCAATGATGCCAATATTGGTTGCTATTTGGTCGATCTCCGCAGGCGATGCTTCCATTTCTCCGTCGCTCACCAACTGTTCGCACAGTTGCTGGGCGAAGTGCACCTTGCGTTCGACGATTTCCTTGAAATGTTTCTCGAGTTTTCGATTTCGGGCCAGGAGGTCGTTCAAGTCGCGATAAAAGAAACGATAGGTCCAGAGGAAATCGGCCATCTGTTCGAGATAATGCCATACCTCAGTAATGGTTGGTCGTTCGCGGTTGCTCTGCGTCTCATCGCGCGGGCGATGTTCCGCCGGCGGCAGCGATGCGTCAGACCTAGCCGGGGCGTTGCTCGCCGAACGGGGCGCGAGAAATTGCATCCGGGTGTCGAGTTCTTTCTCGAACTGCCGGAAAATGCTCTCGATGATGTCGTCCTTGTTGCGGAAATGGTAGTACAGATTTCCCGGACTGATTTCCATTTCCTCGGCGATCGTCGTCGTCGTGACGTTCGGCTCGCCGATATCGTTGAACAGCTTCAACGACAGCTCGAGAATGCGCTCGCGGGTGCGTCGTGGCGGTTTGGCTTCCATATAAATGTCGATACACTCGATGCGTCCGATTATACGCTCGGCATCTGGGCGGATCTGTGTATTACAGTGTCATTCGGAATTTACCGCGTTCGTGTACCGACGTATCGGAGTGAGCGATACGATTCATGTGCCAATCGCGTTGCTGAGCGGGGTTTCCGTTACCGCGTCGGCGCAATTGGCGGTGGCGCGCCGGGCCACGGTACGCGCCCGCATCGCCTCGCGCAAGGCGGTGCGTAATCCTTCCTCGAAGACCGGGTGATAGAAGGGCATGGCGAGCGTATCGTCGACGCTGAGGTTCTGTTGGATCGACCAGGCGAGCAAGTGCGCGAGGTGTTCCCCGGCAGGTGCGATCCCTTCCGCGCCGAGCAATGCGCCGCTATGAATATCGACATAGACGTGCAGCAGGCCGTGGGCGCGTTGCACGACCTGGCTGCGGCCCTGGTGCGCGAAATCGATCGAACCGGTCACGAAGCGGCGAGGGTCCAGCGACGCATACCGGGCGCCCACGCTTAATATCACCGGATCGCAGAATACCAGCGACATCGGGGTCGGCAGAGGCTGTGGTGCCACGACGCCATCCGGCGCGGCGACCCGCGCGGCGTTGTCGCCGGCGATGTGACCCTCGTTTGCGGCGTCGTTCAGCCAGGGACGCTGGCCGTCGACATCGCCCGCGATGAAGATGGGAAGCCGGGCCGGATGGGACGACGCATCGTCGCCGCTGGCGGCACGGCCGAGGCATTGCATCGTGCCCCCGTCGAAGAGGGGGACGCCGCGCTTGTCGGTGGCTACCGAGGTACGTTCCAGGTCGAGACCGTCGAAAACCGGTACGCGGCCGGTGGCCAGCAGCACACGATCGACATCGACATGCCGCTTGATCGTCGGTGCGTCACGGTCGCCGTGCGAGCCCGTCGTTGCGTTCTCTCCGGACGACGTCCAATGCAGCCGCGCGCCGCCTTTGGCGAGCCGCTCCGCATGCGGGGCGGTATGCGCGTGGATTGGCATCTGCGTGCGTAACAAGGCGAAAGCCGCGTCGCGCACGGCAGGGTCCTGGAGCGCCGCCAGATTGCCGTCCCGCCCGAACATCGTGACGGCTACCCCGAGCCGCGACAACGCCTGGCCAAGCTCCAGCGCAATCACACCGGTGCCAATGACGGCGAGACGGCGCGGCAAACTCGGCCATTCGAAGATATCGTCGCTGGTGCAGAGTGCCTCGCCAAGGGGCCGATATGCATCCGGAATCAGGGCTTTCGCGCCGGTGGCGATGACGGTGGCGCGGGTCTCTATATGATATCTGGGCCCATTGGGGTCGGCGAAGGGCGCTTCCGGTGTTACCAGCAGCGCGCGGTCGGAGAGAAAGCGCGCGCGCCCCTTCAACTTGTCGCTCGCTGGAAAATCATCGACGTCATCGATCACCGATGCCACGAAACGGTCGCGCTCCTTGCGCACGCGCGCCAGCACGCGCGCTCCGTCGCCCACCTCCGGAGCTTGCGGCAGCGTCACCCCGAAACCGTCAAGCAGTGTTGTGTCGTACATCGCGTTGGCCGCGGCGATCAGAAGTTTCGAGGGCATGCAGGCGCGTTGCGCGCAGGTGGTACCGTAGCTCTGGGCTTCCACCAGCATGACGCGTGCACCGCGTTTTTTCGCCGCGCGGTAGGCGGACATACCCGCCGAGCCTGCACCGATGACCACCACGTCCACCGCGAGTGAGACCGTCTCCTGGCTATCGGGCGCGTCAATGGGAGCGTGGGGCGGCACTATATGGTCGCGGGAATACGGCGCAGGGGGCATGGTGGCTCCAATGTGACAGGTGGTGGGCGTCGCGGTGGATGCCGTCCATGCGTGACGCATACGGAACGGGGATCACCCCTCATCACTTTGCCACGAATGGCGTAAATCGTCGGTCGGCGACTTAGTGCTGTTCGACCGAGGGTTCCGGCGAGGAAGGTGCTCGTGCCGGTTGCGCGGGGGGAGTGCCAGGGGCAACCAGGCTGGAGGCCGGGGCCGTTACGCCATTTGAATCACCCACCCGTTTCGCGAGATTCGGTGTACCACTGGCGGGTGTAGCACGCGTGCTGGAGCCAGGGCGACCAGAGTGCCGCGCGGGCCGCCGGGGTTCGGACGGCGGCGCGCTGACGACCGATGGTTGGCGACGCTTTTCCGCTGCGGCGAATTTCGCGCGTTGGGCCGGGGGTAAGGCCTCATAGGCCCGCCACGCCTGTTGCCGCGCGTTCGGCGGCAACACCCGCGACATCTCATAGTTTTCTCGGGCCAGGCGGCGCTGTTCCGGTGTCATTTGCGTCCAACGCAGCATCCGCTCATGCAATCGCTGCTGGGCATCGGGCGACATTCTGGGATATACCGACGCAATGGCAATCCACTTGCGTTTCTGTAGATCCGACAAGTGGGGCCAACATTCCGCAAAGGGCTGGAGTGCGTCCTGCTGTTGCGGCGTCATCGCTTGCCAGGTTGCGGGAACATCGTCGCTGACAGGTACTCGCACGATCGTTGGACGTCGCCCGGTCTCGCGCTTGGCACCGGTAGTGGGCGCGGTCGTGGCGTTCCCGATCGCGGCGCCGGGCGCTGCCAATGTCGAAGGCGTCCCGGATATCGCGCCTGGCGTCGTCGAGGGCTTGCCGTCGCCCGGCGTAACGCCTTGCGTTTCCGGCGCGGGAGCTATCGTCCCATCGCGGGCCACCTCGATGGCCGTCGCACCGGCTTCGTTTTCCGGCGGCAATTGCACGGTGACCACCGCTGGATGCCAGCGCGGCCACGTTGCAAGCACACAGACGGCCACCACGCACACGACACTGATGACGATGGTCGACAGGCGCGATGGCGCGAGCCCGACCGGGTCGCTCACCTTGGTGGCCACGCTGTCGGGCGGCTCATTCGCCATCCGTCGCCGATCGTCAAGGCGCTCGCTCACCGGTTGCGCGCCAGATATTCGTTGAAGCCGTGATCGAGGTAGGCATCCAGCGGCAGTGTGTCGCTCAACACCTCGGCGTCGAGGCTCGCCAGCTCAGCGATCTGGCGTTGATCTTCCCAGTGCGCGATGGCGGCAAGCGACGCAAGCAGCAGGGCGATCGGTACCCATAATTGCAGTCGAACACGGAAGGGCCGTGGTCCGCGCGCGCTGTCGAGGCCGGGCAGGCTACCCATTCCGGCACCCGCGAGCGCCGGCACGAACGTCGGAACGGGCGCGGCGGCGGTCTCCGGCTTCTTGCGTGCAAGCGCCATGCGCCGCGCCGCGGCAAGGCGCGCCGTCGTGTCGTTGGGGAGTGCGCGGGCGCCTTCGTCCAATGCCCGACGCACCTTGTAGGCAAACACCGCCTCGTTCAGTGGATCGCGTGATGCGCGACTAGACGGCTCTGCGACGTGGTTCATAATGTGATCCCCTTGGCGTGGAGGGCCTCGGCCAGCGCGCGCACTGCGCGCGAACAATGCGTTTTCACGCTGCCCTCGGAGCATCCCATAGCAGCCGCCGTTTCGGCGACATCCATATCTTCCCAATAACGCATGACGAACGCCTCCCGTTGACGCGCCGGCAGACGTTGTATCTCTGTTTCGATCACACCGACGATCTGGTCCTGGCTGACCTGATCCTCGCTGCTCGCCGAAAAAGACGTTGCCTGGGCATCTATGCGTTCCGCCGCGTCGTCCTCTCCTTCCTCGCGGGCCGCGGCGGAACGGAAGCTTGAAAACAACGTGATACGGGCGTCTCGGACTTTTTTACGGCGAAAGTAATCGAGCGCCGTCGTTTGCAGAATCCGTTGAAACAGAAAGGGTAGTTCCGCGGCGGGCTTGTCACCGTAATGCTCCGCGAGCTTGATCATCGCGTCCTGGACAATATCCAGCGCGGCGTCTTCGTCGCGGACGGCAAATAGCGTCTGCTTGAATGCGCGACGTTCCGCGCTTTGCAGGAAATCGCCTAATTCCTTATCACTGGCCATCCGCAGAGCTTAGCAAGACTTTCGGGAAGTTGGGGCAAACGTCTGAATTCATTGCGTCACCACGCGGCGGTCGCCTCGTCGTGAATTCACGTCAGTGGTCATGGTGACGCAGGGTGCGCCAAGTAACGCGCATGATCCGGCAAATGCGGGGATGGTACCAAATTTCGTCACCATTTCCCGGCGACGGGCAGTGTAGGAGGGCGCTGCGACGCCACGCCGCTTTTGATCCGCCTCTGGTGGGGCGGGTCGTTGGTGCGGCAGCCATATACACGCATTGTAGGGCGGACAAAAATAACTTGACTGAATGCGGTCATCTGACTATTGTGTTGGACTGTTTATCGCATCCATGTCCCGTAGTCGATCCGCCTATCCGGCTGATCAGCGCACTGGACGCCTCGTTCAAACCCGCGCCACAAGCGCGTGGAGAGAGCACCCGATCAATTTTTTGCCGAAAATTGCAAAGGCGACTTTAATGAATATGCCTCGCGCGGATATCGATCCGCACGCCGACAGCGTCCCAGCGCCTGCTTCCGCGAATCGGAACGCGCCCACCGCTGCACACGCTACCGCAACGAACCAACGTGATTCGTCGGTACGCTCCGCTTCTCTCCCGGTCTCCTCGGTGTCCGCAGAACCGTCAGACGCCTCTATCGGCGCCACGGTGTTACTGCGCGCGTTGCAGGAAGAAAACGTCGAATATCTCTGGGGTTATCCCGGCGGCTCGGTCCTGTATATCTACGACGAGCTGTACAAGCAAGACAGTATCAATCACCTGCTGGTGCGTCACGAGCAAGCCGCCGTGCATGCCGCCGACGCCTATGCGCGGTCGACCGGCAATGTCGGTGTTTGCCTGGTGACATCGGGTCCCGGAGTGACCAATGCCGTCACGGGGATTGCGACCGCCTATATGGATTCCATTCCGTTGGTGATCCTGTGCGGCCAGGTGCCGACGGGCAGCATCGGCCAGGACGCATTTCAGGAGTGCGATACGGTTGGCATCACGCGGCCGTGCGTCAAGCACAACTTCCTCGTGAAGGATGTGAAGGACCTTGCCGCCACGGTGCACAAGGCGTTCTACATCGCCCGTACCGGTCGACCCGGCCCGGTGCTGATCGACATTCCGAAGGACATTTCCCGCACGCCGCACGAATACGAAACGCCGAAGAATATCGCGCTGCGTTCCTACAACCCGGTGGTGAAGGGGCATGCGGGTCAGATCCGCAAGGCGCTGGCGCTGTTGATGACTGCGAAGCGGCCATATATTTATAGCGGCGGCGGCGTGATTCTGGCCGATGCGTCACGCGAGTTGAACCAGTTCGCGGACCTGCTCGGCTTCCCGGTGACCAATACGCTGATGGGCCTCGGTGGCTATCGTGCCAGCAGCAAGCAGTTTCTCGGCATGCTGGGCATGCATGGCACCTACGAAGCCAACATGGCGATGCAGCACTGTGACGTGCTGATCGCGATCGGCGCGCGTTTCGACGATCGTGTTATCGGCAATGTCGCCCATTTCGCCGAAGTCCCGCGCAAGATCATTCATATCGACATCGACCCCTCGTCAATCTCGAAGCGCGTCAAGGTGGACATCCCCATCGTGGGTGACGTGCGTGAGGTGTTACGCGAGATGATCGACCAGATGCGCGCAATGTCGGCCGGCCCGGATGGCACGGCGCTGGACGCGTGGTGGCAGCAGATCACGCAATGGCGTGACATCGACTGCCTCAAGTTCGATCGCGACAGCGAGATCATCAAGCCGCAATACGTGGTGGAGACACTGCACCGCTTGACGAAGGGTGAGGCGTTCGTCTGCTCCGACGTCGGGCAGCACCAGATGTGGGCCGCGCAATACTATCCTTTTGATCAACCGCGCCGTTGGATCAACTCCGGCGGTCTGGGTACGATGGGATTTGGCTTGCCGGCGGCGATGGGCGTGAAAATGGCGCACCCGGACAGCGATGTCGTCTGCATCACGGGCGAAGGCTCGATCCAGATGTGTATCCAGGAGTTGTCGACGTGCAAGCAACACAACACGCCGATCAAGATCGTGTCGTTGAACAACCGTTACCTGGGTATGGTGCGGCAATGGCAGCAGATCGATTATCGCAAGCGGTATTCGCACTCCTACATGGATGCGTTGCCTGACTTCGTCAAGCTGGCCGAGGCGTATGGTCACGTCGGCATTCGTATTGAGCGTACGGCCGACGTCGAGCCGGCGCTAAAGGAAGCGCTGCGGCTGAAGGATCGCACCGTGTTCCTCGATTTCCAGACCGACCCGACTGAAAACGTCTGGCCGATGGTTCAAGCGGGCAAGGGCATCACGGAGATGCTGTTGGGGTCCGAGGATCTGAACTGAGGGTCATCAGCGGGGATGGCGCGTTGGCCCGCGGTATGGGAGTGGTTTGCCGGCAAAAGGCACAACGCCCGACCGCGGTCTCCGGCGCGCCGTGGACGCCCTTCGTGGCGGTTGACGGAAATAACGGGTGTGCGATGAAACACATTATCTCTATCTTGCTGGAGAACGAGCCGGGCGCGTTGTCACGCGTGGTGGGCCTTTTTTCGGCGCGCGGCTACAACATCGAGTCGCTGACGGTGGCCCCGACCGAGGACCGGTCGTTGTCACGGATGACAATTACGAGCATCGGCTCGGATGACGTGATCGAACAGATCACGAAGCACTTGAACCGCCTGATCGAGGTGGTCAAGGTGGTCGACCTTACCGAGGCCGGCCATGTGGAGCGGGAACTGATGCTGATCAAGGTCAGGGCGGTGGGGAAGGAGCGCGACGAGGTCTACCGGATGGCGGATATTTTCCGTGGCCGGGTCGTCGATGTCACCGAAAAGACGTACACGATCGAGCTGACCGGAGACAGCGCGAAGCTCGACGCGTTTATCGACGCGCTGGACCCGGCATCGATCCTCGAAACCGTGCGTACCGGATGCTCCGGCATCGGTCGCGGTGAACGAATCTTGAAGGTCTGACCGGCAGCGAACATCGGTGCCGGACACGCGGTCTGGTCCCGTTTCTGCCGATACTCGTATAACAGATTATTTATTTAGCGGAGCATGACAATGAAGGTTTACTACGACAAAGACGCCGACCTGTCCCTTATCAAGGGCAAGCAAGTGACGATCATCGGTTATGGCTCGCAAGGCCATGCACACGCGCTGAATCTGAAGGAAAGTGGCGTGAACGTGACGGTCGGCTTGCGAAAGGGTGGCGCGTCGTGGTCGAAGGCCGAGAACGCCGGCCTGACGGTCAAGGAAGTCGCCGATGCCGTGAAGGGCGCGGACGTCGTCATGATGCTGCTGCCGGATGAGCAGATCGCGGCCGTCTACAAGACGGAAGTCGAAAAGAACATCAAGGATGGCGCGACGTTGGCATTCGCGCACGGCTTCAACGTTCACTACGGCCAGGTTGTGCCGCGCAAGGACCTGGACGTGATCATGATCGCGCCGAAGGCACCGGGCCACACGGTGCGTTCGACGTACTCGCAGGGCGGCGGCGTGCCCCACCTGATCGCCGTGGCACAGGACAAGTCCGGCGCTGCGCGCGACATCGCGCTGTCGTACGCCACCGCCAACGGCGGCGGCCGCGCCGGCATTATCGAGACGAACTTCCGCGAAGAGACCGAAACCGACCTGTTCGGCGAACAAGCCGTGCTGGCTGGTGGGACCGTCGAATTGATCAAGGCGGGTTTTGAGACGCTGGTGGAAGCGGGCTATGCGCCGGAAATGGCGTACTTCGAATGCCTGCACGAACTGAAGCTGATCGTCGACTTGATCTACGAAGGCGGCATCGCCAACATGAACTACTCGATCTCGAACAATGCCGAATTCGGCGAATACGTGACGGGTCCGCGGATTGTGACGTCGGCGACGAAGGATGCGATGCGCGCGGTGCTGAAGGATATCCAGACCGGCGAATACGCGAAGCAGTTCATCCTGGAAGACCGTGCCGGTCAACCGACATTGCAGTCGCGTCGCCGTCTGACCGCCGATCATCAAATCGAGCAGGTGGGCGAGAAGTTGCGTGCGATGATGCCGTGGATCGCGAAGAACAAGTTGGTTGACCAGTCGAAGAACTAAGGCGAAGGCTTAGAAACCGACCGGCCGGGAGGCCTTTCCGGCTTTGCGATGGACTCGTCCTAACGCGCGTCAAGATGCCGTTCAGCGAATGCTGGATGGCATTTTTTTTCTCGTATCGCGTTTGCACGCCAACCCGGCCCGCCTTTTGCTATCCTTGAGCCTGGCGTCGCGTGTTGGCGCGTGACGGGGAATTGTTGTCGGTCCCGTCACGCCCGACTGCACCGATCAACACTCACCTCGATTTATATGAACTATCCTCATCCGATCATTGCCCGCGAAGGTTGGCCGTTTATCGGTATTGCCCTGTTGCTGGCGATACTGGTCCATGCACTGGGGGGCTTTGGCTGGGCTTGGCCGTTCTGGCTGCTGGTCGTGTTCGTCGTGCAGTTTTTCCGTGATCCGCCGCGGTCGATTCCAGCCGACCCGAACGCCGTGTTGAGCCCCGCCGATGGGCGAATTGTCGCCATCGAGACCGTGCTTGATCCGTATGCGCAGCGGGAAGCGATGAAAATCAGCGTGTTCATGAATGTGTTCAACGCACACTCGCAGCGCTCACCCGTAGATGGGACGGTGCGTCGCGTGCAATATTTCCCGGGTGCATTCCTGAATGCGGAGCTCGACAAGGCATCGCTGCAGAACGAACGCAATGCGCTGATATTTGACTTGCCGGGCGGCGTGGTGATCAGCTGCGTCCAGGTGGCGGGCCTGGTGGCGCGGCGCATTCTCTGTTACGTCCGGGAGGGTGAGACACTGAAGCGCGGTCAGCGTTACGGTTTCATTCGCTTTGGCTCGCGCCTGGATGTGTATTTGCCGCTGGGCGCGCGTCCACGTGTTTCGATCGGCGAAAAGGTGTTCGCATCGTCCACGATTCTTGCGGAATTGGGGGAGCCGATAGCGGTCACGCCGGAAGCACCGTTCGCGACCGCACCGGCCGGTGCCACCGTGACGGATACGGTGGCCAGCCCGGTCAGTCCGACGTCACCGGTTCAGCCGACCAGCCCACTGACGTCGGCGGAACCGGTGGGTCAGGGCGTGGCGACCGCGCCGTTGGCGGGTGCAGCAGGTATCGCATCGGAGGTGGGGATTGGCTCTGAAGCCGCGCCGAAGTAAAGCCAAGCCCGGCGCGGAGCTGCAGGGGACGTTCCGTCGTCGCCCGCGCGGCTTCGGTCGGCGCTATGTCGATGACGCCGCACGGGGGGAGCCGCTTACGCCCCGTGAGCAGCGTCGTCTGGCGCGCCAGCAGTTCCTGCGCAAGCGTGGCATCTACCTGTTGCCGAACGCGTTCACGACGGCCGCCCTGTTTTGCGGCTTTTATGCGATTGTCCAGGCGATGAACCTGCGGTTCGAGTTTGCCGCGGTCGCGATTTTCGCCGCGATGGTGCTCGACGGAATGGACGGTCGCGTGGCCCGGATGACGCATACGCAGAGCGCGTTCGGTGAACAGTACGACAGCTTGTCCGACATGGTGTCTTTTGGTGTCGCGCCCGCGCTCGTGATGTACGAATGGGCGCTGCGGGATCTCGGGCGGTGGGGCTGGCTGGCGGCGTTTGTCTATTGTGCCGGTGCGGCCTTGCGGCTCGCCCGGTTCAACACCAACATCGCCGTTGTCGACAAGCGATTCTTCCAGGGGATTCCGAGCCCCGCGGCTGCGGCTCTGGTCGCGGGTTTCGTATGGCTGTCAATCGATAACCGATTGCCGGTCAGCTCGCACTGGGTGCCCTGGGTCGCCTTCGTGTTGACGATCTATGCTGGCGTAACCATGGTCTCCAACGCGCCGTTCTATAGCGGGAAGGCCCTGGATGTACGCTATCGCGTGCCGTTTGGCGTCATGGTGCTGGTGGTGGTCGCGTTTATCGCCATCTCGTCTGATCCGCCGATTGTCCTGTTCGGGCTGTTCGTGTTGTATGGATTATCCGGCTATGTATTCTGGGTCTGGTCCAAATTGCGTACGCGTGTGAAAGCGCCGGACGCGAGCGCTTGACCGATTATCCCGCAGTCGTCTAGCAGGCTGTGTGCAACGAAAAACGGCTCGCCATCATCGATGGCGAGCCGTTTTTCATGTGGCAATGCGTTTCAGCAAAGCTCGCCGAACCCAAAGCGTCGATCTGGATCATGCAGCGGATCGGGCGACTTTTGTGTGCCCTTCAGCACGCCGTTGTCGTCGAACAGGAAGACGAACATCGAATACCAGACTCCGGCGTCCATATACCGATAACTCCAGGCGGCCCGGTGCGAGAGCTGGAAGTATTGCTTGCAGACGGGCTGTCCAAAGTGGGAGAGCACATCCTGTTGCGTCCATTTGTCCGGGACAGCCTGATAAAAGTACGCGTTGTCGAGCACCTGCGCCACCTGTACCACCTTGCCGGACGCATCGATATCGACGGCGGTCGTGGTCTCGCCAAACGGCTGTGTTGGCCAAAGCAGGCGGGTAACGCCGTTGTCCAGCGGGTAACGCTCGCGCGGCTGTCCCAGCGTGGAATAGACTCGCGCCACCGGTGTGCCAGGCGGCAATTTCTGCTGTGGCAAGGCGCAGGCGGCCAGCGTGGCAAGCGCCGCGGTAGCGACAGACCACTGCATGACGCGCCGCCATCCCCGCAATCGCGGCGTGCGTTTGACGGCGTTGAAGACCTCGGGTGCGGTGGAATACCGCGACGGCCGGGTCATGCAACACGGGGAATCCCTGAAAAAGCGGGTCGCTACGCGGGAAATGAGCGGGCGGGCAATCGACATGGCTGGCCTGTTATTGTTGTCGGTCGGAATCGGATGCCTGCGCTTCGCGTACCCGGCATACCGTCGGCAATGGCTTTCCGCCCAATGGACGATGGCGACGTCGAAGCGGCATCTAACACACATCTTCGCATGATAAATAGCCTTTAGCCGGAAGGCGAGTTGTGGTAGACTCGGCGATTCAGTTTTGACCGATTTATGTCAGCGCGCGAAGTGTGGGCGGTTGATTCGCCAAGGCGCCGGCTCGGAAAAGCTGATACTCACGGCACGGCCTTTTCTTCCGTGACCGCATGTCCCTATAGGAAAACGAAGGAATATCATGTCTGTATCAGAGATCAATAAGACCGAAATTGTTGCGAAGTTCGCACGCGCGCCGAAGGACACCGGTTCGCCGGAAGTACAGGTTGCGCTGTTGACGGCACGTATCAATGAGCTGACGGTGCACTTCAAGGAACACAAGAAGGACCACCACAGCCGTCGTGGCCTGTTGGCCATGGTCAGCCGCCGTCGTAAGCTGCTGGACTACCTGAAGAAGGGTGATGCGGACCGTTATCGCAACCTGATCGAAAGCCTCGGCCTGCGTAAGTAAGTGATGAAGCGCGGTTGCCGGCGCTGAAATGAGTGCTCAATGCCTGTGTCAGCCTCCTGATACAGGCATTTTGTTTTTTCCAGAACGAAAACGCGCGTCCGCGGCATATTGCATCGCGGCGTCATGGCTAGCTTGCGCCAGTGCGCGGGCAGCGGACGCCTCAGAGCAGGTCGCGCGCCGGGGATTCCCGGTCGCCTGGGCAACAGGGCACGGTGGTTCCGCGTCCGATCAAGGGCGCCGCGCAGCCGCATATAAAGGAGTGGTACATGTTCAATAAAGTCGTGAAGGAATTCCAATGGGGCCAACACAAGGTCCGTCTGGAAACCGGTGAAATAGCACGTCAGGCAAGCGGCGCCGTCATCGTCGACGTCGAAGACACCGTCGTGCTGGCAACTGTCGTAGGTGCCCGTAGTGCAAAACCGGGTCAGGATTTCTTCCCGCTGACCGTCGATTACCTTGAGAAGACGTATGCCGCCGGTCGTATCCCCGGCGGTTTCTTCCGTCGCGAAGGTCGCCCGTCGGAGGGTGAGACGCTTATTTCGCGTCTGATAGACCGTCCGCTGCGTCCGCTGTTCCCGGAAGGTTTCTACAACGAAGTACAGGTCGTCATTCACGTCCTGTCACTGAATCCGGATGTGCCGGCCGATATCCCGTCGATCATCGGTGCGTCGGCGGCATTGGCGATTTCGGGCCTGCCGTTCAATGGTCCGGTGGGTGCGGCGCGCGTCGGATATATCGACGGTCAGTACGTGCTGAATCCGAACCGTTCACAATTTTCGTCATCGGACCTCGATCTGGTGGTGGCGGGGACGGAGACAGCGGTGCTGATGGTCGAGTCCGAAGCGGATCAGTTGCCGGAAGATGTCATGCTGGGCGCGGTGGTGTTCGGTCACGAGCAGATGCAGACCGCGATCGACGCGATCCATGAACTGGTCAAGGAAGGCGGCAAGCCCGAATGGGATTGGCAGCCGGCACCGAAGGACGAGGCCCTGATCGCAAGCGTCACCGAGATCGCGGATGCGCCGCTGCGCGCCGCTTATCAACTGCGCGACAAGCAACAACGCACGGCAAAGCTGCGTGAGGCGACGGCATTGGTCGAGCAGACGCTGAAAGAGCGAGCGGCGGCGTCGGGTACAAGTGCGCCAGACAGCACTGCCATTGGCAATGTGCTGTTCGATCTGGAGTCGAAGATCGTCCGTGGCCAGATCCTGAATGGCGAGCCGCGTATCGACGGTCGCGATACGCGCACCGTGCGTCCGATCGAGGTCCGTACCGGCGTGCTGCCACGGACGCATGGTTCTGCACTGTTCACGCGCGGTGAGACGCAGGCATTGGTCATCGCGACATTGGGCACGCAACGCGACGAGCAGATCATCGACGCGCTCGAAGGCGAGCAGCGCGATCACTTCATGCTGCACTACAACATGCCCCCGTTCGCGACGGGCGAAACCGGCCGTGTGGGTTCGCCGAAGCGCCGCGAAATCGGCCATGGCCGCTTGGCGAAGCGTGCGCTGGCTGCCTGCTTGCCGACGAAGGAAGCGTTTCCGTATTCGATCCGGGTCGTCTCCGAAATCACCGAATCGAACGGTTCGTCGTCCATGGCATCGGTCTGCGGTGGTTGCCTGGCAATGATGCATGCCGGGGTGCCGTTGAAGGCGCACGTCGCGGGCATCGCGATGGGCTTGATTCTGGATGCCGACACCAAGCGTTTCTCGGTGCTGACGGATATTCTAGGCGACGAGGATCACCTGGGCGACATGGACTTCAAGGTTGCCGGCACCGATGCGGGTGTCACGGCGCTCCAGATGGACATCAAGATCCAAGGCATCACCAAGGAAATCATGCAGGTGGCGTTGGCGCAAGCGCGCGAGGGCCGGATGCATATCCTGGGCAAGATGCGCGCGGCGGTGGATGGTGCAAATACGGAGTTGTCCGATTACGCGCCGCGGATGATCACGCTGAAGATTAATCCGGACAAGATTCGTGACGTGATTGGCAAGGGTGGCTCGGTCATTCGCGGACTGTCTGAGGAGACCGGCACGAAGATCGATATCAGCGACGAGGGCAATGTCACCATCGCCGGCACCAGCGCCGAAGGGATGGAAGAGGCAAAGCGCCGTATCGAAGCCATCACGGTCGATGTGGAAGTCGGCAAAACCTACGACGGTACCGTGTTGAAGCTGTTGGACTTTGGTGCGATCGTCAATATCCTGCCGGGCAAGGATGGTCTGGTGCACATCTCCGAAATCGTCCACGAGCGCGTCAACAAGGTCGGCGATTACCTGAGCGAAGGGCAGCAAATCAAGGTCAAGGTGATTCAGCTCGAAGAAAAGGGTCGAATCCGTTTGTCGATGAAGGCCTTGCTGGATGCGCCGACGCCCGCTGGCGAGTAATCGCGCGGCGACCGCTCCCGCTCCCGTCTACCCAAGTTGGGTGCAGGCCGGGGCCGGGCGTCGGCTGCGGTGGTCTGTCTGTCTGCCTGGCGATGCATTGCGCGGATGCTGCGCCAATGAGGCAAAATAAGGGTCCGGGTCGACAGGTCCGGCACCCTGAATATCGGTTAGAACGCCGGTGTCGCAAGGTGCGGACACCGGCGTTTTATTTAGGCGAATGTCCCAGACTGTCGGGTCGTGCCGTCTTGTCGCCGAGACGGAGAACGCGTGCCCGGCGCCGGAGAACGTCCATCGATCGGAAAGGTGGCGTTGTTGACGTGTCGTTGAACGTTGAATTGACCAGCCCGGTTCCGGCGTCTTACAATGCCGTGTTTTGGTCCGGATTTTGTGCCCGCCTGCCGCAAAGGGCGTTGCGATCGTGTCCGTCGCAACGTTTGTGAGTCTTGCGAGGGCTTGGGTCCGGCCGCCGCGAACCGCGCTTCCCCGATTTTTAATCAGAGAGAGCGAATCGCCATGTCCGAACAAGTCAAGAGCCCCCAGACGTCCGTTGGTCACGCTCATGCGTATCCCGCCGATGCGGGGCGTACCCGCTGGGTGGTGGGTAACTGGAAGATGCACGGCAGTCTTGCATCAAATGCCACGCTGTTGTCGGCACTGGCCGATACTGTCGGCAGGCAGCCGGCGGCGGAGGCCGGCGTTGCAGGCGGCGTCAAGGTAGGCGTCTGTGTGCCGTTTTGTTATCTCTCGCAAGCGCAGCAAGCGCTTTCCGGGTCCGCGGTTCGATTGGGCGTCCAGGATATTTCCGGCCACGCGCTCGACAAGGGTGCTTATACCGGTGAGATCTCCGCGGCGATGGTGCGGGAATTCGACGTGACATTGGTCATCGTTGGTCATTCCGAGCGCCGCACGTTATTGCGTGAGAGCGATGCCGCGGTGGTCGCGAAGACCCGACAGGTGTTGGATGGTGGCATGACGCCGGTGGTGTGTGTGGGCGAGACCCTGGCGGAGCGGGAGGCGGGGCGTACCGAAGCGGTTGTGGGCGCGCAGCTCGATGCGCTGCTGTCGGCATTCGATGCCGGCCAATTGCGACGCATGGTGTTTGCTTATGAGCCGGTCTGGGCGATTGGTACCGGCAAGAGCGCAACGGCGCAACAGGCGCAGGACGTGCACGCATTTCTGCGCGCGCGGCTCGTGGCGAAGAATGAAGTGTTGGAACAGGTGGCGTTGCTGTACGGTGGCAGCGTGAAGCCGGGGAATGCCGCCGAGTTGTTCGGACAACCGGACATCGATGGTGGCTTGATTGGCGGTGCGGCGTTGGTGGCAGATGATTTCATTGCCATCTGCCGTGCGGCATAGTGTGATTTTTACTTGAGGCATTCGACACGTCGAATGACATACGCATGGTGTTGTTGAAGTCCCTGATCATCGTCATCCAGGTTTTGTCCGCCCTTGGCGTCATTGGCCTCGTGCTGGTGCAGCACGGCAAGGGCGCCGATATGGGGGCGGCGTTCGGCAGCGGCTCTTCCGGCAGCCTGTTCGGCGCCTCGGGTTCTTCGAACTTCCTGTCGCGCACGACGGGCGTATTGGCCGCGCTGTTTTTTATCTGCACGCTGGCGTTGACCTACATGGGTAGCGCCAATCGTGAAGTGGCGTCGGTCGGCGTGATGGGTGCCGCGCCTGCGCCGGTGACGTCAGTGCAGGCAGGTTCCGCGCCTGCGGCGGCCAGTGCCGCAGGTGTGGCCCCGTCGTCGACCGTGCCGGGCCAGGATGTGCCGAAGTAAGGGGTGCATGTGTTCATTCCGCGTCGTAGCGGGCGTCAGGTAAATATGGTGCCGGCCCGTTTTCTTCGCCGGATCAAGGCGATCCGTCTGGTGTGTATTTAACGATCTCGTTCCGATGTAAAAATTGCGGATTGTGATTGAATAATCATACGAGAGGCGCTACAATTTTGGTCTTGTCGCGGAGCGAAGACGGTTCGTTAGACACAGATTGTGCGTAGATGCGGAAAGATCCGGATTGCCTGTGCAAGGCGAGAACGATTCAAGCGCGGTGCCTGATATGGTCTGAAGGTGCTTGCTGCTGCCGTTTGTATCGCAATCGAAAATGGATTATTAAGCGTTGCGATGCAGCAAACCGTCGCGCATCGGAGTAAGATACCCGTGGCTTTGCAAGATCATGGGTAGCAGCAAGTAGCGCAAGTAGTAGAACGTTTTAGCCGACGTGGTGAAATTGGTAGACACGCTATCTTGAGGGGGTAGTGACGCAAGTCGTATGAGTTCGAGTCTCATCGTCGGCACCATGATTCAGACAATGCCAGCCTGTTGCAGAGACGCTTCGGCTGGCATTGTTTTGTGAGGCGTAGGATCATTTGCCCGAAGTGGGTGAATGGTGTCAGGGTGGTGCGGTCTAGGCCGTGACCATCATTACGCGCCGAAGCGCTTTGCTGTCAGCGCGCACTACTATCAAAAGAGGATTGCCGTGAACCTCGCACCCTATTTCCCCGTATTGTTGTTCATAATCGTGGGTGTCGCACTGGGTGGTGGTCTCATCACTGTCGGCAAACTAGTCAGTCCTCATAAACCAGATGTCGAGAAAAACGCACCATACGAGTGCGGCTTCGAAGCATTCGAAGACGCGCGTATGAAGTTCGACGTGCGCTATTATCTGGTCGCCATTCTCTTCATCATCTTCGATCTCGAGACCGCTTTCCTGTTCCCATGGGGGGTATCACTGCGCGACGTCGGTTGGCCCGGGTTTGCTGCGATGATGGTGTTCATCCTTGAATTCATCCTGGGTTTCGTCTTCCTCTGGAAGAAGGGCGCGCTGGATTGGGAGTGAGCAGGATCGTGGGAAGGGGTGATAATAAACGTGTCGGCCGTATGACGTGTCGCGGTGCGGGAAACGCAAGGTAGGCTGTTTCTTTAAGCGGCCTGCGGTATTGCAGCGCAATACGCTGCGCGTTGTAGTGGGCGGGCAGGCGTCGTGCCGGATCCTGGGCGACGAGTAGAAAGTGAGGGACGGTATCGCCAACCGATGTGAGCGAAGCGCACGCATCGGTTCGACGGACCGGCGGCAGAGTCGGCCGGTTGCATACGACGTGAGTAGACCACGAGTCGACGACGGGCCGCGGCGTGTGTTTCGCGAGATGCCACCGCATCTTGCGGTACCAGGAGTCAGGAATGAGTATCGAAGGGGTCTTGAAAGAGGGGTTCGTCACCACCTCCGCAGACAAGCTGATCAATTGGACGCGTACCGGCTCGTTATGGCCGATGACGTTCGGGCTTGCCTGTTGCGCGGTGGAGATGATGCATGCCGGTGCCGCGCGCTACGATCTGGATCGTTTTGGCATCGTGTTCCGCCCCAGTCCACGTCAATCCGATCTGATGATCGTCGCCGGCACGCTGTGCAATAAAATGGCGCCAGCATTGCGGAAAGTCTACGACCAGATGGCCGAGCCGCGGTGGGTGCTCTCGATGGGCTCCTGCGCGAATGGCGGCGGCTACTATCACTACTCCTATTCGGTCGTCCGTGGTTGTGACCGCATCGTACCCGTGGATGTCTATGTGCCCGGTTGTCCGCCCACTGCTGAGGCGCTGATCTACGGCATCATCCAACTTCAGGCGAAGATCAAGCGGACGGCGACCATTGCGCGCCCATAACGCACAGCAGGCAGGTGGCCGGGCGGTAGTGTGCGCATTGTCAGCCAGGTTTCCCGCGCCGACGCATGCGATCGTCTCGTCACGCGCGATTGCCTGTTGGCGTCGTACAGGACCGCCGGCGCGTTGCTTCGCCGCGTATCGGCCGCATGATGCTCGTGGCCCAAAACAGCGTCTGTTTCCACTATGACAAACAAACTCGACACTCTGCAAGCCGCGCTCGAAAGCGCTTTGGGCGACAAGATCGTTCATCTCGTCTCATCGCTGGGACAAGTGACGCTAACGGTAAATGCCGGAGATTACCTGAAAGTTGCTGAGACTTTGCGCGACAATTCGTCGCTGGCTTTCGCGCAGCTGTCGGATTTGTGCGGCGTGGATTACTCTGCCTACGGAGACGGGGCCTATGAAGGGCCCCGTTTCGCCGTGGTCGTACACCTTTTGTCGCTAGAGCATAACTGGCGGCTGCGTGTCCGGGTGTTTGCCCCGGACGATGATATGCCGATGGTGCCGTCGTTGATCGACGTCTGGCGTTCCGCGGATTGGTACGAGCGGGAAGCCTTCGACCTGTTCGGGGTGGTCTTCGACGGTCATCCGGACCTGCGCCGGATCCTGACGGACTATGGGTTTGTGGGTCATCCGTTCCGCAAGGACTTTCCGATATCGGGTTATGTGGAGATGCGCTACGACCCCGACCAGAAGCGCGTGATCTATCAGCCGGTGACCATCGAGCCGCGCGAGATCATTCCGCGTGTGATCCGCGAGGATCTGTATGGCGGGCTGAAGCATTGAGTCGTGGGATGGAGAAGCGCGCGGGATGATGGCGTACGCCGCAAGATGAATACAACGCGGCTGAATTGGAAGTGGGGCCTCGCATGGCAGATATCAAGAACTACACGTTGAACTTTGGACCGCAGCACCCGGCAGCGCACGGGGTGCTGCGCTTGGTGCTGGAGTTGGATGGCGAGGTGATCCAGCGTGCCGATCCGCATATCGGCCTGCTGCATCGCGCAACCGAGAAGCTCGCGGAGTCGAAGACTTTCCTGCAGTCGGTTCCGTATATGGATCGTCTCGACTATGTGTCGATGATGTGCAACGAGCACGCCTATGTCATGGCGATCGAACGGCTGTTGGGTATCGACGTGCCCATCCGTGCGAAGTACATCCGTGTGATGTTCGATGAATTGACGCGCTTGTTGAACCATTTGATGTGGATTGGTTCGCACGGCCTCGATGTCGGCGCGATGGCGTTGATGCTGTATGCGTTCCGCGAGCGCGAGGATCTGCTCGATATCTATGAGGCCGTGTCGGGCGCGCGGATGCACGCAGCCTATTACCGTCCGGGCGGCGTATATCGTGATCTGCCGGAGTCGATGCCACAGTACAAGGCATCGAAGGTGCGCAACGCAGCGGCGTTACGCCGCTTGAATGATCAACGTAGCGGCTCGGTACTCGATTTTATCGAGGACTTCACGAATCGCTTTCCGCATTACGTCGATGAATACGAGACACTGCTGACCGACAACCGGATCTGGAAGCAGCGGTTGGTGGGCATTGGCGTGGTGTCACCGGATCGGGCATTGCAACTCGGCTTGACCGGCGCGATGCTGCGCGGCTCGGGCATCGAGTGGGATCTGCGTAAAAAGCAGCCATATGAGGTCTACGACAAAATGGACTTCGACGTGCCGGTGGGTACGAATGGGGATTGCTATGACCGTTATTTGGTGCGAATGGAAGAGATGCGCCAGTCGAATCGGATCATCAAGCAGTGCATCACCTGGCTGAGGGCGAATCCGGGGCCGGTGATGATCGACAACCATAAGGTGGCGCCGCCGTCTCGGGTAAACATGAAGAGCAATATGGAGGAGTTGATCCACCATTTCAAACTCTTCACCGAAGGTTTCCATGTGCCGGCGGGTGAGACCTATGCGGCAATCGAGCACCCCAAGGGCGAATTCGGCATTTACCTGATTTCGGATGGTGCAAACAAGCCGTACCGCCTGAAGATCCGTGCCGGCGGTTTCGCGCACTTGTCGGCATTCGACGAGATGGCGCGGGGGCATATGATCGCGGATGCGGTCACGATCATCGGCACGCAGGATATTGTGTTCGGTGAAGTCGACCGCTGAGCTGCAGGTCGGCGTGGCGGTATGGCAGGCGGTGAACAAGAGCAGCATTGTGGCTTCGTGGGGTGCGGGTCCGGTTCGGCAGCAGATGCCGTCGGACCGTCGCGAAGAGAATCAAACCAGGGCAGCAAACCAGGAATGCAAACCGGCGCGCGCCACCGTCCATGAGGCGGTGGCGAGGTGCAGCGGGGAGCGCCTGACTGAATAGCGAAAGAAGACGACCATGCTTTCTGCTGAAGCGATGAAGGAAATCGACCGCGCGGTCGCCAAGTATCCGCCCGAACAGAAACGCTCGGCGGTGATGGCCTCGCTTGCGGTGGCCCAGGACGAACTGGGCTGGGTATCACCCGAGGTGATGCGATTCGTTGCCAACTATCTCGGCATGCCGGCGGTAGCGGTGCAGGAGATCGCGACCTTCTACAACATGTTCGATACGCGTCCCGTCGGACAATACAAGATCACCCTGTGTACGAACCTGCCATGCCAGTTGCATGATGCCGATGACGCGGCAACGTATCTGAAACAGAAATTAGGGATCGATTTCAATGAGACCACGGCCGATGGCCGGTTCACGCTGCGCGAAGGTGAATGCATGGGCGCTTGCGGCGATGCGCCGGTCTTGCTGCTGAACAACCAGAAAATGTGCAGTTTCATGAGCCGCGAAAAGATCGACGCGCTGCTGGCCGAATTGTCTGCCGCGCCGTTGAGGACGACGGCCGGTGGCGGGCATCCGGTTGATCATGCCGCGGACGCGCGGCTTGCGGATCATGCCGACCATGATGGTGCACATGCAACGCTGAATGAGCGTCCGGCTCCCATGCCGGGCGAGGAGACGGCACGATGACCTCCCTGCACGATCGACATATCGCCCCCTTGATTCTGGCGGGCCTGACCGGTGACAACTGGGATTTGAAGGGTTATGAAGCGCGTGGTGGCTACAAGCAACTGCGCCGGATATTGGAAGAGAAGATCCCGCCGGAGCAGATCATTGCCGACCTGAAGGCATCGAGCCTGCGCGGTCGCGGCGGCGCGGGCTTCCCGACGGGCCTGAAGTGGAGCTTCATGCCACGTCAGTTTCCAGGGCAAAAATATCTGGTATGCAATTCGGATGAAGGTGAGCCGGGCACGTTCAAGGACCGCGACATCCTGCGCTACAACCCGCACGCCCTGATCGAAGGCATGACGATCGGCGCATATGCGATGGGCATTACCGTCGGCTATAACTACATCCACGGCGAGATCTTCGAGGTTTACCGCCGTTTCGAGGAAGCGTTGGAGCAGGCGCGTGAAGCAGGGCTGCTGGGAAACAACATCCTTGGTACCGGTTTTTCGTTTCAACTGCATGGGCACCACGGCTATGGTGCATACATCTGCGGTGAGGAAACGGCGCTCCTCGAGTCACTGGAAGGCAAGAAAGGCCAGCCCCGCTTCAAACCGCCGTTTCCGGCCAGCTATGGCCTGTTCGGCAAACCGACGACGATCAACAACACCGAAACATTCGCGGCGGTGCCGTTCGTGCTAGGCGTGGGGCCGCAGGCTTACCTGGAGATGGGCAAGCCGAACAATGGCGGCACGAAGATTTTTTCGGTGTCTGGCGATGTCGAGAAGCCGGGTAATTACGAGGTGCCGCTCGGTACGCCGTTCGCCAAGCTGCTCGAACTGGCCGGCGGCATGCGCAACGGCAAGAAGTTGAAATCGGTGATTCCCGGTGGATCGTCGGCACCGGTGGTGCCGGGTGCGCTGATGATGGAAACCGATATGGACTACGACGCAATCGCGAAGCAGAAGTCGATGCTCGGGTCGGGTGCGGTGATTGTCATGGACGAAACCCGCTGCATGGTGCGCGCACTGCTGCGGCTGTCGTACTTCTATCATGAGGAATCGTGCGGTCAATGCACGCCCTGCCGTGAAGGTACGGGCTGGCTGTATCGCATCGTCAACCGGATCGAACATGGCAAGGGCCGCAAGGAAGATCTCGATCTGTTGAAGTCTGTTGCTGACAACATATCGGGTCGGACCATTTGCGCGCTCGGTGATGCCGCCGCCATGCCGGTCCAGGGAATGCTGCGTCACTACTGGGACGAATTCGAATACCACGTCGCGAACAAGCGCTGCCTGTGCGGGCCCGGTGCCGAGGGCGCCTTCACCGGATTGGTGGGGGCGGCCGGGGCGGAACCGGCGGCATCGGACGCGAGCAAGCAGTCGGCGCTCGCCACTGCGCAGGCCTAACTGAGTTGAGCCATGGTTGAAGTTGAAATCGACGGAAAGACCGTAGAAGTACCGGAAGGCAGCATGGTGATGGAGGCCGCGAAGCGTGCCAACACCTACATCCCGCACTTCTGCTATCACCGCAAGCTGTCCATCGCGGCAAACTGCCGTATGTGTCTTGTCGAAGTCGAGAAGATGCCGAAGGCCGTGCCCGCCTGCGCGACGCCGGTCTCGTCTGGCATGATCGTGCGGACGAAATCGGACAAGGCGATCAAGAGTCAGCAGGCGGTCATGGAGTTCCTGCTGATCAACCACCCGCTGGACTGCCCGATATGTGATCAGGGTGGCGAGTGCCAGTTGCAGGATCTGGCCGTCGGCTATGGCAAGTCCGCGTCGCGCTACCAGGAAGAAAAGCGTGTCGTGTTCCACAAGAATGTGGGGCCGCTGATCTCGATGGAAGAAATGTCGCGCTGCATCCACTGTACGCGCTGCGTGCGCTTTGGCCAGGAAATTGCCGGCGTGATGGAGTTCGGCATGTTGGGCCGTGGCGAGCACGCCGAGATCACTACATTCGTGGGCGCAACGGTCGACTCCGAAATGTCGGGCAATATGATCGACCTCTGCCCGGTGGGTGCGTTGACGTCGAAGCCGTTTCGTTTCAGTGCGCGAACCTGGGAGTTGACGCGGCGCAAATCGGTCAGCCCGCATGACGGCACCGGCGCGAACCTGATCGTTCAGATGAAGAACGGTAAGGTCAAGCGCGTGCTGCCAATGGAAAACGAAGCGGTCAACGAATGCTGGATATCAGACAAGGACCGCTTTGCCTACGAAGGCTTGAACGGTGAAGACCGGTTGACGTCGCCGATGATCCGCCAGAATGGCGAATGGCATCAGGTCGACTGGCAGACGGCGCTTGACTATGTCGTCGACAGTTTTGGCAAGATCGCCGCGCAGCATGGCAAGGACGCCATCGGCATGCTGGGTAGCCCGCATAGCACCGTCGAGGAACTGTTCCTGTTGAAATCGCTGGCAAATGGCATTGGCACGCCCAATGTCGACTACCGTCTGCGTCAGAGCGACTTCGCTGGCGAGGTGCGGGGCGGCGGCGCGAATGGTGGCGGGGTACGCTGGCTTGGCATGCCGATCGCGGACCTTGCGTTGGTCGACCGTGCGTTGGTGATCGGCGCGCATCTGCGGCGCGACCAGCCGTTGCTCGCGGCGCGCTTGCGCCAGGCGGCGCGGGGTGGGGCGCATATCGCGCTGTTGGGTGCCAGCAGTGACGATTCGCTGATTCAGAACGCGCATGCGGTCGTGGCGGCGCCGAGCGAATGGCTTGCGGAATTGTCATCGATCGCGCGCGCGGTCGCGTCGGTGCGCGGGGTCGACTTGCCCGCGGCGTTCGTGCAGGGCGATGCCGCCGAAGCGCCTGGCGATGAAGCACGGCGCGCGGCGGAGTCGTTCGTGGCGGGCGAAAAGATCGTCGTGCTGCTTGGCAATGACGCGGTACATCACCCGTCATTCACGCAGTTGCACGCATTGGCTGCCTGGATTGCCGAACAAGCCGGTGCCGCGTTCGGCTTCCTGACCGAAGCGGCGAATACGGTGGGCGCACAGTTGGTCGACCTGTTGCCGGGCGAGGGCGGACTTGCCGCGGCCGAACAGTTCACGCAACCGCGCAAGGCCTACCTGCTGCTGAACACCGAGCCTGAATTCGATACCGCAAACCCGGCGCAGGCTGTCACGGCATTGCGAAACGCGGACCTGGTCGTCAGTCTGACCGCGTTCAAGCATGCAACCGACTACGCCGATGTGTTGTTGCCGATCGCGCCGTTCACGGAGACCGCGGGTGCCTTTGTCAACTGCGAAGGCCGTGTGCAGGCGTTTAACGGCGTCACCACGCCATTGGGCGAGACACGTCCCGGGTGGAAAGTGTTGCGCGTCTTGGGCAATCTGTTCGGCATGTCCGGTTTCGAATACGACAATGTCGAGCAGGTGCGTCAAGCGGCGTTGGGCGAAATCGACGTTCCCAGCCGCCTGAACAACGCCACATCAACGCCAATCGTAGAAGGACGACGTTCTGCGCGTGTACCGGGCCGTTTCGAACGGCTGGCCGATGTGCCGATCTACCATGCTGATCCGCTGGTGCGTCGTGCGCCATCGTTGCACCTGACCGTGGCGGCGAAGCAGGCGGTGCGGGCCGGCTTGCCGGCGGCGCTGTTCGATACGCTGGGTCTGAAGCAGGGTGATGCGGTCCGTGTCACGCAGGACGGGTTGTCGGTGACCTTGCCGGCATTCCGCGATGCGGCGCTGGCCGAGACGGTCGTTCGGGTGTCCGCAGCCACGCCGGCATCCGCCGCGCTCGGTAGCCTGTTCGGTGAATTGGTGGTGGAGAAGGCATAAATGAGCTTGTTCGATACGATCAACACGGCGGGACTCGGGGTATTCGGCGTCGCATGGCCTACGATCTGGGCGCTGGTACGCATCGTCGTGCTGTCGGTCGTGCTGTTGCTGTGTGTGGCTTATCTGGTGCTGTGGGAGCGCAAGCTGATCGGCTGGATTCACGTGCGCCTGGGTCCGAACCGGAATGGTCCGGGCGGGATGTTCCAGACGATTGCCGACGTGCTGAAGCTGATCCTGAAGGAAGTGATCACACCGGCCCAGGCTACGCCGTGGCTCTACCTGCTCGCCCCGATCATGGTCGTGATGCCGGCGTTTGCCGTCTGGGCCGTGATTCCGTTCCAGCCTGCCGCCGTACTGGGCAATATCAACGCGGGCCTGCTGTATGCCATGGCCATCTCGTCGATTGGCGTCTACGGCGTCATTCTCGCCGGATGGGCCTCGAATTCGAAATATGCGTTCCTTGGCGCGATGCGCGCGTCCGCGCAGATGGTGTCGTACGAAGTGTCGATGGGGCTGGCGCTGGTCACGGTGTTGATGGTTACGGGCTCGTTGAACCTGAGCGACATCGTCACTCAGCAGACTCAGGGCCGGTTCGCGTCGCATGGCCTGAACTTCCTCTCGTGGAACTGGCTGCCGTTGTTGCCGATGTTCATCGTCTACTTCATCTCGGGGCTGGCTGAAACGAATCGCCACCCGTTTGACGTCGTTGAAGGCGAATCGGAAATCGTCGCCGGTCACATGGTCGAATATTCGGGGATCGTTTTCGCGTTGTTCTTCCTGGCCGAATACCTGAACATGATCGTGATTTCCGCGCTGACGGCCACGATGTTCCTTGGTGGCTGGAACGCACCGTTCGGTTTTCTCGAATTCATTCCGGGTGCGTTCTGGCTCGTGCTGAAGGTATTCATGCTGTTGTCTGTGTTCGTGTGGGTCCGTGGCACCTTTCCGCGTTACCGTTATGACCAGATCATGCGCCTGGGCTGGAAAGTGTTCCTGCCGCTGTGCCTGATCTGGGTCATCGTGACCGGCTGCTGGATCATGTCGCCGCTGAACATTTGGAATTGATGCGATGAATGCGATAAGAGATTTTTTCCGTAGTTTCCTGCTGCTTGAATTGTTGCGTGGCATGGCGCTGACTGGGCGTTATGCGTTCCGGCGCAAGATCACCGTGCAGTTTCCCGAGGAAAAAACGCCGATTTCACCGCGTTTTCGGGGGCTGCATGCATTGCGACGGTACGAAAACGGCGAGGAACGGTGTATTGCTTGCAAATTATGCGAGGCCGTGTGCCCGGCGCTGGCAATCACGATCGAGTCGGAAACGCGGGCCGACAATACGCGTCGAACCACACGGTATGACATCGACCTGACCAAGTGCATCTTCTGTGGTTTCTGCGAAGAGAGTTGCCCGGTGGATTCGATTGTCGAGACGCAGATTCTCGAGTATCACGGTGAGAAGCGCGGTGACCTGTATTTCACGAAGCCGATGTTGTTGGCGGTAGGCGACCGATACGAGAAGGACATTGCCGCAGCGAAAGCGGCGGATGCACCGTATCGCTAAGACGTGGGGGCTTGACCGCACGACGCAGGCCTTCCCTGGGCACTGCACACGAAAGATCAGCAAGCAGACAACATGGCATTCACGACCGTACTGTTTTATCTCTTTTCGATCCTGTTGGTAGGCAGTGCCTTCCGCGTGGTCACGGCGCCCAATGCGGTGCAGTCGGCGCTCTTCCTGGTGCTGGCGTTCTTCAACGCCGCCGGGATCTGGATGCTGCTCCATGCCGAGTTCCTGGCGATTGTCCTGGTCCTGGTCTATGTCGGCGCCGTGATGGTGCTGTTCCTGTTCGTCGTGATGATGTTGGATATCAACATCGAGGGACTGCGCAAGGACGTCCGACGCTTCGTGCCGTGGGCGACCGTTATCGGCGTCATCATCGTCGCGGAGCTGGCGCTGATCATCTGGCATGGTTATGGCGGCACCGCGACGCCGCTGGATGGCAACCCCGCGGATATTGGCGTGCCGAATACCGTGGTCATCGGCCGACTGCTCTATACGAAGTACATCTTTGCGTTTGAAATCGCGGGACTTATCCTGCTGGTGGCTATCATCGCCGCCGCCGCGTTGACGATGCGCAAGCGCGAAGGCGTCAAGCGCAACGACCCGTCGCAGCAGGTCCGTGTCCGGGCGAAGGACCGTCTTCGGATCGTCAAGATGGCGGCTGTCGTCGATGCGCCTGATGCCTCGACCGACCCGGCAACGCCAGGCAATGCCGGCGCCGGCTTGACGCAGACCGCGGGTGCCGCGGCGGGCTCGACCGCACCCGCATCGTCGGCGACGCCGTCCGGTCCGGCCCCGGCGGCAACGACGACCGGCGGCGCGGCGAGCGCGGCGGGCAATGCGTCAGGTGGTGCGACGCGGACGCCCCCGCACGCGTCACCCGAGAATCCACCGAAAGACGCACCGAACAACAAGCAGTCATAACACGGAGGAGACAACGATGACCCTCACCCTGGCGCACTATCTTGTCCTTGGCGCGATCCTGTTTTCGATTGCGATCGTCGGCATCTGGTTGAACCGACGCAATGTGATCATCATCTTGATGGCCATCGAGCTGATGCTGCTCGCGGTCAACACGAACTTCGTCGCGTTCTCCCGTTATCTGGGCGATCCGAACGGTCAGGTCTTCGTGTTTTTCGTGCTGACGGTGGCCGCGGCGGAAGCGGCGATCGGCCTGGCGATCCTGGTGGCGTTGTTCCGCCGTCTCGACACCATCAATGTCGAGGACCTCGATCGCTTGAAGGGATAAGCATGAAACGCAAGAGGGAAGTGAGAAGGGAACGGTACGCGGGTGGCATGCGCCACGCGTATGTCATCGGAATTCAGGGATAAAGGCAGGTGTCGTCATGGCAAATACATTAAGCCCAACCATCTTGTCGGTGATCGTGCTCGCACCGCTGCTGGCGGCCATCGTCGCCGGGTTGTTCGGTCGACAGATCGGCCGCGTGGGCGCGCACTCGATCACGATCCTGGGCGTGGGCATCTCGTTCGTGCTGTCCGCGATCGTCTTCTCGAAGGTCATCGCGGGTGCCAGCTTCAACGGGACGATGTATGAATGGATGAGCGTGGGCGCGTTGAAGCTGGAAGTCGGCTTCCTCGTCGATACGCTTACCGCGCTGATGATGTGCGTGGTGACGTTTGTCTCGCTCATGGTCCATATCTATACCATTGGCTACATGGCCGATGACGACGGGTATCAGCGATTCTTCTCCTATATCTCGTTGTTCACGTTCGCGATGTTGATGCTCGTGATGAGCAACAACTTCCTGCAGCTGTTCTTCGGTTGGGAGGCGGTGGGGTTGGTGTCTTACCTGCTGATTGGCTTCTGGTACACGCGGCCGACGGCGATCTACGCGAATATGAAGGCGTTTCTCGTCAATCGCGTGGGCGACTTCGGTTTTCTGCTCGGCATCGGGTTATTGCTGGCCTATGCGGGTTCACTGAACTACGGCGACGTGTTCGCGCATCGTGAACAACTGGCGGCGTTGACGTTCCCAGGCACGAGCTGGGGGTTGCTGACCGTGGCGTGCATCTGCCTGTTCATCGGCGCAATGGGGAAGTCGGCGCAGTTCCCGCTGCATGTGTGGTTGCCTGACTCGATGGAAGGCCCGACGCCGATCTCCGCGCTGATCCATGCGGCGACGATGGTCACCGCCGGGATCTTCATGGTTGCCAGGATGTCGCCGCTGTTTGAACTGTCCGATACCGCGCTGTCGTTCATCCTGGTGATCGGGGCGATCACGGCCTTGTTCATGGGCTTCCTCGGCTTGGTGCAAAACGACATCAAGCGGGTTGTGGCGTATTCGACGTTGTCGCAACTGGGCTATATGACGGTCGCGTTGGGTGCATCGGCTTATCCGGTCGCGATTTTCCACCTGATGACGCACGCGTTCTTCAAGGCGCTGCTGTTCCTTGCGGCGGGCTCGGTGATCATCGGCATGCACCACGATCAGGACATGCGCAACATGGGTGGTCTGCGCAAGTACATGCCCATCACCTGGGTCACGTCGCTGGTGGGCTCACTGGCATTGATCGGTACGCCGTTTTTCTCCGGCTTTTACTCAAAAGACTCGATCATCGATGCGGTACGCGAATCGACGTTGCCGGGTAGCGGCTTTGCTTATTTCGCGGTGGTGGCCAGTGTGTTCGTGACGGCACTGTACGCGTTTCGGATGTACTTCCTGGTGTTCCACGGCAAGGAGCGGTTCCGCGCATCGCATGCGGCGCACGACACCGACGGGTCGGCGCATGCCCATGGCGATCACGGTCATGGCGACGCCCATGCGCATGGCGCACATACACCGCATGAGTCGTCGTGGGTCGTGACGTTGCCGTTGGTGTTGCTGGCCATTCCTTCGCTTATCATTGGGGCGCTGGCGATCACGCCGCTGCTCTATGGCCGATTCTTTGGTCAAGGCGTTGCATTCGACAAGGTTATTTTCATCGGTGAGAACCACCCGGCCATGGCCGACCTCGGCGCGCATTTCGATGGGTGGGTGGGCATGGCGCTGCATTCGGTGACGGGCCTGCCGGTCTGGCTCGCGTTGGCCGGTGTCCTCGTCGCGTGGTGGTTCTACTTGCGTCAGCCGGCCATTCCGGCGGCGATCAAGCAACGCTTCCTGCCGGTCTACACGGTGCTTGATAACAAGTATTATTTCGACAAGTTCAACGATACCGTCTTTGCCAAGGGCTTCGTGGCGATCGGGCGTGCGTTGTACAAGGAAGGCGATCAGGCGGTCATTGACGGCGCGGTGGACGGCAGTGCGAATGCGATGCGGTGGCTTGCCCGCTCGTTGCGCCCGATGCAGACCGGATATGTGTATCACTACGCGTTCGCGATGATCCTCGGTGTACTCGCGCTGCTGACGTTGTTCGTGGTGATGAGCGGCAATTAACGGGAGGGCGCCTCATGCATACACTTCCGTTACTTAGCCTGGCGATCTGGGTTCCGATCATTTCAGGCATCGTTGTTCTGGTTCGTGGCTCGAATCGCGATCCGCACATTGCACGACGACTGGCGCTGGGTGGATCGGTGCTGGGATTGCTGGTGACATTGCCGTTGATCTGGGGTTTTGACCGCAGCAGCGCGGCGTTGCAATTCGTCGAGCACGCGGACTGGATCGATCGATACAAGGTGGCGTATTACCTTGGCGTCGATGGTATTTCCATGTGGTTCGTCGTGTTGACCGCGTTTATCACCGTGGTGGTCATCATTGCCAGTTGGACGTCGATCACGTCGCGGGTGGCGCAATATCTGGGCGCCTTCCTCGTGCTGTCGGGTTTGATGATCGGCGTCTTTACCGCGGCCGACGGCCTGCTGTTCTATGTGTTCTTCGAAGCCACGTTGATTCCGATGTACCTGATCATCGGTGTGTGGGGTGGTCCGAACAGGGTGTATGCGGCGTTCAAGTTCTTCCTGTATACGCTGGCCGGCTCACTATTGATGCTGATTGCGCTGATCTATCTGTATCGCGAGTCGCATACGTTCGAGATTGCCGCATGGCACGGGATGGCACTCGGCATGACGCAGCAGATCCTGCTGTTCATCGCGTTCTTCTTTGCCTTTGCGGTGAAGGTGCCGATGTGGCCGGTGCACACGTGGCTGCCAGATGCGCACGTCGAAGCGCCTACCGGTGGGTCGGTGGTGCTGGCGGCGATCATGCTCAAGCTGGGTGCCTATGGTTTCCTGCGGTTCTCGATGCCGGTAACGCCGGACGCCTCGCATACGCTGGCACCGGTCATGATCGCGTTGTCGCTGATCGCGGTGATCTATGTCGGTGTGGTGGCATTGGTGCAGACCGACATGAAGAAGCTGGTGGCGTATTCTTCGATTGCCCATATGGGGTTCGTCACGCTGGGTTTCTTTATTTTCGACCCGTTGGGCGTGGAAGGGGCGATCGTGCAGATGATCTCGCACGGCTTCGTATCCGGGGCAATGTTCCTGGCCATCGGCGTGTTGTATGACCGGATGCATACGCGCGAGATTGCGTCGTACGGCGGTGTGGTGAACCGGATGCCGCGTTTTGCGGCGTTCGCCTTACTGTTTTCCATGGCGAATGTCGGCTTGCCCGGTACGTCCGGTTTTGTCGGCGAGTTCATGGTGATCCTGTCGTCGGTCCATTTCAACTTCTGGGTCGGCGGTCTGGCAGCCACCACGCTGATTCTGGGCGCAGCCTACACGTTGTGGATGTATAAGCGGGTGTATTTCGGTCCGGTGGCGAACGAGCAAGTGGCGGCGCTCACGGATCTGAACGGTCGGGAAATGGGGTTGATGACCGTGATGGCGATACTGGTGCTGGCGATGGGCCTGTATCCGAAGCCGTTCACGGATGCGATGCATGAGTCGGTGGCGAATCTGCTCGCGCACGTCAGTCAATCGAAGTTGTAGGGAAGGTCCAAAAGAGGACAGAAGCGAAGAATAGCTATGCAAAATGCGAACATGACTGTCTTGCTGCCAGAGGCGCTGCTGTTGGTGGCAGCCCTGCTGACGGTGCTGAACGACGCCTTTACCACGGGGCCCGGCGGCCGCCGGATCACCTACGGCATCGCGTTGTTCTCGTCGTTGGCGGCAACGGTCTGGTATGCGGCCATTGCGACTCAGCCGCAGGTGGGGCGCTTCTTCTCCGATATGTATGTCGTCGACCAGATGGCGAGCGTGTTGAAAGCGTTCGTCTGTCTTGGTTTCGCCTTGACGCTGTTGTACTCCCGGCGTTATCTGGTCGATCGCGATCTCGACAATGGCAACGTGTACATGCTCGGCATGTTCTCGCTACTTGGTCAGATCGTGATGATCAGCGGCAACAATATGCTGACGCTGTATCTCGGCCTGGAAATGATGTCGTTATCGCTGTATGCGTTGATCGCGCTGCGGCGGGATGACGCCACGTCTGGCGAGGCATCGATGAAGTACTACGTACTCGGTGCCTTGGCTTCCGGTTTCACGTTGTACGGTATCTCGATGATGTATGGCGCGACATCGTCCTTGGACCTGGGAGAGATCTCGCGTACGCTGGCGTCCGGCCGGGTGCCGAATACCGTGTTGTTGTTCGGTGTCGTGTTCGTGGTTGTTGGCGTGACGTTCAAGCTTGGTACCGCGCCGTTCCATATGTGGGTGCCGGACGTCTACCAGGGCTCGCCCACGGCGATGACACTGCTGGTGGCGGCGGGCCCGAAGGTCGCGGCATTCGCCTTTGGTTTCCGCTTGTTGATCGACGGCATGCTTCCGCTGGCGACGGACTGGCAGCAAATGCTGACGATTGTCGCCGCCCTTTCGCTGATCATCGGTAACGTGATGGGGTTGGTGCAGACGAATATCAAGCGGCTGCTGGCCTATTCGGCGATTTCAAACCAGGGTTTCGTGCTGCTCGGGCTGATCGGTGGCGTGGTCAACGGCAATGCCGACGAAGCGGCGAGCGCGTATGGTTCGGCGATGTTCTACAGCATTGTTTACCTGATCACCACGATCGCGGTCTTCGGTATCCTGTTGATTTTGTCGCGCCGCGGTGTGGAAGCGGAGAATATCGACGATCTGAAGGGGCTGAACCAGCGTAACCCCTGGACCGCGTTCGTGATGTTGGTTTTGATGTTCTCGTTGGCCGGGATTCCGCCTACCGCCGGTTTTTATGCGAAACTCTCCGTCTTGAGCACAGTGGTCAACGCAGGCATGGTCTGGCTTTCGATCCTGGGCGTGCTGTCCTCGTTGGTCGGGGCGTTTTACTACCTGCGGATTGTCAAAGTGATGTATTTCGATACGCCGCTGGATGAAACGCCGGTCGAGACGCACACCGTGGCGCGGGTGGTCTTGACGCTGAACGGCCTCGCGGTACTGGCGCTTGGGATCATCCCAGGCCCATTGCTGAACGTCTGTCTGCACGCAATGCATCAAATTTTCGGAGCGTAGGAAAACATGTCCGCAGCAGGGTGGTTTATCGTTTTGGTTGCCGTGTTTTTCGCGAACCTGCCGTTCGCCAACCAGCGCCTGTTTGCGGTCATTCCCTTGCCGTTGAAGCCGGGCAAAGCCAAAAGCGCCTGGATCCGCCTGGGCGAATTGCTTGCCGCGTATCTCCTTGTTGGCGTGTTCGGTCATCTGCTGGAGGCGCGTGCCGGTAATGCTTTCGACCAGGGCTGGCAGTTCTACGCGGTGACCTTCAGTTTGTTTGTGGTTTTTGCCTTCCCCGGCTTCACTGCACGTTATCTGGTCAAATATCGCGTGTAGGCTGAAAACTCCTTCCGATATTCAGACTTCCGATGACCCTCCATTTCACCGATTCTCCTGATTCGCTTTCCCCTGATACCGACGCGGCAAAGCAGGCCGATCAACGGCTGCGCGAGCATTGTGAGTCGAGCACATTGGTGCATCAGGGGGTCTTCCTGACGGTAAAATGCGACAGTGTACGTTTGCCCGATGGCAAGATCGCTACGCGCGAATACGTTCAGCATTCCGGGGCAGTGATGATCTTGCCGCTGTTCGACGACGGTACCGTGTTGGTGGAGAAGCAGTTCCGCTATCCACTCGGCAAGGTACTGACGGAGTTTCCGGCCGGGAAGCTGGATCCTGGCGAAGACCCTGTTGTTTGCGCACATCGTGAGTTGCTGGAAGAAACGGGCTATAGTGCGAGCCAGATGACGTTTCTGACTCGCATCAATCCGGTCATTTCCTATTCGACCGAATTCATCGATCTTTACCTGGCGCGCGGTTTGACACCTGGCCAGCAGCAGCTCGACGACGGTGAATTCCTCGAACTCGAGATTGTATCTCCGGCACGCATGATGGAAGCCGTGCGGCGCGGTGAAATCAGCGATGTCAAGACGATCATTGGCACGTTCTGGCTTGAAAAGATCCTGTCTGGCGCATGGCCTTTGTCTGCTTAGCGCGATCTGGGCGCACACTGTGGGTTGAAGGTGTCCTTGCGATGTGAGAGGCATTGCCTCGCCGGAAACAATGCCGTGTGCCGGCTCAGATGAGTTTCGTTACAGCATGAAAGTTTTCGATTTGCAGTGTGAGCACGAGCATCGCTTTGAAGGGTGGTTTGGCTCCGCTGCCGCCTATGATACGCAGCGCGAGCAAGGCCTCGTGCAATGCCCGATGTGTGGCTCCCCCGTGGTGCAGCGGTTGCCGTCGGCGCCGCATTTGAACGTTTCATCGCTGCGTGATCCCGGTGCGATGCAGGCGCGGGCGGCGGTTACGCAACCCCATGGTTCCGGTCGCCACGCCGCTGTCGACGGTGACGCTCGCGCGGCTGCCGAGCAGGGCGCGGGGACGGTGGCGGGTCGGCGAGCAAGCGGTCAGCGTATCGACGACAGCACGCCAGAGGCCAGGATGGCCGACGCATTGCAGGCAGCGTGGCTGAAAATGGCGCGCGAGGTGATTCGCCAGACCGAGAATGTTGGCGCAGCCTTTGCCGACGAGGCGCGCAAGATACATTATCAAGAAGCGCCGGCACGTGCGATCCGTGGTCATGCAACCGCCGAGCAGGTCGCTGAACTCGCCGACGAAGGCATCGACGTATTGCCGCTGCCTATACCGGACTCGGCGAAAGAGACGCTACAGTAGCGGGTTGCGCGAATAAGAAGGCGTCCATGGACAGTACGCCGTAGCTTATCCCCCCCTCGATGCAGGTGATCACGTCGGGCGCGGGTGAACCGTCTACGTTGGCCGCACCGAGCGCTACGTGCAGCGGCAGCAAGTGGTCGTCAGTTGGATGTGCCCGCTCGGCATAGGGTGCCAAGACGCGGTAATCGAGTAGGGCGGGCACGTCGCTGCGTACCACCGCGGCACGGATCCAGTCTGAGAATGCCGTGGCATAGGCGGCATCGGCATCTGCTTCCCGTCGAATATCACCGAGATTGTGAGTCAGGCTGCCGGACGCCATGATCGCAATTCCCTGCTCACGCAGCGGCGCTAGCGCGCGACCTAACGCAAATGCCTCGGCCGGCGTCGCGGGCCATGGCAGCGACACCTGGAAAACGGGGATATTCGCGTCTGGCACCATATGCCGCAGCGGCACCCAGGCGCCGTGATCGAGGCCGCGGTCCGGGTCGATCCACGCGTGCACGCCCGCCGACTCCAGCGCGTTCATTGCTAATGCCGCGGCGTCCGGTGCGCCCGGTGCCGGATAGCGCAGTTCGTATAACGCGCGCGGAAAGCCACCGAAATCATGTATGGTCTCCGGTGCGCGGGTTCCGGCAACGGCAACGCCCCCTCGCGTCAGCCAGTGCGCGGATACGACAAGAATGGCATGAAGGCCGGACATGGCGCCCTGATGCAATTGGGCACTGCCTAGCGCAGCCAGGCGCGGGCCGGCGACGCCAGGTTCCAGGGCGAACGTGGGAGCGCCGTGAGAGATGAACATCGCCGGCATTCGCGAGCGGGTCGCCGTGGAGGATGGGGAACGCATGATCGGGTTTGCTCCATGTCGCGCGCGACGGTCTCGGGATCGATTGATCGCTCAGGCTCTACTGTATGAGCCCGTCGAGCATTGATAAATGAGGCAAAAAGGAATGGATTGTCTCGGTAATCGTGCCAATCATGCGATTTCAGCGTTGTTATAACCGGGAGAGTCGACCGATGGCGTCACGAAGCGTGTCGTCTTTCTTGGCAAAACAAAAACGCACAACGCCGGATTCCTGGTTGTTTTGATAGAACGCCGACATGGGGATCGCGGCCACGCCCGCCTCGTTGATCAACCATCGGCAGAAGTCGACTTCATTCAAGTCGCTGATCGCGGTGTAATCGACGCATTGGAAAAACGTGCCTTCGCACGGCAACACCGTGAAGCGTGTCTGCGCAAGCCCGTCTCGGAAAAGATCGCGCTTGCTCTGGTAGAACTGCGCGAGGTTCGCGTATGTCGATGGATCTTGCATATACGACGCGATACCGGCTTGCATCGGTGTATTGGCGGTAAAGACGTTGAACTGGTGGACCTTGCGGAATTCCGCCGTCAACGGCGCGGGCGCTAGTACATAACCGAGCTTCCAGCCGGTAACGTGGAACGTCTTCCCAAAACTCGATACGATGAAGCTGCGCGCGGCCAGCGCCGGATGCCGGGCGATGCTGGCATGCGACTGGCCATCGAACACCATGTGTTCATACACCTCATCGGACAGCACCAAGACATTGGTGCCATGCAGAATCTCCGCCAGTTTCTCGATGTCTTCTTGTTTCCACGTCCGACCGGTGGGATTGTGCGGGGTATTGATGATAAGCATCCGCGTCCGATGCGTCAGCGCGGCCTGGATCGCATCGAAATTCAACATATAGTCCGGAGCGGAAAGCGGGACCCGCACCGGTTTACCGCCCGCCAGTTCGATCGCCGGTACGTAGCTGTCGTAACTTGGCTCGATGACGATTACCTCGTCGCCCGGTTGCACGGCACACAGGATGGCGGACAGCAAGGCCTGGGTCGCGCCGGATGTTACGGTAATCTCATTGGTGGTGTGATAGCTGCGACCATAGACGGCATCCACTTTGTTGGCGATCGCTTCGCGCAACGCCGGCCAGCCAGCCATCGGCGGATACTGATTGTGCCCATCGCGCATGGCTTGCGATACCGCGTCGATCAATGCCGGATCGCAATCGAAGTCCGGAAAACCCTGCCCAAGGTTGATCGCTTTTTTTTCCGCGGCAAGCGCGGACATCACCGTAAAGATGGTCGTGCCTACCTTCGGCAACTTTGACGGAAAGGATGGCGTGTGATGAGCGAGGGCGGCCGAGGTCATAAAGCGTAAGGTTTTAGAAAGCAAAAAGAAGCAAGGTCCCGCCGGATGGCGGGATGACAGGTGTATTTTAGAGGTTCTGCCTCGCAAACATGGATTTTGGCCGTTGTTTCGGCTGCTCGAGGAGATGAATCGCGTCTCGATGGTAGGCGCGCCGTGTGTCCGGTCAAGTGACGCCGAGCGCTTGCGCGGTGAACACGGTGGGCAATACGACGTGACATCCAAAATCGCGCAGCATCCGGCGATGCAATTTCAGCAACGCCTTGTCCTTCGTCACCAACCAGCGTGCCCCGGTTGACGCCGCGAGCGCTAGGAATTTCTGGTCGTCCCGATCGCTGCAGCGCGGTAGCACCGGCTGCAGTGGCAGTGCGGCGCCGGTGGTCGGGCCGGCTTCCTCGGGGACGATTGGTGTGACGTGATGCGTCCAGGCCCGAGTTTGCGCTAGCGCTTTCGCATCATCAACGGCGTAGGGTACGAATTGGGGATACAACAACACGCGCGCCAGCTCCCGGAGGCAGGCGTCGTCGATGACGGCGTGCAGGGTGCCGGCACGCAACGCCTGGCGGATCGGTTCGACGTCAGGATCGGCGAAAACGTGCAGGTCGATCCACACGTTCGAATCGAGGATGATCGGCGTGGTTGGCCCGCACCGTGCGGTGCGCCCGGTCGTATCTTCCTTGGCGTGGTGCGTGCCGGGATTATTGTTGTCGGCGGGGCCGGTTACAATCACGTTTGCTCTCCGCGTCTGGCGGTCCTTTTGTCAGTCTTTCATGCGTCTTTCTGCCCCACATGATAATCGTTTTGTCCCCCGCGAAGTCGCTCGACTTCGACACGCCAGCGCATGTGCGCACCCATACGCAACCCGCCTTTCTTAAGGAATCGGCTGAGCTGATCAAGACATTACGTACGCTTTCCCCGGCGCAAATCGCCAGCTTGATGAGCATCTCGGACCCGCTTGCGCACCTGAACCACGCGCGTTTTGCCAGTTGGCAGCCGACGTTCGACGAGACCACGGCGAAGCAGGCGGTACTGGCGTTCAATGGCGATGTTTACGAGGGACTCGACGCGAAATCGTTGCACGGCGACGATCTGGCGTTTGCGCAGCAGCACGTCCGGATTCTTTCTGGTCTGTACGGCCTGCTGCGCCCCCTCGATCTGATCCTGCCGTACCGGTTGGAGATGGGGTCGAAGTTGGTGAATCCGCGAGGGCGCGACCTGTACGCTTTCTGGGATGGCAAGCTGGCGGATGCATTGAACGCGGCGTTCGAGCAGCAGAAGGGCGGCGAGCGCGTGCTGGTCAATCTGGCATCGGAAGAGTATTTCAAATCGGTCAAACGCGGCAAGTTGGCTGTTCCGGTTGTCACGCCGGTGTTCGAGGATTGGAAGGGGGGCCGCTACAAGATCATCAGTTTTTATGCGAAGCGCGCGCGTGGATTGATGACGCGCTTCGTGACCACGCAGCGGATCGACAGCGTGGAAGGCCTGAAGGGATTCGACCTGGATGGCTATGCCTTCGCACCAGAGGTGTCCGGCAAGGACAGTTGGGTGTTCCGCCGTCGGCAAGCAGACTGAGACCAGGAAGAGACGATGACAATCAGTATCAATAGCCGGTTCGATAGCGGTGCGGTCGACGTGGTCGACGCGAGCCGGCCGGACGATGTCCGCCTGCGACTGCGCCCTGATAACGCCAGCGCCTTCGCGCAATGGTTCCATTTTCGCGTGAACGGCGTGTTGGGCAAGGCGTGCCGCTACACGTTCGAAAACGCATCCGAAGCGGCCTATCCGGATGGATGGCGTGATTATCGTGTTGTAGCCAGTCACGACAGCGTGAACTGGTTTCGTGTTGTGGACACGCGGTACGATGGCCAGGTGCTGCAATGGCACTATACGTCACCATCGGATACGGTCTGGTTCGCCTATTTCGAACCGTATGGCGAAGCGCGACACCATGCGTTCCTTGGCGAAGTCGCGGCTAGTGGTCATGCGCGTTGCACGGATCTCGGCATGACGTTGCAGGGGCGGCCATTGACCTGCGTGCGTGTGGAAACCGCCGACGCCGGGAGCCCAGGTGATGTGCGTGATGCACGCGGCGCGGACGCGACGGCAACCGCCGTGCGGGCGCCGATCTGGATGATTGCCCGGCAACACCCGGGAGAGACCATGGCGGAGTGGTTTGTCGAGGGATTTCTACGACGGCTGCTGGGGCTGGGCGAGTGGGCGGGCGATCCGGTGGGCCGTCAGTTGCGTGAGCGCGCGACGTTTCATATCGTCCCGAATATGAATCCGGACGGCGCAGCGCTGGGCAACCTTCGCACGAATGCGTGCGGCGCGAATCTGAATCGCGAGTGGATGCAACCTAGTGCGGCGCGCAGCCCGGAAGTGCTGGCGGTGCGTGATGCGATTGCCGCAAGTGGTATCTCGATGTTTTTCGATATCCACGGTGATGAGGCGCTGCCGTGGAATTTCGTCGCGGGCAGCGAGATGTTGCCTGACTTCAGCGACGCACAGCGTGCGGAGCAGGATGCATTCATTGCGCGTTTCAAGGCGGTCAGCCCTGACTTCCAGAATGTCCATGGCTACGAAGCCGGCCATTACAACGCGGACGCATTGACGCTTGCATCCAAATACATTGGCAATCGGTATCGTTGCCTGTCACTGACGTTGGAGATGCCGTTCAAGGACAATGCCGATCTACCCGATCCGGTGCATGGCTGGAACGGTGCGCGCAGCATGGCGTTGGGTGCCGCGATGTGTCTTGCCATCTTGCGGCAACTCGGCGACTGAGCGATGGGGCGCGTCAGATCAGCACAGTCCGAGCGTGCCGCGTGGCGGCGCGCGGACAGATCATTCCGCCCCCGATGCCGTCGCGCCATGTGATTCGAGACTGGGTGGTCGCGGCCCCCCATTCCGCGGAGGCCTGACATCATCACTGCGCCGTGCGCGATTTGCCGGTGTTTTTCGCCTTCGAGGATTTTGCCGGAGCCTTGGCGCCCGATTTTGCCGTGGACTTCGCGGACGAACGCGTCTTCGTCGTCGTGCCACGCCGGCTGGTCGCGTGCGCCGCCTTGCCACGGGTAGCGTGGCGTGAGGACGACGCGCGATTCCGGGTGCCGCGGCTTCGCGATACGGGCGCACCCGCAGGCGGACTCGCTTGCTCGGGCTCGTTATAGCCGAACGCCAGCAATTTGTCCTGGACATACCCGCAACGGAAGTGCAGCAGGTCGGGTTGGCCCGCTTCGCCCGCGTTTTTGCGGTAGCCGAGCCCGCTGACGCGTACCAATGTTTCGACGTTTACGCGCTGCTTACGGTCATCGAACGGCTGGTTCCACGCCTCGATGCTGGCATGCTGATCGTCCAGCTCGGCCGGCAAGAATTCCACGTGGTCGTACAAATGCGATGTTGGCACGACAAAGGCGGCATGCGCGGCGCAATCGGCCACCAATGGATTGGCGTGTTGCTGTTCGATCAATTGCTGGACCATGACGTCGTGGTCCAGGATCGGATCGGCGTGGGCTATCGTGAGGGGCAACAGCGTCGCCAGGGCGCCTGCCCTGAGGCGGGTTGGTCCGAATCGAACGACCGTCAATCCGGCAGGAGACGAGAAAGACGCGGACGATGGGAGGGCGCGAAGGGCACGGTCGGGAATGGCACCCAACCACGCCAAGGCACGGGCGTACCAACGGGAATACGAATCGGATTGCGGCATCTTGCTAACGAAAAACTAGGAAGTCCGAGACCAGATCGCGATCTTTCGGAACAAATAAGAGTCGATGCGCGCGGAAGCGTTCACTTCTGCCAGGGCTTCACGGCAATGGCGAGAGCGGAAACGTCTCGCCGCCATCTTTCGACGGGGCGAGTCGCACACAGCTCGTACCAGACACGCGCGCAACGCTGAATGATTATACGGATAAATCGTCTCAGCTCTGCCCAATTGGCGCGGTACCGTTTGAGATGGTGACCTGATTTCGCGCGTGCGCGGATTGTCGTGGGGACCAGGAGAGGGGTATTGCCGCTTACTGATCGATACGATTGAGTCGCTTGTCGAACGTGGTCATCCAGGCAGGTTTGTAGACCGCTATGATCGCTGTCATCGCGCAGGTGAACATCGCCTCCCCGCACGCCTGAATCGACGTCACCATCACGAAGGATGGATCGATCCAGCGCCAGGCGACCCCGAGTAACCCGACATGACCGAGAAGGACCGTCGATGACGATGCGGTCACCGCCAGTACTGGCGTCAGGACGCCGTGCCCTAGCACGAAAGGAGCACGCTTATTCGGGAAGTACCGGGTAAGGATGTTCTCGACGAAGGCGGACACGAGTACCGGGACGACACTGAACGCCAGTAATGTGAGCCCGATGCCGTCCAACGGCGTACTCAGCATCACGGCAACCAGCAACACGACGATACTTGTCCCAATCAGCGCCAACGCCCAGCCGAACAGCGTGACCATCAAGGTCGCACCCAGCAAGTGGAACACGGGACCGTATTGCGACCAGATATCGAAAGTCCACAGCACCGATAGCGTTACGACGCACGACAGCCAGAGGTGCTGCAGCCCGTCGGTGTTGAGTTTCGCGAACGGGGTACTGAACGAAGCGCGCAGCCGGCCAGCCCGGCTTCTGCCCGCGTGCTGAAGATGCGGGAATGGTGTCTTCCGCACCACCGCCGCTGCGAGCACCACCATGGCGACGATCCATCCGCCTATCGATGCCCACAACGGTAAGGGTGAGTAAAGGAAGCCCATGCGCTAAATCTTACCCGCTGCGACGCAACAGTGGTAGCGCGGCACGGCATTGCCGCGCGGACTGTTGTCAAAATCCCGCGTCGCGACGCCGGCGATTCCCGCCATACGGAGCCTGGATAGCCGTGACGGAGGCGTGCAAAATCCGTTCCGATCGCGGCTATATGGCGGATGCGCCTTACCATGTCGAGTGGATATTGTTGTGCGTGGTCAGATCGCGTTCGGCATCGCCGTCTTCCGGGAACGGTACGGTGGACATCGGGGGCAGTGGTGTCTCGGGGGTGTTGTGTCGTTGCGATTCATTGAAGCGTTTGTCAGGGTTGGGAAAGCGCGGCGACGACGGCCAGCGCGGAATGGCACGTTCGGCGCGAGGAGAGCGGATTGGTTCGGTGGGCGACGATGATGCCGTGCCGTTTTGATCATGCTGTGGAAGCGGGGTGCCACGCGGCGGCGACAACGCCTTCGGACCCGGAAAGGGGCTGGCGGGCGTGCTGGGTGGGGCAGGAGGTTCATCCCCATGCATGTCAGGGCGCTGGTCCGGCACCGCATCAGGATGCGCATCGACGCGCCGGTTCTGGAGCGTGTCGGGCACCTGATCGGGGGTTGAATGCGGGCATGCCTCCGGACGAAGGACATAAGGGCGCCGATCGGGCGGCGTGATCGATGGCGTTTCCGGAAACGGTGACAGCGGCGCCCGGGGCGCAGATGTTCCTCGTTCAATCGATGCCGTCGACGCTTCCGCATCCCCTTCACCGGTCAGGTTTTCCACGCTGGGCCGTCCAAGTCGTAACACCGCCGCTACGTCCTGCGACTGGGGCAGGCGCAGCGGCTGTCCAGGCGTCGCCGCTACCGAATCGATTTGCTCGAACATCCAGCCGTTATAAATGGCGACGGCGGCAGCGCGATTGCTTGCTCCCAAAGTCTTGAATACGGTAGCTAAATGAATCTTTACCGTGCCTTCGCTGATGCCTAGCGCACGTGCGATGCCCTTGTTGGTACTTCCCATATGGACAAGGCGCATGATCTGTTGCTGGCGCGGTGACAGCAAAGGCGCGTCCCCAAGACCACGTCGACGGTATGGCAGGCGTCGCTCCGAAATTTCCGGCGATGTCGCCTCCGGACTGTGCAAGCTGATTGCACTAGGCGGCACGTAATGGGTCCCGAGTAATACCAGTTCAAGCGCACGCACCATCGCGCGGATGCCCATCGAATGCGGCATGACGGCTTTTACGCCTGCGCACATCAGGTCACGGATCAGTTGTGCGGGAAGTTCCCTGCACGTACCGGCGAGCACCAATGTACCCTTATGTTCGGCGATGAGACGCAGTGCCTCGGTTTGGTTTGCTGTACTACCCAAATCACAGAGCAGAAGATCGCGCGCTTCGTGAGATAGCGCACGCCGTGCCTGCAGCCAGTCACGGACATCACTCATCTGTGCACGTCGGTCGAGTTGCCGAAGAAGGGTTTTCATCTCCTCTCGTTCCTGCGCATTGTGGCTGACTACGAGAAATTTCATTGCATCACCTGTATTTCGATGGACTGCGATCAAGCGCAACGTCGTGTGCGTTCGAAACGTCCTCGGAACTGTGGGGCCGTTTTAAAGCGCCGACACGTGCATGACCTGAGTCAGGACTGGCGCGCGGCGCAGTATTCGGTGCGACCCTTCAGCATTGCGTTCGGCCGTGCTGTTTTAGCTGCGTCCGACCCGCATTGCGAAAGGCAGTGGAAGTCAGGCCCATCATTGCAAATTCGGGGATTCCGCGCGTCCTCTCCGAAAGAGATAGGCGGTGGAACAGGATCGACTAGGTGCAACGGATAGTGATGGGCGGTATAAGTATTTAGTAATAGGTGCGATGCTTAAGCCTTATAAGATTTTTCGATTAATCTCATGAGGCTAACGGTTTGCCACGCAGGGTGGCGACCTTGACTTTTTCACGGTGCGTGCGGTGCGCGACATGGCGGATTGGCTGACATTGCGCGGACCATGAGACAGGTAATAATGAGATAGGGTGCCTACGGGTCACCCAGGACGATGACAAGGAGAAATACGTTGAAATTGTTGCGTTATGGCGCGAAGGGGCAAGAACGTCCGGCGATGCTGGGTGCGGACGGCATCGTGCGTGATTTGTCGTCCGTGATCACCGACATTGGGCCGGAGATGCTATCGCCGCAGGGTTTGCAGCGGCTGGCGGGAATCGATCCGGATACGCTGCCGCCCGTGCCTGAGCCCGAGCGGCTGGGCGTACCGTTTATCGGGATGGGCAAATTCCTTTGCGTGGGTTTGAATTACGTTGACCATGCGGCGGAATCAGGCGTGCCCGTCCCGACGGAACCGATCCTGTTTACCAAATGGTCGAGCAGCCTGTCGGGCCCCAACGATCCCGTGGTGCTTCCTCGCGGGGCCGTCAAGGCGGATTGGGAGGTGGAGTTGGGCATCGTCATTGGTACCAAGGCGCGCCATGTATCCGTCGAAAACGCCCTGTCTCACGTGGCCGGCTATACGCTCGTCAATGATGTCTCCGAGCGAGCCTTTCAAATGGAGCGTGGCGGAACCTGGGATAAGGGCAAGGGTTGCGACACATTCGGTCCGGTGGGTCCGTGGCTGGTCACCGCGGATGAGGTGCGCGATCCGCAAGCGCTGACGCTTTGGCTGAACGTCAACGGCGTGCGCCGCCAGATTGGAAATACCAAGGCGATGATTTTCGACGTGGCGTACCTGGTTCACTACATCAGCCAATTCACGACGCTGCACCCGGGTGATCTCATTTCCACGGGAACACCGCCAGGTGTCGGCATGGGATGCAAGCCACCCATCTATTTGCGGCCGGGAGACGAGATGCACTTAGGTATCGATGGCCTCGGGGAACAGCGTCAACACGTCTACGCATGGGATGAACGCCTGCTTGATTGAGGGCGTTGTCCCCACCGCGCACGACGGGATGCCGCGCGGCGGAGTCGATCAGATTGACGTACGGGCATGATGCCTGCTTGTTGCTTTTTTTTCCGTACCACGCCGCTTTCCCTTCCGAGGTGACCGGTTGCGGACCGGGTGTGGCCGACAGGATGGGCTTGAGTCGATGCTGTCACCCGGCCCGACGTCACAGAAATGTGCGATTCGGTTGCCATGTCGTGCGGTTCGGCCGTCCGACTAGGGCGCGCGGCGGGGTCGCGGATGCGTCCGGGTTGCTGACGGCCTGGATGTATCGCCCGTTTCCGAGGAGCTTGCCCCCATGCCAGACAAGTTGAACGGCGCCAGCCACGGCACGGCAGTCGCGCCGCGCGCCGCCGGTTTCACCCGGTCATCTACCCACAAAGATCGGATACACCCGCCTCGCGTCGACGGCAGTATCCATTCGCCGGCGCAGGCCGCGGCACGGTCAACCGCGTGGCGCGCAGCCATCGGTGATGCTTCGTCCTTCCTGATGCAATATCGGGATGCTTGCGCCGAGACCGACCGTCTGTTCGCCGCTGTCCATCCAGATTTCCTGACCAGCCGTCCGGTCCTGGAACGGCACCGCCTCTTGTTTTATATCGGGCACCTGGAAGCGTTCGACTGGAATTTGTTGGCGTCCCGTGTGCTCCGTCAGCCGTCGTTCCACCCGGTGTTCGACCACTTGTTCGCGTTTGGGATCGATCCCGTGGGAGGCGGCTTGCCCACGGATGTTCCGGAGGATTGGCCGGCGCTCGATGAGATTCGCCGCTATCGCGACATGGTTCGGGACCGTATAGAAACCGCCATCGCGCATGTCGATTTTTCCAGTCCTATCCAGCAGGTTCCCGCGGACAGCCCTGGAAATCGACTGTCTGCGTCCACGATGCCCGCGGGGGTGCCATTGATGCGTGCGGAAAGCCCGATCTCCGGCGGCGGCAATATCCACTCTGACGCCGGTGATGGCATCGTCTCCGTTGGAACATTGTGCCTGGTGGCATTGGAACACCGGCAGATGCACGCCGAGACCCTGGCCTATCTGATTCATCAGATGCCTTACGAACGCAAGCGCATGCCGCCGGATGCGGCACCGATGGTCGTTGCCTCAGGCCGGGCGCGTCCCCGCGCGGCTGATCCGGATGCGCCGATGTGCGTGATACCGTCTGGCACGGTGACGGTGGGGCTCCCTGGGCGCTTTGCAAGCCGCTCACCGCATCGGTCGCCTGAAGTGGACACGGATCGCCATTCGACATCCAACCACGCGTCACCGGACGTGGAGGCGGCAGTCACGCGCCGTGACGATGAACACGACGACCCATCACGGACGCCACGTTTCGGCTGGGACAACGAATGGGTGGACCCGGCAGCCGCCCAGGTACCGGTGCCGTCGTTCGAAATCGACCGGTGGATGGTGACGAACGGCGCTTTCCTGCGATTCGTCGAGGCCGGCGGCTATTACGAACGGTCATGGTGGCGCGACGAGGATTGGGCATGGCGGCAAACGGCCGGCATTGTCCACCCGGCATTCTGGGAGGCGGATGCGCACGCGGCGGACGGGTGGCGGTGGCGTGGCATGTTTGCTTCCTGCGCGCTACCACTGGATTGGCCAGTGTATGTGAGCCGAGCGGAAGCGGCCGCTTACGCGCGCTTTGCGGGAAAACGTTTGCCGACCGAGGCGGAGTGGCTTCGTGCGGCCGAGGGCGTCCCAGGACTGCCGGACATGGAAAGCCGGCCGCCCGGGGAGGAGGGCGACAAGGTGCGCGACCGGTTGTCGCCAGCGGGTCCGGCCGAGTGGGCGTCGAAGCCCACGTCCGGCTTTACCGGCAACGCCGATTTCCGGCGATGGGACCCGGAGCCCGTCGACGCAGCGCCGTTGAATCGCAGTCGCTTTGGTGTGGAAGGACAGTTTGGCAATGGATGGGAATGGATCGCGGACCCGTTTGCGCCGTTTCCAGGATTCACTGCATTTCCATTCTATCGGGGTTATTCAGCCGACTTTTTTGACGACAAGCATTTTGTGTTGAAAGGCGGCTCCCCGCGCACGGCGGCCCGCATGCTGCGGCCATCGTTTCGCAATTGGTTTCAGGCGCATTACCCGTATGTATATGCCGGTTTTCGCTGCGTGCGATGACCGCACGCCTTAAAAGGACAAGGAGAGACTGCATGGCAATGACTTCAAGCGATGTGCATGAGCGGGCGATGTTTGCGCGGGCCGTGCGAGACGGGTTGGGGCAGGAAGGGCAAAAATCGCTGCCGCCCACGTATCTATACGATGCGCTGGGCTCGGCGCTGTTCGATGCCATCACACTGTTGCCGGAGTATGGCGTGACGCGCGCCGAAGAGCGTGTGCTGGTGCGGCATGCCGCGCGTATTGCAGCGCAGGTACGTTCGACCACGCCGCGCACGAAGGCGCTGCGCGTCGTGGAGCTGGGCAGCGGCTCTGGACGAAAGACGCGCGCCCTGCTTCAGGCGTTGACGCGTGAAGGACCGGTTCATTACTGCCCGATCGATGTGTCGGGCGCGGCGCTGGCGCAATGTGCGCAGGCTTTGTCGGATTTGCCCGGCGTGACGATCCAGCCCTTCGAGGGGGATTATCTCGATGGTCTCGCACACGTCGGCCGCGAACGGATGCACGCCGACACGGACGAGGCGGTGCCGGCAAGGCAGGGCGCGGTGGGGCTGCAGCCGCCACGCGGGGATGTCGCGGCGCTAGGGTCGCGCGACTTGCGGGGAGCGCCGATGTTGGTGCTGTTCCTGGGTAGCACGATCGGCAATTTCCCGAGACTTGCCGCGCAGCGCTTCATGATGGCGCTGCGCAGCGCCATGTGCGCGGGAGACGCCCTGCTGCTTGGCGCGGATCTGCTGAAGCCGATCGATACCCTGCTGAATGCTTATGACGACGCGACAGGCGTTACTGCTGCCTTCAACCTGAACGTGCTTGGGCGGATCAATCGGGAACTGCAAGGCGATTTCTTGCTGTCCGCATTCGAGCATGTTGCCCGTTTCAATCCGCAGGCACGCAGTGTCGAGATGCATCTGCGCGCCAAGCAGGGACAACACGTCAATATCCCGGTGGCGGGGCTGCAGGCGGGCTTCGTGACGGGAGAGACGATCTGGACGGAAAGCAGTCACAAATACCTGCCGGAGGAAGTCGTGCGCCTGGGGACCGATGCCCGGTATCATGTCGTCGATCAATGGACCGACGACACATGGCCCTTTGCCGAGACGCTGATGGCAGTGCACTAGCTGCTGTCACATCGCACCGTTCCAGGCGTGTGCGGCACGGCGCTGGGCCGTTATGAGAACACCTCACCGATGCCTGCTTCCCTTGCGCCTTCATCCTCGCTTTCTGATATGACATCGACGTTGGCGGCAGAGGCGCAGTCGCACCATGCGCCCGTGTCTCGCGATGCCGGTCCGATCGGCGTTATCGGCGCCTTACCGGAGGAGATTGCCGGCTTGCTTGCCCGGTTGTCTTCCTATGGCGTTACGCTTGGCGGTCGGGATTTTCACCGGGGTTACGTCGCGGGCGTCGATTGTGTCGCCGTGCTGTCACGTATTGGCAAGGTCGCCGCGGCGACAACCGCGAGTGTCCTGATTCACCGGTTCGGCGTGCGCGCGATCGTTTTCGTCGGGGTGGCGGGCGGGATCGGTGATGCGGTGCGGGTTGGCGACATCGTGATTGGCGAAGGCTTCGTCCAGCACGATATGGACGCGTCGCCATTGTTTCCGCGTTTCGAGGTACCGCTGTCGGGGGTGTCCCGTCATGCGGCCGACGCGCATTGGTCTGCCGCGCTGCGCCGTGCAGCCCAGACCTATCTTGCCTCGCGCCGGGGGCGCCCGGGCGAGGCGCAACCACGGGTACATTGCGGACTGATCGGCAGTGGCGACCGATTTGTGTCGGGCTTAAATGAGCGCATACTGCTAAGTGAGGCGATACCCGGGTTGCTGGCCGTGGATATGGAAAGCGCCGCCGTCGCGCAGGTGTGTCATGAGCATGACGTACCGTTTGCCGCGATGCGATCGATATCGGACAGCGCGGATGACGGAGCCGCGATCGATTTTCCGGTTTTTTTGCGTGAGGTGGCCGCCGTGTATGCCGATGGCGTCCTGGATACGCTATTTGCGCAAGTGTCGAGCGCTCACGACCCGGCGGCGTCCTGCAACGTCGCCGCCGGATAACCGGCGTCATCGATTGCAGCCCGCAAGGTTTCGGCCGAACGATCGCTTTGCACCTTGACCCGTCCGCTGCCTAGGTCAACCTGCACGTGCGCATTCGGGTCCACGTCCTGGACTGCTTGCGTGACGGCCTTGACGCAATGTTGGCAGGTCATGTCGTTCACTTGAAACTGGGGCATGCTACCTCTCTTGGTTGGGGCGCGATTCATGCAGGATCGGCGTGGCGGGGGAGGCACGGCGGACCACCATGCCTGGTGCCCGCATGCGTCATGCATGCGTTGGGTGTTCATGATAACCCTAGCCTCATGAAAAAGTTGATACGGAGGACATGAATGAATATCGGTGTGGTGGCGAAGGCGTCGGGCGTGAGCGCGAAGATGATCCGGTACTACGAGGACATCGGATTGTTGCCGGAATCGGCGCGGAGTTCAGCTGGGTATCGCTGTTATGGCGAGCGCGATCTGCATGTCCTGCGGTTTGTCCGGCAATCGCGAGACCTGGGATTCAAGATTGATGACATCCGGCGCTTGCTGATGTTATGGCAGGATCGGTCGCGCAATAGTGCGGACGTCAAGGCTATCGCGCTCGATCATGTGCGGGCGTTGGACCAGCGGATTGCCGATTTGAGCGAGATGCGTGCCGCGTTGGCGAACATGGCCGATGCCTGTCAGGGCGACGATCGGCCGGATTGCGCCATTCTCGATACGTTGGCCACTACCCCGTGTTGCGCGGCCTCGTCCAACGAGACCGCATTCGCAGCGCGTCCGGATGTTGCGCCGGGGCCCTCGATGTCGGTTTCTCGTCAGGGAATATAAGCTTCGAGTGACCACGCCGCGCCATCGTCGCCTGCCAGCGTATCGCACAGCCAGGGCAGTGCTTCCTGCAATAGTCCTTCCAGCAGGTAGGGGGGGTTGACGATGAACATGCCGCTGCCGTGCAGGCCAAAGCCGTCGCTGGATGGCCGGGCGACGCGCAACGTGGCGTGCAGCCACGCACCTGCGCCAAGGGTGTGCAACTGCTTGGGGAATGCAACGGACTCCGGTCGCGAAACGATCGGATACCAGATCGCATAAACGCCGGTGGCGAAGCGCTTCATGGCATCGGAGACAGTGGCCAGGGTGCGTGCGTAATCGGATTTGTCTTCATACGACGGATCGATCAAGGTCAGCGCCCGGCGTGATACGGGTGGCATCACACTGCGTAGAGCGTCGAATCCGTCTGCCTTGGTTATCACCGCCCGCTTGTCCGCACGGGAGAAATTGTCTGCAAGGATATCGATTTCACTCGGATGCAGTTCGAAAAGCCGCATCCGATCCTGCTCGCGCAGTAACTGCCAAGCGAGATACGGGGACCCTGGGTAGAATCGCAACTGCCCGTCGGTATTCATCGCGGCAACCTGGTCAAGGTAATCGACGATCAGGGTGGGCGGCGGTGTCAGGGCCGAAGCCCCGGAATTCTGACCGGTCCACAGGCGGCCGATGCCGTTGTTGAATTCCTCGCGTTTCGCCGCGAACCCCTCGGTCAATGCATAGGCGCCCGCGCCCGCATGCGTATCGACATACCAATACGCCTTGTCCTTGCGCGCCATATAGCGCAGCAGGGCGACCAGCATGGCGTGCTTCAGGACATCGGCGTGATTGCCGGCATGAAAACCGTGGCGATAACTGAACATGATGCAAGCGGGAAGAAGGAGATGGCCGACGTGACGGTAGGGACAGGGATACCGTCGCCGCACCGTGTTGCACAATGCGACGACGGCGAGACCGGACCTCGGCAACGCCCCGGCTTCCCATCGCATCGTGTAAAACAGGGAAGCGATACTATCCGAACCCGGCCGTTCTGGCTATTTTCGCCGCGTCACGGCCACGGCCGCATGCATCACTCGTCGGCGGCGTAGCGTACCAACAGTACTGGCACCGGCGTCACCCGCATGAACTCCTCCGCGACGCTGCCCAGCAAGGCGCGCTGCATGCCGCGTCGGCCATGTGTCCCGAGAACGACGAGGTCGGCGCCCCAGCGGTCGGCTTCCTGCGCCAGTGCATGTACCACGTCGCCATTGGCGCCTTGGGCATCGACGATCGCGGTGTCGCCCCGCACACCGGCCGCCTGCATAGACTCCTCCGCTTCCCTTGCCAGAAGCGCACCTTCCTCGACAAATGCTTTCTTCAGTTCCGCGGGATCGTAGAATCCCACGCCGTAAAGCATCGCAGGGCTGTCCACCACGTAGACGACATGCAACAACGCATCCTGGCTTCTTGCAAAGCGCATCGCTTCATCGAATGCCCGCTTCGAAGTGTCGCTGCCGTCGATCGCGGCCATGATTTTCTTGTACATGGTGAGCCTCCCTTCAGTGGTCATCGTGCGGTTTCATTGTACAGCCACACGTTCGGCGGATGTGTGCACCATCGTCATGTATTCGGGTTAGGAAAGCCCTGATTCGCGTTGTATAGTCACAGGTCAATGAGACCTTCCTAAGCGATTGCCAAATCCTGTAAATCCCCGCACACTGGAACGGCGACAGCCATTCGGAGGGGACAATGACCAAGGAATTCGACGAACGCCGTGGGGTGGAGGAAGGACCGGCTGATCCGCTCGATGATGTATTGATGGGCAGGGCTGACACCGTCCGGGCCGCGCGACCGCATGCCGATGTGCACCGACCGCCGGCGCATGCCGAGACGCCGCACCGGACCCCTGGCACGCCGGGCGAACCCGCTGGTAATGCCGAGATAGTGGCTGCGCAGGATGGTGATCTGACGCTCGCGCCGCAGCCCATGCCCGAACGGGAAAGCGGGAATGGCGCGCTGGCCGGCAAGGTCGCCGTGGTGACCGGTGCGGCCAGTGGCATTGGGCGGGCTATTGCGGAAGGGTTGTCGCGCGCCGGCGCGATGGTCGCCGTCGCCGACCTTGATCTGACAAAAGCGACCGAGGCTGCCGCGCAAATCTGTGAGCGCGGGGGCAAGGCGGTGGGGATCGCGATGGACGTGTCCGATGAAGAAGCGGTAGATCGAGGTTTTGATGAGCTTGCGGCAGCGTTCGGGGCGGTGGATATCCTCGTTTCAAACGCTGGCATCCAGATCGTCGATGGGCTCGACACCTTGCCCTATGCGGATTGGAAAAAGGTGCTTGCAATCCATCTGGATGGGGCTTTCCTGACGACCCGCGCCGCGTTGCGCCAAATGTATCGGGCGAACCGGGGGGGAACGGTGATTTATATGGGATCAGCGCATTCGCATCTGGCATCGCCATTGAAGGCGCCGTATGTCACGGCAAAGCACGGGCTGCTGGGGTTGGCGCGCACGCTTGCAAAAGAGGGCGCGAAGCACGGCGTACGGTCACATGTGGTCTGCCCTGGGTTCGTGCGGACGCCTCTGGTGGAAAAGCAGATTCCCGAGCAGGCAAAAGCCCTAGGTATTTCCGAAGAGGCGGTGGTACGGGATGTGATGTTGGCGGGGACCGTCGACGCGACGTTCACTACGTTGGAGGATGTGGCGCAGACGGTGCTGTTCCTTTGCACTTTCCCTAGCGCGGCGCTGACCGGCCAATCGATCATGGTCAGCCACGGCTGGTATATGCAATAAGGCCGGAAAAAAGATTCGCGGCACCACGCGCCGCCGTCTCTAGAGATATCTTTTAGTCGGTGCGTCGTGCATGGATCGGCCACGGTCACCGTCTTTGTCCCGCACCTGCACGTCTTGCACCGGACGTCAGCGTCTCTTCCGGGCACTTCGTACTGCGAATCGCATCTTGATAACCGGAGGGGCGAAGCGCATCCCTACGGTGCAAGACAAAAAATGGCTTACGATACGACCTTCGCGATCGCATTCGCGACGGCGTCGATGTTACGCGTGTTCAGCGCAGCCACACAGATACGTCCGGTAGACACCGCGTAGATGCCGAATTCCTCGCGCAACTGATCGACTTGCGCACTGGTCAGGCCCGAGTATGAGAACATGCCGCGTTGCGCCGCGATGAAGGAGAAATCGCGTGATGTGCCGGAAGCCTTCAGTTTGGCTACCAGCGAGGTGCGCATCGTGCGAATGCGCTCGCGCATGTCGCCCAGCTCCTCTTCCCACTTTGCGCGCAGCGCCGTATTGCTCAGGACCGCCGCGACGATCGCGCTGCCGTGCGTCGGTGGGTTCGAATAGTTGGTACGGATCACGCGCTTCAATTGCGATAACACGCGTTTTGTTTCGTCGGCGTTTTGCGTGACGATGGACAATGCGCCCACGCGTTCACCGTACAGCGAGAATGATTTCGAGAACGAGCTGGAAATAAAGGCGGAGAGGCCGGCATCGGCAAACAGTCGAACCGAGACGGCATCGGCGTCGATGCCGTCGCCAAATCCTTGATAGGCCATGTCCAGGAACGGCACCAGACCACGCGCCGCGACCACGTCGACGATTTGCTTCCACTGGTCCGGCGTCAGGTCGGCGCCGGTTGGGTTGTGACAGCAGGCGTGCAGCACGACGATCGTGCCGGCTGGGTAGGATGTGAATGCTTCGATCAGCTTGTCGAATGCCACGCCGCGCGTTTGCGCGTCGTAGTACGGATAGTTGACCACATCGAAACCTGCCCCCTCGAACAGCGCCCGGTGGTTTTCCCAGCTCGGATCGCTGATGGCCACCTTGGCATCGGGATTCAGGCGCTTCAGGAAGTCCGCGCCGATTTTCAGCGCGCCAGTACCACCGAGTGCCTGGGCCGTGATTACACGGTTGGCGCCGATCAGCGGTGAATCCGCGCCGAACAACAAGGTTTGCACTGCCTGGTCGTAAGCCGCAAGGCCCTCGATCGGCAGGTAGCTACGTGCCGGCGCGGCTTCCAGACGCGCTTTTTCCGCCTCGGCGACGGCGCGCAGCAACGGTACCTTGCCGTCGTCGTTGGTATAGACGCCGATACCCAGATTCGCCTTGGTCGCGCGCGCGTCCGAGGCAAACGCTTCGTTCAGGCCAAGAATGGGGTCGCGGGGCGCGAGTTCGACAGCGGAAAACAACGTCATGGCAGGGTCTCGTGAATCGGACGAAAGGAAAGAAATCTCAGGTTTGCGCATGGGTGGGACAGGCTATCGGAGCGATATCAGCGAATGAGCGCAGTGATAAAGGGCGCGAATAGCAGAGTTCCACAACGCGACACGCATAAAACAAGTGAATTACCGGTTTCGAAAGCTTTTTGTAATGCAATCCAGGATTGAGGATAATCGCGACAAATCCAACGCCTTGGGACCCTCGTGCTCAGGAAGGTCTAAAATAGGATGTTTACTGGGCGATAGTCAGGTCGTCCGGACCCGATATCTTAAGCCAATGACTGAACTGCGGGAAGTCTCGAACGCCTCGGATGTGCTTGATCCGTCGAAATTCATCGAATTTCCGGATTCGCCATATCAGCTCTATCAGCCGTACCCGCCGGCCGGCGATCAGCCGACTGCCATCCAGACCTTGGTCGAGGGCGTGGAGGATGGTCTGTCATATCAGACACTATTGGGGGTCACCGGGTCGGGCAAGACGTTCACCATGGCCAATGTAATTGCCCGGCTAGGGAGACCCGCCATCGTCTTCGCGCCCAACAAGACGTTGGCAGCGCAATTGTATTCGGAGTTCAAGGACTTCTTTCCGCATAACGCTGTCGAGTACTTCGTTTCCTATTACGACTACTATCAACCGGAAGCGTATGTGCCGCAGCGCGACCTGTTCATCGAAAAGGATTCGTCGATCAACGAGCATATCGAGCAGATGCGCTTGTCCGCCACCAAGAGCCTGATGGAGCGACGGGACGTGGTAATCGTCGCAACGGTTTCCGCGATCTACGGTATCGGCAATCCCGGCGAGTACCACAAGATGATCCTGACGCTGCGCTCCGGTGACAAGATCGGGCAGCGCGAGGTGATCGCGCGCCTGATCGCGATGCAGTACAACCGGAACGAAACGGAGTTTGGTCGAGGGACCTTCCGCGTACGGGGCGATACGATCGATATTTTTCCGGCGGAGCACGCGGAACTGGCGGTGCGTGTCGAGTTGTTTGACGACGAGATCGAATCGCTGCAATTGTTTGATCCGCTGACGGGACGGGTTCGCCAGAAAATCCCGCGTTTTACCGTTTATCCGTCGTCGCATTATGTGACGCCGCGAGATACGGTGATGCGCGCTATCGAGACGATCAAGGCGGAGTTACGTGACCGACTGGCGTTTCTTTATCAGGAAGGCAAGCTGGTGGAGGCACAGCGGCTGGAGCAGCGGACGCGTTTCGATCTCGAAATGCTGCAGGAATTGGGCTTTACGAAGGGCATCGAGAACTATTCGCGACACTTCTCCGGCGCCGCGCCGGGCGAACCGCCGCCGACATTGGTCGATTACCTGCCGTCCGATGCGCTGATGTTGCTGGACGAGTCCCACGTGCTGATCGGACAGTTGAACGGGATGTACAACGGCGACCGCGCGCGTAAGGAAAACCTGGTGGACTATGGCTTTCGCTTACCGTCGGCGCTCGATAACCGTCCGCTGAAATTCAGCGAATTCGAGCGCAAGATGCGCCAGGTCGTCTACGTCTCGGCAACGCCGGGCGACTACGAGCAACGTTCGGCTGGTCAGGTGGCGGAGCAGGTGGTGCGTCCCACCGGTCTGGTGGATCCGCTGATCGAGGTTCGACCGGCACGTACGCAAGTGGACGACGTTCTCGGCGAGATTCATCTTCGCGTCAAGGTCAACGAGCGCGTACTCGTGACCGTGCTGACAAAGCGCATGGCCGAGCAGTTGACCGACTTCCTCGCGGAGCACGGCGTCAAGGTTCGGTATCTGCATAGTGATATCGACACTGTCGAGCGCGTGGAAATCATTCGCGACTTACGGCTCGGAACGTTCGACGTGTTGGTCGGCATCAACCTCCTGCGCGAAGGGCTCGACATCCCGGAAGTGTCGCTGGTCGCCATTCTTGATGCGGATAAGGAAGGTTTCCTGCGAGCCGAACGTTCATTGATCCAGACGATAGGCCGCGCTGCGCGGAATGTGAACGGTCAGGCGATTCTCTATGGCGACCGGATCACGGATTCGATGCGACGTGCAATCGACGAGACCGAGCGGCGGCGGGCAAAGCAGATCGCGCATAACGCCGCGCACGGGATCGTCCCGGTGGGCGTGAAGAAGCGTATCAAGGACATCATCGATGGTGTCTATGATGCGGACGACGCGAAACAGGAATTGCGTGAGGCGCAGGAACGCGCACGTGTGGAAGATATGAGCGAGAAGCAGCTCGCGAAAGAGATCAAGCGATTGGAAAAGCAAATGGCCGATCACGCGAAGAATCTTGAGTTCGAGAAAGCGGCCCAGACCCGGGACGCGCTGGCGAGCTTGCGGGAGAAGGCGTTTGGCGCGCGAAAAAGCGACCTGTGATGTCATGGGGTCAATGGCGTGGCAAGACGGTTGTCCGTGGTTCGCCTCCTCGTGTATCGAAAATGTCCGCCTGGCCGGCATGATCCCCCTCCGATGAGGCGTGTCACCGGGCACGAAACACATTAATACGACACCTTTTCTCTTATCCCGGGGTACTACCCTTACAAATTGTTTTTGAGAATAATTCGTATTATTATTCGACTTCGCGAAGACATCAGTAATATGTTTTGCTTCGTTTGTAAAGCAGGCTTTTTGTAATCACCGGCGTGCATGCGCGGCGGGTAATCAACAGCAAGGGACTCTCATGGTGGCAGCACGTTCGACGGGCGGTATGGCAGGGGCATGCGTTTTCGCGGTGGTGACAACAATGGCGGCATGGTCCGTGGCAGCATCCGCTGCGGAATACCCGATTGGTCAGCACAAGATCGAGGGAGGCATGGAAATCGGCGCGGTGTATCTGCAGCCCATCACGATGGAGCCGGCAGGTTTGATGCGTGATGCCGCAAAGTCGGACATTCATCTGGAAGCCGATATCCATGCCGTCAAGGACAACCCGACAGGTTTCGCCGAAGGTGACTGGATGCCGTACCTGCAAGTCAGCTATGAGCTATCGAAAGTGGGTTCGAAAGACGTGATCAAGGGCGACATGATGCCGATGGTCGCGAACGACGGTCCGCATTATGGCGATAACGTCAAGCTGATGGGGCCGGGCAAGTATCACTTGAAGATGGTCATCAAGCCGCCCCTGCAATCAGGGCACATGGGCTTTGGCCGCCACGTCGACAAGGAAACGGGCGTGGGTCCGTGGTTCAAGCCGATTACGCTCGAATACGATTTCCCGTTCGCGGGCGTTGGGAAGAAAGGCGGCTACTGATCTATCGCTGCGTCGGCAATGGATTGTTCGGCGCATGCGATAGGGACAATGTGCCACGCCATCGGAATGGGTAATCTGGTTAAACGATAAGCATTCTGATTTATCATGTCGGTTATTCGGCGTCCGGCCGGCAACAGGGGGGGTCCGGTCCTCGGACGGCCCCTGTGTTGTCGCCTGGGCGTTTTGCTGTCTGATAAAGGGTTGTGTATGAAGAAGGTGGCAATGGCAACGGCGCTGTTGTTGGCGCATTGGGCGCATGCGGCGGATCTGCCGACGTTCCCGCTCGAAATGGAGGACGGCAAGATGACTCCCGCTCGCATCGAGGTGCCGGCAGGTCAACGGATCAAGATCGCCATCAAGAACACCGGCACCAGCGCGGCGGAGTTCGAGAGCGTGCAATTGCGCAAGGAAAAGGTGCTGGCACCGGGCGGCGAGTCGTTCGTCGTCATTGCGCCCTTGTCGCCGGGCGAATACAAATTTTTCGACGATTTTCATCAAGCAACGGGACAAGGCGTCATCGTCGCCAAGTGATGATCGCGGCGTGACCGGCACGGGAGATCTTGATGACTGATCGCACAAGGCAGGCCGTTGCGCGCTTACGCGATGCGCATTGATGGCGGGGCGGCGTGATGCCCGTGTGGTCGCCAGCCCGGTGCCCGGTAGCGTGCCTCCTCGTCTCCAGGGCCGGATTCGCCAGCGTGGTGAGGCAAAAAAAGGGTAGATCATGGGGCAGGTCATATTTGTGGTGTGGCGCGAGAGTGTCGAGGCCTTGCTGGTCGTCGGCATCCTGTACGCGTGGCTGAAGAACGGGGATGCGGCGGCGCGCAGGGGCCTGCCTTATCTGTGGGCCGGCGTGGTGGCCGGGCTGGTCGCGGCCGTGGGATTGGGTGCGGCATTGGTTGGGTTTACCGATTTGTTGTCCGGCTCGGCCCAGGACGTTTTTCAATTGGTGATGGTCCTGGTGGCGTGCGTGCTGATCGTGCAGATGGTGATGTGGATGCGCCATCATGCTCGGACACTGAAGCGCGATATGGAAGCGCAGTTGCAGGAGCGTGCCGATGCCGCGAATTGGTGGGGGGTGGCCATTCTCGTTGCCACCGCCATTGCGCGCGAAGGCAGCGAGACCGCGATTTTCCTGTATGGCCTGGGATTCGGTCAGTCGGGGCATATCGCGCCTTCGATGTACGGCGCCGTGCTGATCGGGCTCGTGCTGGCCTTCATCACGTTTTATATTTTCCAACTGGGCGGCAAGATTTTCTCGTGGCGGCTGTTTTTCCGGGTAACCGAAATCATGTTGCTGTTCCTTGCCGCAGGACTGTTCGAAGCAGGTATCGACAAGTTGATCGACATGGAATATTTGCCGACGATCGTCGACCAGCTGTGGGATAGCAGCCGTATTCTCGACGATAGTTCGACGATTGGCTCACTGGCCGCCACGCTGACGGGCTACCGTGCGCATCCGTCCTTGATGAATCTGCTGGCCTACGCGGTCTTCTGGCTGATCGTCGCGGGATTGATGCGCTTCGCGCGTCGCCAGCCGATGGCGGGAAAAACAGCATGAGTCAGGCTGCGCGCATCGGCCGCCCTCGCGGAATCGCCGGCTGGCCGCATATCGCGGGTGACTGGATGCAGCGTCACGGCCGGGTGATCCGGGGAGTGCAATGGGTTGTCGTGCTGGCGTACGCGGTGCTGATTATCGTGCCAGCTGTCATGCCGTTGCCGCCGGACAGCGCGCGCATGTGGAACAACCTCACCGTATTGTCGGAGTTCGTGTTCTGGGGCATCTGGTGGCCATTTGTGCTGCTGTCGATGGTGATGCTCGGGCGCGTATGGTGTGGCGTGCTATGCCCGGAAGGCACGTTGACGGAATTTGCCAGCAAGTTCGGTGCGGGTTGGGCCATTCCGCGCTGGATGCGCTGGGGCGGCTGGCCCTTCGTTGCATTCGGCATGACGACGGTTTATGGCCAGATGGTCAGCGTCTATCAATATCCGAAGGCCGTGCTGGTCGTGCTAGGCGGTTCCACGGTCGGGGCCATGATCATCGGCGTGCTGTACGGCCGTGAGAAGCGTGTATGGTGCAAATACCTGTGTCCCGTGAATGGTGTTTTCACGCTGCTGGCGCGTCTTGCGCCGTTCCGTTTTCAGGTTAATGAAGAAGCATGGCGCCATTCGTACAAGCACGGTGAGCATGGCCATCGGGTGATCCCCGTCAATTGCGCGCCATTGGTGCCGTTGCGGCAGATCCAGTCCGCCGATTGCCATATGTGCGGCCGATGTAGCGGGCATCGCGATGCCATCAGCCTGGCGACTCGTTCCTCATCCGATGAAGTGGTCGAGCAGGGAGCAAAGCGTGCGTCCGCCTGGGATACGGCGCTGCTGCTGTATGGCATGCTCGGCATCGCGATTGGCGGGTTTCATTGGACCGTGAGTCCGTTGTTCGTGCAGATCAAGATATCCCTCGCGGGTTGGCTGATCAACCACGACATCATGTGGCCGCTGGCGGATAACGCGCCTTGGTATGTGTTCACGCACTATCCGGACCAGAACGATGTCTTCACCTGGCTGGATGGCGGATTGGTCATCGGCTATATGATGGCGACGGCATTGGTGTACGGTACGGCGTTGCTCGTCGTGATGGCAGCCGGGAATGGCCTGCTTGGCTTGGGCGTTGCAAATAGCAAGGCGGCCATGGCTTCCGCAGTGGCAAGCCGTGCCGTGATGCCGGTTCGGGGCAGTGGCTGGTCGACCCGACGCCTGCATCATTTTGCGCAGGCGCTGATTCCGCAGGCAGGCGCCAGTGTCTTCCTCGGTCTGACCGCAACGACGTTGACGATCCTGCAGCATCATCACGTCGATACGCGGTGGGCTGGCGATGCGCGTGCGGTCCTTCTTGGTCTGGCCAACTTATGGAGCCTTTGGCTGGCGTTTCAGATCGCGCGTCGCTATGCGGCGTCGTGGTATGCACTCGGCGGCGCCATGTTGTCCTTCGCATTGGCCTTGGCAATCGCTGATAGCGCTTGGTGGCTGATGTTCATCCGCTGGTAAGACGGCCGGGACAGCGCGTGCGGACGTGTTGCCGCGCGCATCTGTTGTGCGGCCGCGCCGCTTTCCGGGCAGGGGGCGGCTGCTTATTCGAAATATTCGGTGTTAGTCGTAAATCAGTGTATCAACGGTGTTTTTTTGCCGCGAGAGGGTTTACCATGGCGCCGGTACGTATCATCGACTCCCTTTCGTTCGTAGCGCGGAAGCGCTGACTTCCTCCATGGATCCCGCTTTTCCATGAGGACTGCCGGGGCGCGATGACACGCCGGGCATGCCGGCCTGCTGCGCATCGAGTGAAACACCCGTGAAAGTAAGTCCGTCCCGTTCCGTGCCTGTCGATTTCTATCGTGGCCTGGCGATGTTGATGATTGTCGTCGATCATATCGGCGGCAGCATCCTGTCCCGCGTCACGATGCACCGCTTCGCCTATCCGGATGCCGCCGAGGCCTTTGTGTTTCTTTGCGGATTCGCTTTGACGGGTGCGTGGTGCGGCTGGCGCGAGCGAGCTCCTGAGACGGCCCAGGGGAAGCTGCTGCGCCGCATCTGGCCGATCTATCGTGGCTTCCTGATTTGCGCTGTCGCAATGATGTCGACAACGTTGATCTTGCGTGTGTTCGACGTCTCTGCCCCGAATCTCCCATTCACGGCGGTGGACAGGTTGTTGTCGTCACCATTCTCCTTCCTGCTTGATGTCGCAACCCTGCGCGAGCAACCGTATCTGTCATCGGTGCTGCCGATGTATCTGATCTTTGTAGCGTGTGCGCCGGTGTTGCTGCCTTGCGCGATGCGGCGGCCCTTGCCGACCCTGGCGGCAAGTTTGGTGGTCTGGTGGCTCGCGCCGTCCGCGCTGGTCTGGTTACCGGGCGTAGGGGGCGCCATGGGAAGTGCCGTGGAAAGCGCACGTGTCTGGCCCTTCAACCCGTTTGCGTGGCAGTTGATGTTCGTGTTGGGTGTGCTTGCGCACTCGTTACCGGTCCAGCGTGTCTTTTCGTCCCGCATGGGTTTCTGGTCGGTGGGCGGGGTAGCCATTGCATCGGTCGTCGGCTTTGGCATTTATCGCGTGGGATTTACGCCGGCGTATCTCGATGCGTCGCTGAAACAGAATCTCTCCTGGTTGCGGGTCGTCAATTTCGTTGCCATCGCCTGGGTATGCGCGATGGTGGCGCAGGCAGGTTGGCTCGCACGGCTAGGCAAGGGAATCAATTGGATCGTGGCAGTTGGGCGTCAATCAATGCCTTGTTTTATCGCGGGCGCGGTCATTTCACTCGTGCTTGATTCGGTGCTCTTCGAGGCGACGGAGGGGTTGCTGGACTATCCCGCCGGATTGTTGACCGATGTTGTCGCACTGAGCGCATTGTTCGGATTTGCTTTGTCATGGCGCGCCTTTCAATCTTCGCGTGCCCCATCGCCCATCGTGCCCACCACGGGAAAGGGCCTCGCCCGCATGCCGCGCGGCGAAGCCCTGGAATAAAAAAAAGGTCTGGCTGGCTGCCGATTCGCACGGAAGGGGTCTAGTTCTTACGTGCACCTCTGACGCTGGCGATGACCTTTAACACCTCGTGCGAGGTGGTCCCCACAATACACGGTAAAGTGTTGGGACGGCGGGCGGGGCGAGGGTGTCCGCAGCGCGCTTTTGCCTCTTCGCGACGCCGCACAACCACTCCATACTGCCTTTTACCAAGGCATTGCTGCCTGAGTGTCCGTCCCGACGCGAAATCGGGTTCCTGCTGACGTCTTACTTCGTCAATATCAACTTGCCGTGTCGTGTTGCACGCAGCGTGTACGGCTCGCCGTTATGCATGATCTGTACGGTCTTGTTGCCTTGCAATAGCGCTGCACTCGTGACGGGCCCTGCCGACACAGGGACGTTGGACAGCGATGGTTCAAGTGGCATGACAACCGGTTGCGGCTGCCTGGCCGACCGTGCGACTGGCGCTCTGGCATCCGTGCTCACGCGCTCGGTGACACTTGCTTCTGGTCCCACGCTCGTCACGCGTGGCATCAGACGCTGCATGGGGCGAACCACCGAGACGTTGGTGGCATTTTGACTACCGCCCGCGGACGACAGATCACGGTGACGGAGGTGAAGCGTGCGGCTGCTGCGTGGCAGAGAATTCATAGTGTGCTGGGCTCTGTAAGCGGCGACGATGGGGTTATATTAAATGAGAACCATTCCCATTCGCAAGCGAAATTTGCGTCGCTCAAGTAGTTTTTTGAACGTGTTCCGCAGACCGCTTTCCATGTTGTTCCGAGCGGAAGCACGCATTTCACGCTATGTGCGCAATCGCTGTTGAACGTCAGTGCGTGGGGCCTGTTGGTGCGGTGTCCAAGTCACCGCGCTCCGCCATCTGACGAATCACGCGAATCGTATCGATATCCGATTCCCGATAAGCGGACTTGACGAATTCGCTCGTGCGTTCGGGGTCCGCCTGGTCGCCACTTGCCAATGACGTACGATAAGCAAAGCGGACGAATAATTGCGCTTCGTCGGGCGCCTCGATCGACATCGTCAGGCTGCCTCCGACGTGTTCTGTCGTGGCATCGATCATATATTCGATTGATTCGTACGGACGTAGCGTGACGCGATCCCGCACCGTTGCCGACGGACCATAGACCAGTTCACGCTCCATGACGTTGCCGGCCCGGGACAGGATCGTGCATTTCTCGAGTCCCAACACGAAGCGTTGTGGTTGTTCCGCTCGCAAGACGAGGCCTTGCCATAGCTGACCAAGTGACAGCGTTCCCAACAGGGGATTAAGTGGGTCGTTGATCTGGACCAAATGTTCGTAGTTCACGGTGGACCTCCTGTCTTCCAGCGGGCACGGTGCCGCGAAAGGCGCCGAGCGGCCGATGACGCTTATGCCGATAAAAAAGCACCTATGCGGTGCTGTCCGGCATTGTCGCATGGTCGTAAAGGGGGTGCAGCGGGTTGCGCATTCATGAAATACGCCCACCGGTACGACAATGGTGGGCGCTACTGACCAGAATGCGGGTGTAATCGGTCTGGCGGGAGGATCTCACTTCCTCGGCGCTGGATCTGTCACGAATCCGATTTTGCTCAAACCGCCATTTTCAGCGGCGGCCATGAATTGCGCGACCCGCTCGTAGCGAACGTTCTTGTCCGCACGCAAGTGCACCTCAGGTTGTGGCGTCTGCTTCGCCGCGGCGTCCACGCGCGTGGCGAGCGATGCGTCGTCAACCGCGCTCTTGTCCCAGAAGATCGTCCCGTCTGCCTTAATCGAGACGTCGATGAAAGCCGGTTTTTGGTTCAGCGGCTGGGTGCTGGCTTGCGGCAAGTCGATCTTGACCGCGTTGTTCATCACGGGGATCGTGACCAGGAAGATGATCAACAGCACCAACATCACGTCGACAAGCGGCGTCATGTTGATCTCGTTCATCAGCCCTTCGTCGCTGTCCCCTTCAAATGGGCCCATGGACATCGCAGTTCTCCGCGTGGTGCGTTACGGTGTGGCGGCACGGTGGCCGCGCACGAATATCGGGATAAATAAAAAACAGCTTTATTGCGCGCGGGTCGCCAGACGCAGCCCTTCGCGGCGTGTCGGGCGTACGCGCGAGCCGGTGACGAAGTACGCATGCAGGCCATGCACGAAACGGTTCAGCTTTGTCACGCTCGCCTTGTTCGAGCGCGTCAATGCGTTATAACCGAGCACCGCCGGAATCGCGACGAACAGACCGAATGCGGTCATGATCAGCGATTCTCCTACCGGGCCGGCAACATGGTCGATCGACGTCTGTCCGCTCGCGCCAATTGCCAGCAGTGCGTGATAAATGCCCCACACGGTGCCGAACAAACCGACAAACGGCGCCGTGCTGCCGATGGACGCGAGCACCGCCAGGCCGGCTTGCATGCGCGCGACGATTTCATCCATCGTGCTCTTCAGGCAACGCGCGACCCAATCACTGGTGCTCATGCCGCCATGTAGTTCTTTGTCGTTCTGCTGGTGATGGTCGACGGCGTCCTTGCCTGTGAGCGCCAGCTGCGCGTACGGATTGTCCGCGCTGCCGCCGATCCGCTTGATGCCATCCTCGAGATCACCCGAATGCCAAAAATCCTGTTCCGCGGTACGCGACAGGCGTGTCAGGCGCCATGCCTGCCAGGACTTGACGATAATGACGGTCCAGGACAGGACTGACATGATCAGCAGCAGCAGGGCGATGCCGCGGGTAACGAAGTCGCCTTGGGCCCATACGTGGGCGATGCCATAGTCTTGCATTACAGTTCCTTCGCGTATGTGTGTATGCGTATGTAGGTCGTTCTTCCCCTGCGGGCGGAATGCGCCGCCGGCAGGGACGGGTGCTAGTCGGACAAACTGAAGCTATAGGGCCGTTCCGTGATCGCTTTCACGGCCGTGCCGCCTTCCATATAGGGGGTGCAGGGGCTGGACAACGCTGCCTGCCGCGCGGCTTCGTCCAGACGGTCATAACCGCTGCTGGTCTTCACGCGAGCACTTTCCACCTTGCCATGCGTATCCACCACGAACTGGATGACCACCGTGCCGGTCTCGCCGCGTCGACTTGACAGGGCCGGGTACTCCGGCCGGGTTCCGGCGCAGGTCAGGTGCCGGACATTCTTTGGCACGTTCGGATCGATCGCCGGCGCGGGTGCTGGTGCTGGTGCGGGAGGCGTGGGCGCGGGCGTCGCCGGCGTGGGGGGCGGCGCGGGCTCTGGTGGCGTGGCGGCAACGGGCGTAGGCGTCGATGTCGGGTGTGGGGTCGGCTTGCGCATGACCGGCTTCGGCGGTGGCGGCTTGACGACCGGCTTTTGCTCCGCCTTGGGTGGTTCCGGCCGTGCGACCGGAACCGGCGCCGGCTCGGGCGCAATCAATGTGGCTGTGACAATGCGAGCGGGCACCTCTTTGATCGGAGGCGGCTTGTTGTTCAGCAGGATGGCCGCAATGATCGCGGCATGCAAGGCCACCACCGCACCCGCGGCAAGGAGCGTCGAATTGCGCTGCGTTGGTAGACCACGCGCCGGAAAACCGTCCGGTCCGTTCGGTGAGGATAAGACGTCGCTCATGCGGCATGGGCTCCACGGAAGAAGCGCGCCAAGTCATGCGCGCGACGAAAAGCAGAGCGATGGATCATGATTCTAAAGAATGGATCAGAAACGACTTCACTTCAACGACATCGCAAAAAATGCAAGGAAGCGCACGATCGGTCAGCTTTTGCTCTGGCAATATTGGAAGCGAATTATCGGATTTCGATGTGTTGTCAGAGCTTCCAGTGACTCCGCGGCAAAAGAGATGACAGCGTGCCATGACAGTTGCGCGACATTATCGCAAATACGCCGCCGTGGCAGGGTATGTTACGGCGATGTGAAGACGGCGCACGCTGTGCGTTGCCGGTGACCAGGACTCACTATCCGGGGACGCAGCCTGCGCCACGCCGGTAACGGATCACGCCGCGATGGTCGCGTAGAACACTACCGGTGCCGCACTGCTGTTCGCTGCGGCGCTGCGTCGGCTACAACCGATTTCCCGGCCTTCCAGCACATCGTGAACCGCTTCTTCACAACGGCCACAGCACGTAGCGACACCATGCTCGAATTGCAGCGCATCAAACGAATTGTTCCCCGCTTCAATCGAAGCACGTAGTTGCCGATCCGAAATGGCCTTGCACACACAAACGATCATAATGGGCCACCGCCCCTTGAAAGCCGTTAATGCGAATTATTATCATTCATTGCAAGCGACTTGGCAAGATGGAAAGCATATCCCTGCCGTCAGGGGTGTTACAAAGATCGAACGGTGGCAGGTGCACTGTGCAGGCTGAGAAAAGGGCGGTCCGCCGCTGTCAGCGGCGAGCGGATATCGACGGTGGCGGCGGATGAAAGATTTTCACCGCATGCCTGACGGGCGAGCCAATCAAGTGTGGTCGTATCGCCGGTGCAACACAGGATCAGCGGGGCGGTAGCGGGCGCGAGGTAGACGCCGTCATCGTCTGAATCGACGTGGGTTGCGGCGCTCGTCACGGCGCCGTGCGACGGTCTGGCACGTAGTCCGTGAGCATCGAGGCGCCGTGCTAATTGCAGGGCGACCGGAGTGCCGTTATCGATGATGTGCAAGCGACCTTCGGTCAACTCGTCGATCAACGGGGTGAGAAAGGGATAATGAGTGCAGCCCAGCGCCAGTGTGTCCGCGCCGGCGTCCAGCATCGGCAGCAGGTAGTCCATAAGCCGGGCGCGGAGCGCGGATGACGCGAGGTCACGTGATTCGATCGCTTCCACCAGGCCATGGCCTGCCGTGCAGATCAGGCGGGCGCCTCCGGCGTGTTCTAGAACCAGGCGCTGGAAGCTAGTGCTGCGAAGCGTGCCGGCCGTCGCGAGCACGCCGGCGACGCCCGATCGGGATGCCGCAACCGCCGGTTTGACACCGGGCTCCACCCCGACCACAGGTATGGGCAGGGCGTCGCGCAACGCGCTGACGGCAATCGTTGTCGCGGTGTTGCATGCAACGACGACGGCTTTCACGCCCTGGGCAAGCAGCCATTCCCCTATCGCTAGCGTTCGGTCGATGACAAACGCCTCGCTCCGGTCGCCATAGGGGTTATATCGAGCGTCCGCACAGTACAGCACCCGCTCGTCCGGCAGGACTTGTCGGATCGCGCGTACGACCGACAACCCCCCCACGCCCGAGTCGAACACGCCAACTGGCGCGGTGGCGTCACCGGTTGCCGGCATCGGGGACGGGCGTGCGCGGTTGATGTCGTGAAGCATGAGGGAGGAGCGATCCCGGTTTATTCGTTGATGCCGCCCATCGCGCTTTGCAGGTAATTCGGCAGCGTCAGCTTGGTCACCAATTCGATCTGCGTTTCGAGCCAGTCTATATGTTCCTCGGTGTCATCGAGGATTTTCTGGAAGATTTCACGAGAGACGTAATCGCGAACAGATTCGCAGTAAGCGATCGATTCCTTGCAAGTCGCCTGGGAAAGGTATTCCAGTTTCAGGTCGTTCGCCAGGATTTCCGGTGTGTCTTCGCCCACGAGCAGTTTGTGCAGATCCTGCAGGTTCGGCAGGCCATCCAGCATGAAAATGCGCTGGATCAACCAGTCCGCATGCTTCATTTCTCCGATCGACTCGTCGTATTCCTTCTTGCCCAACGATTCCAGTCCCCAGTGCTTGTACATCCGGGCGTGCAGGAAATATTGGTTGATCGCGGTCAGTTCGTTCTTGAGCTGCGCATTGAGGTATTCGACGACTTTTGGGTCGCTTTTCATCGGGACTATCCTTTTTAAGCACGCAGCCGGTGAGACAGGTATGGGCAGTGCGATCAGCGGGCGATCGAGAAGCGGCTGGCCCACTCCGGCGTGTATGTCGATCGCATGCTGCCGGCCGCGTTGCGTGATGGCAATTTCGGTATCGCAGGGAATGCGCACACGATAATCGCTCGCGTAAAAAAAGCCAAGCCTTTTACCGCGGGCTTGGCCTATTTTTGGGCTAATTACCGTGAAATCTGCGCTAATTTTGCGAAATATCGGTGTAAATGCGTGGGGAAGCGCTAATCGTACCCATTCTCGTTTGCGCCTCCCGGCACGGCGTTCAGGCCGTGGCGACCGGAATCTTGCCGATCTTCGCCTGCCATTCCTTCGGCCCCGTCTGGTGTACCGAGGTACCTTTCGAATCCACGGCGACGGTCACGGGCATGTCTTCCACCTCGAATTCATAGATGGCCTCCATGCCGAGCTCCTCGAACGCCACGACCCGCGCCTTGCGAATCGCCTTCGACACGAGGTAGGCAGCGCCACCGACCGCCATCAGGTAGGCGGCTTTGTTTTCGCGAATTGCCTCGATCGCGACCGGGCCGCGCTCCGCCTTGCCAATCATCGAGATAAGACCGGTTTGCTTCAGCATCAGATCGGTGAACTTGTCCATCCGGGTCGCGGTGGTCGGCCCTGCCGGACCCACGGCCTCGTCACGCACCGGGTCGACTGGGCCGACGTAGTAAATGACCTTGTTCGTGAAATCCACCGGCAGCGTCTCGCCTTTGGCCAGCATGTCGGCAATGCGCTTGTGCGCGGCGTCACGGCCGGTCAGCATCTTGCCCGACAGCAGCAGCGTCTGGCCGGGCGTCCATGCGGCCACTTGTTCCGGGGTCAACGTATCCAGATCCACGCGCTGGCTGGTCTTCGTATCCGGCGTCCACTGTACCTGCGGCCAGGCGTCGAGTGGTGGCGGTGTCAGTTCGGCTGGCCCGCTGCCGTCCAGGACGAAGTGCGCATGGCGGGTGGCGGCGCAGTTCGGAATGATCGCGACCGGCTTCGATGCCGCATGCGTCGGGGCCGCCAGGATCTTGATATCGAGCACCGTTGCCAGGCCACCGAGGCCTTGCGCGCCGATTCCCAGTGCATTGACCTTCTCGTAGAGCTCGACACGTAGTTCCTCGATCCAGTCCCGCGGACCGCGGGCGATGATGTCCTGGATGTCGATCGACTCCATCAGCGACTCTTTTGCCATCAACATCGCTTTTTCGGCGGTGCCGCCGATGCCGATGCCGAGCATGCCTGGCGGGCACCAGCCGGCGCCCATCGTCGGAACCGTCTTCAGCACCCAGTCGACAATCGAGTCGGACGGATTCAGCATCGCCATCTTGCTCTTGTTTTCCGAGCCGCCGCCCTTGGCCGCCACCTGGATGTCGACCTTGTCGCCGGGCACGATCTCATAGTGAATCACGGCCGGCGTATTGTCGGTGGTGTTCTTGCGGGCGCCTTCCGGCGGGCTGACGATCGATGCGCGCAGGACGTTGTCGGGGTGGGTGTAGCCCCGGCGGACGCCTTCATTGATCATGTCCGTCACGCTCATCGTCGCGCCGTCCCAGCGCACATCCATGCCCACCTTGACGAAGATGGTGACGATACCGGTGTCCTGGCAGATGGGGCGCTTGCCTTCCGCACACATCCGGCTGTTTGTCAGGATCTGCGCGATGGCGTCTTTCGCGGCCGGACTTGCCTCGCGTTCGTAGGCGCGGCCGAGGGCTTCGATATAGTCCAGCGGATGGTAGTAGCTGATGTATTGCAACGAATCCGCGACGCTTTGGATCAGGTCTTCCTGCTTGATGACGGTCATGTTCGTATCGTGGGAATGGGAAAACAGGCAAATGGGGGGAATAAATATCGTGATTTTTGGGCCGTATTGTACCCGTTGTGCCGCAGCGGTGCGGCATGTCGCCGCACTGCCGATTGGGAGACCTGTCCGCATACGCGGCGTTGTCCCTTCTGTACCCGCGCCATGCGGCGTAAGATTGGGGTAAGAGGCAGCACTTATAGTATTTGGACTAACAAAAAAGGAGACAGGCCATGACGGCGATCGAGTCAGTCATGCACGAACATCGTGTATTCCCGCCCGCGCCGGAAGTGTCCCGGAACGCCGCGATTGCAGGCATGGAGGCCTATCACGCCCTGGTGGCTGAGGCGGCGCGTGATTATGAAGGTTTCTGGGCGCGTCTCGCGCGCGAGGGCCTGACCTGGCGCACGCCTTTCTCGCAGGTGTTGGACGAGACCCAGGCGCCTTTTTATCGCTGGTTCGCCGACGGCACGATGAATGCATCGTACAACTGTCTCGATCGTCACATCGAGGCGGGGCAGGGTGAGCGGGCCGCGCTTATCTTCGAGGCCGACGACGGCGCAGTGCGCACGGTCAGCTACCGCGCACTGCGCGATGACGTCTGCCGGCTTGCCAATGCATTGAAGGCGCGCGGCGTGCGCAAGGGCGACCGTGTGGTTATCTACATGCCGATGTCCGTGGAAGGCGTGGTGGCGATGCAGGCGTGTGCGCGCATTGGCGCGACGCATTCGGTGGTCTTCGGCGGGTTTTCGTCAAAGTCGTTGAACGAGCGGATCGTCGATGCGGCGGCAGTAGCCGTGATCACCGCCGACGAGCAGGTGCGAGGGGGCCGCACGTTGCCGTTGAAGGCGATTGTCGACGAAGCCCTGGCCGCCGGCGGTACCGACGCGGTGAAGTCCGTGATCGTCTACCAGCGCACCGGCGGCGAGGTTGCCTGGGATGACGGACGCGATCTGTGGCTGCATGACCTGATGGCCGCCGAGTCGATCGAATGCGAGCCGGAATGGGTCGATGCCGAGCATCCGCTGTTCATCTTGTACACGTCCGGTTCGACCGGCAAGCCCAAGGGGGTGCAGCACAGCACGGCGGGTTATCTGCTGTGGGCATTGCAGACCATGCGCTGGTCGTTCGATATCAAGCCATCGGACGTCTATTGGTGTACCGCCGATATCGGCTGGATCACCGGTCACAGCTACATCTGCTACGGACCGACGGCGGCGGGTGCGACGCAACTGATCTTCGAAGGGGTGCCGACGTATCCCGATGCGGCGCGTTTCTGGCGAATGATCGAGGCGCACAAGGTCAGCGTGTTCTACACCGCCCCTACCGCGATCCGGTCGCTGATCAAGTATGCCGACGCGGACAAGGCCGTACATCCGGGGCAATTCGACCTGTCGTCGCTGCGGATACTCGGCACCGTGGGCGAGCCGATCAATCCGGAAGCATGGATGTGGTACTACGAGCAGGTGGGCGGTGCCCGTTGCCCCGTGGTCGATACGTTCTGGCAGACCGAAACGGGCGGGCACGTGATCGCGCCGATGCCGGGTGCGACGCCACTGGTGCCGGGCTCCTGCACGTTGCCGCTGCCCGGCATCGCCGCCGCGGTGGTCGACGAGACGGGGCAGGACGTAGCGGACGGGCAAGGCGGGATTCTCGTCATCAAGCGGCCCTGGCCGGCGATGCTGCGCACGGTGTGGGGCGATCCTGAACGGTTCAAGAAAAGCTATTTTCCCGAGGAACTTGGCGGAAAGCTGTACCTTGCCGGCGACGGGGCGGTGCGCAACAAGGAGACCGGTTACTTCACGATCATGGGCCGGATCGACGACGTGCTGAATGTGTCCGGGCATCGGATGGGTACCATGGAGATCGAATCCGCGTTGGTGGCGCATCCGCTGGTTGCCGAGGCGGCGGTGGTGGGGCGGCCCGACGATACGACCGGTGAGGCAATTGTCTCGTTCGTCGTGTTGAAGGGCGCGCGTCCGGTGGGCGACGACGCGAAAGCGGTCGCCAATGAATTGCGTGCCTGGGTGGGCAAGCAGATCGGGCCGATCGCGAAGCCGAAGGACATCCGCTTTGGCGACAACCTGCCGAAGACGCGCTCCGGCAAGATCATGCGTCGCCTGCTGCGGGGCCTGGCGAAAGGAGAGACGGCGCCACAAGATACGTCGACGCTTGAAAACCCCGCGATCCTGGAGCAGCTCGGGGAGTCGGTCTGACGTGGCATCGCGCGGCGAGGCACGTGCCGCCCAGGCCGCACGGCGACACTGGCGGGTATCGCTGGCGGCAACATGCACGGTGTTGCTGCTAAGTGCGGCGGTCTCTTTCGTGCCGCCGATGCTGGCGTATCGACGGCATCCGGTCTGGCCGGATGTGACGCTGGCGGGCACGCCCTGGCCTTATTTCATCGGCGCGCAGGGCGCCGTGCTCGCCTTCGTGCTGTTGGTGACCGCCTATACGATTGTCATGGGACGGGCCGATCGCAGATATCGCGCCGCAATGCAGGCGATCGCCGAGGGCAACGATGGCCCGGGTGAGGTCCATGCCGACGGTCATGGCGATTCCGCGCGCGACGACCATGCGCGTGGCGCGATCCACCGGAGGCGTCATCCGCGGCTGACCACCGACAAGGAGCGCGATATCGATCGCGGACCGGAGGCGTGATGACGCGCGAGATCGTCCTCGCGTTGCGCTACGCCGCTTTCACCGTCGGCTTGTTTGTTTTCACCGCCGTGCTCTACGCAATGGAGCGCCGATATGGCGGTGGCGCCTGGATCGCCTACCTGTTCCTGTTCATGACGCTGGCGGTCTATGCGGTGATCGGGATGTTGTCGCGCACATCGCATTCCCACGAGTACTATCTGGCCGGGCAACGCGTGCCTGCCGTGTTCAACGGCATGGCCACCGCGGCCGACTGGTTGTCCGCCGCTTCCTTTATCGGACTGGCAGGTTCGCTGTTCGCCACCGGATATCAAGGGCTGGCCTACATCGTCGGATGGACCGGCGGCTTCTGTCTCGTCGCAGTCCTGCTCGCACCTTACGTGCGCAAAATGGCGCGCTATACGATCCCGGATTTCCTGGCGACGCGCTATGACAGCGGTGCGGTGCGCGTGATCGCCGTGGTGGCGACGATGCTCTGTTCGTTTGTCTATCTGGTCGCGCAGATTCAAGGTGTTGGACTGATCGCCGCGCATTTTATCGGCGTGGACGTCAGTGTCGGCATCGTCTTTGGCCTGGCGGGCATTCTCGTCTGTTCTTTTCTAGGCGGGATGCGGGCCGTGACCTGGACGCAGGTTGCGCAGTACCTGATTCTTATCGTCGCGATGTTGGTGACGGTCTCGCTGATTGGCCATCGGGCAGGGCTTGGGTGGTTGCCGCAATGGCATTATGGCGAGGCGTACCAACGGGTGGCGGCACTCGAAGCGGACCTGCGCGATGGACGGGGTACCGGTGCAGGTGAACCGCGCGCGCGTGCCGCATATCGGCAGGCAGCCGCGGCGTTGCAGCAGGAAATCGATGCATTACCGGCAAGCTGGACGGCGCAGAAGGCGGCACGTGTAGCGGCACTGACGGCGGCGCGTGAGCGCAATGCGTCGCTGCGGGAGATTGGTCAACTGCAGCGGTTTCTGGATGCGCTGCCCGCCAGTCCAGAGCAGGCGCTGCAGGTTTGGACGCGCGAGCGTGATGCCTTGCTGCGTCAGGCACAACCGCCGTCATCGACGTGGCTGGCCGTCCCCGCGCCATCCCCATCTTCAGCGGCGATGTCAGGCGACCAACAAGCGCGCGGACAGCATGGCGAGGTCATCGCCGTCGACGCCGCCATGCGGGATGTCGATTCGGGTGACAGCACGATGGACACGGCGGATATCGCACAAGGCGATGCGAATGCGGGCCGCGCCAATGCGATCAATTTCATTGCATTGGTGATGTCGCTGACCTTGGGCACGGCCAGCCTGCCGCACATCCTGACGCGCTATATCACTGCGCCCGATGTCGGATCGGCACGTCGCGCGGTGGGCTGGACCTTGTTCTTTATAAGCCTGTTTTATCTCAGCGTGCCGGTCCTGGCGATCCTGGTAAAACTGGCCCTCATGGAAAACCTGCCGGGGCGCTCGCTCGCGCATCTTCCCGATTGGATCGTGCAATGGCAACAGGCCACCCCGCCCACGCAGCCGCTGGTGCGCATCGATGATCTGCTGCATGACGGCTTGTTGCATTGGGCCGGACTCGCGATGCAGCCTGACATGGTCGTGCTTGCCGCACCGGAGATCGCGGGGCTGCCGTACGTGATCACGGGACTGATTGCCGCGGGTGCGTTGGCCGCGGCGCTGTCGACCGCGGACGGATTGCTGCTGACCATCGCAAACGTCCTGTCACACGATGTGTATTTCAAACTGCTGGCATCGCGGACGAGCGCGCATAGGCGCGTGATGTTGTCGAAATTCCTGTTGCTCGCGGTCGCATTGGCCGCCGCATGGTTGGCGTCGGTCAATGGCGGCAACATTCTTTTTATCGTCGGTGCGGCGTTCTCGCTGGCGGCGTCAGGTCTCTTTCCCGCTCTGGTGTTGGGGGTCTTCTGGGAGCGGATGACTCGGCGGGGTGCGGTGGCGGCGATGGTCGCGGGCCTGGTTGTGTGCGTGTACTACCTATGCCGGGCGCATCCTGGATTCGCGCATGCCATGGATCTGACGCCCGACACCTGGTTTGGCGTGGCGGCAGGAAGCGCCGGCGTGTTCGGGGTGCCGGTAGGATTCGCCGTCGGCATCGCGGCAAGCTTGTTCGACACGCCCCCGAGCGAGGTAATGCGCAATCGCGTGCGCTGGATGCGTTTGCCATGAGCGGGCCTGGCTGCGGAACACCTGATTCGGTGCAGTTACTCTGTCTCGAAGCCGATCGCCATCTGGGTGTCGGGGACGGCGCGCCGTGCGCGGGCGCGATTGACGGGGTCCCGTGATGGCGGCACACGCTTGGGCGGGCGGTCGACCAGGGGCGCGCGCTGGTCGCGTTGCGCCGGATCGGCGCGATTGGGATGTTCGCCGCTGTCCCGCCTCGATGCCACCGCCCCTGGCGGTTCCAGTGTGAGCGGTGCGGCGATCGGCAACGGCAGGATATCGAGATTCGGTTGTTTCAGCGCGCGGCGCAGGATGGCGTAGGTCTCGTGATCGAAGATCGGTGGAGGTGCGCCCTCGACGATGCGGCGCAATGCCCGCGGCTCGTCGGTGCTGCCCAGGTAGCACCAGTTGTCCACGACGTGCCATTGCGTGAAGCCGCTATGGTGCCGCTCGGCGAACGCGATGGCGCCGTCGTGCGGCCAGCGTGCGATCGACAGCGGGGACAACGCCTCCCGCACGCGTAGGGCGTGCTCCCTTGACGACTCTTCGCCAATGCAGGTGCCGCGGCATCGGTGCATGTGGTACCCGGTGCAGGGGCTGCCTGGTTTGCTGCTTTCCAAGCCCAGCGTGACCATGCAGAGCGCGTATTCATCGGCGATCTTGCGCAGGCGGTTTTCCGCGCGGGCGCGTGAATCGAACATGCCATACAGGTCGTCGGTATGACCGAAGTCACGCTCTCGCAGCGTGGTCAGCCGCGGCACCGGCATCGTGTCCGGGAAGTGCCAACTGCACAATCCGGCACGCCGCCGCGGTACCCGGTTATAAGGCGGTGCATGTCTCCTTATCAGTTGCGCTTCGAGCAACTGCGCGCCGATATCGCCGGCGCAAAGACGATGTTCGATGCGCGCGACGTCGCGGGCGAGCCGCGCGTCGGGGCTTTCCTCCGCGGATGCTGGTTGCGCCGATGTGACGAGCCCGGTGCCCGACGCGGGTGCCATGGCGGATGCCGGTTTGCCTTTGGCACGCGGTGCGCCGCAGAAATGCTGGCCGACACGCTGCCGCAAATCGGCGGCACGGCCAATGAATAGAGGCTGCCGCGCCGGCGACTTGCCGTGCAAAAGATAGACGCCCGGCAAGGAGGGCACCGCGTCGAGCGCGTCCGCATCCAGTCCGGACGGGAACGTGGCACGGCGCGTCAGGGCCTTGATGGCTTTATCGATGACGTCCGGCGCAAGCTGCTGATGAATCCGCTGCCAGAACTGCCATAGCAAGTCCGCATCGGCGAGTGCGCGGTGCCGGCCTTTGGGCGTCAGTTGGAAGCGTTCGATCAGTGCGTCGAGCCCATGCTTGCGCAGTGCCGGATAGAGCGCGCGCGACAAGCGCACCGTGCATAATGTATCGGCGCGGAACGTCAGGCCGACGCGCCGGAAAGACTGTTTCAGAAAGCCGAAATCAAAGCCGGCGTTATGCGCGACGAAGAGCTTGCCCTCCAGGCGCGAGAGCAAACCAGGCGCCAATGCGGCAAACACCGGCTGGCCGCGCACCATGTCGTCGGAAATGCCCGTCAATTGCTGGATGAAAGGCGGGATCGGTCGTTCCTGATCGACCATCGCACTCCACTCCTGGATGCCGTCGGCGCCTACTTCCAATACCCCGATCTCGGTGATGCGATCGGTCAGGGGGTCTGAACCAGTGGTTTCCAGGTCGACAAAGACGAGCGGGCGGCTCAACGCGGCGAACGGGTCATGCCCATCGCGGGTCGGCGGCCGCGCGTTCGTCGACGCAAGTGCGTGCGTGGTGGGTTCCGGTGTCATTCCTGCGTCGGGGTCGGCGCGACGGTAGGGGTTTGCGCTCCGTGGGCGATGGCGTGTTCAATCGCCACTTTCACGCGTTCGGTGAACGCGAGATCACCGGACGCGAACACGTCCTCTTCCGTCCCGGTATCCCGAGACAGAAACAAACGATGACGCAGGTTTTGAAAGCGGTACGTCAGATAGCTGACAACCACCAGCATTACCGCCATGACGCTGGCTGGCGCGTTACCATACAACGTGGCGTAGACCCCGAAGGCAATGCCCGCGATCAGGATGGGGATGGCAAAGCGCACATGACGGCGATCGACGACCAGGCGTACGGATGTCGCGCCAGTCAGCACCGCTGGCGTGCCGTAAGCAACGATGCGCGTGGCGCTGACGCTGACGTCGTTTTCTTGAAAAAAAGGCGGCGCGGTATCGAGAGCGGCACGGCCGCGGGGACCCGAAGCCGGCGCCGCATGACGGGGTGCCGGCGCGCTGGGCGAGCCGGACGCTGCGGATTCAGACATAGAGTGTGCAATCACAAATACAAGGAACCCCCGAAGCATAGCAATATCCAGGTGAGGATGGTGCCCAAAAGTTCCACTGTGATTGACATGACCCCTTATTTGAACGGACCCCACGCGTCCTTAGGCGGCGGGAGCCTGGATTGACGTGGGGGGCACTGTCGCGACCGGGTTTGCCGCTATCCGTTCAGTGGCATCGCGTGTTGCAAGCGCGCCGCCACCGTCTGGCGTGGTAGCCGGCAACGGCACGGGTGCGCCACGGCGCCGCAACAGATCGCGCAGCGCAACGATGACCGGAAAATACTCGTTGTTCATGTCGCCGCCTTGCTTGTCGTACGCTGCCTGCTCGGCCTCGACGATCCAGCGGTCTTCCGTGAAGATCCGGTCCGTAAACCAGACCAGCAGTGGCCAGGCGATGTCGAGCAGGAAGCCCGGACGCGGGCGCTTGATCGATAACAAACCAAACGTGCGGTTGACTTTCTGCGCCGCGTCCACTGGCACGTAGTTGATCCACAGGTCCATTACCTTGGTGCCGTCCGCCTTGTGGATGCAGAGCGTCTGGTAGGGATATTGGGTGCGGATGGTCATGACATCCTTGTGCTGGTCGGCCGCACCCTTTGCTTTCGCCTCCGTGGGCGCCGCTGCGTCATTGGCGGCTGGCTTGCCAGCGCCCTGATCGGTCTTGCGCCTTTCGCCGAACACCAGCGCTTCGCCGATCGGTTGCTTGCCACCCACGCGGGCGAAGGTGTAGTCGACCTCGACCCAATCGGTTCCGGCACGGCGATCGACGACGCGCGCACGCATCTGCCCCATCTGCTTGCGATGCAGGAACTGATGGTTCATGTCCATCAGGTTCTCGTGCATGAAGGAATAGTGGCAGCGCACCGTTTCGCCGAATCGACGCGTCTTGTAGGCCGGGTCGGAGCCATGCGCAAGTGCTGCTTCCAGCTCGGCGAAACGGGCTTCCGCTTCGGCGCTGACAGGGACCGATGCAGGTTCGGTGGCCGTGTGACCACGGGTTCCTTTGCCCGGCGTCATGCGGTTTGCCGGATTCACGGCGCCGTCTTCCTCCCATGGCGCCGCAGTGGGTGTCTCAACGGCTCCGCCAGCACGCATGTCACGAAGCGGAATCGCGACGGTGGACGCGCCGGCGCGCGGCGATGCGCCGGAAGCGGCGGGGCATGTCTCGGGCGTGGCACCTGACTGCGACATCGTTGCGGAAACGGTGTCGGCGCAGTAGACCAGGACTAGGCCCGCCAACTCGCGACACGGATAGGCACGTACCCCATTGGGCCGACGCTCGCGACCGAGATAGGGAATGTCGACGCAGTGCCCCCCGTTGTCATACGTCCAGCCGTGATAGCCGCATTTCAGCGTGTCGCCTTCGACGACACCCGCATGGAGCGGCACCTGGCGATGGGCGCAGCGGTCGAACAGTGCATGCACGACGCCGCTCTGACCCCGGAACAGGACGATCGGCACGCCGCCGAAATGCACGCCGATGGCTGTACCGGGCTTGACTTCTCTTGACCATGCCAATGGATACCATTGATTGGGGTCGATCGCCACGCGGCGCAGGTCACGGGGATGGTCTAGGCTGCCGGTGCCATCGATGAAATCCGATTCGGGGATTTCGGCGACAGCGGATGATGCCAGGGGGCGCGACGGTACGATCATGGACGCGAGGCTCCGAACGACGGGGACACAAGAGGCGCGGCATTGCCGCCCCCAGGGCCTTCAGTCTAGCGGAGTCCGGCGATCGTTGCCGGAATGGCATGCGGATTCCCGGCCACCTCTGCTCGATCAGCGGGCGCTGAGCGGGATCGGCGGGGTGTTCAGCAAGCGTTGGGACAGGCGTTCCGCCTGTTCGCGGTCGGGCGCCATATGGACATCGGTGCCGAATGCTTTCTCGAGCTGCGGGGTATCGATTCGCATCATCACCCGGCGTGACGGATCCGCCTCGATGACGATCACGGCCCGGCAGCACGCGCCAAATGCTTCGTGAAACACCTTGTACCACTTCAGCGGTCCGCCCAGGCGGGTCTTCCGGTCGCCGGGCATGTCCGTCACGAACAGCACGAACGGCGTGTCCATGTCGAGCAAGGCAGCCGTATCGTCGTGCCAGCGTTGCGGGTCAACGCTCGAAAGGTGTGGCCAGTCGACCGTGACGTGCGGGAAGGACTGCACGTTGTAACAAACCAGATTAGGGCAGGCAAGCGGGGCAAAAGACTGCATCTGACGATCCTTTCGGTCTCGTCCGGTTTGCGCGTCTCTTCAACGTCTGGGAGCGCTGTCGAGTCTGTCAACTCTCCGGGAATGCCGGATCGACATGGCGGGGCAGTGGATTCAGGCGATGCTGCGGCGCAAACGTGCCGAGGAGGGCGGAAACAGGTTCCGAGGGCGGCGTATGTCCCTCGGGTTTCCCCTTATCTCGGACCGGACCACGCCGCAAGGATGCAGTTTTCATAAAGAAAGTGCTACTCTGCGCGGAACAATGATCTTTTGCAGCGTGCGTTAAACAAATATCTTGACGCGCACACCCTTTTGTGATTGCCTTGTCAATAATCCTGCGCGTGGTTCTGCTGTGCGAACAGCGTCCAACTGGCAATGAAAAGCGCGGCGATCAACGGGCCGATAACGAAACCGTTGATGCCGAACAGCGCCATGCCGCCCAAGGTGGAAATCAGCACGACCCAGTCCGGCAGCTTCGTGTCCTTGCCGACCAGCAGCGGTCGCAATAGATTATCCGCCAGACCGATCACGAACACGCAGAACAGCAGCAGGATGATCCCCTTCCATAAATGCCCGGTGGCGAACAGCAGGATGGCGGCGGGCCCCCAGACGAGTGCCGCGCCGATTGCAGGCAACAACGACAGAAAGGCCATCAGCACGCCCCATAGCAGCGAGCCTTCGATGCCGAGGATAAGGAAGATGACGCCGCCCAGGCCGCCTTGAACGAGCGCGACGACGATGTTGCCCTTGACGGTGGCCCGCACAACGGTCGTGAATTTCTGGAGCAGATGGGTTTTGTGTGATTCGTCGAAGGGCAGCGCGTGGCGGATCATCCGGCCAATCTGCCTGCCGTCGCGCAACAGGAAAAACACCAGATACAGCATCACACCAAAACTGATCACGAACTGAAACGTATTTTGTCCAACGCTGAGCGCTTGCGCCGCAAGAAACTGGCTGATCTGCGCCGCGCCCGCCGTGAGCTTGGCCTGCAGATCGCCGAAATCGATCAGCCCGTAGCGCGCCAGCAAGTGCTGCACGGATTCGGGCAGTGCCGCGATGATTTGCTGGAAATAGGAACCAATATTCAACTGGCCCTGCTGAATCCGCTGGTAGATCGATGCGACTTCCTGAATCAACGTGACGGTGACCAACGCGAGCGGCAGGATCACCAGCAAAAGGATGAACGCCAGCGTCACCAGGGCGGCAAGGTTTTGCCGATGGTTGAACTTCATCAGGAGCCAGCGTTGAACGGGCTGGAACATCAATGCAAGGATGGCGCCCCAGAACACCGCGCTGAAAAATGGCCATAGCACGAAACCAAGGCCCAGGGTAACGATGGCCAACAGGATGTGAAACGACTTCTCATAGATCCGGCGGTTATTCATGTAATGCTGCCTGCTGGGTTAGACGGTCTGCCAAAGCGGGGGACGATGGGCAGCTTGCCTGACGCCATTTCCTATTCCACTTGTTGCAAACAGCTTACACGAGCGGCGGCGCAATTGCGCGCTTGGCAAAGCCGGCAGCGCAATATTACGGTGCGGTTTGAGGAAAAAATGAAACCTTGTGGCGTGCAATCTGCTCCACATGCTATCTATTTGCTTGTGCAAGTAATGAGCGCGATTGCCGGGTGTTCGAGATGCCGGGTATTCTGGCAGGTCAACGGCGGGCGACGCGGTTGCCGAGCGGCAGGGCGCGACTGGCATCCTCAAAATCGAGCGGATCAATGATGGTGGCAATTTCGCGGATCACGGCGGCGAGCGACGTCGTGCCGAATTTGGATTTGATATTGGCGCGATAAACGTCGACCGTTTTCGCGCTGATGCCCATTTCGGCGGCAATCCGCTTGCTTGCCTTGCCATCTACGAGGCCGTTCAACACCTGCTGCTCCCGCGGCGTCAACTGTGCATGGCGGCGGCGCAGCGTTTCACTGCGCCGACTGCGTTGTCGCAGCGCGGTCGCCATTTTCAGCGCACGCTGCACACGTTCGATCATTTCCTGCGAGTTATAAGGCTTTTCGACAAAGTCGATGGCACCATTCTGCAATGCCCGCACCGACATCGGAATATCGCCATGGCCGGTAACGAACACGGTCGGCATGACGATGTCCGCGTTGCGCAGCGCCTCCTGCAAATCAAAACCACTCATCTCTGGCATGCGGACATCCAGTACCAGGCATGCGGCACGGTCTCGATCGAATTGTTCAAGGAAGGCGCGGGCACCGGCAAAGCCGATCGATTCGATATGCACCGAGCCAAGTAACCAGGCCAGTGAGGCGCGCATATCGTCGTCGTCGTCGACGATATAGACCACTGGCGCAGCGGAGTCGGTCGACGGCATGCCGCGTCCGGGCAATGCGCCATGTGCCGAGCGGTTGTCATGCATGGTGGCGTACGCGTGGAGGAAAGAAGGCACCCGACGAGCGGGCACTGCGCTATGGCGTAGCGGCTGTTTCCAGGAAACCGCTGCGTATACGAAGGAACGATATCACGCGGCGCGCGTGAAAAAAAAGTTCCGGCCCGTATTTCAAAGTGTTGAACGCTCGCGGTGTCGATTTGTGTGTTGCCGTGCGCCTGGAACTAAAGGTTTCTTTAGGCGAGAGCAGGATTTTAAGAATTACTACCAAAAAAAAGCCCCTCTAGACTCCCTGCATGCCGCCTATTCTTGAAAGGATCGTTCTCGCCATGGTTCGCACGCTCGCCGCCGCAAAGTTGACTTCGTTGGCATCGCTCGTCTCGCTGGCTGCCGTGCTCGGAAGCATGGCGCTTCCCGCGGTGGCGCAGGTAAAGGTAGGCGTGATCACGTCATCCACCGGTCCAACGGCACTGGTCGGCATACCGCAGCGCAATACCGTGGCGTTGTTGCCGGCAAAGATCGGTGAGCTGACGGTCAGCTATATCTCGCTGGATGATGGCAGTGATCCGACTGCGTCGGTGACCGATTTCAAGAAACTGTTATCCGAGGACAAGGTGGACGCGATCATCGGCCCGACCGGATCGCCGAATGCGATGGGCGTGATCCAGTTCGCCGCCGAATCGGGCACGCCGATGTTCGCTCCGGTGGGGACGGCCGCCGTGGTGCTGCCGATGACGCCGCAGAAGAAATGGGTCTACAAAACCACGCAAAACGACGACCTGGTGGCAAAAGCACTGGTGGATCACATGGCGGCGACACAGGTCAGGACCGTCGGTTTCATCGGATTGAATGATCCGTTTGGCGAGAACTGGTACAAGGTTTTCTCAAGCCTGGCGCAAGCGCATGGCATCAAGGTGGTGGATAACGAGCGCTATCAACGTGCCGACAACTCCGTCACGGGTCAAGCGCTGAAGTTGGTTGCCGCAAAGCCGGACGCGATCCTGATCGCCGCACCGGGCGGCGCGAGCGTACTGCCGGAAACCACGCTTGTCGATCTGGGCTACAAAGGCAAGTTCTATCAGACACACGGTGCCGCGCTCGACGCCTTCCTGAAACTGGGCGGCCGCAAGGTCGAAAGCACGATCCTCGCGGCCAGCCCGATGCTTGTCCTCGATGAAATTCCCGATAGCAATCCGTCGAAAGCCGTCGCGCAGCGTTACATCGATGACTACAAAAAGCGCTATGGCCAGACCCCGGCGACGTTCGGCGCGAACGTCTATGACGCGGGCCTGTTGTTGCAGCGTGTCGTGCCGATCGCGGTAAAGGCCGGGGCGCCTGGAACGCCTGCGTTTCGCAAGGCGCTGCGTGATGCGCTGGAGAACGTTCGTGATCTGGTGGGCACACAGGGTGTGTACAACATGACAGCGGATGACCACAGCGGTTTCGACCGCCGTGGCGTCGTGATGATCACCGTCAAGAATGGCAAGTGGACGTTGCTGAAGTAAAGGCTCATGAACGCACAAATCCTGATGATCCTCGGGCAGGACGGGCTGACAAACGGTGCGATCTATGCGTTGTTGGCCGTGTCGATCCTGTTGGTGTTCAGCGTGACGCGGGTGCTGTTCATCCCGCAAGGCGAATTCGTCGTATACGGCGGATTGTCGATGGCGGCAATGCAGAACGGCAGGCCGTTGCATGTGGTCTGGCTGCTCGTCGTGTTGTCCGTATTGTCCGTGGCGGCGGATGTCATCGCACGTCGTCGGCATCGGGGGGTGTGGGCGCTGCGTCCAGCGGAAGCAGGGCAACTGGCGTATCCCGTCATCCTCGCCGGCATGCTCGCGGTGTTGCCGCTGGCGGCCTTGCCGACCTGGGTCCAGGCGATGCTCGCGCTGGCCGTCATCACACCCATGGCGCCGCCGATGTATCGGCTCTTCTATCAACCGGTGGCCGATGCGTCCGTGTTGACGTTGATGATCGTGTCGATCGCACTGCATCTCGTGCTGGTCGGCCTTGCCTTGCTACTGTTCGGTCCCGACGGTTCGCGGACCTCGACCTTCGTCGATCTGCCGTTGTCGTTGGATGGTATCAACCTCGACAGCCAGGCATTGCTGGTCATGGTATTGGCCGGCTTGCTGATGGTGGCCATTCACCAACTGTTCGAGCACACCTTGTACGGCAAGGCGCTGCGTGCGGTGGCGTTCAATCGCATCGGCGCCCGATTGATGGGCATTTCGCCGGTCTTCGCGGGAAAAGCCGCATTTTTTCTCGCGGCGGTGATCGGTGTGGTGTCCGGCGTGGTGATCGCTCCGTTGACAACGCTGTACTTCGACTCCGGCTTTCTTATCAGCCTGAAGGGTTTCGTCGGATCGATCATCGGTGGTCTGGTCAGTTATCCGGTTGCGGCGGCCGGCGCGGTGGTGGTCGGATTGATCGAGGCATTCGCCTCGTTCTGGGCGAGCCCGTATAAAGAGATCATCGTGTTCACGCTGATCATCCCGGTATTGCTGTGGCGTTCGCGCAAACACGCGCCGCTCGAGGAGGAACATTGATGGCGCGCGTCATGCCCTCTACGACGCCGGTCGCATCGCGAAAGAATGCACGCTTGCGGAGTGGCTGTATCGTACTTGTGGCCGTGGCGCTGCTTGCCGCCCCGCAATGGTTGCCGGCGTTCTACGTCACCTTGCTCAACTACATCGCCTTGTATGCGCTCGTGACCGTCGGCGTCATCTTGTTGACGGGCGTTGCCGGTTTGACCAGCTACGGGCAGGCGGCTTTCGTCGGCATTGGCGCCTACACGACCGCGGTATTCACGACGCAGGCCGACGCGATGCCGGCCTGGCTCGCGTGGGTCGGCGTGTCTCCCTGGCTGACGTTATGCGCCGGCTGGATCCTGACGATCGTCGTGGCGTGGATAGTCGGTCGAGCAACCTTGCGCCTGTCGGGGCACTTTTTGCCGCTGGGCACGATTGCGTGGGGATTGAGCCTGTATTTCTGTTTTGGTGCCTTGCCGATGCTGGGTGGTAATAGCGGTATCGCCAACATCCCGCCGATTCATATCGGTGCGATGAGCCTGACGGACGGCCGCCATATCTACTACCTTATCTGGCTATTTCTTGGCGTCGGCATGTGGGCCGTGCGTAATCTGTTGCAGTCGCGAGAGGGCAGGGCGATTCGGGCGCTGAAGGGAGGCGTGGTGATGGCAGAAGCCATGGGCGTGGACACCCAGCGCGCGAAGATGACGGCGTTCCTGATTGCGGCAATGCTTGCCAGTGCGTCCGGCTGGCTATATGCGCATATGCAGCAGTTCGTCAATCCGGTGCCGTTCAGTATTCACGCGAGTATCGACTATGTCTTCATGGCCGTGGTCGGCGGCACGGGACAAGTCTGGGGCGCCTTGCTGGGCGCTGGCGTCATTACGTTGCTGAAGGATGTGTTGCAGGATGTCATGCCGCGTCTGCTCGGACAGAACCAAAACGTCGAGACGATCGTTTTCGGCCTCGGCATGATATGGATCCTTCATCACGCGCGTGATGGCGCGTTGGAGGCGAGCGGCCGCTTGCACCGTTGGATACTGGCGCGCGTCCGCCAACGTATCGACGTTGCTGCCAGTCGTGCAGGCGCGCAGGGGCACGATGCCATCAAGGCACGGGAAGCCGCGGAGACGGCACGCGCCGACGCCCTGAACCGCATGCGTCACGCTGCCTTCGCCGAGGCGTTGCCCATGCCACGCAAGCCGTTGCCGCAACGAGGTGAAACGGTATTGGTGGCCGCCGAGGTAACGCGCCGCTTCGGTGGACTGGTTGCAAACGATGCGATGAGTCTGAGTGTTCATGCCGGTGAAATTCTGGCATTGATCGGACCGAACGGCGCTGGCAAGAGCACGATGTTCAATCAGCTTTCCGGTGTTGATACGCCAACCAGTGGTGAGGTGTTGTTCCGTGGCGAACAGGTGGCGGGCCGGGGCGCGCGACATATTGCGCGACGTGGCATGAGTCGGACGTTCCAGCATGTGCGCTTGCTGCCGAAGATGACAGTGCTTGAAAACGTGGCGTTGGGCGCGCATCGACGCGGCGAAGCGGGTATCGCGCGTGCCGTGCTACGCCTAGATCGGGAAGAGGAGAGGCGGTTGTTTGCGGAAGCGGCGCAGCAACTGACGCGCGTGGGATTAGGTCGCTACCTGTTCGAGGAAGCCGGTACGCTTGCGTTGGGGCAGCAGCGCCTGCTGGAGATTGCACGGGCGTTGGCTTCGGATCCTTGTTTGTTGCTGTTGGATGAGCCGGCCGCCGGTTTGCGCTATCACGAGAAACAGGAACTGGCGACGTTGTTGACCAGCTTGCGAGCTGAGGGATTGGCGATTCTGCTCGTCGAGCACGACATGGCATTCGTCATGAACCTGGTGGATCGAGTGATCGTCATGGAGTTCGGCAAGAAAATCGCGGAGGGCATGCCGGCTGCGATCCAGGATGACCCTGTCGTACAGCGTGCCTATCTCGGGGAGGGTGAAGCATGAACGCACCCATGCGACAAGCGCAAGTGGACAGGATGGCGGCATCCAACCGCGATGACGCGGCGATGTTGCAGGCGGACGGCCTGAGCGTCAGCTATGGCAAGGTCCGCGCGGTGGAAGACGTCTCGTTGACGGTCGGGCGCGGGCGGATCGTGACGGTCATCGGACCGAACGGCGCGGGCAAGACGACGTTGCTATCGGCGCTGATGGGCCTATTGCCTTCCCAGGGTGGCATCCGGTTCGCGGGGCAGCGGTATGCGCATCCCGACGTGCAGGAGATGGTCAGCGCCGGGATGAATCTGGTGCCGGAAAAGCGCGAACTGTTCTTGGAAATGTCGGTCGAGGACAATCTCGTCCTGGGTGCGTTTCATCGACGTCGGCATCGCGATCACCTTCAGGACTTGGAAGCGGTCTATGGGCTCTTCCCGCGCTTGCGTGAGCGGCGTAAGCAACTGACGGGCACGCTGTCCGGTGGCGAGCGCCAGATGGTCGCCATCGGCCGTGCGCTGATGGGGCGGCCCGCGCTGCTGATGCTTGATGAGCCAAGCCTGGGACTGGCGCCGCTCATCGTCAAGGAGATCTTCCGTATCGTGCAAACGTTGCGTGAGCGTGGTGTATCCATTCTCCTGGTGGAGCAGAACGCGCGCGCCGCGCTGCGGATTGCTGATTATGCGTACGTACTCGAGATGGGGCGCGTGACGGTGGCCGGCCCGGCCGCGGATGTCGCCGCGGACCCGCGCGTGACGGCGATCTATCTCGGAAAAGCCGGCGGAGAGGGGCAGACGTGCCATCCGCAACCCGGTGCCGTCGTTGCGCCGGGGCAGACGGCGCGGGTCGAGCAAGTGGGTCGCATATGACACGGGATACGCCTCTCGATAACGCGAAGCGGGCGCGTCGCGCATTACGTATCACGGTAGTGGGCGCCGGCGCCATCGGTGGCACCTTGGCCGTACGTCTTGCTTGTGCGGGACACATGGTCAGCGTGTTGACACGCGGTGCGACGCTCAAGGCGCTTCATGAAGGACCCGCTTCTCTGAGCGATCTCGATGGCATGCACCAGGCCCGTCTCGCCGCCTACGACAGCGCGCCGCATGTCGAAGACGGTGCCGTCGTGATGCGGGAAGCGAGCGCCGCGGCGATCGGTCCGCAAGACTTGGTGATCACGGCGGTGAAGGCGCACGCGTTGCCCGGGGTGGCATCGATGGTGCCGCCGCTATTAGGAAAGGGTACGCGGGTCATGCCCCTCGTCAACGGTGTGCCGTGGTGGTATTTCCAGGGAATGGGCACGCGCGGCGCTGACGCCGCCACGGTACACACCACCAAGCCGCACGCGATGATCGCGCGTCCGATTGCCGCGTTGGACCCCGAAGGTCTGCTGGCACGGTGTATTGCGCCAGAGCGCATTGTCGGCGCCGTTGTTTATATGACCGGCCATACGCCCTCGGCGGGCGTTTATGTCGCGAATAATCCGCATCGGCTGATTATCGGTGGCATCGGAGAGACGGATGACGTTGGCCATGATGGCGATGCCAGTACCGAGATGTCCTTGTTCTGCATCGCGGCGGGGTTCAATGACGCCGGGATCGTCACGCATCGCAGTGCGAATATCCGCGCAGACATATGGGCCAAGCTCGCGGGTAACTTGACGTCGAATCCGCTATCGGTGCTGACTGGCGCAACCTTGGAACAGATCTATGGCGAGCCTGATCTGTTGCTGACGGTGCGGCCTATGTTGCAGGAAATCCGAGCGCTCAGTAAGGCGCTTTCGGTTTCCCTACCGTTCGAAGACGATGCGTTCCTGGCGCGTTGCCGGGGCATGGGGGCGGTAAAAACCTCGATGTTGCAAGACGCGGAACGTGGCAGACCATTGGAGATGGGCGCGATTGGTGACGCGGTGCTTGAGCTGGCCACGCGTGCCGATGTCGCGATGCCAGTGACAACCTCGGTACTTGGCCTCGTGCGCCGCCACGTGTCCAGCGCGCCGCGCCCCTGACCGTATTCGGCCGGGACATGCAGGGGCGTTTGCTATTGCTTCCGCGCGAATGCCGCCAGCCGCTTCACAAGATGCAACCAGTAAAGGCGAGACTTTCATGAACGACATTGCCCCCCCCTTGGCCGCGGAATCCGCTCCGCGCCCGGCGCATATCGATGCAAACGAATGGGCGTTACGAGAGCAATTGACGCACTTTTATCACCTCGTCGATTACCTCGGTTGGACGGAACTGATCTTCAACCACATCTCCGTTCGGGTGCCGGGCACGGACGGTCATTATCTGGTCAATCCATTTGGACTCAACTACAGCGAGGTCACGCCAGGAAACCTGCTGAAGGTCGACCTGGACGGCAAGCTGGTCGAGCCATCAGACTATCCGGCCAATCCGGCGGGGTTCGCATTGCATAGCGCTATTCATGGTGCGCGCGAAGATGTGCATTGTATTGTGCATACGCACACCACGCCGGTGTCCGCAATCGCGTTGAAGCAAGGTGGTTTTCGTCACGACGATTTTTACGGCGCGCAGTTGTTCGGTCGTGTTGCGTACCATGCATTCGAAGGCATCACGCTGTTTGCAGAAGAAAAAGAGCGGATGCTGGCGAGCCTGGGGCCCAGGCATGTGCTGGTACTACGCAATCATGGTGTTGCAGTGTGTGAGAAAGACATTCCTGGCACGTTCATGTTGCTTTGGACCGTACAGCGTGCCGCCGAGATTCAGTGCCAGGCGGGCGCGCTGCCGGGCCCGGATGTGGCCCTGGATGATCTGGTCAAGACGCGATGCGCCGACCTCGCGGCGCAGTTGATTCAGAACGACCGCTTCGCCATCCTATTGTTCGATGCCACGGTGCGAAAGATGAAGGCCGGACGCACACGCTGATGTAACGCATTTCATGTCGCGGTTGCGTCTCATGCGTCCGTGCGGACCGATATCACGCGCCATGTTTCAGCGGTAAAGAAAAGCCGAACGTCGTACCATTCGGGGCGTGCGGCTCCGCCCATACGTCACCGTCGTGCCGGGCAATGATGTTCTTGCACACGGACAGGCCCAGGCCGTTGCCGGACGGTTTTGTCGTGAAAAAGCCGTCGAAGATCCGGCTCTGCACATTCGGCCCCAGCCCGGTACCGAGGTCCGAGACGGTCAGTTGAGCCCGATCGCCCACGCGCGTGGTCTGGAGTGTCACCACCCGCTGCTTTTGTTTCAGTTCACGCATCACTTCCATCGCATTGAACGCGAAATTCAGGATAACCTGACCGACCAATACTTTCTCGCACCGTACCAGCAGGGGGTGTTCATCGAGACGTGTTTCAATACGGACGCCTTCCTCGCGCGCGCGCAGGCGCAGGAAGTAGTAGACATCATTGACAACAGCGTTCAGGTCGATGTCTTCCACCACCTGTTCGAGCTTGACGACGTAGTCCCGCACGCTTTTGATGATGCTTGTGGCGCGCTCCATTTGCTTCATGGCATTCTGCATGCCCCAGATCACGTCCGGGGCAGGGGTCGTGCCGGCTTGCAAGCGCAGCATGCCACCTTCAATGAAATTACGCGCCGATGCCAGTGGTTGACTTAATTCATGGGACAACGTCATCGCCATTTCTCCCATGGCGTTATAACGTGCCATGTATTCGAGAGCGCGTTCGTTCAGCCTTGCTGCCTCCTGTTCGGCAACCTGGCTTGTGACATCCCGAAAGTGCAGCAGGATACCGCTCCATTCTTCATCGAGCGCCACATAACGACAGGTGGCGTCATGCCAGCGTACACTGCCGTCGCGAACCACGGCACGATAGCGGAAGGTCGGCGGTGTCTTGCCTTCCGCGGCTTGCGCCAGGCGTCTCGTCAAAAGCAGCGAATCGTCGGCCGCGCCGAGTGAAAAAAAGTTCGTCGGTTCGGGGTCGTCGTCCCGTAGACCGAGCAACGGTCGCGCGGATTCGCTGAGATAGCGGATCGTGCCGTCGGCATCCACCACGGCAATGCCTTCCGTGAGGTCCTGCATGAATTCCTTCAGTCGCGTTTCCAGTCGTCGCAAGTCCTGCTTGATGCGCTCTTCGGCTGCAATGTCCCTGAACTGCACCATCACGACATCGCGGTCGTGCAGCGTTACGCGGGTCGCGACTGCTTCCGAGAAGATTTCCGTGCCGTCTTTCGCGCGATAGGGCCATTGCACGATGCATTCCCCTTTTTGCACCGCATCCTCGAGCCACTGGCGGCCTACCTCGCGCCGATATTTCTCTTCGTTACGCGTCATATCTGGTGCTTTCAGCGGCAACAGTTCTTCCACGGTGAAGCCCAGCGCCGTGCAGGCGGCGGCGTTCGCCCAGAGGATGTCCTTGCTCTGGGCGTCGTGCAGCAGAATGCACGTTTTCAGGGACTGCAGCATCGCCAGGCGATCGCTGTCTTGCAGGGCGAATGTCATCGTTTTCCGAGGGGTGCGAGACGGCACGGGCAGGTCTCGCGCACGCGTGGCTTAACCTGATTTATCTCCAAATCATAGCGCGAAATGACGTGATTTTTGTTGGGGCCGAGGGATGTTCGAGCGTGATTCCGGGTTGCGTGCGATGTTCCATTCACGAGTATTAGGGAAATCTTTAGTTGGACCGCTCGCTTTCTTTAACGCACGCTGCACAGTCCCAATTGCCGCGCATTTATGGTATTTCTACACTCGACGTCATCACCTTGCGTCGTTGTCATCACGTCGCGACACGATATTGCCGTTTTTTCGATACGAGGTTTTAGAATGACATCCGATACGACGCGCCATGCGGCCACCCTGTCTGACGTGAGGAGTGTTTGTGATGCCGTCGATTTGTCGATTCCCGTGATGACGCAGGGTCTGGGGGCGGGCCCGACCGATACGCCGTTATCGCTCGATAGCGTATGCGAGCACATCGTTGCACGCCGCGACGAATTCACGCGACTGTCACATGTGCCGCGTGACGTGATCGATTTATTCAAGCGCGCGCATCTCTATCGTGCCGCCACGCCAAGGCGTTTTGGCGGTACGCCGATGCCGCCGGCGCAGTTTCTTCGGATGATTCAACGCATTGCCGAGGCCGATGGTTCGGCGGGCTGGGTGGCAAGCTTCGGATCGGCAAATGTCTATCTTGCGGCGCTGCCTTTGGAAACGCAGGCGATCCTGTATGCATCGGGGCCGGATCAGGCGTTTGCCGGAGGGTTGTTTCCCGTGCAACCGGCGACCGTGACGCCCGGTGGCTATCGCGTCAACGGCCGCTGGCGCTTCGCAAGCGGTTGCAAGGGCGCCGACTGGCTTGGCGTCGGGATTGGCGGTGCCCCGGGCACAAAGCCACGAATGGCCATCCTGCCGCCATCGCACGTCGAGATCGTCGAGAACTGGGATGTCGTGGGCATGCAGGGGACCGGTAGCCATGACTTATGCGTGCGCGACAGGTTCGTGCCCGAGGAATGGACGTTCGTGCGTGGCGGGCAGACCCAGGTGGATGAACCGCTTTACCGTTATCCGACGATCGCGTATGCCGCGCAGGTGCTGGCGGTGGTGAATCTTGGCCTGGCCCGGGCAGCGCTGGATACGGTGAATCAGATGTCGGGTGCCCGCAAGACCAACACCGGCGCGCCGCAACTTGCCGACCGCGCCTATTTCAAGATCGGCGTAAGCAAGGCGGAGGCGCGCTTGCGTAGTGTTCAGGCCTTTTTCTACGAGACCACGGAAGCGGTGTGGGACGATATCGCGCGAGGGAATCACCCCACGCCCGACCAGGTCAGCCAATTGCGCTTGACCGCGGCGGAGGCCGCGTTTGCGGGCGCTGATGTGGTACAGAGCGCGTATCGGCTGGGCGGCATTGCGGCAATCTATTCATCGCATCGCCTCCAGCAATTGATGCGTGATGCAATGGTGGTGACCCAGCATGCGTTTCTTGGCGAAGGGATTTACGAAGGCGCTGGTGCGGTCTATGTGGGCGCTACCCCGTTCCCGGGTTATATCTAAACACGTTTCTCAAAGGATCGACCTGTCATGAGTGAAACCGTAACGCCGCTGCGCGTCCTTTTCTGCTGCAGCGTGACACAGAATTTTTTCGATTTGCCGCGCGATCAGATCAGCACGGTCTGGCGGGCGTATGGCCAGATGTTGAAGTCGGTCGAGCAGATGGAAGGGGTATCCGTACTCGGTATCATGGATGATGACCGTCTGGTCGTAGGGAACGGCGATGCGAATAACTGGACGTTCTACATCATGGCCGACGTCAAGGATTTCGAGACCGTGACGGCGGTGTGCAATTTGTACCGCACGACACACGTTGGTGAGCATAACCTCTGGCGGTACGGCAAGATCGAGGCGCGCGTCGGCCGCGCGCTGACCGTCCCGGCGGATGCGCAATAGGAGGCGCGGATGAGGCACACGGAAGCGTCACGCGTCGTTCTGGTCACTGGTGGTGCACGCGGTCTTGGCGAAGTCATTGCGCGTGCCTTTCATCGCGCCGGCTATCGCGTCGCCATCGGCGACATCGCGGTGGACGAGGCAATCAAGGTAGCCGCCGAATTGAGTGCGGACGGGAGCACTGCGTTTGCGCTACCGCTGGACGTCACGTCGAAGGCCGCATTTGAATCGGCGCGCGATGCGATGCTGTCGCGCTGGAACCGGATCGACGTGTTGGTCAACAACGCCAGTACGACACAAGTCGTTCCGGTGATGGAAATCACTGCCGAGCAATTTGATCTGGTAATGAATGTGAACCTGCGTAGCGTGTTGTTTGGCTGCCAGGTGTTCGGCACCTATTTCGGAGTGAACAAGGTTGGCCGGATCGTCAACATAGCCTCGCTCGCCGGACAAAACGGCGGGTCCGCGACCGGCGCCCATTATGCCGCGGCGAAGGGTGGGGTGTTGACCTTGACGAAGGTGTTCGCGCGTGACCTGGGACCGTTGGGCGTGACGGTTAACGCGGTCTCCCCCGGCCCGCTGGATCTGCCGATCGTGCACCAGAGTGTACCGCCGGAACGACTGCGGCAGGTCATTGCGAACATCCCCGCCGGCCGTTTGGGAGCGCCGGAATATATCGCGGAGGCGGTGATCATGCTCGCCGCGGAAAACGCGTATTTCGCGACAGGCGCGTGCTGGGATATAAACGGCGGTTTGTACATGCGATGACGGGCGACGACCGCAATCGCGTTTTATGTGGCTTTCCCGCTGCGCCTCCCGCCCGCGGGCCGTGCGCCAGCGGCAGTCGGCATCGGAGGCCCGTGACGGATGAGGCATGCGGGCCTGCCTTCATCGGCAACCCGCATGAAGGCGGTGTGACGCGCCCCGTTGCGGGTACGGACATCATCAGCGAAATGTCATTGGCATGAAGTGGTGAAGGCAGCGGCGCGACATTGGCTCGCAAGAGAATGAGCCGGGTGACTTTACGTCATGAATGTCGCTTGTTTGACCTTCTGCATAACGAACCGTATTGTGATGGTGGGTTGCCGGTGCGGCGACGTCGAGAATATCGGGAGGAATCATGGTCGATACGGAAGCCATCCGGCTGCAATTCCGGGACGCGATGGCGTCATTGCCGGCCGGTGTCAATGTGATCACCAGCGATGGCGAAGCAGGACTATGCGGCATCACCGCGAGTGCGGTCTGCTCCGTGACCGATACGCCACCCACCTTGCTGCTGTGCATCAACCAGCAGGCGCGGGCACATGATGTACTTGCGAAGAACGGCCGCCTCGCAGTCAATATGCTGTCAGGGACATGCCAGGGTACGGCAATGGTGTTCGCCGGCGCGCAAGGTGGATCGATCGAGGAGCGTTTTGCAACGTGTGACTGGCGGATGGGTGACACCGGCGTACCGGTATTGTCCAGCGCCGTGGCAGCGCTGGAAGGCGTGATCGAAGAATGCAAGCAGGTGGGTACCCACTCGGTGTTTTTCGTGCGAATCGAACGCATCACATTGCAACCGGACCGCGATGGGCTCGTCTATTTCGCGCGGGCATTTCATTCGCTGGCGCGCGTGGCGGCGCACACCCCATGATGTGCATGGCGGGCGTCGCCACGATGCAAAAAGAGACAGGGTGCGACATGCACGCTGTCTCTCTCTCTATCAACCGTGTGGGAATGTGCCGTTCACGGCGTTTTCAATGCTGACTCGAATACGCGAGCGACCGCGCAGACCATCTCGTCGGCGCCATGTCGACCGATGATCTGCAATCCTCCCTTGATGGTCAGACCGGGCAATGGCACCGGCAGACTCAGCGCGGGATGGCCGCTGAGATTGAAGGGGCGAATCAGTGCTGAGACATTGATTACCGATACACCGGCCAACGCCTGCGCCACCGTGATCGGCAGTTCCGGCATGGTCGGCATGACGAGTACGTCTGCCTGATCTAGGATCGCATCCACGGCCTGGGTAAAGCGACTACGGACTGCTTCGGCGCGGGCAATGGCGTCTTCCGTGGTTTTTTTGGCGTTATCGAGACGCGCTTCCAGATCGGCTTGCAGCAGACCACGGTTCGTCAAGTGACCAAAGGCCTGCGCCGTTTCCGTGTTGATGATCGTCAGGCCCGCATCGAATGCGTCCGGCATATCCGGCAGCATGACCGACAGCGTGTCCAGCCCGGTCGCGGCGATCGCGTTCGCCACGCCTTGGGCGATTGTCGGGTTACAAGGCGGTTGCAAGACGGCGAGGCGATATCGACCGTCGGCGCGCTGTGTGCTCTCCATGTCGAAATCGTCGGTCAGCGCTTGCATCACACGCTCGATGATGTCCATGTCGCGTGCGAACGGACCGACGCAGTCGAGTGTCGTATAGTCCGGCGCCACGCCCACGCGACTGACGCGTCCAAACGTGGGTTTCAGGCCGATGACGCCGCAGCAGGCGGCCGGACCACGTATGGACCCACCGGTATCGGTGCCGAGCGATGCATTGGCCAGCCCCGCGCCCACGGCAGCGGCGCTGCCGCTCGATGAACCGCCCGGTACGCGCGCAGGGTCCTGCGGATTCGTGGCTGTTCCGGTGAAGGCATTGATGCCAGTCATGCCAAAGGCGAGTTCGTGCATGTTCGCCTTCCCGGTGATCGTCCAGCCACGGTCGAGCAGCCGGGTGACAACGTCGGCGTGTCGCGTGGCGGGCGCGACCTCGGCCAATGCGCGGCTGCCGGCCACGGTGCGCATGCCCGCGATGTCGATCGTGTCCTTGACGACGATCGACAGGCCGTTCGGTGCCGCCGGCGCCAGCGTGAAGGTGGAAACAAGTTCATTCATGTCATCGCTCCGCGAAAGGGCGCACGGGCGCCCGGGATGCAGTACGTCCTATGCGTCATCGACCCAGCGACCGCGCGGTCTGGCCCGCCAATCCGAAATCGGTATTCGGGATGTCCTTGATGAAGATGCGGCTCGGCTCACGGGTGGCGCCGAGCACGGTGACGCAGGCGCGATCGATCTGCGCGATCAAGGCGGCCTTTTGCGCCGCCGTACGACCGGCGATCAATAAGGCGAAGACAATGGGCGATGGCGCTTCGGCGCGCGACGCGGCGGCGGGGACCGCGTTGCCTGCCGCACCGTGATCGATTGCCGCATAATCTTCAATCATGATGCGCACGGATTCGATTGGTACCGTCAGCGCTTCTACGGTGGCGTGGCTCAGGGCCGCGATCAGCGCGGCTTTCTGCGAGGCGTCATGACCCTGCGCAAGGTGAATCTGCAATGTCGGCATCGTTGGTTCAGAGCAGGAAACCGATGGCGTTCAGTGCTTCTTCTGAGTCGACCAGGCGAATCACCTTGTCGACGATTCTCGCGTCACCGGGTGCCACACCCAGGGCGATGCGATGTGTCAGGTCGGCCGCGAACATCGTCGTCACACCGCGCTTGCAGGCCGCGACAATCTGCGCCGAGCGCACTTCGATAATGTTGTCGGCGTCGGGCTCGCCGCCCTTCGTGAAGCGGGACACCGAACGTACGGTACGCGCCGCGTCGCTTGCCGAAGAGGAGAAGCCACACGTCATTCGCTCCACGCGCAGGCCGCGCATGACGTGGTCGTCGTAGACGTAGTTCAACGTGCTGGCGAAGTCCGTGGTCTGCTGGTCGATCGGCACCGTGTAATGGCCGGTTTCGGTCCACAGCGTAAGCCAGGCATGGTAGTCCTTCTTGTCCAGCAGTTCGGCTTCGCGCCAGATCAATTCAATCGCACTGGCAAAAGCGGCGGAGGTCGCGGTTATCGTCATGTCATTGTTGTTCATTACGCTTTCTCCGTGCCGCCCGAACGCGCTGCCGCCGCGGCTTCACCATCTTCCATCATCTTGCGCCACATCTTGTACGCCTCTCTCATGCCCGTCTCGTCGGTGGAGTGCGCGGTGGTTTCGCCATTGTCCGACCGGGCTTCGCGATTCAGGCCGCGATTAACGAGAATCGGCACGTCGGGGCCGGCATGGGCACCGCGCTGCACCCGTTCCCACGCTTCGGCGTCGTCCGGGCTGCCGAAGCCGAACGGGCCTTGAAAGTGTTCGTGAATGCGCAGGCGCTCCTGGTTTGCCTCGTCCGGTCCGCCATCCATGCCCAGCGCGACGTGACGAATTTCCGTTTCCTCGGCCGAGAGGGGACGGAGCACACGAAAGAACGCCATCGATAACGCCAGATTCGGGAACAGGTTCAGGTTGAATCCCACGCCGAGCAGTGACCGCACGATGCGTCGTACTGCTTCCGGCGAATGCCTGCCGGACAGCTTCTCGATCAGCGGCGTGAAGCGTTCCGGCAGCGGCGCGCCATCGTCCTTGTCAAGGTCCACCAGGTTCGGCATCAATACGGCCAGGCTATGACCATTACCGAGGCCACGGCAGAATGCCCCGTCGTCGGTCATGAAGCTGGTGACGATCTTCTCGGTTTCCGCATCGATCGACTTCAACCATGACTTATGTACCACGGGGAAGTGATAAAGGTCCGTCGTGTTCTCCAATTGGATTTTCCAATTGCCCTTGAACTTGAACTTGTGCTCGCCGTTTGCCTTCACCGGATAGCCCGCGCCTTGTTTCATGAACAGGTCGATCCACGGTTTTGCGCCGCCGAGGAAATCTTCCAGCGGTTCGATGTCTTCGTTGAAGCTTGCAAAGATCAGTCCGGCATACATGCCCACCCGCAAGCTGACCAGTGGCAGTTCGCTTTTCTCTATCACTCCTTCATAGCCATCGCCGTATGGCAGTGCGCGCAGGGCACCATCGAGGCCATAGCTCCAACTGTGGTAGGGGCAGGTAAAACCTTTTGCGTTGCCTTTGTGTTGTTCGCAGACCGTGGCCGCACGGTGGCGGCAACGATTCTGCAAGACGCGCACTTGACCAGTCTTGTCACGTACGACAATCACGGGTTGACGGCCGATGGTCGTCGTCCGGAAATCCCCGACGTTCGGGATTTCGCTTTCATGCGCTACCCAGATCCAGGTCTTGTAGAAGATGTGCTCGAGCTCAGCTTCGAACAGCGCCGGATCGTGATACATCGACGGGGCGATCCGGTCGGTGCCGGCGCGAGCGTGCATGGCACCGCGATCCTTCAGCGCCGTGCAATCAATGATGTGAAGGGACGAATCGCTCATTATTCAACTCTCGGAAAAAAGGCCCCGCAGTGGGGGGCTACGGGGGCAAACCTTAAATGTCCAACGTGATCACGGCGCTCTTCGCCCGTGATACACAACAACAAATCGTCTTGTTCGCCGCGCGTTCCGCTTTACTCAGGCAGTGATCGCGATGATCCGGTTCGCCATCGACGACGTCGACGATGCAGGTGCCGCAAATGCCTTCCCCACAGGACGTGTCGATTTCGATGCCGATGCCGGCCAGGGCATCGACGATCGTTGTCCCGGCGCTTACCGTCACCCGTTGTCCGCTATTTGCCAGAACGACGTCGAAAGCGCCGGGTGCGGGGGTATCCGCGACCATTGGTGCGGGCTCGGCGCTGAAGCGTTCGAGATGCAGGTTATCCGCCGGGTGCGTGCGTTCGCCCACCACCATGACGTGATCCATGAATGCACCAGGGCCGCAGGTGTAGGCGTGTGCATCCGAACCACATCTCTGGAAAATCTTCGCCAATTCGTCGTCGAGTGCCTCGGGCGCCACGCCTGCATGCATCACGACGTGCCTGGCGAACGGTTCGGACGTCAGCAGCGGTACAAACGCCGCTTGCGCCGTGGAGCGCACGAAGTAATGCAGCGTAAAGGTGGAATCGGGCAGTGCCAACAAGTGATACGCCATGCTGAGCAATGGCGTGATGCCGATGCCGGCCGCGATCAACACATGCTCGCGTGCGCCATCGCTGAGCCGGAACAGGTTGCGCGGAACGCTGACGTCGATTTTGCTGCCAACGGTGAGTCGTTCATGAATGGCACGCGAGCCGCCGCGAGAATGCGCCTCCCGCTTGACCGCGAAGCACAGCGTTTGCCGATTGGCAGGCTGGCCGCAGAGCGAATATTGGCGTACTGGTGCGTCCGGCAGGATGACGTCGACATGCGCGCCGGCTTCATAGGCATCGAACGGCGTCCCGTCTACCCGGCTGATGTGGAACACCCGGATGTCGTCGGTTTCGTCGATCACCTGATCAACGCGTACCGCGATGCGTGCAGGCACGTTCGCCGTCGCGGACGGGGAACGAAGAACGGGGGACAGGCTGGGGGACGTCATGGTGTGCTTCCTTCGCTGTATCGCGAAACGGCTTGAGGACCTAGGTTAGGAAGGTTTGACAAATCCGTCAAATCTATAAAAAATGGATAGGTAAATAAATTCAATTTATTTGATGCCCCCAATACGCCGTCCCATAAACCCAATACGCCGTCCCATAAATAGACGAGACATGCCGGACTGTCGGACCCCGGCCTATGTTGCACCCACCCACCGGATGCCGCCATGAATGCTATTGACCACGTCGATTTGAACCTGCTGCGCGTCTTCCAGGCGATCATCGAGGAGGGCAGCTTGACGCGGGCGGGCCAGCGCCTGGGGCTGTCGCAGCCCGCCGTCAGTTATTCCCTTGGCCGTCTCAGAACGTTGTTCGACGATCCGTTATTTATCCGGACGCGTTCGAGCATGCAGCCCACCCCGACCGCGCTGGAGGTGTCGGCAATCGTGTCGCGGGCCCTGGAGACGGTGCGCGAGGCATTCCGCTATGCCGAGCGCTTTGATCCGCTGACGAGCAGCCGGACGTTTCGGCTTTCGCTATCCGATGCCGGTGAATTGGGATATCTGCCACGCGTATGTGAGGTGCTGCAGGAACGGGCGCCGCGTGTATCGATCCAGGTGGTGCCCACGCCCATCGCGTTGATCGGCGAGCGCTTGCGCAGCAGCCGGCTGGATTGTGCGATTGGTCACCTGCCGGAATTGCTGATGCAGACCGAGAGTGCGGTATTGTTCGAGGAAGACTACGTTTGCATGTGTCGCGCAAAACGGACGGGCGGCAGTACGGTCACAAAAGGGCGCATCGCCGCGACGGCATTGGCGACGTCGCATTCGGACGGTAAGTCGACGGGCAGCATCGGCATCATGCCACTCGCGGACTATCTGCGCGCATCGCATGTGCGCGTCAACTCGCTGGAACATAGCCATATGGGTATCGATGATGCCTTGCGTGCCCGTCGGGTGACGCGCAATGTGGCGTTGGATCTCTCCCATTTTGCGTCGCTGCCTGCGGTGCTCGCGGTCACGGATCATCTCGCCACCATTCCGAGGCGGCTGGCGCAAATTTTCCAGCGCAGTGGCGCATTTGATATCTTCGATTTGCCCGTGCCGTTGCCGGCGGTGCAGGTGACCCTGCATTGGCACGCCCATTTCGCCGCCGACGACGGTAACACGTGGTTCCGGGAGTTAATCACCGAAGTGGTCGGGCCGGCAATCGTGTGACAGTACAGGATGCCGCATACACTGGAAGCCCGTATATACGGGTTGCCGCACCGGTATGAGCCGGAGGGCGATCGCACCGCGCAACGGGCAGATACGCCGGCCGCGATAGTGCAAGCCGGCTGGAACGCACGGCAAATATCAAGGCTACTTATAGGGCGTGGGATATTTGATCGATTTGTTCTTCGCGGCTGATGGTCCTACGCTGCATGGCAATGGCGTATCATCACGCCCGCATTAACTGAATTCAGAATGTATTTATAGGAGTGACCCCCGATGCAACGCGATCAAAACACCGCCATCTCCCCGCCGATCAATTGCAGCGCCGAGGAGTGGGAGGCAAGGTTGCGGCTTGCCGCCACGTATCGGGTGTTTTTCATGATCGGTTGGCACGAGCTGATTTTCAACCACATCACGCTGCGGGTACCGGGTGAGCGAGATCAGTTGTTGATCAATCCGTTCGGCCTGGCCTATGATGAAATCACCGCGTCAAACCTGGTCAAGATCGATCTGAAGGGGAATATCCTCAGCGACAGTGCGTATCCGGTCAATCCTGCTGGCCTGACGATCCACAGTGCTGTGCACGAAGCCGTGCCCGACGCGCATTGCGTGATGCACATTCATACGACGGAGAGCGTGGCCGTGGCGTGCATGGAGGAGGGGCTGGTCGATCACAACATCTATTCGTCGCAGTTGCACGACAAGATTGCGTATCACACGTTCGAAGGCACGACGGTACATGACGGCGAGAAGTCGCGGATGATCGCCTCGATGGGAAACAAGAACCTGATGATCCTGCGCAACCATGGGCTGTTGTCGCATGGTGTGACGTTGGGTCACGCATTCGTGCTGATCTGGACGCTGAATCGCGCCTGTGAAATTCAGGTTGCGACGCATTCGATGCGTGGCAACATCATCCCGGTGCATCACGACATCAGTGCGCAATCGACGAAGGATGCGCTTCAGTACGATCCGCGTTTCCGTGGCGGTGACCAAGTGCTCGACGCGCTAATACGTCGTCTGGATCGCATCGATACGAGCTATCGACAGTAACTGCCGATATTGTGGGGGCCGTTCTTGGCCTCATGTCGTTGGACGCGCGCTCTTGTCGCGCGACAGGTTCACGCGGCCGCCGGCGTGAGCAACGTCGTGATCTGGTCGTACAGCCACGTGATCCCGGTGTCGCGTTCGAAGCGTTCGTGGCGATACAGTTGGACGTCGATACTCGGTAGGGTAAAAGGGAGGGTAAGCAGTCGAAACTCGCCGCCATGATTGAAGCGCTCAGCGATGCTACGGGGGAAGATCACGGCCAGATCGGTATTGCGGATCACTTCCGGCGCCACCGTGAAATGTGGCAGCCGCACGACGAAGTTGCGGTCAAGGCCGTGCTCGCTGAGCATCCGTTCGGCTAGGTAGTGTCCCGTGGTGTTACTGCTGGCATAGAGATAATGCAAGCGGTTCAAGACATCGACGCTGGGCGTGTCTTCTCGCACGGGATGATCGCGGCGCACCAGGCAGACGGAATCGTCGTTGAACAATACCCTTCGTCGGCATTCCTCATGCAGTCCGGGCAAATATCCGAGGGCGATATCGATCTCACCCGCGCGCATGGCCATTCCGAGCGCCTCCACCGACAACTGGGTAACATCAAGACGCACGCCAGGTGCCTCTTTTTCCAGAAGCGCGAGCAGTGCTGGCAGTAGGTAGTAAGCGGACATGTCCGACATCGACAGTCGGAATGTTCGCTGGACCCGTTGTGGATCGAAGTCACCGTGCTCCTGGAGGGCGCGATCGATTAATGAGAAGGCAGCCTCTACCGGATCGTGCAGGCGCTTGGCCGCCGTGGTGGGCACCATCGCATGCGCGGCACCGGAGGGCGCGCGAACGAACAAGGGATCATCGAACAGCGTGCGGAGGCGACGCAAGGCGTGACTGACTGCGGATTGCGTCAAACCGAGCCGTTCGCCAGCAAGCGTCAAATTACCCGTATCCCAAATTGTCAGAAATACCCGCAGCAGATTCAAATCCGGTATCTCGTGAAATGAGGGATGATTCATTTTCATGGTTTTCATTATTGGTGTGAATTTGACGCATGCGCCGCCAAATTCTATCGTTATTCCGTTGTAACCGCCACGGTGCCGGAACCCGATCTCGATGCGATTTCTCCGCCGTGTTTTGACCTTACTTTGAGCGAGCAGACGACGATGACCGCACGTGACGGATATCAAGCGATGGCGCAGGGCGATGGTGCGCATCCGGGCGATGTGATTGCAACGTTGGGCGCATTGCCGCTGACGGATCTGTTGGAGATGGTTCGCGCGCGCCGGGACGAATTCGACGAGCGAGGCCATGTGACGCGCGATATGGTTCTGCAGATGAAGCGCGCAGGTATCTATCGCGCCAGCACGCCGCAACGGTTCGGCGGCGATGCCAGGGCACCGGCGGAGTTCCTCCGTATTCTGGAGAAGATCGCGATCGTCGACGGATCGACGGCGTGGGTCGCCGCGTTCGGTTCCGCCAACGTCTATCTGGCGGCGTTGCCGTTGGACACGCAGGAAGCGATCTATCGCACCGGACCGGACCAGGTCTTCGCCGGCGGCTTATATCCGTTGCAACCGGCGGAGCGTGTCGAGGGTGGCTGGCAAGTCAGTGGGCAATGGCACTTCGCCAGTGGCTGCAAGGGCGCGGACTGGCACGGTGTGGGCATTGGCGGGACCGCGGCGAGCGGGGGCGGCGCGGCGGCCGGGAAGCCGTTGACCGCGGTGTTTCGCGCGGGGACGCTGGAGATCGTCGATAACTGGGATGTGTTTGGCATGGAAGGCACCGGCAGCCATGATCTGAAAGCAACGGGTCAGTTCGTTGCCGACCCCTGGACGTTCACACGCGGGACCTCCGCGCTGATCGATGAGCCGCTGTATCGCTATCCGGCGGTGTCGTATCAGGCGCAAGTGCATGCGGCCTGCAACGTGGGGATTGCTCGCGCGGCGCTCGACAAGATCATCGAGATGTCCGGTGGCACGAAGACGACCACGGGTGCGCCGCGTCTGGCGGATCGCGCCTATTATCGCAGCGCGCTGGCCAAGGCTGAAGCACAATGGCATGGCGCGCGCGCGTTCTTCTACGATGCTGCCGAATCCGCATGGGAAACGATTCTGGCAGGCGATCCAGTATCGCAGGAACAGGCCAATCTGCTGCGATTAAGCGCGGTCCACGCAGCGCGTACCTGCGCCGATATCGTGCAGGAAGCGCATCGCCTGGGTGGCATCGCCGCGATTTATCGCAAGCATCCGCTGCAAAAAATGGTACGCGACGCGATGGTGGTGACGCAACACGCCTTCCTCAACGAAGCGGTGTATGACGGTGCCGGGTCACTGTTCGTTGGCATCCCGCCAAACATGCCTTATCCGTAAGCATGGCATCGCGGGCGACGCGCGGTATGCCTCAGTCGCCGCGCAGGCGACCTGCCGCCGATTGTCTGCCGCCTGTCGCTGGTTGCAGGACGCCAACCTTTCCGAGGCCAAACGGCGGCATGTTGACGTAGATATTCTCATGTCGACCTGGCGACACCATATAGGTTTCATGCCAGATGCCGACTGATCCGTCCGTTCCAATCGCCTTGTTGAAGGCCTGCCAGGCGGGTAAATGGGCGGCTTTGCGATCTTTGGCATAGGCCAGCAGTTGCTCCCTCGAACGCCAGTATTGCACCATGATCGTGGTGCGGCCCAACCACATCTCCGCGTGCAGGAAACCCAACTCGGGTTGACGCGAGAGCTCTTTGATCATCCGCGGCATGGCTGCCGTGACCGGTAGCCATTTGTGTACTTTAAGAGGCGCATTGATGCGCATGCCAATTAAAAACACCACAAAATCGCCCTCGAATCGGGCTGTGACGCGCGCTTTATTCATCATGGCGACCTGACCTCTGAAAAGAGTATTGCGTACCCCCTTGTGTGCGCGCTGGACAGTATTCGTGCAAGCCGGCGAGGGTAGTGACGCTGTAATGTTGGTGACTTGCGCCCTTTGGGGATATACCGCCAGAAATTCCGACAATGGACGTAAGGCGAGAAAGCTGCCATGCGTGGCAGATCCTATGGAATAGGCATTTGGCGATCTATGTTGACAGTGACAATATTAAGATTAGATAGGCTTTTGTGGCGCGTCAAGCTAAAATTGACGATGTCAATATGTAAGGTGGAGAAGCGTGAACAAACCGACACAGGGGATGATCGCCACCAAGCGACGCGGATCAACCGAACGTCGTGAACGTCCTTATCACCATGGAGCGTTGCGCGAAGCGCTGCTGGAGGCCGCCGAGCGAATACTCGCAAGGGACGGCATCGACCAACTGACGTTGCGCGCGGCGGCGCGCGAAGCCGGCGCCTCTCATGCAGCACCAAAGAATCACTTCGAGAATGTTGCAGGACTGCTAAGCGAATTGGCGGCTGTCGGATTCCGACGATTCGAGCGACGTCTTCTCGATGCGGTGCAGGTTGCGGAGACGGTGGAAGAAAAACTGGCGGCACTGGGGCGAGCGTATGTCGCGTTTGCGATCGATCATCCCGGGCTGTTTGTTCTGATGTTCCGTAGCGAACGCCTCGATTTGCAGAGGCCAAGCCTGAGTGCGGCGATGACCGCGGCATCGTCGGTGCTTCGTGATGCGGTGGATGCACACCCCACGGTCGATGGCACTTTGCCGATAGATCGGGCAGCACGACTGGTTACCGCATGGTCACTTGCTCACGGGTTCGCGATGCTGAAAATCGATGGCCGGCTAGACGTCATCACCGAGAGCCTGCCCGACCGTGGGGAGGCGATGATGTTGCTCGATACGATCCTTGCAGCGGGGGGCGGACGCTTGTCAAACGCACCCGTCGGCAACGGCAAAGCGCGTTAAGCGGCAAGACGTTTCCATGCGCATGTGCCGTGGACCGCGGGTACCATGTGGTGCTATCAACAGGGTCGATGTCATGTCCGCAGCCAACCGAGCGCGTGAGAAATGCGTCGCGTATGCGATATCAACCACGCTGCAACGCTGCAACGGCGGTGGCTTCTTCGTCGCTTGCCTTTCGTGGCGGAACGATTGACGTCGCGATGCCGGCGCAGACCGCGGCCGCGGCGAAAATATAGAAGTTCCATGCAACGTTGATTTCCTGGCGCAGGATAAAACCTCCGACCAGCGGGCCCGCCATCGCGCCAAAGCGACCGACGCCGGCCGCCCAACCCGTGGCGGTTCCTCGCGCATGGGGCGCGTAGTAATTCGCGATCAGCCCGAGCTGTACCATTGCAACGCCGCCGGTACCTAGACCGGCAAGGGCTATCAGGCAATACGTCACGATCATCCCGCTTTTCATCGATAGCGCGATGAGGCAGGCAGCGCCGAATGTATAGGTCAGCAGGACGGATTTGCGTGGCCCGAACCGGTCGGCGTATCGGCCAATCAGGATGCCGCCGATTCCCGAGCCCAGCATGAACGTCGCCAGGAACGCCAGGCTTGACCCCAAGTTATAGCCCATCTGACGCATGATCTGGGGCAACCAGGTGCCGATCCCATAGAGATTCAGAACGGCGGCAATTTGCGCAATCCAGAAAGACGTGGTGGCGAAGAAGTTGCCTGACAGAAATATCTCGCGGAACAAGCGGCCAATCGTTGGTTTGTCGGCTTCCGCATGGTTAGATGCCACCAGCGACTCCAACGACAGTCCGTGATGCCTGGCGATCTCACGCGCCTCGGTCACGCGGCCGCGCGAGATCAGATGGAGCGGCGATTCCGGCAGCAAGCGCAACAACACCGGCAAGTACAACAGTGGCAGGCCGCCTACTGCGATGACGAAGCGCCATGTGTACTTTTCCATGAAAAACAGCGCCACGAGCGCCGACAGCAAAGCACCGACGAAATAGCCTGAATACATCAAGGCAAAATTGAAGTTCTTGCGTTCAGGGGACGAGAATTCGACGGTCAAGGCGGCGCTGACCGAGATGACACCACCAAGGCCGAGCCCCCCAACGCCGCGCGCCAGTGTAAAGAATAACGGGCTCGGCGCCAGCGCGGACACCACCATCGACAGTGAGAACAGCGTAACGCAGCCGATCAACAATGGCTTGCGTCCGGCGAAGTCGCCGATGACGCTGATCAGATAGCAGCCGATCAACGTACCGAATAACGCCGCGCTACTCATTGCGCCAATTTCGGCCGGCCCCAATTGCCACGGACCATAATGCATCAACGCCGGAACGATGGCACCCATTACGGCGGAATCATAACCTTCGGTCACGATCACGCCGAAACAGAGGGCAACGACGAGATTCCATTTTCCGCCAGAGCAGGTCACCGAGCTCGACATACTGTTATTTGCATGTGCCATCTGTCTGCCCTTTGCATCTTTATTGCAGGAATGAACGACAATAGAGGGCTGAAAAGGCAGGGTCAAATGGTTCACAAAAATACCGGCATTGAAGGGGATTCATGGCGCGCTGCAGCAGCATCTAAAAATCACGCGCTGTAGACACGCCCCACACTGTGCATCGGGAAGTGGTGATTTGCGCCTTGATAGGGCGGAAATTCTTTGAAGTCGGCTCGCATCTGATGACGCACCGGCGAGGCCAGCGCCGCATCGAGCGCCGCTGGTGAATCGAAGACAACCTTGTTTCGCTGCATCGGCGTGACAAAGGCCACGTCCAAGGTATTGCAACTGTCCATGCGCGAGTAGATCTCGATCTCGCGGATACCTGGGAAGCGGGCCATGATCGGCGGATGGCTGTCGATGTAATGCCGCAGCCAGGCGTTCATATCGTCGGCTGGTCCCTCATAGCTGACCATATAAGTGCATTGTGCCGGTGCACCGGGGGCCGTGTTGCCGGTTGCCGGTTCGGGTACGCCATAACGCCGGACGGCCATCGTCTGCTGGACCCATGCATGTCCATCGAGACCGAATGTGCCTGCTCGCTTCAGTATGGTCGCAATCGGACCACCGTCGCGACATGCCGCTTCCAGGCGGTCGAGGTCATCGAAATACCATTGCAGTGTGCATGCAGGGGGTATCTCGTTGTGAAGATAAGGATCATTCGCGCCGCCTTGCACCGGCGTGTGCACAATCAGTTTCAGCAAACCCGGCACGCCGCCGGATATTTCCGAAACCGCGCGATGCAACGCCGTGGCATCCATGACAGTGGTCGCGCCGTTGGAATCGGTACTTGGTCGCGCCTCCAGGAACAAGCAGCATTGCATTGCCTTCTCCGTGATCAGTGAAATAACGAGAGTGATAGTAAACGGAATTCAGAATGTTTTCCATGTCGGGGGTATTGTCTTGCGTGCGTTCGATCCGCTAAAAACGCAGGGAAAGACTTGACGCTGGATTTTGATGCGAATAATCTGAATTCAGAATGTATATTTCAAATGGATGGCACTGTGCTTAGGCCAACCTGTTCGCGCTTGCACGCGGCATGCGGTGAGGCATGGTCAATACAGGAAGTTGTCGATGCACAGCGATGTGATGCGGCCTCCGATGTCGCTTCAACAGTTGTTTGATCTGATGCCCGTCGGCGGGACCGTTTTGTCGGCAGGCGGCACGGCGGGGGCAGGCGCCGCGCTTACCCCGTTGATGCGCCCGATCTCATGCGCCTGGTTCATGCTCGGTAGTGCCGCCATGGTGGAAATCGGATTGACCGCACATCCGGATTGCATCGTTCTCGATCGTCAGCACGGGCTATGGGAGCGGACGGCGCTGGAGGCGGCCGTCGGTATCGCGCGCCATCGCGTGCCCGTGGTCGTCCGCGTCGCGGACTATACGCCGGGGGCGATTTCGGAGGCACTGGATGCGGGCGCGTGTTCGGTGCTGGTGCCAATGGTCGAGACCATCGAACAGGCCGAGGCCGCAGTCCGTGCATCGCGGTATCCGCCGGTCGGCACGCGCTCGGCAGGCGGTGTGCGACCGCTGCTGGGGGGCACGCGGATGATGCGTGACGATGGCGTGTGGTCTTCGGTGGGAGCAATGATCGAAACCCGGTACGGTGTCGAGAATGTCGAGGCCATTGCCGCGGTGTCGGGGCTCGGCTATCTCTTTATCGGTACCGGCGATCTGGCGATGTCGCATGGCGACTATCGCGATCTCGATCAGGGTGATCGGCCGGAACTGCAGTCGCGCGTTGAAGCGGATTGCCTGCGGGTGCTTCGCGCCGCCCATGCCCATGGCAAGCCATGCGGTATTTTTACGACACGCCTCGATGATGCTGTGGCCAAATGGCGTGCGGGTTTCGACTGGGTCGTCGCGTGCAGTGATATCGATGCCGCGCGCAAGGGCATGTCCCAGGCGTGCGCGGCGATGCAGGATGCGCGCGACGCCACAGACGCCGCTGGAGCGTTGCGATGACGCATGTTGACAAGACCACGGTGGCGGTTTTTCCCGGTGCAGGACGTGAACGGTTGGATGGTGCGTCAACCCCGTTGGATGCCGCGATGCAGGCGCATGCCGGTACCGCGGCTTTTTCCGACATATTGATCAACGCTTTCGGCGTGGATGAAGTGACGTCGGGCAGTGCGCTCGGAAGCCGACGTTTTCGGGATTGGAGCGATACGCACGGTGTCGCGCCCATCGCGGTATTAAGGCCTCGCTCGGTGGACAGCTTGTCCAGGATGTTGGCGTTTTGCCATGCACATGATCAGAAAGTAGTGACGCAGGGGGGGTTAAGCGGCCTGGCGGGTGGGGCGAATATCCTGGGCGGTGAAGTGGCGCTGAGCCTCGAGCGGATGCAAGCCATCGAGGAAATAGATACGGTATCCGCCACGATTCAGGTACAGGCTGGCGCGATCTTGCAACGTGTCCAGGAGGCGGCGGAGGCGGCCGGCATGTTGATGCCGCTTGATCTTGGCGCGCGTGGCAGTTGCACGATAGGCGGCAACCTCGCGACCAACGCCGGTGGAAACCGTGTCATTAAATACGGCATGGCGCGCGAAAGCGTGCTGGGTCTGGAGGCCGTGTTCGCCGATGGCACCATCGTCTCCGATCTGCACAAGATGGTGAAGAACAACAGCGGCTACGACTTGAAGCAGCTGCTGATCGGCAGTGAAGGTACGCTGGCCGTCATTACGCGCGCCGTGCTACGGCTTGCACCGCGTCCGCGTGCGATTGCCACTGCCTGGTGCGGCTTGCCGAGCTTCGCGGCGGTGACCACTTTGCTGGCGCGCGCACGGTCGCACCTGAGCGGCGGCGTATCCGCCTTTGAAGTCATGTGGCCGAGCTATTACGATTTTGTCACGACGCGGGTATCGGGCCTCAAGGCGCCGTTGCACGGCGCACATGCGTTTCACGTGCTGTTGGAAAGCGAGGGCACGGACCCAGAGCGTCATGCGGAGGATGTCGAGGTCTTGCTTGCCGCATTGATGGACGAGGGCGTCATCGAGGACGCGGTGTTGGCGGCGTCGACATCGGACGCCGTGGCGTTATGGCGCGTACGGGACGCGACCGCGGAATTTCCGGTGCTGATGCCCGGTCTCATCGGCTTCGATATCAGTTTTCCCATCGTGGATCTGGAAGCAGTGGCGGCGGAATGCGCGGCGGCATTGCAGATGCGCTGGCCAGACATCACGACGCTGTTCTACGGCCATCTTGGCGACGGCAACCTGCATTTGATCGCGCATCATCCGGCGCCACCGCCCGGATTGGAGCAGGCGGTGGATGCCATGGTCTACGACATCACGCGTCGTTGGCGCGGGGCCGTGTCCGCGGAGCACGGGATCGGGAGGAAGAAGCGCGGCTATCTCGGCCATACACGGGATGCGGGCGCCATGGCCGCGATGCTCGCCATCAAGCGCGCCATCGATCCGCGCAATATACTTAAACCCCGGCAAGGTCATCGCGCTGCCGGAAAGCGGTACATCCGCGGCAACATCGGGAGGTGCTTCATGCTGACGCTCGTCACCTCGGTGTTGTCACGCCGCTTGATGTCCGCCATTCCGACGTTGATCGCGCTGGCACTGATCGTCTTCGTCGTGCTGCGCCTGATTCCGGCCGATCCCCTTGGGATGATGCTGCCGCCAAACGCAACGCCGGCCGACGCCGCGGCGCTACGCCACCAATTGGGGCTCGATCAACCCATCCCGAATCAATTCGGTATCTGGCTTTGGCGCGCCGTCCACGGCGACATGGGGTCGTCCATTTCGTTCCAGCAGCCGGTCAGCACCCTGATCAGCGCGACGCTGCCGGCCACGTTGGAGCTCTGTTTGACGGCGCTCTTGGTATCGCTGCTTATCAGTATTCCGGGTGGGGTCCTGGCGTACTCGGTGACCGGTGGCCGGGGAGAGGCCCCGGTCAGCGTCGGCGTGGTGGTAATGCAGTCCGTGCCGTCGTTCCTGTGGGCATTGTTGTTGATCGCGCTGCTCGGCGTATATCTTCCGATCCTGCCGTTTTCGGGGCGACTGGGAGATGGTTTGCCAATGCCCCACACAACGGGCTTTCTACTGATTGATTTCCTGTTGCAGGCCAATCCGCGTGCATGGTGGAGTGCGGCTCAGCATCTCGTATTGCCATCGCTGTCGCTGGCTTTCGGTTTCGCGCCCTTGGTGATTCGCGTCTTGCGATCAAGCTTGCTGGATCAGCGTAACGAATCGTATGTCGGGGTCTTGCGGCTGCGCGGCGTCAGCGAGCAACGCATCTTATGGGGCCATATGTTGAAGAACGCGGCGCTGCCTGCATTGACGATGATCGGTGTTCAGTTTGGTTTTCTGTTCGGCGGTGCGTTGCTGGTGGAGATGATCTTCGGCTTTCCGGGAATCGGCAACCTGATGATCCAAGCGGTTCGAGCGAACGATCTACCGCTGATCCAAGGTATCGCGATGGTGTTCTGCGTGCTGATGCTGGTGATCAACGCGGTGGTCGACGCGCTTTACCTGATGATGAATCCGCGTCTACGCAAGCGCGCCTGAGTGTCCGAGATCTCGATGAACAGTACCCCTCTGCGTCCCAATCCGACCATGCAAGAAGGCCCTACCCCGGTTGCGCACACGCCGTCTGCGCTGAAGTCGACGCAGCCGTCGTCGATCCCCCCCGACGCTGTCGGTGCCGACGTCGACAGCGCACCGTCCGGGAAGGGCGTACCGGCACCGACCGGACGGGTCGAGGGGCCGCGAGCCTCGGAACGCAAGCACGCGTGGCTGCATCGGATACGTGGCTTCAACCTGTGGATTGGTGGCGCCATCGTGCTGTTCGTCGTGGTCTGCGCGATTTTCGCGCCGTTGATCGCGCCACATGATCCGCTCGACCAGGATCTGTTGCACATGCTGACGCCGCCAGCATGGACCGCGGACGGCGACGCGGCGTTTCCGCTTGGCACCGACAGCCTGGGCCGCGATGTGCTCTCCCGGCTTCTCTACGGTGCCCGCGTGGCGTTGATGGTGGCCATCGTCGCATCCATCGGCGCGGCGCTGGTCGGCAGCACCCTCGCCATCCTGGCAGGCTATTTTGGCGGCAAGGTGGATCGTGTGATCAGTTATCTGGTGGATCTCTGGATGTCTTTTCCACCGGTCGTGCTGTCGCTCGTGCTGATGGTCAGCCTGGGCGTTGGCATCCAGAACGTCATTTTGTCGATCGTGCTCGTGGACTGGACGCGTTTTTGCCGCGTCGTGCGTGCCGAAGTCATGGTTGTACGGCAACGCGATTACGTGCTGGCGGCGCAGTTACTGAACTTCACGCATATGCGCATCATGCTGCGCGAGATCCTGCCGGCTGCGTTGCCGTTGATCATTACCTTGATGTCGCTCGAAATGGGTGTGGCGATCACCGTGGAGGCCTTGCTCAGCTTTATCGGCTTGAGCGTGCCCGCCAATGTGACGGCATGGGGCGTGATGATCGCCGATGCACGTATCTCGATGCATGAGCAGATGAGCGGTCTTGTATTTCCCGTGCTGGCGATCGTGATAACGGTGCTCGGATGTAATCTGCTGGGCGACGGGCTGCGTGTCGCGTTGGACCCGCGCATGCGCGGACGCGGAGAGGAAGCATGACGATGCCTGTAACGCGTGACGCGGTATTGGATCTGCGGGAGGTCAGCCTTACCGCGCGGTTGGGTGGCACTCCGGTGGCCGCCTTGTGCAAGTTAACGCTGCAGATTGCGCCGGGACGTGTCCTGGGGATCGTCGGTGAATCCGGCGCGGGGAAAAGCATGCTCGCCCGGTTGATCTCCGGCTTGCTGCCGCCACGCTTCGATGTGACCGAGGGCACGATGCACTTCGCGGGGCGGGACATGCTGGCAATGCGTCCGCGTGAGCGCCGCGCGTTGCTGGGACGCCAAATCGCGTTTGTTCCGCAAGAGCCGTTGACCGCGCTCGATCCCTTGCTGACGATTGGTGATACGTTTGCCGAGCACCTGGCGCATATCGGCGTGCCGTCGGCGCAGCGCCGGCAGATGGCCCGGGACGCGTTGGCCGCCGTCGAATTGCCCGTCCCGGAGCAGATGCTCAAGCGCTATCCGCATCAGTTGTCGGGTGGCCAATGTCAACGTGTGCTGATCGCCATGGCGTTTGCCAGCAATCCCGCGCTGCTAATCGCCGATGAACCGACCACCGCTCTGGATGTGATCACGCAGACACGGGTGATGCGCCTGCTTGCCACGCAGCAACGCGAGCACGGCACGGCCGTATTGTTGATCACCCATGATCTCCGCCTTGCCGCGCACGTCTGCGACGATGTTGCCGTGATGTACGCCGGCGACCTCGTCGAGGTGGGCCCGGCGCGCGATGTCCTCGACAATCCACGTCACCCCTACACGCGTGCGCTGAAATACGCGACACCGGACCTGAACGGCCCGCGCCGGCGGCTACCAGTGTTGCCGAAGCAGATGCCGGGGCTGTCCGCGCTTGCGGGCATCACGGGTTGCCGTTTTGCATCGCGCTGTGGAGTGGGGGACGCGGCATGCAGTGAAGAGCGCGTCCTGCGCGTGGCGTCGAATGGGCATCGCGTGTCTTGCAGTGAAGCGTGTGAGTTCACGCCGGACGGGGCACTGGCGGTGGTGCCGTTGTCGGTGCCAGCCGTGCAGACCGGCGTCATGCCGGTGGCGGAGCTGTGCGAGGCGGCGCTGACCTATCGCACGCGGACTGGTTTGATCGGACGCACGGTCACCCAATTCGATGCGGTGAAGCCGCTGTCGTTGAAAATCCATCCGGGCGAATTCGTCGGCATTGTCGGTGAAAGCGGCAGTGGGAAGACCTCGGTCGCGCGCCTGTTGATGGGAATCGAGCAACCGACGAGCGGCCGCGTATTCATCGGTGGCCAGGATATGACGCATGGCACCGCGCAGACCATCCGGAAAGCACGGGAGCAGGTGCAGATCATTTTCCAGGATCCGCAATCGGCGTTGAACCCGCGACGACGAGTGGATGCGCTGTTGACGCAGGCCCTGGAGGCCGCGGGCCTGCCCAGGCAGGAAGCGGCGCAGCGCACGGCGAACGCGATGCGGGTGCATCGAGACGTTGGTTTGCCTGCGGATACGTTATATCGTTTTCCCTCGCAGTTGTCCGGGGGCCAGAAGCAGCGGGTCAATATCGGTCGGGCGCTCTGTGCTGCGCCACAACTGATCGTGGCCGACGAAATTGTCTCGGGGCTCGACGTCTCGGTGCAGGCCCAGATCCTGAATCTCCTGCTGGCATTGGGGCGTGAACGCGGTATCGCCTTGCTGTTGATATCGCACGATCTCGCTGTCGTGCGGTATCTGTGCAGTCGCGTGCTGGTGATGCGGCGCGGGGAAGTCGTCGAGGAAGGGCCGACCGAGACTGTATTCACCGCGCCGCGGCACCCCTATACGAAGGCGTTGGTCGCGGCGGTTCCCAGTGACCGCCCTGACGCGAAGTGGCCACCGGAGGAAGACGAAGTGGATGGCATGGCCGCGATGCAGGGAACGGCTGAGGTGGTGGCTGCCTGACGGTATGCGCTGCGGGTAGTGCGAAGTGCGGGTGCGGACATGGCTATAATCGTCGGTCAGGTTCACTGAGGAGAGCAACATGGCAGGCGCCGACACGGCGAACGTCAAGCAACCGAAGCGCTCGGCGCTGCGGCAGACCACGTTAATGGAAACGGTGTACCAGGAAATCTTGCGACGCTTGCAACGTGGCCAGATCAGCCCGGACGACCGTGTGCTGGACTACGAGATCGCGAAGGAATTCGACTGCACCCGCATGCCGGTACGGCAGGCGTTATTGCGCCTTGTCAACGAAGGTTATCTGGTAGGCTCCACGCGGGGTTTCATGACACCGGTGCTCAGCGCCGAGGATGTGCGTGAGATATTCGAAGTGCGGCGTTTGCTCGAACCAAGTGCCGTCGCCTCGACGATTCCGGTCTTGCACGATGTGCAACGCGCCGGATTGGCCACTGCGTGTCGCGATGCGCGACGCGCTTATGAACGTGCCGATGTCGCGTTGATGTCCGAAGCGAATGTCGCGTTTCGCGGCATCTGGCTGGAGGGTGTAACGAATTCGCGACTGAAAAGCACCATCCTGCGGTGGTCCGATCATTCTCAGCAAGTGCGGCGGGTGACGATGCAGAAGCCCGGTACGATGAAGCTGATCGCCGATGGGCTGCAAGCCATCCTGAAGGCATTCAACGATAGGGATACGGTGCAAGCGCGCGCCGCGGTACTGGCTTTTATCGACGATGCGGAACGCCAATATTTCCTCACTACCGAGGAAAATGATGCCGCGCGCAATGCGCAGGCACTGTTGCGTTAAACGGTTACACCATTTTCCCTTCTGTCTAGACGACGCTAGCGAGCCGAGCCGAGCCGGCTAGGCTCGGGTCCCGCGAGTTGCCCCGTGTAAAGAAACGTGTCCCGGAGCGCATTCGAGATGGCGTTCAAGAAAAAAACAAGGGAATACTGAATTTCTTTAGTCGAATAAGACGTTGTTTTTTAGATGCGAGGACAAGGCGGCTCACATCCACGATGCCATAAGCCAGCATGGTGAGAGGCTTTCATTGCGTATGAACGCAACCCGTCAAGATTGGTTTTAGCAAGAATTCATACTGTTTTTATAGTGAATTTCATGTAATGGAGGAGATTACCCGCACGGGCGTCGACATCTTTCTCTTATCGATTACCCGTAAATGCCTAAACAATTTGATGTACTACTTGACGTCCTAATTTTCGACAAATAATCTGAATTCAGAATGTTTTATGAGCCTGCTCTGGCGATGAATATTCTGGCGCCGCAGACGACGCCCCCACGGAACGATGCTGCATTTCATCAATAAAGACTGTCGCGCGACGCGACCGACCATAACGGGAAAAACAGTGAAGACGCCCCTGATCAACATGCCCCGCCTGCACGCTTTTGCCCTGGCTTCCGTCACCTTGGTGGGTGCGGGCGCCGTGCATGCACAAAGCAATGTCACGCTTTACGGCATCATCGATAACGGCTTGACGTACTCCAGCAACCAGGGCGGTCATTCCGCATGGCAGATGCAAAGCGGTATTTCGCAGGGTAGCCGCTGGGGCATGATGGGCACCGAGGATCTGGGTGGCGGCATGGCGGCTATCTTCCGTCTGGAAAATGGCTTCAATGTTGATACCGGCGCGCTTGGGCAAGGTTCGCGGATGTTTGGCCGGGCGGCGTATGTAGGCTTGGCCAGCAAGCAATACGGTACATTGACGTTGGGTCGGCAGAATGAATTCATGGGCGATTACGTCGGCGCGTACGGTGGAAACGGCAACTGGGGCATTCTGATACCGCATGCGGGCGACCTCGACAACACGGGTATCGACTTCCGTGTAAACAATGCCGTGCGCTACGTCTCGCCGGTCATTGCCGGATTTACGTTTGCAGGGTTGTATAGCTTCGGCAACGTGGCGGGTGCGATGGGTACGAATGCGGTCGAGTCGTTCGGCATCAAATACGGCAATGGCCCGCTGAGCGTGGCAGCCGCGTACACGGCGATCGACCATCCGGCAACGGCCGTAAGCGAGGGAGTATGGACGTCCGCGAATCCGATCGACGGCAATTACGGCATTGCCGCCAAACACTATCGCTCGACGGGTATCTCGGCGCAATATGTCTTCGGTCAAGCCAAGGTGGCCGCGGTCTACACGAACACGCGATTTTCCTCGTTGGACCCCACGCTGGGTGCGCGCATCAGCGGTTCCGTTACCTTCAATATCGGCGAACTGCTCGCCGCATACAACGTAACGCCCGCACTGCAACTGGGTGCGGCCTATAGCTATACGCAAGGCAGCGTCTCGCAGACCGGCGCGACGCCCAAGTATCACATCCTGGGCGGCATCGCGGATTACTTCCTGTCCAAGCGTACAGACGTCTATCTGCAATCGACGTGGATGCATGCCGCGGGCGATGCGACCGTTGCGGCGTTGGCACCGGTGGAAGCCGCGTCGAGCAGCGTCAATCAGGTCATCGTGCGCGTGGGCCTGCGCACGAAGTTCTGATCGACGCCTGACATCTTGCGCGCGCGTGAGGCATCCGAGGTGAAGCATACCGGGGTGCACGTCCGCGTTTTCTTCATCCACATAGTGCACTGATTGTGTTTGATCAGCGGGAGAATTGATGGAAAAGTTTGACATTGATGCACGTCGTCGCAGTCTGCTTCTCGCGACGCTGGCGAGCGGCGTCATGTTGCCGCTGGATTTTGCCCGAGCACAGCAACCGTCGGCTGGCGACGTCTTGAATATCGCCTATATTTCCGACGTGCCGGGATGGGACCCCACGGCGGTGACGGTGCCGCAGGCGCAGTCCATTTACACGACCGTATTTGATTCGCCACTGCGCTATTCGCCGAAGTTGGTGTTGCAGCCGCGCCAGATCAAGTCCTGGAAATGGCAGGACAACAACGCGCAGCGACTGGAAGTGGAACTGCGTGACGACATCCTGTTTCACGACGGTTCGAAACTGACCACGGCCGATCTCAAATACAGCCTGCACGATCGTCCGGCTCAGGATAAGAAATTGGCGGTTGGCGGAATGTTCAACACGTTGCAGGACGTGGAAATCATTTCCTCCACGCGGGCGGTGATGGTGTACAACCGTCCAACGCCCACGGCTCCCATTTATTTTGCTTTTCTGGCCGGCTATATCATTCCGAAGGCCTATATCGAAAAGGTCGGGGCGGAAGCTTTCCAGGCGAAGCCGGTAGGCGCGGGTCCCTATCGAGTCGTCGGCTATGAACGCGGTTCACGAATCGTGCTGGAAGCCTTCGATAGGTATTGGGGCGGCGCGCCGGCCATCAAGAATGTAACGATTCAGATCACACCGGACCCGACGGCGCGTGTTGCGGCAATCGAGTCGGGCCGCGCGAGCGTGGCGGTGCAGATCCCGTTGCGTGAAACGATGCGACTGTCGAAGATGCCAGGCATTACGACGAAGATCTATCCGTATAGCGAAATCTATATGCTGCGGATGCCAAACTATGTCAAACCCTTCGACGATATCAACGTACGGCAGGCAATGCATTACGCCATCGATACACAAGCGTTATCGAAGGCATTCTACGGCGGAGTGGCACGTCCTGTGTCGGTCGTCGCCGTGCCGGGTTCACCGGCCGACGTGCCTGGTTTTACGTTTCCTTACGATCCGAAGAAAGCCATCGAGGCGCTGGCGAAGTCCGGGTATGGTCCGAGCAAGCCCGTCAAGGTTCCGTTCCTGACGACCAACGGAACGTTCCCGAGTGACTACGACGTGGCGCGTGCGATTGTCGGTATGTGGCAGAAAGTGGGCATCGAAGCAGAGCTTACGCAGACGACGATGGCGCACGTCATCGGGCAGATTCAGGCGACGAAAATGCCTGGCGTGCTGCTCTACAGCTGGGCGAATGCAACCGGAGATCCCGAAAACTATACGGGTCGCCTGCTCGATCCACGACTACGGTTCTCGGCGTGGAAAGATCCGGCGCTTGGACCGCGGATAGATGCGCTGATGACCGAAACCGACGAAGCAAAGCGGATGCAGGGATATCGCGACCTGAACAAGCAATCTTCAGAAGAGACATGGGTTGTTCCGCTGCTGCAGGCTGTCACCACTATCGCGTATCGGTCGAACGTCGAGGTAACCGTGTTCGACAGCGGTTATATCCTGCCGGTTGAATATAAGCGAAAGGGGTAGTCGCTATGATCGTACGGCGCATTTCAAGTGCACCGTGCGATGCGTGGCGACGGTGCAGGAACCAGGGGCGAGACATGGCGTGCGAGTGGCGATATTGCACAGGCGTTGCAGATAAATGCCAGCCTGTTCCTTGATCAACCGGCCCGGGCGGTGAGCCAACCGGGCACGGATATATGATCTGCAAGCGTGCGGTACGCGGTGAAAGCGTGGTTCCCCGTCGCGCGTGCCGGGTTCCGATTGGTCCACTGCGCCGCGGGATGGCGGGCAAACATGTCGTCGAACCAGCGCGCCGCCCCACATAGCCGAGCATCGTCACCATGTCGACCGATCAACTGCAATGCGTGGGGCCGGCCATCCGCCATGTCGAAAGGCAACGGCAGGGTCACCGCGGGATGGCCGCTGAGGTTAAAGACTCGGGTTAGCCTATCAATACCGATGTTACCGTCTCCGGCCGGTAGGGTTGGAAGGGCCAACACGTCGACATGCGTCAAGGCCTCGTCAACGGCAAGGCGGAAAGTGCGCGCCTGATGCAGCGCTTCGGATATGTCGACGAGCGTTGGAGTATCGATGCTGTCTTCATTGGCCCGACCCGCGAATTGGGCGATCAAACGGGCAGCCGCGGCCGCTTCCGCGATGCCGCACAAACGCACCGTGCGATTACGGGCCGGCGCCCCGGTGTACGTATCGAAATGCGGTTCGGGATGCGTGGACTGTGCCTGCAAAGCGTGGCGTCGGCAGGCGTCGATCAACAGGTCCTGCACCTTCGACCAATCTTTTGCGCCCAGATAGCCATTGTCTCTGGCGCTAGGCGCGCCGCCGCGCTGATCATCGCTGGCGAGCCATGCAACCCGTATCGGCTCACTGGGATGCATGGCTTGCGTTTCGTCAAATCGGTCATCCAAGGCGGCCGCCAGGTCGACCAGCGCCTGCATATCAGGCGCGAGCGCGCCGACGCAATACATCGGCAGGCCGACGTGCGATGCATACGTGGGTTTGAACCCGAAGATACCATGTAGCGCCGCGCCGACCCGTAGCCCACCGGTGAAATCCGCCGCCAACGCGCCCCGGACCCAGGCATTCGAGACCGCTGCCGCCGCGCCGAAGCCGGCATGCCCGACGCGGGTGTCCGCATGCCAGCCATTGTCCAGTACGCGTCTAACCGCCGGTGCATGCCTGTGCACACGATGACAGACACGAACAATGCGACGTGTGGCGATGTCGGTCGTCTCGTCGCGTGCCGCTTGATTTGGCCTCTTGGTAACACCGTTGCCGGCCATGCTGGAGATTGCATCCACGGCTCGCACCGTCTTTAAGCCAGCGACCGGGATCGTGTCTTCAATCGCGAGTGAGGGACCGTCGAGATCTCCTAACGCAAGAGGGCGAATGAATGCATTCATGGCGTCTTTGACTCTTCTGTATTGGGCGCGGTGGGGAGACGGCGCCGTGCAGTAGCACGTAAGAAGAGTGTCCGACGGGCGATAAAATCCGTCAAATCAATCGCAAAACAGTCTCATCATCAATCAGGTTGATGAGTAGCGATGTATGCGGGTTGGCGAGTACGCTTGTTGCCCGCCAACCGTTTTCTTAGAATTTCACGCGCAGCCCCGCTTCGAGAAACGCCTGCCGATTCGAACTGGACGCGCTCAACGCCGCGATGTTGGCTTTGGCGGATTGTCCGGTCGAGTCGGTACCGTTAGCAATTTGATACGATGCCAGCAGGTAGACGTCGGTCCGCTTGGATAGGAAATAGTCATACGACAATGACAGCGTATGGTAGTTTGAGCTGCCGACGGTGCCAACGCCGCTGCCATGGGTCAGGCTGTAGACGGCGCCGAGAACGATATCGGGGCGCAGCATGTAGTCGAGGTTGATTTCGCCCGTATTGAAGGTGGCGGTCCCGTGCAAATGTAGCGGATTCGCCCCGGCACTGCTGTCGCCCAGTCCCTGAAACTGGACGTTCGAATAGTTGACGCCGATGATCAGTTTGCCGATCGTGTAATTCACCACTGCCCCGATGTCTTGATAAGTATGCGCTGACGCATAGCCGCTGTACACAGGATACGCGGTCATGTTGTTCGTCGTGGCGCCGTTGACATTTGTTGGCGTATTGGTAAAGAACGACTGGTTCGGATCGCGTACGTTCAAGTAGGCCGCACCGAGTTCGATAGGCCCTTGCTTATAGTTCGCGCCCACGGACCAAATCTGGTTACGCGTGAAATCACCGGCCTGATTACCCATTCCATACAGGGCGTTGCCGCTCAAACCATAGTACGTTTGCGACTGGTATTTGATGGCATTGTTGACGCGCTTGACGTTGTTGAAGTTGTCCAGGTCGCCCATATGCGCGGTGTTGCCGCCGCCGGTTTTCATCGAGGTGATCAGCGCGCCCACGCTATCCACCACCGAGTCGTATTGCCGTCCCAGTGTGATCGTCCCATATTGTGCGGACGACAGTCCGACGTAAGCGGTACGCCCGAACTCCAGTCCGCCTTGACCCGCGGTGCCGTTGCCCAGATTCAATCCATTTTCAAGGCGAAATACGGCCTTCAGGCCGTTACCAAGATCTTCGTCCCCGCGGAAACCCCATCGCGAGCCTTGCTTGACACCACTGGTCCCACCAATCAGCCGGCCACCTGCGTTGTTATTGGTATATTGGATGCCGTAATCCAGAATACCGTAGATCTGGACATTGCTTTGGGCATGTGCGGCCATGGTCATGCCGAGCGAGGTGGCGACCGACGCGGCGAGCGTCATCGCATATTTCTTCCGTAGCGGGCGGATGCGGCGAGAAGGAGCAAAGCGGAGCGCCATTTTTTTGGTCTCTTTGTGGAAGTAATTCGGAATGCGAAGTGACGAAACAAAGAGGCCTTCTGCTTTTCTGGCGAATGCCGTGGCCTCTGGTACGGCATATCGCGGAACCGCACCATTCCTACCGGAGCGGCGCGACGTGCGACGTTTTTACCGCATTAACTGCGTGAAAAATGCATGCAGTCGTTCCATGGCGGTATGCAGGACCGCTTCCGTGCTGGCCGTGAAGCAGATACGCAGGAAGCCTTCACCCGCGGGCCCGTAGAAACTCCCCGCTTCCACGACCACATGTGCTTCGTCCAATAACCTGTCCGCGAGTGTCTGCGAATCCAGGCCGGTCGCACGGATGTCAGGAAACGCGTACATCGTGCCGTGTGGCACGGCGCAGAGCACACCGGGCATCGCATTCAGCGCCTTGACAACGAGGTCGCGCTTGATCCGATCCGCCGCCACCATGTCTTCCACCAGTGCTTTGGGGCCCGTGATCGCGGCCAATGCGCCATGCTGGATAAAGGTGTTGACATGCGTGACATCGCTCGCTGTGATTTTCATCAAGGCGCCTATCGCTTCCTTCGGTGCACACAGATAGCCAATACGCCAGCCGTCCATCGCATAGCCTTTTGTAAAAGCGAATGTCGAAATGGTGCGCTCGGCCATGCCCGGCAACGCGCCGATGCTGACATGGGGTACCTCGCCATAAATATTGTCTTCGTAGACTTCGTCTGCAAGAATGACCAGATCATGCCGGATCGCGACGTCGGCAAGGGCCTGCAGTTCGTCGCCCGTGTGAACGCGTCCGGTCGGATTCGACGGATTCACCAGCACGATCATCCGCGTGCGTGGCGTGATGGCCGCTTCGATTGCCGGAATGTCAAAGGCGAAGTCGCGGTCCTTGTCAAGATCGACGATCACCGGTATCCCCCCGGCCATTTCAATCTTGCCGATATGTTGAGGATAGTAAGGTGCGAGCAGGATTACTTCGTCGCCGGCATCAAGCAAGGCAAAGAAAGCAGCGAATGAGGCGTGGGTCAGACCATTCGTCACCAGTACGGAATCGGCTTCAACTTCGAGCCCATTGCGTGTGCGTAGCTTGTGCGCCAACGCTTCGCGAAGCGCCGGCACGCCTTGCAGGTCGGTGTAATGAACCTCTCCCCGGAGTAGTGCATCGATGGTTGCCTGCTTGATCGGCTGCGGGGTATCGGCAATCGGTTTGCCGAGTTCCAAATGGATCAGGTCGGGATCATTGCCAAAGCGCTTTGTCGCCTTGTCGTACATGCCGTAGTTTTTTTTCGACGTCTGGGTGATGCGTGTCGCGAATTTCATGGTGCTATTCCTGGTGTTACGTAAAAAGAGCGGCGGGACGGCGTTGATGGCCGACCCGGCGGTCCCCGCAGCACGCAGGCGAGGCCGATCGTCCTCGGCGCATTTGAATGGTGACCGGCCCGCATTGCCTTATCCTCCGCGCTTGGCTTGATGCAGCGCCGCTGCCAGCCTATCGATCCCGGCTGGCGTTGTGCGGGCGCCAGGAGACAGGCGCAGCGTGCAGCCACGCGCGTCCGCCGCGACTTGATGCGAGGCGAGCGTTTGCACCGCCGCCGCGGCTTGCGCGGGTGTTGGAAGCGCGAGCATGATGCTGCCGCCACGTCCGGCCGGATCACGTGGCGTCAACACGGGTAGGTCACAGGTATCGGCGATATCGAGGATCGCATCACCGAGCGCTAAGTTGTGTCGTCGTAGTACATCTACACCTTGCGACAGCACCCAATCGAAGCCGGGACGCGAAGCGATGTAGGGCAGCACGGAAGGCGTTCCTGTATCGAAGCGCCGCGCGTCCGGTGCGAATGTGAATCGCGATAGATCCCAGTTGAATGGATCGGGCTGACTGAACCACCCACGCAGCCCTGGCACGCGCCCCGATGCAAACAGGCGTGGACCGGCATAGGCGAATGCCGCACCGGGCACGCCGCACAGCCATTTCAGCGTGGATCCGCAAACAATATCGACCGGATAGGCTTGCAGATCAAAGGGCAGGATGCCCGCACCTTGGGTGATATCCACCGCGACCACGGTACCGCGCTTTTGCGCGTGCGCGCACAGTCGTGCAAGGTCGACGCGTTTCGATGTCAGGGAAGACACCCAGGTAACAACCGCCAGTGCGACATCGTCGTCCCAGGCGGCGAGGTAATCGTCGTCACTGACATAGGTCGGGCCGCCAGGAGCACTTTGCGTCGCGGCGACCGTGCGTAATGTGAAGCCATGTCTATCAGACAGGCCACGCAGCAGGAAATGCAGGCTTGGAAAGCAATCCGCGGCGATCAGCACGACGCGGTTTCGCAGCAGCGAAGGCCCGTGTGTGTTGTCCGCGAGCGTATCAATGCAGCGCGCCAGCGCCTCGGTCACGTTGGGTGCCGGGAACAGACTGTCCACGGGCGCATTGATCAGCGTTGCCCAGTTCCGCAGCAGTTGTGATCTTGCTTCCAGTGCAAACTGCCAACCTTCTTCTTGCGGCGCGCACCATGCTTGCGTGAACGCTTTCAGTGCGCGATCGATGGCCTGTTGCTGACCAGGGAAACGGCCGGCGGAATGGTAGAGGCACCAGCCGCTGTCGCGATTTTCGATGCCAGAGTCCGGCAAGTTGCAAGACGGCGGCGTGGGGGCTGGGGGGGGCGCGATCATCATCGTCGATGCTTCAGATCTGATGCGCGATACGCTTGCTGTAGATGCCGACACAAATCAGGCTCAGCACCGCGCATCCCATAAGATAGTAGCTAGGTGACGCCGGATCGCCGGTCTTTGCAATCAGTATCGTGACTAGCCAGGGCGTGAAACCGCCGAATACCATCACGCCGATGTTATAGCCGAAGCCGAGACCGGTGCTGCGTACCGAAGCTGGAAACAACGATGACAGTACTGCGGCGAGAGGGCCGAAATACACCGCTTTTATAAGGCCGGCGATGATCATGATCGTCATCAAGACGCCGAACGTTGGCGCCATCAGCAGCCATTTGAAGCAGGGGTAGATCGTCAGCAGCGTGCCGAGGGCGGCAATCGTCATGATGCGGCCACGCCCGAATTTATCCGCGCAATGCCCCATCAGCGGGGTCAGTACCATCAGGATCACACCGGTTACCACCGTTGCGGCAAAGCCAGTGGATGCAGGTAAATGTAATTGCTTTACCGCATACGTCGGCATGTAAAGGATCATCAGATAGCTGGCGGCCGTCGATACGGACAGGATGCCGGCGGCCAGGAACAGGCGACCCTTGTAGTGGGTGAAGAGTTCTTTCAGCGGTGCCGCCGCGGGAGCGAGCGCCTTACCATGGGCATCCGTCGGCAAGGTGTCGTCGACGAAGCGGCGGATGTACAGCCCGACCGGAGCGATCAGCAGGCCGAACACGAAAGGTATGCGCCAACCCCATTGATCGATCTGTGCGTGCGACAGCTGAGTGCTGAGTAGCAATCCGAATGACGATGCCAACACGGTGCTCATGCCCTGGCTTGAAAACTGCCAGCTTGCAAGAAACGCTTTGCGTTCAGACTTCTGCTCGACCATCAAGGCCGTGCCGCTACCGAATTCACCGCCGGTGGAAAAAGCGATCAGGAAGCGGGCCAGCATCAACCCCAGCGGCGCGGCCAGACCGATGTCCGCGTACGTAGGAATGATCGCGCAGATCAATGTGCCCACGGTCGTCAGGGACAGGGCAAGCAGCAATGCCGACTTGCGGCCTTTCCGGTCCGCATAATGACCCAGGATCAAGGCTCCCAACGGTCGGAACAGATAGGAGGCACCAAATGTCCCAAAAGTCAGCAACAGCGAGACAGTGGGGTTTGATGCCGGAAAAAACAATTTCGCGATCGTGACGGCAAAGAAGCCGTAGGCCGCGAAGTCGAACCATTCGAGTGCATTGCCGATGCTGCTGGCGACGATCAGTCGTCGCAATTTCGCGCGCTTTTGCGCATCCTGCGTTGGTGTGTCATTCGCGGCGCTCGAGGCGATCGCACCACTGGCGTCGACCGGCGAAGTGACTGCGTCTTGTCTCATTATCGTGTCCATGAATAGAGATCGTTCCAAACTCGCGCCGCGGCGTGGGCAATATACGGCGGGCTGTGAAGACGGCTTGCGCCGAATCGGTCAGGCTTGCGGATTCTGGCCGTGCGGGGCTCGCGCCGATTTCGGCGTGTCGCCAGCCGCATCGCCGATATCCCAGAATAGACCGGCCATCATTTGCAGTGCTTCACGTACCACACTGCCGAGCAGATGTTCATCGGGCGCGTGCTGCCGGCAATTTGGATAGGAGTGTGGAATCCAGATCGTGGGCAGCCCGAGCGTATCGGCGAAGCATTCATTTGGAATGGTGCCGCCGAGGTTCGGCAGCACCGTGACAGGTTTGCCTGTCGTCTCCGACAGCGAGGCTGTCGTAAAGCTGACCCATGCGTCGTCCGGGTCGAGCCGCGTGGCGCCACCGGACGCTTCGATCGTCACGGTGATTTGCGGGAAACCTTCACGGGCAAGATGCGCCTCGATCAGCGTTTTGGCCCGATGCCAGTCGGTGCCTACGACAAAACGTAATTGACATACCGCTTCTGCATGTCGTGGAATCGCGCTAACCGGCTGCGCGGTATTGCCGGACTGCATGGCGAGAATTTCAAGGGTGTTCCAGGCAAAGATACGTTCCGCCGGACTCAGTCCCGGTTCACCCCAGCCTTCGGACAAGGGCGGATCGCCTTCGTCGGCACCCACGCGCAAATCCTGGACAAGTTCACGCACGCGCGGTGGAATAGGCGGTGGCAGCAGTCCGTTGATGCGGATGCGACCCTGTCCATCTACGAGACTTGCCAGCGCGTTGCTGAGTACGATCGCCGGATTGGCGAGCACGCCGCCCCAGTTACCCGAGTGTCGCGCACCGAAGTCATTCCCCACGCTCAGGCGGAAATGTAATGCGCCGCGCGAACCGAGAAAGACGGTGGGGGCCGTGGAAAGCTGACGCGGACCGTCAGAAGCAATCAATACGTCAGCGCGCAGTTTGTCCTGATATTGCTCGCAGAGTGCGGCCAGCCCGGGCGATCCAACTTCCTCACCCATTTCCAGGATGATCTTGACGTTGAAGCCGAGGCTGCCCCGAGCTGCGAGCACCGCATCGAGCGCGGCGAGATTGATGGAATGTTGCCCTTTGTTGTCGGCAGTGCCGCGACCGTACCAACGATCACCATCGACTGTGATCGACCACGGCGTCAAGCCGTCGCGCCAATTCGCGGCATCGCCGCCAACCACATCGCCGTGCCCGTACAGCAGCACGGTGGTCAACGCGGGATCTTCGATGCGCGCGGCCAACAGGAACGGAGGGGCACCTGCTACAGGATTGTCGACTAACTCATGCGTGAAGCCGAGGTCGCGCAACGTGGCGCCCATCTCGTCACGCAGATAGGCGACGAGATGCGGCGCGGCGTCCGGGCGCTGGCTTTCGGTCGGCATGGCAACACGGCGTTGCAAAATGTCGAGGAACGCGCCGCTGTCATAGTGGGTGCGGGCGAGATCGATAGCGGTTTGACGTGACATGGCGATAAGGCAAGAAGTCGATGATGCGGTATGCGGCGTAGGCTGCGATAAGCGCCGTAAGGTAAAGCGTGGCGCATTCGGAACAGTCGGTAACAAGGATAGTAGTCAACCGAAATAGTTTTGGAATTCGCAATCAAACAAGGTAACCTTGAAAAAAACGCAAACCTCTGAGGGTGAACCACCGATGCGTGCATTGCTGGAGCCGTCGTTGTACTACTTCTCCGTTGTTGCTCAGTGTGGCTCGCTGACGGCATCGACGGAAAAGCTCGGCATGACGGTTTCCGCCTTGAGCCGACATATTGCCAAATTGGAGGGCGACCTCGGCGTGCCGTTGTTTGAGCGTCACGCGCGCGGGATGAAGCTGTCACACGCCGGTGAGATGTTGTATCGGCATGCCCGTCGCTCGATTGCCGATGCCGAGGCATTGGAACAGGATATCCGCCGTGACACGGCGCAACAGGAGCGCCGTATCCGCATCGCTTGCACCGAAGGATTCGCGTTTGATTTCTTGCCGAACTCCTTGAGCCGGTTTCGCAATGCTTATCCGGAATGCAGCGTCCTGATGGACGTCGTCCCGTCCCATGTTGCCACGCAAAAACTTCTCAGTGGCGAAGCGCAGATCGCGTTGACGTTTAGCATGAAGCCGGAACCCGGTATTCGGGTACGGTGGACGATGTCGGCCCCGGTGATGGCGTTAATGCGGACGCGGCACCCGCTCGCGACGCGGCGGTCGGTGCGGATCGCGGACCTGTTGCCTTATCCCATTCTGGTGCAGCAGCGCGTTACGACGAATCAGCAACTGTTCGACATCGCGTGCAATGTCGAAGGCGTCGATATTGTCCCGGCCGTGACAAGCCAGTACGCCGCCGCGCTTTACCAGTTTGTCAAAACGATGGATGGCGCGGTCATGCCGTCGGGCTATGTGTCGGTCGCGAATCGAATGGCGCAGGACGACCTGATCGCGATCCGATTTGATAATCCGCTACTGCAGCAACGGCGTTTGCAAGTGCAAACCCTTGCTGGGCGTACGCTGTCGGGCATGGCCTCCGCTTGTCTCGAATGGTTGATTTCGGATTTGCGGCAAGCCGATGTCGTTGGGGACGGCGAGGCGTCCATAACGTAATACTCAGGATTGCGCGCGGTGCTCGTAGGTGCGTAGGTGCAGCATCACCAGATCCAGCAGGAGCGGTGCGCATCGGGCGGTGGGCGGTGTATGGGCATCCCGCGCACGGATCAAGGCGCCGATGAGATGATCCGCTTCCACGCGCGCCCCGCGTTCCAGATCCTTCATCATCGACGCGGTGACAGGCGAGGTATCGCTGGTCACCACCGAACGGATACGCGCTGCGGTTTGCGTGCCTAGCGGATACCCTGCATGGGCCGCGATAGCCGCGCATTCATCGAACAAGGCGTTCGCGAAAGCCGTGCCACCGACGGAGTTGATCGTACCGATTGCGCCGCGCATCAGGCAGGTCATGCCGGCAGCGGTGGCAATCTGGATCCATTTTTCCCACATTTGCGCCATGATCCGCGGGCTGGCGATCGCGTCGCAGAGGGCGCCTTCGAAGCAGGCTTGCAATCGTAATACCCGTTCCGACAACGTGCCGTCGCGTTCACCAAAGTAAAGCTGATGCGTGTCGTTCAAATGCTGCACCCGGCCTGCGTCGTCAAGCGCGGCGGAAATTAGGCAGAAGCCGCCGAGGACGTTCTTCGGATCGAAACGGGATGACAGACGATCCAGGTGCGTCATGCCATTCAGCAAGGGGACGATCATGGTGTGCGGGCCAACGGCCGGCGCAAACGCATCCATCGTGTCATCGAGATCATAGGCCTTGCAGCCGACCAGGATGGCATCGTAATGCGTAGGTGTTGCGAGCAATGCTTCACGACGCGTCACCTGCGGCGCGGCGATGACGGTGTTGCCAAACGTGGGGCTCTGTATGACCAGGCCGCCTTCGGCGATCTGTTGCGCGCGACGCGGACGTAACAAGAAGGTGACATCCTGGCCCACCGCCGCAAGGCGGGCACCGAAATAGCCGCCGAGCGCGCCGGCACCAATGATGAGGATTTTCACGGTTTCATCAATATTGATTGGGAGGGGTAATCAGACGCCCATGTAGGCGACAGGGGGGCGACAAAGACATTTTCTGTACGGGTTCGCGTGATCCGCCAATGGCCGTCTGTTTCTTTGCGGAATAGATTGTTCAGTCGCGACGACCGCAGCAGCGCCTTGCCGTCCGAGAATAACCACGGTTGCATATGCACCCATTGACCGTCCGCGGTCAGTCCATCCGCGTGAACGTGGATTTGTTCCGATGTCAGGTAATGGCAATTGAGGATCAGCGCCGGATCTTTTTTCTGCCCCCAGAACGCCTCGAAATGCGAACGGATTGCCGCTTTGCCAACCGCTCGCCCGAATTGGTTGTCATAATACTCGCCCACGCCTTCCCAAACCGCATCTTCTGTATACAGTTGCAAGATGAGGTCGATGCGCGCCATATCGTTCTCGACAGCGTATTCAGGGAGCGGCGTGTCGCACAAGAACATATACCGGGCCTGAATTTTCCGAATGTCGGATTCGGCTTCCAGGGCTTCCACACGGCGGACGAGCGCAGCGTAATCCGCTGCTCCGGCGACGCTTGCTTGCGGGGCTGACATAACGTTCCTCACGATGGCTGATTCGGCATGGCTCGACGCGCTCACGATAGGGGGCACTCGCGCCAGCGTCAAATCCATCAAAATTGCCGCGGCCATCAATGAGGCTGATGATCGGTGGTCGTCGGAGTTTCCGGTATAGGCTATCTCCCAAAATCTGCATAGCGGCATCATTTTCGTGCGCTGCTGGCGAAAAGGCGGGCGTGTGTCAGCGTGTCGATCAACAGTGTCCGGAACCACTGATGCCCGATATCGTGTTCATATACTTCATGCCAGTGCACCGTCGATTCAAATTTTGGAAGCACCACCGGTAGTGAAAAATCGCGAACTGGCCGGTGGCGTTGAACACGTTCGCGACGCCGCGCGGTATGGTGACCATCCAATCGGTCCGTAACAGGATTTGCGGAATGACGGTGAAGTGTTGCACGCGCATGGCGATTCGTCGATGCAGGTTACGCTCGCGCAGGGCCTCGTCGATTGCGAGGTGGCTGCTATCGGTCGACGACACCGCAACATGCTGCAATTCGAGGAACTGGTTGCGAGACAAGGTGCGCGCCGGGAGACCCGCGCGTTTGCGTGTCATGCAGGCCCATTCCTCGTTGAAGAGTGCGGCGTGGCGGGTCACGCGTCTTAATGCCGTCAGGTTGCCAATGGCGAAGTCGAGTTGCCCGAGGCGTAGCCTGCTTTCTATTTCGGCGAGCGGAACCGGGTCGGCGGCGAGGCGAACATGCGGTGCGGCTTGCTGCAGGGCTTCACATACCGGTGGCAGGAATACTTGCTCACCCACATCGGACAGCGTGAGCCGGAATTCGCGCGTACTGGTAAGCGGGTCGAAGGGCTCAGCATCTCGTAATGTTTCGCCAATCGCAGCCATTGCGCGGCCCAGGGGAAGTGCAAGCCTCTCGGCCGCGGGCGTCGGCATCATGCCATCGGTCGTGCGTACGAACAAAGGGTCTTCGAACAAAGCGCGCAATCGCCCCAACGCATAACTGACGGCAGGCTGTGTCAGTCCCAGACGCTGTCCAGCGCGTGTCAGGCTCCGCTCGTCGAGAATCATATGGAACACGCGCAACAGGTTCAGATCGACCCGCTGGAAATCAGTGGGGTTCATGGGCTGGATATTTAAGATGAATTTGACCGATATTGATCTCGACTCTAGACTCGGTCAATACCTTCATCACCGGAGTCCGGAAGTATGCAGATCCCAGCGCCATCGTCGCTGTCAGCACGTGCGTCTCAGCGGAACGATTTGGTCGGCACGACGCACGCTGCGGAAACCTTCACAGGCGATGCTCAACCAACGTGCCGTAACGCGTCGATGCGCACAGTGCCAGCGCTGTTGGCGGCTCGGTGTGCGCGTGGTGCAGAGGGTGCGCTATTTTCGGATCGGACCGATACCTGGTCCGCATCGATGCTGCGCGAAGCGGTCGCGAGACGTGCAGGCGCGCTGCAGGCGCACGGTGTTACCCGTGGTGACCGAGTTGCCGTGCTGTGTTCGAATCGGTTCGAATTTCTTGAAATCGTCCTGGCTTGCGGCTGGTTGGGCGCCGTGGCGGTACCGATCAATACTGCATCGCGTGGCGCGCAGTTGCAGCATATTCTCGGCAATTCGGGCGCGCGCTTGCTGGTTACCGAATCTAGCCTGGTGTCCGCCGTGCATATGCTAGGTGAGGGTGCTTGCTCATTGCGGTCGATTTGGCTTATCGACGACGCGGTCAATGAACCGCTCGGTGGCGCAAAGGTGTTCTCCATCGAGACCATTCCGATGCCGGCGGCAACCGATCCGATATGCCCAGCGACGTTGGCGGACGGTGACCTCTTCGTAATTCTCTATACGTCCGGCACATCGGGGTTGTCGAAGGGCGTGATGTGTTCGCACGCACAATTTTATTGGTGGGGTACGCATACCGGTGGTGATCTGGCATTGCGTTCTGGCGATGTGCTTTATACGTGCTTGCCTTTGTTTCACACGAATGCGCTGAATGCTTTTTTTCAGGCCTTGCTGTTCGATGCGACGCTTATCGTCGATAAGCGTTTCTCCGCGAGTCGCTTTTACGACGCGCTGATCGAAACGCGTGCAACCGTCACCTATGTTCTAGGCGCGATGGTGCCGATCCTATTGCGGCTGCCCGAGGCATCACGGGAGCGGGAGCATCGGGTAAGGGTGGCATTGGCGCCCGGCGTGCCGGCGCAATTCCACGCAATATTCACGGGCCGTACGGGTATAGGTCTAATCGATATCTATGGCTCGACGGAGACCAACGCGGTTATCGGTGGTGCGCTGGCGACGCAGCGCGCCGGCTACATGGGGCGGCTGGCGGACGCATTCGAAGCGCAGGTAGTCGATGCATGCGACGAACCCGTTGCCGATGGCGAGGCCGGAGAATTAGTTTTGCGTGCGAAGCAGCCCTTTGCTTTCGCGAGCGGGTATTTCGGGATGCCGGAAAAAACCGTGGAAGCGTGGCGCAACTTGTGGTTCCATACCGGTGACCGGGTCGTGCGAGAGTCTGACGGTTATTTCCGGTTTGTTGATCGCTTGAAAGATGCGATTCGTCGCCGGGGTGAAAATATCTCTTCGTTCGAAGTAGAACAGGTGTTGCTCAGTCATCCCGCGATCGCATTGGTCGCTGTCTTTGCCGTGCAATCGGAACTCGCGGAAGACGAGGTGATGGCCGCTGTCGTGCTGCGCGAGCATGCTGCACTCAAGCCGCTGGAGCTGGTCCAGTATTGCGAGCCGCGCATGCCGTATTTCGCAGTGCCGCGCTTTATCGCGTTTATGGACGAATTGCCGAAGACGGAAAATGGCAAGATACAGAAGTACAAGCTGCGTGAGCGCGGGGTGACCGCGACAACATGGGATGTGGAAACGTCCGGGTACCGTATCAAGCGCACCTGACGGAAACGCGGCTTACACTTTTATCGAAATGAAGGCGATGATGGCAGGTATCGTGGAGCGAATGCATGCACCCCTGTGATTTCGATGGAGCGCGAATCGCCGCAGCGGTTGAAGTACCCTATCGGCGCAAGCGTGACGACATGACAACGGCAGCACTGCTGGCGGCTGCATTTTCCATGGCCCTTTCGCAGTCCGGTTTCAGCGCAGACGATGTGGACGGCCTTGGCGTATCTTCGTTTACGTTGGCGCCCGATCACGCAATCGACATGACATGGCGTCTTGGCATTCGTACTCGATGGAACATGGATGACTGCAACGGTGGCGCCAGCGGTATCAATCTGCTGCAGCACGCGATGCGCGCTGTGCAGCATGGCGATGCAAACGTGATCGTATTGTTGTCGGGCGATACCTTTTCACCCGCCGACTTCAAGCGTTTGGTCGAGCATTACAACGTTACGACACGGGATTACCTGCGACCGTTGGAAAATGGTGGCCCGAATAGTCTATTCGCGATGTTGACGCAGCGTCACGCGCGATTGCATGGGCTGGCGCGTGAGGACTACGGTCGCATTTGTATCGCGCAGCGCGAGTGGGCGATTCTTAATCCGGATGCCGTGTACCGAATGCCGTTGGTGATGGACGACTACCTGAGCGCGCCAATGGTCGCGGACCCGTTATGCCGTTTCGATTGCGTGCCCGTGGTCAGTGGTGCGAACGCGATCGTCGTTGCGCGAGCGGATCTTGTGAAATCCGGCACGGCCGTCAAGGTCCAAGCGCTCCAATGCAGCTACAACGCGGATCATCAAGGCGGCGACGGCTTGCTTACCGGATTGGCAACACTGTCCAGCGATTTGTGGCGTCAGGCACGGATCACGCCCGAGCAGATCGATCTCGTCTCGGTGTATGACGACTATCCGGTGATGGCACTGATCCAACTCACGGACCTTGGCTTTGCCCCCGATGGTGACGTGCGGTCCTTGCTTGACAAGGTTACGTCGCACGCATTGCCGGTGAACACCTCGGGAGGCCAGTTGTCGGTGGGGCAGGCGGGCGCGGCCGGTGGCATGCATGGCCTTGTTGAAGCGATCAAGCAATTACAGGGAAGCGCCAGTGCGCGGCAAGTGCGCAACGCGCAATACGCGGTGGTCAGCGGCTATGGCATGGTGGGCTATCGCTACGCGATGTGCGCCAATGCTGTAGTGTTGGCACGTGCTACGGGATCGATGGAATGACATTGCACGTATATTCTTGCACTGCCTGCGGCCATGCGCTTTTCCCTGCGCGCATATTTTGCCCAGCGTGTGGGAGCGGTTCGTGGCGCGTTCTCGGGTGCGCGGGCGGACGGATTATGGAAAGTACCGTGGTGCGGATGCGAGCAGGCGTGTCCGCAGGTGACAAGGAAGCGGGGGACGTGCATCTTGCGAGCGTCGAAACGGATCACGGCCCCATTGTGATCGCGATGCTTGAACCTGCAGACTGGCCGGATCGAATCGCGCCGAATGGTGCCGCCGTGTTGCTGACGATGGACGCCGCGCAGCGTATTCATGCCAGCCGTGCCATCGCCATTGATGCAAAGGAAAGTGACGTGCGATCGAGAACAGGTCAACCAGGGGGTCAAAATGCGGATTGAAGGCAGTGTGGCGTTTGTAACCGGTGCGAATCGCGGCCTTGGGGTTGGCTTCGTGGATGCGCTGGTCGCGGGTGGTGCGAGAAAGGTCTATGCAGCAGCGCGCGATCTGGCGTCGCTACCCGCACCCTGGCGGGAAGATCGGCGTATCGTGCCGGTGCTACTGGACATTACGGTGCCCGCGCAAGTGAATGCCGCCACCATGTTGGCGACAGACGTCACGTTGCTGATCAATAACGCCGGTATCAATCGCTTGCAACCGGCCTTGGCTCAAGACGACCTCGCGGCCGCGCGCGCCGAGATGGAAGTCAATTATTTCGGGACACTGCAACTCACGCGCGGTTTTGCGCCAATCTTGACACAGGTGGCCAAGCAGACGAGTGGGACGGAAACAGGCGCGGCAATCATCAATATTCTGTCTATTTTGGCGCGTGTGACCTTGCCGTCAATGACGTCACTCTGCGCCGCGAAAGCGGCGGCACTCAGGATGACGGAAGGCGTACGTGCCGAACTTGGTCCGAGAGGCGTGCAGGTCATGGCTGTGCTGCCGGGAGCGATAGACACCGATATGAGTCGAGATTTCCCGCCGCCGAAGCTGGCGGTGAGCGAAGTGGTCAAGGCCGTGTTCGATGCGCTCACGAACCACGTTGACGAAGTCTACGTCGGTGAGATGGCGCGGCATGTCGCGGCGCAGCTTGCGCATGATCGGGTCGCGGTGCAGCAGCAGTTCGCCAACTTCGGTTGACTGCTTTTTGGTCTATCCTGTGGAGCGCGGTGATACGCCGCGTTTGTACTTATTAACGACGGAGCTTTTTGTGAGCGGCGAAACCATTCAGATCGCGTCGGCCGACGGCCAAACCTTTTCGGCGTATCTCGCCATGCCCGAGCAAGGTTCCGGACCGGGGCTGGTATTGATTCAGGAAATCTTCGGCATCAACGGTTTCATGAAAGACATGGCCGATCGTTATGCGGAAGAAGGGTATGTCGTGATGGTGCCCGATCTGTTTTGGCGTATGAAGCCAGGGGTCGTGCTCGGTTATGACGAAGCTGATTTCGCGCGGGCGCTCGGGTACCTTGAAAAGCTCGACGTGCAGAAAGCCGTGGAGGATATCGCGGCGACGCTTGCCGCATTACGCGCCCATCCGCGTCAGGCCGGCAAGGTTGGTGCGATTGGTTATTGCATGGGTGGGCGGCTGGCGCTGCTAACGGCGGTCCGTACCGATGTCGACTGCGCGGTGAGCTATTACGGCGTTGGACTGGAGGCGCATCTCGACGAGATGGACGCCATCCGTTGCCCGATGTTATTTCACTTCGCGGGTGACGATGCCTTCTGTGGGCCGGATGTCCGTGACGCGATCGTGCAGCGCTTTGCAGACAATCCGCGGATCGCGCATCATGTCTATCCTGACTGCAATCACGCATTCGCGACACCGGACCGGTCGCACTTCAACAAGCCTGCCGCCGAAATGGCCTATTCGCGCACGCTGGCATTGCTTCGCACCACGTTGGGTCCGATCTTCGATCTGAACCATCTATGGGAGCAGCATTGCTATTACGAATTCGCCACGCGTGATGTAGACGCGATCATGCCGACGATGGTGGCCGAGCCTTACGTCAATCATATTCCGACAATGACGGGTGGTGTCGGGCATGACCAGTTGAAGCGCTTCTATAAATACCATTTCGTCAATGCAAATCCCGAGGACACGCGCCTGATTCCGCTGTCGCGAACCATCGGGGCGGATCGCATTGTCGATGAATTTGTTTTCTGTGCAACGCATGATCGAGAGATCGACTGGCTGTTGCCAGGGTTGGCACCCACGGGCAAGTATTTCGAGGTACCAATGCTCGCGGTAGTCTGCTTCCGTGGTGACAAGCTCTATAACGAGCACATCTATTGGGATCAGGCGTCGGTGTTGGTGCAGATCGGGGTATTGAACCCCGCGGGACTGCCCATCGCGGGCATCCAGGCAGCCAGGAAATTGGTGGACGAAACATTGCCATCGAACACGATGATGCCGAACTGGGCGTCGAGTGAAAGCAAGCCGGTCTGATCGGTACGCGGTCCGGGGAGTCGCCTATGGGCTTACTCAGCGCCGCCGCAGCGTTTCCGAGGGAGATTCGCCGAACGTCTTCGCATACGCAAGTGAGAAGCGCCCAAGATGAAAGAAACCGCACTCGAGCGCGATATCGGAAACGCGAACATCCTGTTCGGCACGCAATAACGTCTCACGAGCCCGTGACATCCGGATATCCCGAACAAACTGCATCGGTGTGATGCCCCGAAAATGTTGAAAACCTTCGCGTAATGTTCGCGGGGGCACACCGGCGGCGTCGGCGATGTCCTGTAATTGCAATGCGTCCGCACTGCGCGCGCGAATGAAGTCCTCGGCGCGACGAACGAAAGCAGGCGCGATGCCTGTGGATCGCGAGGGTAGCGCGGCGGAGACGCCTGAGATTCCATCGTACGGCGAGAGGGGGCCAACTGCCTGAGACAACAACTCAAGCAGCAAATGCTCCATATGCGTGGCAATGCCGGGACTGTTGCGTGCGCTTTCGAGCAAGGCGGTGGAACCGGTCAAGGCGCGAAGTTGTTCCATCCATCCGCGCAGATGAGGGCCGCCTACGGGCAGCCGCGGGGCAATATGAAGCGGTTCGTCACCGAGCACGGATACGAATGCTTGCGCGTCGATCCGCAACACGAATTGTTCGCAGTTATCGGATAACTGCGCGTCGAAGGAGTGCCCCGGGCGGCAGAGGATGCCGTTGTCCTGATCCACGCGCAAGGTGGTGTCGCGCGTGCGGGCCAGCGCCTGCCCGGAAAGGCAGAACATCAGCAGGTAATAGCCATCGACGGACTCCACGTCGACATGCATGTCCGACCCGAAAGCAATAGTGCCCAGCCCGAGGCGGCCCACTTTCACGAAATCCATGTGCGAGGTGCCCTCCGCGTGGCCGGTGGGGCGTAGCGCATGCGGTTGCATCACGCGGGAAATGGACTCCCGTGTTTCGTCGAGGTCCGACGATTCGAACAGACGGTACTTGCGCAGCGCGTCAGGATGGAAAAAGGAAAGCGGCATGATCATCTGACCCCGTTATCGAGGACGAAGCCAATAATTCAGTAACAGTCTATCCCGGAACGCAGGCACCTGGGAAACCTGCCGAAATTGGATAAGACCGGTATTCGCGCGTTTTTTATGGATAGACCCGTTATTGTGGCGCTCCAAAAATCTGTCTACACGCCCTGTAATGCGCAAGCGCCCCACAAAACGGAGAAAGATGATGGAAACAACAGTCGCAATGCCCCTGAGCCGCAAGGCTCCGCATGAGCCTGGCGACGCACCGCGAGAGGCCGACGCGGTGGTTTTTCCGCATGATGACGGATCGCGCGTTCCGTATAAAGTATTTAGTTCGCAGGCGGTGTATGACCGTGAGCAAGAGCGTATCTTCCGCGGCCCGACGTGGAATTTTCTTGCGCTGGAGGCCGAAATCCCGCACGCCGGCGACTTCAAGAGTACGTTTGTCGGTGATACCCCGGTGGTGGTGACACGCGGCGAAGACGGTTCGCTGTCCGCTTGGGTGAACCGCTGCGCGCACCGCGGTGCCTCGGTGTGCCGGAAGGCGCGGGGCAATGCCACGTCGCACACCTGCGTATACCATCAGTGGAGCTTCGACAACAGCGGTAACTTGCTCGGCGTGCCGTTCCGTCGTGGGCAGAAGGGCATGACCGGCATGCCCGCGGATTTCGATCCAAAGCAACATAGTTTGCGTCAATTGCGGGTGGACAGTTATCGCGGACTTGTCTTCGCCACGTTCAGCGACACAGTAGGCTCGCTCCCCGAGTACCTGGGTGCGGAGATGCGTCCATGGATCGATCGGATCTTCCATAAACCCATTGAATATCTTGGTTGCACGCGGCAGTTCTCGAAATCGAACTGGAAGCTGTATTTCGAGAACGTCAAGGATCCGTATCACGCCAGCATGCTGCACCTGTTTCATACCACGTTCAATATCTTCCGCGTCGGCATGAAGGCGCGTTCGATTCCTGACGCCACGCACGGATTGCACAGCATCATCACCGTGACCAAGACCGGAGAAGATACATCCGCCGCGTACAAGCAGCAGAATATCCGTTCGATGGATGACGGCTTTGTCCTGGAAGATGACTCCATTCTCGGCCTTATCTCAGAATATGAGGAAGACACGACGAACCATATCCAGCCGATCTTCCCGCAATTGGTGGTTCAGCAAATCCACAATACGTTGGTCGCGCGGCAACTGCTGCCAAAAGGGCCGAACAGTTTCGAGTTGATCTTCCATTTCTTTGGCTACACCGACGACACGCCGGAAATGCGAGAGCTGCGCCTCAAGCAGGCGAATCTTGTCGGGCCAGCGGGCTATATCTCGATGGAAGACACCGAGGCGACCGAATTGGTGCAACGCGGCACCGTCCGCGACGCGGATGCGACATCTGTCATCGAGATGTCGCGCGGTAATCCAGACCAACAGGATACGGTGATAACGGAAAGCCTGATCCGGAAGTTCTGGGTGGGGTATCAGAAACTGATGGGCTATTGAGCGAAACCCGTAGCGGACTGGCAATCGCGGCCGCCAATGCACAAGAGGAATACGATGGATCGAACAACGTTGTGGCTTTCGCTGCAAATGCTGCAGGACGAATATATCAGCAACCTAGACAATGACCGGCTCGAAGCGTGGCCGGCGATGTTTACCGAGGATTGCCTGTACGAGATCGTGCCGAAGGAAAATGCGGACATGGGTCTGCCGGTTGGCATCATCTACTGCACGAACCAGAGGATGTTGCGCGATCGCGTGGTGTCGCTGCGGAACGCGAATATCTTCGAGGAACACACGTATCGCCATATGACGTCGGGGATGATCATCCTATCCGAACGCGACGGCGAGATTGAAACCGAAAGCAATTATGTCGTGGTGCAGACGCGCGCTAACGGTGAATCGAACGTCTATCAGGCCGGGAAGTATTTCGATACCGTGGTACATACCGACGCGGGTCTGCGCTATCGGCGCAAGCGGGTCATCTATGACACCTCGCGTGTGCAGACCCTGCTTGCAACGCCGATCTGAGAAAAAGGATGGACGCTATGGAAACGAACTGGCAGCCCATTGGCGCACTCGATGATTTCACCGAAGGCGAGCCCACCGCCGTTTTTGCCGGGGATAGGCAGATCGCGGTTTTCCGTCTGGGGGATGAAGTATTTGCACTCAACGACTTGTGCTCACATGGCCATGCGCGGCTTTCAGAGGGATTCGTGGAAGACGGCTGCGTGGAATGTCCGTTGCACCAAGGACTGATCGATATCCGGACCGGTGCACCACGCTGCGCACCGATCACCGAACCGGTTCGCGTATTTCCGATACGCATTGTCGCATCGCGGGTAGAAGTCCATGTCGGTTAAATCCATCGTCGTCGCCGGGGCGGGCCATGCTGCCCGCCGTGCGGCGGAAGCGTTGCGGGAGCGTGATGCGGAGGTGCGAATCACGCTGGTTGGTGCCGAGGAGGCGTTGCCATACGATCGGCCGGTGTTATCGAAAGAAGCGTTGACCAGCGCCGATGGTGCGCGGCGCGCGTTCATTCGCGATGCCGCGTGGTATGACGCACAACGGATCACGCTGCAGCTCGGCACACGGGTAACGGCGATTGATCGGTCACGGCGTGTCGTGACCACGGACCGAGGTGGGGCGTTGCCCTATGATGCGCTCCTGCTGGCGACAGGATCACGCGTCCGGCCTTTCCCGGGGCCGGTCGATACGGACGTGCCGCTGCATTACGTGCGGACTGTGGCCGATGCACAGGCATTGCGCGCGGTATTACAACCGGGCACGCGCGTGGCGGTGCTTGGCGGAGGTTTCATCGGACTCGAAGTCGCTGCGTCTGCGCGTGCACTCGGTTGCACGGTCACGCTGTTTGAGGCCGCGCCGCGTTTGTTGCAGCGATCGATGCCGTCGACGGTAGGGGCGTACCTTCTCGCGCTGCATCGCGGACGTGGTGTTGACGTCCGGTTGGGCGCGCGTATGACGGCACTTCGTCGTTCGGATGAGGGGGCGATTGCGGTGGACGCGGGTGCGGACAGCATCACGGCGGATGTCGTGGTGGTGGGAATTGGCGTCTTGCCCAACGTGGAACTCGCGGCGGCGGCGGGGTTGCGCGTGGATAATGGCATCGTGGTGGATGCGCAATGCCGGACCGAAGACCCCCACATTTTTGCCGCGGGGGAAGTAACGTCGCACTTCAATCCATTGCTGGGCCGGCATCTTCGTGTTGAATCCTGGCAGGTTGCGGAAAATCAGCCCGTTGTCGCGGCCGCAAATATGCTCGGCGCCGATGACCGCTATGCTGAAATACCTTGGCTCTGGTCGGATCAATACACCTGCAATGTGCAGACACTGGGCATATTCGCGTCCCCGGATATGGCTGATGCATCGGAGCGACTGGTGCTACGCGGTGATCCGGCGAACGATGTCTTCTCGCTGTTTTCCCTCGATGGGGGGCAACGACTGCAGGCCGCGGTTACCGTCAATGCGGGGCGGGATATGGCAGTCTGCCGACGTTTGCTCACGGCGGGGAAGTCGTTGGACCCTGCCGCACTGCAGGACGGCGCCGTGACATTGCGATCCTTGCTGTAATTCCGGGCGCGGCAGTAGGGGTGTCGTCGAGCGCTGTGGTCGGCGCTTGACGCGCTCCCGCATTGGCGTTTCGGCTGCCAAGACCATGCGAACACGCCTGCACCCGAGTCACGGGAATAGCGAAATATCGGTAGATCCTGATCTTCGAGCGCGTTTGTTATATTCTTATCGCGAAGAATCAAACACGAAACTTGGAGTAATCAATGACTACGCCGGAAACGGTGGCGGCGCTTTTTGGCGTGCGCTTCCCAATCATCCAGGCACCGATGGCCGGCATCAGCACGCCAAGTCTCGCCGCCGCCGTGTCGAATGCGGGAGGACTGGGATCCCTGGGATTGGGCGCCAATACCGTTGCCCAAATCGCGGAGCAGATTCGGAAGACACAGGCGCTGACCACCAAGCCGTTCAATGTCAATCTGTTCTGCCACGTGGCGGCTCGTGCCGACGCAACGCGCGAAGCGGCCTGGCTACAGCATCTTGCGCCCGAATTCCGGAAGTTCGACGCGACACCGCCACCGTCGCTTCGAAATATTTATGCGACGGCCCTCGGCCATGACGCGTTGCTTGAAACGTTGTTACAGACCCACCCGAAAGTGGTGAGCTTCCACTTTGGACTACCTGATGCGCATTGGATCGACGCACTCCGAAAGGCGGGCAGCGTGACGATGGGCTGCGCCACGAATCTTGAAGAGGCGCGGCAGATCGAGGAAGCGGGCCTGGATGCGATCGTGGCGCAAGGTATCGAGGCGGGCGGTCACCGTGGCGTCTTCGACCCCGCGCATGATAATGAGATAGGGACATTGGCTTTGGTGCGTGTTCTCGCGAGCCGGTCTCGTCTTCCCGTGATAGCAGCGGGTGGCATCATGGACGGGGAGGGCATCGCCGCGGCGATGCAACTGGGTGCCGCAGGCGTGCAAATGGGTACGGCATTCATCCTGTGCCCGGAGTCATCGGCATCGGAGGCATATCGGGATGAACTGAAGAGCGAAAAGGCCGCGCATACCGCGATCACCGCCGCCATTTCGGGGCGGCCGGCACGCGGTATTGTCAATCGCTTTCATGCAATGGGCGCTTCCGGTGCACCAGCGTTGCCGGATTACCCCATCGCGTACGATGCCGGCAAGGCCCTGCATCAAGCAGCCAGCGAGCGCGGCGATCACAGTTACGCAGCGCATTGGGCCGGTCAAGCGGCTCCTCTTGCGCGGACGCTCCCGGCAGAAGAGCTGATGGCGGTATTGGTCAAGGAATGGCAACAGGCGCAAACACGAGGGTGAGGCGGCGCGTTACTGGAGCATTCGGCGTGCCGTACCGTAAGCAGCATGACAGGGAGTAGGAGTTTCGGAATGCCATGCAACTTAGACGGCACCGTTCCTCAAGCGATCAATCGCAACTGTTTCGCCGTCAGATGAATACGCAAATCGAGTTCGATCTGGTGGTAGTCAGGCTCCATGAACTCGCAAAGGCGATAGAACGCCTTATCGTGCTCTGGTTCCTTGAGATGCGCCACCTCGTGCACGACAATCATGCGCAGGAATGCGAGCGGCGTATCGCGAAATAGCGAGGCAATGCGAATTTCCTTCTTCGCCTTGAGCTTGCCACCCTGGACTCGCGAGATGGCGGTATGCAACCCGAGCGCATGCCGGACGACATCGAGCTTGTTATCGTATAGCACCTTGTCGACTGGCGGGGCGGAACGCAGGAATTGCTGTTTGACGTCAGCGCAAAAGGCATACAATGCCTTGTCCGATTGCACGGCATGCCGCGATCCGCTTTCCTTAATGCACGTGTCATCAGTTGCCGGCAGAACGTAATCGGGATAACGCCCTTGCAGATAGCGGGCAACACGGCCTTCGTCTATCAACGTGCGAACTTGCTGTTGCAACGCCGGAGGATAGTGATTCAGGTAGGGCAAGCGGACCAGGGCGGCATCCAACGCGTCGCCCGTAGGGCCCGATGTTGCCGCGCCGCCCGTGCCAGCCATTCTGATGGCGCGGTTGACAGGAAGCGCAAGGGCGCCGCGGTGCGTGTCGGCGGTCACACCGGCGCCTTCATCAAGCCGACTGCGGCAAGCCGGCAGCGTCTAATGACGTTGCCGGCGCGCCATCCGCCGCACCACCGGAAAGGCCCGCCGTCATGCCGATGAACTGCCGCAACTCCGGTGTCTTCGGGTTCGTGAACAATTCTTCCGGCGGCCCGACCTCATGCACCTTCCCTTGATGCATGAACACCACGCGATCGCACACTTCCCGCGCGAAACGCATTTCGTGCGTGACCATCAGCAGCGTCATGCCTTCGTCGGCCAGTTGCCGAACGACGGCCAGCACTTCCTGCACCAGCTCCGGGTCCAGCGCTGACGTGATCTCGTCGCAGAGCAGCGCCTGCGGCGCCATGCACAGGGCGCGGGCGATGGCCACGCGTTGCTGCTGCCCGCCTGACAACTGATCTGGATAGGCATCGAACTTCGCACCGAGGCCGACACGCTCTAGCTGCGCCGTTGCGGCCTTGCGCGCCTCCGCTTCGCTGGTCTTCTTGACCACCATCGGCGAGATCATGACGTTACGGCCCACGGTCAGATGGGGGAACAGATTGAACTGTTGGAAGATCATACCGATCTTCAAGCGCAACCGCCGCAATTCCGCATCGCCTTGACCGACGTAAGCGCCCGCAACGTTAATATTGCCCTCGTCGATCGTCTCCAATCCATTGATGCAACGCAGCAGCGTGCTTTTTCCCGAGCCGCTCTTGCCAATGATCGCGATGACCTCGCCTTTGTCGACGCTCAACGTGATGCCCTTGAGCACCTCGTTATCGCCGAAGCGCTTTTTGACGCCGTCAATGGTGATGAGGGGCATGGAACTTCTTCTCCAGGAAACGGCTGTAGAGCGATAACGGCCAGCACAGCGCAAAATACAGGGCGGCAACGATGCCGTAGGTTTCAAAAGGTTGGAACGTCGCGTTCGTGATCATCGTACCGGCCTTCGTTACTTCGACGAAACCAATGATCGATGTCACCGCGGTGCCTTTTACGATCTGCACGCAGAAGCCGACGGTAGGCGCGATGGCGATCCGCAGTGCCTGCGGCAGGATAACGTAGCGCATCTGTTGCAGCCGCGTCATTGCCAGACTGGCGGATGCCTCCCACTGTCCCTTCGCGATCGACTCGACGGTGCCGCGCCATATTTCCGACAGGAAGGCACTGGACCACAACGTCAGGCCGATACCCGCGGCAAGCCAGGCCGGTACATCCAGCCCGAACAGCGCAAGGCCGAAGAAGATCATGAAGAGCTGCATCAGCAGCGGGGTACCCTGGAAGAGTTCGATATAGCCACGCGCGAACCAGTTTGCCGTTCGCACGCGCGAAATCCGCAACCACAGCAGAATCAGACCGACCACTCCGCCCATGATAAAGGCAACCACGGATAACAATGCCGTCCAACGCAATGCCATCAGTAACGCACGGATGATATCCCACAATGTAAAGCTCATGCGCGGCCTCCCGGGAAAGGCACAGAACGGGGACGTCGATTGACAACGTAACGATCCCCGATATAGCGCAGAATCTGACGCAGGACGATGGCGAGAACCAGGTAGATTACGGTTGTAATTGCATAGGATTCGAATGAGCGGAAGTTGCGTCCCTGAATGAAATTCGCCGCGAAGGACAATTCCGTAACGGCAATCGTCGAACACACTGCCGACCCAAGCATCACGATGACCAATTGGCTCGACAGCGCAGGCCACATCTTCTGCAATGCAGGCTGCAGGATAATGTAGCGGAACGCCTGCCCACGCGACATCGCCAGGCTGGCGGCGGCTTCGCGTTGGCCACGGGGAATGGCTGCGATGCCTGCCCGGATGATTTCCGTATTGTAGGCACCCAGATTGATCACCATCGCTAGGATTGCCGCTTCCATCTCGTTGATGCGAATGCCGCGGGCCGGCAAGCCGAAGAAAATGAAGAAAAGCTGGATCAAGAACGGCGTATTACGGATTACCTCGACGTACAGTCCCACGATGGGACGCAGCCAGGTTGGACCGTCCGTACGCACCCACGCACAGAATATTGCAACCAGCATGCCGAGAATTCCGCCGGCGACGGTCAGCTCGATCGTGACCTCAATGCCTGTGACGAGCACAGGCGTGTAGTCGAAGACCGCGCCGAAATCGAATTGGTAAGCCATCTTGAAAATACGAAAGCGTGGGTTCCAGAACAACGGGATGCTGCCCTGAAGCGATGATGGCGCAGTGACATGTCATGGCAGCGCCGTCATGGGAAGATCTCCGACGGCGTCGGGCTGACGTATTTTATTGGAATGTGGTCGCCATTGTTTGCGGCAGCGGCGTATGCAGCCATTTTTCGACGATCTTATTCAGCGATCCGTCCTTTTTGGCTGCCGTCAGGGCGTCATTGACTGCGGAGAGTAGTGCCGGTTCGCCCTTGTTCAGGCCGACGTAGCACCCAGACTCATGGATGACATACTTCAAGACCGGCGGGTGGGGGGGATGCTTTTCAGCGATCGCATTGGCAACGAAGTCGCCGGTCCCCACAACCTGTACCTGCCCCGACATATAGGCCGCGATCATGCCGTTGTTGTCGTCATACCGCTTGATTGTTGCCGATGGCGGCAGGGTCTGGGTCAATTGCAGATCTTCGAACGTGCTGCGGGCAACGCCCACTGTTTTGCCCGCCAGATCTTCCGGTCCGGTGACCTTGATTTCCTTCCACCCGAACACGCTGTTCGCGAACGGCGAGTAGGCTTGCGAGAAGTCAATCACTTTCTCACGTTCAGCGTTTTTGCCAAGCGTCGAGATGACTAGGTCCGCCTTGTGTGTCTGGAGATAGGCAATTCTATTCGCGCTACTGACCGGCACGAGTTCAAGCTTGACATGCATGGCCTTGGCAATCAGTCCGGCGGTGTCGATGTCCAAACCATGAAGGCTCATATCCCCTCCTACGGAGCCGAACGGTGCGAAGTCTTGCGGTACCGCGATGCGTAGCGTGCCACGCTGTTTGATGTCGGACAGCGCGTCGGCGTGCGCGGCCGTGGCGCCGATGAGCGAAATGCTGATGCACAGCGAGGTCAGGATCGAGCGGTATTTCATTGTCATGGAACTCTTGCTGGGTGACCGCATGGGGCGGTCGAGTAACGGGCGCCGGCGGCACGATGCCACGGCGCCCACCGCATGCGTGGCGATGACAAGGCTGGCAAGGCTCGGGGCGGCGATCCCGTTGTCGCCGGTCCCCGAATACCGCTGCACAGGTTGCCAACGTCGGGCATGAATCGCTGCTTGGCACGTGCAGACGCTCGCATTCTTGCAGATGCCAAATTAGGTGGCAATCGGCGTGAACGGCAATTCAGCGTGTTGGGTGTCGTTTGTACCACGCGCTGCCATTTGCCGTATCTCGAAAAACCATTGTTCGGAACGCAACAAGGCCGCATGACGCATGCGGCCTTACGGTGCTGAAAGATGGTAGGCGCGCCACGGCCGCAGCCGGTTTCACCGGGATGCGGCGGGTCCCGACCATGTCCCTCAAGGCATGAGGTGACCCGGGACAATGCGCCGCAGGAACTGTTCGCTGCGTTCTAGTGCACTGTCAGGAATGGTTGAAGCGTTCTGATTGGCGGATATTTCTTCCAGAATGCGCTTAAGAATCATGGCAAATTCTGGATCATGCTGCAGGCGTGCCACAGTTGCCTGGGCAATAGGTGTCAGTGCCGATAACTGCGCGGTATGCGTATCGATCGCCTGTGTGTGCGCATTGATGGAAGTGTTATGCGACGTAAAGCTGCTGACCAACGTTTTCTGTATTTGCAGCAACGCCTTAGTGAGTTCCTCAACTTGTCGTCTCAGCTCATCGATTGCCTGCTGCGTCTCGCTATCCATGCTCATCGGTCTCTATCTCGTGCCGGGTTGTGAATGGGGACGGGCTGCGGACTCGCGCCACGCACTGCCTATGTGCAACGGCACGGGCAATAGTTCAATTCTCACACAGATTCTTCTTCCGTTTCAGTAACGGATTGCAAGCATGGCACGGGGCGTTAGCGGGCTATAAGGTGCCGATGCACATCGACCGTTTGCCGGAAATACCCGCCACTTCGTCGCGTTCGAGGTCTCCTTGCAAGCAAACGGTTACGCATTCTTACATGCGTCTGCCGTCCTGGCCAGGATGGCAAGCGCTATTGCCTGTCAAGTAAAGGACTCAGGCCTCGTGCCATGTGTCATGTCAAAAACACACTATAACGTACGCCAATACCTGACCTTCATTTGGTAATGGTCAGCTTATTGACTGGTCATTTTTCGCTTCCTACCATCCGATCAACGTAATCGATTACGTGATTTTTCCCGACTTTTACTTTCCTTCATGCCCAAGGACGCGGATATGAAAGCCGTCACATTGCGCGACGTTGCCGAAGTTGCCCATGTCTCCGTGGCCACGGCGTCGCGAGTGCTGGCCGGGAAGGGGCTGGCGGGCCCCGCCACGCAAGCGCGCATTCGTGAGGCGGCGTCACGGTTGGGTTACCGTCCCAATAAGTTTGCGCAAGGTTTGAAGACCCGGCATGCGCAGTTGATCGGCGTTGTCATTCATAACCTTGAGAATGCGTCCTTCCGTCGTATCGCTGCCGTTGTGCAAGGCCGGATGCGTGAAAAAGGCTATCAAGTAATGCTTTGCATTACTGGTGATGACGCCCAGCAAGAGCGTGACGCCATATCTGCATTGACCGACTACAACGTCAGCGGCGTGGTTGTGGTGCCAACCGGGCAGAACAGCGAGGTGTTCGTCCAATTGGAACGCAGTGGTGTGCCGGTTCTCTGCGTTGTGCGTCGCGATCCATCGGCATTGCTCGAATCCGTGTTGAGCGCCGATGTCGACGGGGCCTATGACGCAACGCGTTACCTTTTGCAGATGGGGCATCGCCGGATTGGTCTGGTCGTCGGGCGGCGTGGGACGACATCGGGGGACGAGCGCCGGGCCGGTTATCTCCGGGCGCTTGACGAAGCGTTCGTGCCGTTCGATCCGGCGCTGATCATCGATGGCCCTTATTTGCCGCAGACCGGGACGAACGCCGCGATGGCGCTACTCGACCGACCGGATCCGCCGACAGCTATCTTCGTGGCGAATCACGAATCCGCACTTGGTGTCATGCGTGTTGTGTCCGAGCGCGGTCTACGCGTTCCGGAAGATATCTCTTTATTGTGCGCCGAGGATTCGCCATGGTTCGAATGGGGCCGCCCGACCCTGAGCGTGGTCGACAGCGGCCCGGAGGCGCTGGCGAACCTGGCGGCGGATAGGATTTTGCAGCGGATCGATGGCGCCGCGAACGGGGCAAGGGAATACCGCGTCGGCCAGCGTTTGATGCTGCGTGGCTCATGCCGAGCCCCAGCAGAGCCTTTATGCGCGACTGACGATACGGTGGATCCTCTCGTCTTTCAGGGCAATCTTTCCGTGGAATCCAAGTGACCATGCCGTATCTCGAAATTATTTCGCCGTTGCTGCCGGCCGAGACGAAACAACGTATTTCCCGGAGCGTCACGGAAGCGGTGGTTGCCGCGTTCGATGTGAAGGCCGTTACTGTGACGGTGTTCTTCCAGCCGCTTGAAAGTAGTGATTACGCGCACGCCGGCAAGCTGGGGTATGAAGATGGCCGTCCGGTACGCGTCCTGATCAAAGTGCACGCATATCGGCGGGATGTCGACGCTCGCCGACGCGCGGCCGCCCATATTACCGCCGGCTTCAATGACGCTTGTGCGCCGATGGTGACCGACACCGCCGTGTATTTCTTCGATCGTGATCTGGATGAAGTCGCACATGACGGCATGCTGGCTAGCGATCACCGAGTCGCGTGAACCGCCAGGACAGCATCCATTTCGTTTTGACGCAGTAGAGAAACCCGGAAACGTTCCGCCGCGCGCGCAGTGCATGTTGTCATTCGACGACGTGTCTGACGCAAGACCCTGTATTGATACACTGCCATGACGCAACTCTATACTGAAGACCAGACCGCCATCCGCGACACCGTGCGCCGCTTTGCGGAACAGGAAGTCTTGCCGCGCGCGAAGAAGATCGATCGCGAGGATTACTTCGATCGCGAACTGTACAAAGGCATGGCGGATCTTGGCTTGTACGGCACCTCGCTGGCTGAATCCGCGGGTGGCTCTGGACTCGACACTATTGCGGTATGTATCGCGATGGAAGAGTTGGCACGTTGCTCCGGTGCAATCGGCAATACCTTCGCGATTCCAGTGGAGGCGGCGCTGTTTCTGCATCACCATGGCAACGCGACACAAAAAGCACTTATTCCGAAAATTCTCGACGGCAGCGCTGTTTTTGCAACGGCCGTCTCGGAACCTGATCATGGCTCCGATGTCGCCAGCATCACGACCACGGCGCGTCGTACTGAAAGCGGCTGGGTGCTCAATGGTGTAAAGGCTTGGGTGACGTTGGGCGGCGTATGTGACTACACGATGGTGTTCGCGCGAACGGGTGATGCGCCGGGCCACAAGTCGATCAGTTGTTTCCTGGTCGACATGTCTCTGCCGGGCATATCGCGGGGCAAGAACGAGGAACTGCTCGGGATGCACGGTCTAGAAGACTGCCAGTTGGTGTTCGAGAACGTGAGGCTGGCGGAAGAGTCGATGGTTGGCACTGAGAACCAGGCGTTCAAGATGGCGATGGGCAATTTCAATTTCAGCCGTTTGCTGATGTCGTCGATGGCGCTCGGCTTGGCGCAGGGCGCAATGGAAGATGCGCTAGCCTATGCCCGTCAGCGCAAGCAGTTCGGCAGTTCGATTCTGTCGTTTCAGGCAGTGCAATTCATGATTGCGGACATGTCGACGGAAATCGATGCGTCGCGTCTGTTGATCCATCATGCATCGCGTCTACACGACGCCGGGCGGTTCGATTGCAAAAGAAGCCGCGCAAGCGAAGCTGTTCACCACCGACATGGCGATGCGCAATGTATCGAACGCGCTGCAAATCCATGGCGGCAACGGTTATTCATGTGAATACCGAATCGAACGTATCTTCCGCGACGTGCGCCTGGCACAAATCTACGAAGGCACGAACCAGATCCAGCGCATGATCATTTCGCGCCAGGTGGACAAGGAACTCGCATAAACGGCGACCGACAGACGATCACGACGAGACCACAGCGATCATGATTTCATGCATCACGGCAGCCGAAGCAGCTGCGTTGATTAAAGACGACGATTTCGTCATGTTGGGAGGCAATGGCGGCTCCGGGGTGCCCGAGGCCGTGCTGATGGCGCTTGAATCGCGGTTCCTGGAGGGCGCGACGCCGCGCAACCTGACATTGTTTCATATCACCGGGGTGGGAGCGCTGACCGAGAAGGGTATCTGTCGCCTCGCGCATCCTGGCATGGTCGGGCGCGTGATTGGTGGCAACTTCGGATTGCAACTCCCGTTCATGAAACTGATTCTGGACGAGGCCATTGAAGCGTATAACCTGCCGCAGGGGGTGATGACACAACTTTGCCGGGCGATGGCGGGCAAGCATCCAGGCATCGTCTCGCACGTGGGGCTGGAAACCTACATGGATCCGTTGCAGGAAGGCGGTCGAATGAACAAGCGCACCACGGAGCCGATGGTGGAGCGTATCCAATTGAAGGGCCGCGACTATCTTTTCTATCATGCACCCGGCGTGCCCACGGTGGCGTTGATCCGTGGCACCTCCGCCGACGAGGACGGCTACGTCAGCATGGAGCACGAGGCAACATCGCGCGAAGATCTGTCGATCGCGCAGGCGGTGCATAACGCGGGCGGCATCGTGATCTGCCAGGTAAAGCGTTTGGTGAAGCGGGCAAGCTTGCACCCGCATATGGTCAAGATTCCCGGTTTTTTGATCGATCATTTCGTCGTCGAACCGGATCAGATGCAGACTTACACAACGCATTATGATCCGGCCCGGTCTGGCGAAACCCGTTTGCCGGCGTCGCAGATCGCGCCGGACCCGTTGACGATCAAACGCGTCATTGCGCGTCGTGCCGCATTCGAACTGCATCCGCGCGACGTCGTGAACCTCGGCGTCGGCGTCTCGGCGATGATCCCGAATGTCGCGGCGGAAGAGGGTATCGACGAACTGATCACGCTCACCGTCGAGGCCGGCGTCATCGGTGGTGTGCCCGGTCATGGCCGGGAATTCGGGACGGCGGTCAATCCGCGGGCGATTCTGGATCAAGGCTATCAATTCGATTTCTACGACGGGGGCGGACTGACCTGTGCTTTCCTGTCGTTTGCCCAAGTCGATCCTAACGGTAATGTCAACGTTACACGCTTTGGTGAACGCTACGACGGTGCGGGCGGCTTTATCAACATCACGCAGAATTCGCAGCGTCTTGTTTTCAGCGGCACGCTGACCGGCGGCAGTCTTGACATCGTTGCCGGTGGCGGCAAGCTCGACATTCGGCGTGATGGCCGTTTCAAGAAATTCGTGCCAATGGTCGATCAGATTAGCTTTTCCGGTGCCCTGGCTCGCCGTCGTGGTCAACGCGTGTCATTCGTGACCGAGCGCGCAGTGTTTGAACTCGAAGCGGATGGTCTGGTCTTAACCGAGATCGCGCCTGGTGTGCGTTTGCAAGAAGACGTACTTGACCATATCGGATTTTCGATGCGGGTCAGCACGACGTTGAAGATGATGGATGCGCGATTGTTCAAGTCTGGCGCGATGGGCATTGGAGAGGCGTTCCGCGCGCTGCCACGCAGACAGATTCCGGTGCCCACGCACGCGGGTTAGCGCGTTACTGCAAACAGGTAACGATCGTATCAGTGGACCTGGAGAAAGAGATAAGGCGATGACGAAAACCGACATTCCCGCAAGTGACTTGTACTATGAAGACGTTCCGGTGGGGCAGACGATCAGCACGGCGCCGCATGAGATCACCACTACGGACATTGCGGCGTTCTGTACGCTGACCCGTGATCATCATCCTCTGCATACGGACGCGGCATTTGCGCAAAGCAAGGGGTTCAACGGTGTGATCGCGCACGGCCTCTACGGATTGGCTTTGATGGAAGGCTTGAAGACCGAGTTGAAGCTGTACGACAACAGTTCGATTGCGTCGCTAGGC